>CP070734.1:1831987-1845101 GCA_020347605.1 Deltaproteobacteria bacterium | reverse complement strand
CGCGGCGCAGGATGCTCGAGAACACCTCGCGGATCCGGTGCAGGATCACCTGACGGTTGGCAAATGCCATGTTCGCGGCGCAGGCCATCGCGGCGAAGTACGCGCGACCCTCCTCCGACGCGAAGGGCGCGCAGGCGAGCTCGCGGTCGATGATATCGAGCCCGAATTTCTTCGGCATCGCCCGCAGGAAGGTATCGAGGTAGTCGGTCGCGACCTGGTGACCGAAGCCTCGGCTCCCGCAGTGGAACATGACGACGACCTGTTCCGGGAGCTCGAGTCCGAAGGCACGTGCGAGCTTCTCGTCGAAGATGCCGTCGGGGCGGAGCACCTGGATCTCGAGGTAGTGGTTGCCCGAGCCGAGTGTTCCGAGCTGCCGGTAGCCCCGCTCGATGGCGCGGTCGCTGACGTGCTTCGGGTCGGCCCCGGCCAGGCAGCCCCCGCCCTCCGTGTACTCGAGGTCGAGGGGAATCCCGTACCCCTGGCGCACGGCCCAGCGCGCGCCGTCGCGAAGCACGTCCCGGAACTCGTCGCGCCCGAGCCGCACGAAGCCGCGCGACCCGACGCCCGCCGGCACGCGCGCCGCCAGGGCATCGACGAGACGCGGCAGGTTCGGCTCGACCTCGGCCCAGGTGAGGTTGGTACGCACGAGGCGCATGCCGCAGTTGATGTCGAAGCCGATGCCTCCCGGCGAGATCACGCCGCTGCGCGGGTCCACGGCCGCGACGCCGCCGATCGGAAAGCCGTATCCCCAGTGCGCGTCGGGCATGCAGAAGCTGGCGCCGACGATGCCCGGCAACGTGGCGACGTTGGCGGACTGGACGAACACCTGGTCGTCCATTTCGCGCGCCAGCTCGTCGGTGGCGAACAGCCGCACCGGGACGCGCATGCCCTTGCGGAAGTCGGTTCCCAGCTCGAAGACGCCGGGGCCGACCTTTCGGAGCGTCTTGGGAGGGACCATGTGCCTCGTCTCCGAGCGCAGCTCCGGGCCGCCGCTCTCGCGATGATCGCAGGAACGGCGATCGGCTGCCAACGCGCGCGTCCGGCAACGTTCGCGACCGTTCGGCGTCCGGCGCGCCGCGCGGAGCGGCGGGCCGATCGCCGCCCGGATCGCCCCGCCGATCTCGCGGAACGCCGCCGCCTCGACCTCGGCTGCGGTCTGACCGCGAGACGCGCCGAGTGCTAGCTTGAGCGTGCGGGACGTGTCGGCGCCCGCGCAGCGGGCGCCCGCGGAGGAATCTGGATGCGCTGGGAAGTGCGCGCCCCCTGGCCTTCGATCGAGGAAATCGAGCGGCGCTTCGACGAGCTGATTCGGTCGCGCTGGGGCACCCAGATCTCGGCGCCGCCGGCGGACGTGTTCGTGGTCGACGACGAGGTGTGGGTCGAGGTCGACCTGCCCGGCGTGCGACGCACCGACGTGCAGGTCCGGCTCGTGGACGACCGCCTCGTGATCGAGGGGACCCGCACCCGCATCGTGCCGACGAGCCGTGCGCGCCCGGCGCATCGCGAACGGAATCCGGGCTCCTTCCGCCGCGCGCTTCTGCTTCCCGTCGGCTTCGAGGAAGCGGAGGTCGAGGTGAGCCTGCGCGCCGGCGTGCTGCGGGCCCGCGTGCGGCGCCGGGTGGTCCGGTGAAGCCCGCCCCCGAGCCCCGCGCGCTTTCCGCGGATCAGGCCCGCTTTCGCGCCAACGTGCGCGCGCTCGGAATCGCCGGGACCTCGGACGTCGCACCGTCCTCGAGGTTCGGAGACGAGCGCGGGATGGGCGCCATGCGGCTCGCGCTCGGCATGAAGAGCGCCGGCTATCACGTCTATGCCTGTGGCGCCGCCGGCCCGGAGCGGCTCGAGCGGATCGCGGCGATCGCGCGCCGGATGCTGCACCGAAACGGCGCCCCGTCCGACTGGATCTACCTGCACAATTTCGCGGATCCGGTGCAGCCGAGGCCGATCCGTCTCAAGGCCGGAGACGGCAATCGGCTGCGCGCCGAGATCACGTCGTTTCTCTCGGAGCTGCGCGAGGACCTGCCCAAGGCATTTCGCGAGGAGGCGTTCGACGCCGAGAAGGCGCGCGTGCTGGAGGCGTTCCAGGAGCGGCAGCGGAAGGAGGAACAGGAGCTCAACGAGCTGGCGGCGAAGGAGGACTTCGCGATCCGGATCACGCCGCAGGGGAACGTCGCGTTCGCGCCCATCGTCGGCGGCAAGCCCATCGAATCGGAAGACGAATGGGCGGCACTGCCGCCGGATCGCATCCGGCGCTTCGAAGACGCCCGCCGGCGCATCGAGCACGAGCTGCGCGACTATTTCGAGCGGAGTCGCGAGGAGCGCCACCGCGTCGACGAGGAGGTCCACGCGATCGAGCGGGGTTTCGCGCGCCGCCTCATCGAGCCGCGGATCAACTCGATCGCCTACCGCTTCGGCAACGCGAAGCTGACCGAACACCTGAACGAGATGATGGAGTACCTGCTCCATCACCTCGAGCCCTTCCGCTCGAGCGAGCCCTCGCAGTCCCCGATCGCGATGCTCATGGGCGCGGCGCCCACGGAGGACGCGCTCGGCCTCTACGACGTGAACGTGGTGGTCGACAACTCCCGCACGGAGACGCCGCCGACCATGGTGGTCGACAGCCCGACGTACAAGAACCTGTTCGGGACCATCGATCGGGTGTCGGATCGCTTCGGCCGTCTGGTGACCGATTTTCGCCGGATCCAGGCGGGCGCGCTGCTCCGCGCGGACGGCGGAGCCATCGTGCTCTCGGCGGAAGACGCGCTGGTCGAGCCCTTCGTATGGCGGATCCTGCGCCGGTCGCTGCGTTCCGGCCGCGTCGAGATCGAGGCGTACGATCCCTTCGTGATGCTGACGCCCGCCGCGATCCGGCCCCAGCCGGTCAAGGTCGAAACGAAGGTCGTCCTCGTCGGCCCGCGTTGGCTGTTCGAAATGCTGCTCGCCGTCGACGAGGAGTTCGGAGACCTCTTCAAGATCCTCGCCGACTTCTCTCCCGTCGTGGAGCGGACGGAGGCCGCCACGCGCACGCTCTGCGGGCGCATCGCGCGACTCGTCGAGGAGGACGTACTGCTGCCCTTCGAATCCGACGCGCTCGACGCGGTGGTGGAGCTGGCCGTCCGCGAATCGGGCGACCGGAGGCGCATCGATCTCGGCAGCGAGCGCGTGCTCGACGCGGCGCGCGAGGCCAGCGCGGTGGCGCACCGGCGCGACGATTCGAGCGTGGGACGGGCGCACGTCGAGGAGGCGATCCTGGACCGCGAGCACCGCCTGGATCGGATCGATCAGGAGATCCGCAAGGCCGTCGAGCGCGGTCTGATCCTGATCGACGTGCGGGGCGCGCGCGTCGGTCAGGTCAATGCACTGTCCGTCATGGAGCTGGGCGGACGCGCGTTCGGTCACCCGGGTCGCGTGACGGCGACCGTGGGGTTGGGGCAGCGCGGCATCGTGAACATCGAACGCGAGGCCAAGCTCTCGGGAGCGCGCCACGACAAGGGCGTGCTGATCCTGGAGGGCTTCCTTCGCAACCGCTTTGCGCGTGTGCGGCCGCTCTCGCTCGTCGCGTCGCTGGCATTCGAGCAGTCGTACGGTCCGATCGATGGCGACTCGGCCTCGTTGGCGGAGCTGCTCGCGATCCTGTCCCGCGTCGGGGGCTTCGAGCTCCGCCAGGATCTCGCGGTGACCGGCTCGGTGAACCAGGTCGGAGAGGTCCAGGCCGTGGGTGGCCTGAACGAGAAGGTGGAGGGCTTCTACGACTGCTGTCGCAGCGTCGAGCTGACCGGTACGCAGGGCGCGCTGATTCCCGAAGCCAACGTGGAGAACCTGACGCTGCGCGCGGACGTGGTGGCGGCCATCGAGGCGGGCCGGTTCCGGGTGCTGCCGATCCGGTCCGTCGACGAGGCGCTGGAAGCGCTGACCGGCGTCGCGATGGGTGCCCCGGACGAGCCGGATACGCTGTGCTTCGCGATCGACCGGGCACTCGAGCAGATGGCGCAGCGACTGATCGGATTCAGTGGAGGGGCGCCCGGCGGGGACGCCGACTTGGCACGCGGCGTGCAATCCGAAACGGATGGAGACCCGAAGAAGGGAGGGGCGCGCGGCTGAGCCGCGCCCTGCGGTTGGCAGCGACGGTGGAGATCCACTGGTACAAGCTCGACAAGCTCGATGAGGCGGAGCGCCACGCCGCGGAGGAGCGGCTCGAGGGACTCGCGGCCAACCATACCGACCTGATCGACGTGAGCATCGCGGCGCGCCCGACGCGCCACCATCGCCACGGCGCCCAGGAAGTGCGGATCTCGGCGGACGTTCGCGGCGTGGGAATCGTCGCGGTCCGCACCCGCGACGAGGTCGGTCAGGCGCTGAACGAGACGCTCGACGCGTTCGAACGCGAGCTCCGTCGACTGCGACAGAGGCGCCGCGACACGCGCGTGCTGCGCCTTCCCGAGCCGCCGTACCTCGGCATCGTGGACCGCGTGTTTCGCGAAGATGGCTACGGCTTCATACTCACGGACGGCGGTGAGCAGGTCTACTTTCACCGCAACGCGCTCAAGCACGGACTCGCGTTCGAGGAGCTTCACGAGGGGCAGCGGGTTGCGCTGAACCTGGAGCCCGGTGACGAAGGGCCGCAGGCCAACGCCGTCTACCCGCCTCCGCCCGACGCCCCGGTACCCTGAGTTCGAGACGGTTGCGCGCGAGCACCGGCGGAGACGATCATGACGCTCCACGATCCGGGCGAACGCGTGCTTCCCGTCGGGAGGAGCTTCCCGCAGCGAGTCGTCGCCGCGCTGCGGTTCGACGCGTCCGTCTACGACGAGCTCGAGGACGACCCCGCCGCGCTCGGGCAGGCGGCGCTCGTGGTCGCGCTGGCCGGCCTGGCGCGCGGCGTCGGCGCGTTCGGCCAGGATGGATGGGTCGGGCTGGTGCTGGGTGTTCTGGGCGGATTCATCGTCTGGGGCTTCGCGGCGTGGGTGATCTGGCAGATCGGCGTCAAGAGCTTCGCGTACACGTCCGACTTCGCCGAGCTGCTCCGGACCCTCGGCTTCGCCGCGGCGCCGCTGTTCGGTCTCGCCCTGTGTGCGTTGCCACTGGGACCGCTGCGCGCAGTGGTGGGCCTCGCGGCACATGCGGCGGCAACCGTGGCCTTCTTCATCGCCGCGCGTCAGGCGCTCGACGTGAGCACCGAACGCGCGCTCGTCGTCTGCGTGCTGGCGATCGGCTTGAGTCTCGTGCTGGTCTTCCTGCTATCGGTGCTGCTCGTGGGAACCGCGGCTTCGAGTGCGACGCTCCCGGCGCTGTAGCGGCCGCCGGAGCCCCGGATCCGCCGCTTCGCCTCGCTTCAGGGCAGCCGCTTGCGCAGCTCTTCGAACCGCTTCGAGAGGGTTCCCCGGGTTTCGTCGCGCAGCCGCCGCAGCTCGTCGCCCGCCGTCGCGGCCAGCTCGCCGAGCTGGTGGAACATCCGCCGCACCCGCGCGGCGCGGAAGCCCCGGCGAATCCCCTCGGAGAGGTCTGCGAGCTCGTCGCTCAGCGACGCGAGCACGTCGTCCATCGTCACGATGCCGGCGAGCTTCTCCCCGGCGAGCACGGGAACGCGTCGGATGCCGTTGACCGACATCACCTCGACGACGCGCTCGAGCGGTTCGGACGCGTCGACCGTCAACAACGGTCGGCTCATCACGGCGCCGACCCGCGTGCGCTCCGATTCGCGCCCGGCGGAGATCACCTCGCGTAGCAGGTCGCGATCCGTCACGATGCCGACCGGCCTTCGACGGTCCATCACCACGAGCGAGCCGATTTCCTCGGCTCGCATCCGAACCGCCGCTTCGCGCGCCGTCGCGCCCTGCGGAATCGTCACCACGTCGCGTTGATAGTGCGCTACCGCACGCATCGCTCCTCCTCTCACCGCCCGCTCGGCGACTGGGAGCGAACCGCCTTCGCGAGACCCCCGAGCTCACCCACGACCAGCTGCAGCAGGTCGTCCGCTGCGATCACGCCCACCAGCTTGCCCTTGTTGTCGACCACCGCGAGACGCCGCACGGCGTGGCGGCGGATCCGCTGCGCCGCCTCGGCGAGCGGCGCATCCTCCGCGATCGTCACCACGGGCCGCGCCGCGATCTCCGTGACGCCGACGGCGCTGGCGTCGAGCTTGTTGCACAGGATCTCGAGCACGAGCTCGCGGTCGGTCAGGATGCCGACCGGACGTCCCTTCTCCACCACCACGAGGCAGCCGACACCGTCCTTGTCCATCCGCTCGGCGGCCACCTGCGCCGTTTCCGCAGCGTCGATCGTACGGGCTGGCTTCTGGCAGTACGCCTCGACAGACATACTCATCCCTCCCGACTTCTCGTCGCGAGCCGGCGCCGCCCGCGGCGCGCGTCGCGCCCGCTCCGGACACAGGGGAAGCATCAACCGTGCCAGCGCGGCGCAGGCGGCTCGAGGCGCCGGCGGCATCCGCTCGGCCCCGCTGCACGCGGATTCCGAAGCCCCTCGGCAGCGCCGGTTGGGGAAGGCGTCGCAACGCGTCGCAGCGCGGTGCGCTCCGGTGTGGCCCAGCGTCGCAGGGGCGGCGCCGGCCGCGAGGGGAGGATCAGTGCGCCCGCCGCTCGGACGACGGATCCGACCATCCCTCTGCGCCGACGAGGGGCACGAACGCGACGAGATCCAGATCCTCGCGCTCGAACGCGTCTTCTCCGACCCGCGTGACCCGCACCAGGACCTGCGAAATCGGCGAATGCCCGAGCGGGATCACGAGCCGTCCACCCACCGCGAGCTGATCCTGCAGGGGCTTCGGAACCGCCGGCGCGCCCGCGGAGACCAGGATGCCATCGTAGGGCGCGTGCTCGACCCAGCCGAGGCTGCCGTTCGCGTGTCGCAGGTGCACGTTGTCGTAGCCCAGCGCCTCGATGCGCGATTTTGCCAGCGCAAACAAAGGCTCGTGGATCTCGACGGCGTACACCTCGGCGGCGATGCGGCTGATCACGGCGGCCGCGTAGCCCGAGCCGGCCCCGACCTCCAGGACGCGGTCGCGTTCCGAGAGCCGCAGCGCCTTCGCCATCGTGGCGACCATGAACGGCTGCGAGATCGTCTGCCCCGCCTCGATGGGCAGCGGTCGGTCCTCGTAGGCGTAGGGGGCCAGCGCTTCGCTGACGAAGCGTTCGCGCGGCACGGCCCGCATGGCGGCCAGCACGGCCGGGTCGCGGACGCCGCGGCTCGCGATCTGCGTCCGGACCATCCGTTCGCGTTGCTCGGCGAAGCTGTCCATGACCGCAGGGCCCCATGCTAGCTCAGCTGGCACGCGCCTTGCGTCGGACCTCTGCCGGGGAGGAAGCATGGACATCGCGATGGAGAATCTTCCGCTCGATCCCGCTCGTCGCGAGCTCGAGATCGTCGAACGGAAGGGCGTGGGTCACCCGGATTCGCTCTGCGACCGGGCGGCGGAGGCGTTCTCGCGGCGTCTGTCCCGCGAGTACCTCGAGCGAGCCGGGAGGATCCTGCATCACAACGTCGACAAGGCGCTGCTGTGCGCCGGTCAGACACGCGTCGAGTACGGCGGAGGCGAATGGCTCGCACCCGTCGTCGTCACGATGGCGGGGCGAGCGACCACCGCCTGGGGAGAGACGCAGATTCCCGTCGACCGCATCGCGAGGGCCGCGGTCGACGAGGCAATTCGCCCCGTTCGCAACCTCCCGACCGGCCAGGTCGAGGTCCACGTCGAGGTTCGGCCGAGCGCGAGCGAGCTGCTCGATCTGTTCGATCGCGGAAGCGGCGCCTCGCCCCGTGCCAACGACACCAGCATCGGCGTGGGATTCGCGCCGCTGACCTCCTCGGAGGCGCTCGCGCTCGAGCTCGAAAGCCGCCTCAACGCGCCCGAGACGAAGTCGCGCGTTCCGGCGATCGGCGAGGACGTCAAGATCATGGTCGTCCGTCGCGGCTCGGCGCTGCGGCTCACGGTGGCGGCGGCCATGGTCTCCCGCTTCGTGGCCGACTCCGAGGCCTATCGCCGGGCCGTGGGCGCAGTCCGGGACCTGTGCGCCGGCGCGGTCCGGGAAGCCGGATTCGGAGAGGTCCAGATCGACGTGAACGCAGCGGACGAGATCGGGCGCTCCGAGTATCTCACCCTGTCGGGAACCTCGGCGGAGGCGGGAGACGACGGCCAGGTCGGGCGCGGGAACCGGCTCTCCGGGCTCATCACGCCGATGCGTCCGATGGTCCTCGAGGCGTACGCCGGGAAGAATCCCGTCACGCACGTGGGGAAGCTCTACTCCGTGAGCGCCGCACGCGTCGCAGCGGCGTGTGCGAAGCTTTCGGGCGTGCGGGCCGCGGAATGCTTCATGGTCAGCGAGATCGGCCGCCCCATCACCGAGCCGCAGTCGGTGGGCATCCGGCTGGACGCCGGCCCGGATGCCTTCGCGAAGCTCGACGGACCGGTCCGAACCATCGTGGAGCGCGAGACCGCCGCATTGCCCCATTTGTGGCGAAATCTCGTGCAGTCCTGAGGCACGCCGCCCCACGCGCTCCCCGCGGGTCCGCCGCTCCCTCCCCCTTGGCACGCCTCGTGCTAGAGAAGCGGCTTGGAGAAGGAGGAATCTGATGAGAGCCTCGAATTGGACGGGCGGAGCGCTTGCGGCGTTGCTCGCGTTGTCCCTGGCCGGGTGCGCCTCGCGTGGCGATGTCTCGGGTCTGCAGGCGAGCCTCGACGAGCTCAACGCAAAGACCGAGGCGGCGATGCGCCAGGCCAAGGCGGCCGAGGACCGCGCCAATGCGGCTCAGCAGACGGCGGAGCAGAGCGTCCGGCGCGCCGAGGCCGCGGAGGCGGCGGCGCGCGAGGCGGCCGACCGGGCCGACGATGCGGCCCGCAAGGCCGATGCGATCTTCAGGAAGGGGGTGACGAAGTAGCGCCCCTGCGCCCGATCGAGGCGTCGGGGATCCGGCCCACCTCGATCGGCTCGCCTCGCACCTCTTCGACCGCGCGCCAGACGCGTTCGACATCGATTGCTTCGAGGAGACCGAGCGCTCGGGGGACGTGGAGTGCGCTCGCGAGCCGGTCCGGGTGGCGCCCGTACAGGTCGGGATGCGCCGAGAAGTAGATGCGGTCGCCGGATCGCCCCCACAGGTACGGCTGGTAGATGATCTGGACGCGGGTTCCCGTCGGGATGCGCTCGAACAGGCGCTGCACGTCGTCCTCGTAGAGCCGCACACATCCGTGCGTAGCCATGCGTCCGATCGACCAGCGTACGTTCGTGCCGTGGATGCCGTACGAGCTGCTCCCGATCGTCAACCAGCGCCCGCCGAGCGGATTCTCCGGCCCCGGCGGCACGACGGCGGGCAGCTCGGGCTTCTCGGCCCGGATCGAGTCCGGCACGTTCCAGAAGGGATCGGTGCGCTTCTTCCCGATCCGGAAGTCGCCGATCGGGGTCGGGTCCTCCGCGTCACCGACGGCCGCCGCCAGGATCTCGGGCCCCGGCTCGACGCTGAAATCGTAGAGCCGCATCTCCGGAACGTTGATCACGAGTCCCTCGGGGTCGACGGCCGGCAGCACGACGCGGGTCGGCAGCCGCACGATCGTCCCGGGCTCCGGGATCCAGGGATCGACCCCCGGATTCATCCGGGCGACCGACTCGAATCCCAGCCGGTTGCGGTAGGCGACGTCGAGCAGGGTGTCGTCGGGCTCGACGAGCGCGGTTCGGATCTCGCCCACCAGCGGCATCAGCGTCTCGTCCGGGGCGGCTGCATCCCGACCCGAGGCGGAGGCGGCCGCCACGCACGCCGCGGCTGCCAGCGCCGTCCACGCGGAGCTGCGCCTGCCGCGCGCGTGGCGCGACGGACTACCGCGCGCGGCGGCCCAGCGCCAGAATGTGCTTCGCATGATCCATCAACCGCTCGCGCTCCTGCGCTGGGCGGCGCCCGTGGCCGTCCTCGTGGTCGCCTGCGCGGGGCGCGCCCCGCTGGCCCCGCCCGAAGCTCCTCCGCCGCCGTCGGTGCCCGAGGTGGCGCCCGCCCCGGCGCCGCCCCCCGCGTGCCGGGCCATCGCCCGCATCGAGGTTCGCAAGAAGGAGCGCGTGCTCGAAGCGCACTGCGAACGCGGCGCCATCGTCACGATGACCGCGGCCCTGGGGCGCGAGCCGCTCGGTCCCAAGGTCACGGCCGGCGACCTGCGTACACCGGAGGGAGGGTACCGGGTCTCCGGGCCCGCGGAACCGGGCCGCTTCCATCTGTTCATTCCGATCGACTATCCCTCCGTCGAGGACGCCCGGCGCGCCCTCGCGGCTGGGCGCATCTCGCAGCGGGACTACGCGCGGATCGCCCGAGCACACGAACAGGGACTGCGACCCCCCGGCGACACGCCGCTGGGCGGCGACCTGGGGTTTCACGGCGAGGGTTCCCGCTGGAAGGGTGACTCGGTCGACCTGGATTGGACCTACGGCTGCATCGCCGTGACCGATCGCGACATCGACTTCCTGGCGGAGCGGCTCGAGGTCGGCACGCCCGTGCGGATTCTCCCCTGAACCGAACGCGCGCCGTCGCGCGCCCACCCGGCTGCGGCCAACGTCCGCGCGCCGCGCCCGCGCTGCGCGGCGGTCGACTCAGTCGTACGGCATGCCCGGGACGGAGCGGATCTCGCTCGGTTCCACGTAGGCCTCGCGATCGCCGATCTCCACGACCGCGCGCTCGCAGACCTCGTCGAGCCACTCGCCGCACGCGTCCGTGCCGCACACCACGACGTCCCGAATCGGTTCGTGCCGGCCCTCGACTTCGCCGCAGCGGGCGCAGGTTCCGTACAGCGCAACGCGCAGCAGCTTTCCCTCTCCGAACCGGGTGTACACGGTCGATCCGAGCTCCGGGCGGCCGGTCTCGGCCCGCCCGCCCGGCACGCGCTCGAAGGGCTCCTCGGCCTCCGGCGCGCCTTCCCCGGCGCGCGCGCAGCGTACGCACAGCGTCGTCCCCGGAAGCGCCCGCAGCCGCGTGAGCGGGATCGGACCTCCACAGCCGTCGCAGACGCTCAGGCGGCCCTGCACGGCGTGATCCAGAGCGCGGTCGATGGCCTCGAGTCTCCGCGCGGCGAGTGCGTCGAGCGCCTCCGTGAAGCGCACCTCGCGCAGATCGGCACCGCGTTCGGGATCGTCCATCGGCTGGTCGTGAGCCTCGGCGGAGAGCTCGCGCTCGGTCGCGTGGTAGCGGTCCAGACGCGCGGTGATGCGGGCGCGCTCGCGCTCGAGCTCGACGACGAGCTCGCGCAGCTCCGCCTCCTTTCGATGCCGTTCGGGCAGCTCGGACAGCCGGGTCGACGACGCGAGTGCCCGCAGGGCATCCGTCTCGGAGAGCATGCCGACGAGCTTTCCGTTGCCGTCCACCACGGGCAGGCAGCCGATGCGTCGATCGGCCATCCGGTCGGCCGCGTCCGCCATCGACGCGTCCTCCTGGACGACGTCCGGTCCGTGGCTCATCAGCTCACCCACGCGCCAGTCCTGGATCATGGACCGCTCGGCCGGGGTCAACGTGCGGCGCGTGCTCACCTCGAACGGGAGCGCAGCGCGCAGGTCGTCGATGGATACGACGCCGATCACGCGCAGCCGCGCGTCCACGACCGGCAGGTGCCGGATGCCGTGGTCCACCAGCAGGTCGAACGCCTCCAGGGCCGAGGCCTCCGCCCGAATCGAGACCGGATCCCCACTCATGTACGACTTGACCGGAAGCGGCATGGTGTCCTCGAATACCCTTCACGGATGCACGCGACGTGCCGTCGCGCCGACGACCTCTGGAGCGCGATGGCGTGCCCCGCGGCCGCCTGCGAGGGCGGAATCCGCGCTTCGGGTCGCACCCGCTGTGACGAAATGTCCCGCCGCGTGGTCTGGAGCCGCCTCAGCGAGGTTTCGTATCGGTATTTGCGCGAGACAATCCAAGCCCGATGAGCTGCACGCGCCGCGCGTCGGTACGCACGCGGGCGCCGAACTGTTCCGCCAGCCAGAGATTGGTCTCGAGGTGTTCGGTCGCGCGGGGCACGATGTAGGTCGTGACGCCCTCCGCCAGCGCGCCGAACACGACGAGTTGGTCGGCGAGGTGGCGGTCGCAGCTGGCGCCGGTCGCGCGGTCGGCCAGGAACCGCGCCGCGACGAAGCGGCCGATCGACTCCGAGCTGCGGCCGCGCGCGCCCGCCCGGTCCGCGCCGAGGAAGCAACCGCCCGAGGTGCGCGCCCAGATCGCGAGGCTCGCGCCGGGGTGCGAGGCGAGCCTGTCCAGCGTGCGCTCGATGCGGCACTCGAGGCCGGCGGCGGCCAGCTGCCGCTCGCACACCTGCGCCATGCGCTCGCTCACGCGGCGCTCCTCGAGGTGACTCGAGAACGCGATGCCGGAAACCGCGCGCACGCGGCCGGGTTCCAGAAGCTGGAGGCCCAGGAGGGACCGGCGCACGGGGCGGACGCGCAGCTCGACCACGCCGCCACCCCGGGGCACGTAGCCGGCGCGCACCACGTCGATCTCGACCCGGGCGCCCATGCGTTCGAGCAGCGGCGCCAGCACGTGCTGCATGTGATGTGGAGACGGCGCGAAGTCCTGGAACACACCGCCCGTGATGCGCGCCACGAGCGGCGCTCGGGCGAAGCACGCGATCGGAATCACGCTCAGCGCGAGCATCGTGGTCGAGCCCGCCGTGCCGATGTCCCACGCGAAGCGGCCGCCGCGGATCGCCCGCCCGGGTGCGAACGTGAACTCGCGCGACGCCACCTCGACCCCCTCGGTGCGCGCGCCGCACAGCTCTGCACAGGCGCGGACGGCGGCTACGTGCTGGGGGCGAAGGCCCGGCTTGTCGCGTCGGGCGCGCGCGTTCGAGAGGTGGAGCGGGCGCCCGAGCAGCGCGGCGTAGGCCACTGCGAAGCGGACCACGGTGCCGCTTCCCGACTGCTTCGAGCCGTCCACGTGGATCATCGGTCCGCCGACCTCAGCCCGCGCCGGACTTCTCCCACCAGCTCGGCAGGTCCGCGAACGAGTCGAGCACGGCGTCGGGTGCGACGTCGCGCTCGAGGTCTGCGGCCCGGAACTTGCCGGTGCGCACGAGGATGCCGCGCATGCCCAGTGCCTGCGCGGCCCGGACGTCGCCCTCGATGTCGTCGCCGATCATGGCGACCTG
>CP070734.1:1826313-1831887 GCA_020347605.1 Deltaproteobacteria bacterium | reverse complement strand
AGCTCGCGCGCGCGCGCGAGGTCCGCGACGCTGTGCCGCACGTCGCCCACGCGAGGCGGCGCGTAGACGGGGTCGAGCGTCGCGCCGGTGAGCTGGCGAATTTCGTACGCCAGATCGTTCACGCTGGTCTGTCGACCACCCGCCACGTTCACGACCGCGCCGTCCGCGCGCGGTGCACGGGCCGCGAGGAGATTCGCCTCCACGGCGTCCGAAACGTACGTGAAGTCGCGCGTCTGCTCGCCGTCGCCGAACACGCGCGGCGCCTCGCCGCGCAGGTAGGCGCAGATGAAGCGCGGAATCACGGCGGCGTATTCGCTCTCCGGGTTCTGACGCGGCCCGAATACGTTGAAGTAGCGGAGCGATACCGTCTCGAGGCCGTAGAGCGTCGCGTACAGCCGGCAGTAGACCTCGCCCGTGTACTTCTGGAGCGCGTAGGGCGAAAGCGGGCTCGCGGGCATCGACTCGACCTTCGGCAGGGCCTCGCTCTCCCCGTACGCGGAGGAAGAGGCCGCGAAGACCACGCGCCGCACGCCCGCGCGGCGCGCGGTCTCGAGCAGCAGCAGCGTGCCGTCGGCGTTGACCGCGTGGGTCCGCAGCGGCTCGGCGACGCTGCGCGGCACGGAGGGGATCGCAGCCTGATGGAAGACCAGCTCGACGTCTTCGAGCGCGCGCGCGAGCAGCGGCTCGTCGCACAGGTCGCCGCGGTAGAGCTCGATGCGATCCGCCGAGCGGGCCAGGTTCTCCTCGCGGCCGCTCGACAGATCGTCGAGCACGCGGACCGCACAGCCCTCCGCGACCAGCCGGTCCACCAGGTGGCTGCCAATGAAGCCCGCCCCGCCCGTCACGAGCGCGCGGCGCGCCAGCGGGGCAGCGCTCACCGCGTGCCCTTTCCGCCGCGCCGCCGACCCGAGAGCCGCTCCTGCGCCTCGAGGTCCGATTCCACCATCACCCGCACGATCTCCTCGAACGGCGTGCGGGCGACCCAGCCCAGCTCCTCGCGCGCCTTGGTCGCGTCGGCGAGCAGCGTATCCACTTCGGCGGGTCGCAGGTGCTCGCGGCTGCGCTCGACGACGAAGTCGGCCGGGTCGAGCCCGACGTGGGCGAAGGCCAGCTCCACGAACTGGCGCGGCGTGTGGTAGCGGCCCGAACCGACGACGTAATCCACCGGCTCGGAATTCTGGAGCATCCGCCACATGGCGTCGACGTACTCCGGCGCGTATCCCCAATCGCGCCTCGAGTCGAGGTTCCCGAAGTGGATGTCGTCGTCGAGCCCCAGCTTGATGCGCGCGACCCCCTCGCTGATCTTGCGGGTCACGAACTCCCGACCGCGGCGCGGCGACGTGTGGTTGAAGAGGATGCCCGAGACCGCGAAGAGCCCGAAGCTCTCGCGGTAGTTCACGGTGATCCAGTGGCCGTAGACCTTCGCGACGCCGTACGGGCTGCGCGGATAGAACGGGGTCGCCTCGTTCTGGGGCGATTCGCGCACCTTGCCGAACATCTCGGAGCTCGACGCCTGGTAGACCCGGATCTCGGGGTCGGCGAGGCGCACGGCTTCCAGGACGCGCGTCACACCCAGCGCGGTGAACTCGCCCGTGAGAGACGGTTGGAGCCAGGACGTGGGGACGAACGACTGCGCCGCGAGGTTGTAGAGCTCGTGCGGCCGAACCGTTCGGAGCAGGTTGACCAGCGACGCCTGGTCGAGGAGATCCGCCTGGTGAAGCTCGAGACGACCGCGGAGGTGTGCGATGCGCTCGAAGCTCTCGTTGCTCGAGCGCCGCACCATTCCGTGTACGTCGTATCCCTTCTCCAGCAGCAGCTCCGCCAGATAGGAGCCGTCCTGCCCCGTGATTCCGGTGATCAATGCGCGGCGTGAGGTCATGGGTGTGTCATCTCCGCTCGGGTGCGGCCTCGGTGTCCGTGGTGCTGCTCCCTTGGGTCCCGAACAGGCCGAAGTTGTGGACCATCTTCAGTGTGAGCAGGACGATCAGGCTCAGATATAGCAGAAACCAATAGCCCCGTAGGCGCGTGATGAAGAACGAAATCAGACAGAAGATGAAAGTGATCCCGTACATCTGGTGCGCCGCGGCGCGCTGGGAGCCGAAGATCTCGAGCATGCGGTGATGCATGTGGTGCCGGTCCGCCGCGAAGATCCGCCGGCGCCCCCGGACCCGCCGCAGGATCGACAGCGACGTGTCGATCATGGGAACCGAGAGCGCGAGCAAGGGCACGATGAAGGGCACGAAGACGGCCTGCCGGTAGCTCTCGAGCGCCAGGAGCGAGAGGGTGAAGCCGATGAACAGCGCGCCGGTGTCGCCCAGGAAGATCCGCGCCGGCGGATAGTTGAAGGGAAGGAAGCCGAGCAGGGCGCCGCTGAAGGCGGCGCCCATCAGCACGCCGCCGTTCCCGCCGCCGAACAGACACAGACTCGTGAGCGTGGCGGCGATGATCAAGCCGACGCCGGTGCTGATTCCATCCATCCCGTCCAGGAGGTTCAGCGAGTTGGTCACGCCGACGATGAAGAGCGCCGTCAGCGGCCAGGAGATCGCGGGTGGGAACCAGAACGTCTCGAGCGTGACGGGAATCCGCACGTACTCGATCTCGTAGCCGAAGGCGATGGCCACGGCCGCAGCAGCGACCTGCGCGCCGAGCTTGGGACCGGCGGAAAGCCCCCGGCGGTCGTCCACGATCCCCACGGCGATCAGGATCGAGCCGCCGGCGACGAGTCCGACGAGCTCGCGACCGAGCGCGAAGTCGACCGGAACCGTCGCGAGCGCGGCCACGATGCCGAGAACGAAGCCCGCCGCGACCGCCAGGCCCCCGAGCAGCGGTATGTCGGGACGCCGGTTGATCTTCCGCGCGTCCGGCCGGTCCACCACGCCCAAGGACAGGGCCAGTCGAGCGACCAGCGGCGTGGCGCCGGCCGCGGCCGCGGCGGCGACCGCGAATCCGAGCAGGGCTGCATGAGGGAACTCCAACACGGGCACGATCTCTCGCTCAGCCGGAATACTGGTACCGGGCCGTCTCCACGTCCGCGCCGTTCAGGACCATCCCGAGCAGACGGCGCCGGTCGAGCACGTCGAGCGTCGCCTCGACGTCGTCGCGCCGCGTGGAGCCCGCGCGGACCACGACCACGAGTCCGTCCACGAGTTCGCTCACCGTCTTGGCATCCGGCAGGCTCAGCGTGGGCGGCGTGTCGAGCACGACCGTGTCGTAGTGCTCGGCCGCTTCGCGCAGGAGCTCTCGCATGGCGGGCGCGGCCAGCAGCTCCGATGGATTGTCCGGCTGCGTGCGCACACACAAGACGTCGAGCTGGGTGCCCTCGACGCGAACCACGGCCTCCTTCAGCGTGGCGTTGCCCAGGAGCACCTCCGCCAGCCCGAGCTCCGGAGAGAGGCCCAGTGCGCGGCCCACCTTGGCGCCCCGGAGATCGCAGTCGATCAGCAGCACGCGGCGATCCACACCCATCGATGTGACGTACGCGAGGTTGATGGCGGCGGTGGTCTTCCCTTCGCCCGGCACGGAGCTCGTGATCGCGACCGTGCGCAGCGGGCGTTCGGTCGAGATGGCGTCGATCCGCGCCCGGAGCGTGCGAAACTGCTCGGCGACGAAGGAATCCGGCTGGAGGAGCGCGATGCGCCGCTTGCTGAGCTCGGACACGAGGCTCGGCGTCGGCTGCCCGCGACGGCGCCGGAACCAGCGCCGAAAGAAGCCGGCGCGCGGAGGCTCCGCGGCGGCTTCCCAGGCCCGCGACCGGGACGACGCTGCGGTGGGAGGCCGCGCCGCCCCGCGCTGCTCCTCGGCGCGTTTGAGCGCGTCGTACACCTTGCCCATCCCGTTCCTCCTCGCCCGGCCCTAGCGGAACAGGCCGAAGCGTCGCCTCGATCGCGACGCGCCACCGTTCGCCCGTCCGTCGACCCGGGCTCCGTCGAGCTCCAGATCGCGCGCGACCTCCGCGATGGCGTGGCGCCCCAGCACGGACTGGTCACGCGCGAAGCCCAACAGCAGTGCGCCGTCGCACACGATGTTGATGAGCCGCGGTATCCCACCGGTCACGCGGTAGATCTCGGCGAGCGCGCCCTTCTTGAAGATCCCCGTACCCGCGTAGCCCGCCGAGCGGAGACGCTCTTCGATGTAGGCGATCGTATCCTCGCGATCGAGCGGATGGATCTCGTAGCGGAGCGCGATGCGTTGGCGAAGCTGACGGAGCTCGGGCGCGGCGAGCATCTCCTTGAGCTCGGGCTGACCGACGAGCATGATCTGGATCAGCTTGGACGTCGCCGTTTCGAGGTTGGAGAGCAGCCGGATCTCCTCGAGCAGCTCGGTCGAAAGGCGCTGCGCCTCGTCGAGGATCAGCAGCGTCGCCTGGTTCTTCTTGAGCCGATCGATCAGGAAGCGGTTGAAGGCGAGCAGGAACTCCGCCTTGGTCTGGCAGCGCTCCTCGATGCCGTATTCGCTGAACAGCATGCGGAACAGGTCGAGCGGCGAGAGCACCGGATGGAACAGGAATGCCGAGGCCGTGTCCGAGTCGAGCTGGGACAGGAGCGCGTGGAGCAGCGTCGTCTTGCCCGTGCCCACCTCACCCGTGAGGAGCACGAAGCCCTTGCGCGACCGCACGGCGTAGACCAGCGTCGCGAGTCCCTCGCGGTGCGCCTCGCCCAGGTACAGGAACCCCGGGTCGGGCGTCATCTCGAACGGGCTTCGATCCAGCTCGTAGAACGACAGGTACATCTCGGCTTACCCGCTCATCCGCGCTGCGGCTCGCCCGCCGCGGCCGCGGGCGCGGCGGCCGGCTCCGCGGCCTCGCTCCCGCGCAGGAGCGACGCGACGAAGCCGGGCGCGCCGTTCACGTAGATGTATCCGACCGCGGACCCGGTCAGCACGATCCCCACGACCACGGAAGCGAAGAATCCCAGCACGACGCGGCGCCGGCGCCGTGCGCGGCGGTCCGCCTCGAGCAGGATCCCGGGAATGGCGGCCAGCACCGGAATCCGGAACGCGAGCTGGACGTCCCGGGCCGTGTGGAACGAGAGGTCGGTGACCTCGCGCAGGACCCCCGATCCCGCCCCCAGCGCGAGTCCGAGGAGCGCCCCGACCACCACGATCAGAGGTCGATTCGGCTTCAGCGGATCGGGCGGCACGAAGGCGGACTCGAGCACCCGGAACTGTTCGCCCTTCTGTCGCCGCTCCATGTCGGCCGACACGCTCGCCACCAGCCTGCGGTCGGCGAACTCCGCGGTGCTCTCGATGAGATGTCGGTACTCGCGCTGGAGCGTGGCGATCTGCTCCTGTACACGCGGCGTGTCCGCGATGCGCTGCTCGATCTCGTCGATCTCGGCCAGCAGGCGGTCGATATCGCGCTGCGCCGCTTCGGCGCGCAGCGTCGCCCGCCGCTTCTCGGCCGCCGCCGACATCGTCGCCAGCCCCCCACCGCCCGACGGCTCGTCCTCCGATCCGGTGTCCTCGGAGGCCTCCTCGCGGAGCGCGATGGTCCGCCGGTGCTCTTCGATCTGCTGGAGGGTGGCGATCACGTCGGGGTGCTTCTCGGTGAAGCCCCGCGAGCGCTGCTCGGCGAGC
>CP070734.1:1818688-1826213 GCA_020347605.1 Deltaproteobacteria bacterium | reverse complement strand
CTGCCCGCCACCGGCCGCGCGCGCAGCAGGGCCTGTCGCTCCCAGACCTGCGCGCTCTCCGCGTGGTAGCTCTCGAACGAGTCGATCGAGGTCACCAGGAGTCCCTGGTTTCCCGAGGGGCGGAGCTCGGTGTCGACGGCGTAGCAGAAGCCCTCGGCGGTGCGCGTCTGCAGCACCCAGACCAGCTTCTGGGCCAGCCGGATGAAGGTTTCCTGCGCGGCCAGCCGCCCCGCCCCGTCCTCCGTCGCCACGTCGTACAGGAAGATCACGTCGAGGTCGCTTCCGTAGCTGAGCTCGTGGCTGCCGAGCTTTCCCATGCCGACGACGAGGAACTCCAGCGTCTCCGCTGCCGCCCTCTCCGTACCCGCCTGTCGCGCGAGCTGCTCGCGCGCGAACCCGAGCGCCTTCTCGATACAGATCTCCGCGATCTCGGTGAGCGCGCGCTCGGCCTCCGCGCGCGTGATCTGGTCCGCGAGGTCGAGCAGGCTCACGTTCACGAGCTCGCGGCTCTGGAAGAAGCGCAGCGCCGCGAGGTCGATCTCGGCGGGGTCGCGCTGCGCGTTCGTCTGGAGTCGGCTCTGGATCTCGACGAAGCTCTTCTCGAGCTGGGGCCGTGTCAGCAGCAGTACGCCGGGGTCGCTGAACACCGGCTCGATCAGATCCGGGTGCGCCGCGAACAGGTTCGACAGGTACTTCGACGCGCCGAACAGCGCGGCGAGGCGCGGGACGAGCTCGGGCCGGTCCAGGAGCAGTCCGTAGTAGAAGGTTCGGGTTCCGATGCCCCGGATGAAGCGGTCGAGGTTGTTCGTCGCCAGCTCGGGGTCCGCCGACCTCTCGATCTCGCGCGCGAAGCGCCGCGCGAGGTCCTGGATCATGTCGCGCGTCGACGGGATGCCGAGCAGGCGCTGCGCACCTCGCGCGAACAGCGCGAGGATCCGGTCGCTGGCCTCCTCCGAGAGCAGCGGGTCGAACGCTTCCTGGACGTAGCCCCGGTGCGCCTCGAGCTGGCGCTCGAAGGCGGCGAGGCCCCCGTCTCCGGCGTAGCCCATCGATCGCGCCAGGCGCGTGCGGCCGATTGCGTCGGAGGGCACGCGGTGCGTCTGGCGTTCCGCCTCCATCTGCAGTCGGTTCTCGACGCGCCGCAGGAAGCGGTACGAGGTCAGCAGGCGTTCGGTGCGCTCGCGGGAGAGCACGCCGGCGTCCGCGAGCGAGGCGAGCACGCCCACCGTGGATCGGCCGCGCACCTGCGGGATGCGGCCGCCGTGTAGCAGCTGCAGGGCCTGGGCCACGAACTCGACGTCGCGGATGCCGCCGGTCCCGATCTTCACATCGAAGCCGCTGTCGGCCCGGCCCTTCTCGTGCTCGATGCGCTCCTTCATCTGCTTGATCCCGGCGACACCCGAGAGGTCCATCGACGAGCGGTAGATCATCGGGGCGAGCGAGCGCGCCACGCGCCAGCCGAAGTCGAGATCGCCCGCCACCGGCCGCGCCTTCATGAAGGCCGCCTTCTCCCAGGTTGCGGCTCGACCGTCGTAGTAGCTTTCGAGGGCCTCGCTCGAGACGGCGAGGGCACCGTGGCCGCCCTCGGGCCGCAGGTCGAGGTCGATCCGGTAGAGAAAGCCGTCCGCCGTGACCTCGCCGACCTCGCGCCCGAAGTCGCGTGCGAGGCGCGTGAAGTACTCCTCGGGCGACCGTTCTCCGGGGCCGCCGCGCAGCGCGCCGGGCGCCGCCGCACTCTCGAAGACGTAGACCAGATCGACGTCGGAGGAGTAGTTGAGCTCCTCGGACCCCAGCTTGCCGAGGCCGAGTACGCAGAAGGCCAGCTCGACGCTCCCGCCGCCGGCGTCCGTCCAGCACGGGGGTCCGAGGCGGGAGGCGAGTCGCGCGGCCGCCAGGCGCAGCGCGCGCGACAGGATCGCGTCGGCGAGGTGGGACAGCTCCGCGAGCGTTTCCTCGACGCGCGACCCCGGGACCAGCGACTCGCTGCAATCGCGCACCGTGATCCGCGCCAGCTCGAGGTATTTGAACTGGCGAAGCGCCGCGCCCTCGCCGCCTTCGGGCGCGGCCGCCAGCGCGCGGTCGAGCCGCGCCTCGTACTCGGCGAGCGAACGGGGCGTGACCAGATCGTCCTCGAGAAGCGCGAAGAAGCCCGCCGGGTCGTAGCTGAAGCGGCGCGCCAGGAAGGGCGCCACGCCGCACAGGGGTGCCAGACAGCGGATGAGGCCCTCGGGGTCGCGGCGAAAGGCTGCGGCGAGGCCCGCCGCGTCCGTCCCATGTGCGGCGGCGAGCAGGTCCGCGGCGAGGATCTCGGACGCGTCCGGACGCGGGGCCTCGTCGCAGACGGCGCGCAGTCGCTCGGCCAGGCCGGGCAGCCCGAGACGCCGCTCGAGATCGCGCAGGCTCGCATCGCTCATCTCGGCGCAAGGCTAGGGTGGGGCAGACGAGCGGTAAAGGCGGCGCGCCTCTGTTCAATTTCTGGGCAGCGGTTGCCGCCTCGCTGGGCAGCGGCCCCGCGTCCCGCGACTACCGACCCGTCGCTCGCTGCGTCCGAAGCCCGGAGCGCGCCCGTCTCGAGGCTCTCGCGCTGTGTCATTTCTGGCACATCCCTTGCTTTGGGCGGGTGCGGTCCACTGGCTGGATTGCGTCGCCAGTGTGTCGTGCGTGTTTCGATCCAGGGAGGAGATCCCCATGCGCAGCCGGCTTCACAGGGTCCTCGGGGCATCCGCGTGGCTCATCGCCCTGCTGGGGGCACGCGTTGCCTTCGGACAGGAAGTCGAGGTCGTCCTCGAAGCCGAGGCGGCGAGCGGTCTCAACAGCGGCGACAACGCCTGGGTCCTGATGAGCTCGGCGATCGTGCTCATGATGACGATCCCGGGCCTGGCGCTCTTCTACGGCGGCCTGGTGCGCGGCAAGAACGTCCTGTCGATCCTCATGCTGTGCTTCGTCACGGCGGCGGTGGTCAGCGTGACGTGGGTGCTGTGGGGCTACTCGATCGCGTTCGGCGGCTCGGGCCCGATCTGGGGAGGCATCGAGAAGCTCGCGCTCCAGGGCGTGAGCTGGAACGCCGGTCCCGACGAGAACATCCCCGAGCAGACCTTCATGGTCTTCCAGCTCATGTTCGCGATCATCACGCCCGCGCTGATCGTCGGCGCCATCGCCGAGCGCATGAAGTTCTCGGCGTTCCTGCTGTTCGTGATCGCCTGGTCGACGCTCATCTACGCGCCGCTGGCGCACTGGGTGTGGGGCGAGGGTGGCTGGATCGGCGCCCGGGGCGCGCTCGACTTCGCGGGCGGCACGGTCGTCCACATCTCCTCCGGAACCTCCGCGCTGGTCGCCGCGGCCATGATCGGCCGCCGCCGCGGCTTCGGGCGCGATCCGATGCCGCCGCACAACGTGCCCTTCGTGGTGATCGGTGCGGCACTGCTCTGGGTGGGCTGGTTCGGCTTCAACGCGGGCAGCGCGCTGGCGGCCGACGGGATCGCCAGCATCGCGTTCGTGAACACCAACACGGCGACGGGCGCGGCGGTGCTCGGCTGGATGTGCAGCGAGTGGATCGGCAAGGGCAAGCCGACCGCCGTGGGCGCCGCCACGGGCGCGGTCGCCGGGCTGGTCGCGATCACGCCGGCGGCGGGGTTCGTCGAGCCCGCGGCGTCCATCGCGATCGGCGCCATCGCGGGCTTCCTCTGCTACAAGGCCTGCAACTGGAAGAACAAGGTCGGCTACGACGACGCGCTCGACGTGGTGGGCGTGCACGGGGTGGGCGGCACCTGGGGAGCCATCGCGACGGGCATCTTCGCTTCGCCCGCTCTCTCCGACGGCGGGCTCATCTGGGGCGGCAACGCCGGGCAGGTCTGGACCCAGATCGTGGGCATCGGCGCGACCTACGTCCTGTGCCTGGTCGGCACCGTGGTGATCCTCGGCCTCGTGAACTCGGTCGTCGGGCTGCGCGTGGACGACGAGGACGAGGCGATCGGTCTCGATCTCTCGCAGCACGCCGAGAGCGCGTATTCCACGGGCGGCGCCGGCTCTCCGATCGGTGAGCGGCCCGTGCACCGCGAGCGCGTCATCGTCCAGACCGCGACGCCCGCCGGCGCGGTCGGTGGCGGCAGCCGGGTCCCGCCCCTGCGTCCCCCGGTTCAGCGCGAAGCGCCGCGGTCCGCCGCACCCCCGGTGACGCCGCCCGCCGCAGCCGCGGCCCCGAGCCGAAACGGCTCCGCCTCGAACAAGCCCTTCCGCGTCGTCGTCGGCGGACTCGAGCCGAACACGCTCGCGCGCTGGTGGCGGGATCTGTGCACCCAGGATCACTCGAAGGCGCCGCAGGCGTTCCGCGACATCTACCCGAACGTGCGTTCCTTCGAGGGGACCAGCTTCCACTTCCGCGGCGGGGACCCGAAGCTGACGCGCGACCAGCTGGCTCAGCTGCTCGACATGTACGGAGCGCACGCGAGCGAGGTCCGCATCGAGGACGTGTAGCGAGGTCAGGTCTCCGGACCGCGCTCCGGCGCCGTCCGGGACGGGCGGGTCGGCGCTGACCGATCCGCGAGAACGGAGGAATCGACATGGCGGTCTGGACGTGGGCCCTCATCGGGCTGGGAATCGCGCTGCTGATCGCGGTCCTGATCGTGGGTCTGTTTCGCTGGCTGTACGTGAAGGTTCCGGCGAACATGGCGTTCATCCGGACCGGCCTCGGCGGCTGGAAGGCGGTCACCGACGCCGGCGCCTTCGTGCTGCCGATCGTCCACAACATCCAGTGGCTGTCGCTCGAGACCTTCAAGATCGAGGTCCTGCGCACGAACCGCGACGCGTTCATCCTCAAGGATCGCTACCGGGTCGACATCGGCGCCGAGTTCTACGTCAAGATCCTGGCCGAGAGCAACATGATCGAGGCCGCGAGCCGCTCGCTCGGCGACAAGAGCTTCTCGGCCGACGGCATCAAGGCGCTCGTCGAGGAGAAGCTGATCTCCGCGATGCGGAGTGCCGCCGCGCAGATGGAGCTGGTGGAGCTGCACGAGAACCGGCGCGGCTTCGCGCTGCAGGTCAAGGAGCTCGTGACCGAGCCCCTCGCCCAGAACGGACTCGGCATCGAGGACGTGGCCCTCTTCTCGCTGGACCAGACGGACAAGAGCCAGCTCGATCCGAACAACATCTTCGACGCCGAGGGATTGCGTCAGATCACCGCGCAGACCAGCCGGCGGATGCAGGAGCGCAACGAGATCGAGCGCAACACCGAGGTGGCGATCCGTCGCAAGGACGTCGAGGCGGTGCGGCTCAAGCTCGAGCTGGAACGCGAGCAGTCGTTCGCGGAGGCCGAGCAGGTGCGCCAGGTCGAGAACCACCGGACCGAGCAGCGTTCGGAGGCGGAGCGCTTCCGCTACGCCCAGGAGCTGCAGACGCGTGAGGCCGAGATCGGCAAGGAACAGCGCGTGCGCGAGGCCGAGCTCGCGCGCGAGGTGTACCTGGTCGAGAAGGAGCGCGAGCGCCAGCTGGCCGACATCGCGCGCGAGCGCGCGATCGAAGAGGCGCAGCGCGCCAAGGAAGCCGCGATCCTGCAGGAGGAGCGCAAGCGCATCGTCGAGGAGGAGGCGCGGCTCAAGGCGGAAGCCCAGCGCGAGGAAGCCGAGCAGGCCGTGCTGACCGTGACCCAGAAGGCAGAAGCCGAACGCCAGAAGCAGGTCGCCGTGATTCGCGCCCTCAACGAGCTCGAGGTCGCGGACCGCAAGGCCAAGGCGATGGAGCGGCTCGCCGAGGCGCGGCTCAAGGAGGGTCAGGCCGAGGCGGGTGTCTCCGAGGCCCGCCGCCGGGCCGAGAACGCCGCCGAGCTGAAGGTCATCTACCGCGACGTGGCGCTGCGGCTGATCGAGAACCTGCCCGAGATCGCGCGGGAGGTGATGGAGCCCGCGCGCCACATCGACTCGATCCGGGTGCTGGACGTGAACGGTCTCGCGGGCGGCGACGGCTCCGCGAACGGGGGTGCTTCGGATCCGATCCAGCGCGTCTACCAGGCGCTGATCGGGACGGGTGCCGCGCTGCCGATCATCCGGGAGCTGCTGAGCTTCGGCGAGGGCAGCGCGGCGATCGAGAAGCTCGGCGAGACCTTTCCCGAGCTGAAGAACCTGGTCGAGCTCCGCAAGACCCGGGAAGCGGCCTCGTAGGCCCCCGCCGGGCCTCCCTGGGGGTCAGGCGTCGACGCGGCTGGCCGGCGGCGTTTGCACGCCGTTCGGGGCCGGCGGGCGCTTTTCCGCCTCGACGTAGGAGAAGTGCCTCTCCGCGAGCACCTCGCCCCAGCGGTCCACGACCGTGACCTTCCACTCGCCCAGCCAGACGGGATCGAGCTGCTTGCTCGAGGAGGCGCGCCAGCGCGCCGACCCGACCTCGATCGGGACCTCGGCCATCACGGTCCCGTTCCACTCCCAGCGGTGGATCACGGTGGTGCCGCCGAGGTTGCGCAGCTCGGTGAAGAACAGGATCCGCCGGTGGTCGTTGGTCAGCGTGCTGATCGAGTCCACCGGCTCGTGGTCGACGACGGCGGTCGTGAACCACGAGCGCGCCACGTGACCCGAGTCCCGCGGGGCTTCGGCGGCCGGCTCGGCGGCCCTGGCTCGGGGAGCGGCCGTGGCGTCGGCCTGACTCGGTGCGGCCAGGGCCGGCATCGCGACCAGCGAAGACAGCGCGGCGAATGCCCAGACTCTCATGGGTGTAGGCTCCCGGTGCGACGCCCCGAGCGGGCTCGGGGCGGGGGGTGTCGGCCGGTTGCAGATCCGTCGTTCTCCCGGGGGATTACCTGGGCCGGCGCGAGAAAGCAAGCGGCGTGCCGCGGGCTCCGGCGTCGGCGGGCCGGTTTCTGGCGGCCGCCGCGCATCCTCTGCACACTCCCCGGGGATGCGCGTGCGCGCGGAGGAAGCCCGATGATCGAGTGGAGTGAGCAGCACCAGATGATCCGCGACGCGGTCCGCCGCTTCGTGGAGACCGAGATCGCGCCCAACCTCGAGACCTTCGAGCACGGGGATACGCCGCCCTACGACGTTCTCCGCAAGATGATGGCGACGTTCGGCATGGACGAGCTGGCCCGCGGTCGCTTTCGCAAGCAGATCGAGCGCGAGAAGGCCCCCGCGGGCGATCCGGCGCCCGCGGCGCAGCCGCAGGAGGGCGGGGCGGCCGACGGCAAGGCGGATGCGGCGGCCATGCAGCTGATCCCGATCATCGAGCTGTGCCGGTACTGTCCGGGCATGGTCACGGCCATGGGCGTGAGCGTGGGCCTCACGGCCGCGGCGATCCTGTCGAAGGGGACGGTGCGCCAGAAGGAGCGCTGGGCGCTCGATCTGCTCACGTTCGAGAAGATCGGGGCCTGGGCGCTCACCGAGCCGGGATCCGGCTCCGACGCGTTCGGCAGCATGCGCTCGACCGCGCGTCGCACGGACGACGGCGCATACCTGCTGAACGGCACGAAGACCTTCATCACCAACGGCCCCTACGCCGACACGATCGTGTTCATCTGCAAGCTCGACGAAGCGGGCGTCGCGCCGGC
>CP070734.1:1817475-1818588 GCA_020347605.1 Deltaproteobacteria bacterium | reverse complement strand
GTCGCACCGAGCACATGTTCTTCGACGAGGACCGCATCCTCGCGGTGCGCGAGATGATCCTGGCTTCCGACACGCCCGGGCGCGAGCGCGCGCTGGCGAAACTGCTTCCGATGCAGCGCGGAGACTTCGCGGGCATCTTCCGCGCGATGGAGGGGCTGCCGGTCACGATCCGGCTGCTCGACCCGCCGCTCCACGAGTTCCTGCCGCGGGGCGAGCAGGAGATTCGCGACGTCGCCGAGGCGCTGGGCCTGAGCTCCGCCGAGGTGCGTGGCAAGGTCGAGGCACTGCGCGAGTGGAATCCCATGCTCGGTCACCGCGGCTGCCGCCTCGGGATCACGTTCCCCGAGATCTATCGGATGCAGGTGCGCGCGATCATGGAAGCCGCGATCGACGTCGCCGAGTCCGGCGTCCGGGTGAAGCCCGAGATCATGATTCCCCTGGTCGCCCACGTGGCCGAGCTCGAGCGACTTCGCGCGCTCGTCGAGGAGGAGGTCCGAGTCGTGCGCCGCGAGCGTTCGGCGAGCCGTGTGCGCCCCGCCATCGGAACCATGATCGAGGTTCCGCGCGCCGCGCTGACGGCGGATGCGATCGCGCACTTCGCCGATTTCTTCTCGTTCGGAACGAACGACCTGACCCAGATGGCGTTCGCGCTGTCGCGTGACGACGCCGGCCAGTTCCTGCCCGCGTATCTCGAATCCGGCATCCTGCCCGCGGATCCGTTCGTGTCGATCGACGAGGACGGGATCGGCGCCCTGATCGAGCTGGGCGTCTCGCGCGGTCGACAGAGTCGCCCGAATCTCAAGGTGGGGATCTGCGGCGAGCACGGCGGCGACCCGGCGAGCGTCCGATTCTGCGCCCGCATCGGCCTCGACTACGTTTCGTGTTCCCCCTACCGGGTACCGGTGGCGCGCCTCGCGGGCGCGCAGGCCGCGCTCTACGCGCGTGCACCGCGGGAGCGCGCGGGCGACGCGTGAGTCGCCGGGGCGCGTGTCTGGCGGTCCTGCTGCTCGCCCTCGGCTGCTTCGGTCGCGCCCAGCGCCCCGTCGCGGATCCGGCCTTCGGCGTCGAGGTGATCCGATCCGAACCGATCGCCGAGTTCCACGCGCGCGCGGA
>CP070734.1:1816258-1817375 GCA_020347605.1 Deltaproteobacteria bacterium | reverse complement strand
TCATGCAACGCTGGAACGACCGCCTGATGGGCCTCGTCGAGAAACGCACCCTGGAGGCGCTGTTCCGAAACGACAACAACGTCATCGTGTTTCCCCAGGGCACGCGCTCCAAGCGCCTGCTTCCGGGCAAGCCCGGCCTCGCGCAGTTCGCGCTGCGGCACGAGGTCCCGGTGGTCCCCGTCGGCAGCATGGGTAGCGAGAACGCCTACCCGGGCGCGAGTCCCTGGGCTGGCGGCGCCACCTGCGTCTACCGGATCGGCACGCCGCTGACGGTCGAGGATGCCCTGGCCGATTGCCGCATCGAGAAGCCGTACGCGCCGTTCACGCGCGAGGCCGACGTGTACGCGGATCGCTTCGCGCGCGCGACGCAGCGCATCACGGCCGCGATCGACGACCTTTTGGAGGACGCCTACACCCTGGCGGCGGAGCACGAAGCCGATGCGCGACCACGCGCCGACCGGCTGATCTAGATTCCGCGCGACCGCGTCGTGAGCGGCGAAGGTGCGCTTCGAGGCGAGGAGTCCCAGCGCGGCGTCCGGCGCGCAGCGTCGCAGGCGCGGAGATCGAACCCATGAAGCTCTACGTCTTCCCGGTCGCGCCCAATCCCACCAAGGTGCGCCTGTACCTCGCGGAGAAGGCGGCGGGGGGCGCGAAGATCCAGATCCGCGAAGTGATGGTGAACCTGCGCGAGGGGGAGCAGAACCGTCCCGAACATCGGTCCCGCAACCCCTTCGGCCGACTGCCGGTACTCGAGCTCGACGATGGCACGCACCTGATCGAGTCGCTCGCGATCATCGAGTACCTGGAAGAGCTTCATCCGGAGCCGCCCATGATCGGCTCCGACCCGATCGAGCGCGCCCGCGTACGCGAGCTCGAGCGCATCGCGGAGCTCGGCGTGCTCTTCCCGGTGGCGCACATCGTGCACGCCACGAACTCACCGCTGGGCTTGCCACCCGTGCCCGAGATCGCGCACTTCTTCCGGGGCCGGCTTCCCGACGCACTGCGCTTCCTCGACGAGCGACTGGCGGACGGCCGCCCGTTCCTGGCAGGCGAGCGCCCGAGCCTTGCGGACTGCACACTCCAGGCGGCGTTCCAGTTCGCGCGCTTCGGGAAGGTG
>CP070734.1:1815029-1816158 GCA_020347605.1 Deltaproteobacteria bacterium | reverse complement strand
TCCGGCGCCTGGCCGAACAGGCCGGCGAACATGGACGCCTCGGCGAAGGACCCGACGCGCTGGCTCGGCAGGATGTAGGGTGCGCGGTCGCGGATCCGAGCCGTGAGCGTATAGGTCGAATCCACGTCGCGCCGGTCCGAAAGCCTGCGCGGCACCTTGTTCGCGCGGTCGCCGTGGGCGTCGGCGGACGCCGAGAGCCCGCAGGCGCGCGTCCAGACGCAGTCGTACTGAACCAGGACGCGCGAGAAGGCCGACAGGCGGTCGAAGGGACCCCAACCAGCCGACGCGATGTCCAGCTCGACCTCGAGGTTCAGGATGTTCGCCCACTGCCCGAGGTCGACGTCGTCCGAGAAGTCGTTCCAGAGCGCGAGGAACCGCGTCTCGACGAAGCCGTGGACTTCCAGGCGACCGTCGAAGGCTTCGAATGCTTGCGCGCGCGCGGCCCATCCGAGGCCGCAGGCGAGCGCGATGGCGGTTCCCAGCCAACGTCGCTTTGGAATCCGACGAACGGTCCTGCCCATGTGGTGCTCGCGACGAAGTGGAATCGGCGACGCGTGCGAGGACGCGGCGCCGCGTCAGTGGCCCTGTGCGAGACTGCTCACCTCGATCAGCTGCCGCAGCTGGCGCCGGCTTGACATTGCCGTCCCCGAATTGTCCCAGTACTCGATCCGGTTGCCCGTGCCCGTCTGTACGTTGACGATGATGTCGCTCACGACGTAGAGGTCGCGCGGAGTCGGCACTCCCTTCCAGCCCGGGTACGCCGCCTCGTGATCCCCGCTCCAGCGCAAGGTGTGCCAGATGATCTTCCAGAGGGCGTCCTTCCGATCGTAGGCGAAGCTGTAGAGCGGCTCGTAGGTCTGGCGGTCGATGTAGAGGACCTTCTTGCTGTACGGGTAGTCGGGAGCCCGGGGGACGCTCTTCACGACGAAGGCGCTCCGCACCTCCCAGCGATCGTCCGCGAAGGACATGCCGCTGGGACCGAAGATCCGGTCCTTGTCGATCGGAAACCCGTCCGCACTTCCGTTTACCGGAGCGATCACGTCGACCTCGCCGACGCAGGTCCACGCGAAGAGGGGAACGATTCCGAAGAACGAGGCGAAGTCGTCGAAGGTGAAGTCGGTACCCGAGA
>CP070734.1:1813790-1814929 GCA_020347605.1 Deltaproteobacteria bacterium | reverse complement strand
GAGATCGCGGCGGGCATGCTGGCGGATCTGGGCTGCAGCTACGCGATCGTGGGACACAGCGAGCGGCGAGCGATCTTCGGCGAGGACGATGCCTTCGTCGCGCGCAAGGCCGAGGCCCTCCTGCGCCACGCGATCCGACCGATCGTGTGCGTCGGCGAGACGGCCGAGCAGCGCGAGGCGGGCCGCACCTTCGAGGTCGTCGGTTCCCAGCTCGAGGGCAGCCTGGCGCGGGTCGCGGACGCGGCCGCCGAGCGCGTCGTGATCGCCTACGAGCCGGTCTGGGCGATCGGCACCGGCAAGACCGCGACGCCCGAGATCGCACAGGAGGTGCACGCGTTCATTCGCGAGCGCCTCGTGAAGCGCTTCGGTGACGCCGCCAGCCAGGTCCGCATCCAGTACGGCGGATCCGTCACGCCCGAGAACGTCTACGCGCTGATGGCCCAGCCCGAGATCGACGGCGCCCTGGTCGGCGGTGCTAGTCTGGACCCGGAGCGCTTCGCCCGGATCGTTCGGTTCGAGGAGACGGCAGAGGTCAATCGATGAAGATCTTTCTCACGGTCGTGCACGTGATGACGTGCTTCATACTCATCGTGGTCGTGCTCCTCCAGCGCGGCAAGGGCGCGGAGATCGGCGCGGTGTTCGGCGGCGGCGCCAGCTCGACGGTGTTCGGCGCGCGCGGTGCCGGGAATTTCCTGACGAAGCTCACCACCGCGTCCGCGGTCATCTTCATGCTCTCGAGCCTTTCGCTGTCGTACCTGTCGACGCAGTCGCTCCGGCCCAGCCTGTTCGAAGAGGCCGGTGCGGCGCCCGCGACCGGCGCTGCGCCCGGCGCGCCGGCGACGGACGCCGATTCTCCCTTCGTCGAGATCGAGCCGCCCGCTCGCGCCGACGCGGAGGCCGCGGGCGAAGCCGCCACCCCGGACGCGCCGCCCACACCCGCGCCGGCCGCGGACGACGCGGACGCGACGGCGAACTGACCCTTCCGCGCATTTGCGCGGTCGGGTATTCTGGCGGCGATCCGCGCGCGGCAGTGGCGGAATTGGTAGACGCACCAGCTTGAGGGGCTGGCGGGGGCAACCCCGTGGAGGTTCGAATCCTCTCTGCCGCACCATCCCGCCCGTCGCGGCCCGCGCGCAGGT
>CP070734.1:1812540-1813690 GCA_020347605.1 Deltaproteobacteria bacterium | reverse complement strand
TACATCCTGGAGTGACGCCGAGCCGCCGCGCGGCGGGCGCTGCGGGAAACCCGACGCGGGCGCCGTTTGCCGCGCTGATGCCCCTCTCCTAGAATTCGCCGGCACCTCCCCCTCTGGAGACGGTTCCCGCCTCGATGTTGGAATTTGCTCGCAAGCTGTTTCCCAGCCAGAACGAGCGCGTGCTGCGCCGTATCGCGCCCCTCGTGGCGAAGATCAACGACCTCGAGGCCCAGTTCGAGCCCCTCGACGACGACCGGCTGCGCGCAAAGACCGTCGAATACCGGGAGCGGCTCGAGAAGGGCGAGGCGCTCGACGCGCTTCTGCCCGAGGCGTTCGCCACCGTTCGCGAGGCCGCGAAGCGGACGCTCTCGCAGCGGCATTTCGACGTCCAGCTCATCGGCGGGTTCGTCCTGCACCAGGGCAAGATCGCCGAGATGAAGACGGGCGAGGGCAAGACGCTCGTCGCGACGTTGCCGGTGTACCTCAACGCCCTGACCGGGCGCGGCGTCCACATCGTGACGGTCAACGACTACCTCGCGCGCTTCCACGCGGAGTGGATGGGACAGGTCTATCGGTTTCTCGGCCTTCGCGTCGGCACCATCGTACACGGCCTCACGGACGCCGAGCGCAAGGAAGCCTACGCCGCGGACGTGACCTACGGCACCAACAACGAGTTCGGCTTCGACTACCTGCGCGACAACATGAAGCCGGCGCTCGAGCACTTCGTGCAGCGCGATCTCCACTACGCCATCGTGGACGAGGTCGACTCGATCCTGATCGACGAGGCGCGAACGCCCCTCATCATCTCGGGCGCCGGCGAGGAGAACGTCCAGCTCTACTCGGTCGCGAACCGCGTGATCCCCCGCCTGCGCGCGGGTCAGAAGGGTGAACCATCGAAGGGGATCGAGGAGACGGGCGACTACTGGATCGACGAGAAGGCCCACTCCGCGACGCTCACCGAGGCCGGCGTCCACAAGGTCGAGAGCATGCTGTCGGTCGAGAACCTCTACGACCCGCAGATGATCGCGGTGCTTCACGCCGTCAACCAGGCGCTGGTGGCGCACACGCTGAAGAAGCGCGAAGTCGACTACGTGGTCAAGGTCGGCGAGAGCGGCAAGAAGGAAGTGATCATCGTCGACGAGTTCACCGG
>CP070734.1:1811288-1812440 GCA_020347605.1 Deltaproteobacteria bacterium | reverse complement strand
GCCCTCCGACCTCCCCTGGAGCGTCGCGGCGCTGGCCGAGCCGGTGGCGGTGGCGGTGCACGGCCTGCGCCGCGGGGGCTTCGCGCCCGGGCAGCGCGTCCTGGTGGTCGGCGCCGGCAGCGTCGGGCTCCTCAGCGTGCTGGTGGCCCGCGTGATGGGTGCGGCCGAGGTGATCCTGACGGCGCGACACGCGCACCAGGCGGCGCTGGGCCGCGCGCTCGGCGCGGCGCAGGTGCTCGACGAGCGCGAGGCGAGCCCGCTCCGTCTGGCGACGCTCGGACAGGCCTCGCCCATCGATCTGGCGGTCGAGACGGTGGGCGGCACCGCGCAGACGCTGGATGCCTGCGCCGCCGCGATCCGGCCCGGCGGGACGATCTCGGTGCTGGGCGTGTTCACCGGGCGAACGGCGGTGGATCCTCTTCCGCTGCTCATGAAGGAGGGCACGCTGGCCTGGTCGAACTGCTACGCGCACGGCGACGACGGCGCGGATTTCGAGGACGCGATCCGGATCCTCGACGAGCACCGGGAGGGGCTCGGTCGACTGACCACGCACCAGGTACCCCTCGAGGAGATCGAGCGCGCCTTCGCGCTGGCCTCGGACAAGAAGGCCGGCGCCGTCAAGGTGACGGTCTGCGCCTGACGGGATGGGCCGCGGCGGGGTCGCTCTGCGACCGCCGCCGTCGAACGGCGAGCGGGACAACCCACGCGGGAGATCTGCATGAACTTCGAATTCCCCGATACGGTGAAGCACCTCGAGAGCGAGCTGCGGCAATTCATGGACGACTACGTCTACCCCGCCGAACGCGAGTACGCGCAGCAGGTCGAGGCGTCCGGGGACCCGCACCACGAGCCGCAGCTCATGAAGGAGCTGCAGGAGAAGGCCCGCGCCAAGGGGCTGTGGAACCTGTTCCTGCCGGACGAGGAGCACGGCGCGGGTCTCAGCAACCTGGAGTACACGCCGCTGTGCGAGATCATGGGACGCAGCCCGATCGCCCCGCGCGTCTTCAACTGCGCGGCTCCGGATACCGGCAACATGGAGATCCTCGCCGAGTTCGGCACACCCGAGCAGAAGAAGCGCTGGCTCGAGCCGATGCTCGCCGGGGAGATCCGCTCGTGCTTCTCGATGACGGAGCCCGAGGTCTCCGGCGCCGA
>CP070734.1:1810035-1811188 GCA_020347605.1 Deltaproteobacteria bacterium | reverse complement strand
CTGGAGCTCGGCGCCGGCGCCTTCCTGTTCGAGGCCCGGCTCTGCGCGGGCTCACGCGAGGCGGAGGACGACGCGTGGCTCCTGAGCGATGGCGCCTGGCGGGCCTTCGCGGCCGACGCCTTCGAGGATCTTCCGCGCTCCGGGATCGGCGGCATGGCGCCGGAGTCGGTGGACGCGCGCGCGCTTCCGGTGGACTGGCAGGCGGTCGCGTTCGAGGACGCCGGCTGGTCTGCGGCCGTGGAGCTCAGCGCCAGCGGGATGGGATTCCAGGGTCACCACGAGCCGCCCTCCCCGCCCTACGGCGCGCTTCGCGCCCGCCCGATCGCGCGGCTCGGCTGCGAGCGCCGCGATCCGGTCGCGATCGGCTGGGCCACGGGGCCGCGCGGCGATCTTCGGGCGGACCCCGCGGAGCAGGTTCGCGCGGATCTCGGCGCCGGGGCCGACTGGCGGATCCTGCCGGATCCGGCCGCGGCGATCCGTCTTTCGTGCGGGCCCTCGCAGGTCGCGTTGGTCCACGTCGACTTCGGCGAGGTGGTGTGCGGGACCGTGCTGCTGGCGGTCGACGCGCCGGCGGGCGCGCGCATCGACGTCGCGGGCACCGAGACGGCACCCGATCCCACCGGCGTGGCACCCGGGGAGGAGCACGCCAGCTTCCGCTACGTGGCGCGGGGACACGACGATCGCTTCGAGACCTTCGGGCCACTCGGCTTCCGCTGGCTCACGCTCTCGGTGCGCGCGGACGGACCGGTGCAGCTCGCCGGCGTCGCCGTGAACGAACGCCTCTACCCGCGCCCCCGGGCGAGCCGGGACGAGGACGGCCCGTCGTTCGCCTGTAGCGACCCGCTCCTGGAGGAGGTCTGGCGGGTCGGCCGGCGCAGCGTCGACCTGAACAGCCAGGATGCCTACCTGGATTGCCCGACCCGCGAGCAGCGGGCCTGGACGGGCGACTTCGTGGTGCACCAGATGGTCGACCTCACCACCTCGACCGACTGGCGTCTGGCCACCTGGAACGTCGAGCTGGCGGCGTCGCCGCGGGCGGACGGCATGCTGCCCATGGCGGCCGGCGGCGACCTCGAGTTCTACGACACGGCCTACATCCCGGACTGGGCGCTGCACTGGGTGCACGCGCTGCACAACCTGTGGCGCTACACCG
>CP070734.1:1808779-1809935 GCA_020347605.1 Deltaproteobacteria bacterium | reverse complement strand
CGGGGGTCCGGGCTTCGACTCCGATGGAGCAGGCCTATCCCCTTCTCTTCCTGTGCAGCGAGGCCGCGAGCGCCATCAACGGCATCACGCTCATCACCGACGCCGGCTACATGATGTCGGGAATCACGAAATCCTTCCCCGACGCCACGATGATGGCGAAGGCGCTGATGGGCCGGAACTGAAGCTCGACCGAACGCGCCGGGCGGCGCTTCGCGCGTGGGTACTGGCGCGCCGGGAGGGATTCGAACCCCCGACCCCCAGGTTCGAAGCCTGGTGCTCTATCCAGCTGAGCTACCGGCGCGCGTGCGAGGCGGTTCCGCGGCTTGATACCGGAGGCGGGCGCCCGACGCCAGACGGGCCGCGATCAGGTCGCGGGCCCGAACGGACGATCCGAAGCCCGTGATCGAGGCCCTCATCACCCTCGCGCTCGTCGCCGCGCTCTGCGTGGGATGCCTCGCGCCCCTGCACTGGATCGCGGCGGCGGGAGCGCTGGGCATCGTGGTCGGACTGCTGATCGGGATTCCGACCGGCTTCGGGTACCACGTCGCGCTGGGCCGCGTCCTGGGTGCCCGCGGCGACCTGCCGGAGCGCTGGTGGATGCGGCCGACGGCGTTGCACGACGCGCTCGAGCCGCACGAGCTCGAGCGCATCATGCCGTGGTTCTACGTCGGTGGGGCCGGCTTCGCGCTGACGATCGCGGGCTGCGTCGCCTTCGCGCTTGCGGCGCTGCGCGCCGCCGCCGCCTGAGCCGACGCCGGGCGCCGGCATTCTGGTAGCCTGTCGGCATGTGCGACGCGATCGTGGCGACGGCGCCGGAGACCGCTGCGGGCATCACGCTCTTCGCGAAGAACAGCGACCGCAAGCCGGGCGAAGCACAGCCCTTCCGCCAGTTCCCGGCAGCCAGCCACCCGCCGGGCGCGACCGTCCGCTGCACGCACATCGAGATCCCACAGCTCGCCGAGACCCACCGCGTGATGGGGCACGCGCCGTACTGGGTCTGGGGATTCGAGCACGGCGTGAACGAGCACCGCGTCGCGATCGGCAACCTCACCGTGTTCGCGCGGGAGCCGGTGGAAGCCGAGCCCGGTCTGATCGGCATGGATCTCGTGCGGCTCGGGCTGGAACGCGGCCGCAGCGCGCGCGCGGCGCTCGAGGT
>CP070734.1:1807516-1808679 GCA_020347605.1 Deltaproteobacteria bacterium | reverse complement strand
GTGGCATCGAGCATACCGCGGAGGGCGCCCGACAGGTGGTGCACTCTCCGGAGCAGGTGGTGCTGCACCTGCCGGTGGCGGGCCCGGCGAGCCGCATCCTCGCCTACGTGATCGACTACCTGGTGATCGTCCTGCTGGAGCTCGCGATCTTCTTCCTGCTCTTCGTGATCCTCTCTTCGACGACCAGCCTGCTCGAATCGCTGCGGGGGCCCGTGGCGGAGGCGATCCAGGAAGTCGATACCGCGGACCCCGATTCCTTCTTCTTGAGCGCCCTCTTCTGGCTGGCCTTCGTGGTCTTCCTCCTGGTGCAGCTGGCCGCGGAGTGGAGCTACTTCGTGCTCTTCGAGATGTCGAGCGGCGGGCGCTCGCTCGGCAAGCTGGTGGCGGGCCTCCGGGTGGTCCGCGACGGCGGGCTCCCGATCAGCTTCCGCGCCTCCGCGGTCCGCAACCTGCTTCGCATCGTCGACTATCTGCCCACCAGCTACCTGGTGGGGCTCACCTCCATCGTGGTCTCGCCCGAGGGCAAGCGCCTGGGTGACCTGGCCGCGGGCACCCTGGTGGTGCGCCTGGACCGGCCGGCGCCCGCACCGCCACTGCTCGAGGAAGAGGACGAATCCGCCGCCGACTTCCGTTTCGATCGCGCCCAGATCGCGCGCATCGGCCGGAAGGAGCGCGCGCTGATCCGCCAGACACTGCGCCGGATCGATTCGCTGTCGGACGAGCGCCGGGGGGCGGCGCTCGCGCGGGCGGTGGAGGTGCTGTGCACCAAGATCGAGCACGAGCCCGTCGACGCGCAACGCCGAGCCGACTTCCTCCGAGCGCTGCTTCGGGCGTCGTCGAAGGGACGGTCTTGATGTATGGGCGCGCGGAGGCTGCAATCGCGTGTCCGGAAGCTGATATCGGGCCGCAAGAGAGCTGTTACTGGCGCACCCTGCGGGGGTATTGCACCCCGCTCCGCGCGTGCTTACCCTTTTCCATGTGGGGGCGATCGGCTTCGACGGGTGGTCGAAGGCGAACGCTGCGTGCCGAGGAGGCCACTACCCTCGTAAATCCAGTGGCATTGTTGGTAGCGAATAACTGCCGACGACAACTACGCAATCGCTGCCTAGCTGCAACTAGCGTAGCGACGCCCGTCCTCGACGCCTTCTAGAGGGTCGCGGGCG
>CP070734.1:1806224-1807416 GCA_020347605.1 Deltaproteobacteria bacterium | reverse complement strand
GACGACGCCCTGCGCATCATCGTGCTGGCCAGCGAGACGTCGCGCGGCCTGTCGCGCATCGTGGCCGGCCACCCGCCGGGCAGCGTGGTCACGGCCACGCGCTACGACGTGGACGTGGTGGTGACCGAGCACGGCGCGGCGTGGCTCCGCGACCGCACCGACGAGGAGCGCGCGCGCGCGCTCGTGTCGGCCGCCCATCCGCGCCACCGGGCGGCGCTCGAGAAGGAGCGCTTCGAAGCCGGGTAGGAGTCGCGCCCCCGCTCGAAGTCCGGATCCGCGCCGCGTCGGACGCGTGAACGCCCCGGTCCGCGCCGAGGGCCCGACACTCCGGGCAACCCTAGCCGCGCTCCAGTCCCTGCATGCCGCCGTCGGCGCGCCAGGCCTCGAGGATCTCGACGAACTCGGTCGGTCCGCCGAAGTAGAAGCCGTTCTGGCGGCTCGTCTCGCCGGGCTGCCCTTCGTTGTTGTAATAGCCCGGCGTGCACTGCTCGCCGAACTCGGCGGTGCGTTCGGCGAGCCGGACGACGGCGTCGACCCACTCGGCCTCGGCCCGTTCCGAGACCTCCAGCGACCGGATGCCCTGCGCGAGGGCGCGCTCGATGATGTAGGCGATGTGCTTGGCCTGCTCGTTGATCATGTAGGGGAAGTTCACGGTGAAACCCGACTGGGCGATGCTCATCATGAAGCAGTTGGGGAAGCCGCGGATGTGGAGCCCGTGAAGCGTCCTGACGCCGTCCTTCCATTTCTCGGACAGGGTCACGCCGTTCCGCCCGATCAGCTCGTAGCCCGCGCGGCGCGCGTACTCCGTACCGACCTCGAAGCCGGTCGCGTAGATCAGGCAATCCACCTCGTACTCTTTGCCGCCGACCACGACCCCGTTCTCCGTGATCCGCTCCACACCGGCGCCGTGCGTATCGACGAGGGTGACATTCTCGCGGTTGAAGGTCTGCAGGTACTCGTCGTGGAAGCAGGGCCGTTTGCAGAACTGGCGGTAGTAGGGCTTGAGGGCCTCCGCGGTGGCCGGGTCCCGGACGCTGGCGTCCACGCGCGCCCGGATCTCCTGCATCTTCAGGAAGTCCGCGGTCTCCAGGCTCCGCGCCAGGGCCTCCGGCGACAGGTCCGGCTTCTCGTCGGACAGCATCATCGAGAGCAGCTTGCGGATGATGTCGGTCCAGCCGTCGTTCACCAGGTC
>CP070734.1:1804922-1806124 GCA_020347605.1 Deltaproteobacteria bacterium | reverse complement strand
GGGCTTCGACCCCGCCCGGATCGTCGTGAGGCTCACGGTGTTGGTGACGAGGGCGCGGACCAGATCGTTGCCGCTCGCGATCGCCGCCAGGACCGCCGGATCGCGGACGTCGATGCCGTCGGGAAGCATTCCCGCCTCGCGCAGCGTGGCGAGCGTGCACTCCATCTCGGGGCGCAGCCGCACCGTCGGCTCTGCGCCGAGGATCCGGGTGAGCGCGCGCGCGAGACGCGCTGCGCCGTTGTCGGCGTGCGGGACCGAACCGTGCCCCGGGCGGCCCTGGCTCGTGAGTCGCAGCCACAGCGGGCCTTTTTCCGTGGTCGCGACGCCGAACACGAGGCCGCGCCGTCCGAGCAGCTCGCCGAAGCCGAACGCGCCCTCACAGATGACCCCGTCCGCGCGCAGCAGCTCGGGGTGTCGTTCCGCCAGCCAGCCCATGCCGAAGCGACTGCCGGCCTCTTCGTCCGCCACCGCGAGCAGCAGGATGTCGCGCCGGTGCCGGGCGCGATGGCGCTTCAACAGGAGGAACACGAGCAGTTGCATCACGCCGAGGCCCTTCATGTCGAGGGCGCCGCGACCCCACAGGACGCCGTCCTTCAAGGCCCCCGAGTACGGATCCTCTCGCCAGTACTCGCGCTCGGCGGGGACCACGTCGAGGTGCGACAGCAGAATCAGCGGCTTCGTGCCGGCCCCGTTCGTGCCCGGCAGGCGCGCCGAAAGCGAGATCCGCCCGTCGCCGGCGTCGTAGAAGCGCGGCTCGACCCCGTCCCCCCGCAGCGCCTCTGCCAGCAGCTGCGCCCCGGCCTCCTCGCCGCCCGGCGGATTGGTGGTGTCGATGCGGATGTAGCGCTGGAGGAGATCGGTGGCCTCGCGCTCGACCTCGTCCCAGTCGATCGGGAGCGGCGGGAGCGGATCGCTGGAGCGTGCAGGCGGCACGGGCCGGAGCGTACCACCGGATCGCGCCCCGCGGGCACCCGGCGGCGGCCCCGGGCGCTGGACCTCCGCAAGCGGGCGCGGGCTTGCTAGGCTCCGCGACGCCATGACCCATCTGCGGATCTCTACGCTCGTCGCTCTCGGGCTCCTCGCGCTCGGTGCCGGACTGGGCTGCGACCGGCACGTCGAGGCCTTCGATCCGAACGAGAAGTCCGAGCGTCCCGATCTCGCGCGCCTGTTCCGGCCCGAGGTCGATCCGGTCGCCGATCTCG
>CP070734.1:1803615-1804822 GCA_020347605.1 Deltaproteobacteria bacterium | reverse complement strand
ACGCGGACGAGACGCTGGCCGTCGAGCACCGCGTCACCTTCGCGCTGGACGAGCGGGGCGACTACCGGATGCAGGGCGTGATCGACCGGCTGGTGCGGGCGCCCGACGGCGCCATCGAGATCCACGACTACAAGACCAGTGCGCGGGCCCCGAGCCAGCGACAGCTCGATGCGGACCGACAGCTGGCGCTCTACCAGATCGGGGTCACGCGAAATGGCGCGGCCGACCGCGACACCGAGGTGCGCCTGGTCTGGCACTACCTGCTGCCCGACCGGGTGCGGTCGTCTACGCGCTCCGCGCAGCAGATCGAGGCTCTGCGACGCGATACCGTGGCCGCGATCGACCGGATCGAAGCGGCGCAGGCGTTCGAGGCCCGACCCGGCCCGCTGTGCAGCTGGTGCGAGTACCGCGAGCGCTGCCCCGCGAGCCCCCACTGGAACGGTGAGGCGGAGCCGGCGGTGCGAACCGGCGACGCGACCACACCGGCCGCTCAGCTCGGCTTGTTCCGCTGATCCGCCTCGGACCGCGGCGGGTGCGGCTCCGCCCCATGCTAAGATCGGGCCATGGGACTCCGGATCGAACGCATACCGACGCTGCAGGACAACTACACCTACCTGATCGTGTGCGAGGCCACCGGCGAGGCGGCCGTGGTGGACGCCCCCGAGGAAGAACCCGTCCTGCGGCGCATCGAGGCGACGGGCGCGCGCGTCACCAAGATCCTGTCGACGCACCACCACTACGACCATTCGGCGGCCAATCCCAAGCTCGCCGAGCGTTTCGGTGCGCCGGTCTTCGGACATCGCTCCGACGCGGGACGGCTGCCCGGACTCACCGACGGTCTCGAGGAGGGCGACACGATCTCCGTGGGCGCAGAGCCGGCGCGGATCCTGTTCATTCCCGCGCACACGCGGGGCCACATCGCCTACGTGTTCGACGCCGCGGACGCGGTGTTCTGCGGAGACACGATGTTCGCGGGCGGCTGCGGCCGGCTCTTCGAGGGCACGCCGGAGATGATGTTCACCGCGCTGCACGAGAAGCTCGGCGCCCTGCCGGATGCCATGCACGTCTGCTGCGGCCACGAATACACCGAGTCGAACCTGGTCTTCGCGGCACACGTCGAGCCCGAGAACGCGGCGATCGCGCGCAAGCTCGAATGGGTCCGACAGATGCGCAAGGACGCGGCCGCCGACTGGCACGACGCGACGCC
>CP070734.1:1802298-1803515 GCA_020347605.1 Deltaproteobacteria bacterium | reverse complement strand
GTGGCGTGCTCGACCGCGTACGGCCGCCGGTCGCGCCGCTCGACATCCTGGCGCAGCAGATCGTGGCGGCCTGCGCGGCGGATGCGTGGCGCGAGGACGAACTCTACGCGCTGGTGCGGCGCGCGGCGCCCTACCAGTCGCTTTCGCGCGACGACTTCGACGCCGTGGTCGCGATGCTGTCCGACGGCATCGACACGTTCCGGGGACGCCGCGCGGCCTACCTGCACCGCGACCGCATCGGCGGCGTCCTGCGGGGTCGCCGCGGCGCGCGGATCGCGGCGCTCACCTCGGGCGGCGCGATTCCGGAGCAGGGCGACTACCGGGTCGTCGCCGAGCCCGACGACACCTTCGTGGGAACGGTCAACGAGGACTTCGCCATCGAGAGCATGGCGGGCGACGTGTTCCTGCTCGGCACGCACGCCTGGCGCATCCGGCGCGTCGGGAGCGGCGTGGTCCGCGTGGTCGACGCGCAGGGCGCGACCCCGACGGTGCCGTTCTGGCTGGGCGAGGCGCCGGCCCGCAGCGCGGAGCTCTCGTCCGAGGTCGCGGCGCTGCGGAGCGCGGTCGCGGAGAAGCTCGATGCGGGAGACGGCGTGCGCGACACCGCCTGGCTCGAGTCCGAGACGGGCGTCGATGCGTCCGGCGCCGAACAGATCCTGCGCTACCTGGAGGCCGCGCGGATCGCGCTCGGCGGCGTCCTCCCCACCGAGACGGACGTCGTGATCGAGCGCTTCTTCGACGACACCGGCGGCATGCAGCTCGTGATCCACGCGCCGTTCGGCGGGCGCCTGAATCGCGGCCTGGGCCTGGCGCTCCGCAAGCGCTTCTGCCGGAGCTTCGATTTCGAGCTCCAGGCCGCCGCCAACGACGACGCGCTCGTGCTCTCGCTGGGACCGCAGCACAGCTTTCCGCTGGAGGACGTGCCCCGCTTCCTGCGTTCCGACCGCGTGCCGGAAACACTCGCCCAGGCGTTCCTCGCCTCGCCCATGTTCGCGGCGCGCTGGCGCTGGAACGCCAACCGCGCGCTCGCCGTCCTGCGCCAGCGCGGCGGTCGCCGGGTGGCGGCGGCGATCCAGCGCATGCAGTCGGACGACCTGCTCGCGGGAGTGTTCCCCTCCCTCGCCGCGTGTCAGGAGAACGTCAGCGGGCCGATCCAGATCCCCGACCATCCGCTCGTGAACCAGACCGTTCACGACTGTCTCCACGAAGCGGCGGAC
>CP070734.1:1800977-1802198 GCA_020347605.1 Deltaproteobacteria bacterium | reverse complement strand
TCGAGCACATGCGCGCGTTCCACGGGTCCCAGCCATGCGAAGAGCGACTCGCGCACCCGATCGGAGGTCGGGCGCACGGCCCGGCTGGGGGGCGCCCGGAATCGCCGACCGCGCAGGCAGCCACCTGTGACGCGCAAGAACGGTCCTCCCCTCGGGTACCGGTTTCGGCCCCGCTGCGCGAACGAACGCTGTCCACGCCGCGCACCCGGGGGAAATGGGACCAGATGTAGTCCGATTCGTCAACCGCGCCGGTCGACGCTCCGTCGTGTACGCCCCAAACAGAATCGCGTCACGGAACGACCCTGCGCGCTGCCGCCGACGGTGCGCCGCCGGGGCAATTCCGGACCACTGTAAGAACTGACAGGTTCTTCCGTACGCAGTTCTGGTTACCCTTCGCCCGCAGGTCGGTCGTGCGCGTGTGTGACGCTTTTTCGTGACTCTCTCATGCCCGTGAGCGCCCGACGCGCGGTCACGTTCGGGTCGAAGGGAAGAGGGACCCCCTTCGACGCGGTGCTTCTCTCCGACGCATCGCTTCCCGGTGATCGCGGAAGCCCGGAAACACGAGGAAAGCCATGGCAACCACATCGGTCAACCGACACAAGAGAAAGCTCCCGCAGCGGCTCGCGCAGGTGCGCGGTGATCGGTCGCAGCGACAGTTCGCCCGCGACCTGGGGGTGTTCCAGCAGAACGTGAACCGCTACGAGAGCGGCACCACACCGCACACCGATTTTCTGATCACGCTGGCGCTGAAGGAGCACGTGTCGATGGACTGGCTGCTCCTCGGCAAGGGACGCATGCGCAAGGGCCGCGCCTAGCGCCCGGCGACGGCGCGGCACACACCGGCGCGCCGCGCCGCCCAGAACCCGGCTCCCGACGGCTCGAGCCTACGCGCGGGCGGGCAGCCGGCCGCTCGGTAGCGAAACGCCCCATTCGCGGAAGCCCGCTACCCACGCGCCGCGACCGGCACCCCCTCACCCGCCGGCAGCCGACCGGAAGAGCTGCGCCCAACCGCTCGCGCGCGCTTCGCTCCTTCTCCGCGGAACGCCGCGGGGCACGCTTCTTGCTCCCTGGACAGCGCGGGGCCGACCGCGCGCGACGGCGCAGTAGCGGCCGAAGGAACCGATCCGCGTGAAGATCCTCGCTGCGCTCGCGCTGCTGCTGACCGCCCTCGACAACTGGACGACCTACGTGTGCCTGCGTCAGCCCGTGTCGGGCTGGATC
>CP070734.1:1799654-1800877 GCA_020347605.1 Deltaproteobacteria bacterium | reverse complement strand
GATTCGCGGTGGCGAGGAGCTTCTTCACGCCCCGCAACTCGAGGAGGTCCGCGACGGGTTCGCCCTCCTGGGCGGCGGAGGACGCGGACTCCGCCGTGGAATCCTGCGCGGGGCGCTCGGGGGCAGAGGAGAGGCGTCGATCCGCCGGCCGACGGGCCGGCGTGCACGACGTCTTGGGCCCTGTGGGGGGCATCGGGGGGATCCTTCTCGATTCCGCCAGACTGCGTCGGGACCGGGTGGCTACTGCATCATCCTGGGGCCTTGCCGGGCGCGGCGGGGCGGGGGCCGCGTTCCAGCACACGTCTTCGCTCCACGAGCGGCTGCATCGCGTCGATCAGCCGGGAGGAACCGGAGCCGTCGACGGCGAAGCGCTGCAGGACCGCGTTGCGCTCGCGCCGCACGTGCCGCTTGGAGAGGCTGCGCATGATGTCGTCGATCGTGCGCATCGCCGCCGATTCTTCCGCGACGAACGGCTCGGTCGCCGCGAGGGAATAGAGCACGGCGCTCGCCTCCGGATCGAGGCGCGCCGACAGCTTCACCACGTCCAGGGATGCTCCGCCGGCGACCTCCTCGAGCAGACCCGCGATCAGATCGCGATACGGTGAGGCGGGCGCCACGGCCAGGAACTCGTCGCGCGGGACGCGCGCAGCCTGCTGCGGGAACTCGAGCAATGCGCTGGCGAGGCTCCGCAGGTGCCGCTCCTCGGGGCTGCTGCGCCGGGCCGGCTGCGAGACCGCGGGCTCGGTCCGGCCGTGGCGCGCCGCGGCCTGGACCGCCGCCTCGACCTGTTTCTCGGACGTCGTGGTGGCGCGGCTCAACAGGCTCACGAACTGCGCGCGCTCCACGGGGCGCTCCACCCGCGCGAGGAAGCCGGCCACGGCGGAGACGGCGTCGTCCTTCTCCCAGGCGGTCGCACAGCCCCGGGCCACGGCCCGCTCGATCACGCCCTCGATGGCCGGCCGCGCTTCGTCCACGAGCGCGCAGAGCGCATCCGCGCCCTCGCGCGCCAGCAGCGTGTCCGGGTCCTCCCCGGCCGGAAGGGACGCCGCGCGGACGCGCAGGCCGGCCCCCAGCAGCACCTCGAGGGCGGCCTCCGTGGCGCGCACGCCGGCCGCGTCCCCGTCGAAGAGCAGGATCACCTCGCGGGCCCGCCGGCCGAGGTTGCGCGCGTGCTCCGCGGTCAGCGCCGTTCCGCAGGTGGCGACGCTCTCCGCGATGCCCGC
>CP070734.1:1798331-1799554 GCA_020347605.1 Deltaproteobacteria bacterium | reverse complement strand
TCGAAGACCGCCGTGACGTCGCAGATCTCGAGCGGGTTTCGCAGATCCGGCTTGTCGGACCCGTACTTCAGCATCGCCTCGGCGTGCGGGATGCGCGGAAACGGCAGCTCCGTCACCACGCGATCCGAGAACTCGGAGAAGACGCCGTGCAGGACGGGCTCGATGGCGTCGAAGATGTCCTCCTGCGTGACGAACGCCATCTCCAGGTCGAGCTGATAGAACTCACCGGGGGTGCGGTCGGCTCGGCTCGCCTCGTCGCGGAAACAGGGCGCGATCTGGAAGTACCGGTCGAAGCCCGAAACCATGATCAGCTGCTTGAAGATCTGGGGAGCCTGCGGAAGCGCGTAGAAGCTTCCCGGGTAGACGCTGCTCGGAACCAGGAAGTCACGCGCTCCCTCGGGCGAGGTGCTGGTCAGGATCGGCGTCTGCATCTCGAGGAAGCCCTGCTCGAGCATGCGGCGCCGGATGCTCGCGATGATCGCGGAGCGCAGCACGATGCGCTGGTGCATCTGCTCGCGGCGCAGGTCGAGGAAGCGGTAGCGGAGCCGCATGTCTTCCGGGTACTCGGTCTCGGTGTTCACCTCGAAGGGCAGGACCGACGCGGCCGACCGCAGCGCAAGATCCTCGATGCGTACCTCGATCTGACCGGTGGGGATCTTCTCGTTCACGGTCTCGGGTGCGCGCTGTACCACCGGTCCGGTGACGGTCAGCACGCTCTCGACGCGCATCGACTGCGCGGCCGGGAAGTGGGGGCTGTCCGGCGTGATCACGCACTGGGTGATGCCGTGGTGGTCGCGGAGGTCGAGGAAGAGCAGCCCGCCGTGATCGCGCTTGCGGTGGAGCCAGCCCGACAGGCGGACCGTTTCACCGCTGTGTGTCAGCGTGAGTTCGCCGCACGTATGGGATCGATAGGGGTGCAACGCGTCCTCCCGGGGGTCGCGCGACGGCGTGCCGCCCGACTGCGACGGGTGCGGATTGATACACCAGTCCCGCGCTCGGCGCGAAGGCCTGTCCCCATCCGCGGGCGGGCGCTGCGGAGGCGGCGAGGCGCGGGCGTCAGGCCGCTTCCTTCTCCATCGCCGGGCTGTACTTGCCGCTGCGGGCCGCTCCGTTGCAGCGGGCGCGGTGGTGGAAGGCCTTCTGCGCCGCGTCGCGGTTGTCGGCCTTGCCCCCCCAGGCTCGCAGCGCCGGCGCCTGCAGCGCGCGGCCGTAGGAGAACGACA
>CP070734.1:1796993-1798231 GCA_020347605.1 Deltaproteobacteria bacterium | reverse complement strand
AGCTCCGCGCCGACCCGGGCGAGGTCCGCATGCGCATCTCCGACGCGGAGGCCCGGGCGGAGAAGCGGGCCACCGAGGAGCTGCAGGGTCGTACGCCCAACGGGCGCCGCTACTTCACGCTGGCCCAGTCGGACATCGCCAAGGCGGATTACGCCGCGGCGGCCCGAAACCTCCAGACCGCCCTCGCCTTCGAATCCGACAACGAACTGTTCCGCCGGAAGCTGAAAGAGGTCCGCCAGCACCTACGCTGAGCGCCATCCGCGCGCGCATTGACACGGTGCCCACGCCGCTGGCATCTTGTGCGCAATCGATCCGAGCGTCCACAGCGGCCCGTTCGAGGGCCCGCCGGTCGGCTTCGCCGATTCCAGCGAATACGAACCTCGAGGAAACCACGGATATGGCCGAGGCAGCAGCGACCACGGGACCGCGACCCGTGGTTCCCTTTCTGAAGATCCCCGAACGGGGCGACCCCTATCTGCAAGGAAGCGAGTGCGGCAAGTGCGGAGCCCTGTACCTGGGCGAGCGCAACGTCTGCGGAAGCTGCGGTGCGCGGGACGCCTTCACGGCGCGCCCGCTCTCGAACCACGGGACGCTCTACGTGTACTCGATCGTCCACCGATCGTTTCCGGGCATCGAGGTCCCCTACGTCTCGGCGATCGTCGACCTCGAGGGGGGCGGCACCGTCAAGGGGAATCTCATCGGCATCGACCCCGACCCGGCGAAGATCGCGATGGGAATGCCGGTGGAGGTCGTCTACGAGATCGCGCCGCGCAAGGACGCCGAGGGGAACGAGTACCTGACCTACTACTTCCGGCCGCGCGAGTAGCGACGAGCCCGGCAGGCGCGCACGACAGGAGGGCCCGATGAGCGACCACGTGTACGTGATCGGTGTGGGAATGACGAAGTTCGGACGCTACCCCGAGAAGACGGTGCCGCGACTGGGTGCGGAGGCCGCGCACATGGCCCTGGACGACTGCGGCCTCAGCATCCACGAGATGCAGGCGCTCTGCAGCGGCAACCTGCTCCAGGCCGGCGCCATGGTGGGTCAGCGGATCCTCCAGGAGATCGGACAGACCGGCATTCCGGTGGTCAACTGTGCCAACGCCTGCGCCACGGGGGCGACCGCGTTCCGCGAGGCGTGGATGGCGATCAAGGCGGGCATCTACGACGTCGTGCTCGCCGTCGGCGTGGAACAGATGGGCAAGGCCGGGCTGCTCGGCGGCGGCGGCGGTGGCGGC
>CP070734.1:1795645-1796893 GCA_020347605.1 Deltaproteobacteria bacterium | reverse complement strand
CGTCGACCACGTTCACGACCGTGTGGCGCAGCTCGTCGACGCTGTCGAAGAGGCCCCCCGCGTCGACGGGCAGCCAGCGGTCCGCCCGGTCGATCGCACCCGCGCGCCGCTGCGTCCCCGAGACGGCGAGGGCCCAGGCGACCTCGAGCGCCGATGTCTGGCGCGCCGCCAGCGCCCCGGGCTCGAGCTCGACGCGCACCACGCGCGGCCGTCCGCCCACGACGGCCGTGCGATTGGTCTCGGGCACCGCCTGCAGCTCGATCTCGACCTCCTCGGCGATGCGCCGCAATGCAAAGTCGTCGATCGTCTCCGGCCGATCGCTCCACAGGGTGGCGATCACGATGGGCACGTCGTCGATCTCGATGGGCTTCACCACCCAGCTCGCCACGGTCGGCGGCACCTGGTCCGTGTTCGAGAAGATCTTGTTGTAGATCTTGACGAGCGAGTCCTCGCGGTCTTCGCCCACGTAGAAGCGCACGGTGAGAACGGCGCGCCCGGTGGTCGACATCGAGTAGACGTACTCCACGCCGTCGATCTGGTAGAGGAGCTTCTCGAGGCGGGTGGCGATCTGCCGCTCGACCTCCTCCGCCGGCAGACCCGGTGCGCGGACGAAGACGTCCGCCATGGGAACGACGATCTGGGGCTCTTCCTCGCGCGGCGTCTGGGCCAGCGCCACGAGACCGCCGGCGACGGAGAGCGCGATCAGGAGCGGCGCGAGCCGTCCGCGCAGGAAGACGTCGATGATGCGGGACAGGACGCCGTCACTCCGGGCCATCGCCCGGAGTGTAGTGCGATCGACGCGCACCGGTTCTACGCGCCGCGTCCCGGGCCGGCGGCGACGGTGCGCGATTGCCGCCGGCGATCGCGGCTAGCGGATCTGCTCGAGATACGCCGGTAGCTTGCTGGCGTCCAGGAAGGTGCGCCACTCGGTCGCCTGCGCGACGGTGACGCGCTCCTCCCAGCGCGCCAGCCGCTGGCGGAACGCTTCGGGGTCGGCGTTGTCGCCGCGCAGCCGCTTCACGTTCATGGCGGCGATCCGGATGTCCTGGAACTCCGCATCGCCGAGCTGGCGGCGCGTGCCCTCGGGGAGGTCCTCCCACAGATCGCTGAAGATCAGCATCACGCGGCTGCCCGCGGCCAGCTCCCGCAGATACTCCGCCGCGAGCATCATGGCGCCCGGGATGTCGCTGTACCGCGACCCCGCGCCGCTCGCCGCCAGCGCATCCAGGTGGCGCGCCAACGCCAGCT
>CP070734.1:1794260-1795545 GCA_020347605.1 Deltaproteobacteria bacterium | reverse complement strand
CCAGCTCGTACATGGAGCGCGCCCGCGCGGTGTCGCCATTTTCCTCATGGGCGCGTCCGAGGTCGAAGCGGAGCGCGGTGCGCTGTGCGTCGGGCAACGCCGGCTCGGCCAACGCCTGCTCGAAGTGCGCGATCGCATCGGGCGGCCGGCCCACCTCCAGCGCGCAGAGCCCGAGCATGTGAAGCGAGTCGAGGCGCCGCTCGGGCAAGCCGAGCGTCAGGCGGAACTCGGCGATCGCGTCGTCGATCAAGCCCATCTCCCGATACGCGATGCCGAGGTCGTAATGCGTATCGAGATCGCCCTCGCCCAGCGTTCGATCGACTCCCTGCTTGAAGTCCCGGAAGATCGATTCGAAGCCCTCTTCGGCGGTTTCGGCCGCCTCCGACCCCGTCGACGGTTCGTCGTTGGCGAGGGCGCCCTGGAGTTCGCGCGCCAGGTCGAACCCGTCTTCCGCAACCGCCTCTTCCTCCGCCGGCGCATCCGCGTCCGACTCGTCCGAGAGCTCGTCGACCATCGCCTGGAATTCGCCGTGATCCTCTTCCGGCTCGTCTGCGTCGGACTCGGCGGTCTCGCCCGCGGCCTCGGCAATCGGCTCCGTCTGCTCCACGGCCGCTTCCCGGAGCTTGGCCGGATCCGCGCCGCGCAGGACAGCGCCGGTCGGGGCGGAAATCTCGGACTCCGTCGAATCGTCCGGCTCGAGGTCCTCGTCGTCGACGTCGATGTCCAGGTCGAGATCCTCGTCGGCGTCGTCGAGGGTCGGCTCGTCCGTCGCGTCCTGCATCGCCACGTCGGGATCGTCGGCGGACGCCTCCTCGGCTTCGTCGGCGGACGCCTCCTCGGTGTCGTCGGCGGACGCCTCCGGGTGCTCCACCGGCGCCGCCGCCGCGGGCTCGGGCGCCGGACGCGCAGCCGGCTTCGGATCCGGCGGCTCGCCGCACACCTTGGCGATCTCCCCCATCCGGAGCATCGCCTGGGGCTGGTTCGGATCCATCGACAGGACGCGCTCGTAGATCTTGCGCGCCTCGTCGTAGAACTCCTGATTGAAGTAGAACTCGGCCTCTTCGAGGTCTTCGGCGATCTTCTGGCGCGTGGCGGCCGAACGCGCCCGGCCGCCCGACGTCTGCGCCGATCGCTGCGCCTCGGCCGGCTGCGGCTCGTGCGCCTCCGTCGGGGCTGCCGCCGGCACGGACACCTCGTCCGGCTCCGATGCGTCGGAATCGTCCGCCGCGTCCGAGGTCGCGTCCGGCGGCGCGGATGCGGATTCGTCGACGTCGAGCTCGACGTC
>CP070734.1:1792875-1794160 GCA_020347605.1 Deltaproteobacteria bacterium | reverse complement strand
GACTCCGCGAGCTTCGGGGATCGCGAGTACATCGTCTACGAGGACCGACGGATCGGGTTCGCCGAGCACGCGCGCGTGGTCGCTTCGGTGGCGCGCGCGCTGTCGGAGCGCTTCGGCGTCCGGAAGGGCGATCGGGTCGCGATCCTGGCCGCGAACTGCCCCGAGTGGATCGTCACCTGGTGGGCGAGCGTCTCGCTGGGCGCGATCGCGGTGGGGCTGAACGGCTGGTGGACCGGCGACGAGATCCGCTACGGGCTCGACGACGCCGAGCCGCGCGTCCTGTTCGGCGATCGCAAGCGACTCGCGCGCCTGACCGGCGCGCCGCCGCGCGTGCCGGTCGTCGAGTTCGAGACGGAGTTCGGCGACCTCTCACGCTTCGACGCAGACGCGTCGCTGCCCGACACGCCGATCGACGAGGACGACCCCGCCACGATCCTCTACACGAGCGGCACGACCGGTCGGCCCAAGGGCGCGGTCAACACGCACCGCGGCATCATCGCACTCAACGGGATCCAGTTCTTCCACGGCGTGCGCATGATGCTGGCGGCCCGGGACGCGCCGCGCGAGGATCCGGTGCCTCCGCCGTGCGCGCTGGTCACGAACCCGCTGTTCCACGTCTCGGGGCTGTACACGGGCGCCGTAACCACGCTGGCCGGCGGGGTCAAGACGGTCTGGACGTCCGGGCGCTTCGACCCGGTACGCGTCATGCAGCTCATCGAACGCGAGCGGGTCACGAGCTGGGGGCCGATGGGCACGATGGTCCATCGCGTGATGACGCACCCGGCCGTGGAGACCTACGACCTCTCGAGTCTGCGCAACATCGGGTCGGGCGGGGCGCCCGTCAGCGCGGCGCTCCAGGCGCAGATGCGCAGCGTGTTTCCCCACGTGCGACGCGCACTCGGCGTCGGCTACGGACTGACGGAATGCACGGCGCTCGCGACGCTCAACTACGGCGAGGAGCTCGAGCGCCACCCCGACTCGGTCGGGCGCCCCCTGGCCACGGTCCAGATCGAGATCCGCGACGCCGACGGGAAGCCCGTGCCGGAGGGCTGCGAGGGCGAGATCCACATCAAGGGACCGCTCGTCATGCGCGGCTACTGGCGACGCCCGCGCGAGACGGCGGACGTGATCCTGCCGGGGCGTTGGTTGCGGACCGGCGACTGGGGCCGTCTCGACGACGGCCGGCTGTACGTCAACTCGCGCAAGCGCGACCTCATCCTGCGCGGCGCCGAGAACATCTATCCGATCGAGATCGAGCAGCGCCTGGGTCCCGACGTGTTCGGGG
>CP070734.1:1791477-1792775 GCA_020347605.1 Deltaproteobacteria bacterium | reverse complement strand
GAGTCGACCATGTCGACGAACAGGGAGACCATCTCCCGCTTGACGGGCAGCTCGCGACCCTCGAGGAACGTCTGCCCCGCGATGCGCGGCAAGAAGACGGATTCGGGTCTCGGTGCGGCCGTCGGCGCGGAGCTCTCCGGCTTCTCGAGCCGGAGCTCCCTCCACCCGATCGCGCCCGCCTCGTCGTCAACCGGTAGCGCCTCGACCGGATGCCCCGCGTCGCTCCAGGCCTGGAGACCGCCGACCAGCACCGCCACGTCGCGGTAGCCGTCCTGAACCAACCAGTTCGCGACCCGCGAACTCGAGGTCTCGCCCGTTCAGAGACAGTACGCGACGATGGACCGATCGCGGGGGACGTCCGGCAGCCGCAGCGGATCGCGATCGAGAGCGAAGGGAACGGCGCCGGGGATGCCCGGGTATCCTTCGAAGGCCGCGCGGCGTCGCACGTCGAGTACGAGCGGGGGATTCGGGGTCGCCAGCCGGCGCCGCAGCTCTTCGACGTCGATGCGTCGAAACCGGGTTGCGGGTGCAGGGCTCGGTGTAGACATGAGCTGCACCCTATCACGGTCGCGCGCCGCTGCGCGGCTCCGGCTCAGGGCTGCTCGAAGACGGAGCGCCGGCGACTCCACCCCTCTTCGTAGGGCGTCCAGAAGATCGGGATCAGCCTCCCTCCCGCAGCGGTGGCGCGGGCGCAGGATGATATGCTCGCCGCGTGCGATTCACCGGCGAGGGCGCCGTCGAGAAGGGGGTCGCCGAGCGACCCTTCGAGCTCGCGGTGGGAGCGCACACGGTTCCGGGGTTGCTGTGGTCGCCGGCCGAAGCGGTCGGCATCCGCCCGCTCGTGCTGCTGGGTCATGGCGGGACGAACCACAAGCGCTCGCCCTACATCCTGAGCGCCGCGCGCCTGTTCGTTCGCCACCACGACGTCGCCGCCGCCGCTCTCGACGCACCGGGACACGGCGAGCGCGCGGCGCCGGGCTGGGATCGCAGCCGGATGACTCTGGAGGAATTCCGCCAACACCTCTACGCCGACCGCACCTTCGACGAGACGATCGAGGAGTGGAAGGCGGCGCTCGACGCCGTGCAGAGGCTCGACGGAGTCGGGGCCGGTCCTGTCGGCTACTGGGGGCTGTCGATGGGAACCGCGCTCGGCATTCCGTTCATCGCGGCCGAGCCCCGCGTGCGCGCCGCCGTCCTGGGCTTGATGGGCGCGATGGCGGGTCGAGTGCTGCGCGACGCGCCAGCCGTTCGCTGCCCGCTCCTCTTCCTGCAACAGCTGGAGGACGAGCTCATGAGCC
>CP070734.1:1790078-1791377 GCA_020347605.1 Deltaproteobacteria bacterium | reverse complement strand
CTGCGCTTCGACTGCGGCTTCACGATCGACGGCGAGATCTTCGAGCCGCAGCCGGACGAGCGGGTCACGCTCGGCGCCGACCGGCGCGTCGCCTTCGTCCGCGCCTGAGCCCCGCCGTGGAGCGCACCCAGGCCGGGCTCGAGGAGCTCGTCGCCGCCGAGCTGTGGGTCCCCGCGCCGGAGGCTGCCCGTGTGCTCGCGGACGAGATCCGCGCGCGACACGGCCACGCGGTGGCGGCCGTCCTCTTCTACGGCTCGTGCCTGCGCAAGCAGACCGACGAGGGCGTGCTCGACTTCTACGTCCTCGTCGACGACTACGCCTCCGCCTACTCGTCGCGCTGGCTCGCACGCGCCAACGCGCTGCTGCCCCCCAACGTCTTCTACCTGGAGGCCGAGACGCCCGGAGGCACCGCTCGCTGCAAGTACGCCGTCGTGTCGCTGCGCGACTTCGCGCGCGGCGCGGGCCCGAAGGCCATCCGACCGGCGATCTGGGCGCGCTTCTGTCAGCCCGCGCTCGCGGTGTGGACCCGCGACGAGGCCGCCCGGCGCGCGGTCCTGGATGCGACGGTGCGCGCGGTGTGCACCGCGACCCTTCGGGCGCTCGAGGTGCTGCCGGACGAGGCGGGCCTGCAGCGCTTCTCCTCGGAGGAGCTCTGGCTGGCACTCTTCGAGGAGACCTACGGAGGGGAGCTGCGCCCCGAGAGCGCGGACACGATCCGCAGCCTCCACCACGCAGCGCCCGAGCGCTACGCGCGCGTCCTGCGTGCGGCGCTCGCGGTGCTCGCCGACGCCGACGAGCTCCGCCTCCACGGCGACGGCGAGAAGCTCTCGGCAACCCGGCCCGCGGACCGATTGCGGAGAGGGCGTCGGGCGCGCCGCGTGCGCCGGCCTGCGGCGAAGCTCGTCGGCGTGGCGCAGCTGCTGAAGAGCGCCGTCACGTTCGGCGACTGGCTCCCCTACGCGCTGTGGAAGCTCGAGCGGCACACCGGCACACGGCTCGAGCCGAGCGAGCGCCAGCGGCGCCATCCCTTCGTCTTCGCGTGGCCGCTGCTGTTCCACGTGCTGCGCCGGCGCGAGCTGCGCTAGGAGGCCGACCCGGGATGGGTCGGCCGACGAGGTGGAAGACCGCGCGAAGCGCGATCGCGAGCGAGCCCGGGCTGCGCCGCGCCCCTTCGACGTGCGGGACCGGCTCCTTCGCCGAGCTCGCTCAGCCCGGCGGACGCCGTGCGCCGAGCAGGGCTTCGTAGGAGCCGGCGACCAGGTCCTCGACCCTCACGCCGAGCTCGCCCATGAGCCGTTC
>CP070734.1:1788675-1789978 GCA_020347605.1 Deltaproteobacteria bacterium | reverse complement strand
GTCACCGTCATCACGGACGGCATGGCCGGTCACCTGATGCGGCGCAAGGAGGTCGACCTCGTGCTGGTGGGGGCCGACCGCGTGGCCGCGAACGGCGACGTGGCCAACAAGATCGGCACCTACTCGCTGGCCGTGTTGGCCCGCCAGCACGGCATTCCCTTCTTCGTCGCCGCACCCCTCTCCACGATCGACCTCGCGACGCCCAGCGGCGACGCGATTCCGATCGAGGAACGCGGGCGCGACGAGGTCGCCCGGCTGGGCGGCGTGGCGCTGGTCCCCGACGGCGTGCCCGTGCGTCACCCCGCCTTCGACGTGACCCCGGCGGAGTTCGTGACCGGGATCGTGACCGAACGGGGCATCGCGCTGCCCCCGTTCGGCAAGTCACTCGCAAGACTCGCGCAACAGGTGTGACGCCCGTCACCCTTTCGCCCGCCCGCCCGGTGAATCCCGTCAAGCGAGTCCCCGGGAGCGGCCGATAGGTTCCTGTCGAGCTTCTTCGCGAGGGGACCGTGAATCCTACAATTCTCTGTGTCGATGCCGACCGCCACCTGTGCGAGATTCTGGGAAAGGCGCTGAGCGGCGAAGGCTACGCGGTGCGCGTCGCGCACGACGGCGAGACCGCCCTCGAGGAGCTCAGCGGCGATCCCGCCGACCTGCTGTTGATGGACGTCCTGCTTCCGAGGCGCGACGGGTTCTCGGTCCTGGAAGCGCTGCGCGGCGGCGGCCCGCCGCAGGCCGAGACGCCGGTGATCCTGATGTCGGGCTTCCGGCAGACGCCCGAGTACCGCGAGCGCGCGGAGCGGCTCTGCGTCAACGAGTTGCTCACCAAGCCGGTTCCGCTCGACACGTTGCTCCAGGTGGTTGCGAAGTGCCTCGGCGGTGCGGCGCGCAGCGAGCCCGCGCGCGGAGCCCGCGGGTCGGCGGGCCGCGCGCGTGCCCACCCGATGGTCGGAAGCCTCACAGAGCTTCCGTTTCCGGCACTTCTCCACCACCTGCACGGGCTGCGCGCGACCGGCGTCCTGCACCTCACCTCGGGCAAGCGCCGCAAGGACGTCCAGCTGCGCGACGGCTACGCGGTGGCGGTGAAATCGAACCTCGTGAACGAGTGCCTCGGGAACTACCTGGTGCGGCGAGGTCACGTCTCGCGAGACGCCATGCTCGAGTCGCTCAAGCGCATGAAGAAGGGCGAAGGGCTGCAGGGAGAGATCCTGGTGGCCATGAAGAGGCTGTCGGAGAGCGAGCTGGCCGAGGCGCTCCTGGCGCAGGCACAGGAGAAGCTCTTCGAGATCTTCGAGTGGACGGA
>CP070734.1:1787272-1788575 GCA_020347605.1 Deltaproteobacteria bacterium | reverse complement strand
GCGCGGCGCCTCGGCGGCGCACCGCGCCGGTACGCTACCACGCCCGGCGCGCCCGGTGGACAAGCCGCGTGGCCCGTCCCATACTCGCGCGTTGTAGAACACGTTTCATCTGGGCGTCGGCGCCGCCAGCCCGCGGGGCCGCCCGAGGAGCCCGATGTTCATCGACCTGACGCCGGAGCAGCGGAAGTTCCGGGACGAGCTGCGCGCGTACTTCGCGGAGATCATCCCGCCCGAACTCTTCGAGGAGCTGCGCGGCAACGAGGGCGGCGGCCCGATCTACCGGCGCACGCTCAAGCGGATGGCGCGCGACGGGCTCCTGGGGCTCGGCTGGCCCAAGGCGTACGGCGGTCAGGAGCGGCCGCTCTTCGACCAGTTCATCTTCGCCGACGAGGTGCAGGCCGCAGGCTTCCCGCTGCCCTTCCTGACCCTCAACACGGTCGGCCCGACCCTGATGCGCTTCGGCTCCGAGGCGCAGAAGTCCGAGTACCTGCCCCGCATCCTGGCGGGCGAGTGCCACTTCGCGATCGGCTATTCGGAGCCCGAGGCGGGCACCGACCTGGCCTCGCTCAAGACGCGCGCCGAGCGCGACGGCGACCACTACGTCATCAACGGCAGCAAGATCTTCACGAGTCTCGCGGACTACGCCGACTACATCTGGCTGGCAGCGCGCACGGGCCCGGCAAAGCACAAGGGCATCTCCATGTTCATCGTGCCCACCGACGCGCCGGGCTTCAGCTGCACCCCGATCCACACCATGGGCGGCATCAAGACGAACGCCACGTTCTACGAGGACATCCGCATTCCGGTGGAGAACCGGGTCGGCGAAGAGAACACCGGCTGGACCCTCATCACCACCCAGCTCAACCACGAGCGCCTGGCGCTGTCGGGCGTGGCGAGCCTGGCCCGGCTGCTGGCCGAGGTGGTCGAGTGGGCGCGCGAAACCCGCCTCGCGGACGGGCGCCGCGTCGTGGATCAGCCCTGGGTGCAGACGAGCCTGGCGCGGCTCTACGCCCAGACCGAAGCGCTGAAGCTCATGAACTGGAAGCTGATCCACGACATGGAGAACGAGGGCAATCTCGGACCGGCCGGATCGTCGGCGGTCAAGGTGTACAGCAGCGAGCTCGCCATCGAGGCCTACCGCTCGATGCTCGAGATCTTCGGGCAGGAGGGCTACCTGAAGGAGGGCTCGCCGGGCGCGGTCCTGCGCGGTCGCGTCGAGATGCGCTATCGCACCGCCCTGATTCTCACCTTCGGCGGCGGCACGAACGAGATCCAGCGAAACGTGATCGCCGAGCGCATCCTC
>CP070734.1:1785867-1787172 GCA_020347605.1 Deltaproteobacteria bacterium | reverse complement strand
GGGCCGCCGCGCGCAGCGCGGCGGCGGCGCCGAACGAGTAGCCGCACGCGACGATGCTGCCGGAGTGGGTTTCGGCCAGGTGGCGGATCGCGGCGTCGTAGTCGGCGTCCGCGGCGGCCGGGTCCGCGCAGGTCTCGCCCGCGCTGGCGCCGACGCCCCTCCAGTTGAAGCGCAGCGATGCGAGCCCCGCCTTCGCACAGGCGTACGCGAGTTCGTTCACGACCGGGGAGTCCATGCTCCCGCCGTAGAGCGGGTGGGGTGGCGCGATCACCGCCGCGTCCCCCGTCCCGGGCCCCGCACCGCGGCTCCCGATGTAGAGTCCTTCGAGGGCGATCCCGACCTCGGGATCCACGCCGGCCGCGATCGCGACGCCTCGTTCCTCCAGCTTCGCCATGTCTGTACTCTAGACCACTCTGCTAGCCTGCGGCGCGATGGATCGAACCGCGGAGCCTTGCTGATGGCGCGCGAAAGCGCCGCCGCACGCCGTTCGCGCGCCGCGCGCATCGTCGAGCGGCTGGCCCGGGCCTACCCGGCGGCGCGCTGCGCGCTCCACTACGAGACGCCCTTCCAGCTTCTGGTCGCCACCGTGCTCTCGGCGCAGTGCACGGACAAGAAGGTCAACGAGGTGACACCGGCCCTGTTCCGGCGTTTTCCATCCCCGCGCGCGCTCGCCGAAGCCGCCCCCGCCGAAGTCGAAGCGCTGGTCCAGCCGACCGGCTTCTTTCGCCAGAAGGCGAAGTCTCTCCAGGCGATGGCCCGCGACCTGGTCGAGCGGTTCGGCGGCGAGGTTCCGGCTCGGCTCGACGCGCTCGTGACGCTATCGGGTGTTGGTCGGAAGACCGCCAACGTGGTCCTCGGCAATGCCTTCGGTATTCCGGGGCTGACGGTCGATACCCACATGAAGCGCGTGAACCAGAGGCTCCGCCTGACACGCCACGACGACCCCGAGAAGATCGAACGGGATCTGATCGAGCTCTTGCCCGAGCGCGACTGGACCGACTACTCGAACCGGGTGATCCATCACGGTCGCGTCTGCTGCGAGGCGCGTCGGCCGCAGTGCGAGCGCTGTTGTCTGCGTTCGGAGTGTCCGTGGCCCACCCGCCGCGGTGCCGGCGCCGGCTCCGTCCGGGGTGCGGGATCCCGGCGCACGGGCCGACGGGCTCGACGCGACGGTGCCGAGGCCGCTCGATGAGCCGGGATCTGATCTATCCGGGACGCACCATCCAGGTGTACCGGGAGAACGCCGCGCTCCCCAACGGCCGGACCGTATCGCTCGAGGTCGTGCGCCATCCGGGTGCTGCGGCG
>CP070734.1:1784436-1785767 GCA_020347605.1 Deltaproteobacteria bacterium | reverse complement strand
TGTCCGCGGCGGATATACTCGCGGCGCCGCGAGCTGCGGAACGAGGCTGCGCATGCACAAGTTCGCGTACGTCGTGTGGCTCGACCGCGTCGCAGACCGCGACGCGCTGGAGGGACATCTGCTGGAGCGGGCGGCGCCGCGCTTGCGGGCGGGCGGCGGGCGCGAGCGGGTCGTGAACGTGGTCGACGTCGAGGCGTCGCTGCGGGCCTCGATGCCGCTCGTCCGCGAAGCCGGCAGCCTCGCGGGTCTCGTGACGCTGCGCGCCGAGGCGCCGGGGGGACCGGAGGGCATCGAAGAGATCGCGCGCGCGGTCCCGGGCCGCATCGCCGGCTATCGCGTCGCCGAATCGATCCCGCTCGACTGGGAGCGGCCGACCGCGCCGGCGGGGCGGCCGACCCCGGGGGTGAAGCTCGTCACCCTGTTCGACAAGCCGAAGGACCTCTCCGAGGCGGACTTCCACCGCGAGTGGCACGAGGTTCACACGCCGCTCTCACTCGAGATCCACCCGCTGTGGCGCTACGTCCGGAACGCGGTCGAGCGGCGCGTCGCACCGGCGGGGCCAGCCTTCCGAGGCATCGTCGAGGAGACGTTCCGCACCCTCGAGGACGTCGTCGATCCCGAGCGGTTCTACGGCTCGCGCGCGAACATGAAGCGCGTTGCCGAGCACGTCACCACGTTCATCGATCTCGAACGCATCGAGACCGGCCTGATGCGCGAGTACCGGCTCGACGCCTGACGCGCGCCGCCCGCGCCCGGAGATACGCTCCACTCCACGCGTCAACCCGGCGGCGCCGTTGGCCGAAGAAGCCCGGGTCGGCGCGGGGCCGCGCCGGCGTGCGGAGGAGGTCGACGGCGTGCGCGGGTTCCTGGCGGTGATGATCCTGATCGGTCTGGCCTTCGGCGTGCTCTACGGGCTGGGGGACGGCGCCGCGCCGGAACCGCGCAGCGACGCCGACGCGCTCTGGGGCGCCGACCGCCCGGAGTCCGCGGCGACCGCCCGGAAGCGCTCCGCGCGCCGCGAGCGGCGGGCGCCCGCCGAGACCAAGGCGCCCGCCCCCGATGCGGTCGCCTTCTACCAGTACGTGGACGAACGCGGCTCGGTGCGGATCGTGGACACGCTCGACCAGGTGCCGCCCGCCTGGCGGGATCGGGCGGGGCGCGTCGAGGTCGATGCGGCGTCGATCGCGCGCTACGACGCGCCGAAGCTGGCTGCGCGCGGGAGCGGGACGCCGGAGCGGCGCGCGTTCGCCTACACGCCCGATCGGAGCGTCGTGGTCTACACGACCTCGTGGTGCGGGTACTGCCGAAAGACGCTCGCCTACCTCGACGCG
>CP070734.1:1782978-1784336 GCA_020347605.1 Deltaproteobacteria bacterium | reverse complement strand
AGGTTCGTCTGGAGCAGACTGTCGGCCGCCCCTCGTGCGGCAGTCTCGGCCGCCAGGTTGGTTTGCAGGGAGGTGACGGTTGCTTCCGCTGCTGCCAGATCCGTCTGCAATACGGCGATGGCGGCCACGGCCTGGTCCAGCGTGGCCTCCAGCTCGGCCACCTTCTGCTCGAGCTGCGATCCACCTCCACCACCGCCTCCTGGCTTCGCGGCATGAACCGTGATCGGCATGGACAGCACGGCTGCCAGAGAGGCAGCGGAGAGAACCAGAGATCGATTGCGTGTATTCGCCAGCATGGTTTCCCTTCTCGGCCGGGCGAGCCTTCTGTCACCGGGGCGCGCAGGACCGCTCGTACCGTTCCTCCTCGTCGCGCGACATGGCGATCTACCCGTGCGCGAGCGGGAGGCTTCGTGGCGTGCGTGCGCGGCGTGGGCGGGGTCGCATGTCCTGGAATCCGAAGCGATGCAGAGCTCAGATGCGGGGGCGCTACGCGCTCAGCCTCGCGACTCGGTCCGGCCGCATACGCGCGCCCCTTCTACACCCGGAGATCGGCGCGGTGGTATGATCGCGGTCATACCCGGAAGGCCGGGTGACGCGGATACGACACGAATCCAACCGCCCGCGCCGGGAGCGATTTCGGACGCGGACGCACTGCACGCAAGCAGCCGCAGGTACCTTGGGGGTCGACCCGGGTCTGCCAGCCCGCGGTTGCGCCGTGAGCGCCGCCGGCGCGGCGAGGCGACCGCGACCCGGTGATGGACCGCCGCCGATCAGGCGACCGCGCGGTCTCCCGGACACCGGACGGTGGAGGGGCCATATGGGGCCGGGGGGCCGCCGTGGGCGCAGGCTAATGCCGCCTGGTGCACGTGCTCGCACGCCACGAGCTGTAAGTAGGCGTCGCCACTTGGGCTTCCCTGCTTCTGGCAGTCTTGGGATCCGGGGTGCGAGTCCCCTCAGCTCCGCCACGGTTCTCGCGGGGGCGCGCCCCTCGACCGTCGCGTGTCGCCTCAGGTCAGCGTGACGTCGGAGCGTCGGAATGCCCGTCTTCCAACGCGATTCGAGCGGAACCGGGCCTCTCTCGGCGCGGCATGGCCGGTCACGGTCCGGGTCGATGGGATACGCAGATCCCGGTCAAGCGATCCCCCGCATCCCCCGATAGGCAACGCGGAGCGCAAGGCTCCGCCGGCTCGCGGCTTTGTTTCCGGACGCGCGGGCCGTGGAGGGGATTCGGAGTTCCGGAGGTACGAGACATGAAGGTGCGCTTCCGCACGCTCCTTGCAGGCGCGCTCGCAGCGCTGTGGGCGGCGAGCGCCGCTGCACAGCCCGGCAAGCTGCGCGTCGAGATCCAGTCGCCGGCC
>CP070734.1:1781517-1782878 GCA_020347605.1 Deltaproteobacteria bacterium | reverse complement strand
GAGCGCGTCCGCCAGCTCGAGGCCCGCGCGCTCAAGAAGCTCCGCGAGACGGTGCCCGCTCAGCGGCTGCACCCCATCCTCGAGATCTGATCGGGCGCCGCGCTCGGCCGGGACGACGCGGCTATCCCCGCATCGCGAGCGCGACGAGGAACGCGGCACCCACCGCCCAGGCGTAGTACGCGAAGCGGTGGAAGTGCTGCGTGCGCAGCAGGCGCACGATCAGCGCGATCGCGAGCATTCCCGAGACGAACGCGAACACACTCGCGAGCGCCGCCGCGTCCAGCAGCTCGGGGGTGATCGCCTTGCCGCGCATGAGCTCGCGAGAGGCCGCGCCCGCGATCGCGACGGCTCCCGTCAGGAATGAGAACTCGGCCGCCGCCAGCGGATGCACGCCCAGCGCGAGCGCCGCGGCGATCGTGGAGCCGCTCCGGGAGATTCCGGGCACCAGCGCGAAGGCCTGGGCGCAGCCGATCCAGAAGGCGTCCGCGTAGCTGGGCTCCGGGAGCTGCGCCTGCGGCAGGCTGCCGCGCGTCGAGTACAGCATCGCGCCCGTCAGGAGCAGGCTCACGCCGGTGACCGCGGGGCGGTGGAACAGCGCCTCCACGACCTCCCCGGCCGCCAGTACCAGCAGTACCGCCGGCACGGTCGCGATCACGAGCTTGGCGACGTAGCGCACCGCCTCGGGACGGCCGCGCAGCAGCCCGAAGCCGAGCGCGGCGACCTTCTGCCGATACAGCACCAGCACGGCGAACATCGTGGCCGCGTGAACCGCCACCTCGAAGAAGACGCCCGGCGTCGCGATGCCCAGGAACGTCTCGACCATGACCAGGTGGCCGGAGCTCGAGATGGGAAGGAACTCGGTGAGGCCCTGGACCAGCCCGAGCCACAGGGCTTCGAGCGCGCTCACATCGCCGACTCGGCCGCTTCGGAGTCGAGGCGCGGCTCGCGGGAGAACCGCGCGCGGAGCTTCTCGACGCTCAGGTAGGTGGCCGGAACCACGAGGAACGTGAGCAGCGTCGAGAACAGCATGCCGCCCACCACCGCGACGCCCAGCGGTGCGCGCGACTCGCCACCCGCACCGAGCCCCAACGCGATGGGCAGGATGCCGGCCATGGTCGCCAGCGCCGTCATGAGGATCGGCCGGAATCGCGTGCGGGACGCGCGGAACACCGCGTCGGAGAGCGTCAGGCCGCGGGCTCGGAGCTGGTTCGCGAACTCCACGATCAGGATCGAGTTCTTCGTCACGAGTCCGACCAGCATCACCATCCCGATCTTGCTGTAGATGTTCAAGGTGTAGCCCGTCGCGAGAAGCGCCACGAGGGCCCCGGTGAAGGAGAGGGCCACCGCCACGAGGATCGTGA
>CP070734.1:1780042-1781417 GCA_020347605.1 Deltaproteobacteria bacterium | reverse complement strand
TCGTGCAGCGCGCCATGGGTCTGGTGGCCGACATCTTCCACGCGGGCAAGCTGAAGCGGCTCCCCGGGCGCTACGCGATCGGGCACGTGCGCTACTCGACGTCGGGCGACAGCGACGTCCGAAACGCCCAGCCCTACTACGCGGCGACCGACGCGGGGCGCGTGGCCCTCGCGCACAACGGGAACCTCGTCAACGCCCGGGCGATCCGCACGGAGCTCGAGGGCCGCGGCGCGATCTTCAACACGACCTCGGACAGCGAGGTGATCGTCCACCTGCTGGCGCGCTCGCGGGAGGCGACCTTCGAGGAACGCCTGATCGATGCGATCTCGCGCGTGAAGGGCGCCTACACCCTGCTCATGCTGACCGACGACGCGCTGATCGCGATGCGCGATCCGAACGGCTTCCGTCCGCTCTCGCTGGGGCGGCTGGACGGCGCCTGGGTGGCCGCGAGCGAGACCTGCGCGCTCGACCTGATCGGCGCAACGCACGAGCGCGACCTCGACGCCGGCGAGGTGGTGGTGATCCGACGCGGGCGGCTGCGCAGCCTGCGGCCGTTTGCCCGGGCGTCCCGCGAGACGTTCTGCATCTTCGAGCACATCTACTTCGCGCGTCCCGATTCGAATCTGCAGGGCAACAACGTGTACGCGTTCCGCAAGGAGTGCGGCCGCGTCCTCGCCCGCGAGCGGCCCGTCGCCGCCGACATGGTGGTGCCCGTGCTCGACTCCGGCACCGGCGCGGCGCTCGGCTACGCGGAGGAATCCGGGATTCCGTACGAGACCGCACTGATCCGCAACCAGTACGTGCGGCGAACCTTCATCGAGCCCGCCCAGTCGAGCCGCGACTTCAGCGTGCGCGTCAAGCACAATCCGATGCGCGGCTTTCTCGGCGGCAAGCGGATCGTGTTGGTCGAAGATTCGATCGTACGCGGCACGACCCTGATCAAGATCGTGGGCCTCCTGCGCAGCGCCGGCGCGCGCGAGGTGCACGTGCGCGTCGCCTGTCCGCCGACGATCGGACCCTGCCACTACGGCATCGATACGCCGACCCGCGAGGAGCTGATCGCGACCGGCCACACGCCGGAGCAGATCTCCGAGATCATCGGCTCCGACTCGCTCGCATACCTGTCCCTCGAAGGGCTCCGCGGCATCGGACGCCAGCTCAAGCACGGCACCTGCGATGCCTGCTTCTCGGACGAGTACCCGGTGCCGATCGACGAGAACGACGTGGTTCCGCAGCTGTCCCTGTTCCGGCTCGTCGGAGAAGAAGACGACGAAGAAGCGTAGGGCTCTGCCGCGCGAAGATCCGAGGGAGCTCTCGATGGATCCCAGCGGTCGACTCGACCTCGAAGCCCTGCAGCGGCGGATCGCCGACGGAA
>CP070734.1:1778564-1779942 GCA_020347605.1 Deltaproteobacteria bacterium | reverse complement strand
GGCCTCGGCCGAGTCGGGTACGGCGGCCGCCGGCGACGACTGGGACGTCTACTGGAACAACGGCCTGCGGTTCGAGAGTCCCGACGACCAGTTCGAGATCAAGATGGGCGGTCGCTTGATGATGGACTGGGCGCGCATCGATGCGGACGACGATGTCGCCACGTTCTTCCGGGATTCCGACCTCGACGGGGGCACCGGGACGGAGTTCCGGCGCGCGCGCCTCTACGTCTCGGGCACCCTCTACGAGCGGATCGACTTCAAGGCGCAGTACGACTTCGCGGGCGGCGATGCGGACCTGAAGGACGCCTACATCCAGCTGAACGACATCCCCCGCATCGGTTCGTTCCGCGTCGGTCACTTCAAGGAGCCGTTCTCGCTCGAGGAGCTGACCAGCAGCAAATACATCACGTTCATGGAACGCTCGCTGCCCACGGAGGCGTTCGCCCCGAGCCGCAACAGCGGCTTCTACGTGCAGAACGCGCCGCTCGACAAGCGCATGACCTGGGCGGCGGGCTACTTCCGCGACACCGACGACAGCGGCTTCGATTTCGGCAAGGACGACATCTGGAACCTCTCGGGCCGCGTCACGGGCCTGCCCTGGTACGCCGACGAGGGGTCCAAGCTGCTGCACCTGGGATTCTCGTACTCGCACAGCTTCTCCGACGGCGACGTCCGCTACCGCAGCCGGCCGGAGGCGCACCTCTCGCCGGTGCGCTTCGTCGATACCCGCAGCTTCGCCGCCGACGACGTCGACCTGATCAATCCGGAGGTCGCACTCGTCTTCGGACCGTTCTCGCTGCAGGGCGAGTACTACCGGGCCTTCGTCGACTCCGAGGTGCAGGACGATCCCGAGCTCGACGGGTTCTACGTGGAGGCGAGCTACTTCCTCACGGGCGAGCACCGCGCCTACAAGACCTCGGCGGCCGCCTTCGACCGGGTCAAGCCCGCTCACAACTTCGATGGCAAGGGGGGCTGGGGCGCCTGGCAGATCGCGGCGCGCTACTCGCAGGTCGACCTGGCAGACGGGAACCTCTCCACGCTCGACTTCGACGATGGCGACGATCCGCTGGATCCCGCCGACGACGACAACGTCGCCCGCGAAGCGGACAACATCACGGTCGGCCTGAACTGGTATCTGAACCCGAACGTGCGGGTGATGCTCAACTACGTGTACTCGGACCTCGAGGACCTCGACGCGACGAACATCTTCCAGACCCGGTTCCAGATCGACTTCTAGTCCCCGGGAGAGCGAGGCGTACAGGAGACCCTGGACATGAGACTCTCGATTTCGATTGCAGCGACCGCGTTCGGCGCCCTGCTGGCCGCGCCGGCGGCGGCACGGGAGCAGATCCGCATCGTCGGCTCTTCGACGGTGTTT
>CP070734.1:1777075-1778464 GCA_020347605.1 Deltaproteobacteria bacterium | reverse complement strand
TGAGCATGCTGCGCGCCGCCCCGTCCAGCCCCTCGACTTCCGATTCGGAGAACCGTTCGCCGAACAGCCCCTGACGGAGCTCCGCCAACCCCTCGCGAAAGATCCTCGAAAAATCCGCATCGCGGCGCAGATTGGAAAGCACCAGTCGGCCGCCGGGCCGCAACACGCGCCGGATTTCGCGCAGCAAGCACGCTGGATCGCTCACGTAGCCCAACAGCAGCGAGGCCAGCACGGCGTCGTAGCTGGACGCGCGCGCCGGAACGCACAGCTGTCGCGTGCGCACGTCGAGGCTCGCCTCCAGGCGCTGGACGCGAATCCCGTCGTCGCGATCGATCGGGGCGAACCGGCTCCGCGCGCGGTCGAGCGCCTGTCGGACGAAGTCGAACTCGTGCACGACGAGGGGTTTGGGAACGTCGGTCCGCTCGCAGAGCTGGAGGGCGAAGGCGCCCGTACCCGAGCCGAGATCGGCGACGCGTTCGCCGACACCCAGACGGAGGGCGTGGATCTGCGCATCCATGAATTCGCGATACGCCGAGGTGTTCACCATCAGCTCGATCCCGACCGAGCCATCGCGCCCGACCAGATAGTCGCGCCAGAAGCCGCGGAGATCGACGGATGAGCGGCGCCGACGATTCCGCTCTGCGCGCTGGCGCCGCTCCAGATCGACGAAATCGGGCAACGCGGCGGGCAGGTCCACGCCGAGCGTCATGCGCCCGATCTCGCCGGCAATCGACTGGAAGGCCTCGAGCGCCTCGCGGCTGGTCCGCAGCTGATGGCCGGTCGGGATGATGATGATGCGTCGATTCTCGGTGGTTCCGCGGGACAGGATGTCGATCGTCCGGTCCAGATCCATCCAGGCATCGTGCTCGCCGGCGAACCAGCGGATCGGGACGTCGATCTGGGCCAGTTCGCGGCGCGCGTCGTCGAGGAATGCCAGCCCGTTCGCGACCGCATCGGAGCCCGTCCGGTCGATGTCCACGTACACGCCCAGGACTTCCTGGATCCCGAAGCGGATGCCGCGCTCGAGACCCGCCACGTAGTCCACGCCACCGGAGATCACGCGCATCGCCGACTGCAGGTCCGGGCTTCCGACCACGCTCACCCAGCCGTGCAGGCGCCGGCCTCCCTCCAACAGCGTCGCCCGGCGTCCCTCCACCGCCGAGGCGCTGAACGTCACGAGCACCGCCTTCGAGGGACGAAACTCGGGCAAGGCGTGCAGGAAATCGAGCGTGGCACGGATGTCGTCGACTCCCTGGGAGCAGGTGAAGTGGCGGTGTTCTTCGCCGGGCGCCCGACACTCCGGATCGTTGTGGGATTCGCCGCGCTTGCGGACCCCGTCGAAGCGCACCACGGTGACGGAACGCCCCGCCGCCGCGAACGCCGCGACGA
>CP070734.1:1775583-1776975 GCA_020347605.1 Deltaproteobacteria bacterium | reverse complement strand
TGGTCGTCGCGCGCCGGTCGGACGCGGCGCGGGGCCGCGCAGCGGACGCGGCCCGCGCAGCGATCGATGCCGCGGATCCGTGTTAGGATGCCGAGCCCGGTCGGGCGACGCGCAGCGCGGTTCGGTAGCGCGGGTGGCTGGATAGCCGCTTCGTCGGTCCGGTGCCGCAGCTCTCGGGGGAGGTTCCGGGATGTTCAAGCACGCGTACTGGTTCTTCTCGTACCTGGGCGTCATGTCGTTCAGCGCGGCCTTCGCGATGGGCTTCCGGCACGATCCGCAGGCGCCCTTCGCGAATCTGGTCTTCAACGTGATCCTGTACACCGTCTTCATCGCAGTTCACATCTTGATGACGACGCCCGCGTTCAAGAAGGCGGTGTTCGGTCGCCCGGAGGGCACGACGTTCGAACGCCGGATCTTCGTGACCGTCTCGGTGGTGACATGGGTGAGTGTCTACTGGCTCCACAAGCCGACCGGTGGGTTTGCGTTCGTAGCGCCGGCCTGGCTGCAGTTCATCGGCACCTGCGGCCTGCTGCTCTCCGTGGTCGCATTCTTCGAGTTCGCCACCTTCGAGAGCCTCGGCCGACTCCTCGGCCTGCCGGGCAACGAGCTGTCGCACTCGGCGGGCGCCGAGACGCCGCTCATGACGGAAGGGCCCTACGCGAGCGTCCGGCACCCGATGTATCGCGCGGCCTGCTTCATCGTCCTGTGCTCGCTCCTGATCCATCCGCACGCCGGACAGCTGCTCTTCGCGGTCCTGTCAGCCGCCTCGTTCCTCGGCTTCGTTCCCTTCGAGGAGGCCCAGCTGGTGCGCGCACGTGGCGAGGAATACCGCGAGTACATGCGCAGAACGCCGTTCCGAGCGTTCCGCGGCGTCTGGTGACGTGGCGCCGGGGGACGGCACGAGCGGGCGCTGGCCGGCCCTGCGCGCGAAGGCGGGTTGGGATCGGCAGCCGTGGAGCGCGTGGGTGGCCGCGCGTTGCTTGCGCCCGTGTGCTCCGGATACCGTGTGACCCGATCGGGAGGGGGACTTCGCCGTGATCGACGAACAGCACCTGACCCGCCTGAAGCTCTGGAAGCGGCCGCTCGGCCAGAAAGTGGTGGGCAGCGTCTTCCTTCTGCCGAACTACAACACGCCGCCCTTCACGCGGATCGTGCTGGAGGGCGTCGCGAACATCCCGCGCGACCGCACCGTGATGTTCGCGCTCAATCACACCGATCGCTACAACTACTGGCCCTTCCAGTACAAGATGTGGCGACACGGCGGATTGCCCTACACCACGACGTGGGTCAAGGGGAAGTACTACGAGAACCGCTGGCTCGGCTGGTTCTTCGACCAGTGCAACAACATTCCCCTGCCGAGCCGCGGGTACCTGATCCTCCAGGACGCACGCG
>CP070734.1:1774088-1775483 GCA_020347605.1 Deltaproteobacteria bacterium | reverse complement strand
GCCTGCGCCGCTGGCTCCTGCCGGGCTGAGCCGGCGCGGGGCGCCACGACCGCGCGCGGAAGTTCCGGATTCGATTGACCTTTTGCGATACCCTGCGCTCTCGCGCCGAGCGCCGGCAGCGGGCGCGCCGGCACGCGCGGGGAGGACGGCGAGGCTCGTTTTGAAGGTTCTGGTCACCGGCGGTTGCGGTTTCATCGGCTCCCACACCTGCGAGCATTTTCGCAAGCGGGGCTGGGAGGTCGTGTCCTACGACAACATGACCAAGTTCGAGCTCGACCGGACCGGCTACCGGACGGACGCCTCGCGCGACTTCAACTGGACGCTGCTCGAGGCGCTGGGCGTCGAGATGATCGAGGCCGATGTCCGGGACCTCGAGGCGCTGCTCGACGCGACCTCGGGCTGTGACTACGTGATCCACACCGCCGCGCAGCCCGCGGTGACGATCGGCATCGAGGAGCCCCTGCTCGACCTCTCGACCAATGTCGTGGGCACGGTGCACGTGCTCGAAGCGGCGCGGCGCCACAAGCTCAAGGTCGCGAGCTGCGCGACGATCCACGTCTACGGAAACTGGCTCAACGACGAGCTCCGGGAGACGCCGAAGCGGTACGTGCGGGAGCCCGCCGAGGTGGATGAGGACGCGCTCACGATGAAGGGCTACCTGACGCCGCTGCACGCGTCGAAGGCCTCGGGCGAGCACTACGTGACGGTCTACGCCAGCACCTACGGGGTGAACGCAGCGAGCTTCCGCCTGACGGGACTCTACGGTCCGCGCCAGCTCGGTGGCGAGGACCACGGCTGGGTGGCGAACTTCAGCATCCGCAACGTGGTGGGCTGGCCGATCACGATCTTCGGGAGCGGCAAACAGGTGCGCGACATCCTCTACGCAACCGACGTCGCCGCGGCGTTCGAGCGCTACTTCGAGGCCGGCGAGCCGGGCGTGTACAACCTCGGCGGCGGGTCGTCGCACGCCATCTCGCTGCTCGAATGCATCGAGCTGATCGACGCCACCACCGGCCGGAAGTCGGACGTGCGCTTCGAACCCGCCCGCTTCGGCGACCTCAAGTACTTCGTCTGTGACAGCGGCCGGGCGCGCCGGGGCTTCGGCTTCGATCCCGTGGTGCGCCCGCAGGAGGGCGTCCCGCGCCTGATCGACTGGATCCGCGAGAACCGCGCGCTGTTCGCGACCGGGGACGCGCCGTGAAGGCGCTGATCCTCGCGGCCGGTCGCGGCAAGCGCCTCGGCGAGCACTCGGCCGAGCACAACAAGTGCATGCTGCCGCTCGCCGGCAAGCCGCTGGTGCAGTACAGCCTCGAGAATGCCGTCCGGGCCGGGGTCCAGGAGATCGTGATCGTGGTCGGCTATCACGCCGAGGAGATCATCAACGAGTACGGCGTC
>CP070734.1:1772547-1773988 GCA_020347605.1 Deltaproteobacteria bacterium | reverse complement strand
AAGACCGTCTTCAGCTTCAAGCCGGGGATCACCGCGATCGTCGGCCCCAACGGCTGTGGAAAGTCCAACGTCGTCGACGCCATGCGCTGGGCGATGGGGGAGCAGTCGCCGCGCCACCTGCGGGGCAAGCGCATGGAGGACGTGATCTTCGCGGGCGCCGAGTCGCGCGCGCCGATCGGCATGGCCGAGGTGTCCCTGATCTTCGACAACGCCTCCGGCCGCGCGCCGGCCGCGTACGCCGCCTTCGAAGACATCCAGATCACCCGCCGCCTGTACCGCACCGGCGAGTCCGAGTACCTGATCAACAAGGTTCCGTGCCGGCTGCGCGACGTTCTCGATTTCTTCCGGGACACGGGCATCGGCACCAAGGGCTACACGATCGTCGAGCAGGGACAGATCGCCGCAATCGTCTCCTCCAAGCCCGAGGAGCGCCGCCAGCTGATCGAGGAGGCGGCCGGGATCAGCAAGTACAAGGCGCGGCGCGCCGAGACCGAGCGGAAGCTCGCCTCGACCGAGCACAACCTGCTGCGGGTGAACGACGTGCTGGCGGAGATCCGGCGCCAGATCGGCTCGCTGGAGCGGCAGGCGAAGAAGGCGGAGCGCTTCAAGCGGCTGCGCGAGGAGGCGCGGACGCTGGATCTGTCGCTGGCCGCCGACGCACGGCGCGACCACCAGGCCGCCATCGAGGAGGCGACCCGCCGTCTCGGCGCGCTCCGCGACGAGGTCACCGGAGGCGAGACGCAGCTGGCCGAGCTCGAAGCCCTGCTGGAGCAGAAGCGGCTCGCCGTCGCGGACTGCGAGCACGTCGTCAGCCAGGGCAGCGAGGTGCTCCACGGGCTGCGCAGCGACATCAAGCAGCTCGAGAACCGCATCGAGTTCGAGACGCGCGAGATCGGCTCGCTGCGCGAGTCCAACGAGGCGCGCTCGGAGGAGCTCGCGCGCTTGCGCCAGACGCGGGCCGCGTCCGAACAGGAGGCCCAGCGCACCGAGTCTGCGCGGCAGGAAGTCGAGGCGGCGCTCCGCGGCGAGGCCGAGAGCAAGGCCGACGCCGAGGCGGAGGCGCAGGCCGCGGGCGCTGCGCTGCGCGCGCTGGGCGCCGAGCGCGACGCCGCCAACGATGCGCTCGTCGACGTGCTGACGCGCATCGCGCGGCTCGAGGACCGCAGCGCGGCGCTCGCCGACCGTCGCGACGAGATCGACCAGCGCCTGCGCAGCGCCGACCAGGCGCTCGAGGTGCAGAGCCACGAGGCGGTGCAGATCGACCGACAGCGCGCCGCGCTCGAGGACGGGCTCCGGAACCTGCTGGCCGAGCGCGACCGCCTGCAGACGGCGCTGCGCGAAGCACTCGAGCGGGACGAGCTCGCGGTCGAACGGGCGCGCGAGGTGGGGGAGCGGCTCCAGTCGCTGCGCGACACGCGCGAGTCGCGCCGCGCGCGGCTCG
>CP070734.1:1770997-1772447 GCA_020347605.1 Deltaproteobacteria bacterium | reverse complement strand
CGCGCGCGGACCAGCGCGCGCCGCGCCGCGCACCGGCGCGGATGATCTCCTCGACGGCGTGGACGCCGCCGGCGCGGATCTCCACCTCTTCCCGCGATCCGGCGGCGATGCGCTCCCCGGCGTCGATGCGCCGACACAGGTCGGGCGCGTAGACGAGCACGCCGTCGCAGCGAAGCACGTGCGGGACCAGGTTGTCTGCGAAGCTGGTGAGGCGATCGAGGTCGTCGAAGCGCACCCCGGCGCGCGGCCCGAGGGCCAGATCGAGGTCCGCGCAGAGCAGCTGCGCCCGTTTGTAGAAGGGGACCTCGATTCCGTCGTAGGTCGACACATCGCGGAAGTACGGCATGGCCGTGAGCACGCCGACCAGGCGCGCAGCCGAGCCCGCCGCCTCCTCGAGCGGCCCCTCGAAGCGGCCCGCGTACCGCTCGACGAGGAACCCGCCCAGGTCCCGAAGCGCGCGCGCGAACAGCGTCATGAGCTCCGCGACGTCGGGTTGATCGAGATCCTGCCCGAGCGCGCGCGCCATATCGGCCGGCTCCATCTCACAGAGCTCCGGCGCCGTCCAGGCGCCCCGATCGTCGAAGCGTTCCTTCAGCGCCGTGGCGATCGTGAAGTAGCCCGAGAGACCCGGGCGCTTGCGGAGGTGCGGGAAGTAGCCCGAGCCGAAGTTGATCGTGTCGAGCGTGAGGACGAAGGCGAGCGTCGATTCCGGCGTACCGAAGTGGTGGTGGCGGGGATCGAGGGACGCGGCTGGAGGCGGCTCGGCCGCGAGCTGGCTCGCCCAGGCGTCGACGCCGGACGCGTCGATGCGCACGCATCGGGCGCGCCGCATCACCTCCGCACAGCGTTCGCGGATCCGCGCGAAGACATCCGGGGCGTCGCCGCGGTCGCCACTCACGGCGCCGCGCCCAGGAGCTCGAGCGCACCGGGCAGGATCTCGAAGCGGGCCGGCAACGTCCCCCGCGCCTCACCGTCCACCTCCATCAGGACCCGGCCGGGCTCCGCGCGCACCTCCACACACCGACCGCGCCGGTGCGAGACCTCCGGGTACGCGAGATGGGTGCCGCGGTAGATCGAGGGCAGGTGGCGTACGAGTCGCGCCTTCGTCAGCTCCCCCACGATCACGATGTCGAGCCAGCCGTCGTCCATGCGCGCGTGCGGCGCGACGCGCATGCCGCCGCCGAAGCAGCGGCCGTTCGCCACGGCGCCGAGCACGACGGGACCGTCGTGCAGCGGCTCGCCATCCACCCAGACGGAGATCTCGGCGCAGCGGTAGGCGGCGATCGCGCGCAGCGCCCCGACGAGGTAGGACATCCTGCCACCCAGCACCTTGGAGCTCCGGTTCACGAGGTCCGCGGCAAGCGCCGAGAGGCCGAAGCTTCCGATGTTCAGGAAATGGCCCTGCGTGTCGCGCCCGGCCCGGTCGACGTACCGGACGAGGCCCACGTCC
>CP070734.1:1769421-1770897 GCA_020347605.1 Deltaproteobacteria bacterium | reverse complement strand
CGCTCGTCGAGCACGCGCACCACCGCGGTGAAGCGCTTGGCATCGTCGACGAGCTCGCCCGGCCGCTGACCGCTCGGCGCGCGGAAGCGGTCGCGGGGCAGCAGCCCTGGAGCATCGAGCGGCGGGAGGGCGGCGCCCTCGAGTCCCTCCCCGCGCAGCGTGAGCGTCAGCGTGATGGGCTCGCCCACCTGGACCACGCTGCGATCCGCACTCACCTCGAGCGTGAAGCCGCGTCCCACTGCGCCGGCGAAGCTCGGGGGCCGCCCGTCTTCGGGGACGGGCCGCACCAGGAGGCGCCGCGGCCGATCGATCGCCCGCCACTTGCGCACCTGGGTCGCGGTGCGCTGACCGAAGAGATCGCGCCGGAACTGCGTGCCCTCGTTGACGAGGAGGCTGGCCTGCGGCACGTCGAGCGCGCCGGCGCGCAGCGGCACGAGCGTGCGACGGACCGACACGGCGAGCAGCTTCCTCCCGTCGCGCTCCACCTCGCGGGCATCGCCCCCGAACTCGACGCGCCCCTTCGCGGTCTCGATCACGACGTCGGTCTCGCCGCGCTGCTCGGGATCGAGGAACTGGAAGCGCTCGGTCTCGTCGAACAGGGGCACCTGGAGCGAGTAGCCCTCGAGCCGCGGCTGCAGCTCGCGGGAGAGCGTGAACTCGAGCGTGACGGGAACGCGCTCGCCGACGTAGACGGGACCCTCCGGCAGCTCGAGCGCCACGCCGATGTCGTCGCTGCCCGGCACGTCGCGCACCGTCACGCGCACGGCGGGCACGTCGCGCAGCGTGCTCCCCTGGACCAGCCGGAACGGTCCGATCACCGCCGCGCCGGGCCGGCTCGCGACGAAGCGGTACTCGTAGACGTGGGTCACCTCCCGGGAGCGCGTCATGCGACCGTTCACGATCGAGATCGATTCGTTCACGCTGGGCGACACGCCCAGGAAGTCGAGGCGCCCCTGCGGCGGAGGCTCCACCTGGATCTCGGGCAGGGGCTCTTCGGCGAAGCCGGAGGCGCTGATGCGCAGGGCCACGGGCTCGCCGACGTAGTGGGGCCCCCGCGCGACGCGCACCTCCCCCTGCTGCGCCGCGCCCGCCTGGGCGAGCAGGAGCGTTGCGCCGATCGCCGCGATCGCCCGTGTGCACCGCACTACCAGTCCTTCTCCACGGTCTCGTAGCCCGAACGGCGTCCGCGCGCACGGTCGCGCTGCCGCTGCGCCTCGCGGTCGCGGACGCCCTGGAGCAGCTGCGCCGGGTCCTGGCTCGCGGCGTCGGAGCCGCTCTCGTCCTCTGCTTCTCCGGACTCGTCCGGCCCGCCCTGCTGCTCCGGCGCACTCTCGCCGTCTCCCTGGGAATCCTGTGGCGGTGTCAGCAGCGCCAGCGCCTCGCCGAGCTCGCGCAGCGCCTCGTCCTGTGCCTCGCGGGCCGTGGCGAACGCCGGTGGGGTCGACTCGAGCCGACCCAGGGCCTCCCGCATCGCAC
>CP070734.1:1767806-1769321 GCA_020347605.1 Deltaproteobacteria bacterium | reverse complement strand
CCCAGCGCGCGCTCGAGCGAGACGCGCGCGTCGTCGATGCGCCCGAGGATGTGCTGGGCGCGCCCGAGGTTGGTGAGCGTCAACGCCTCGTTGAACAGGTCGCCGGTCTCGCGGTGGCCCTCGGTCGCCTGCTCCAGGTGGCGCAGACCCTCGTCGTAGCGCGCCGTGTCGACGAAGTGGTTGCCGATGTTCATCAGCGTCGCGGCCTCGCCGCGCCGCTCGCCGATCTCGCGCCAGATCGCGAGCGCCTCCTGCATCGTCCCGAGCACCTTGTCGCCCTCGCCGATCGCGGGCTGGATGAGGGAGAGCGCCTGCAGCGTGCTGGCCTCGCCGCGCCGGTCCCCGATCTCCTTGCGGATCGCGAGCGCCTCGCGCCAGCGGTTCGCGCAGGCCTGGAGGTCGCCACGGCGGTAGTCGACGACGCCGAGCGTGTGGTGGCAGGTCGATTCCCACTTGCGGCTGCCGGCCTCGCGCGCGAGCGCGAGCCCGGCTTCGGCTTCTTTCCCGGCGGCATCGAAATCGCCCGCGTACCAGAACGAGCCCGCCCGCAGCGCGTGCACGCGGGCGCGCGCCTCCGTGTCGCCGAGCTCCGCCGCGAGCTCGGCCGCCGGCTCGAGAACGCGCATCTGGTCCTCGCGGCTGCCGAGCACGTCGTAGAACGCCCAGAGCTTCATCGCGAGCGCGAAGCGCGCCGCCGCGGGCGCGTCGGCGAACTCCTCCGCGATCTTCTCGAGGAACGGCACGGCGAAGCTCGCGTGGAAGTTCGCGGCCATGTAGTCGAGCGCGCTCTCGAGGAACGGTTCCGCCTCCGTGCCGCGCTCGGCGAGATGCAGGTGGCGTAGCACCGCGTACGCGCGCGCGGCGGTCGGCTCCGGATCCTCCTCGAGCAGCGTCTCGGCGACGAGGTCGTGGTACTCGGCGCGCAGCCCGTCCGGAATCCCCTCATAGATCGCCTCGAAGAGCTGGCGGCTCGCGAAGCGGAAGCTGCTCTGGCCGGCGCTCTGCAGCAGCCGCTGCTTGCGTTCGAGCGCCGCGAGACGTTGCGAGATCTCGATCGGCTTCTCGTCGAGCACGTCGGCGAGCAGCGGCGCCTCGAACTCCACGCCGAGGACCGACGCGGCCTCGAGCGTCTCGCGCTGCTCCTCGTCGAGCGCCTTGAGCTTGAGGCCGACGAGGTCGCGCAGCGTCGAGGGCATCGCGACGTCGCCCAGATCGCCGACAAGCGCGAGCCCGTCGGCGCGCTCGGCGAGCACGCCGGCGGCCTCGAGGTGCGCGAGCACCTCGAGCACGATGAGCGGGTTGCCCTCGCTCTGCTCGCGGAGGACGGGCGCGACGGCGTGGACGGTCTTCTCCAGGCGCACCACGGCGCGGACGAGCTCCTCGGTCGCGGCGGCCGGCAGGTTGGCGAGCGCGAGCGCCTCGACGTCGAGCGCCGCGGCCGGCGCGTCCTCGGCGAGCTCGTCGTCGGCGAGGATCCCGAGGACGAGGAGCGGATGGCCGGCGGCGGCGCGCGCG
>CP070734.1:1766189-1767706 GCA_020347605.1 Deltaproteobacteria bacterium | reverse complement strand
TCGCCGCGCCGCGTGTAGAGCGTCACCCGGCCAGCTCTTCGTCGATGATGCGCTCGAGCTCCGGGTCCCGCGCCACCGCGGGCGTCGCCGACGGCGCGTCCGGCTTCCTCGCGTGATAACGCAGAACGGCTGCCACCACACCGGCCCCCAGCAGGATGATCGCCGACGGAACCACGTAGGCGGCGAGCCCGAGGCCCTCCGCGCGCGGCGCCGGCCGCATGATGTCGCCGTAGCGCTCGAACAGCTCGTTCTCCACGTCGGCCCGCGAGCGCCCCGCCGCCTCCTGCACGATGATCCACATGCGCAGGCTCTCGGCGTAGCTGCTCGGGCAGTCGGCCAGCGTGCGCCCCGGGCAGAAGGGGCTCATCAGCTCGTTGGCGACCTCGTAGGCCCAGCCCTCCGGCTCGTCCGCCGCGGCGGCGGGAAGCGCCAGCGAGAACGCCAGCGCGACCGCTGTGATCAGGACGCTTCGCACGAATCGGCCTCCACCGCCGTCACCGGCCCACTGCACCGGCGAGGCGCCGTATTCCCACCGCGCGCGCTCCGCGGTCGCGCGGGCGGGGGGAACACCTCGCAAAATCGGCCGCATGGTAGCGCGTGCGACCCGCTTGATGCCCCTAGGGGTCGGTGGTAGGGTGCGCGTCGAAGCCGGTGCGGACTCCCCCCCACCCGAGCCGGAATCCCCCAACCCGCACGCGACGAGGGACTCGAGTGACCGAGACCTACAGTCACTCGCGGCTCGCCAGCTTCGAAGACTGTCCGCGCAAGTTCCATTACCGCTACGTCCTCGAGATCTCGGTGGAGACCGAGTCGATCGAGGCCTTCGTCGGAAAGCGCGTGCACGAGGTGTTCGAACGCCTCTACCTCGCCACCGGCCGCGGCCACGTGCCGACGCTTCCCCAGGTCGCGCAGCGCTACTACCAGCTCTTCGACGACGCCTACGATCCCGAGCGCGTGGCGATCGTGCGCACCGAGAACCCGCTGGACTTCTACCGCGATCTGGGTGCGGAGTGCCTGGGCAACTACTACCGCGCGCACTACCCCTTCGACGCGGACGAGACGCTGGCGCTGGAGGAGCGCGTCGCATTCGACCTCGGGGCGGTCGGGGATCGGCGCGTGCGCTTCCAGGGCTTCGTCGATCGCATCGCCCGGACGCCCGACGGCACCATCGAGATCCACGACTACAAGACCTCGGCCCGCGTCCCCAGACAGAGCGAACTCGACGAGGATCGCCAGCTCGCGCTGTATCAGCTCGGACTGACGCCGCGCTGGGGCGACGGGCAGGCGATGCGCCTCGTGTGGCACTTCGTGCGCCGCGGTCAGACCTGCACCTCCACCCGCTCGCCCGAGCAGCTCGACGACCTGCGCGAGCAGACACTGAAGCTGATCGCGCGCATCGACAGTGAGACGGAGTTCGAGGCCAGGCCCAGCGCCCTGTGCCGCTGGTGCGAATACCGCGCGCGCTGCCCCGCGAGTCCGGAGCGCGACGCGAGCCTCCCGGTCTGGGAAGACGAGGT
>CP070734.1:1764561-1766089 GCA_020347605.1 Deltaproteobacteria bacterium | reverse complement strand
GGGCTCGACTGGGGTCGCACGCTGCGCGCGGTGCGCGTGAACTCCGCCGACACGGAGTGGGCCACGGACGACGTGCTCGCGGTCGTCGAGAAGGCCGGCCAGTACCTGGACCTGCTGATCCTTCCCAAGGTGAAGGCGCCGCGGGACGTCTGGTTCTTCGAGACGCTGCTCGACCAGCTCGAGGCGAAGCTCGGCCTCGGCCGCAGGATCGGCCTCGAGGCCCTGATCGAGGAGGCCGAGGCGCTGTCCCGGGTCGAGGAGATCGCCGGCTGCTCGCCGCGGCTCGAGGCGCTGATCCTGGGCTTCGGCGATCTCGCAGCGAGTCTGGGCTTCCGCTTCGGCCACGAGTCCGATCCCTCTCTCGCGTATCCCGGCGATCCGTGGCACGCGGCGCGGGCGCGCATGATCGCGGCCTGCCGCGCCAACGGCATCGACGCCATCGACGGCCCGTTCGCGAACTTCAAGGACCCGGAGCGCTATCGCCGCGAAGCCACGTGGGCGAGCACGCTGGGCGCGGTGGGCAAGTGGTGCATCCATCCCAGCCAGATCGAGATCGCGAACGACGTGTTCGCACCGAGCGAGAAGGAGATCGCCATCGCGCGCCGCATGTGCGAGGCGTACGAGGCGTCGGAGCGGGAGGGCGCGGGCGCAGGGAGCAGCGGCGGCATGCTGGTCGACGCCGCCTCGGTGCGGATCTTCCAGGCCGTCCTGGAGCGCGCCCGCGTGACCGGGCGCGTCGAGTAGCAGGCCCGCGGCTCGCGACTCGAAGACGAACGAAGCTCACGCCCGCGAGGAGGAGACACGCATGACCTGGACCGCGCGCGACATCCCCGACCTCTCCGGCAGGATTGCCGTGGTCACCGGCGCGAACGGAGGGCTCGGTCTCGAGACGGCCCGTGCGCTCGCCCGCGCCGGCGCGCACGTCGTCGTGGCGGCGCGCGATCGGGACAAGGCCGCGGCCGCCGAGGCGAACCTGCGGGCGGAGCTCCCGGGCGCATCGCTGCGCGTCGTCCCGCTCGACCTCGGATCGCTCGCCTCGGTGCGCAGCGCCGCCGAGCGCGTGCTGGCCGAGCACGACCGGATCGACATCCTCGTCAACAACGCGGGCGTCATGGCGATTCCCGAGCGGCAGACGGCGGACGGCTTCGAGATGCAGTTCGGGGTGAACCACCTCGGCCACTTCGCTCTCACCGCCCAGCTGCTGCCGGCCCTGCTTCGCGCCGAGGCGGCTCGCGTCGTGACCGTGACGAGCACGGCCCATCACTTCGGCCGGCCCGTGAATCCCACCGACCCGCACCTGCGCCGGGGCTATAGCCCGTGGAAGGCCTACGGCCAGTCGAAGCTCGCCAACTTCCACTTCGGCATCGGTCTCGAGCGGCGCTTCGTTGCGGCCGGTGCCCCGGCTGCGAGCCTGATCGCCCACCCGGGCCTCTCCGACACCAACCTGCAGGCCACGAGCGTCGCCGAGACAGGCGGTGGTCTGAGTCAGCGCTTCTTCCTCAACCTGGCCCGCTCGACGGGCATGACC
>CP070734.1:1762927-1764461 GCA_020347605.1 Deltaproteobacteria bacterium | reverse complement strand
CGAGACTCGGTCAAGTGGGCCTCCCCGAGGGGCACCGCCTCGGGCGCGGGGACTAAGGCGGAGCCCAGGGCCACCGATAATCCGTGAGGAGCCGAGTCTATCCGCGGGGGTACGGGGCTGCCATCACACGGGAGAAGCGCCGAGAGCCTTCGACGGGGAGCCAGACCGGGCCTGCACGGGCAGGGGAAGCGGGGCGGTGGGAGTGAACGGGTTGATGCGAGTGCGGAGCACCTGTCTCGGAGTGGCGGCGTCCGGCCTGCTGGCCGCCGCGCTCCTGGCTCCGAGCGCCGCCGCCGGGCCGCTCTACCGCTACATCGACGAGCGCGGCGTGATTCACTTCACGGACGCGCCCACCGACAGCCGATTCGATCCCATCAACCCGGAGGCCGAAGACGAGCAGCGATCCCCCCGGGCCTACGATGGCGTGATCACCCTCGTCGCGCGTCTCCAGGACGTGCCCCCGGCACTGGTGAAGGCCGTGATCCGCACCGAATCGAACTTCAACCGGCTGGCGGTTTCGCCGAAGGGGGCCCAGGGGTTGATGCAGCTCATGCCCGCGACGGCGCAGAAGCTGGGCGTGGAGGATCCGTTCGAATCGTTTCAGAACGTCGAGGGTGGTGTGCGCTATCTGCGTCGGCTGATCGACCGTTACGGCAACTGGCGCCTGGCGCTCGCCGCCTACAACGCCGGGCCCACGGCCGTCGATCGCTATGGCGGCATTCCCCCGTATCGCGAAACCCAGCAGTACGTGAAGAAGGTTCTGTCCTATTATGCCCGGTACGATGCCGATTTCGCGCGCTAATCCGGCGCGTCCGATGGAGTCGATGTCCAAGCCCGAGCGCTTCTGGAACGCGCCGAACACCATCACCTTGATACGGATCGGTGTCGTTCCGCTGCTGCTCCTGCTGCCGTTCTTCTCGGGCAAGACCGGCAGCCAGGTGGCGGCCTGGCTCTTCATCTGCGCCGCACTCTCCGATGTCGTCGACGGCTGGCTGGCCCACCGGGGTCAGCAGGTGACGAAGATCGGCAAGCTGCTCGATCCGCTCGCCGACAAGCTGCTCGTGTCGACCGCGCTGATCGTTCTGCTCTCGATGGGCCGGGTACCCATGTGGGCGAGCTGGATGGTGGTCGTGATCGTCGGCCGTGAGCTGGCGGTCACGGGGCTGCGCGGATTCGCGTCGGCCGACGGCCAGATCATGGCCGCCCAGTGGCCCGGCAAGGTCAAGGCGCTGGTGCAGAACTTCGCGATCGGTGCGCTCCTGTTTCACTACCCGACGATCGGGCTGCCTGCCCACGAGATCGGTCTGGCATTGTTGACGCTGGCGACCGCGCTGACGTTGTGGTCCGGCTATGTGTACTTCGCCGATTACTTCGGCTGGCATCGGCCGTCCCGCCCCCCGCGAGAGCACTGACCCCCCGTTAGGCCTTTTCCTCCCCCCGAGAGGAATCCGCACATGACGCGACTCGAGGAGCTCGGGGAGCGAATCGACTCCCGCCGGGCTCGCATCGGCGTGATGGGTCTCGGCTACGTGGG
>CP070734.1:1761290-1762827 GCA_020347605.1 Deltaproteobacteria bacterium | reverse complement strand
GCGCGTTGATCCGCTGACCGTAGAGCCCCGCCGCGTCGAACCAGAAGTTGTCGAGGAAGTACTCGTAGAGCTCGGGCGGACGGTGCGGATCGCGGCCGAAGATGCGCCCGGGCAGGCTCGTCGCGGCCCAGACCCCCACGCCGCCCGCAGCAGCGCCGGAGAGAAACGCCCGCCGCGTGAGCCGCCGGCCCGCCCGGCCGGTTCCGCCCGAAGAGCCTCGCGCCATCGTGCCGTGAGCCTATCGGTCCCGGACGTTCGAGTCGATGGATCGCGGCGCGGGCTATAGTGCCGGGGCATTTCGCCCCAGTCGAATTCGACGCACGCCGAGCGGAGACCCAGCGGATGGCCGAGACCCACCACAGCTTCTGCCGGATCTGCGAGTCGCTGTGCGGCATCGAGGTCCGCGTGGAGAACGGTCGCATCCTCGACATCCGGCCCGACGGGGAGCACGTGGCCACGGAGGGCTTCGGCTGCGTGAAGGGCCTCAAGCAGCACCAGCTGTTCGACTCGCCGGACCGCCTGCAGTTCCCGCTGAAGCGCGTCGGCGAGACCTTCCACCGCGTCTCCTGGGAGGAGGCGCTGGCCGGGATCGGCGCCACGGTGAAGCGGCTGCGACGCGAGCGGGGCCCCGATTCCATCGCGATGTACGTGGGGACCGCGGCCGGTTTCAGCCTGCTGCACCCGATCTTCGCGCAGGGCTTCATGACCGGGATCGGTTCGAAGAGCATGTACGCCTCGGCCACCCAGGACTGCTCGAACAAGTTCGCCGTCGCGCGCGAGGTCTACGGATTCCCGTTCACGCAGCCCTTTCCGGACGTGGACCACACGCGCTGCCTGATCGTGGTGGGCGCCAATCCCGTCGTCTCCAAGTGGAGCTTCCTGCAGGTGCCAAACCCCGTGAAGCGCCTGCGGGCGCTCACCGAACGCGGCGGCCGGCTGTACGTGGTCGATCCGCGCCGCACCGAGACGGCGAAGGTGGCGGGGACGCACGTCTTCATACGGCCCGGCACCGACGTGTTCTTCTACCTCGCGTTCCTGAACGAGCTGATCGCGCAGGGGGGCGTCGACCGCGCGCGCGTCGACGCCCACATGCGCGGCTTCGAAGACATCGAGGCGCTGGCCCGGCCCTTTACGCCCGAGCGCGCCGAGGCGGTGACGCGGATCCCGGCCGCCACGCTGCGCGCGATGGTGCGCGACTACCGCGAAGCGGACGGCGCCGCGCTCTACAGCTCGACGGGCGTGAACATGGGCGGCAACGGCGCGCTCGCCTTCTGGATCCAGGAGGTGATCAACGCCGTCTCCGGCAACCTGGACCGCCGCGGGGGAACGCTGGTCGGAACCGGCATCCTCGACTTCGGCCAGCTCGGCAAGAAGAGCGGCTTCGGCCTGTCGCGCGAGACCTCGCGGATCGGTGGCTTCGCCGCGGTGAACGACGCGTTTCCGGGCGGGATCCTGGCCGACGAGATCCTGACGCCGGGCGACCGCCAGGTGCGCGCCCTGTTCTGCACCGGCGGCAACCCGCTGCTCACGATGGCCA
>CP070734.1:1759649-1761190 GCA_020347605.1 Deltaproteobacteria bacterium | reverse complement strand
GGCAAGCCGCTCGACAAGCTGGGACTGCGCTGCCTGAACCAGGCGGAGGTCTATCTCGACGACGTGTGCGTGCCCTCGGATCTGCTGCTCTCCCCGCCGAACCCCGAGCTGCAGCCGCTCTTCATGGAGAGCTTCCTGTGCACGGGAAACACCTTCGTGGGCGTCACCGCGGTCGCCATCATGCGCGCGGCATACGAGGAAGCCGTGGCGTACGCGAAACAGCGGGTCCAGGGCGGCGTGCCGATCTTCCAACACCAGCACATCGCGCTCAAGCTCTTCGACGCGTACACGACCATTCAGGCGGCCCGATCCCTGCTGCTTCGCGCGATCGCGACGAACGCCGGGCGTTTTCCCGGAGATCTGCCCCTGGCCATCGCGGCGCGCTGCTACGCGTGCAACCAGGCGGTGCGCGTGACGTCCGACATGATCCAGGTGCTCGGGGGCTACGGCATCTCCAAGGAGTATCCGGTCGAAAAGCACCTGCGGGACGCAAAGCTCACGCAGATCGAGGACGGCGCCGTCGACACGCTGGCGCTGCTCGCGGCGCGCAAGCTCGACGTCACGTCGGCCGCCGACTGAGCCGGCGCCGGGCCGAAAGCCGCTACGGCGCGCGCTCGTGCAGTGAGAAGCTCGCCGTGATCACGGCGCGGATGGTCTTCTCGATCGAGGATGTGTCGTACATGCCCGAGCTCGAGATCGCCGACGAGAAGGCAGGCGTGATCTGGAACACGCCCTGCCGGGCGGACACCAGGTCGCCGAGCCGGCTGCCGCCATCGCTCGCGATGCGCTCCGCGCGCGTGCGCGCGTCGGCGGCCGCCCGTCCGAGCATCTCCACCTTGAGCGGCTCCAGCTCCGTGAAGTAGTAGCGAGGCGGCTCCGAGGTCACCTCGATGCCCTCGCGGATCAGCGCCGTCACCTGCTTGGAGAGCCGGTCGATCCGGCGGACGTCGCCGGACTCGACGGAGGCGCGCTGGCGAAGCTCGTAGAGTTCCACCTCGCTGGTCACGTAACCCCGCTCGTTCTGCTTGTAGCGGACGTCGATCGAAACGGCCGAGCGCGCGATGCTCTCCTCTTCGACACCCGCCTCGACGAGATACGCGACGACGCGCTGGGAATCCGCCTCGACCGTGTCGTAGGCCTCGGCCATGGAGGGCGACCGCACCACCACCGCGATCGTCCAGGACGCGAAGTCGGACACGATCGGCTGCTCGGAAAATCCCTTCACGGTGATGGCGCGCGACGTGGCCCTCTGCTGCGACAGGACATATCCCGCGTAGACCGTGGAGACGATGAGGCCGAGGGCGACGGCGATGCCCGCGATGGCGCTACCGCTCTGCCCGCGTGTGCGTCGGACCAATGGAACCTCCGGACACGGTCGCCGCGGCGACCCGCATGCGCCGCGCCTCCCAAGATACCACGGCCGGGACAACGTCAGGCGCGAGGTGGGGCCGTCTGTGCGTCGGGAAGCGATGCGTCGTAGCCGGCGCGGGCGAGCGCGCCGACGATCTCTCGAACGTGGTCGCCGCCGAGCGTCTGGATCA
>CP070734.1:1757988-1759549 GCA_020347605.1 Deltaproteobacteria bacterium | reverse complement strand
GCGCGGCGCTCGGCGCGCGCGCGCGGCCGCGCATCGAGGCGGCCTATTCGTGGCCACGGGTGGCGGCGGCAACGGTCGACGTCTATCGCGACGTGCTGCGGGAGCAGCGCGGGCGGGGTCGGCCGGCCAGCACCACCGTGTCGGCCAGCCCGGGCAGCCGCCGGGCGACGGCGTCGAGCGCCTGAAGCGCCACGCACGCGGGGGCGCGCGGCAGGCGTTCCACGAAGCGGCTCCAGACCGGAACGCCCCAGCCGAGCGACACGCCCACGCTCACCTCCAGCTCGAGGTGCTCCGACGCCTGCTCGCGCATCAGCTCGAGGTCGTAGCGCGTGAAGTGGTCGATCGGAACGTCGTAGCCGCGCCGTCCGCGGCGCACGTCGCGCCGCAGCCAGACCTCGCGAACGTCGTCCTGCGCCCGACCGATCCGACAGGCGAGCGACTCGAAGTTGGCGATTGCGAGCACCACCCGGCCGTGCGGCGCGGCCACCCGCGCCATCTCCTGGATGGCGCAGCCCGGTCGATCGAAATGGTCGATCGACCCCTTGCAGATCACCGCGTCGAAGCTGCCGCTCGCGAACGGCAACGCATCGGACCAGCCGCGCACCCAGAGCGGCAGCGGCGCCCCGGCCTTCTCGCTCTCCTCGCGGGCCCAGTTCGCCATCCGACCCGAGGGCTCCGCGCCGGCGACGACGGCGCCCGCGGACGCCATCGCCATCGCGTCCTGTCCCAGGCCGCTCGCGACGTCGAGGATGCGCCGACCGGCGCGCGGCTCCGCGAGGGACAACGTCACCTCGGTCAACCGCTCGAACAGGAACTCGCTGTCCCGCGTGACTCCGAGCGGAATCATGTCGCGCATGTCGCGTTCGATGTCGATGACGCGCACGGAGGCGGAGCCTAGCCCAGCCGCCCCCGGCGTTCAGAGTCGATCGGCGACGAAGCGCTCGATGATCTCGTCGAGACCGGGATCGACCGACCGGAAGCGAAGACCGATGCGGGCGCCCCCGGCATCGCCCCACACGACGTCGCCCTCGAGGGCGACCGGCGGCGAGATTCCGGGCAGCGCGAATTCACTCGTGACGGAATCCCCGAGACCGGGGTGCGGCGGCTCGATCGAAAGGCCGATCCCGTGCGCCGACAGGTCGAGCCCCCGGGCCCGGCGCCGGCCGCCCGGGGCGCGCACCTCGACCCATCCCTCGAAGCTCGCGCGCGTCCGCCGTCTCCGCTCCGCGTCCCGCGTCACCCGTTTGCCTCCACCCCGCATCGGCCGCACCGCATCCGGCCCCCCGGACGGGAATTGCAAGAAGCGTGCGCGCCCCGCGGGATCTGCTGCACGCGCGAGAGGGCGCGTCGCGCGCTCTCGCGCTGTTCGAGCCGCGCCCGTGGCGGTATCCTCCAGCGGGGCATGGAAGAGTCCATACCGAAAGAGGGAAAAATCCTTCCGCTGGCCTCCGGCGCCGCGAGCGCAGGGGCGCTCGACCGGGTCGCTTCCTTCCGCTTCATCTACCTGGCGATCTTCTCGTTCCTGCTCCTCTGGGTGGTCGCCGTGGGCGTCGTCGAGTCG
>CP070734.1:1756324-1757888 GCA_020347605.1 Deltaproteobacteria bacterium | reverse complement strand
CGACCTCCTGAAGCGCGTCCGCCAGCTGGCCCGGGGCGCCGACGTCGTCGTGTCGTTCGTCGATCCCGCCAGTCTCTACGCCGAGCTCGGCTGCCTCGCGCTGCGTTCCACGCGCCTCGTCGTCGGGGAATGGTCCACCGAGGTCGGCGGCCTGCGGCCGCGATTGCGCCTGCAAGCGCATCGCGTAGCCGACCGCGTGGTCGTCAACTCCCATCACCACCGGGAGCGCCTGGCGCGGAGCTTCCCGTGGATGGCGAAACGGCTCTGCACGATCCACAACGGCATCGATCTGGCGCGCTGGTGCCCGGGCCCGTCCGCGGCTCCGCGCGCGGGGCGCGTGAAGCTCGTCGCGATGGGCGTGGTGCGTCCGGTGAAGAACGCGCTGAATCTGGCGCGGGCGCTCGCCGTCTGCCGCGACCGCTTCGGCGAGGCTCCGGAGGTCCTCTGGGCGGGCGAGCCCGAGGGGCGCGGCCCCATGGAGGAGGTCGACACCGCGCTGCGGACGACCGGTCTCGAGGATCACTGGCAGTGGCTCGGCACCCCGCCCGACTATCCGGCGCTGGTGCAGAGCTGCGACGCGCTCATCCATCCCTCGCGCTTCGAGGGATTCCCGAGCGCGATCGGGGAGGCGCTGGCCGTCGGCCTGCCGGTACTGGCCAGCCGCGTCTGCGATCACCCGAGGCTGGTCGAGGAGGGACGCACCGGCTTCCTGTTCGATCCGGAGAGCGCCGACGCGATCGCCGACGCGATCCACCGGTTCATGGAGCTCCCGGCTCCGGAGCGCGCGCAGATGGGGCGCGCGGCCCGCAGCTTCGCGGAGGAGAACCTGTCGGTGGACGTGTTCGTGGATCGATTCGAGAAGCTGCTGCTGGAGGTCACCGCGGCGCGTCCCGCGGATCGCGACGCGTGACGCGTGCGCCGGCTCAGCGGTTCCGGATGCGGCGGATGCGCCGCCGGATCCGCAAGCCCGAGCGTCGCGCCAGCGTTCGGGGCGCGCGCAGGAGCCGCCGGATTCGCGCGCTCGCAGAGGGCGTCACCTTCGCGGCGTGCTCCGCGCCCAGCCGCGAGAAGACCGGGAGCGGATACTCGCTGCCACACACGACGTCGAGGACGACCGGTCCCTCGGCGAGCTGCGTCAGAGCCTCGTCGATCGCGGCGTCGAGCTTCGCGGGATCGTCCACGCGCACGCCCGCGGCTCCGAAGCTGCGCGCCATCGCGGCGAAATCGGGCGCGCGATAGCTCGTTCCGACCCAGCGTTCGAAGCGGGGCGCGAGGATGTGGTCCATCATCCCGTAGCGGCTGTCGTTCATCACGACGACGAGGATCGGCGTGCGCTCCTCCACGGCGGTGCCCAGGTCGGAGCTGGCCATGAGCAGCGAGCCATCCCCGGTGATCGCCACCACCTGGCGCTCGGGGTGGACGAGCTTCGCCGCGATGGCGCCCGGAAGCTCCCAACCCATGCTGCCCCAGATACCGGCGGGGAAGCGCGACTCGAGGCTCGGGCTGCGCGAGAGGGCGAGCACCCACTGGCCGTGGTTGCCGATGCCGCGCAGGACCATCGCGT
>CP070734.1:1754652-1756224 GCA_020347605.1 Deltaproteobacteria bacterium | reverse complement strand
GTGCGAAGACGAACAGGAGCGCGGCGCCGGAAAGGCCCACGGCCCAGCCGATGAATGCGTCGCGCCGGGTACGCGTGAGCACGGGCACGTCGGCGAGGACGCGCGACTGCCCGCGCTCGAACCGAAGCGAAACGGCGCCGGCGCTCGTCTGTATCGCCTCCAGGAAGGCCGGTCGGGGCAGCGCCGGCACGCTCTGCGATCCAGCCTCGATGGATACGACACGGTCGAGCGGGCGGAGAGGGCAGCGCGGGTCGCTTCCCGCGACCAGGGGAACCACACCATTGGGCATGGTGCGACACGCGAGGACCTTCGCGGCGGAGCCCGTAGCCAGATCGCGAGAGGCGATCACGGCCGAACCCAGCACGGGAAGGGCGATCAGGAGGCTCAGCGCCGCGCGCCGGGCACGCGGCGGTGCAGCCTCCGAGGGAACGCGCCCGGTATCGCTATCCACGCGATCCTGGCGGGTCACGACGAGGATCAGCGCGGGGAGCACCCAGAGATCCGCTGCGAGCGCGCCCAGGATCGCCACGCCGGAGAGGAATCCGAAGCTCGAAATGCTCTGCCACGAAGAAAGGATCAGAACGAAGAATCCGAGTGTCAGTGCGACCGAGGTCGTGATCACGGCCTGACCGATGCGCCGTACCGAGCCCTCGATCGCCGCCGCGGCGCTCTCTCCCAGCTCGCGGCGTCGGCGGAATTCGGCAAGCAGGTGGATCGTGTCATCCACGGCGATCCCGATCAGGATTGCGGCGACCATTGCCGTTCCCATGTCGAGGCTGATGCCGGCGAAGCCCATCACACCGAAGGCCACGACCACCGGCAGCACGGTCGGGAACATCCCGACGCTGGCCCACCCGAGCGCGCCGGTGACCGTGCCACCGAGAGACCGCAGGAACACCGTGAGCACCACGAATACGACCGCGGCGGCGATCCCGAAGCTCCAGAGCTGGGTTCGTTGGATCTCGGTGGTCAGGTCGCGATACACCACGAAGGATCCCGTGAGGCGCGCATCCCAGCCATCTCCCAGCTCCGCCGAAAGCGCAACGTGCACGGCGTCGAGGATCGCATCCCGCTCGCTCCGCGGGAGCTTGTCCGCCTCGACGGAGAGGCGTACGCGGCGGAAGTTCGGGCTGATCCACCGATCCAGGCCCGCGGGATCCTTGATCGCGAGAAGGGTCAGGAGTTCCGCATTGCCTCCCGCGGTCTCGGCGATCCGCTCGTAGCGCGGATCGTCGTCGTGAAGCAGCCGGTTCGTCCACATCATGGCGTCGAGCGGGCTGCGCACGCGCCCGAGGCCCTCGATCGACGCGAGGCGCATACTCAACGCGGCCAGACGATTCGCGACCGCGGGCTCGTGCAGCGCCGTCTCCGGCGGGACGAGGAGCTCGATCTCGAGCGTGTCGGGCTTGCGGAGGTGCTCCTCCACGAACCGGAAGGCCTGCACGACCTCGCTCTGCTCGCCGTAGAGCTTGTACTCGTCCACGTCGACGTCGAGCTTCGAGGCGCCGATCGCGCACACCAGCCCCAGCGCGATTGCGCCGAGCAGGATGGCACGGGCGCGGCGGCGTGTTC
>CP070734.1:1752944-1754552 GCA_020347605.1 Deltaproteobacteria bacterium | reverse complement strand
GAGCGCGCGCGCGATCGCGTCGCGCAGGCCGCCGTCGAAGGCGACGCGCATGAGACCGAGAAAGAACACCATGGCGCCGACCAGGCCGATCACGAGGGACACGGCGGACTTGGCGCCCTCGAAGAGCTCGGTCCGCACGTCTGCCATGCGGCCCGTGAAGGCCGCGTAGACGACCGAGATCAACATCAGGCCCAGCCAGATCCAGTTGAGCACGGGGCCCCCCATCCCCGTCCGAGCATCGCGCGAGGATTGCCGCCCCGCAGGCTCCCGGATAACCTCGACGTCGTCAAGCGATCCCCCACGCGAAACGCGGTTCGAGCCCAGGCCGGCGCGGTCTGGTTCGCGCGACGAGCTGCCGATGGAGGGTCGATGCGGGCCTATCTACTCGTGGGGATGGCGTGTTGGGCATCCCTGTCCATCCCGCACGCGGCTGCGGCTCCGCTGTCCGAGGCACTGGACGGCGCCCTGCGGGCGCCCGCCTTGCGCGGAGCCCGTGTCGGCGCGCTGGTGGTGCGGCGCGACGACGGCGCCGTGCTGTACGCGCAGGCGCCCGACCGCGAGCTGGTTCCCGCCTCGAATGCCAAGGTCCTGACCGCGCTCGCGGCGCTCGACGCGTTCGGTCCGTCCCATCGCTTCACGACCACGATCTACGCGGATGCGGCGCTCGACGCGGAGGGTTCGGTCGGGAGTCTCTACGTGCGCGGCGGCGGGGATCCGGTGCTCAACTCCGAAGACTGGTGGCGCCTCGCGGCGGACCTCCGCCGCATCGGGCTGCGCCGGGTGAAGGGCGACCTCGTACTCGACGACTCCGCATTCGATCGCAAGCGGTGGCACCCGGATTGGAGGCCCTTGTCCGCGCGCGCGTACCACGCGCCGATCGGCGCGCTCAGCGCCAACTACGGGGCATTCGCCGTCGAGGTGCGCCCCGGCGCGCGGGCCGGCGAGCCGGCGCACGTCACGCTCGATCCGCCCGTGGCGTATCTGCGCCTCGCGAATCGCGCCTCGACGTCCGCGCCGGGCTCGTCGCGATCGCTGGCGGTGGATCGGCAGAGCGCAGACGATCACGAGCGGGTGGGGGTTTCGGGCCGGATTCCGGTCGGAAGCGAGCCCAAGGTGTTCTGGCGCAGCGTCGCCGATCCGAGACGGTACGCGGGTTCGGTCCTGCGCCTACAGCTCGAGGCGAACGGAATCGCGGTGTCCGGCTCCGAACGCGCGGGAGCCGTGCCCGCGACCGCGCGCGAGCTCCTCGCCTTCTCCGGTCGGCCACTCGCCGAGATCATTCGACTGTTCCTCAAGTACAGCAGCAACCCCATCGGCGAGTCTCTGGTGAAGTCGCTCGGTGCCGCCGAGACCGGTAGCCCGGGAAGCTGGGCCACGGGGCTCACCGCGCTGCGCCATCGCCTCCAGGGATTCGGCTTCGATCCGGCGTCGGTTGGGCTCGAGGACGGCTCGGGGCTCTCGTACGAGAACCGCCTGTCGCCGCGGACGCTGGTGCGCGCGCTGCGCGCGGGCGCGGGGTCGTTCGATTTCGGTCCGGAGTACGTCGCCGCGTTTCCGATCTCCGCGCTCGATGGCACGCTCGAGAAACGGGTCAACGGCGCGCGCGGG
>CP070734.1:1751217-1752844 GCA_020347605.1 Deltaproteobacteria bacterium | reverse complement strand
CTCTCCGCGGCAGCTCAGCGCGTAGCACATGCGCAGCGAGGCGTAGCGCACCCAATCGAGCCAGGTGCAGATCTCCACGCGATCGTCGAAGCGCGCGGCGCGGTGGTAGTCCAGCTCGACCCGGATCGTGGCCAGCTGCCGGTCCGCCTCGATGAAGACGCGGTAGGGCTGATCGTGCTCGTCGAGCCACGCGATGCGCGCCAGCTCGAGGTACTTGACGTAGTTGGCGTGGTGCACGACGCCCATGGCGTCGGTCTCGTAGAAGGGCACGCGGTGTCGCACGGTGGTGTATGCGACGCCGGGAGGCGCGCCCGGGCCTGCGCGCGCCGCCCTCAGAAGCCGTCTTTCAGGGCGCGCAGCCGCCCCAGCTCGGCGGCGTTCGCGGCGCGCAGGAAGGGGTTCGTCTCGCGCTCCTCGCCGATGCTGGATGGCACGGTCATCTCCGCCGGCGTGGCGTCGTGCCAGTCGGCCGCGGCCTTCGAGCGCGCGGCGCGCACGCTCGCGATCTTGCTGTGCACGGCTTTGTTGTCGGGCTCGACGTGCGCGGCGAAGGCGAGATTGCTCTCGGTGTACTCGTGGCCGCAGAAGACGCGCGTGGCGTCCGGCAGCGCGGACAGCTTCTGGCAGAGCGCGGTGTACATCATCTCCGGCGTGCCCTCGAAGATGCGCCCGCAGCCGGCGGCGAAGAGCGTGTCACCGCAGAACAGGGCGTCGGCGTCGTCGAACACGTAGGCGACGTGCCCGCGCGTGTGGGCGGGGACGAAGAGGACGCGCGCCGTCTGCCGGCCGACGCGGATGATATCGCCCTCGTCGACGCCGTCGGTGAAGCCCGGAATACGCCCCGCCTCGGAGGTGTGCCCGAAGACCGGGGCGTCGTAGCGCTTGGCGAGCTCCGGGTTCGCGCCGGTGTGATCGGCGTGATGGTGCGTGGAGAGCACCTTCTTCACGTCGCAGCCCAGCGCTTCGACGCGCGCGATGACCGGCGCGGCTTCCGGCGCGTCGATGACCGCCGCCTCTCCGGTCTCTTCGCACACCACCAGGTACGTGTAGTTGTCCGCCAGCGTGGGGATGCGTTCGATGCGCAGACCCATGCGCGCCAACCTAGCAGGTCGGCCCGCGGGTATCACCCGCCGGCTGTGGGCACGTCGCTGCGCAGTGGCAGCGCCAGCTGGTCGGAGAGCGCGGCGCTCTGCGCTCCGTCGCGCGCCGCGGCGGTGGGCCCCTCCGGCGCCGGGCGCTGCACCTCGTCTTCCCAGACCGGGAGGCTCGCGTCGCGCTCCGGACTCGCGGGGCAGCGCGCCCGGTATTCGCACCAGCGGCACAGGGCGCTGGGCCTGGCCTCGAACTCCGTCTCACCCTGGATGCGCGCGATCAGCTTCAGCGTCTGCTCGCGCAGGTCTTCGAGCTGTTCGGGCGAGCGGGTGGAGGTGCAGGTCTGACCGCGGCGCACGAAGTGCCACACGAGGCGCATCGTCTGCCCGTCGCCCCAGCGCGGCGTCAGTCCGAGCTGGTACAGGGCGAGCTGGCGATCCTCGTCGAGTTCGCTCTGTCTGGGGACGCGGGCCGACGTCTTGTAGTCGTGGATCTCGATGGTGCCGTCGGGCGTCCGGGCGATGCGATCGACGAA
>CP070734.1:1749467-1751117 GCA_020347605.1 Deltaproteobacteria bacterium | reverse complement strand
CCGAGCGGCCGCGGCCGCCGCGCGCGCTTCGGCCCGCTCGCGCTGCTTCTGGGCGCGCTGGCCGCGCCGGCCGAAGCCCTCGATCGACTGGAAGCGATCCGTGGCCTCGAGCTCCTCGGCGAGGTCGCGCACCTGGTCGCGGTACTCCGGCGGGATCTCGTGGATCGAATCGGTGAAGTGCGGAAGGCCGGCGTCGTCCACGTACCGGTAGATCTCCGCGCTCGGGCTCGACGCGAGACACAGCGCGGCGACCAGGCTCGCGCTCACGAATCCCAGACGGCGTTTCATCGGCGCGGCTCCGCGCCGGGAACGATCCCGGCGAAGGGTCCCGGAGCTACATCGGCAATGCACGCCAGCGGCTTGACGCAGCGCTCGCCGGCGCGCGCGTGGCTTCAGCGGCGTACGGCGCTCGTCGCCAGGGCGTCCGCGTACTCGTTCCAGCGCGAGCCGTCGTGCGAGCGGATCCAGCGGAGCCGCGCGTGGGGATGCTCGGCCACCCGGTCGTAGAGCTCGCGAACCAGCTCCAGGTTGGCGATCGGGCCGCTCTTGCGCCGCCAGCCGCGCCGCTCCCAACCGGCGGCCCACTCGTTGATGGTCTTCACGCAGAGCTGGCTGTCGGAGTAGACGGTGACGGCGGCGTCCTTCGGGAGGGAGCGGTACGCCTCGATCAGCGCGGTCAGCTCCATGCGATTGTTCGTGGTCTCGCGGGCGTGGCCGCACTTCTGCGCGACGATCCGGTCGTGTTCGACGTGGACGAAGCCCCAGCCGCCCGGGCCCGGATTGCCCTCACAGCTCCCGTCCGTGAACACGCCCGTCTTCGGACCCGTCGTGTAGCGGGCCAGGAGCTCCGGAAACAGCGGCTCGGTGGTGCGCATGGCGGGCGAACGTTAGGCGTCGGCGGAGCGGGCCGCCAGGAACGCGCGCGCGTACTCCGCATAGCGGCCCTCGAGAACGGCTCGGCGGGCCTCCTGGACGAGCCGCTGATAGACGCGCACGTTGTGGATGGCCGAGAGGGTGGCCGCGACGATCTCGTTCGCTTGAAACAGGTGGTGGAGGTAGGCGCGCGAGAAGCCCGCCGTGCAGGTCTCGCAGTCGCACGAGGTGTCGATCGGATAGGCGTCGCGGCGAAAGCGCCGATTGGTGAGGCGGATCTTTCCGCGCTCCGTGAAGACCGTGGCCGCGCGCGCATAGCGGGTCGGGATGACGCAGTCGAACAGGTCGATGCCGTGGCCGATGGCGGCGAGGATGTCCTCGGGCAACCCCACGCCCATCAGGTAGCGCGGCTTGTCCTCGGGCAGCAGCGGCGCCGTCTCTTCCGTGATGCGGCTCATCAGCGCGTGCCCCTCGCCGACCGACACGCCTCCGATCGCGTAGCCCGGCAGGTCCATCGCGACGAGCGCCTGCGCACACGCGCGGCGCAGGTGCGGATACACGCTGCCCTGCACGATCCCGAACAGCGCCTGATCCGCGGGCCGCGCGTGGGCCTTGGCGCAGCGCTCCGCCCACAAGAGCGTTCGGCGCACGCCGTCCCCGGCCACGCGTTCGTCCGCCGGGTACGGGGTGCACTCGTCGAACGCCATGATCACGTCCGCGCCCAGCGCGTTCTGCACCTGGATCGAGCGCTCCGGCGAGAGCTCCATCCGGGTTCCG
>CP070734.1:1747709-1749367 GCA_020347605.1 Deltaproteobacteria bacterium | reverse complement strand
GGTGTGGCTGTTGGGGTGGAACTGATCGCAGTAGGTAGGGCTGCCGAAGAAGTTGCAGCCGATGCCCTCACGCGCACCGCGTCGATCGAGCTCCCGCTCGAAGTCCACCACGTGTACGTGCGCGAAGCGCTCGCCCAGCCGGCGGATCCGCTCGTTCAGCTCGGTGGGCGCGCGCCCGCGGCCGTACCGATCGCGTGCCTCCTTGAAGGCCCGTAGCGCGACCTCGAAGCGTCCCTGCTCGAACGCGTCGATCCCCCGCGCGAACGGAGCGACCCAGCGCGCCGCCCCCGCGGCGCCGCCCTCCGCCCGTCCCCTCCAGGTGGACCAGCTCTCCCGGCGGGCCGGGAACTCGTGGAGGTTGCTCACCACCGTCACGAGAATCACCTCGGCGCCCGCGTCTCCCGCACGTTCGATGACCGAGAGGAGGTTGGCCTCGAATTTGTCGACGATGATCGTCCGCGAGCGCGCTCTGTGTGCTTCCGAAAGCTCCGCGTTCGTGCGGGGCAGCGCTTCGCGAAGCGTGTCGAAGCCGCGCTTCAGCATGGACACCGCGCGGCTTCGAAACAGCTGCTGCTCCAGCTCGTAGATCCAGGCGTTCTCCTCGAGGAAGATGCGGCGTCGCGGCACCTCGTAGCCCCAGTTGCCGAAGTCGTTGTGGCCGGAGTAGATCACGAGGTAGTCGGGCCGGGCGGCCAGGACGTTGCGCGCGCAGTCCCGCACGTAGATCGAGTCCTTGCAGAACAGACCCCGGTTGAACACGGCGTACTCTCCGGGGTGGGCGGCCTCGAGCAGGAGACCGAGGTGCTCGCTGAAGGGGGTCGTCTCGCCGATCGGGAAGCCCTGCACGCTGCTGCCGCCGAGTGCGACGACGCGCTTCGGGCGCGACGGGACCAGCGTTTCGGGCCGGCACAGGTTGCGCGCCTGGACCGGGCTCGTGCGACAGCCGCGCGCCCGGGCGAGCCGGCGGTACTCCGCGTCCCGCGCCAGCGGGGTCACGCCTCCCAGGCCCGCCGCGACTTCGAGCAGGGCGAGGAACACGAGGGGCGCCAGCAGCGCCAGCAGTGCGCGTGCGAGACGCTCGCGGGCTCTCCACCACACGTCCTGTCTCCTGCGCCTCGCGCGTCACCGGCGGCATTCCGGCCGTGTCGGGCGCGCGTCGCCCGATCGGCCCCGACTATACAGCCGGCGCGCGGCCGTCCCGCATTCTCGCGTTCGGATCCGCGGTCCGCGCGTTACCCTGACGCGCGCTCGCGCCGCCGGTCGAACCGGGCGCGGTCGAGGAGGGTCGTAGATGACGAGCCGGCCAGGCTCTCCGCCGCGCGTTCGGCGCGGATTCAATCTCTGGAATCGGGTCCAATTCGAGATCCAGCGCATCCTGCTCCGGGGCGCGCGCTACCGGCTGCTGCTGGCGGCTCTCCTGGTGTTGACGGTTTCGGTCGTCGCGGGTGCGGTCATCGGGATCGTCGACACGGGGCTCTCGGATCCCCGTGAGGCGATCTGGTGGGCCTTCCTGCGGCTCACGGATCCGGGCTACCTGGGCGACGACGAGGGCATCGCGCGGCGCTCCATCTCCACGGTGGTCACGGTGCTCGGATACCTGCTCTTCCTGGGCCTGCTGATCGCGATCCTCACCCAGTGGCTGAACCAGCTGATCGCGA
>CP070734.1:1745934-1747609 GCA_020347605.1 Deltaproteobacteria bacterium | reverse complement strand
GAGGAGAGACTCAGGCGGGGTCGGGCCTCGTCTGCCACGCGGATCCCCCTGTCACGCGCGCTACGGCGGCGACGGCGCGTACGGTTCGATGCGCGCGATCTTCACGAGCTCGTCGCCCTGGAAGCGCTCGTTCGAGAAGATTCCGTTGAAGACCGCCGTGCGAGCGGGCTCCCAGGCGTTGTCCGTCCGCGCCCCGAGAGCCGTCAGGTCCTCTCCGTGGCGCGGCGTGGCGAGACGCAACACCGTCGTCCGGATCGAGCTGCGCTCCTCGGGCGTGAGCGGCCGAAAGCTGCGCGCCGTGTTGAGCGTACGCCCGAGGTACTGCTGCGCGGTGCTCGCAGGCGAAGCGCCCGTGATGCGCCAGGTCGCCCCCCGATAGGGGATGAACGTCATGGTGGCCACCACCGAGACCCGGCCGTCGCTTCCCGAGAGCTCCATTCGCCAGGCGTCGAGGCGCCCGATCTTGACCGGCTGCGACTGCCGCACCGCGACGCGACCCTCTTCCTGAATCTTCGCGACGAACGCCTCGGCCACCTCCTTCGGGTCGCCCGAGGGTTGGTCTGCGGTCAGGAAGACCACCGCGTCGCCTCGCGGAGACACGGCCCCGACCGCCCGGTTCGTATTCGATGTGCGCCAGCCTTCCGGGAAGCGGATCTGGAAGTCGAGGTCGGGATGGAGGAAGCGCTCGCCCACGAAGATGCCGGTCTCGGGGCGATCCCCCAGCGCCAGGCCGTCCACGCGCCGCAGGTGCGCGGCGCGCGTGTCGCCCAGCGCGGGGTCGCGCTTCCAACGAATCTCCCGCGCGCGGGCCGCGTTGATCGCCGCGCGTTCCTGCGAGCCCGGGTGGGTGTCGAAGAAGGTCGGCAGCCGCGCGTAGCCGATGACGAAGCGCTCGAGCAGTCCCAGGTTCTTCAGGAAGGTGGACATCCCCATCGGGTCGTAGCCGGCCGCGGCCGCGAGCATCTGACCGCCGCGGTCCGCCTCGCGCTCCATGTCGCGCCCGTAAGACGCCAGGTGCGCCGCCCGCACCCACGGCATCGCGAGTGGATTTCCGCTCTTCGCGAGCGCTTGTTGGGCCGCGGCATGGCGCAGGGCCGCGTGCGTGATCTCGTGTCCGATCACGTTCGCGACCTCGTCTTCGTTGTTCGCCAGCGCGAGCAGGCCGCGCGAGAGGAAGATGTAGCCGCCGGGCAGCGCGAAGGCGTTCGGCTCGAACTGGTCGACCACGGAGAACTGGTACTGAAAGGAGCGGCGCGCCACGCCGCGCAGCAGCTTCTGACCGATCCGGTCCACGTAGGCCGTGAGCTCCGGGTCCTCGACGAGACCCACCTCGGCCGCGACCTGGCTCGCGGCCTCGCGACCGACGCGCGCATCGTCGTACTCGGTGAGCAGGATCGTCTGCCGCCGCTTCTTGCCGCCCGAGCCGGAGGATCCCGCGCATCCTGCGAGGACGAGCGCCGCTGCGCAGGCCAGGATCGCGGCGGCGGAGAAGCGGTGTCGGCGAAGCATGGGGGCGCTCCGTCAGGGCAGCTCGGACAGCCAGGATCCCTCGGTGAACCACTTGGCCTGGAGCTGGGTGAGAAGGCCGGTGCCCTCCAGCGTGCTCAGGTAGTTCTCCACCAGGTTCACGAACAGCGGGTCGTCCGCCGGCAGCGCGATCCCGAGCGGCTCGATC
>CP070734.1:1744159-1745834 GCA_020347605.1 Deltaproteobacteria bacterium | reverse complement strand
GTGAACTTCGACTTCGACAAAGCCGAGGTCCGGGCCGACGCAGCCGTCATCCTCGACGAGGCGGCCAGCATCCTGAAGCGGAATCCCGACGTCCGCGTCCAGATCGATGGGCACACGGATGCGACGGGACCCGAGGTGTACAACCAGGGACTCTCCGAGCGGCGCGCCGAGGCGGTGGAGCGCTATCTCGTCGAACAGGGGGTCGCGGCTGAATCGCTATCCACGGTCGGGTATGGCGAGATGAAGCCGGTGGCGTCCAACGAGACCCGTGACGGGCGTGCGCTCAACCGACGCGTGGAGCTGCAGGTCAGCGACCGGTAGGAGCCCGTCCTGCGCAGCACCACCGGGCGGCGCGGGACGCCGCCCGGGTGCTGCAGCCGCGGCCGGATCGCTACGGAACCCAGCCGAGCAGGTTGCGGACCACCGACCAGCGCGGCGTCGACTGCTCGGCCGCCTCGCCCTGGATCCAGTAGTCGTAGAGACGCGCGATCGTCCCGTCCTTCTGCTTGAGCTCGATCCAGGCGTTCATGAAGTTCCGCCACTCCCGGTCGTCCTTGTTTAGAACCATGGCGGTCGGGATGGCCCAGATATCGGGGCGCGGAATCGCGACGCTGTACTCCGGATGTACGAGGCTCCAGGCGCTGCCCGCCTCGGCGGAGAGGACCAGCGCGTCGAATTCCTCGCTTCGCTGGAAGTACTCCCGCGGCGACTGGATGGTCACGAGCTCGGCGCGCGGGAGGTACGCGCGCATCTTCTCGACGTAGTACGGGACGTTCGGGATCGCCAGGCGCGGGGACTCGAGGCGCTTCACGGCCGTACGGCTGTTGAAGTCGTCGCGGCGATGGTCCGGCACCACGAAGGCGATCGTCTGGTCCAGGTAGGTCTTCGAGAAGGCCAGCTCCGCAGCCCGATCGGTCGTCAGCGCGATGCTGGGAATCACGTCGCAATCCCCGCGCTCCAGGCACCCGACCACGTGCTCGGGCCCGATGCGCACGAACTCCAAGCGCACCCCCATCTCCTTCGCCAACACGTGCGCCAGCTCGATGTCGAAGCCCACCAGATGCCCCGAGCTGTTCACGAACGCGAACGGCAACCGGTCCCGGAAGTACCCGACCCGCAGGGCGCCGCGCTGGCGGATGCGCTCGAGCGCGCTGTCTGCGCGACGCCCTCGTTCCGCCGGCGGCCCAGCCTCGAACACCGTCGACGGCGCCGGTTCCATCGACAGCTCCATGCCGACGAAGACGCGGTAGGCCGTGTACTCGTGTCCGACGCCGTACGTGAACAGGGCGCGGATCGAGAGCAGCGCCGCCAGCGAGACGGCCAGGCCGACCGCGACGAACCGCAGCAGCCGGGCCCAGTTGAGCCGCAGGCCGCCCACCATCGCGAACGTGCCGAGGATCGCGATCGTCGCCGTGTGCATGGCGGCCACCATGCTGGCGAAGCGGCCGCTCAGGACGTCCACCGCGAGGAAGAGGTCGAAGCTGTCCGCGGGCAGGTGAAACAGGTCCAGCAGGAACGGCAGCGCCACCACCACGTGGCCGAACAGGCTGAACAGACCCGCGGCGATGAGCGAGGGAAGCTGTGCGGCCGAGAGCGCCGAGCCCACGAACCAGCCGGCGAACGGAACGAAGCCCAGATTCAAGAGCTTTCCGACGCTCGGGAAGTTGAAGGAGGC
>CP070734.1:1742365-1744059 GCA_020347605.1 Deltaproteobacteria bacterium | reverse complement strand
ATCTACCCGCCGCTCGAAAAGATCCGGGACGTGTCGGCGATCATCGCCGCGGCCGTGGCCGACGTCGCCTACGAGCACGGACTGGCCCGCGCGACCCGGCCGGACGACCTTCTGGACGCCGTGCGCGCCCAGATGTACGTCCCCGAATACCGAAGCTACGTCTAACGGGGGCGGCCCCTCCGGCGACCCCTTCGACGCCGGGCTAGCCTGGGAAATGGCCCACACGGGAGGAGTGCATGGACGAGCCGCCGGGCGATCCCCGGCCGTTCGATGAGCCCGCCGCTTCCAGCGCGGCGCGTCCTTCGGCCTTCGGCGAGCGGTCGCGTGCCCTCCCCGTCTGGGTGGTCCAGCGCTGGATCGTCGCGATCGTGGTCACGCTCGCGGTCCTGGCGCTCGATCTCTCGATCCCGCTCGGCGTGGCCGGCGGGGTGCCCTACGTCGCGGTCATCCTGCTCTCGCTCGGCCTGCCCGGGCGGCGCACGCCGCTCTACTTCGGAATCGCCTGCACCGCGCTGACCGGTCTCGGCCTGCTCTTCTCGCCGCAAGCGGGCGGGACCGAAGCGTGGATGGTGCTCACCAATCGCGGGCTCGCGCTGTTCGCCGTGTGGGCCACGGTGGCGGTCGGACTGCAGCGCAAGCGGGCCGAGCGCCGACTGCGCAGGGCGAACGCGGCCCTCCGGGCGCGCGGTCGCGAGCTCGCGGTCGCCAACGAGGCGCTGCGCGGGCAGGTCGCCGAACACAAGCGCACCACCGAGGCCCTCTCGCTCAGCACGGCGCGCACCCAGGCCATCCTGGAGGCGGCGGTAGACGGCATCGTCAGCATCGACGAAACCGGCAGCATCGAGTCCCTGAACCCCGCCATCACGCGCATCTTCGGCTACACGCCCGAAGAGCTCGTGGGTCAGAACGTGAAGATCCTCATGCCCGCCCCCTACCGCGAGCAGCACGACGCGTACCTGGCCGCCTACCGCCGGACGGGGATCCGCAAGATCATCGGCCGGGGCCGCGAGGTCGTGGGACTGCGCAAGGACGGCTCGACGTTCCCGATCGAGCTCTCGGTCTCGGAGGGATACGACGGGGACCGCCGCTTCTTCACCGGAATGATCCACGACATCAGTGAGCGAAAACGCGCGGAGGAGGCGGAGGAACGCGCCCGGGCCGCGGAGCAGCTCGCCTCGATCGGCGAGCTGACGGCGGGCCTGGCGCACGAGGTCGGGACGCCGATGAACGTCATCCTCGGGTACTCCCAGATGCTTCAGGAGTCTCGGCTCGATGCGACCAACCGCAAGCGCGTCGCGATCATCACGGAGCAGGTGGAGCGCGTCGCCTCGATCGTGCAGACCCTCATGAACTTCGCTCGCCCCCGCGAGACGGTTCGGATCCCGCTCGAGCTGCCGGAGGTCCTCGAGAAGGCGCTGTCGTTCGTCGGCGAGAAGTTCCGGCGCCGCGGAATCTCGGTAGAGCGTCGGATCGACGGGGTTCCCGCCGTGCGGGGCGACCCGGAGAAGCTGCAGCAGCTGTTCCTGAACCTGTTCCTGAACGCCGCCGACGCGATGCCGCATGGCGGCACGCTCCGGCTGCGGGCCGCAGCGCGCGGATCGGACGGAGTGGAGGTCGAGGTCCGCGACAGCGGCAGCGGCATGCCCCCGGCCGTGCTCGAGAAGATCTTCGAGCCCTTCTTCACGACGAAGCCA
>CP070734.1:1740548-1742265 GCA_020347605.1 Deltaproteobacteria bacterium | reverse complement strand
CTACCACGGTCCGGTTCACCAGGACGGCGAGACGCTGTTGGCGCTGCGCGAGTTCTTCCGGGAGGTCCGCGCCGCAGACCCGAAGTTCGCCGGCGTCGTGCTCGTGGGCGCGTTCCCCGAGGCGTACCTCGTGCGTACGGTCAACTGGCGCAAGCGGGGCAAGCCGAAGGTGAACGGGAGCGTCTTCGCGGAGCCGGTCCACTACCTGCGTACGGTGCCCGAGGGCGTCGCGCACACGTGCGACCTGGTGCTCGCGGACCTCGACGGGAACTGGGAGCGGCTCTACACGCAGCCCCGCACGGAGTTGCCGTCGCTGGTCGGCGTGTTCCCGGACGGAGTGCCGGCGCGGGGCGGCGTTCCGGCGGCGTGCGAACGCGGGCGCCGCTCCTTCGAGGACTTCTTCCACGTCGACGACGGGCACGTCGATGTCCACGAGTTCGGCGTCGCGCGCGTGATGCCCCTCGATGCGATCCGCGACGAGGAGTGCTCCGCCGCCGACCGCGAGCGGCCGAACGTCATCGCGCGGCCGGACATCCTCGTTTCGCGGATCAACGCGCACGGGATCGCGGCGAACCGCCATGAGGAGCGCCGGCTCCTGTTCGAGTACTTCGAACGCAACCACGGCTACCGGACGGGGAGGCTCGAGGTCCCGTTCCGACCCGCTTCGCTCGCGCACGACCTCGGCTCCGGATACCGCGTCCTGCAGCGCGCGTCGGAAGAGTGGTCGGGCCCGCCGGAGGCGGGGCTGGACGTGCGAGGCCGGCCGCAACGGTCGGAGGCCTACGCCTGGCTCGAGCGCCCCGCGATCCTGCGCACCATCCGCGCCCACACGAGCCGAACGGGCAGCGCGTTCGAGCGCGGGTGGCTGAGCGGCGGGGGCGTGTACAGGCGATGGCGAACCGGGGCGGTGGCGAACGACAGCGCGTCGTTCTACCTCCACACCGGATGCGAGGCGATCTCGCCCGCGAACGCCGAGCGGAAGCCCTACCTGCATCCCGCGTACGGTCGCGAGAACTCGGCGGCCGCGCTGCTGTTTTGCGCGCACGGCCTTGCGCTGGTGGGACGGGCGAAGGTGTTCTACGACGAGCCGCGCGGATTCTGCGAGGCGCTCGCGGAGGGTGAGACCTTCGGCGCCGCGTGGGCGCGCTACTTCGACATCGAGTCGTGCGCCGGGAGCTGGAGCGAGGTCGGCGGCGACATCGGCCGCAAGCGCGCCTACTTCTGGAGCGTCCTCGGCGACTGGACGCTGCGATTGCGGAAGCCGGGCTAGCGCTTCGCGCCGCGCAGCTCGCGCATTCGGAAGAACTTGAGGATCGGGCGCGCGATCGCGTCCATGTCGCGCTCGCGGCCGATCGGCACGTCCATGCGGTCGACCTGCGCGCGCCGCAGGCCGTCCTCGATCGACCTGCTCTTCGCGGCGACGCGCGCGGCGTAGGCCTCGCGCACGCCCGCGTCCTTCCAGTCGACGACCGTTGCCGCGCCCGTTTCCGGGTCGCGCACGCGCAGGAGGCCGGCGTCGGGCGGCGCCGCGAGCTCGGGCGGGATCAGCCGCACGGCGATCACGTCGTGGCGGCGCGCGCACTGCCCGAGCGCCTTCTCCCAGCCGTCGGCCAGGAAATCCGAGACGAGAAACACCACCGCGTGGCGCGGCACGACGCGCGCCGCGAACTCCAGCGCCGGCGCGAGGTCGGTTCCCGCGCTGCTCGCGGGCAGCGCG
>CP070734.1:1738726-1740448 GCA_020347605.1 Deltaproteobacteria bacterium | reverse complement strand
CCTGGGGCTGACGGGGATCGTGTTTCTGGACATGGGCAACGCCTTCGCCGAGAACGAGAGCCTGTTCGACGTGGGGGAGTGGCGCTACGGTACCGGGATGGGGGTCCAGTGGTTCTCGCCCTTCGGCCCACTCGAGGCCTTCCTGGGGATACCGCTGGATCCGCTGTCCGTCGAAGACAGTTCCGTGTTCGAGTTCTCGGTGGGCGGGGCGAACTTCTGATCCAATCTCGCGGGAGAACGGTGGAATGCGCATGACAAGAAGTGTTCTGGTCCTGGGCCTGGTCGCGCTGCTCGGGACGGCCACCGCGGTGCGCGCAGAAGACGTGAAGATCGGGATCGTGGACCTCGATCAGGCCCTGAACGCCACGGAGGAGGGCAAGTCCGCGCGCGAGGAGCTGGAGCGGAAGCAGCGCGAGGCGCGGAGCAAGGTCCAGCCCATGGTGGAGCGCTTCGAGAGTCTGCAGCAGGAGATCCAGGGCAAGAAGTTCGTCCTCTCCGAAGAGGTGCTGTACCAGAAGCAGCTCGACCTGATCGAGCTGCGAAACGAGATCGAGTCGCAGATGAAGGAGCTCGAGGGCAAGCTCAAGGTGGACCAGGAGCGTATCGTGGGGCCGCTGCGCAAGAAGCTGATCGACATCGTGCAGAAGATCGGGCGCGAAGGGGGCTACACGGTCATCATCGAGCGCGGCACGCCGGGGCTGCTCTATTCGCGCGAGGCCCTCGACCTGACCGACAGCGTGATCGCGCAGTTCGACAAGACGGGATGAGCGCCCGACCGGTCAAGATCGACGAGCGCGCGTGCGTCGATCCCCGGGCGAAGCTGGGGGTCGGCGTCGAGATCGGCCCGTTCGCGGTGGTCGGCCCGGACGTCGAGCTCGGCGACGGCGTCGTCCTCGAGCCGCACGCGATGGCGACGGGGCGCACCACCATCGGCGCGGGGACCCGCCTATCGCCCTTTGCGTGCGTGGGCGGGCCGGGCCAGATCCAGGGCTCGAAGGGCGAGCCGGGTCAGCTGGTGATCGGCCAGCGCAACGTGTTTCGGGAGCAGGCCACGATCAACGCGGGCAGCGCGGAGGGCGGCGGCTGTACGCGCGTGGGCGACGACAACCTGTTCATGATCGGCTCCCACGTGGGGCACGACAGCGAGATCGGGTCGCACTGCATCATCGCGAACATGGTCGGCCTCGCCGGACACGTGCGGGTGGAGGATCATGCGGTGCTGGGTGCCTACGCCGGTGTGCACCAGCACTGCCGCATCGGCGAGTCGGTCATGGCTGCGGCCAACGTCAAGCTCGCCAAGGATGCGCCGCCCTTCTCGATGGTCGCGCACGACCGCGCGCGGCTGGTGGGCGTGAACACCGTCGGGCTCGCCCGGCGCGGGTTCTCGAAACAGACTCAGCGCCAGATCAAGCGCGCCTACCACGTCCTGTTCTATTCCAAGCTCCGCTTCGAGCCGGCGATCGCGCGCGTGCGCGAGGAGCTCGGGGACGTGCCGGAAGTCGACCGCCTGCTCCGCTTCCTCGAGGCGCCCTCGACGCGCGGAATCTGCCGCTAGGGGGTCCTTCTCTCCGATGTGCCCCATCGCCGCCGACGGCTACCGGTCGCCGCGGAGCTCCTGCGGCGCGAGGCGGGCATCTACGTGACGAACACTTCGGGGACCGCGTCGGGCTACACGGTGGACTCGCGCGGCTTCAACAACGGCGGCGGCAACGGCTCGAGCAC
>CP070734.1:1736871-1738626 GCA_020347605.1 Deltaproteobacteria bacterium | reverse complement strand
TCGCCCTCGGCGTCCTCGTGCGGAATCGTGCGTTCCACTTCCGCCATCTGCTGATAGAAGCGCCAGCGCTCGTCCGCGTCGGCCTGCGCCAGCGTCAGGAGATGCTGCGCCCGCTGCGGATCGCTGCGCTCGAGGATCGCGAAACGCGCCTCGGACAGCGCGAACTCGCGGATCGGAATCGTCGGCGGACGGGAGTCGAGGTGGAACGGGTGTGCGTGCGGATCCAGGCCCGGGTGGACGCGGTAGAGGGGCCAGAATCCGCTGCGCACGGCGTTGCGCTGGTGGGTCATCGACTTCACCATGTCGATTCCGTGGGCGATGCAGGTGCTGTAGGCGACGATCAGCGAGGGCCCGTTCCAGGCGTCGGCTTCCCGGAACGCGCTGAGCGTCTGGCGATCGTCCGCGCCCAGCGCCACCTGCGCCACGTAGACGTTTCCGTAGGCGCTCGCGATCATGCCGAGGTCCTTGCGCGGGACGTTCTTGCCGCTCGCGGCGAACTTGGCGACCGCGGCACGCGGCGTCGCCTTGGAGGCCTGCCCCCCGGTGTTCGAGTAGACCTGCGTGTCGAGCACCAGGACGTTCACGTTCCGTCCGGACGCGAGGACGTGATCGAGCCCTGCGGACCCGATGTCGTAGGCCCAGCCGTCCCCGCCGATGATCCACAGACTCTTGCGCACCAGGTCGCCCGCCAGGCCGGCCAGACGCCGCGCGCGCGCCGCCTCGGCGCCGTCGACCGCGGCCAGGCGCTGCTCGAGCTCGAGGATCCGTTCGCGCTGGGCGGCGATCGCCCCGTCGTCCTCCTGCTCGGCGTCGAGGATGGCGAGCGCGAGATCGTGGCCGACCGTCGGCGCGAGCCGTTCGAGCAACCGCCGGGCCTCCTCCACGTGTCGCTCGAACCCGAGCAGCATGCCCAGGCCGAACTCCGCGTTGTCCTCGAACAGCGAGTTCGCCCAGGCCGGGCCGCGTCCCGCCGCGTCCGTCGACCACGGCGTGGTCGGGAGGTTGCCCCCGAAGATCGACGAGCAGCCCGTCGCGTTGGCGATGACGATCCGGTCTCCGAAGAGCTGGGACAGGAGCTTCAGGTACGGCGTCTCGCCGCAGCCCGCACATGCGCCCGAGAACTCGAAGAGCGGCTCGCGCGCCTGAACGCCCTTCACGGTGCCCGGGCCCAGGCCCGCGCCGTCGAGCGGTCGGATCTCGAGGAACGCCTCGAAGTTGCGCCGCTCGCGGTCCCGGTGCTCCGGGGCCGGCAGCATGTTGATCGACTTGCGCTTGACCTCTTCCTTGCTCTTGGCGGGACACACGTCCACGCACACGCCGCAGCCGGTGCAGTCGTCGGGCGCCACCTGGATCGTGAGCCGGTGGTCGGGCAGCTCGCGCGAGCGGAACTCCTTCGACTGCAAGGTGTCGGGCCGCCCGTGGAGCTCGGCTGCCGGATAGACCTTCATGCGGATCGCGGCGTGTGGACACACCATGGCGCACTTGCCGCAGTCGATGCAGATCGACGGGTCCCAGATCGGAATCTCGTGCGCGATCGAGCGCTTCTCGTAGCGCGCCGTGTTCGTCGGAAAGGTCCCGTCCGGGGGCAGGGCGCTCACCGGGAGCAGGTCGCCCTCGCCCGCGAGGAGGCGCGCGGTCACGCGCTGCACGAAATCGGGCGCGTCGGGCGGGACCGGTGCGTGGCGCCGGATCTTCGAGCGCGCCGTCCGCGGCACGGAGACGCGGTGCAGCTCCTGATGCGCGCGATCCGCGGCG
>CP070734.1:1734987-1736771 GCA_020347605.1 Deltaproteobacteria bacterium | reverse complement strand
GCGAGATCGCGCGCCTTCTCCTGCGTCGTCTTGTCGACGAGCGGGTGGCTGTGGAAGTGGATCAGGTCGGCGCGACATCCCCGGTTGATGACGCGCCACGCGGCGACGGGCGAGTCGAAGCCGCCGCTCAGGAGCACGGCGACGCGGCCGCCGGTGCCGGCGGGCAGCCCGCCCGGCCCCTGCCGCTTGTCGAACCCGACGAGGATCTCGTCGTCCATGACCGTCACGTGGACCTCGGCGTCGGCGCCCTTGAGCCGGACCGGCAGGCCGGTCTCGCGGTTCACGACGGCGCCGACGTCGCGATCGATCTCCTGAGAGATCAGCGGGAAGCTCTTGTCGACGCGGCGCGCCGTGATCCGGAAGTTCCCCACGTCGGGGCGCGTCTTCAGGTCGGCGGCGATCGCCTCCCCCACCTTGTCCAGATCCCGGGGCAGCCGCCGGACCCTCAGCACGTAGGCGACGCCCGCGACGCGGCAGAGCCGGTCGACGGCCTCGTCCGCGTCACCTTCCGTCTCCACGAGCAGCCGGCCAGCCGCGGGCGCGATCCGGCACGGCCCGAGGTCGTGCAGCGCCCGCCGGATGTTTCGGCGCAGCACGTTCTCGAAGCGCTTGCGGTTGCCGCGCTTGAGGCTGAGCTCGTGGTAGTGGACCGTGAGGTGTGCCAAGGCCCCCAAAAGTAACCGAGCGGCCAATCCCCGCGGCCGGTTGACGGCCCTTCGGAGCGGGCCTTAGGCTGGGCCGCATGGAGCAGAGCCCCCTTTCCGGATACGTCAAGGCCGCCATGTTCGGCATCCTCGCCTTCGCCGTCTTCACCGCCGTCTGGCAACGATCGAAGCTCGAGGACAAGATCGTCGCGCTCGACCGCACGGTCGCGGAGATGGACCGCGCCGCACGCGACGACCGCGGCGAGACGCGCAAGCTCCGGAGCGAGATCGAGAAGCTCCGCGGCGCCAACGAGACGCTCATCAAGCTGATCGCCAGCGGCGCCGTCCGCGCCGGCCCGCCGGCCGCGGGGAGCACCGACGAGCCCGAGCCTGAGATCAAGCCGCGCGAGGTCCCCACGGTCGATCTCGGCCTCGAGGAGAAGGCCGAGTGGGGCTGGGAGCTCAACGGGAAGCTCGATCGGGCGCCCGATCCCTCCCTGCCGGTCGGCACGCCGGGCCGCTACAAGAACTTCCTCTCGCTCGACCCGGACGGCAACGCGGCTCCCGCGACCGCCCCGAACTACGAAGGGACGATCAACCTCGGCTGGGGGTCGGAGCCGAAGGGGTTCAACTTCATGCTCGAGAACTACGCGACGCTCGGCAGCGAGTGCCAGCTCTACGTCCTCGATGGACCCGCGAGCTACCACTGGAAGAAGCCGTCGGCCTACAACTGGAGCCCGTCGCTCTGCTGGCGCGTCGAGGTCAGCCCGGACTACACGGAGTACACGCTGTTTTTCCGGCGCGACGCCGAATGGCAGCCCGTCCAGGCCGACACGCGCCAGTACCCGCACCTCGCCGGCAAGCATCCCGTCACGGCGCGCGACGCCGCGTTCACCTTCCAGCTGATCCAGGACCCGCAGACCAACCTCGCGGTGCTCCGCGCGTACTACGACAAGCTGGACGGGGTCGAGCTGATCGACGACTACACGCTCGTCGTCCGCTGGAAGGAGACGCTCTACACGTCGATCACGTGGACGCTCGCCATGTACATCATGCCCGAGTTCGTCTACGCCCACGACGAGCAGGGCAACCGCTACCCCGACGTCACGGTCGGCCAGGAGTTCAACGAGCACTGGTACG
>CP070734.1:1733072-1734887 GCA_020347605.1 Deltaproteobacteria bacterium | reverse complement strand
CGTCTACTACCCGATCGTGCCCGATCTCTCGGATCGTCAAATCAACGTCCACGCCAAGCTGATGATCGTGGACGATCGACTGCTTCGGGCCGGCTCGGCCAATCTCTCGAACCGCTCGATGGGGCTCGACAGCGAGTGCGACCTCGCAATCGAGGCAGGTGGTGATGCCGGCATCGGCGCCGCGGTGGAGTGCGTCCGGAACGAGCTGCTCGCGGAGCATCTCGGGGTCGCGGCGGAGCGGTTGGCCGAGGCCGTGGCCGCGAAGCAATCGCTCGTGGCCGCGGTCGAAGCGCTGCGCGGCGGGCCGCGGACGCTCGAGCCCCTCTCCATCGAGGAGCCACAGTGGCTCGCGGAGGCCGTTCCGGAGGCGCCGGTGTTCGATCCGGAACAGCCGATCGACGTGGAGTATCTCCTGCAGTCGTTCCTGCCGGATGAGCGGACCGAGCCGGCGCAGCCGCGCGGGGGTCGCCTGGCGATCGGCGCGGTCCTCCTGGCGGCGCTTTTCGCCGTGTCGCTCTGGAACCCGTTCGGCGATCGGCTCACGCCCGAGACGCTCGCCGAGCTGACCGCACCCGTGCTGGCCAGCCCGATGGCGCCCCTGGTCGCAGCCGGGGCGATCGCCGTCGGCACCTGCCTGATGGTGCCCGTCATCGCCATGATCGTGGCGGCGGGCCTGGTGTTCGGCTGGCTCACGGGCTTCGCGATCGCACTGGTCGGCGCACTCGTCGGCGCGGCCGCGGGCTATGCAATCGGTCGGCTGCTCTGGCGCGACGCGATCCGCCGGTTGGCGGGCGGGCGCCTCAATCGCATCAGTCGCGCCATGGCGCAAAGAGGCGTCGTCTCGATCGCGCTGGTGCGACTGGTTCCGTTGGCGCCCTTCACCGTCGTGAATTTCGTCGCGGGCGCCTCGCACATCCGACTCGGCGACTATCTGCTCGGGACGCTGCTCGCCATGGCCCCGGGCATCCTGGCGCTGACGTATCTGGCACAGAGCGCGGAGCGGGCGATCCGCGAGCCGGGCGGGTCGACCGCGCTCACGGTGCTGGCCATCGCCGCGCTCGTGTGGTGGGTCTCGCGTCAGCTGCGGCGTCGCCTGGAAGACGCGTCTACCGGTCGTCCTTCCGCGCCCGAGCGCCCATCCCGGTGAGCGCGGGCGATCCGCGCGGGCACTGCGGAAACGCGCTCCTCACGCGCATCCCCGCGCACCGGTTCGTCCGATCGATCTGTCCGTGCCGGACCGCGAGCCCGCGACGCCGCGGATGCCGGGCTGCGCTAGTTCGCGTAGCCGAGTGCTCGGAGGTGCTCGACCGTCTCTGCGTCGAGCTCGATGTCGGGGGCGTTGCTCTGCGGCGCGCGTTCCCGCCAGCTCTCCAGGCGCGCGAGCATCTCGCGCTCGCGCTCGGGCTGGTCGCGCACGGGTGATCGCTCCGAGGGGTCGACGCGCGCGTCGTAGATCTCGGTCGAGAAGGGCTGGCCGCGGCCCATGCGATGGTGGATCAGGGTCCAGGGTCCGTCGCGCAGCGCCCAGGCCTCGTAGTAGTAGTTGCGGCGCGAGCGGTAGTAGGCGAACTCCGGATCCGGGTCGCCGCCGGGCGTCGCCGCCGCGTCGCCCCGCGGAAGGCCGCCGGCGGCGAGCTGCGCCGGGCGCGGGACGCCGGCCAGGTCGAGAATGGTCGGCGCGAGGTCCATCAGGCTGACGCGCTCCCCGGACGCGCGCGGCTGCGGCGCCCAGGGCCGGTGCACGAGCAGCGGAACGCGCAGCACGGGGCGGTAGAGCTCCTTGTGCAGAAACAGGTTGTGGTCGAGAAAGGCCTC
>CP070734.1:1731153-1732972 GCA_020347605.1 Deltaproteobacteria bacterium | reverse complement strand
TCTTGGACTCGCTCTTGATGTCGATCTTCCAGCCCGTGAGCTGCACGGCGAGTCGGACGTTCTGCCCCCTGCGGCCGATCGCCAGCGAGAGCTGATCGTCGGGCACGATCACGTCCATCGACTTCTCGGACTCGTCGATGATGACCTTCGAGACCTGCGCGGGAGACAGCGCGGAGCAGACGTAGCGCGCGGGATCGGGGCTCCACGGCACGATGTCGATGCGTTCGCCGCGAAGCTCCTGCACCACCGCCTGTACGCGGCTCCCCTTCATTCCGACGCACGCTCCCACCGGATCCACGTCGCTGTCGCGCGACGCGACCGCGATCTTCGAGCGCCCGCCGGGCTCACGCGCACACGACTCGATCGTGACGATCCCCTCGTACATCTCCGGCACTTCCTGCTCGAAGAGCTTGGTGAGCATCTCGATGCAGGCGCGGGACAGCACGATCTGGGGGCCGCGCGTCGCCTTGTTCACGTCGAGCACGTAGGCGCGCACCCGGTCCCCCGGGCGGTAGTTCTCGCGCGGTACCTGCTCCTTCACGGGCAGGATCGCCTCGGCGCGACCGAGGTCGACGATGATCGCCCCCTTCTCGAAGCGCCGCACGATGCCGTTTACGACATCGCCCTTGCGGTCCTTGTACTCGTCGTAGACGATGTCGCGCTCCGCGTCGCGGACACGCTGGATGATCACCTGTTTGGCCGTCTGCGCGACGATGCGGCCGAAGTCGGTCGTGTCCATCTTGATGCCGATCTCGTCCCCGATCTGCGCCTCGGCATCGAACTGATGCGCCTGCTCGAGGCCGATCTGCGAGCTCTCGTCTTCGACCTGCTCGACGACCTCGCGAAACTCGAAGAGTTCGATCTCGCCCAGCTCGTCGTTGAAGCGCGCCTCGACTTCCTTCTCCAGGCCGAGCTTCCGCCGCGCCGCCTGGACCATCGCCTCCTCGAGGGCCCCGATGATCACGCTGCGGTCGATGCCCTTGTCTTTCGCGACCTGATCGATTTCGCGTTTGAGAGCACTCAGCATCTCGGCTCCAACCGGCCGGCCGTCCCGCGGCCGTCCCACTGCGCGCGGGCGCCGCCCGGGGCGGAGCCCGCCACTTGCTTGCTATCGATCCGCGCCTCGCCCGAAGTCCGCGCGGGAGAACGGATACACCGTATTCGCCTTGGCCACCTCGGCGAAGGGAATCTCCACCTCGGAACCGTCCACCGTCACGCGGGCCACGCCGTTCTCGAAACCGAGCAGCTGGCCGCGAAAGCGGCGACGCCCGTCGAGCGGCCTGCGGGTCTCGATGCGCACCTCGCTCCCGCAGGCCTGCGCGAAGTCCTTTTCCCGGCCGAGCCTGCGATCCAGACCCGGCGACGACACTTCGAGTCGGTACGAGACGGGAATCGCATCGCCGACCTCGAGCTGCGTCCCGATCTCGCGCGAAACGCGAGCACACGCATCGACCGTCACCCGGCCATCACACGCCGGCGTGTCCACCGTGATGCGGACGAGCCAGGGCGCTCGGCCCTTCACGAGGTCGACGTCGATCAGCTCCAGGCCGTGGTCGTGCAACACCGGCTCGATCACGGTTCTGAGCCCTTCCGGGATGTCCCGATACACACCCATTCCGCTCCCGCTTCGTCGCGGATCGGCGCGAAGACCGACTCTGCCGGCCCCGATGACTCGGCCCCAATAAACGAAAAGCGGACGTCGCGTCCGCTTCACCAACCGAGCTCAGCTCCGGTACCGCGCCGCTCGAGAGCGACCCGCCGCCGCGGCACCGTATCTGTGGAGCCCGGGAGATCCCCGTCTCCAACCCGCGCGAGGCAG
>CP070734.1:1729212-1731053 GCA_020347605.1 Deltaproteobacteria bacterium | reverse complement strand
CTGCTCGAACGTCTCGAAGCGGAGCTGGCCGAGTTTCTCGGAACCGAGTGCGCGCTCGTGTTCGGAACCGGCTACATGGCGAACGTCGGCGTGATTCCCGCGCTCGCGGGGCGCGGCGATCTGGTGGTGTCGGACGCGCTCGCGCACGCCTCGATCATCGACGGGTGCCGCTTGTCGCGGGCGAGCGTGCGCGTGTTCCCGCACAACGACGCGGCCGGGCTCGAACGCGTGCTGCGCGCAGAAGCGGGCGGCGGGCGGCGCGTGCTGGTGGCGCTCGACGGCGTATACAGCATGGACGGCGACACGCCTCCGCTCCGCGCGCTGTGCGACGTGGCCCGGCGCTATGGCGCGATGCTGCTGCTGGACGACGCGCACGGAACCGGAACGCTGGGCCCGTGCGGGCGCGGCACGGCGGAGCTCTGCGGCGTCAGCGCCGACATCGACCTGCAGGTCGGTACGCTCGGCAAGGCGCTCGGCTCGTTCGGCGCCTACGTGGCCGGTTCGCGCGCGCTGCGCGAGCTGCTGGTGAACGTGGCGCGCAGCTTCATCTTCTCGTGCGCGCTCTCGCCGCCGCAGGTGGCCGCCGCGCGCGCGGCGCTCGAGGTGATTCGCGCCGAGCCGTGGCGGCGCGAGCGGCTGCAGGCGAACGCCGCGCGGCTGCGCGAACGCCTCGCCCAGCGGGGTATCTCCACCGAGCCCAGCACCACGCACATCGTGCCCGTCGTGATCGGCGGAAACGACCGGACCATGGCGATCTGCGAGGGTCTCCTGGCGCGCGGCTTCTACGCGCAGGGGATCCGCCATCCGTCCGTGCCGGAGGGCACCGCGCGGCTGCGGCTCACGCCCATGGCGACGCATCACGAGGCCGAGATCGACGCGCTGGTCGACGCGATCGTCGCCGAGCTCGCCGCGAACCCGTGACGGGGACCTCTGCGCGTGGCGTATTCGTCACCGGCACCGACACCGGTGTCGGTAAGACGGTGGTCGCGTGCGCGCTGCTCCGAGGCCTGCGCGCGCGCGGCATCGACGCCGGCGCGCTGAAGCCGGTGGAGACCGGCGTGCACGGCGACCGGCCGAGCGACGCGCTCGCGCTGCGCGCGGCCAGCGGGGACGCCGACCCGCTGTCGGACGTGTGCCCGCAGCGCTTCGCGCTTCCCGCGGCGCCCACCGTCGCGGCGCGGGCCGAGAACGCGGCGGTCCACCTCGAAGCGATTCGCGGCGCGCACGGCCGTCAGGCGAAGCGCCACGCGTTCCTGGTGATCGAGGGCGCCGGCGGCCTGCTGGTGCCGGCCGCCGACGGCCTCACGATGGCGGACCTCGCGCGCGAGTTCGCGGTGCCGCTCCTCGTGGTGGCCCGGGCGGCTCTCGGGACCATCAATCACACGCGGCTGACGCTCGAAGCGGCGGCGCGCCGGGGTCTCGACGTCGCGGGGGTCGTGATCTCCCACTCGACCGGGCGGCTCCCGGCCGCGGAGGCGGCGAACCTCGCGCTGCTGCGGGAAGGCCTGCAGGACCTGCTCGTCGGAGAGATTCCGGCGCTCCGCGAAGGCCGGGAGCCAGCGGACTCCGCGATCGAGTTCGGCTCCCTGCTACAGCGCCTCCGCCTGACACCCGCCGCACAGACGAGCGGATGACGCGCTTGCGTCATGACACCGCGTCATGGCCGCTCGACTCGCCCTCCGATCGCCACGCGACGCGTCCCCCGAGCCAGGTCTCCAGCACCCGGCCCGAGCCGTCCAGGACCGCCAGGTCGGCGCGGGCTCCCACCCGAAGCGTGCCCCGCTCGGCCTCGACGCCCAGGAGGCGAGCCGGACGCAGTGTGCATGACGCGATCGCGTCAT
>CP070734.1:1727264-1729112 GCA_020347605.1 Deltaproteobacteria bacterium | reverse complement strand
CGATGCTGTGCTACGTGACGCCCAAGGAGCACCTCGGCCTGCCGAAGAAGGAGGACGTCAAGCAGGGCTGCATCGCGTACAAGATCGCGGCGCACGCCGCGGACATCGCACTCGGCATACCGGGGACGCGCGACCGCGACGACGAGCTCACGCGCGCGCGGGCCGCGCTCAACTGGGAGCAGCACTTCGCGCTCTCGTTCGATCCCGACACGGCCCGCGCCTACCACGACGAAGACGGCTACTTCTGGTTCGTGGGCCGCTCCGATGACGTGATCATCTCGGCGGGTTACCGCATCGGTCCATTCGAGATCGAGAGCGCGCTCGTGGAGCACCCGAGCGTCCTCGAGGCCGCGGCCGTGGCGGCTCCGGATGCCGACCGCGGCTCGATCGTGAAGGCGTTCGTGGTGCTGCGTCCCGGCGTGGCGGGTGACGCCGCGCTCGCGAGCGAGCTGCAGGACCACGTGAAGCGGGTCACGGCCCCGTACAAGTACCCGCGTGCGATCGAGTTCGTCGATTCGCTACCCAAGACGGTGAGCGGCAAGATCCGCCGCGTCGAGCTGCGCGAGCGAAGCGGCTGAGACGAAATGGCGCGGCGCAGCCCATCGAGACGCGCCGCGCTCAGGCCTCGCGGCCGAGGACCTTCTCCCAGGTCTCGCCGCCGTCGTTCGAACGGAGCACGAGGCCCTCCTGCCCGACGATGAACCCGACGCCGCTCTCCGGCGCGAAGTCCATGTCGCGCATGAAGGTGAAGATCGGCGGAAAGCCGTCTCCGGGCGGCCCCCAGCTCGCGCCGTCGTCGACCGACGTGCGCACCAGGCCCTTCTCCCCGATCGCGATCGAACGCCAGGGTGTCAGGGAGACCGCGAAGAGCGCCTGCTTCACCTGGCTCGCCTGCACGCCCTCCCAGGTCTGGCCGCCATCCGTGCTGCGCAGCACGAGCCCGCCGAGCGAGGAGACCACGCCCCGCTCTTCGTCCCGGAAGCGCACCGTGAACAGGTAGGGGTTCTGAGCGACGCGCACCAGGATCGCCGAGCCGGTTTCGGAACTGCGACCGTCCAGGTAGCGATCGAGGAACTGATCGTCGTACTCGAGGAAGTCCTCGTAGTCCCAGGGAGGCGAGCCCAAGATGCGGATGCGGTCGGACAAGAGCCCGGCGTCCTCGACGATGGTGCGCACGGCCGCGACGCGGGCCTCGATGATGTCGAACAGCTCCTCGGGCGCGCCGTCCTGGACGAAGGCGGCGATCTCGCGCGGGCTGACCACCGGCTCGATCTCCAGCTTGAGGTGCGCCTGGTCGACGATCTTGTCCACCAGCTCTCGGAGCGGAGCCTCGACGTCGGGTCCGGGCTCCAGCTGGTCGAAGCCGAACAGAACCGGATCGACGCGGATGTCGCCCTTCACGGCTCCGCGCGACCAGGTCGTGCCGCGATCTTCGGAGTAGAAGATGTACCCGAACTCCCCCACGATCCAACATGTCTGGCTGGGCGCGGGCCGGCAGTAGACGTCGTTCAGGCCCACGTCCTCGTAGACCTTGCCCCCGGAGCGAACCTTCTCCTGCTCCACCGGCACCAGCCATACGAACTGCGGGTGCTCCGGACTGATCGTCAGCGACCGGTCCTGCCAGGTCGTTCCGCCGTCGTCGGTGTAGAGGCGGGTGCCCCACTCGCCGACGGCCAACGCCGTCTGCGCATCGATCGCGTGCACCGAGAACAGGTGCACGCCCTCCTCCACCTTCAGGTTCGGCTGGCGGACCCACGTCTCGCCCGCGTTCTCGGTGCGGAGGATCGTGCCGGTCTGACCCACGGCCCAGCCGTTTCGATCGTCGGCCATCGAGATGCCGTACAGCGA
>CP070734.1:1725309-1727164 GCA_020347605.1 Deltaproteobacteria bacterium | reverse complement strand
GCGCTCGCCAAAGCGGCGGTTGATGCGCACGGTGCCGGTGGTGCGGTCGGTGTCCGGGACGAACGCAATGGTCCGGCCGCCGAACAGGTTCGGCGAGGCGTCCTCGCGGAAGCGCTGGTGATCGAAGTCGACGGCCAGCGTGAAGAGGCCCGCCGGGTTGAACACGAGCCCGCCGCCTCCATCGGTCACGTTCTGGTCCAGCTCCTGGGTGCGGGACTGAAGCAGCTGGTAGCGCGTCTGGCGATTCCCCTGGCGCTCCCCGTAGCCCCCACGCAGCGCGATCTCCGACAACAGGTTGCCGAGCGCTCCGCGCTCGCCGGAAACGAGCTCCTCGGGCCGGATCCGCAGCTCGCCGCCGACCTGGGTCCTGCGCACGAAGAAGCGGTCGTCCGGCGCCGTCAGATCGGCGTTCCAGCCGGCTTCGTTGAACAGCCGCAGGTCTTCCGTGCGGAAGCGGCGGTAGTCGATGTCCAGCGCCAGACCGTCGGGCCGCGCGTAGAGATCCGCGCGCTGGTTCAGGAAGTACTCCCCGATGTAGAACGATTGCCCGGACACGTTCAGATTCGACGTCGGGCTGCGCATGCGGAACTGCAGCCGCGGCGTCTCCGTCTCCTCACCGATCTCGAGCAGGTCGAGCGCGAACTCGCTCAGCCCGAGCTCGATGGTGGGCTGCTTGTCCTTGTTGCGCGTGAACTCGTACTGGTCGAAGAAGCCCGCGACGTCGTCGTCGTCCTCGGGCGATTGAAAGTCCTTGAGACGCGCCTCGAATGTCGCGGACCAGTCGAGCTCGTACTCGCCCTCAGCCGCCGCCGGCGCGCTCACGAAGAGCGTGACGAACAGGACGATTTCAACGCGTGTACGCAGTCGCACGACCTCGCCTCACTGCAGGAGGGGTGAATTCTCGTAGGATCCGTGAATCGCCCCGTGGCAGTCGGTACAACGGGTATAGAAGAGCGCGCCGGCCGAGGCGGCGGTCGAATGGAAGCTCGCAACCGTGTGACACGAGAGGCACAGGGCCGGCTGGCTGGTGTCGAGCAGATCGTACGAGGCGCTGCCGTGCGGGTTGTGGCACGCCATGCAGTCCTCGGCCACGGGCGCGTGCTCGAAGATCCAGGGACCCATGTGGTCCTGGTGGCAGTTGGAGCACAACCGCGTGCGGTCGCCGAGCGCAACCCGGCGGTCGCCGTGCGGGGCGTGGCAGTCGGTGCAGGAGAGCATCCCTTCCCCAACGGGATGATGGGAGGGAAAGTTGAGCCGCGACGCCACGTCCAGGTGGCACTTGGAGCAGAGCGCCGAGCCGGGATCCATGCGCCGGAACGCGACGCGCTGCACCTCGCGCACGTAGAGGGGCTCGCGGTTGTGCACGTTGTGGCAGTCGGAGCAGATCACGCCCGCCCGCTCGTGCTCGCCCGTCGACCACGACATGTGCGTGGCGCGGCCGGACTCGTGGCAGCCGAGGCAGTCCCCCGAGGCCGGGAAGCGGATGTCGGGCGCCTCCTCGCTCTCGGCGTGGATGCTGCCCATCCCGTGGCAGGACTCGCAGTCCTGGTGGTTCACGGGGCGCGGCGTCCAGCTCTCGTCCTCGTCGTGGCAGACGAGGCACTCCTCGGAACCGACCAGCTCGAGCTCCCCGTCCGGATCCGGGATCTCCGCGGTCCGGTGGTAGCCGGTGGGCTCGGGCGGCGCCCAGACCGCCACGCAGGCCGTGACGAGTGCGAGCACTACCGTGAGCGCAAGCGGCGTGGTTTGCGCGCGCGCCGGCCCGCGCGCCCAATCGGCCTTCATGTTCGGTCGCAACCCCCTTCGACCTCGCGCCCTCGCCGTGCGGACCCCCCGCCCGCCGGACGCGCTCGAT
>CP070734.1:1723340-1725209 GCA_020347605.1 Deltaproteobacteria bacterium | reverse complement strand
GTTGACCGCGAACACGCCACCGTCGGCGATCACCTGCAGCGTGTCCGACCCCTTGTCCGCGCAGACCAGCACCAGCGGCGGATCGAGCGAGACGCCGGCGAAGGCGGATACGGTCATGCCGTGGATCCGCTCACCGGCACACGCCGTCACGACCGTCACGCCGCTCGCCCAGCGGCGGAGCGCGTTCTTGAAGTCGTCTCCGCGGATCGGCATGGGGCGCCCGGCGCGAGGGCCGGCGGCGAGCCGCGCGGCCTACTGGTTCTCGAAGTCCTCGCGCAGATCTTCCGGCACGTCGGGCGCATCGATCATCCGGGCGTAGCGCTGCGTCTTGTCCTTCTCGTCGGGCCGCCAGTAGACGATGACCGGGAACCCCGCCTGCAGGTCGGTGACCGTCGAGGCCACGCCGTTGATCTTCACGGTGGTCCGCGTCAGCACGGAGCCCTCGGGCGTGACGTTGTAGACCACCTGCTTGCCCTTCTCCTTGACGGTGACCGTCTTGGCTGCGGCGTCGAAGGACACGAACATGCCCCGTGCCTGCTTGGACTTCTGCCGGCTCTGCGCATCGGCGGGCTGCGCCGCGACGCCGACCACCAGGCACGCCAGACCGAGGGCGGCCCAGCCGGCGAAGAATCGTTTGGCCCGAATCTGCATGAACGGTCTCTCCTTGATCGAGGTGGCGCGTGCCGCCTCGTCCCGAGGGGCACACCACGAGCGGGCCCCAGGCTACACCCTCTGGGACGCCCCGCGAAAGGGGTTGATTCGAAGCCCACCCGAAACCCGTGCCGGACGACGGCACCGCCCTCAGGCCGCGGATCCGTGGGGACGAACCAAGACCAGCGCGAGGTCCATGACGTTGGTTCGCGTCGGCCCGCTGCGGAGCAATCCGCCCTCGGCCTCGAAGAAGCGGTAGGAGTCGTTGCGGTCCAGGCAGGCGCGCGCGTCGACGCCCCGGGCGGCGCCTCGCCCCACGGTGCCGGGATCGGCAAACGCGCCCGCGGCATCCGTCGGCCCGTCGGTGCCGTCCGTACCCGCCGCCAGCAATGCGACACCGCGGGACGCCGACAGCTCGAGCGCCGCGGCCAGCGCCAGCTCCTGGTTCCGGCCGCCGCGGCCCGGACCCCGCACGGTCACCGTCGTCTCGCCGCCCGCGAGCAGACACACCGGGCTGCGGCCGCGAAGGGAGCGCGCCAGGGCCGCGAGCCGGCGCCCCACCACGCGCGCCTCGCCGCGCACGGCGTCGGACAGGGTGACGGCCATGAGGCCCCTGCGCGCGGCGGCCCGCGCGGCGGCCCGAAGGGCGGCGCGATTGTTGGCGATCACCTGCGAACGAACGCGGTCGAACCGCGGGTCGCCGGGCTTGGGTGTCTCGTCCCGCGCGCCGCGCAGGCCCTCCTCCAGGTGGCGCAGCACGGACGCCGGAATCCGATCGCGGAGTCCGCGCCGTTCGATCACGGTCAGCGCATCCCGGTAGGTGGTTGGATCCGGCGCGCAGGGACCCGAGCCGATCACATCGAGACGGTCTCCCAGCACGTCCGAGACGCACAGCACGAAGATCCGGCGGCAGCGCGCCCGCTGCGCCAGCTGGCCGCCGCCGATTCGGCTCAGGTGCTTGCGCACCGCGTTCAGCTCTTCGATGTCGGCCCCGGAGCGCAGCAGCTCCCCCGTCGTGGCGGCGAGGTCGGCGAGCTCGAGCCCGGGCGCCGGACACGAGAGCAGCGCCGAGGCCCCACCGGACAACGCCACGAGCAGGACCTCGTCGGCTCGCGCGCCGGCGGCGAGTGCCAGCGCCTCGCGGGCCGCGCGCTCGCCGCGCGCATCCGGAATCGGGTGGCCCGCCTCGCGAAGGGCGATCCGCCGCAGGGGCACACC
>CP070734.1:1721360-1723240 GCA_020347605.1 Deltaproteobacteria bacterium | reverse complement strand
CGACATGCGCGAGGTGATCGCGTGCATCGTCGACGATCGCCGCTTCTTCGAGGTACAGCCGCGCTACGGCGCGGCCATCCTCACCGGCCTGGCCCACATCGGCGGACGTGCGGTCGCCCTCGTCGCCAACAATCCGGCGCGGGGCGCCGGCGGCGCCGTCGATGCGGCCGCCGCGATCAAGGCGGCCGACTTCCTGGAGGTCGTCTCGAACTTCGGCCACCCCGTGATCTTCCTGACGGACAACCCGGGCATGCTGGCGGGCACGCGGGCCGAGCGCGAGGGCATCCTCAAGTGGGGCGGCCGGATGTTCCAGGTCGAGCGGCGCATGCGGAATCCCAAGATCAGCGTGCTGATGCGCAAGGGCTTCGGCTTCGGTCTGGTCAGCATGGCCGCGACCCCGTGCGACCGGCAGACGCTCACCTTCGCGTTGCCGAGCGTGAATCTCGCGGCGATGCCCGCCGAGAGCGGCGGCGCCGCGGCCGGCCTCGACGCGGCACAGCAGCGCCGCGCGGAGCAGGCGCAGCGCGAGGGCCCCTACCGCCTCGCCAACGCGCTCGGGGTGGACGAGGTGATCGATCCGCGCGAGCTTCGCAACGCCCTGATCGGCGCGCTCACGCTCGTCGAGGGACGGGAGGCGGGCCAGCGCGGACTGCATGGCCGGCTCGACGCTTCGTGAACCGCGCGCCGGGAGGACGCCTTTCGATGCCCGAGGAGACCGTCGACGTTCTGATCGTGGGCGCCGGCGCGGCCGGCGCGGCGCTGGCGTGGAGCCTCGCCGAGACGCGCATGAAGATCGTGTGTCTCGAGCAGGGCGACTGGATGAATCCCGCGGAGTATCCGACCACGCGCAACGACTGGGAGCTCCAGCGCTTCGGCGCCTTCGGCCTCAGCCCGAACGCCCGTGGGCGCCCCGAGGACTATCCCATCAACGACGCGGAATCGCCGATCTCCGTCTCGAACTTCAATGCGGTCGGCGGCAGCACCATCCTCTACGCCGCGCACTTTCCGCGCTTCCACCCGTCGGACTTCCGGGTGCGGACACTGGACGGCGTCGCGGACGACTGGCCGATCGACTACGCGACGCTCGAGCCGTACTACGCGGAGAACGATCGCAGGATGGGCGTGGCCGGGCTGGCGGGTGATCCGGCCTACCCGCCCAAGGAGCCGCCGCTTCCGCCGGTGGCGCTCGGCAAGCTGGGACACACGCTCGCGCGCGGCTTCAACCGGCTCGGGTGGCACTGGTGGCCTTCGGACAGCGCCATTGCGACGCGCGAGTACGAGGGGCGCGCTCCGTGCATCAATCTGGGCCCCTGCATCATGGGGTGCGCCCAGGGCGCCAAGGCGAGCACCGACGTCACCTACTGGCCCGCCGCCGTGCGCCGCGGCGTCGAGCTCCGCACGCGGTGCCGGGTGCGCGAGATCACGGTCGGCAAGGACGGCATGGCGAGCGGCGTGATCTACTACGACGCCGACGGGGTGGAGCGACGGCAGAAGGCCGAGATCGTGATCGTGGCGTGCAACGGCATCGGCACGCCGCGCCTGCTCCTCAACTCGACCTCCCGAGCGTTTCCCGACGGACTCGCCAACCGCAGCGGCCGGGTCGGCCGGAACCTGATGTTCCATCCCTACGCCATGGTCACCGGCGTCTTCGAGGAGCCGCTGGAGAGCTACAAGGGGCCCACCGGCTGCTGCATCGTGAGCCAGGAGTTCTACGAGACGGACCGCTCGCGGGGCTTCGTGCGCGGCTACTCGTTCGAGATCGTGCGCGGCATGGGACCGATCTCGACCGCGCTCTTCGGCATGTCTTCGGGCTTGATTCCGTGGGGTGCCGGCCACCACGAGGCCTACCGCGATCTCTGGGAGCGGACCGGCGGCATGGT
>CP070734.1:1719365-1721260 GCA_020347605.1 Deltaproteobacteria bacterium | reverse complement strand
CGTCGAGCGGATCGATCGAGAACAGCCGGTCGCGCGCGAAACCGAGCTCTTCGGCCGCGCCGCGACACGCGTCCCCGAAGCGGCTGGCGCCGACGAAGACGCGCGCGTCGCTGTCGCCCACGATGTACGCGATCTCGGGTGCGGTCAGGTGGTGGTTGATCGGGGTGAGGTACATGCCCGACTGGAACGCCGCCAGGTAGAGCTGGATCATCTCGGCGCTGTTGGGAAGCACCGTCGCGATGCAATCCCCCTTGCCGAGGCCGATCGCACGCAAGCCGTGCGTGACGCGGTTGCAGGCGCCGAGCAGCTCGCCGCGACTCCACTCGCGTCCGCTGGGGTCGACGAGTGCGAGACCTTCGGGGTCGTCCTGGGCGAGGCGAAAGAATCCGAGCGACATGGGTGTTCTCCACAGGCAGGGGCGTCGCGGACGCCGGCTTCAGATCCGGACGCGGAGCTCCTCGATGCCATCGATGAAGTTGGAGCGCAGCCGCCGCGGCGGCTCGACCCTCTCGCTGTCCGGGAGACGGCGCAACCGCGCCGCGAGCATCACGCGGATCCCGAGTCGCGGGTGGCCGTGCAGGTCCTCCATCATCGCGCCGCCGAGGGTGCGCCGCGGCCGCTCTTGCTGGTGCCGCACAGGGCGCGAGGCTATAGTGCGCGGCTAGTAGAACACGTTTCACTGTGCGTGGCAAGCAGGGAGCCGCCCGTGTCCGTCGGAACGGAACACCTGATCGTCGAGAAGGACGGACCGGTCGTCACCGTCACCATGAACCGTCCCGAGCGGCGCAACGCGCTGTCGCCCGAGATGCTCGTCGGGATGTACGACGCCTGGCAGATGATCGACGAGGACGCGGACGTGCGCGTCGCGATCCTGACCGGCGGCGGGGGCACCTTCTGCTCCGGTGCGGACTTGAAGGCGATGGCCGAGGACAACCAGGGCTCCGATCGCGAGCGGATCCAGCGGCGCTTTGCCGAAGATCCGGAGCTGCACTGGAAGGCGCTCTTGCGCCACCACCGACTCACGAAGCCGTTGATCGCGGCGGTCGAGGGGTTCGCGGTGGCCGGCGGGACGGAGATCCTCCAGGCGACCGACATTCGCATCGCCGCGGAGACCGCGACCTTCGGCGTCACCGAGGTCACGCGGGGCCTGTTTCCGCTGGGCGGATCCACGGTTCGACTGCGCCGCCAGATCCCGTACACGCTGGCCGCGGAGATCCTGCTCACCGGCCGCCACGTGAGCGCGCAGGAGGCAAAGGCGATCGGCCTGATCGGCCGCGTCGTGCCGCACGGCGAGGCGCTCGCAGAGGCGCGCACGGTGGCGGCGCAGGTGGCGGAGAACGGGCCGCTGGCCGTGCAGGCGGTCTTGCGTTCGCTGCGCGAGACCGAGGGTCTCTCCGAGCAGGCGGGTCTGGCCCGGGAGCTCGAGATCGGGGCGCCGATCTTCGGCACCGAGGACGCGCGCGAGGGCCCGCGCGCCTTCGCGGAGAAGCGCAAGCCCAAGTTCACCGGCCGCTAGAACGCAACCGGCCCGCGCGCCGACACTCCGGAGCGAACGCCCATGCCCGAGAGGGGAGCGAACGAGCACCAGCCGCTCACCGCGCCGCACGTGCTGGAGTACCCGTACCGGCGCTCCGTCGGCCCCGTCCTGGGGCGCTTCTTCACCGGCTTGCGCGAACGCCGGATCGAGGGCATCCGCGCCCGCGACGGCCGCGTGCTGGTGCCGCCGCAGGAGTACGATCCCGCGACCGGCGAGGCGCTCTCGGAGTTCGTGCCGGTCGGCGACGCTGGGGTCGTCACCAGCTGGACGTGGGTGCCGCGGCCGCGCGCCGGCAAGCATCCGCTCGAGCGCCCGTTCGCCTGGGCGCTGATCCGCCTCGACGGCGCCGACGTCGCGC
>CP070734.1:1717363-1719265 GCA_020347605.1 Deltaproteobacteria bacterium | reverse complement strand
CGCATCATCCCGTTCACCGGTGTCGACTACGCGGTAGACAGCGATCCGGGTTCGGCCCTGGCAGCCGACGTCGCCGCCGGCGCGCGCGGGCTCAAGCTCCATCCGATCATCCAGAAGGTGCCCCTCACCAGCGAGAGCACGCGGGCCGCGGTGGAGGCCTTCGCGGTGCACGATCTACCCATACTCTTCCACTGCGGCATCTCCTCCTACTACCTCGGTGCCGAGCGCGACCGGGAGGAGCCGCGCTACGGCTGCGTCGCGCACGCGGTGGAGCTCGTGCGCGCCTTCCCGCGCGTGCCCTTCATCGCGGGGCACGCGGGGCTGTTCGAGGTGCGCGCGGTGATGGGGCGGCTCGCGGGCTTCCCCAACGTGTGGGTCGATACCTCGTTCCAATCGGTGGCGCGCGTTCGCCAGCTGATCGCGGCGTTCGGCCCCGAGCGCGTGCTGTTCGCCTCCGACTGGCCCTACGGGAACCGTCCGCCGGCCCTGGAGATTGCCCGCCGGGCCTGCCGCGGCGACCGCGGAATCGAGCGCCGCATCCTGTTCGACAACGCCGCGGAGCTCTTGCGCATCGCGGCATGAGCGTCGCGCGGGGCGCTGCTGCGCGGGCCAGCGGCGCGTGATTGCTGCGGCTCGGAAGCGGACGCTGCGCGCGAGGGGCCCGGTCCGACCGCCACACACGGCTCCGCAGCCGCCGCAGGAGGAACGAGCGGCCGTTGCGACCGATCGTGCAGCGTTGCGACCGGTCTCCCAGAGGAGCAGGGGCAACCCGGGCGATCGGCTGTTGACCCGTCCCACCCCGAACGAAGATAATCTCCGATTCACACGCGGATGTGGAGGGAAACCCGATGTTGCGCTCGTGTTCGATCATCAGCGGCGTCGCTCTGTTCACGCTTCAGGCCCTCGCCGACCCGACCGGCCCGGTCGTCGTGGAGCCCGCGCCCGAGGACCAGGGGGCCATCTTCTCGCCCGGCGTGCGCCTCGTCTCGGATCTCGACCAGGGCTACGTCGAGGAGGAGTACCTCGTCTCCGGCACGGCGACACTCTTCAACTACGCACACAACCCGCCGCTCGGACCGACGGACATCACCCCGATCCAGGAAGACGTGCCCTATACGACGCGCATGATCGTGCGGCGCCCGGAGAAGAAAGGGCACTTCAACGGCAGCGTCGTGATCGAGTGGTGGAACTCGAGCGCAGGCTTCGATACGGCGCCGGTCTGGGACCCCTCTGCCGACTACTTCGCGCGCAACGGCTTCGTCTACGTCGGCGTGACGAACAGCACCACGTCACTCGGGTTCCTGGTGGGCGGCTGCAGCCTGCTCGGCGTCCTGCCGCCTACGTGCGGCACCCGCTATGCGACGCTGTCGCTGCCCGAGAACGGGCTCGCCTTCGAGATGGTGAGCCAGATCGCCAACCTGCTGAAGAGCCGCTCGCCCGAAAACCCGCTGCCCAGCGGTTTCGACGTCGAGCGCATCTACCACGCCGGCCAGTCGCAGCAGGGCGGGTCGATGGTGACCTACGCCAGCGCGTTTCACTTCGACGTGAACGACGGCTACTTCGTCCAGCAGGCGGCGACGGCCCGCCCGATCAACTTCGGTCCCGCGTGCGGCGCCGTCGGCTCGCCGCCCTACCCGGACTGCACGCCGCGCCTCCAGGGCGGCGACCGCCTGGTGCGCACCGACCTGCCGGTGCCCGTCTACCACGGAAACACGGAGACCGACATCTCCAACCTCTTCGGCATTGTCGGCCGCCAGGACGACACGCCGACCTTCCGCTACTACGAGGTCGCCGGCGGCGGGCATCTCACCGTCCACGTCGGCATCGAAGTGCTCCCGGCCGGAGCATTAGGGCCGGATCCGCTCTTCCTCGAAGACCTCTGCCAGTTCCCGCTCAACACGA
>CP070734.1:1715359-1717263 GCA_020347605.1 Deltaproteobacteria bacterium | reverse complement strand
GGCGCCGGGACAGCTCTTCGCGAACGCGGAGACCGAGGTCGACGTCGAGGGCGGCGCCTCGATCTTCGGCGGCGTCAAGTACCTCGACCTGTTCCTCGTGCTCGACTCCTCGAAGAGCCTGCGCCGCACCGACCCCAGGGACTACCGCACGGCGGGCGCGATCGGCCTGGTGCAGAGCCTGCCCGCGAAGAGCGACATCCAGATCGGCGTCGTCGACTTCGACTGGGACGCGGAGCTGCTGACGCCCCTCACCGCCGACCGCACCGCCGCGGTGGACGCGCTGCGGCGCCTCGACCAGAACGGCTCGACCGATCTCGCCGACTGGATCCGCACCGCGCTCGCGGGCTTCGACGCGCGCGCCCGGCCCGATTCGTCGCGCGTGATCCTGCTCTTCGCGGACGGCCGCTCCGACGACGACGAGGCGCGCGCCGCGATGCGCGAAGCGCAGCACCGCGGCGTCGCCATCCACACGCTGCTGCTCGGCTCGGACGACGGCGGCGAGGAGCTGCTGCGCGAGATCGCACAGGGCACCGGCGGCAGCTTCGTCCCGGTGAGCGACCCCGCCACGCTGCCCGAGGCCTTCCTCAACCTGCGCACCACGGGCGTGGAGCGCGTGACGCTGCGCGTGAACGGCGGCGCGCCCATCCCCGCGCCGCTCACCGGCGGAACCTTCCGCGCGCGCGTGCCGCTGCAGCTCGGCGAGAACACGATCGTCGCCACCGCCACCAGCCTGGACGGCGAGACGCGCGACCACGCCGTCCGCGTGCTCGTCGCCGGCGAGCTCGAGGTCGCCATCGACGCGCCGGCGGACGGCACGCTCTACGTCGAGCGCGAGACCGTCACCGCCGTGCACGGCTCGGCGACGAGCTTCGCGAACGCGGCGCCCGCGTTCCTGGCGGCGCACCCCAATCGGGGCATACGCAGCGTCGTGCTGCAGGTGAACGACGCCCCGCCCTTCGCCACCACGCTGCGCGACGGCCGCTTCGAGGGCCGCGTGATCCTCGAGGAGGGCGAGAACCGCATCGTGGCGCGGGCAGAGAGCGAAGACGGGCGCAGCGCCACCCACGCCGTGACCGTCACGGTGCGCTCGCCGGGCTGCGCGGAGCTGCGCGTCGCGGCGCGGCGCGACGGCGAGCCCGCGGTCTCGATCAACGACCGCGCCGTCGCGATCGTGTTCGACGCCTCGAACAGCATGTGGGGGCAGATCGACGGACGCGCCAAGGTCGAGATCGCCAAGCAGACGCTGGGCGGCGTCCTCGACGCGCTGCCCCGCGACCTGTCGCTGGCGCTGCGCGTCTACGGCCACCAGAAGAAGCACGAGCTGCGCGACTGCCAGGACTCGGAGCTGCTCGTGCCGTTCGAGGCGGGCGGCCGCGACCGCATCGCAGCGGCGATCGCGCGCTTCCAACCCCGCGGACAGACGCCGCTCGCGTACTCGCTCGAGCAGCTCGCCGCCGACTTCGGGGAGTTCCGCGGCGAGCGCGCCGCGGTGCTCGTGACGGACGGCATCGAGAGCTGCGGCGGCGATCCCGTCGCGGCCGCCCGCGCCCTGCAGGAGGGCGGCGGCGTTCCCGTGCACGTGATCGGGTTCGGGCTCGCGAGCGGCGTGGATGCCGATTCCGCGAGCCTGCGCGCCATCGCGGACGCCTCGGGCGGCCGCTTCCTCACGGCGCGCACGGCCGAGGAGCTGCGCGACGCGCTGGCCGTCACCGTGGGCACCCGCTTCCAGGTGCGCCGGGGCGGCAGCCCCGTCGCCGAGGGCACGCTCGGCACCGACGACGTGATCCGCCTGCCCGAAGGCGAGTACGTCGTGGCACTCGAGAGCACGCCGCCCTACGAGACGACCGTCGCACTCACGCGCGAAGAGGCGCTGACCCTGCAGCTCGAGCGCCGCGGCGGCGACG
>CP070734.1:1713354-1715259 GCA_020347605.1 Deltaproteobacteria bacterium | reverse complement strand
ACCGTCGCCATCCCGGTCGTCATCACGCAGAAGAGCTCCGAGCGCGTCATGCGCTCCACGTAGGGCCGCACCAGGAGCGGCGCCTCGCTCATGCCCACGAAGATGTTCGCGACGGCCGCCAGCGTCTCGGCCCCGGAGGTGCGCAGCGAACGCGCCAGCGCGGCGGCCAGCAGGTCGACGACGCGCTGCACGATGCCGAGGTGGTACAGCACCGCGAACAGGCTTCCCATGAACACGATGATCGGGAGCACCTGTACGGCGAACGAGAATCCGCCCGTGGCGAGCGAGCCGAACACGAAGCGCACGCCCTCGTCCGTGAAGCCGATGAACGCGTTCACGGCCTCGTTCACGGTGACGAAGAACATCCGTCCGGGCGCGGCGCGCAACAGGAGGGCGCCGAGCACCAGCTGTATGCCGACGCCCCACGCGACCGTGCGCCAGGGTACGCGTCGCCGGCTCTCCGAGAAGGCCCAGGCGATTCCGATCATCGCGAACAGGCCGAGCAGCGAAATTGCGCGCTGCGACAGGTCGCTCACGCGGCGCGCTCGCTGCGCAGGGCCGCGACCAGCGCGCGCGTCGCCGCGACCATGTCCGGCGCCGCCGCCACCGCCGAGATGACGGCCACACCGGCCGCGCCCGCGGCGACCAGCGCGGAGGCGCTGCGCGCGTCGACGCCGCCGATCGCGACGAGCGGCCGCGGCGACGCGATCCGCGCGACGTCGCGCAGTCGCTCGACGCCGCGCGGCGCGTGCTTCGAGTCCTTCGAGCGCGTTCCGAAGATCGGACCGAAGGCCAGGTAGTCGACGGGCTCCCGGCAGGCGCGGCGCGCCTGATCGCGGGTGTGGGTCGAGCGTCCGATCAGCAGTCGCGCGCGCGCCGCTGCGGGAACCCGCGCGGGGGGCAGATCCTCCTGGCCGAGGTGGACGCCATCGGCACCGGCGAGCAGCGCCAGGTCGAACCGGTCGTTCACGAAGAACAGCGCGCCGCTCGAGTGCGTCAGCTCGCGAATCGTCGCCGCGAGGTCCAGCGCGGCGCGGTCGGTCGCGTGCTTGCAGCGGAGCTGGACGACGGCGGCTCCGCCGGCGCAGGCGGCGCGCGCCTGCGCGACGGGATCGCGCCCCCAGCGCGGGTCGTCGTCGGCCAGTACGTGAAGCCCGCGGAGCCGCGCGGGCGCGGCGCGCCCGGCCGCGCCCGTCATCGGGGCCCCGGGAGCTCGATTCCGAGTTCCGTGATCTTCTTGCGCAGCGTGTTGCGATTGATGCCCAGCAGGGCCGCGGCGCGGATCTGATTGCCTCCGGTGCGCGCCAGAACGGTCTCGAGCAGCGGTCGCTCGACGCGCTCGAGCACGCGTCGATACACGTCGCGATCGTCCCGGTCCAGCTCCGCGTTCACCGCGTCGCGCACCAGGGCCGGCAGGGCGGCGTCCGGTTCGGACCCGGGGCCCGTCTCGCGCGGCGCGCCCAGGAATGCGAAGTCTTCGGGCGTGAGCACCTCGCCCGACGACAGCACGAGGGCTCGCTTGATGGAGTTCTCGAGCTCGCGCACGTTGCCGGGCCAGTCGTAGCGGACCAGCGCGTCGGTCGCGGCATCCGACAGCCAGCGCGGACCCGTCGCGAGCTCGGCCGCGTAGCGGCCGACGAAGTGCTGAGCCAGCACGGGGATGTCGTCCGCCCGCTCCCGCAGCGGAGGCAGGTGGATCGGCACCACGCGAAGTCGGTACAGCAGGTCTTCGCGGAAGCGGCCGTCGCGTACCTGCTCGCCGAGGTCGCGGTGCGTCGCGGCCACCGTGCGCACGTCCACGCGCTCCGGGCGCCGCGCGCCGACGGGGACGATCTCCCCGCTCTGCAATACGCGCAGGAGCTTCGCCTGGAGCTCGAGCGACATGTCGCCGATCTCGTCCAGGAA
>CP070734.1:1711349-1713254 GCA_020347605.1 Deltaproteobacteria bacterium | reverse complement strand
CGTGCTGGCCTGGTTCCCCAAGGCCTTCACCCCCGGCTGAACCGAGGAGTTGAAGGCGCTGCGGGACAGCGCCGAGTCGATCGCGGCCTTCGACGTGGCGGTCTACATGGTGAGCCTGGACGACGCGGAGAAGAACCGCGACTTCGCCAAAGAGCTCGGCGCAAAGCACGTGGTGCTCTCGGATCCGCTCAAGGAGGCGGCCGACGCCTACGGTGTCCTGGCGCTCGGCGGTCTCTACGCGCGCCGCTGGACCTTCTACATCGACGCGAGCGGCCAGATCCGCCACATCGACAAGGACGTGGACGTCGCGACCGCGGGGCAGGACATCGCGCGGACCCTGGAGACGTTGGGCTTCCCCCGGGCGGAGTAGCGGCGGACGAGCGAGCGCGGGGGAGCGCTTTGGCCTCCTCCGTCGGGAGGAGAACGATGGCCTACTACCGAGCCGAGCTCGACGTCCGCCGCCCGATCGACGAAGTCTTTGCCTATCTCGCGGACTTCTCCAACACCGAGAGGTGGGACCCGGGCGTCGTCTCCGCGAAGCAGCGCGACGACGGCCCCGTCACCGTGGGCACCGAGTTCGAGGTGGTGGCGACGTTCCTCGGGCAGGAGCTCCCGCTCGTCTACCGCATCGTGCAATACGACCCGCCGGGTCGCGTCGTCCTCGAGGCCGAGAACGACAACCTGCGCTCCGTCGATACGATCACCTTCGAGAAGACCGCCCGCGGCACCCGCCTCACCTACGACGCGAACCTGACGCTCAAGGGTGTCCGCTACGTGGCCGACTTCGCGCTGCATCTCGCCTTCCAGTGGATCGGCCGCCGTGCCCTCGAAGGCTTGCGAGCAGCGCTCGAATGAGCGCCCCGTGAGCGACGCCGCACCGCCACGGCGTGGCGACCTCTCCGCCCCGGGCGCGCGTTCGTCCTCCACACCGCGCCCTCAGCCGCGGGACCAGCCCCCCTCGCAGCCCTGGAAGAGCTCGCTCGCCGCGGCGGGGCCCCAGCTGCCCGCCGGGTACTCGAGCAGCGGCGGTGCCTCGCGGCCGGACCAGCCGTTGCGCACCTCGTCCGCGTAGCGCCAGGAGGCCTCGATCTCGTCGGCGCGGAGGAAGAGCGTCTGGTCGCCGAGCAGCGCGTCGAGCAGGAGCCGCTCGTACGCGTCGGCCGGCACCTCGCCGAAGTGTTCGCGGTAGTCGAAGCCGAGCGTCGCGGGCGCCATCGTGAGCGAGCCGCCGGGTTGCTTCACGCCGAACGAGAGCTGGATCGCCTCGCGGGGCTGGATCGACAGCGTCAGCACGTTGGGTCGGATCTGGCACAGCGAGCCGTCGCGCAGGCGGCGGCGGAACTCGGCCTCGGGCATGTCGTCGGGCCGATTGAAGAGCTGGAGCGGCGGCGTGCGGAATTGGACCTGGACTTCTGTGAAGCGCTTCGGCAGCCGCTTGCCGTGGCGCAGCAGGAACGGCACGCCGCTCCAGCGCCAGCTGTCGATCTCGGCGCGCAGCGCGACGTAGGTCTCGGTCTGCGAGTCGGCGGGCACGCCAGCTTCCTCCAGGTAGCCCCGCACCGGCGTGTCGTCGATGCGGCCCGGGCCGTAGCGCGCGCGCACCGAGGTGGTGCCGATCTCGGACGGGTCCGGGCAGTGGAGGGCGCGCAGGAGCTCGACCTTCTGGCCCCGGATCGCCTCGGGGTCGAGCGAGGCGGGGGGATCCATGGCGACGAGCGCGAGAATCTGCAGCATGTGGTTCTGCAGCATGTCGCGCAGTGCGCCCGTGCCGTCGTAGTAGCCTGCACGCCCCTGCTCGACGCCGATGGACTCCGCCACGGTGATCTGCACGAGCTCCACGTGGTTGCGGTTCCAGAGCGGCTCGAAGATCGCGTTGTGGAAGCGGAAGCCCAGGAGGTTCTGCAC
>CP070734.1:1709339-1711249 GCA_020347605.1 Deltaproteobacteria bacterium | reverse complement strand
GAGACCATCGGGGCGCCCAGCGGGTGGTCCGGCGTGCAGCGCGTGCCGAACTCGCCGCACGCGGCCGGCTTCTTGAGACCCCGCAGGATCTCGCCGGCGATGCAGAGGGGGGACTCCCGGGTCGAGACGTGCTCGACGTCGAAGCGCGACTCGGCGTCGAAGCTCGCGAGCGCCGGCCGCAGGAGCAGCGCGACCGCGAGCGCCGCGACCGCGGCGGTCGCGAGCAGGCGGCCGGCACCGGCCGCGAGGCCCGCGCAGAGTGCGAAGACGACCGCGAAGCCCTCGCACAGGAGCTGCCGCACCAAAAGCTCTTCCGGGCGCGGGCCGCCGGCGCGCTCCGCCGCCGCGCCGCGCTGTCCGAAGAGCCCCGCGCGCTGCAGGGCCGCGCCGCGGAGCGCGCTTTGCCGCGGTCCCGCGAGCGCGAGGTGGGGGAGCGCCCGTGCGATGCGCGCCAAAAGACTCGTGGCGGCCGCGCCGAGCAGGAGCGCCGCCGCGTCCGGGCTCGCCACCCACCCGCGGGCGCCCAGCCACAGCGCCGCCGCGAGGGCCAGCGCGCCGATCGCGAGATGTGCGAGCCCGCTCATTCGTCCGCTCTTCCGTCTCCGCCGACCGCTTCCGACGGCACGACCGCGACCGCCCGCTCAGCGGGACCGGCGCGCGGGGCGGGCCCACAGGTGCGCGCAGGTGCGCGCCGCCTCCTCGACGATCTTCCAGCGCAGGGACGAGTTGCTGAACACGTAGGTGATCGGAATCTCCGCGATCACGAGGCCCGCCCGGTACACGTGACACAGCGCCTCGAGGTGGAAGTCGAAGGCGCGACTGCGCAGCGGCGCGCCGAGCAGCAGCTGGACCGCCGCGCGCGAGTACATCCGATAGCCCGACGTCGCGTCGCGCAATCGCGCTCCGCCCCACGGCACGAAGCGGCGCTCGACCATCAGGTTCAACAGAAACGTCGCGACGCGACTCAACAGGCGCCGGTACCAGGGCACGTTCTCCGGGTGCTCGCGACAGCCGATCACGAGGTCCGCCTCTCGGCGCGCGAGGAACGACGGGATCGCCGCGGGGTCGTGGCTCATCCCCGCGTCCATCGTGATGACGTGGTCGTAGCCGCTCGCGTCCGCGTAGCGCATCCCGTCCAGGATCGCGCCCGCGATGTGGGTATTCCGCTCGTGTCGGATCACGTGGACGCCGTCGAGACGCGCCAGGATCTCCGGCGTGGCATCCGTGCTGCCGTCGTCGACGACGCACACGTCGGCGTGGCGTTGCGCCTCGATCGCCACCTGCTCGATCGTCGCCGCCTCGTTGTAGGCGGGGATCACGACCAGCGTGCGCGCGCTCACGATCGGCGCCTGCCGGGCCCCGCGGAACCGCTCGCCGCCGTTCCCACCGCGTCCGCGTCCTCGGCGATCGCGATGTCCTCCGGCGTGTTGATGTTGATGTACGAGTTTCCGATCTCGAACGACTTGACCGGGTGCCCGTCGTCGATCGCGCACTGGATCAGGTCCGGGAGCTCCTTCTCGCCGCGGTTCTGGTTGATCGGCGTCAGCTCCAGATACTCGAAGATCCCGGCGCGGAAGATGCAGTTTCCGGTGCCGCGGATCGCGTTGGGCGGATTGCGCGGCTTCTCGATCAATCGATAGATGCGGTGGTCCGCGTCGTTCTGGATGATCGCGTAGGTCTTGCGGATCTCTTCGACCCGCGGCTCCTGGACCACACCGCAGATCACGAACAGGTTGTCGTTCTCGAAGCGGCGCACCATCTCCCGGTGGCGCGGGTCGCGGAGGATCTCGTCGGCGAGGAACAACATGAAGTCCGAGTCGCCGATCGCCCGCTGACTGCACTCGATCGCGTGGACGAGGCCCTTCGGTTCGTCCTGGATCACGTAGCGAACGCGGACGCCCTCGAAGACG
>CP070734.1:1707308-1709239 GCA_020347605.1 Deltaproteobacteria bacterium | reverse complement strand
GCGCGCGAGCGCCGACTCGAGCTGCGCGCTGCCGCCCAGCATGTTGCGCTCGTGCACCAGGGTCGTGTTGGCGATCTTCCAGCCCTCGCCGCGCCGTCCCACGACGTTGGCCTGCGGGACCCGCACGTCGGTGAAGAAGACCTCGTTGAACTCGGCGCCGCCCGTCATCGTCCGCAGCGGGCGCACGTCGATGCCGGGCGCATCCATCGGGATCAGCACGTAGCTGATGCCGCCGTGCTTCGATTCACCCGCCTCGGTGCGCACCAGGCAGAACATCATGTCGGCGACGTGTGCGGAGCTGGTCCAGATCTTCTGGCCGTTGATCACGAAGTCGTCGCCGTCCTCGTCGGCGCGGGTCGTGAGGCTCGCCAGGTCGCTTCCCGAGCCGGGCTCGGAGTAGCCCTGGCACCAGACCACCTCGCCGCGAAGCGTCGGCGCGATCCAGCGGCGCTTCTGCTCCTCGCTGCCGTGCTCGAGCAGCGTCGGAACCAGCATGTCGGGCCCCTGCCCGGCCACGCCGCGCGACACGCCGGCGCGCGCGAACTCCTCGTCGATGATGACCCGCTTGAGCAGGTCGGGCTCGGCGCCGTACCCGCCGTACGCCTTGGGGATGGTGCGCGCCGCATAGCCGTGTTCGATGAGCAGCGTCTGCCACTCAAGTGCGCGCGCGTCGATCGCGCCGCCCAGGCCGAGCAGGCCTCCCGACGCGAGGTGCCGGTTCTTCTCGATGAAGCCGCGCGTCTCGCGGCGGAACGCCTCGTACTCGGGTCCGTAGCTGAGATCCATGACGCGCTCTCTCTACAGCGCTCGCGAGACGCCCGCTGCGCGGAGGATCCGTTCCCGGATCTCCCGAACTTGCGGCCGGTCGGGCATGGGCTATGGCTCCGTCGGGTCACGGCTGGCCGGATGCTCGGGCCAGCCGGCCATTCGACCACGCCTTCGGCGTTTTCGCAAGGGCACGGCAGTTCGGAGGACCCCATGAGCGGTCGACTCGACGGCAAGGTGGTGGTGATCTCGGGAGCGGCGCGCGGACAAGGCGCGGCCGAGGCGCGGCTCTTCGCGCGCGAAGGCGCCCGTGTCGTGCTCGGCGACGTGCTCGACGAGCCGCTCCGCAAGCTCGCGGAGGAGCTCGAAGCGGCCGGTCACGCCGCGCTGGCCCGTCGCCTGGACGTGACGCGCGACGAGGACTGGGACGGGGCCGTCGCCGCGGCCGAGCAGCGCTTCGGGCGCATCGACGTCCTCATCAACAACGCGGGGATCGCCGACCCGGCCGGGATCGAAGAGGTCACGCGCGAGATCTGGGACCGCGTGATCGCCGTCAATCAGACCGGCGTGTGGTTGGGCATGAAGGCGGTCATCCCCGCCATGCGGCGCGCCGGGGGCGGCTCGATCATCAACATCTCGTCGATCTTCGGTCTGGTCGGAAGCGGGGCCTGCGCCGCCTACCACAGCACCAAGGGCGCCGTGCGGCTGCTCACGAAGACCGCGGCGCTGCAGTACGCGGCCGAGGGGATCCGCGTGAACTCGGTCCACCCCGGCTTCATCGACACGCCGATGATCCAGGACGCGGCGCCGCCCGAGATCGCGGATCACGCCGACCAGGTGCTGAGCGCCATGACTCCGCTGGGCCGGATGGGAACCTCGGAGGAGGTCGCGTACGGCGCGCTGTACCTGGCCTCCGACGAGTCCTCCTACGTGACGGGCGCCGAGCTGGTGATCGACGGCGGCGTCACCGCCCGCTAGCGATCCACCTCGAAGCGCCCGCTGCCACCCGCACGAGAGATCGGCCACATGAGCGAAGCCCCCGCGATCCCGCGACCGGTTCCGACACCCGAGGGCCTGAACGCCGAGTTCTATGCCCACTGCAACGAGGAACGCCTGTGCTTCCAGCGCTGCACGGCGTGCGGCAGCTGGCGTCACCTTCCACGCCT
>CP070734.1:1705272-1707208 GCA_020347605.1 Deltaproteobacteria bacterium | reverse complement strand
GCGCGGCGAGCTCGACCCGCAGCGGCTTCTGGCGGAGGCCGGCGGACGGCAGCCCGCGCCGCGCGAGCCGGAGCGTCACAGCGGGCTTCTCGCGCTGCGCCGCGGCGAGACCTGTGCGGTGTTCCGCGCCGGCCCGCACGGACCGGATTACCAGCTGGGTCACGCTCACGGCGATCTCCTGTCCTTCGAGGTGTCCCACGGCGCCGCGCGGATCGTGACGGACACGGGGACGGGCGCGTACGACGCCGGTCCGGTGCGGGCCCGCATCCGCTCCACCCGGGCGCACAACACCCTGGCGGTGGACGAGCAGGAGCAGCTCGAGGCGTGGGGCAGCTTTCGCGTCGGGCGCCGCGGCCGGGCGCGCGTCCTGCGCTGGGGCTCGGATGCGCACTGCAGCTGGATCTGGGCCGCGCACGACGCCTACCGCCGGCTCCCGGGCCGACCGGTGCACCACCGGCTCCTGGCCGTTGCCGATGCGTGGGTGCTCGTGCTGGACGCCGTGCTGGGCGCCGGGCGTCACCGCGTCGCGAGTCACGTCCACCTACACCCGCGGCTGCCGAGCGGCACGGCACGCGTCGTGCCGCTGGGAGCCGCCTGCGGGCGTCGCGCCGTGCCGCTGTACGAGCGCTTCGGGGAGACGCAAGAGATGGCGGAACTCTTCGTCGAGGCTGGGCCCGAGCTTCCGTGGGCGGGCGGCTGGCTGATCCAGCTCGCGCCGGCCGGCGGCGAGCCCGCCGTCCTGGCGTTCGACGGGCGCACCGCCACCGCGCGCTACGGGAGCCGCGAGGGCCCGCTCCGGGCCCGCTGGACCCCCCTCGACCCGGCCGACCCCTGCCCCTTCGAGCTGCGTCTTTGCGGCCCGGTTCCCGATTCTGCTAGTGAAGCCCGGTTGTGCTGATCGGATATCACCGCAGCCACGAGGCGAGCGTCGCGGTCCTGGACGCGGCCGGCCGACCCCGGTTCGCGGCCGCCGAGGAGCGCTTCACGCGGCGCAAGATGCAGGGCGGCTGGCCCGCGCGCGCGGCCGCCTGCGCGTCCGCGCACTTCGAGCTGGAGGGCGCCGAGGTGGTGGGCGGCGGCCTGCCGCTCCGCCAGCGCTTCGCGCGCGAGGCGCGCCTCGCCGTCTACAACGCGGTCCACGGCCGCCTGCAGGACGTCCACCCGAAGCGCTTCCGAAAGCTCCGGGACGCCGCGCTCGGGCGCACGGCCCGCGGCGAGGCCCAGCTGTTCCCCTGGGCGCGGCGCCACTACGTGGACCACCACACCTGCCACGCCGCGAGCGCCTACTTCCAGTCCGGCTTCGAAGACGCCGAGGTGGTGACGGTCGATGGCGTCGGCGACACGTACAGCGCGCGCGTGTTCCGCGGCGAGCGCGGGCGACTGCGGCCGATTCGCAGCTACTTCCACACGCAGTTTCCGCTGGGCCACGGCTACGAATACGTCACGACGCTGCTCGGCTTCCACCCGCATCGGCACGCCGGAAAGGTCACGGGCCTGGCCGCGCACGCCACGCCCGACGATCGCCTCGCGCGCGCGCTGGAGCGCTGGCTCGACGAGGTCTGGTCGCGCCGCGCGGGCCGGCCGTACTTCTTCATGATGCACTCGACGCACGGCTCGACCGAGGGCGACGCCGCGTTCGAGCAGGCGCGCCGCGAGCTGCGCGAGCTGCGCCACACGCGCTTCGGCGACTGGTCCGACGCCGAGCTCGCGAGCGTCATCCAGAGTCTTCTCGAGCGCGAGGTGACGCGCCTCATCGAAGCGAACGTGCCGCGCATCGAGGGCCAGCCCATCTGCCTGGCCGGCGGCGTGTTCGCCAACGTCAAGCTCAACAAGCTCGTGAAGGAGATGGGCTTCGGGCGCATCTTCGTGCAGCCCGGCATGGGAGACGTCGGGCTGGCGGTCGGCGCCCCGCTCCAGTGGCTGGCCGAGCGCGGCG
>CP070734.1:1703216-1705172 GCA_020347605.1 Deltaproteobacteria bacterium | reverse complement strand
CGCGCAGCGAGCCGCAGGCGAGCGAAGGCCGGAAGCCCGAGTCCGAGCGAATAGCGAGGACGAGGCCCGGCAGAGCTAGCCGGCGCCCGGCGGAGCGGCCGGGTCGCCCGGCGCCTGCACCAGCTCGATCCGGGTCCCGTCCGGATCGGTCACGAACACGGCGCGCGTGTCCGCGGCGGCGATCTCGATCCGCGTCTCGTCGAGCACCCGGGCGTCCGTCGCGCGCAGGGCCGCGAGCGTCCCGTCCAGATCGTCGACGCGCAGCGACAGGTGGGTCAGGCCGAGCCGGTTCATCGGCCCGGGCTGTGACGGCCCGCAGTGTCCGGGCTTCGCGTAGGCCAGGAGCTCGATGCGAACGCCGTCGCGCTCGAGGAAGGTGGCCTCGACCTCGGCGTCCGCGACCTGCAGCAGCGTGGCGGTCGCCGCGCCCCGGGCGCGCAGTCTCGAGACCTCCCGGAATCCCAGACCGTCGCGGTAGAAGCGGAGCGAACGGTCGCGGTCTGCGACGCAGATTCCGAGGTGGCTCATGCGCAGGACGGACATGGCGGAACCGTATGCGCTGCGGCCCCGGCGGGTCAACGGGACCGCGGCATCGCGCGCGAAGCGGCCGGTCTGGACTGGACAAACGCCGCGGCTCGGCCCGATAATTGACACTCCGTCAGAAACGTCCCCGAGGGGCCCCATGAGCAGACCGGCACGGCAAGCCGAAACGGCGCGGACGCAGCCGCCCGCCGCGGAGGTCGATCCCGTCACCGCCGAGGTGATCCGCGGCGCCATGGAGACCGTCGCGTACGAGATGGCGACGCACGTTTCGCTGGCCGCGACGACGCCGATCCTGAACCAGTCGAACGAGCGCAACGCCACGATCCTCGACGGTCGCGGCTGCCTGGCGGCCCTGTCGGTCGGGATTCCGCAGTTCATGCTGTCTTCCACGCTGCCCATCCGCTTTGCGCTCGAATTCTTCGCGGAGGAGGGCCTCAACGCCGGCGACGTCCTGATCGCCAACGATCCGTATCACGGCGGCGGCCACCTGCCCGACTACAACGTGTTCGCGCCCGTCGTGCGCGACGGCGAGGTGGTGCTGATCGCGTCGATCCAGTGCCATCACGCCGACACCGGCGGCGGCGTGCCGGGCGGCTACAACGCGGAGGCGATCGACATCTGGGCCGAGGGGGTGCGCTTCCCCGCGGTCAAGGTCTACGACCGCGGCGTCGAGCGGCGCGACGTGCTCTACATGATGAAGGTGAACAACCGGACGCCCACCTTCATGGGCGACATCCGCGCCCAGATCGGCGCGGCACAGATCGGTGTGAAGCGGCTCGGCGAGATCATCGACCGCTACGGAACGGCGGCGGTGCGCGGCGCCGCCGACCACTCGATCGCCTACGCCGCGCGCCGCTTCCGCGAGGAGGTGTCCCGCTGGCCGGACGGCGAGTACGAGGCCGACGCGTACGTGGACCACGATCCCGTCGGAAACCCGGACATCCACGTGCACGTGAAGGTCACGGTCGACGGCGACCGGCTCACGGTCGACTTCACGGGCTCCGACGAGCGGCAGGACCTGAAGGCCTACTCGTCGTTCGGCAACACGCGCGGCTACGTGGTAGCCCAGCTCGCGACCATGATGGATCCCGCGATCCCCAAGAACGAGGGGTTCTTCGACTCGATCGACCTGATCGTGCCCGAAGGGTGCGTGCTCAACCCGCGCGAGGGGAAGACCGTCGCCGCGGGAACGCACCACCCGGGCGTGGAGGTGGGCGAGGCGATCGCAAAGGCGCTCGCGCAGGTGCTGCCCGAGCGCTCCTGCCCGCAGATCTACAAGCTCGGCATGCCGACGGTCATCGTCGGGCAGAACCCGTCGACGGACGCGCTGTTCGTGGACCATTCGGTCGACGTGCTCGCGGCCTACTGCAACGCGGTCAAGAACCAGGACGGCTGGGGCTCGATGCCGGCCTC
>CP070734.1:1701122-1703116 GCA_020347605.1 Deltaproteobacteria bacterium | reverse complement strand
CGCCGACGACCGTGCACCCTGCGAGAGCCCAGAAGGTCCAGGCGAGTGCGGCGATCATTCGGGTGCGGGGGCTGCGGGCACGGGCGTGGGTGTCCTCGGGCTCGACCGGGCCGCGTCGGGCTCAGCCGCCGATCCGGTGCATCTCGATCTTCGAGCGGCTCCGGCTGTGTCCCTCGAGATCCAGATGCGCGGCGCGCTCCTCGGAATAGCGGTCGCTGCGCCGCCTCCAGACGGCGGCGATCTGATCGCGCAGCTCCGCGTCGCTGCAGCCCGCGCGCAGCGGCTTGCGCAGATCGATGCCTTCGGTCGCGAACAGACAGGTGATGAGCTGCCCCTCCGGAGACAGACGCGCCCGCGTGCAATCGCCGCAGAACGGCGCGCTCACCGATGAGATGACGCCGATCTCGCCTCCGCCGTCCAGGTACTCGAAGCGGCTCGCCACCTCCCCGCGGTAGTGCGCCGTGGCCGGGCGCAGCGGCAGCTCCGCGTGGATGCGCTCGACGATCTCGGCGGCGGGCACCACCTCGGAGAGATTCCATTGATTTCGGTTGCCCACGTCCATGTACTCGATGAAGCGGACGATGTGGCCGGTCCCCTTGAAGTAGCGCGCGAGCTCGACGATCGACCCGTCGTTCACGCCGCGCTGCACGACGCAGTTGACCTTGATCGGGCGCAGGCCGGCGCGCTCGGCGGCGGCGATGCCCGCGAGCACCCGAGCCGTGCCGTAGTGCCGGCCGTTCATGCGCCGGTAGATCGCCTCGTCGAGGCTGTCGAGGCTCACGGTGATGCGCCGCAGGCCGGCATCGCGCAGGTCCTGCGCGGAATCGGCCAGCAGATAGCCGTTGGTCGTGAGCGCGAGGTCGCCGAGGCCGGGGATGCCCGCGAGGCGCTCGATCAGCGCGGGCAGCTCGGCCCGCACGAGCGGCTCCCCGCCCGTGATGCGGATCTTCCGCGCACCCAGCGCGACGAAGCAGCCGGCCAGGCGCGCCATCTCCTCGAAGCTCAACAGCTCGGGCTTCGGCACGAAGGTGTAGCGCTTCCCGAACACCTCGGCGGGCATGCAGTAGGGGCAGCGGAAGTTGCAGCGGTCCGTCACCGAGATGCGCAGATCGCGAAGCGGGCGACCCGGCAGGTCGCGGGGCGTCGCGTACGCGCTGGCGCGGTTCACGGGGGTCGTCACGGCCGCGGGCTCAGGCGCTCACCGTCGCGCGTCTGGCGCTGGCGCCGCGGTCGAGGAGCACCTCCACGGCCGGCTCCCGGCGCGCCAGGTCCTGGACGGTGATCGCCTCGAGGGTCTCGCGCAGCGTCTCGTCGAGACGGCGCCACAGCGCGCGCAGCGAGCAGTCGGTGAGGCGCACGCATTCGTTTCGCTGTCCGCCGTGACACTCGCAGAAGCTCGCGGGGAAGAACTCGCCGCCCAGCACGTCGACGGCCTCCCAGATCGTGATCTGGTCCGCGGGTCGAGCCAGGCGGTAGCCCCCGCCGGCGCCGCGCGCGCTGGTCAGCAGCCCCCCGATCCGAAGCTTGCGCAGCAGCTTCGCAGCGTACTCGGGCGAGAGGCCCTCCGCTTCGGCGATGGCCGGGATCGTCAGCGGATCCGCTCCCGCGTGGGAGGCCACCCGCAGCAGGCAGCGGAGACCGTACTCCTCGAGTGCGAGCAGATGCACGAGGGACAGCCTACGATACAGTACTCCCAAGTCAAGATTGGCCGGCAACGCGGGGCCGCGCGCGGGGTGCGAACACGTCGCGGACGCGCAATGCTCGCGTGCCAGCGCGGTGTCCGGGGCGGGCGGCGCGCGAACCGCGAGGAAGGGACGAAGCGATGACCTGGGTGATCACCCGTCTGTGCCGCGACTGCCTCGACCTGAGCTGTGTCGAGGTGTGTCCCGTGGACTGCATCTACGAGTACACGGGAGACGATCGGGACTCGTTTCCCAATCAGCTGTACATCGACCCCGAGGAGTGCATCAACTGCGGCGTGTGTGAGCCGGAGT
>CP070734.1:1699024-1701022 GCA_020347605.1 Deltaproteobacteria bacterium | reverse complement strand
GCCGCCGCCTCGGCGACGGCGGCGAGATCGCCCGGGTGGTGGAGGACCGGCGTCGCGCGGAGCTCGAGCGCCTCGGCCGCCTCCGCGGCGCCGTGAACGCCGCCCATCAGCAGGATCGGCACCTCGAGCCCGGCTCCGCGCAGCTCTCCGGCCTCGGCGACCGTGAGCACGGCGAGCCGCCCACAACCGGCCGCGACCAGCGCGCGCGCGACCCGCGCGGCGCCGTGTCCGTAGGCGTCCGCCTTCACGACCGCGATCACGTCGGAGCCGCCCGCGAGGCGCCGCACCTCCGCGAAGTTGGCTCGGAGCGCGCCGAGGTCGATGGTCGCGCAGCTGCGCAGGGCTTCCATGCGTTGCGGGCCTCCGGGGCGCGCCGGTTGGCAGGCGCACACCGCGTTGGATAGCTTTGCGTCAATCCCACCTCGAGGCCAACGAATCGCCGTGTCGGAGAGAGATTTTCTCGTTCTGGTCAACGGGGAGACCCGAGCCGTCCACCCGGATTGCACGATCGCGCGCCTCGTGGGTTCCCTCGGCCTCGAGGACCGGCGCATCGCGGTGGCGGTGAACCGGGACGTGATCCCGCGCTCCGCCTTCGACTCGCACCGGCTCGCGAACGGCGATCGCGTCGAGATCCTCGAGGCGGTGGGAGGAGGCTGATCGATGCCGTCCCAGTACACCCTGGGCTCGCACACGTTTTCCTCGCGCCTCATCATCGGCACGGGCAAGTACGAGTCGTTCCAACAGAACCTCGCCTGCATCGAGGCCAGCGGCGCAGAGATGGTGACCGTCGCGCTGCGGCGCGTGGACACCCAGGCGCCCAAGGGCCAGGGCATCTTCGACGTGATCCGCCCCGACCGGTTCCAGATCCTCCCCAACACCGCCGGCTGCTACAACGCCGAGGACGCCGTGACGACCGCGCGGATGGGGCGCGCGCTGCTCGAAACCGACCTCGTCAAGCTCGAGGTGATCGGAGACGAGCGAACGCTGTTTCCCGACGTCGGGGCGACGATCGAGGCCGCGCGCGTGCTGATCGACGAGGGCTTCACGGTGCTGCCCTACGTGACCGACGATCCGGTGGCGTGCCAGAAGCTCGCCGCGCTCGGCTGCGCCGCGGTGATGCCGCTCGGCGCACCGATCGGCTCGGGCATGGGCATCCGCAACGCGGCGAACCTCCGGATCATCCTCGAGACGGTCGAGGTCCCGGTGATCGTCGACGCGGGCGTCGGCACCGCGAGCGACGCCGCGGTCGCGATGGAGCTCGGCTGTACGGCCGTGCTCATGAACACCGGAATCGCACACGCCAAGGACCCGGTGCGGATGGCGCGCGCGATGCGGCTGGCGACCGAGTCCGGGCGCCTCGCCTACGAGGCCGGCCGCATGCCGCGCCGTCTGTACGCCTCGGCATCGAGTCCGCTGGACGGGATCGCGCAGTTCTGAGCCACCCCGCGCGTCCGATCCTGTGTCTCGTGACGGACCGGCGGATCTCTCGCCACCCGCTCGTCCCGACCGTCGAGGCCGCGGTCGCGGCCGGGGTGGACTGGGTGCAGGTGCGCGAGAAGGACCTCGAGGGCGGCGCGCTGTGCGATCTCGTGGCGGAGATCGCCGCGGCGGCGCGGCGCGGCGCGGCCGCCCGCGACGGCGAGGTCCGGGTGCTCGTGAACCGCCGCACCGACGTCGCCCTCGCCGCCGAAGCGGACGGCGTGCATCTCGGCTTCGACGCGGTGGCTGCGCGCGACGCGCGTCGCCTGCTCGGCACCGCGAAGCTCGTGGGCGCTTCCTGCCACGACGCGGCGGCGGTCGGCGCGGCCGCCGAGGCGGGGGCGAGCTACGCGCACCTCGCCCCCGTGTTCGAACCGCGCTCGAAGCGGTCGGCGGCCCCGCCGCTCGGGACGGCGGCGGTCGCGGCGGCGGCCCGGCGGGGTCTGCCGATTCTGGCCCAGGGCGGGATCACGGCCGAGAACGCGCGGGCGGCGCTCGACGCGGGAGCCGCCGGCGTGG
>CP070734.1:1696915-1698924 GCA_020347605.1 Deltaproteobacteria bacterium | reverse complement strand
CGTGCCGCACGCGGAGCTGGGCCAGGAGGTGAAGGCGATCGTCGTGCCCGAACCGGATGCGCCGCGCGATCCCGCGCCGCTCGCCCGCTTCGTCGGCGAGACGCTCGCCTACTTCAAGGTCCCCTCACACTGGGAGTTCCGCGACGAGCCGCTGCCGCGCAACGCCGCCGGAAAGGTGATGAAGCACGTGCTGGTCGGCGAGTCCGAGAACCCCTTCGTCGAGGATTGAGATCCCCCGCGCGCCTCAGCGAAGCGCCGACGCGCCGAGCTCCTTCTGGAAGCGCGCGTGGACCTGCTGCGTCAGGTCCTCGACCGGCAGGTCCGCGAAGCTCTCGTAGGGAATCTCGTCGAGCACGCGGATGCGGATCTGGTGACGGCCCTGCAGCACGAAGCCCCGCTTCGGCAGGGCGTGCGCAGTGCCGTCGACGACGATCGGCAACAGCGGCCGCCGCGCCGCGCACGCCAGCGTGAACGCGCCGTGTTTGAACGCGCGCAGGCTCCCGTCCGGCGAGCGCGTGCCCTCCGGGAACATCATGATGGAGTTGCCCTCCGCGAGCGTGGTCTCGCAGGCGCGCATCATCCGCTCGATGCTGGCGGGATCCCCGCGGCGCAGCTTGATGTAGCGGTTCAGGGACATGTTCCAGCCGATGAACGGCACCCGGAAGTTCTCGATCTTCGACACCCACTTGAAATGGGTGAAGAGCCGGAACAGCACCAGGATGTCGAGCAGGGACTGGTGGTTCGCGACGATGACGTACGCGGCGTCGCGGCGGATCCGGTCGCGGCCCTCGATCTCCACGCGCCAGGCCGGATTCAGCCATGTGTAGAGAGATGCCCACAGACAGGTGAAGCGGTGCAGGAGCCGGCGCCGGCGGTCGAAGGGCGCGGTCAGCGCCCAGATGCAGAGCGCGACCGGGAACAGCGCGGCCGAGCTGACCGTGAGGAACACCCAGAAGCCGAGCGATAGGAGGCGTCGCAGCATGCGGCTGTCTTTACCACCGGACCCCGCGGCTCACCAGTCCCGCGGGCCGGGCGCCGCCCGCGGCGCAGGCGCGCTGGCGTAGAATCCGCCCGCACGGGGAGGAATGCGATGAAGCGGTTTCGGGGCCGGGTGGCGGTGGTGACGGGCGCGGCGAGCGGCATTGGACGCGCGCTCGCGGAGCGGTTCGCGGCCGAGGGCATGAAGGTGGTGTTGGCGGACATCGACCCGCCGGCGCTCGAGGCCGCAGCGGGCGAGCTCGCGGAGCGGGGCGCCGACGTGCGCGCCGTACCCGTGGACGTGACGCAGGCCTCGGACGTCGAGGCCCTCGCCGACCAGACGCTGCGCGCCTTCGGCGCGGTGCACGTGGTGTGCAACAACGCGGGCGTCTTCGCAGGGGGTCTCTCGTGGGAAGCGCCCCTTCGCGATTACGAGTGGGTGATCGGCGTGAACCTCTGGGGAGTGATCCACGGCGTGCGCACGTTCGTGCCGATCCTGCTCGAGCAGAACAGCGAGGGGCACGTCGTCAACACCGCCTCCATGGCCGGCCTCACGACGTTGCCGTACGCGTCGATCTACCACATGAGCAAGCACGCGGTGCTGGCGTACAGCGAGTGCCTGCACCACGAGCTCGCGCTGCGGGGTTCACGAATCCGCGTGTCGGCCCTCTGTCCCGAGGCCGTCGCGACGCGGATCGACGCGTGCGAGCGGCATCGCCCCCCGCGGTTCCGGGCCGCGGCGGACCGGCGCGACCCGTCCCCGGAACGCGAGCTGGTCGAGTCGGCCCTGTCGAAGGCCGTCGAGACCGGTATCGCACCCGGCGCGATCGCCGAGCGCGTGCTGGCGGCGATTCGGGACGAGCGCTTCTACATCCTCTCGGACGACGCCTGGCGCGATTCGTGCCACGCGCGCCTCGAGGACATCCGCGCGGGCCGGAACCCGTCGTTCGCTCCACCCGTCGCCCGGGATCACGCGGACGGCGCGTCGACCTGAGGCGCCGCGGCAGCGACCGCAGCGCGCGCGGCCGGAT
>CP070734.1:1694783-1696815 GCA_020347605.1 Deltaproteobacteria bacterium | reverse complement strand
ACCAAGCCGGCGGCGGCGACGCTGCTCACCTCGCTGCTGCCGTCCTCGCACCTGGCGATGTCCAAGACGGCGGTGCTGGCGGACGAGATCACGCTGGTCTCGGAGGCGCTGAAGGGCGCGGGCTACACGACCGGTGGGATCGTCTCGAACATCAACCTGGCGCCGAGCTTCGGCTTCCAGCAGGGCTACGACGAGTACTACTACCTCGCGCCCGACTACCTCGCCGGCGCGTCCGAATCATCGTCGAAGCTGATCCTGTATCAGATCGCGCGCAGCGTCTGGTTCAAGCTGAAGCGCGGCTACCGGGTCGGTGACTTCTATCAGGACTCGACCACCGTGAACGCGGTGGCCTTCGACTGGCTCGAGCGGCACAAGGATGCGCGCTTCTTCCTGTTCCTGCACTACATGGACCCGCACGACCCCTATTTCGAGCGCGGGAAGGACGGCAGCTACGACGGCACGGCTGTGGCGCGCGTCTCCAATCAGCACCCGGAGCCGGAGCTCGCGGCCGAGATGCAGCGCCTCTACGCGGGTGAGATCCGCTCCCTCGACGCGAACATCGCGCGGCTGCTCGATCGGCTGCGCGCTCTCGACCTCTACGACGACACGCTGATCGTCCTCACCGCCGACCACGGCGAGGAGTTCCACGAGCACGGCGGGTTCTGGCACGGGCTCACGCTCTACGACGAGCAGATCCGCGTGCCGCTGATCGTCAAGTGGCCGCGTGGCGGCGAGCCGGACCACGCGTCCCCCGACGCCGAGTTCGCGCGACTCATCGACGTGGCCCCGACGCTGATCGCGCCCAGCGGCGCCGAGATTCCCGAGGCCATGCGCGGCCTGGACCTGGCGCGGTCGGGCTCCGAGCGCTCCGAGACCGAACGCATGGCCTTCGTCGAGGAGGATCACGAGGGCAACGTGATCCGAGCGCTTCGAACGGAGACCTGGAAGCTCATCGAGTCGAACGAGGGCAATCCGCGCGGGCTGCCGCCGCACGAGCTGTTCGACGTCGAGCGCGATCCGGGCGAGACGCGCAACCTCTACGAGAGCTACGGCGACGTCGCGGCGAGCCTTCGCGCGCACAGCGACGCGCAGCAGCAGCTCGCCCGCGCCGACGCCGTCGAGGGCGGGGGCACGGCCGAGCTGAGCGACGAGCAGCGCGCGGCGCTCCAGGCGCTCGGCTACCTCGAGTAGGCGCGCGAGCGCGTCCAACGGCGCTCCCCTACGCTCTCGCGGTGCGCGACACGACCTGCGACCTGCACACACACAGCACGGTGTCCGACGGGACCTGCGCGCCGGCCGAGCTGGTGCGCCGCGCCCACCGGCTCGGCGTTTCCGCGCTGTCGTTGACCGATCACGATGCGATCGGCGGGCTCGCCGAGGCGGAGGCGGAGGCGCGCGCGCTCGGGATCGATTTCCTGCGCGGCGTGGAGATCTCCGCCGAAGCGGAGGGTGTCGACGTCCACATCCTCGGCTACGGCTTCGACCCGCAGGACCCCGCGCTGCTCGCGGAGCTCGCGCGGATTCGCCGGCGGCGGGAGGAACGGATCCCGCGGATGGTGGCGCGACTGCGCGACCTCGGAATCGAGCTGGGCAGCCGCGATGTGCTCCGCTCCGCAGGGGGCGGCAGCATCGGGCGTCCGCACGTGGCGCGCGCACTGGTGGCGCTCGGCGTCTGTCGCAGCGTGGACGACGCCTTCGACCGCTTCCTGCGCGCGGGCGCGCCCGGCTTCGTACCCAAACGCGTTCCCACCGCGGCCGAGGCCATCGCCCGGATCCGGGCGGCGGGCGGGATCGCGGTGCTGGCGCATCCGCTCTACGCCTCGCGCAACCGGCCCGGCGGTCTCGAGGCGCTGGTGGCGGCGCTCGCGCGCCACGGTCTCGGCGGCATCGAGACGCACTACGTGTCGCATCGGCCCCGCGACCGGCGCCGCGTCGAGCGCGTGGCCCGGCTCGGCCAGCCGATTCACGAGTCCGATGCGCTGCATCTCCTCCGCGCTCCGCGTCTCGCCGGTGAGCGCGAGCTCCATGGCCA
>CP070734.1:1692621-1694683 GCA_020347605.1 Deltaproteobacteria bacterium | reverse complement strand
GCCCGAGCCCCACCCGGGCTCGGGCGCGGTCTGCGACCGGGAGCCCTTTACCCTCCGCGGCCCGCGCAGTATAAGAAGCGTTCCGTGTCTCGATCGAAGCGATCCGCCGCGCGGCCCGCGCCGCGCCCGACGCCCGAAAGCGCGCGCGGCGGCCTGTTCGCGGACGTCGTACGCTACTTCGACCGCGCCGCGCGCTACACGCGGTTCGACACGCATCTCCTCGACCAGGTCAAGGAGTGCAACGGCATCTACCGCATCCGCTTCCCCGTCGAGGACGACGAGGGCCGGATCCACGTGATCGAGGGCTTCCGCGCCCAGCACAGCCACCACCGCCTGCCGACCAAGGGCGGCCTGCGCTTCAGCCCGGACGTCACCGAGGACGAGGTGATGGCCCTGGCCGCGCTCATGACCTTCAAGTGCGCGATCGTGAACGTGCCCTTCGGCGGCGCCAAGGGCGCCGTGCGCATCGATCCCCGTACCGCCAGCGAGGGCCTGCGGCGGCGCGCGACGCGCCGCTACACCGCGGAGCTCGTCAAGCGCAGCTTCATCGGTCCGTCGGTGGACGTGCCCGCCCCCGACTACGGAACCGGCGAGCGCGAGATGGGCTGGATGGCCGACACCTACAAGGCGCTGAATCCCAATCAGCTCGACAGCTTCGCGTGCGTCACCGGCAAGCCGCTCTCGATGCACGGAATCCCGGGGCGCGCGGAAGCGACCGGGCTGGGCGTCTACTACGGCATCGAGGAATGCATGAAGGTCGCCGAGGACATGAAGGCCCTCGGCATCGCCCCGGGCCTCGCGGGCAAGCGCGTGGTCGTGCAGGGCCTCGGGAAGGTCGGCTACTGGGCCGCGACGTTCGCGGCCGCCGAAGGCGGCGCGCAGATCGTCGGCATCGCCGAGATCGACGGCGGCATCCACGCGCCCGACGGGCTCGACGTCGACGCCGTGCGGCAGCACCGGCTCACGACGGGCAGCATCCGGGACTTCCCGGGCGCCCGGAACTGCTCCTCCGCGGAGGCGCTCGAGCTCGACTGCGACGTGCTCATCCCGGCCGCCCTGGAAAACCAGATCACCGCCGAGAACGCGCCGCGGATCCGCGCCCGGATCGTCGCGGAAGCGGCGAACGGTCCGGTGCACCCCGCCGGCGAGGCCGTGCTGCGCGAGCGCGGCGTCTTCATGATCCCGGACATCTACCTGAACGCCGGCGGCGTGACCGTCTCCTACTTCGAGTGGCTCAAGAACCTCTCGCACGCCAGCTTCGAGCGGATGACCACGCGCTACGAGGAGATGGCCGCGCTGCGCATCCTCGGCGCGGTCGAGCGGCTGACCGGCAAGCCCTTCGCGGCGTCGGAGAAGCAGGCCGTGTCCCAGGGGCCGCGGGAGATCGACTTCGTGCGCTCGGCGCTCGCCGAGACGATGGAGCTCTCGTACCAGCGCATCCGCGAGGTGTGGAAGACGCGCGACATCCCCGACCTGCGCACGGCGGCCTTCTACTTCGCGATCGATCGGATCGCCGAGAGCTACCTGGCGCAGGGCATCTTTCCGTGACGGCCCGCGCGGGGCCCGCGCAGATCGATCCGCTGCGATGGCGACGCGGTACGTGACTCGGGCGCCCGTGCAGTGCGCGAATCGAAGTGGTCGGGCCGGCGAGATTTGAACTCGCGACCTCCTGAACCCCATCAGAAAAAGTAGTCTTACGCAGTAATGCGACAGCGTGCGATTGCGTGCGAAATTTCGCAGCGTTGTCGGTTTCTTGTTGAAACCCGCTTCATCCCCGCATACCCTCCGAAATGACCCCGCTTGCTTGCCATGGGCTGACCGAAGTAGCAACTGACTCCCGACAGAAGGTCGCGACGACGGGGGGACTCCGATGGCGAAGCTCACCAAGCGCACCGTCGATGCCGCGCCGCTGAAGGAGCGCGATTACATTCTCTGGGACGAAGAGCTGCCGCGCTTCGGGCTGCGCGTCCGCACCAGCGGGACGAAGACCTACGTGGTGCAGTACCGCGCGCACGGCCGCACGCGCTTCGTGACGCTCGGACACCACGGTCCGGTCACCCCC
>CP070734.1:1690456-1692521 GCA_020347605.1 Deltaproteobacteria bacterium | reverse complement strand
CGCGCGGCTTCGTGATGGCGACGATGCAGGCGATTGCGCTGGGCGGTGGTTCGCTCGTCAACTCGGCGATCTGCGTGCGCGCACCCGCGGCGTCGCTCGAGCGCTGGTGCACCGATTTCGAGCTCGCCGACACGACGCGCAAGGACCTCGACCCCCACTACGATGCCGTGGCGGAGTTCCTCGGCATCGGGCCGACGCCGGAAGACGTCCTGGGCCAGCGCAACCTGCTGTTCAAGCGCGGCTGCGACGCACTCGGCTACTCGAGCGAGCCGATGCCGCGCAACGTCCGGGGCTGCCGCGGCAGCGGCGAGTGCTTCACCGGCTGCCGCAGCCGCGCGAAGCAGTCGATGGACATCAGCTACGTGCCCGCGGCGATCCGCGCCGGCGCGCAGGTCCTGACCTCGGTGCAGGTTCAGCGCGTCGTGGTGGACGGCGCGCGGGTCCGTGGCGTCGAGGGACAGGTGGTCGAGCCGTTCACCGGCCGGCGCAGCCACCGCGTGCGCGTCGCGGCGCGCCACGTCGTGCTCGCCGCGGGCTGCATGGCGACACCCGTGATCCTGCAGCGCAGCGGGAACCTGGCGAACCGCTCGGGTCAGGTCGGTGAGAACCTGCAGTTCCACCCCGGCGTGGCGATCACGGGTGTGTTTCCGGAGCGCGTGGATCCGCAGTTCGGCGCCACGCAGGGCTATCAGTCGCTGCACTTCCTGTCGCAGGGCTTCAAGCTCGAGACGCTGTGGGCGCCGCCGGGGGTGCTCGCCGTTCGCACGCCCGGCTTCGGCCTCGCGCTCAAGGAGCGCCTGGCCGAGCTGCCGTACGCCGCGACCTGGGACGCCATCGCGAGCTGCCATCGCTCGCTGGGGCGGGTGCGGCCGCGCCGCGGGACGCTGGATCCCGCGCTCGAGTACCACCTGCACCCGGACGACCTCTCGATCCTGAAGCACGCGCTGCGGGTGCTGGCGGAGATCCTGTTCGCGGCGGGTGCCCGCAAGATCCTGCCCGGCGTGCACGGCATTCCCGCGGAGCTCCACTCGCCCGCCGAAGCCGACGTACTGCGCACGCACGAGCTGCGCGCCACGGACCTCGTCTGTGGGGGCAACCACGTGTTCAGCACGACGCGCATGCACGGCGACCCGGCGCGCGGCGTGGTCGACCCGTTCGGCAAGTGTCACGACTTCGAGAATCTGTGGATCGCGGACACCGGCGTGTTCCCGCAGAGCCCGGCCGTGAACCCGATGTTCACGCTGATGGCGCTGGCCCGCCGCACGGCCGGCGTGATCGCCGGGCGGCTCTAGCCGCCGGCTCCGGCGACGCGCTCCGCGCGCCGGCCCGCGGCAGCTCGTCGGGCCGGTCGCCGCATACTACAATGCGGCGCGACGCGACGTCTCGACCCCTCGAGGAGGCCCCCCGTGAAGATCTACGACTCCAGCATGGCCCCGAATCCGCGCCGCGTGCGCATGTTCCTCGCCGAGAAGGGAATCGAGGTTCCCTACGAGCCGGTGGACATCGGCAAGGCCGACAACCGCAAGCCCCCGTTCCTGGCCAAGAACCCGCTGGGCGGCCTGCCCGTGCTCGAGCTCGACGACGGCACCTGCATCGCCGAGTCGGTGGCCATCTGCCGCTACTTCGAGGAGCTGCAGCCCGAGCCGCCGCTGTTCGGCACCGATGCGCAGGATCGCGCCCGGGTCGAGATGTGGAACCGGCGCATGGAGTTCGAGATCTTCCAGACGATCGCGCAGACTTTCCGCATGACCCACGACTTCTTCAAGGGGCGGATTCCCCAGGTCCCGGAGTTCGGCGCCGTCTGCCGGGAAACCGCGAAGAAGCGGCTCGCGTGGCTCGACGAGGAGCTGGCCGGCCGCGCCTTCATCGCCGGCGATCGCTACAGCATCGCCGACATCACGGCCCTGACGGGAATCGATTTCGGTCGCATCACCGACATCCGCATCGCGCCTGATCAGAAGAACCTGACGCGCTGGCACGAGGCCGTGTCCGCACGGCCCAGCGCGAAGGCGTAGGCCGTGGGGGTCGCGACGGCCGGCGCCGCGGCGGCGACCGGGAGGTCGCC
>CP070734.1:1688289-1690356 GCA_020347605.1 Deltaproteobacteria bacterium | reverse complement strand
CTGATCGCGGTGTCGGATGCGGTGGCCCGGGATCTCGAGGCGCTCGATCCGAGCCTCGCGAGCCGCATCCGGGTCGTGCCGGAGTGCGTCCCCATCGAGCCGGCGGTCGCGAGCGGCAGCGGACGTCTGCTGCGCGAGCGCCTGGGCGTCCCCGCAGATGCCGTCCTGATCGGCGCTGCGGGCACGCTGTGCTGGCGCAAGGGAAGCGACCTGCTGCCGCAGATCGCGCGGTCGGTCCTCGAGCGGAGCCCCGGCCGCCCGGTGCACTTCGTCTGGGTCGGACACGACGCGAGCGGCTTCGAGCGCCAGGCGCTGCGCCACGACCTGCGCCATCTGGGCCTCGAGACGCAGGTCCACCTGCCGCCCGCCATGAGCGATCTGTCGGCCTTCTACGAGGCGATCGACGCGCTCGCCCTGCCCTCTCGCGAGGACCCACACCCCCTGGTCGCGCTGGAGGCCGGCGCCCGACGCGTGCCGGTCGTCTGCTTCGAGGGTGCCGGCGGCACGGCGGAGTTCTTCTCCAAGGACGCCGGAATCGCGGTGCCCTACCTCGACGTCCGGGCCATGGGCGACGCCCTGGCGCGACTGGCGCGCGACCCCGCGGCGCGCCACCGCATCGGGGAGGCCGCCGCCGGGAAGGTCCGGCGCGAACGCAGCACGCAGGTGGTCCTGCCCCGGCTCTTCGAGCGGGTTCTCGCGCGACTGGAGGGCGCCGGGGATCACCGCGGCGAGCCCCTGGGCGGCGACGGCCCGTCGCACGGCCCGGACGCCGCCTCGGCGGTGCGCAACTAGGCCTTCGACCCCCCCGTCCCGCCCCGTGAAACCGCCCTCAAGCCGGGGCGTCGCGCGACCGATGCGCGCAGTGGGACGGGCGGTACGCCCGAACCGTCCGGGGAGGGTGGATGGCGCAGCCGGCGGCGGAGCTCCGCGTCTACGACCACGCGCAGCCGCACGACAGCTTCGCGCAGATGGGCCGCGAGCTCTGGGAGTCCCGGGAGCTCGTGTGGCGGTTCCTCGTGCGCGACATCTCCGCCCGCTACCGGCAGTCGCTGCTCGGCTGGGCCTGGGCCATCCTCCCGGCGATCGCCACCACGCTCGTCTTCTCCTGGCTGCGCAGCCAGCGCGTCTTCGCCATGGGCGACCTGGCGATCCCCTACCCCGCCTACGTCCTGCTCGGCATGGTGAGCTGGCAGATCTTCCAGGGCGGGCTCAGCGCCGCGGCGCAGAGCCTCACCCAGGCCGGCAACCTCGTCGCCAAGGTGCGCTTTCCCCACGAGAGCCTGGTGCTGGCGGCGATCGGCGGCGCGCTGTTCGACGCGGCCGTGCGCGCCGTCCTGGTCGGCATCGTGTTCGCCGCCTACGGCATCGTGCCGGCGCCGACGGCCGCACTGCTCCCCCTCGTCTGGCTGCCGCTGCTCCTGCTCGTGGCAGGGCTGGGCTTCGGGCTGGCGCTCGCCAACGGGCTCGTGCGCGACGTCTCCAATGCGCTCTCGGTGGCGCTCGGTCTGTTCTTCTTCCTGGTCCCCGTCGTGATCGTCGCGCCGGCCGGTTGGCTCACGGACCTGAATCCGGTCGCGTCGATCATCGTCGCCGCACACGACGTGGTGGTGGTCGGCCACTTGACGCGGCCCCTCGCGTTCGCGGGGGCGTGCGCGGTCTCCCTCGCGGTGCTGCCGGCCGGCTGGTGGACGTTCCGCGCCGCGGAGTCGCTGGTGGCGGAGCGGATATGACACGGGGTGGCGTGCTCCGCGTGGAGGGCCTGGGCAAGAAGTTCTGCAGGAGCCTCAAGCGCTCGATGTGGTACGGCGTGGTGGATCTCGCCCGCGGGACGCTTCTCGGGGCGCCCGGCTCGCGGCAGGCGCTGCGCACCGACGAGTTCTGGTCGCTGCGCGACGTCGGCTTCGAGCTCGCCGCGGGCGAGTGCCTGGCGGTGATGGGCGCCAACGGCGCCGGCAAGAGCACGCTGCTCAAGCTCGTGTCTGGCATCCTGAGGCCGGACGCGGGCCGCATCGAGGCGCGTGGTCGCGTCGGGTCGCTGATCGAGATCGGGGCCGGCTTCCATCCCCT
>CP070734.1:1686121-1688189 GCA_020347605.1 Deltaproteobacteria bacterium | reverse complement strand
CCTCGACGTGATGGGCGAGCTCGGGACGCTCTACCACCACTCGAAGTACGAGCGCGCCGGCGGCGCCTGGCTGTTCCACTACATGTTCTCGATCGGGCTCATCATCGGCGGCGGCACGGCGCAGATCCAGAAGAACATCATCGCGGAGCGCGGGCTCGGCCTGCCGCGCGAGCCGCGCGTCGGCGGCCGCTAGTGGACTTCGGGCTCTCCGAAGAGCAGCGCCTGTTCCAGGACACGCTGGTCCGCTTCCTGGCGGAGACGGTTCCCGTCGCCCGCGTCCGCGAGATCGTGCAGACGGAGTCGGGTCACGACCGAGCGGTCTGGACGGCGCTGGCGGAGCTGGGGGTCGCGGGCGTGCTGGTGCCGGAGGCGTTCGGCGGCGGCGGGCTCGGCCTGCTCGATGCCGCGCTGGCGATGCAGGCGCTGGGTGGCGCGGCTACGCCCGCGCCGTTCCTGGGCAGCGCGGTGATGGCGCCGGTGGCGCTGCGCGAGGCCGGCTCCCCGGCGCAGCAGAAGGAGTGGCTGCCGCGGATCGCGCTCGGCGAGTGCTGCGTGGGCATCGCCGCCAACGAGGTCTTCTCGCGGCGCGAGGATGCGCGCGTCCGGCTTTCGCGGGGCCGGCTGCGCGGCCATTCGCTCTTCGCCGTGGACGCGACCGGCGCGGACGTGTTCCTGGTCGCGGCCGAGGACGACGCTCTGGCGATCGTCCCGCGCGACGCGGAGGGGCTGTCGGTCGAGCCGCTCTCGACCGTCGACCGCACCCGACAGGTCGGGGCGCTCGTGCTCGACGGCGTCCAGCCCGCCGAGACGCTCCGCGAGGGCGCCGGCGCCGCGCGCGCCGTCGAGCGAATGCTCGATGCGGGGCGCGTGGCGCTCGCGGCCGACGTGCTGGGTGCGTGCGATCGGGCCATCGAGATGTCGGTCGCGTACGCGAAGCAGCGCGAGCAGTTCGGGCGCGTGATCGGGTCCTTCCAGGCGGTGAAGCACATGTGCGCGGAGATGGTCGCCGAGCTCGAGCCGGCGCGATCGCTTTTCTGGTACGCGGCGCACGCCTTCGACGCGGTGCCGCAGGACGGCGCGCTCACCGCGGCGCACGCCAAGGCGCACCTGGCGGAGGTCGGCACCGCGATCGCGAAGACCGCGACCGAGGTGCACGGCGGCATCGGCTTCACCGACGCGCACGACCTGCACTTCTTCTTCAAACGCGTGCTGCTCGACCGCCAGCTCCTGGGCACCCCGGAGCTCTTGCGGTCGCGTGCGGCGCGCCTGCAGGGCTGGGAGGCGGCATGAACCTTCGGACACCGATCTGCGATCTCTTCGACATCGAGGTGCCCATCTTCCTGGCGGGCATGGGCGGCGTCTCCTTCGCGGAGGTGTGCGCCGCGGTCTCCGAGGCCGGTGGTTACGGCACGCTGGGCATGGTCGGGCGGAGCCCGGAGCAGATCCGCGAGCAGATGCGCGAGGTGCGGCGCCGCACGCAGAAGCCGTTCGGGGTGGATCTCCTGGCCGCGCTGCCGGACCAGATGATCGCGGCCATCGACGTGATCATCGAGGAGGGCGCCAGCTCGTTCATCGCCGGGCTCGGCGTGCCCGGTCCCATCATCGGAAAGTGCCACGAGGCCGGCCTCAAGGTGGTGAGCATGTGCGGCAAGGTGAGCCATGCGGTCGCCGCGGAGCAGGCCGGCTGCGACGCCGTGGTGGCACAGGGCACCGAGGCCGGCGGGCACACCGGCCAGATCGCCGGGCTCGCGCTGATTCCACAGGTCGTGGACGCCGTCGAGATCCCGGTGCTGGCGGCCGGCTCGATCGTCGACGGCCGCGGCCTCGTGGCCGCGCTGGGCTTCGGCGCTCAGGCCGTCTGGATGGGCACGCGCTTCATCGCCTCGCGCGAGGCGCACGCGGCCGAGGGCTACAAGAAGGCCATCGCGCGCGCCGAAGCCCAGGACACGATCGTCACGCGCTGCTACTCGGGGAAGCCGATGCGGGTGATCCGCAACGAGTACGTCGAGGACTGGGAGCGCCGCCCGGAGGAGATCCGGCGCTTCCCCGAGCAGCTCGTGATGTCCGC
>CP070734.1:1683938-1686021 GCA_020347605.1 Deltaproteobacteria bacterium | reverse complement strand
TCTTCGACACGACGCTGCGCGACGGCGAGCAATCTGCCGGCGTCTGCTTCAGCGCCGCTGACAAGGTCGAGATCGCGTCGCAGCTCGCCGCCATGCGGGTCGACGTGATCGAGGCCGGTTTCCCCGCCAGCTCGGAGGCCGAGTCCGAGGCCGTCGCGGCGGTCGCCCGCGCGGTGCGGGGCGCCACGGTCTGCGCGCTCGCGCGGGCGGTGTCCGGCGACGTCGACGCCGCCGCGCACGCGCTGCGCCACGCGGAGCGCGCCCGCATCCACGTCTTCGTGAGCGTGAGCGAGGTGCACCTGGCCCACCAGCTGCGCAAGGGACGCGAGCCGGTGCTGCGGATGGCCGACGCCTGCGTGCGCCGCGCACGCCAGCGGGTCCCGGAGGTCGAGTTCAGTCCGATGGACGCGACCCGGGCCGATCCGTCGTTCATCGCGGAGATCGTGCGCGTCGCGCTCGCCGCCGGCGCCGGGACCATCAACCTGCCCGACACCGTGGGCTACGCGCTGCCGGAGGGCGTCGCGCAGATGATTCGCGAGCTGCGCGCGCGGGTGCCGGAGGTCGAGGACGCGGTGATCTCGTTCCACGGCCAGAACGACCTGGGCCTGGCGACGGCGAACGCGCTGGCCGCGGTCGGCGCGGGTGCACGCCAGGTGGAGCTGGCCGTGAACGGGATCGGCGAGCGCGCCGGGAACACGTCGTTCGAGGAGACGGTGATGGCGCTGCGCGTTCACGGCGCTGCGCTGGGCGTGTACACGGACGTCGACCCGAGCGGGATCTACGCGCTGTCGAAGTGTGTCGAGCAGCGCAGCGGCCTGCGGGTGGCGCACAACAAGGCGATCGTCGGCCGCAACGCGTTTCGACACGCGTCCGGGATCCATCAGGACGGGGTCCTCAAGCGGCGCGAGACCTACGAGCTGATCGATCCGAAGCAGATCGGCCACCCCACCGGCAGCGAGATCGTGCTCGGCAAGCTGTCGGGGCGGGCGGGCTTCGACGCGCGCGTGCGCGGGATCGGAATCGAGCTTCGCGGCGCCGCGTTCGAGAGCGCCTTCCAGCGCTTTCAGGATCTGGCGGAGCGGGTGCCGGAGGTGCGCGACGAGGATCTCCGAGCGCTCTGCACCGGCGCCTAGCCGGGGCGCGCCGGCCGGTGATTTCAGCGACCGGGACGTCGCGCCGAAGAGACGCCCGTGCGACCGGGCAAGTGGGTGCGAACGACGCTTCTGGTGCTGCTCTGCGGCCTGCCGCTCGGGTGCCTGTTCATGCCCCGCGACGGGACGGACGTGTTCGTCGAGGCGCGCACCGGCAAGTACTGGTCGGGGGAGGGGAAGCTCGTAGAGGTCTCCCCCGACGAGCGCTCCTGCAAGGTCTACGTGCGCACGAACGCCCTGTTCGTGGAGAGCAAGTGGGTCGACTGCCGCTACGTGCACGCGCGCCGGTTTCACTGAGCCGCCGGACCCGCTTCACAGGACGAGTTCGATGAGATGGGGCCCGGGTTCGCCGAGGGCCCGGGCCAGCGCGCGCGCGAACGCCTCCGTGGATTCCGGGCGCACCGCCGGAACCCCCTGCGCCTCGGCGAGCCGCACCCAGTCGATCTCGGGCCGCGACAGGTCGGTGAGGGAGCGCGCCTTCGGGCCCGGCTCGGCGATCCCGGCACGGGCCAGCTCGATCTCCAGGATGCGATAGCTCCGGTTCGCGCAGATGAGCGTGGTCACGGCCAGACCCTCGCGTGCCTGCGTCCAGAGCGACTGGAGCGTGTACATCCCGCTGCCGTCCGCCTGGAACGCGATGACGGGGCGGTCGGGACACGCGATCGCGGCGCCGGTCGCGCACGGCAGGCCCTGTCCGATCGCGCCGCCGGTAAGCGACAGGTAGGTGTGTGGCGGCGCTCCCGTCGCGGCGAGGAAATAGGGCAGCCCGCTCGTCGCCGCCTCGTCGACGACGATGGCGCCTTCGGGCTGCGCATGCGCGATCACCGCGCCGACGCTGGCGGGCGTGAGGGGGCCGTCCGGTTGCGGCGTCCGCGCGTCCGGCGCGGAGCCGCTCGCTCCGGGCGCAGCGCCGAGCGCGTCGGCCAGCGCCT
>CP070734.1:1681732-1683838 GCA_020347605.1 Deltaproteobacteria bacterium | reverse complement strand
ACAGGCCGCGGAGGTCTCGGAACGGTCGAGAAGGCGATCGACGTGCTGTTCCACCTGCACCGCGCCGGCGCTGCCGGCGTGACGGAGATCGGGCGCGCGCTCGCCATGCCGAAGTCGACGGCGCACCGCCTGCTCGGCTCGCTGGCCCGCCGTGGGCTCGTCGAGCGCGACGACCGCGGTCGCTACCGGCCGGGGGTCGGCCTGGTGGCGCTGGGTCTCGGGGTGCTCGATCGCGATCCGGTGGTGGCCGCCGCGCGCCCGGTCCTCGAGGAGGCGGCCCGTGCGCTCGGTGAGACCGTCTTCCTGACCGCCGCACGCGGCGGTCGCATCGTCGTGCTCGACAAGGCGGAGGGGAGCGGCTTCCTGCGCGCGGCCCCGCGCATCGGCGCGGAGGTTCCCGTCCACGCGACCGCCGTCGGCAAGCTCTATCTCGGCTTCGCGTCCGAGCGGGTCTCGCTGCCCCGCGGCCGGCTCACCGCCTTCACGCGAAACACGCTCACGAAGCGCCCCGACCTCGAGCGCCAGGCGCTCGCGGCGCGGCGCAACGGCTGGGCTGCGAACCGCGAGGAGTGGCAGCCCGGTCTCACCGTGCTCGCGGCGCCCGTTTTGCGCGGCGGACAGCTCGAAGCGGCCGTCGCCGTGGCCGCGTCGTCGGCGCGACTGCGCGCCGAGAGCGTGCCGCACGCGGTCCGACACATCACGGAGGCGGCGCGGCGCGTCGCAGCCCGGTTGGCGGGAGGTACGACATGACGGGGATGAAGGTCTGGATCGATGGACGCGTCGTCGCGGGCGACGCGGCACGCCTGCCGGTCACCGACCACGGCCTGCTCTACGGCGACGGCGTCTTCGAGGGCATTCGCGTCTACGGGCGTCGGGTGTTCCGGCTCGACGATCATCTCGAGCGCCTGGCCGTGTCGGCGCGCGCGATCGGCCTGACGCTGCCTCTGGAGCGCGACGCGCTGCGCGACGTCGTTCTCACGACGGCGCGCGCCTACGGCGAAGCGGACGCCTACGTGCGACTGATCGTGACGCGCGGCGACGGTGCACTCGGCGTCGACCCGACGACCTGCAAGGAGCCGCGCGTGATCTGCATCGTCGACGAGGTCCGGATCTACCCGGAGTCGAAGCGACTTCACGGCATCGACCTCGTGACCGTGAGCTGGCGCCGCCCGGCGCTGGACGCGCTCGACCCGCGCGTCAAGAGCCTCAACTACCTGAACAGCGTCCTCGCCAAGCTCGAGGCGCGCGAGCGGGGCGCCGACGAGGCGCTGATCCTGAACGCCGCCGGCAGCGTCGCGGAGGCGGCGGTGGCGAACGTCTTCGCCGTGCGGGCCGGGGTGCTGCGCACGCCGCCCCCCACCGACGGGGCGCTCGAGGGCATCACGCGCCGAAGCGTGCTCGAGCTGGCGGCGTCACTCGGAATACCCGCCTTCGAGGCCAGCCTGGCGCGCGTGGATCTGCTGGCGGCCGACGAGGTGTTCCTCACCGGAACGGGGGCACGGCTGGTCGCGGTGCGTTCGCTGGACGGGCAGGCGATCGGCGCCGGCGGCGTCGGGCCCGTCACGCGCCAGATCGAGGAGGCGTACGACGCACTCGTCGAGCAGCTCGGCACCCCCCTGTGAGGGCGGATCCGCACGGCGATCGTGCGCGCCGGCCCCGGGCTCGCTAGAAATCGGCTTCGTGAAGCACCGCAGGATCGTCGGGCTGGGTCTTTGCGTGGTGGACCACACGCTGGTGGTCGACCGCTTCGACCTCTCCGACGTGCGCCTTCGCTACACCGAGCACATGACGTGCGGCGGCGGAATGATCGCCAACGCCCTGGCGCAGGCGGCGCTGCTCGGCTGCAACACGCACGTCGTGTCGGTGATCGGCGACGACCCGGCGGGGCGGCTGGTCGTTCGGGACTTCCGGCGCGCGGGCGTGAAGACGGGCCGGCTGATCCGGAGTCGCGAGATTCCGACCACGCTGTGCTTCGTGCTGGTGCGGCGCCGCGGCGGCGAGCGCCGCTTCATCGCGCCGGACCGCCGCGACCTCGAGCGGCAGGCGCCCGACCTGGACGTATCGGTGGTGGACGCGCGCACGATCCTGCTCGTCGACGGACACTTC
>CP070734.1:1679494-1681632 GCA_020347605.1 Deltaproteobacteria bacterium | reverse complement strand
ATCGCGGCGCAGGCGCGCGCGCTGCTGGCGCGCGCGAACCTGCGCGAGCCGGTCCGGTTGCTGGGCGTCGGCGTGACGGGCCTGCGCGCGAGCGACACCGATCAGCTCGCACTGTTCGGACCGGACGCGGAGGCGCAGCGCCGCGCGCGTCTCAACCGCGCACTCGACGCGATCGCGGAGCGCTTCGGCAGCGGCGCCGTGTCGCGCGGCGACCGGGGTGCGGCGGAGCGGGCGGGGCTCTCGCTCCAGATCAAGCGCGGCGAGTCGCCGGACTAGAGATCGAGGACGGGCTTGCGCCAGCAGTAGACGCGCATCGGCGGCACGTTGCGCAGCTCGGTCTGGACGGTGCCCGGGCCGAAGACGCGCCGGGCGAGCTGCTCGACGCGGTCGCGCATCTGGTACGCCACGAAGCGACCGCCCGGCGCCAGCGCGTCGTGGGCGGCCTGCAGGATCGCGATCCCCGTCGCGCGGTCCATGGTCGAGAAGGGAATCCCGGACAGGATCACGTCTGCCGCGCCGAGGTCGTGATGCTCGAGGATGGGGGCGATGTCCGCGGCGCTGCCGTGGTGGACGGTCAGGCGCGGGTCGCGAATCGTCGCCTCGATGGTCCGCACCAAACGCGGGTTGATCTCGATGGCGACCAGGCGTGCCTCGTCGGCCATGCCGCGCAGCAGCGCGCGCGTCGTACCGCCCGTGCCCGGACCGAGCTCGACCACCACGCGGGCCGACTCGAGATGCGCCGTGCGCACGGCGCGGCGCATCAGGAAGCGCGAGCTGGGCACGATGGAGGCCACCTCGCGGGGCCGCTTCAAGAATGCCTGGAAGAAGATCAGACGCGGATCGTTGGACGAGTGTCTCCGCAGTTGAGCACTCACGGGGTTCCTTTCGGGGATGCAGGGGTTGTAGCGGTGTCCCGCGCGGGGGTCAAGATGAGGCGCGTCTGTGCGGCGGCCGGCATCAGTCGTAGACGGCATCGATGTGCCAGCACCGACCGATCCGGTCGAGGCGCAGCCGCACCAGGGTTCCGTCGCTCGTCTCGACGTCGAAGTAGTCGAATGCGAAGCGCTCCTCCGCCGACCACCAACGGCCCGTGGTGCGCCACGGCCCCGCGAGCTTCACCACACGGCCGTTCGCCACGGCACTCCGCAACGATTCCGGCCGGTTGCGAGCCAGGCGCACGGAGACCGGAACGGGCGGGCGCAGCGCCCGCACCGCGAGGCGGCGCGGTGCGGGGCCGCCACCCGTCTGGTGCGCGGGATCGCGGCGGAGGTCGAAGGCGGTGAGGGCGAAGGCGTCGGGGCGGTGATCGTCGGCGACGGCCGGAGCGCCGACCCGGCGCGTGCCGCACAGCGCCTCGAGCTCGGCGAGGGTGCGACTCAGCACCGCGGGCGACGGCCCGGCGGGTCGGAACAGGTCGAGCTGATCGGTGCGCACGGGGCGGCCCTCGGTCGCGATCGCGAGGGTCTCGATGGCGCCTTTCGGCGGTCGGGCTTCGAGGGCGAGGCAGATCAGGCGCACCCAGATCACGGAGTCGAGCGTCGGTGCGGCACTGCCGATGCGGCGCACGTCGCGGCCACCGCCGCACAGACCGAGGCTCAGCTCGAGGTCGCCACAGGTGAGGCCGCGCGCGTTCAAGCGATCCGCGAGACGCGACAGCAGTCCGTGCAACGCGAAGGCGAGGGGCTCGAGGCGATCGAGCGGTGCCTCGAGGTCGACGGCCTCTTCGAAGCGCAGCTCGGCGGGAGCGGCGAGCGGTGGCTCGCTCGGCGAGCCGTGCAGAAGATCCGCGAGACGCAATACCTCGGGGCCGAGCCGCGTCGCCGCGGCGCGCCGCGGAAGCCGGGCGAGGTCGCCCAGCGTTCGCACACCGAACCGCGTCAACCCGGCCGCGAGCTCCGGGCCCGGGTCGATCAGGTCGATCGGCAGTCCCGCCAGAAAGCGCCGCTCGGCCGCCGGCGGAACGATGCTCACGACGCCCGGCGTGTGCATCCGTCGGCGCGCGGCGAGGTGGGCCGCTGTGCGCGAGGAGGCGATCGCCAGCACGGCGGGCAGCCCGAGCCGCTGCGCTCGCTCGGTGAGGGCGGCGGCGAAGCCCCGCTCGGAGTGGAACAGGGCCGTGATGCCCGAGGCGTCCAGAT
>CP070734.1:1677249-1679394 GCA_020347605.1 Deltaproteobacteria bacterium | reverse complement strand
GCCTCACCCACCGCCGAGCGGGGCTTGCCGACGATCGCGGGGCTCGAGTGGAAGATGTCGCCGAGACGGTGGTCGCGCGGATCGCACGGCACGGGCACCGCGACGTCCACCGAGGGGACGTCGACGCCCGTTCCGAACCGGCAGCCGCGCAGGTACTGGATCAGCTCGTCGGCGAGCCCTTCCTCGTTGAGCGCCGTGCTGCCGGGGAGCAGCGTCGGGAGGCTACTGTAGGTGCGGTTCGGCGCCGGGTCCGGGGCGGCGGCGAACGGGTCCAGGTTCATGTCCAGGTAGTCGAGCGTCGTCATGTCGAAGTCGACGCGCGTGGGCGTGCCGCCGGACAGGAGACTCGTGTAGAGCGTGCGGTCGGCCGGGAGCGGGATCTCGTCGCCGGTGTTCCAGTACGGCTCGGCCGCGGGATCGAACGCTCCGCTGTTGCACTCGCCGGCGGTGGGGTCGATGAGGGCGCAGGCGCCGTTCTTGTCCAGGATGTCACCGCCGGCCGTGATGTGGTAGGCCTCGATGTTGCCCTCCCACATGGCGACCCCGCCGAGCGGCAGGAAGAAGCTGGTGTAGAAGTCGCCGCCGTCGATGGTCCGGCTCGACGGCACGGTCGCCGCCGTGAAGGACTGGGTCTTCTCGATGATGTCGCTGATGGCGTCGATCAGCGCATTCTTCAGCTCGGCCATATCCTCGATGTCGTAGAAGATGCCGTTGCCGACCGCCGCGGTCCGGGCGAGGAGGTCGTCCGCGACCGGTCCGGCTTTGAAGCCCACCGTGTAGGTGTCGATCACCTGGTCGCCCGGGAAGTCCTTGGGGCGGAAGTCGTTCTCCTGCATGAACTTGGCGATGTCGTCGAGGTAGTAGGCCGCCTCGTTGGCGGCGCCCGGGAGGTCCGTCGTGCCGTCGTCGTTGTAGTTGCCGATCAGCTTGTCGTAGAGATCGAAGCCGACCGCCTGGTCGGTCGTGACCTCGACGTCGAAGTCGTCGGCCGACGGCGCGCCGTCGGTCACGAGGATCACGAAGTTCCGCTGGCAGTCGAACTGCATCGGGTCCGGGAACACCTTCGTCGGCGCGTTCGTACCCTTGTCGTCGTAGAGATACGCCGGAAATCGCGTCACGCCGTCCACGCCCCTGGGCCGGTTCCCCGCCACGCCGCGGCTCATGAAGTAGGTGTAGATCTGGAACAGCGCCTCGCCGAGCGGCGTGTTGCTGTCCGCCTTGAAGTTCGCGACGTGCGCCTCGAGGTCGTTGGCGTGGGTGGGCGTGTTGTCGGCGATGCCCTCGCCGAGGTAGCCGCCGTTCGCGTCGAGCGGGAGGGTCGCGACATCGGGGGCGCGGAAGTGCGCGGTCCCGAAGCGGAGGCCATCCTTCGCGCCGCGCCCTTCGTTGGCCTCGCACATCACGTCGAGCACGACCTGCTGGAGCGCGGTCAGGCGCGCGCGCCGCCACGGCAGGTAGGATTGCCCTCCGGTGCACTTGGATTTGTTTTCGGTTTCCTGCTTGATGGCGACTTCCCAGGCGTCCGCGTATTGGCTGAAGTACCAGTTCAGGTAGTTGCCGTCCCAGAGCGTGGGCTGCGGCGAGGTGTTCGAGTCGACCCAGATCGTCCGTTTGGTCCCGCCGCAGTGGGTCTCGGTGCTCTTGGCGTTGTACCCGTACTGGAGGCTGCCATCGAAGGCGTTGCAGCCCGCCGGATCCGCCGCGTAGTCGTGGGTGGGATCGTATGCGGGGTGCGGGATGATCGTGTTCATCGACCTCGAGTTGTCGAGCAGCAGCACCACGTTCGGCGGCACGACCGCCGTGAACAGGATCGAGTCCTCGATCGCCTGCGGCGTCGCGCTGCCGGGCCAGAGCAGGCCGAGCGCCACGGCGAGCGCTCCGAGCCTCCGGATGCCTTCGTGCGGGATCTTGCTCATGCTGCCGTTCTCCGATCGCCCCTCCGGAGTGCGTGCCTTCTTGAATCCCATCGCCTCAGCCACCCGTCGTGTCGAGCCCGGCGGCGACGACCTCGACGCGCGCCGTGGCGCCGCCCGGTGCGGTTCCCAGCACGCGGATGCGCCACAGGTGGTTCTGGAACAGCGGGCCGTTGCCCTGGTCGGCCAGGTTCATCTCGCCCGCCGCCGAGGAGCCGCCGGTGCCGCCCAG
>CP070734.1:1675001-1677149 GCA_020347605.1 Deltaproteobacteria bacterium | reverse complement strand
AGGTCGACCTGTTCGGCCGGATCCGGCGCTCGGTCGAGTCGGCTCGCGCCAGCTACGAGGCGTCGATCGAGGACTACCGCGACGTGCTCGTCGTCCTCTACGCCGAGGTGGCGCTCCAGTACGTCGAGATCCGGACGCTCCAGGAACGGATCCGTCTCGCGGAGAAGAACGTGGAGCTCCAGGGCGAGACCCTGCAGCTGACGCGAGACCGGAATGCCGCCGGACTCGTCGGCGATCTCGACGTCCGCCAGGCCGAGCTCAACCTCGCCACCACCGAGGCCTTCATTCCCGTGCTGCGGACGAGTCTCGCCGAGGCCATTCACCGGGTCGGCGTCCTCCTCGGCGAGCTGCCCTCGACGCTCTACGCGGAGTTCGCCGATCCCGCCCGGATTCCCGCGCCGCCCGAAGAGATCATGATCGGGCTGCCCACGAACCTGTTGCGGCAGCGCCCCGACATCCGTTCCGCCGAGCGCGCGCTCGCAGCGCAGACCGCGAAGATCGGCGTCGCGACGGCCGACCTCTACCCCCGCCTGGCCCTGCTCGGCACCTTCGAGTTCCAGGCGCTGCGCGGCCACGATCTCATCAAGGGCTCGTCGGGCGCCTATGCCTACGGCCCGTCGATCCAGTGGAACATCTTCGACGGCGGCCGGATCCGGAACCGCATCCGCGCCGAGGACGCGCGCACCGAGGGCGCGCTGGCGCTCTACGAGAACACCGTGCTGCGCGCCTTCGAGGAGGTCGAGAACGCCATCGTGTCGTACGTGCAGGAGAGCGACCGCCGCGACGCGCTGGCGCGTTCGGTCGTCGCCGCGCGGGAAGCCGTAGAGCTCGTCGACACGCTGTACCGGACCGGGCTCACCGACTTCCAGAACGTGCTCGACACGCAGCGATCGCTGTTCGCGCAGGAGGACGAGCTCGCCCGCAGCGAGGGATTCGTCACGCAGGGCCTGATCCGCATCTACAAGGCGCTGGGCGGGGGCTGGAGCCCGCCCACCCCGACGCCCACCCCGACGACCACCCCCTGACGCGACCCCGGGCATTGCCACGCAAGCGCGGCTCCCGGCAGCGCGCGCAGCGAGGCGCAGCCGAGCGATCGTCGACCGATCAGCGGGGCGGGCTGCCCGTCGGGAGCGGCGATGCCGCTCCGGCCTCGCGAAGGCCTTCCTTCCGGACGATCTTCGCCCAGCTGTCGCGCAACGTGACGGTGCGATTGAATACCTGCGCGCCCTCCCGCGTATCGGGATCGACGCAGAAGTAGCCGAGCCGCTCGAACTGGTAGCGGCTTCCGACGGCGGCGCCGGCCAGGCTCGGCTCGAGCTGGCAGCCCGTCAGGACCTCGAGCGAGTCGGGATTCAGGTTGGACGTGAAGTCGGCCCCCTCCGCGACGTCGTACGGGTCTTCGGCGGAGAACAGCGTGCCGTAGAGCCGCACCTCCGCGGGGATCGCGTGCTCCGCCGAAACCCAGTGGAGCGTGGCCTTGGGCCGCCGGCCGTCGGGGGCGTCGCCGCCGCGGGTCTCCGGGTCGTAGCGGCAGCGCAGCTCCGCGATCTCGCCGGCGTCGTCCTTCACCGCCTCTACGCAGGTGATGAAGTAGGCGTAGCGCAGGCGCACCTCGCGGCCCGGCGCCAGGCGGAAGAACTTCTTCGGCGGCGCCTCGAGGAAGTCGTCGCGCTCGATGTACAAAACGCGCGAGAAGGGGACCTTCCGCGACCCCATGCTCGCGTCCTCGGGGTTGTTGACGGCGTCGAGCGCTTCGACACGGCCCTCGGGGTAGTTCTCGATCACGACGCGGAGCGGCCGCAGCACGGCCATCACGCGCGGCGCGTGCGCGTTCAGGTCCTCGCGGATGCTGTGCTCGAGCTTGGCGAGCTGGATCGTGTGATCGCGCCGCGTCACGCCGACTCCCTCGCAGAAGTTGCGGATCGACTCCGGCGTGTAGCCGCGTCGGCGCATGCCGCGCAGCGTCGGCATGCGCGGATCGTCCCAGCCGCGCACGTGTCCGCCGGCCACCAGCTTGATCAGTCCGCGCTTGGAGAGCAGGGTGTAGGTCAGGTTGAGCGCGCTGAACTCGATCTGCGGTGGATGACACTCTGCGCCGACGGCGTCGAGGATCCAGTCGTAGAGCGGCTTGTGATCGGCGAACTCGAG
>CP070734.1:1672750-1674901 GCA_020347605.1 Deltaproteobacteria bacterium | reverse complement strand
GGGCTCGACGTGGCGGCGCGCATCGTTCCGTACCTGGTCGCCATCCTCGTGGCCGTCGCGATGTTCCGAGCCTCCGGCGCGCTCGAGCTTCTGATTCGCGTGCTGGACCCCGTGACCCGTCTGGTCGGCGCGCCCCCGGAGGTGCTGCCGATGGCGCTGCTGCGACCGCTTTCGGGCTCCGGCGCCTTCGGCGTGATGAGTGAAACGCTGACCGAGTACGGGCCGGACTCCTTCATCGGACTCCTCGCCAGCACACTGCAGGGCTCGACCGAAACCACCTTCTACGTGCTGGCGCTCTACTTCGGCGCGGCGCGAATCACCGAGGGTCGGCACACGCTCGCCGCGTGCCTCACCGGCGACCTCGCGGGCTTCCTGGGCGCCGTGGGCGCCTGTCACCTGTTCTTCGGCTGAGGCGCGCGTGGGGGTCGATGCACCGCGCGCCGTGACGGAATCCCAGCCGCATGCCGATCGCGTGCGCGCCGCGGTGCGCCAGGTGCTGGATGCGGACGTCGTGGAGCTCACGCGGATCGACGCCGGCCTGGGCACGCGCGCCTTCTTCCGCGTGCGACTCGCCGCGCGTACCGCGGGCGTGCCGGACACGCTGGTCGCGCGCGTCGATGCGGAGGAGGATCCGGGCGCCCGACCGCTCTCGCTTCCGCCGGAGCCCCCGCTCGAGCCGTTGCGCTCGTTCCTGGCCGCACACGGCCTGCCCGTCCCGAAGCACTACGGAAGCGACGCGCGGCGCGGTGTCGAGCTGATCGAGTGCTTCGGCAGCCGTTCGCTCGAGGCCTTTGCCAACGCAGCGACGCCCGCGGAGCGCGGGGCCATCTACCGCGAGGCGTGCCAGCTGGTGTCGATCCTTCAGGGCGCCGCCGATCCGAGCGGACGCGTGCCGGCCTTCGAGCGGCGACTCGACGCGCGGTACTTCGCGTACAAGGCTGCGCTGTTCGCACGCGTGAGCCTGCCGACCGCGCTCGGCCGCGCGGCGACGGCGGCCGAGGTCGAGCTGGTCCGGGAGACCTTCGCCTGGATCGCATCGGTGGCGGCGCAGGTCTCGCCTCGCCTCGCGCACCGCGATCTCCAGAGCGCCAACCTGCTGGTTCGGGAGGACGCGGCTCCCGGCGCTCGGCTCGGCATGATCGACTTCCAGGGCGCCCTGCTGGCGCCGCCCGAATACGATCTGGTCTGCCTCCTGCGCGACTCGTACGTCGAGCTGCCCGACGCCGAGGTCGAGCAGCTCCTGTCGGCCACCCGTCCGACCCTGCCCGACCCGCCGGATCCCGAGAGCTTCGCGCGCCGCTTCGACCTGCTGACGCTGACGCGCAAGGGCAAGGATCACGCGCGGTTCCTGTCGGCGGCGCGCGAGCGCGGGGACGAGCGCTACCTGCGCTACCTGCCCGCGACGGTGCGCTACCTGCGGGCGGCCGCGTCGCGGGCCGCCCGCCGCGACCCGCGACTCGCGGGATTCGAAGCGCTGGTGCGGGCGCTCCCGGAGGCCCCGTGCGCGCGATGATCCTCGCCGCCGGGAGCGGAACGCGGCTCCGGCCGCTCACCCACCTGCGTCCCAAGCCCGCGGTGCCCGTGCGGGGTCTGCCGCTCATCGCGTACGGGCTCGAGCTCCTTTCGCGCTGCGGCGTGCGCGAGGTGATGCTCAACGTCCACCACCTGTCGGACCGGTTGATGGCCACCGCGCAGCAGCGCTGCCCGGCCGGAATGCGCGTCCACTTCTCGCCCGAACGCACCCTCCTGGGCACGGGTGGCGGCATCCGTCGAGCCGCGGGATTCCTGCGCGAGAGCGACCCGTGCCTGATCCTGGGGGGCGACATGATCCTCGACGCGGACCTGCCGGCGCTCGTCCGCACCCATCGCGAACGGGGCGACGCCGTCACCATGCTGCTGATCCAGGACGAGCGGATGGAGCGCTTCGGCAGCGTGGGGGTCGACGCTGCGGGGTGCGTGCGACGCATCGCGCGCCGCTTCGACCTGGGCGGCGAGACGCGTGCGGGACTCTACGCCTGGGCGAACGTGGTGTCGGCCCGCGCACTCGATGCGCTCCCGGACCGCGACGTGTCGAACCACTTCGACGACTGGCTGGCGCCCCGGCTCGCCGCAGGGGCTCGCGACATTCGCGGCGTGTTTCCAACGGGAAGA
>CP070734.1:1670498-1672650 GCA_020347605.1 Deltaproteobacteria bacterium | reverse complement strand
CGGACCTCGGCGTCGCTCGCGCGCGGATCGCCGAGCCGGATGTTCTGCGCGATGGTCGCGTCGAACAGCACCGTCTCCTGGAAGACGAACGAGATCTGGGCGCGCAGCGACTCGCGCGTCGCACGCGCGACGTCGGCGCCGTCGATCCAGACCCGACCCTGCGTCGGTTCGAGGAAGCGCGGAATCAGGTAGGCGAGGGTGGTCTTGCCCGCGCCGGCCGGTCCCACGAACGCGGTCACCTGACCGACGCGCGTCTCGAAGCTGACGTTGCGCAGCGCCGGTGTTCCGTCCTCGTACGCGAACGAGACGTTCTCGACCCGGATCCCCTCGCGAATCGCCGGCAGCGTCCGCGCGCCCGCAGGATCCCGCTCCGACGGCTGGTCCATCAGGAAGAAGACGCGGTGGAGCCCCGCGGCGTTCTCCTGGATGCGGATCCACACCGAGCCGAGACTGATGGAGGCGATCAGGATCACCGTGAAGTAGGGCAGCAGCACGCCGAAGTCGCCGATCGTGAGTCGACCGTCGACGATCGCCGTGCCGACGTGGAGGAACAGCCAGACCACGATGAACGAGCCCAGTACCACGCCGATGCCCAGCGCCAGCATGCGCATCAGGACGAAGACGCGGAACTTCTGGAACGATTCGGCGCTGTCCCGGTCGAAGCGCCGGCGCTCGCGATCCTCGCCGCCGAGGCTCTGGACCGCGAGGATGTTCGTGATGCCCTCCTCCACCGTCGACGTGGTGGTGGCGCCGGCCTGGCGGCTCTGGCCGGCGCTGCTGCGAATCCGGCCGCCGAGCAGGAAGGTGCAGAGCAGGGCGATGGGGATGGCGGCGACGCCGCTCACGATGATCGGGGACCAGCCGTACACGGTCCACATCACGAAGACGGTGGCGAGGATCGTGAGCGGCGCCGCGATCGGCGTGAGGATGAGCCGGTAGCACGTCTGCGTGATCGAGGGGGTGTCGTACATCACGCGGTAGACGGCGTCGCCGATCCGCTCGTCGTCGAAGGCGGTCATCGGAAGGCTGTGGATGCGCTCGAACAGCCGCGAGCGGTAGTGGTGATTGAACGCCTGCGTGAGGCCCATCGTGAAGCGGAAGTCGAACAGCCCGAACAGCCCACCCACCTGACTGAAGCCCGCGTTCGCCTCGTTCTCGGTGCGCGTCGCCGTGTCCTGGCCGCTCGACAGCCAGGCGTCCGCCTCGTCGGTCTCGCGGAAGCTCGTGCCCATGGCGCCGATCAGCACGAGCAGCACCAGCTGGACGAAGATCGCGGCGGCCAGGATCTGGGGCGGCGTCGCCGACGCGGCGGCGAGCCCGTCCACGATCGGCCGCACGAAGAAGGGGAAGGGCGTCACCTGCTCTCCGAGCGGGATGCCGCCGATCACGTGGTCGAGGATGATCCGGATCGGCCACGGCAAAAGCAGCAGCGGCACGATGCTCACCACGAGCAGAACGGCCTTGATCGCGAACTGCCGTCGGAACGGGCCGACGTAGCGGAGCGCGCGCGCGATGACGCGCAGCGCTTCGGCCTCGCCGATCTGCGCGCTCTCCTGCAGCGGGCCCCTCACGGCCGGGCTTTCGCAGCGGAACGGCGCGCCAGTCCCGCCTCGGTCTCGACCAGGCGGCGGTAGGTGCCGCCCTCGCGGGTCAAGAGGTCGTCGTGCGCGCCCCACTCCGCGAGTCGGCCGTCGTGAAGCACGGCGATCCGGTCGGCTCGGCGGATGGTGGAGAGGCGATGCGTGATCAGGAAGATCGCGCGACCCTTGCCCCACTCCGACAGGTTGCGGAGCACGCGCAGCTCGGTCTCGGCGTCGAGCGAGGCCGTCGGCTCGTCGAGGATCAGGATCGGGGTGTCCTTGAGCACGGCCCTTGCGATCGAGAGCCGCTGCCGCTGACCGGTCGAGAGCTTCGTGCCGCGCTCTCCGAGCAGGGTGTCGTAGCCGTCCGGCAGCGTCTCGATGAAGGCGTCGGCGCACGCGACGCGCGCGGCCTCGCGCACCTGTGCGTCGCTGGCGCCCGGCACCGCGTAGCGGATGTTCTCGCGCACGCTCGTGCCGAACAGCACGTTCTCCTGCAGCGCGATGGCGACGTTCGCGCGCAGGCTCGTGAGCTCGAGGCGGCGCAGATCGACGCCGTCGATCTCGATCGA
>CP070734.1:1668242-1670398 GCA_020347605.1 Deltaproteobacteria bacterium | reverse complement strand
GCTCGGCGGGCCCACGCTCCATCCGTAGGCGGCGGCGTCGCGAAAGTCCTCGGCGTAATGCGCGGCGTAGACGAGCAGCTTCTTCGGAATGCACCCGACGTTCACACAGGTGCCGCCCAGGTAGCGCTCCTCGGCGATCGCCACCCGGGCGCCGTAGGCCGCGGACATCCGGCTCGCGCGCACGCCGCCCGAGCCCGCACCGATCGTGAAGAGGTCGTAGTCGTAGCTGGGCATCGCCACCTCCGCAGCCGGCCGTTCCGCGCGCGTTGCAAAACTCCCCTGGGAGCGTCAACTATAGGTGAGCCGGGCGACCGGCCGGTACACTCGGGGGCTGGCGCGACGAGCGGAGGAGCCGCGACGATGGGACCGCTACGGGGCATTCGCATCATCGAGATTGCGGGAATCGGACCGGGACCGTTCGCGGGCATGGTGCTCTCGGATCTCGGCGCCGAGGTGTTGCGCGTCGACCGCACGCAGAGCGTGAAACGCAAGCCCCCCGCCGCCTCCCTCGACTTCCTGGCCCGCAATCGGCGCAGCGTCGGCATCGACCTGAAGCACCCCGACGGCGTGGCCGCCGTCCTGCGCCTGGTCGAGCGGGCCGACGGGCTCTACGAGGGCTTCCGCCCGGGTGTCATGGAGCGCCTCGGCCTCGGCCCCGACGTCTGCCTGGAGCGCAACCCGCGGTTGGTGTACGGGCGCATGACCGGCTGGGGCCAGGACGGGCCGCTCGCGCAGGCGGCCGGCCACGACATCAACTACATCGCGCTCGCCGGGACGCTCCACCCGATCGGCCGCGCGGGCGGCCCGCCGCTGCCCCCGCTCAACCTCGTCGGCGACTTCGGGGGCGGGGGCATGCTGCTCGCAGTCGGCATGCTCGCCGCGCTCGTCGAGCAGGGTCGTTCGGGAAAGGGCCAGGTCGTCGACGCGGCCATGGTCGACGGCGCGGCACTGCTCAACACGATGATGTACTCGCTGCGTCGCATCGGGATGTGGATCGACGAGCGCGGCAAGAACCTGCTGGATACGGGCGCGCACTTCTACGACGTCTACGAGACGAAGGACGGCAAGTACGTGTCGCTCGGCTCGATCGAGCCGCAGTTCTACGCCGATCTGCTCCGGCTGTCGGGCCTCGAGGGCGAGGACCTGCCGACGCAGATGGACCGGGCGAAGTGGCCGGACATGAAGCAGCGCATGGCACAGCTCATGAAGACGCGGACCCGCGACGAGTGGTGCGAGATCATGGAGGGCAGCGACGTCTGTTTCGCGCCGGTGCTCGCGATGGCCGAGGCGCCCGAGCACCCGCACAACCGCGCCCGCGGCACCTTCGTCGAGGTGGACGGCGAGGTGCAGCCCGGCCCGGCGCCGCGCTTCAGCCGCACGCCCAACGAGATCGCCCGCCCGCCCTCGGCCCCCGGACAGCACACCGACGAGGCGCTGGCCGATTGGGGCTTCACCGCCGAGGAGATCGCCAAGCTCCGCGACGCGGGCGCGGTGGCCTAGGGCGTCAGCAGCACCTTTCCCGTGTTCTTCCGGTCCTGGATGAAGTGGTGCGCCTCCGCCGCGCGGTCGAACGGGAACGACGCCGCGACGACCGGGCGCACCGCACCGTCGCGCGCGTAGGAGAGCAGCGACTCCATCCAGCCGTTCACGCGATCGGCTTCGTCCCACAGGTGGCCGAGGTTGACGCCGAACACCGCCTTGTTGGCGTTCATGAGCGCGACGGGCGTGAAGCGGAACCAGGGCGTCGTGACGGCGACCCGGAGCAGGCTCGATACGCGGCGCTTCTTGGCCGTCGCGATCGACGACATGCCGAACATCCCGAGCCGTCCCGTCGGCGCGAGCGCGCGGTAGCTCTTCTTGAAGGACCGCCCGCCGACGGCGTCGAGCGCCAGCTCGACGCCGCGGCCCCGCGTGATCTCGTGTACGCGCTTCTCGAAGTCCTCGGTCCGATAGTCGATCGCGTGGTCGAGACCGATCGAGCGCAGGAACTCGTGTTTTCCCTCGGAGGCCGTGCCGATCGTGTGCGCGCCGATCCGGCGGGCGAGCTGGATCGCCGCAATGCCGACGCCGCCGCCGGCCGAGTGGATCAGGACCGTATCCCCCTCGCGCAGCGACCCCATCACGTGGGTCAGCTGATAGGCGGTGAGGTAGTTCAC
>CP070734.1:1665933-1668142 GCA_020347605.1 Deltaproteobacteria bacterium | reverse complement strand
CTTCTTGCCGCGCATCGCGGGTCAGACGTTTCTCGAGGGGCGCGAGCTGCCGCTCAAGCAGGAGATGGTCTCCCTGTTCGTCGACATGGTCGACTCGACGCGCCTCGTCCTGGGCCGTTCGGCCGAGGAGGTGCTCGAGATCATGCAGGCCTTCATGGAGATCGTGATCGACGTCGGCGTCTACCACTGCGGCGACGTGCACGACTTCGAGGGGGACGGCGCGCTGCTCTACTTCGAGGGCCCGGGCGAGGCCGTGCCGGCGGCGTTCCTGCTGCGCGAGCAGCTCCTGCGCCGCCGCAGCGAGCTGCCGGCGCTGCCGCTCCCGCGACTCTCCATGGACGTCGGGCCGGTCGTGATCGGGATCGTCGGTACGCGCTTCCGGCAGACGGTGTCGCTGGTCGGCCCGAGTGTCCACATCGCCGCGCGGATCTTGAAGTGGGCTCCGTCCGGCGGCATCGCGGCGACCGAGGCCATCGTCGCGCACGCGCGCCGGGCGAATCCGGAGCTGGCCCGGCAGTTCGAGCCACTGGCGACCGACGCGCTGGCCGGCGCCGGGCTCGAGGCGGTTCGCGCCTGGGTCGCGCCGCCACCGGCGGACGCGGAGCGCTAGCCGGGCTCGCGGTCCTCGCCCGAACGGGTCCGACCGACTGCGGGAGCGCGCCAAGGCGCCGATCGGGTCGCCTACTCGAAGCGCAGCGCCGCGATCGGGTCCATCCGCGCGGCGCGCTCCGCGGGATACAGGCCGAAGACCACGCCGACGAGAGCGGAGATCGCGAAGGCGATGAGGGTTCCCGATGCGGAGACGACCGTCTGCCAGCCCGCGAACACGCTGATCCCCTTGGCCATCGCGAGGCCGAGCAGGATGCCGAGCACGCCGCCCGAGGCGCTCGTCAGAACCGTCTCGATCAGGAACTGCCCCAGGATGGCGCGCCGCGTGGCACCGAGGGCGCGGCGCGTGCCGATCTCGCGGGTCCGCTCGGTCACGCTGGCGAGCATGATGTTCATGATCCCGATGCCGCCGACGAGCAGCGAGATGGCGGCGATCGAGCCCATCACGATGTTGAAGACCCTCTGCGTCCGTTGGGCCCGCGCGAGCAGCTCCGCGGGGACGAGGATCTCGAAGTCCTCGACGCCGTTGTGCGCGCGCTCGATGATGCGCCTGACGACCGCGGCGGTCGGGACGACCTCTGCGCCGCTCGAGACCTTGATCGCGAGCTCCGATACGGCGTCGCGGCCCTTGTCGTTCGAGAAGCGGCCGGCGGCCGTCGTGATCGGGACGTAGACGTCCTTGTTGAGGTCTCGGACCTGGATCACCGAGGCGCGCCCCTTGCGCAGGCTCTTCCGCTCCATCACGCCGACGACCGTGAACCAGCCGTCGCCGATCCGGACGCGATGGCCGATCGGGTCGAGGTATCCGAAGAGCTCCTCCTTTACGTCCGCGCCGATCACGGCCACCCGCTTGAGATCGCGCACGTCGAGCGGCGAGATGAAGCGGCCCCGCGCGGCCCGGAAGTCCGTGATCCGCGCGTAGTCGCTGCTGGTGGCGACGATGCGGCCCGTCGTCTCGCGACTTCCGCGCAGCACCGCCTCGTCGACGAAGCGGACGGGCGCCACGCCCGACAGGCCGGGCAGCGCGGCGCGGATCAGCGCACCGTCCGTGTACTCGAGCCCGGGGGAGCCCTTGCGCTCGGCGAGCTCTGCGGCGTCGCCGCTCAGGTCGATGCGGTGGACCCGGATGTTGTTGGTGCCGAGCAGCCGGATCTGCTCCACGGCCTCGCGGCGCGCGCCGCCCGCGATCGCGAGCATCGACACGACCGCGGCCACGCCGAAGACGACTCCGAGCGTCGTGAGCAGGGTGCGGAGCTTGTGGGCGCGCAAGCTGCGGATGCCGATGCGCAGGTTGTCCGACAGATCCATCGGGCTAGCCCGCATCCGCGGCGGCGAGCGGCGCCGCCAGGAGCTGCTCGAACCAGCGGTCCTTCGCCGGACCACGGAGCTCGCGCGCGATCTGTCCATCCTGCATCTGGATCAGCCGATCGGCGTGTCTCGCGCGCGCGAGGTCGTGGGTGACCATCACGATCGTCCGCCCCTCGCGGTGCAGGCGGCGGAGAAGCTCCATGATCTCGTCGCCGGTCCGGCTGTCGAGATTGCCCGTGGGCTCGTCGGCGAGCAGCACGTCGGGCTCCATCGCGAGCGCCCGCGCGATGGC
>CP070734.1:1663624-1665833 GCA_020347605.1 Deltaproteobacteria bacterium | reverse complement strand
CGGCGTGGCGGTGACGGGTGCCATCCTGATGGCGCCCGACGCCGCCGCCGCCAGCCGGGCCCTGCGCAGCGCGCTCGGCAGCTAACATCCGGGTGTGCTCTCACGGCCGCCACCCGATCGGCCGAACGGAAGGACCATGCTGCGAACGGCTCTGCTTCTGACTCTGCTCGTCGTCGCGCCGGCCATCGCGCCGGCGGAGGGGTCGGAGTCGCCCGAGGGGGCGCTCCAGGCCCGCATCATCGAGGCGTCGAACCTCGTCATCCCTTCGGTCGTCCACATCGAAGCCATCGCCAAGGTGAACGACCGCAAGAAGCAGGTCACGGGCTCGGGCTTCATCGCGAGCGCCGACGGCCTGATCCTCACCAACCACCACGTCGTCGAGAAGGCGGAAAAGGTCACGGTCACGGTTCCGGACCGGAAGCGGAAGTATCCGGCGCACATCGTCGGCACGGACCGGCAGACCGATCTCGCCGTACTGCAGATCGAGCCCGACGCGGCGCTGCCCGCGGTGACGTTCGGATCCTCGAGCGAGGTGCGCGTCGGGCAGTGGGTGCTGGCGATCGGGAATCCCTACGGACTCGAGGGCACGGTCTCGTTCGGAATCGTGTCCGCGAAGGGACGCAATCTCGACGTGCCGGGCGTGCTGAACGACTTCATCCAGACCGACGCCATGATCGACCGCGGCTCGTCGGGCGGACCGCTCGTAGACCTCGAGGGCCGCGTGATCGGGATCAACTCGCGGGGACAGGGACGCGGCATCGGCTTCACCATCCCGATCGACACGGCGCTCGCCGTCAAGGCGCAGATCGACCGCGGCGGCGTCGCACGCGGGTGGCTCGGCGTCACGATGCAGCCGCTCGACCGCGAGCTCGCCCGCTACTTCGGCGTCCCCGACACGACCGGGATCGTGGTCAACAGCGTGAGCAAGGACTCCCCGGCGGAGCGCGCGGGCCTGCGTCCGGGCGACATCCTCGCGAAGTTCGACGACACGACCGTCGAAGCCGAGAAGGAGGAAGACCTCGGCACCCTCCAGCGTCGGGTCGCGAGCGTCGAGCCGGGCCAGCGGGTGACGCTCACCGTGTGGCGCGACGGAAGATGGCGCGAGCTCGAGGCGAAGATCGAGGCGCAGCCGACGGTCGAGCCGGACGAGTCCGAGAGCGACGCGGGCTTCTACGTGCAGGAGATCACCGAGAGCATCTTCCGCGCCGAGCGTCTGGCGACGCGCGACGGGGCCTACGTGAACTTCGTCGAGCGCGGCTCACCGGCGAACGAGGCCGGACTGCTGCCCGGCGACGTGATCGAACGCGTCGAGCGGAAGCCGATCCGCAAGCTGGACGACTTCGAGCGCGCGATGCGCGAGGTCGAGTCGCGGCGCGTGTTCCTGCTCACCACCCGACGCGGCGACGAGATCAAGTTCCTGTTGATCGACCGCGGCGCCACGGCCACCGCCGGGGAGCCGGCGGGCGACACCGGTGAGGCGGCGCTGCGTCCCGAGCCGCCCGAGGGACCCTGAGCCCAGCGCCGCGCCTCACGGCGCGAGCGCCTCGGCCCCGTCCGAAGCCGCGGTCACCCAGACCGGCGGGCGACGCCCGAAGCGCGCCTCGAACCCGCCGGCAATGCCCGCGGCGGCGGTCTCCACCGCCTGCGCCTCGACGAGGTGGAGGGTGCAGCCCCCGAACCCCGCCCCGGTGAGCCGGGAGCCGTACACGCCGGGCTGTGCGTCTCCCAGCTCGCAGAGCGCGTCGAGCTCCGGGGTACTCACCTCGAAGTCCTCCCGGAGGCTTCGCATGCCCTCGCGGAGCCGCGCGCCGCAGGCGGCGAGGTCGCCGGCCGCGAGGTCGGCGCAGAAGCGTTCGACCCGCGCGTTCTCGCGGATCACGTGCCGTGCGCGGCGCAGCAGCACGGGCGCGAGGATGCGCTCGAGCGCGGGGAGATCGCCTTCCCCGAGATCGCGCAGCGCGTCGACGGGCATGCCGGCGGCGCGCGCCTCCGCGGCGGCGGCCCGGCAGGCGTCGCGCCGCTCGACGTAGCCGCCCTGGGCCAGCGCGCGGCGAACCCCCGAGTGGACGATCAGGATTCGCACGCGGTCGCGCGGCAGGGGAACGTGCGTCACCGCCTGGCTGCGGCAGTCGATGCGGAGCGCGTGGTCGCGGCGTCCGAGCGCGCTCGCGAATTGATCCATGATCCCGCAGCCGACGCCCACGAAGGC
>CP070734.1:1661314-1663524 GCA_020347605.1 Deltaproteobacteria bacterium | reverse complement strand
TCTACGCGCTGGGCGAGACGCGCACGCCGGCGATGGCCTCGGTCGGCTCGGTCGGGGTCAAGATCGGCGCGAGCTTCTTGTTGATCCACCTCTTCCGCCGGGTCGGGATCGACGCTTTCCTGGGACTGGCCCTGGCGACCTCCCTGGCGGCCTGGATCAACCTCGGCTCGCTGGGCCTCGGCCTGCGCCGCCGGCTGGGCCGCATGCGCGGGCTGGGCATCGTCCCCACCTACCTGAAGATGCTCGTCCTGTCCGCGGTGATGGGCTGGGGCTGCGCGCTGTTCCACGGAGGACTCGAGCGCTGGCTCGGCGGCGGGGGGCTGGCCGGCGCCGCGACGCGCCTGGGGGCGACGATCGCCCTGGGAATCGGCCTCCACGCGGCCGGCCTGCTGCTGCTCGATCTTCCCGAGGGTCGGTCACTGTTTTCGCTCTGGCGCCGGCGCTGACGCGGTATCCTGTCAGAGGCCGATGAACGGACGGAGAGGATGAAGGTCCTGCTGCAGCGGGTGCGGCGAGCGGAGGTTCGGGTCGAAGGCGAGCGCGTCGGCTCGATCGGGACGGGTTTATTGGTCATGGTCGGCGTCGAGCAGGGAGACGGCGCCGCGGATGCGGACTACCTGGCGGACAAGACCGCCGGGTTGCGGATCTTTCCCGACGACGCGGGCGTCATGAACCGCAGCCTCGTCGAGGCCGGCGGGGAGGTGCTGGTCGTCTCGCAGTTCACGCTGGCCGCTTCCACGCGCAGGGGACGCCGGCCCTCCTACAGCCGTGCGGCCCCCCCGGCCGTCGCCGAGCCGCTCTACGAACGGTACGCCGAACGCCTGCGCTCGAACGGCGTCGACGTGGCGAGCGGTGTCTTCCGGGCGATGATGGAGGTCGAGCTGGTGAATGACGGACCGGTGACGATCCTGCTCGAGCCGCCACCCGGCGGGCCGGCCTCGTGAGCGAGAAGCGTCCGCGCGGCGCCGTGGGCGACGACGGTGCGCTGCAACGCTACCTCGACTACCTCTCCGCGGAAAAGGGGCTCGCGCCGAACACGATCGCCGCCTACCGCTCCGATCTGGCGCGCCTGCAGCGCTCGATGAAAGGACGCCGCCTGGAGCGCGCCCGCGAGGAAGACCTGCTCCGCGCGCTGCGGCAGATGCGCCTTGCCGGAAGCTCGCCCCGCTCGGTGGCCCGCTGGGTGGTGGCGGTGCGCCGTTTCTTCTCCCACCTGCTCGCCGAGGGAGCGATCCGGCAGGATCCGAGCGCCAACCTCGAAGCCCCCCGCACCTGGCGCGCGCTGCCCCGGACGCTGACGGCGAAGGAGGTCGAGTCCCTGCTCGACGCGCCGGACCGCAAGACGCCGCGCGGCTCGCGGGACGCCGCGATGCTCGAGGTTCTCTACGCGACCGGGCTGCGGGTCAGCGAGCTGGTCGGCCTGCGGCTCGGTGACCTGCATCTCGACGCCGGCTACCTGCGCTGTTGGGGCAAGGGCAACAAGGAGCGCGTGGTGCCCCTGGGCGGCGAGGCCGACGCCCGCCTGCAGGCCTATCTCGCCGTGGCTCGGCCAACGCTTCTGCAGGGGCGCCGGACGGACGTCCTGTTCGTCAATCACCGCGGAGGAGCGCTGACCCGCCAGGGCTTCTGGAAGATCCTCAAGCGGTACGGCGTTTCGGCGGGGATCACCATGGCGCTGTCGCCCCACGTCGTGAGGCACGCCTTCGCGACGCATCTGCTGGAGAACGGCGCCGACCTGCGTGCACTGCAGATCCTGCTGGGACACGCCGACATCTCCACGACCCAGATCTACACCCACGTCAACCGCGAGCGCTTGAAGCGGATCTATGAAGACTTCCACCCGCGCGCCTGATCCTCCGCGGCGGAATCGGGAGCGAGAGACGAATCTCACGGCGCGTCCCTGCGCCCGCCTCACACACGCCTTCCACGCACGGCTGAGCGCCGCCCAGCGCCGCGCCTTGAAGCAGGTCGCCCGCCAGGCCCGGTGCGGCGACGTTCGCGTCTATCTGGTCGGGGGCGCGGTGCGCGATCTGCTGCTGCGCCGTCCGATCCGGGACCTCGACGTCGCGGTCGAGGGGAAGCTGGAACCGCTCGCGCGGCGCTGCGGGACGACCCTCCGCAGCCACCGCGCCTTCGGCACGGCCACCGTGCAGCCGGTCGAGGGGGTGGCGGTCGATCTGGCCCGGACCCGCCGCGAGCGCTACCCGCGC
>CP070734.1:1659000-1661214 GCA_020347605.1 Deltaproteobacteria bacterium | reverse complement strand
CGACGATCTTCGCCTCGATCTGGCGGCCGTCGGCGAGCTCGAGACCCGTGGCCCGACCTCCCTCGGTGAGAATGCGGCGGACGGGGTGGCTGTAGCGCAGGTCCACGCCCTCGTGGAAGCAGGCGCTCGCCATGGCGTGACCCAACATGTGGGTGCCGCCGACGACCATGTAGTGGATCCCGCAGAACCAGATCACGCAGATCACGAAGCCGATGCCGCTGCCGGTGTGCGGATCCGCGCCCCACTCCAGGCACTGCCGGTACAGAACGGCGCGCAGCTCGGTCGATTCGAACAGCTGGTCGATCAGCTGCTTGGGGGACCGCTGCATGTCTTCGGGCTTGAAGCCGAGATCCGACCACAGCTTGCCGAGCTCCGCGGCGACCGCGTCGCGATCCCGCGGCGTGTAGAGGATGGCCGCCAGCTCGCGGTCCTTCGCCATCACCTTGCGCCGGATCTCGGTGAAGACGTCCGCGTCGTGCTTGGAGTAGCGGGCGATGCTCGCGCGGGTCCGCTCCTCGAGATCGGGCGTGTAGATCACGATCGGCGGCCGTCCGTCGGCGAAGGCGATGCCCACCTGGGCTTCCGGCTTGATCAGACGCGCGCCGAACCCGGCCAGGTCGAAATCGTGATAGAAGGGCATGTAGTCGATGAACTCCATGTACTGCGCATGGAGGTTGTGCCAGAACCCCGGAACGGTGGCTTCCGAGGTGTGCACCGCACCCGCCTCTTCGTGGCGCCGCTCGAAGACGCCCACCGTCTGGCCGGCGCGCGCCAGGTAGGCGGCCGCGCACAGCCCGTTGTGCCCGCCACCCACCACGACGGCGTCGTATCTAGCGTCCGGCATGTTCGCCTCCCGAGAGCTTCATCAGCCGGTGCAGCCGCAGCGGGAAGAGCAGGCGGCCCGGCCGGGAGCGCACGCGCAGCCGGCCCCGCAGGTGTTCCAGGAGCGGATGCGCCCGGCCCTGGAGCAGCCGCACCAGCGCCTCGTGGGGCCCCGTGATGGATGCGTCCACGGGCCCGGGCATTCCGTCGTGGATCGCGATCTCGTCCCCCTTGAATTCCAACGTGACCGTCGCGCCGTGATCGGCGGCGGTCATCGCGATGCGCCCCCGCAGCCGCGCCGCGCGCCGGCGCTTGCCCTCGAACTGGGCCTGATCCTGCTCGAGGAACTGCTGGACGATGTGCGCCAGCCCGCTCTCCGCCCCAGGGGCGAGCCGCACCGGAACGGGATCCATCGCCAACCCGTCACCTCCACCATCGCTCCAGCCCGAAGTCGTCGGCGATGATCTGGAGCGCGTTGTAGGCCGGCGCGAACGTCACGAAGCCGTGCGGGTGCTGGGTGGCACCGCACATGTAGAGCCCGTCGAGGGGCGTCTTGTACTGCGCCAGCGCGGCGAAGGGCCGCTTGTCGAGCATGTTGTCGAGGTCGATCAGCCCGCCCATCCAGTCGCCGCGGACCATGTTCGGAATGCGCCGTGCGATGTCGAGCGGCGTGTACGTCGCCCACTCCAGGATGGCGTCCCCCGCGAGGTTGGGGGCGACCGACTGCCACTTCGCGATGCAGCGCCTCGCGTACTCCGGACCGACGCGGTCCCACGCCTCGGGGCCGCCGTCCGCCAGCGCGTACGGGGCGAAGTGACGGATCAGCCCCGTATAGCCGCCCTCCGGCGCGTCGACCGGGTCGAACAGCGAGTTCACCGCGCAGTTGGGGGCGGGTTCCGGCAGGCGTCCCGCGCGCACGTCGCGCCAGTGCTGGTTGATCATCTCCGGGCTGTCGTAGCCGACGCTCACCACCCAGGCGTCGTTCACGTCCGGATCGAAGTCGGCCGCCGCATACTCGGGGGCGCGGTTCATGGCCAGGTGCGTGCTGAAGAACGACCAGTCCATGTGCGGGAATTTCTCGGCCTCCCGCGTCACGTCCGCGGGGAGCGCGCTCGGCGGGAGCATCGCGAGGAGGGTCTGTTCCAGGTTGATGGAGCTGGCCACGAGCTGGCGCGCGCGGATCACGCCGCCGTCCTCGAGCTCGACACCGACCGCCCGGCCGTCCTCCGTGAGGATGCGCGTCACTCCGTGCTTCAGGAACACGCGGCCACCCGCCTGCCCGAACACCTCCCAGAGCGCGTGGGCCAGGGCGTGGGAGCCACCGACGCACAGGTGCCAGTTGTCGATCTTGCCGACCAGCAGCGGAAACGAAACCGCCAGGCCCTTGCGGTC
>CP070734.1:1656683-1658900 GCA_020347605.1 Deltaproteobacteria bacterium | reverse complement strand
ATGTCCGGCCAGAAGCCCAGTGAGAGCAGCTCGTCGGCTTCGTCCAGCACGAACCAGCACACCCGGTCGAGCACGAGGCGGCCCGCGCCCAGGTGGTCGAGGATCCGACCGGGCGTGCCGACGACCACGTGTGCGCCCTCGGCGAGCCCCTCGTTCTGCGGTCCATAGCCCACGCCGCCGTAGACCGGCAGGCAGCGCACGCCCCGGTGCTTCCCCATGATCTCGACCTCGCGCGCCACCTGGTTGGCGAGCTCGCGGGTCGGGAGCAGCACCAGCGCCTGCGTCGCCGCGAGGGTCGTGTCGATCGCGCTCACGATCGGGATGCCGAAGGCGCCCGTCTTGCCGCTACCGGTGCGGGCCTGGACGATCAGGTCGCCGCCCTGTCGCAGGTGCGGAATCACGCGCGCCTGGACCGGCATCGGTGTCTGCCAGCCGAGGTCGCGGATGCCGGAGAGAACGTGTTCCGGGATTTCGACGTTCAGGTCTTCGAAGCTGGACGGGTCCGTCATTGCGGCTCGCGGAGGCTATCCCTCTCCTCCGGCGCGCGCAAGCAGTGCTACGTTTGCGCCCATGTCGAGGATCACGCGCGCAGAGCTGGAACGCATCGCCGATCTGGCGCGCCTTTCGCTCGCCGAGGGCGAGGCCGAGGCGGCGACGCGTCAGCTCGAGGCGATCCTCGCGTACGTCGAGAAGCTGGGACAGGTCGACGTCGACGACGTCGAGCCCACCGCCCACGCGATCCCGTTCCGCATGGTGCTGCGCCGAGACGAGCCCCGGGAAGGCCTTCCGACGGCGGAGGCGCTCGCGAACGCGCCCCGCCATGACGCCGACACGTTCCTCGTGCCCCAGGTGATCGAAGGCGAAGAGGGCTAGCCGCCGTGGAGGCTCCGCTCGGAACGCTCGCGGAGATCCGCGCCGCGCTCGACCGCGGTGAGGTCTCTTCGGAGGAGCTCGTGCGCGGCGCATTGGCGCGGGCCCGGGCGACCGGGTCGACCCTCCACGCGTTCGCGAGCCTGCGCGAGGAGCGCGCGCTCCGGGAGGCGTCCGACGCCGACGCGCGCCGCGCGCGCGGGGAGACGCGCGGGTACCTCGACGGCATTCCGCTGGCGCTCAAGGACAACATCCTGCAGCGCGAGGAGCCCGGCACCTGCGCGTCGCGCATCCTGGCCGGCTTCGACTCGCCCTACGACGCCACGGTCACCGCGCGGCTGCGCGCGGCGGGCGGCATCGCGATCGGCCGCACCAACATGGACGAGTTCGCGATGGGGTCGTCCACCGAGCACTCCGCGTTCGGTCCGACGCGCAACCCGTGGGACGCGGACCGCATCCCCGGCGGGTCGTCCGGCGGCTCGGCCGCCGCCGTGGCCGCCGGCATCGTGCCGGTGGCGCTGGGCAGCGATACCGGCGGGTCGATCCGCCAGCCGGCCGCGCACTGCGGGATCGTCGGGCTCAAGCCGACCTACGGGCGGGTCTCCCGCTACGGGCTGGTCGCGTTCGCCTCGTCGCTCGATCAGATCGGCCCGCTGACCCGCAGCGCGGCCGACGCCGCGCGCGTCCTCGAGGTGATCGCGGGGCGCGACGCCTGCGACGCGACCTCCGTCGGCGAGCCGGTGCCGGCGTACGCCGAGGCGCTCACGGGGGACGTGTCGGGTCTCGTGGTGGGGCTGCCGACGGAGTACTTCGTCGAGGCGGGTGTGGACGCGCAGGTGCTGCGCAGCGTACGCGAGTCCGTCGCGGAGCTCGAGCGCGCAGGCGCGAAGCTGCGCGAGGTCTCCCTGCCGCACTCCGAGTACGCCATCGCCACCTATTACCTGATCTGCACCGCGGAGGCCTCGAGCAACCTCGCGCGCTACGACGGCGTGCGCTACGGACACCGCGCCGCGGCGTCGGGCGGCGTTCTCGAGATGTACCGGAAGACGCGCTCGGAGGGCTTCGGGTCGGAGGTGAAGCGCCGCATCCTGCTCGGCACCTACGTGCTGTCGGCCGGCTACTACGACGCGTACTACCGCAAGGCGCAGCAGGTGCGGACGCTCATCCGCCGCGACTTCGAGAAGGCCTTCGAGGTGTGTGATCTGCTCGCTACGCCGACGACCCCGGGGCCGGCCTGGCGGCTCGGCGAACGCCTGGAAGATCCCCTCGCGATGTACCTCGCTGACGTCTTCACGGTGACGGTGAACCTGGCAGGACTTCCGGGGCTTTCGGTTCCCTGCGGTCGGG
>CP070734.1:1654353-1656583 GCA_020347605.1 Deltaproteobacteria bacterium | reverse complement strand
GGCCGCGCCGATCTCCTTGTAGGACATGCGCCCCGCGTCGCAGAGCCAGGTCTCGTTGACGTCGTCGTTGCGGCGCGGCACGTAGCGGTAGACCTTGTTGTTGGCCACGCCCATGTGGACGTTGCAGCCGTTCGCGCAGCCGGTACAGATTCCCGGCACGTCCTCGAGGAACCAGACGCGGATCTTGAAGCGGAAATCCCGGGTCGTGAGCGCACCCACGGGGCAGATGTCCGCCACGTTCATCGAATACGGATTGTCGAGCTCGGTGTCCGGAAACGTCTCGATCACGGAGTGGTCGCCGCGGTTGAAGACCGCCAGCTCGCCGGTCTTCGGGATCTCGCGGCAGAAGCGCACGCAGCGCCGGCACAGGATGCAGCGCTCCTGGTCGAAGACGATGGTCGGGCCGAGGTCCACCTTCTTCTTGAGCGCGCGGCGCGGCTCGCGCGTGCGCGCGTGCGGCAGCGCGTAGTCGTACGCGTAGTCCTGCAGCTTGCACTCGCCCGCCTGGTCGCAGATCGGGCAGTCGAGCGGGTGATTCACGAGCAGCAGCTCCATCACGCCCTCGCGCGCCGACTTCACCCGCTGGGTGCCGGTGTGAACCACCATGCCGTCCTGGACGACGGTGTTGCAGGCGATCTGGAGCTTTGGGAACCCCTCGACCTCCACCTGGCACAGCCGGCACGAGCCGTCGATCGAGAGCTTGGGGTGCCAGCAGTAGTGCGGGATGTCGATGCCGTTCATGAGCAGGTTGGCGTCGTCGAGCGCCTGGAGGATCGTGCGACCCTCGGCCACCTCGACTTCGACACCGTCGACCGTGATCTTCACCATGCTACAGCTCGAAGCTTTCGGGGAACGGGCACTTGGCATGCGCGATGTGGGCCTGGAAGTCGGCGCGGAAGTGCCGCAGCAGTCCCTGCACGGGCCAGGCTGCGGCGTCGGCGAATGCACAGATCGTCTGGCCCTCCATCTTGCCGCACACGTCGAGGAGCACGTCCAGGTCTTCCGCGGCCCCGGCCCCGCGCTCGATCCGCATCGCGAGCTTGTTGAGCCAGCCGGTCCCTTCGCGGCACTGCGTGCACTGGCCGCACGATTCGTCGCGGAAGAAATAGGTGATGACGCACGCGACCCGGACCATGCAGGTGGTGTCGTCCATCACGATGATGCCCCCCGTGCCGAGCATCGTCTTTCGCTCGCGGAGGAACTCGTTCGCCATCGGAACGTCGAGCTGCGCGGCCGGCAGGATCGGCATCGACATCCCGCCGGGAATCACGCCCTTCACCGAACGCCCCTCGGGCGGGCCTCCTGCGTGCTCGAAGACGATGTCGGCGAGCGACGTGCCGAGCGGCAGTTCGTAGAGCCCCGGGCGCACGACGTGGCCCGAGACGCCGAAGATCGTGGTGCCGGGGCTCTTGTCGGTCCCGATGCCCCGGAACCAGTCGGCGCCGCGCTCGACGATGTGCGGCACGTGACAGAAGGTCTCGACGTTGTTCACCGTCGTCGGCATGCCGAAGGCGCCGTATTGGGCGGGGAAGGGCGGCTTCTTGCGCGGTTGGCCCTTCTTCCCCTCGAGCGATTCGAGCAGGCCGGTTTCCTCGCCACAGATGTAGGCGCCCGCGCCGCGGTGCAGAACCACGTTGTGGCGGAATCGCGAGCCCAGCACGTTGGCGCCCAACAGGCCGGCGTCGTACGCCTCGGCGATGGCGCGCTCCAGGATGTCGGCGGGAGCGGCATATTCGCCGCGCACGTAGATGAACGTCTTCTCGGCGCCGGTGGCCCAGGCGGCGATCAGGATGCCCTCGAGGATCTTGTGCGGCGCCCGCTCCATCAGGATGCGGTCCTTGAAGGAGCCCGGCTCCGATTCGTCGGCGTTGCACACCAGGTACTTCGGCTTGTCGGTCTCCGCGGGCATGAACGACCACTTGAGACCGGCCAGGAAGCCCGCGCCGCCCCGTCCCTGCAGGCCGGAGTCCTTCACCGTCTCGATCACCTGCTGCGGCTCCATCTGGGTGATCGCCTTGCGCGCCGCCTCGTAGCCACCCCGCGCGCGGTAGCCCGGCAGCGTTCCATAGGCGTCGTCGCCGAGATGCTCGGTGAGGTAGTTGGTTACGTGCGGCACCGTCAGCATCGACGCCCTCTACTCGAGTGCATCCAGCAGTTGCTTGGCCCGCTCGCCATCGAGATCCTCGTGGTAGGTCTCGTTCACCCGCAGCATCGGCGCGTAGCCGCACGC
>CP070734.1:1652017-1654253 GCA_020347605.1 Deltaproteobacteria bacterium | reverse complement strand
GATCCCCTTGCCGACCAGGCACACCGTGGGACGCCGCGTGGCCGGGCGCGCGCCGCGTTTGCGGCCCGCGCGCGGCCCGTGGTTGTGTTCGATCACGATCAGGCGCGGCGGGTTGGTGCTTCCCTGCCCGACGGCCAGGATGCCGCCCATCTTGCGGCGCTTGAGCTCCGGCACGGCCAGGGCGCGGAATCCGAGGCCCACCTCGCGCGCGACGCGCTGCGCCTCGCGCGCCAGGGCCGCCGGCGGCAACGCGTTGGGCGGCTCGTTCGAGAGCCGGCGCGCGACGTTCTGGGACTCGGCCAGCACGTTGCCCCGCCCGCAGCCGATGCGCGCCGTGCGAAGGTCGGAGGCCTTCGCGAACACCAGCGCGACGGCGCTCGGCGGCTCCGAAGGCTCTTCGCGCTTCGAGACGTAGCGGTCGAAGCGAAAGCCGGCGAGCACGGCGCCCTCGGCCAGCGCCTGCGCGACGTCGGGGGGAGCCAGCCGGCGCGACGGCGGCGCCAGGAGTGCGACCCGCCTGGCGCCGCGCGCGGTCGCGGTGGAGACCAGTGCGGCGCTCGCCCGTCGCAGGGCTTCCGCGTCGACCTCGTTCTCCGGGCCCAACCCGACGAGCATCACCCGCTTTGCCGACGCGCCCGGATCCGGGTGGAACACCGTCACATCGCCGCGCTTGCCGCGGAAGTCGCCGCTCTGCAGGATCGTCGCGATCCGGCCGCCGAGCGCCCGATCCAGGGCACCCAGGCGCGCCGGCAGGCGCGGCCGGTCCGCGTCGAGCGCGGCCATCGGCACTGCGAGCAGGTCGGCCGCGACGCGCGTCGGCTGGGTGGCTTCCACCGAGATCTTCATGAACCCTCCATTCGCGGCGCTGGCGGTCGCAGCGGGCCTTTCTTAGACTCAGCCCGCACCTAGAGGGCTGAGAGGCATATGGTTCTGGTCACCGGGGCGGCCTTGGGGGGACGTCTCGCTGGGATCGACGCGCTGGACCTGGTCTTTCAGGCCAGCTTGGTCGTCAAGCTCGTCCTCCTCGTGCTCGCGTCGTTCTCAATCCTCTCCTGGGCCGTGATCGCGTACAAGTGGCGCGAGTTCCGACGCGCCGATCAGGATAACGAGGCTTTTCTCGAGGTGTATCACGACGGCTCGCTCGACGCCGCCTACCAGGCCGCGCGCGACCTCGACCGGAGTCCGGCGAGCAGCGTGTTCCTGGGCGCCTACGCGGAGCTCGTGCGGATCGCGAAGCTCACGGGCAAGTCGGCGACCCTGAGCGAGACGCAGCTCCACGCCCTGTCCCAGAAGCTCGCGTGGGCGGCCTCGCACGAGGGGCTGCGGCTCGAGCGGGGCATGTCGTTCCTCGCGACGACCGCCAGCGCCACCGTGTACATCGGGCTGTTCGGAACCGTGGTCGGGATCATCAACGCCTTCGAGGGAATCGGGCGCGCCGGAAACGCGAGCCTCGCGGTGGTGGCGCCGGGCATCGCCGAGGCGCTGATCGCGACCGCCGTCGGACTCTTCGCCGCGATCCCGGCGGTGATCCTCTACAACTACTTCGCCGGCGAGCTGCGCCGGATCGTCACGTCGGTCGAGCTCTTCGCAAACGAGTTCGAGGGAGACCTGCGACAGCTCGGGGCGATCACGATGCGCTCGATGACGCCGGAAGAGTAGGGCGTGGCGGTCCGGAAGATCGGAGCGGTGAGCCGGCCCCTGGCCGAGATCAACGTCACGCCGTTCGTCGACGTGATGCTGGTGCTGCTCGTGATCTTCATGGTGACGGCGCCGCTCATGTACGAGGGCATCGACGTCGACCTGCCGGAAACCACCACACAGCCCATCCGGGTGCGGGACGAGCCGCTGATCCTGACCGTGCGCGCGGACGGCGCGGTGTTCGTGGCGCGCAAGGAGGTTCCGCTCGAGGAGCTGGTGCCGACGCTCACCGCGATCCTGGAGGGTCTGGACGACAAGGACATCTTCCTGCGGGCCGACGCGAAGGTCCCGTACGGCATCGTCGCCAAGGCGATGGCGGCGGCGCGCGTGGCGGGGGCGAAGAAGCTCGGGATGGTGACGGAGCCCGAACGCTGATGTGGGCTTCGGAATATCCGGGCGGCGGGACGCGTCGAATCCGGATCGGGGGGACACAGCGACGCCGGGCGGGGCGACGCCACGAGACGCGGTAGCGGCATGTTCCATCTGGATCGCGCGTTCGAACCCGAGTTGGAGCGCCGCCGACAGCTCCGACGGCTCG
>CP070734.1:1649669-1651917 GCA_020347605.1 Deltaproteobacteria bacterium | reverse complement strand
GGAGCCGGTCGGCGCGGCGGGGCGGCTCGCATTGCCGCCGGGTCTGCTCGCGGCCCCCTTCATGCGCGCCGACGTCGACGCCGTCTCGGCGGCGACGCCCCTGGGGCTGGCCAAGTTCGAGCAGCAGTTCACCGACGTCGGCGCACTGTTCATGGGGTACACGTCCGGGTCGCTCGGCGAGACCAGCGCCGCGCTGCTGCTCGTGTGCGGCGCGTGGCTGGCGGCGCGCCGCATGTTCGACTGGCGTCTGCCCGTGAGCACGCTGCTGTCGGCGGCGGTCTGCGCCACCGGAATGCACCTGTTGAGCCCGCAGACGTATCCCTCGCCCGCGTTCACGCTCTTGTCGGGCGGGCTGCTGTTCGCAGCCGTGTTCATGGTCACCGATCCGGTCACGTCACCGACCACGGCCCGCGGCGCCTGGATCTTCGGGATCGGCGTGGGCTTCGTCACGGTCCTGATCCGCCTGTTCGGAGGGCTGCCCGAAGGCGTCATGTACGCGGTCCTCCTGATGAACGCCATGACGCCCCACATCAACCGCAAGACCCAGCCGCGGACCTTCGGAGGCTGATCGGCCGTGGCGATCGAAGCGGGACCGGCGCGCATGATGGCCACCCTGGGCATCGCGGGGCTCTCGTCGGGGTTCGCGCTGGTGAGCATCCACCTGCTCACTCAGCCTCGCATCGAACGCAACCGCGCCGAGGCGCTGGAGGCCGCGATCTACCACGTGCTGCCCGGCGCGAGCCGCAGCGAGGCGTTCGTGCTGCGCGACGGCGAGCTCACGCCGTTCCGCGATCCCGAGGGCCGGCTGCCGGACGAGGAGGCGGTCTACGCGGGCTACGACGACGCCGGCGAGCCGGTCGGCTTCGCCATCCCCGCCGAGGGGCCCGGCTTCCAGGACACGATCAAGCTGATCTACGGCTACGACCCCGCGCGCCGCAGGATCGTCGGGATGGAGGTCCTGGAGAGTCGCGAGACGCCCGGCCTCGGCGACAAGATCATCAAGGACGACGCGTTCGTGGAGAACTTCCGCGACCTGGCTGTGACCCCGGAGCTGGTCGTCGTGAAGCGCAAGCGCACGCGGGAGAACGAGGTGGACGCCATCAGCGGCGCCACCATCTCGTCGAACGCGGTCGTGCGCATCATCAACGAGGCGAACGCCCGCTGGCTCGTCCGCCTGCCGGGCGGGGACGCGACCGTCCGAGCGCCGTCGCCCGTGGCGGCGCAGACCGCGAGGGGACCCGACTGATGCAGACCTCCGATCCCGCCTACGACGAGCTGGTCAAGGGGTTCTGGCGGGAGAACCCGGTGTTCGTCCAGCTCCTCGGTCTGTGCCCGGCCCTGGCCGTGACGAACTCCGCGATCAACGGCCTGGCGATGGGGGCCGCCACCACCTTCGTGCTCGTCGGTTCGAGCCTGCTGGTCTCGTCGCTGCGCTCGGTCATCCCCAAGCAGGTGCGGATCACCAGCTTCATCATCGTCATCGCCACCTTCGTCACCGTCACCGACCTCACCCTGCAGGCGCTGGCACCGACGATCCACAAGGAGCTCGGCGCCTTCATCGCGCTGATCGTCGTCAACTGCCTGATCCTCGGCCGCCAGGAGGCCTTCGCGTCCCGGAACCCCGTGCGCCGGGCGGTCGCCGACGCGGGCGGCATGGCGCTCGGCTTCAGCCTCGCGCTCGTGATGCTGGGCGCCATCCGCGAGCTGCTCGGCACGGGATCGCTCTTCGGCGTCGACGTGCTCGGTCCTGGCTTCGAGCCCTGGGTGATCATGATCCTGCCGCCGGGCGGCTTCATCACACTCGGATTGCTGCTCGCGTTGTTCGCCTACGTGCGGGAGCGCCGAATCTCGGCGAGCCAGGCGGTGGGCGGAGGCACACCGGTGCGGAGGGCGGCGTGATGCCCGAGCTCAACTGGCAGGAGCTGGTCTGGATCTTCGTGGCCGCCTGCGTCGTGAACAACTTCACCCTCTCGTACTTCCTCGGGCTCTGCCCGTTCTTCGGCGTGAGCGGCCGCATCGAGACGGCGCTGCGCATGGGCATGGCCAACATCTTCGTGCTGGTCGTGACCTCGATCTGCGCGTGGACGCTGAACACCTTCGTGTTGCCCCACGCCCCGTATCTGCGCCTGATCGCGTTCATCGTGGTCGTCGCCAGCACGGTGCAGTTCGTCGAGATGGCCATCAAGAAGCTGAGTCCCGCGCTGTTTCGCGCGCTGGGGATCTTCCTGCCGCTGATCACCACCAACTG
>CP070734.1:1647320-1649569 GCA_020347605.1 Deltaproteobacteria bacterium | reverse complement strand
CGAGGCGCCGGTGCGCGCCGGTGACGTGGTGCGGGAAGGCGATCTGCTCGCCACGCTCGACGACCGCGAGCTCAGCCTGGAGCGCGTGCGCTGGGCCAGTCAGCTCGAGCAGCTCCTGAAGCAGTACCGACAGGCGCTGGCTGAGCGCGACGCGGCCCAGGTCGCGATCCTCACCGCGCAGGTCGACCAGGCGCGCGCGCAGCTCGCCCTCGTCGAGGACCAGCTGGCCAAGACGCGGATCGAAGCGCCCTTCGACGGCGTGGTGGTGACGGGCGATCTCAGCCAGGAGCTCGGCGCGCCCGTGCAGCGCGGCGAGGTGCTCTTCGAGGTGGCGCCGCTCGACGACTACCGCGTGGTGCTGCAGGTGGACGAGCGCGACATCGAGGAGCTCGTAACGGGGCAGACCGGAACGCTCGCCTTCACCGCCTTTCCCGACGAATCCTTCCCGTTCAGCGTCGAGAAGATCACGCCCGTCTCGGCGCCGGGTGAGGGCCGCAACACCTTCCGCGTCGAGGCGGTGCTCGACGAGACGCCGCCGCGGCTGCGCCCCGGCATGGAGGGCGTCGGCAAGGTCGAGGTCGATCGGCGCCGCCTGCTCTGGATCTGGACGCACGAGGCGGTCGACTGGGTGCGCCTCAAGCTCTGGAACTGGCTGCCCTAGGGAGGCGCTGCGTGCCGCAACCGCTGTTCAGCGCCAACTGGTACCGGGTGAAGGACCTGACGCCGCGCCTGCGCGCGCACGCCCGGATCCACCGCCACCGCTACCGGGGCGAGATCTGGTACGTCCTGCACGACGCCGCGAACGATCGCTTCCTGCGCTTCACGCCGACCGCCCATTTCGTGATGGGATTGATGTGCGAGGGGCGCTCGGTGGACGCGATCTGGCGGCTCGCGGCCGAGGGTCTGGGCGACGACGCGCCGACGCAGGACGAGCTGATCCAGCTGCTCGGCCAGCTCCACTCGTCCGACGTCCTGCAGTGCGACGTGCCCCCCGACGTCGCCGAGATCTTCGAGCGGGGACAGAAGCACTCGCGCCAGCAGTGGCGGCAGCGGCTGCTGAGCCCGTTCGCCATCCGCATCCCGCTGATCGATCCGGAGCGCTTCCTGCGCCGGACGCTGCCCGCCGTGCGTCCGCTGTTCGGCTGGATCGGCGGGATCGCGTGGCTCCTCGTCGTGCTGCCCGCCGCCTTCCTGGTGGCGACCCACTGGTCCGAGCTCACCGAGAACTTCCTGGACCGGCTGATGACGCCCCAGAGCCTGCTCGTGATCTGGATGATCTTCCCGATCCTCAAGACCTTCCACGAGCTGGGCCACGGCTACGCGGCCAAGGCGTTCGGCGGCGAGGTGCACGACATGGGCATCATGCTGCTGGTGTTCACGCCGGTGCCCTACGTGGACGCGTCGTGCTCCTGGGCGTTTCGCAGCAAGTACCAGCGGGCGCTCGTGGGTGCGGGCGGCATGCTGGTGGAGGTCTTCATCGCCGCGCTGGCCTTCTACGTGTGGCTGGCCGCCGAGCCGGGCGCCGTGCGCGCGGTGGCGTACAACGTATTGATCGTGGGTGGCGCGACGACGCTGCTCTTCAACGCGAACCCGCTGCTGCGCTTCGACGGCTACTACATCCTCTCCGATCTGCTCGAGATCCCGAACCTGAGTCAGCGCTCGAACAAGTACGTCGGCTACCTCGTCGAGAGTCGCCTGCTCGGCAATCGCGAGGCCGAGGCGCCGCACACGGCACCGGGCGAGGCGTCGCGCATGGTGGCCTACTCGGTGTCCGCGTTCGTGTACCGGATCTTCGTCGTGGTGGCGATCATGCTCTGGATCCTCGACCAGTTCTTCATCGCGGGCCTCCTGCTGGGCGGCTTCGCCGCGGTCGGCTGGTTCGGGATTCCCCTGTACCGCGCGTGTCGACATCTCTTCACGAGTCCGCGCCTGCGCAAGCACCGACCGCGGGCGCTGGCCGTCAGCGGCGGTGCCCTCGGCGTCGCGCTGGTGGTGCTGCTCGCGATTCCCGTGCCGCTGCGCACGCGCGCGGAGGGTGTGGTCTGGATCCCCGACGAGGCCCTGGTGCGGGCGGGGACCGAGGGCTTCGTCTCGCGGGTCGCGGCGCAGCCGGGCGCGCGCGTGGAGCGCGGCGCGCTCCTGATCGAGACGCGCGATCCCGCGCTCGAGACGGAGGCCCGCACGCTCGCGGCGCGGGTGCGCGAGCTCGAGGCGCGCCACGCCCAGGAGCGCGCGCGCGATCGCGTCGC
>CP070734.1:1644970-1647220 GCA_020347605.1 Deltaproteobacteria bacterium | reverse complement strand
ATCCGGGCCCGTCCCGCGATATGACCGCGGTCATCTCGCGAGCGGTTCGCTTCCCCTAGCGTCGCGCGACTCCGGGTCGGAGCCTCGGCGGCCGCGGTGGTAGCGTCCAGCCCGAGTCCCACCGGGCAGAGGGATTCGGGCGGCGGCGGCCGGCCCGGACGGACGAGGCAGCTATGCGCGAGCACCCGGTTCCCGTCCGAGCGGTCCCGGGCGAGGTGCCCGGGCGGCCGGACCCGGGACGCGCCGTTCGGCTCGCATCATGCGCCCGGTCGGACACTTCGCATCGCCGTATGAGTCATATCGCCTCAGATGCGGCAGATTGCCTCATCCTGTCCGCTCGCCGGCGCGCGTGGACGCCCTGTGCCCCGCGTTGGCGTGGAATGGGAGGCTGGATCGGCTTGGTACGTGGGTTGCACCACGGGATTGCGCGAGGAGACGCCATGGAGCGAAGCCGGAAGCGCCAGCCGCGAGCGCTGGGGAGAGGTGTGTCCGCCGAAGACGGCGCAACGGGGAACGGGCCCAGCCGCGCTTCGCGCCTGCGGCTCATGAGGCTCGGCTGCGCGCTGGTGCTCGGGGTCTTCGCATTCGGGGCGCCGGACGCCTCGCGCGCGGCCGAGGTCGAGGACTCCTGCGTCGACTGCCACAGCGACAAAGACCTGCTGGTGGTGAACAAGAAGCTCTACGACTACTACCAGGACTGGCAGTACTCGGTACACAAGCAGGAGGAGGTGACCTGCTTCGATTGCCACGGTGGCAACCCGGAGATCGCGGACAAGAAGGGGGCGCACGGAACCGGTCTCGGAGAAGAGGACACGTCGAGCGCCGTCAACTTCAAGAACATCCCGGACACCTGTGGTCAGTGCCACGAGGAGATCCTGGATTCGTATCGCACGAGCGAACACTTCAAGCACCTGGTTCGCAAGAAGGAGGAGAAGCAGGGGCCGAACTGCGTCACCTGCCACGGCTCGATGGGCACCTCCATCCCGAACGTGACCTCCGTCGAAGAGGCGTGCGTCCGCTGCCACAACGACGAGACCGAGAACCACCCCGAGATTCCCGACGACGCCCGCACCATCCTGAACAAGTTCCTCTCGATCGATCGCTTCTACCGCTACATCCGCGTGCGCCTCGAGCCCGAGGAGCGAGGGCCGTTCCTCGACAAGATCGACGCGCGCATTCGCGATCTGTCCCTGCGCTGGCACACCTTCGACCTCGAGGAGATCGAGAAGGACACCCAGAGCGTGCTCGCCGCGATCAAGCAGAAGCGCGACGAGGTGCGCGAGCGCAAGGCCGAAGCGAAGGCCGCCAGCGGCGACTGAGCCCGGAAATCCCGTACCCCGAGCCGTCGAGCGCCGTATCATGGAGCGCGCTGCCGCGGTCTGCGGGACCGCGCGGGTCCGTGACGGGGTGACGGCGGCCCCCGCTGGATCCGGCGACGCCGTGCCGACCGCCGGACCGGGGGAGACGCGTGGCGCTCCAGAAGACCTATCCCTGCTACCTGGCGAACCGCCCGGTGGCGCCGAATCACGACCTCGAGGTGACCGACAAGTTCTCCGGCGAGGTGGCGACGCGCGTCCCGCTCGTCGATGCGCAGACCATCGACCGCGCGATCGGCCGGGCGGTGGAGGCCGCCCTGCCGATGCGCCAGCTCGCCGCCTACCAGCGGCAGGGGGTGCTCCAGCACTGCGTGCGGCGCTTCAGCGAACGCGCGGAAGAGCTGGCGATGGCGCTCTGCATCGAGGCGGGCAAGCCGATCAAGGACAGCCGAGGCGAGGTGACGCGCCTGATCGACACCTTCCGGATCGCGGCCGAGGAGTCGGTTCGGATCTACGGCGAGGTGATGCCGCTCGACATCAGCCCGCGCGCGCGGGGCTACAGCGGCATGTGGAAGCGCGTCCCGATCGGGCCGTGCTCGTTCATCTCGCCGTTCAACTTCCCGCTCAACCTGACCGCGCACAAGATCGCGCCCGCGCTCGCCGTCGGCTGCCCCTTCGTGCTGAAGCCGGCGAGCGCCACGCCGGTCGGCGCGCTCCTGATCGGCGAGGTCCTGGCCGAGACCGACCTGCCCGAGGGCGCCTTCTCGATCCTTCCGGTGCGCCGCGACGGCGCGGAGCTCTTCACGGAGGACGAGCGGCTGAAGCTGCTCTCGTTCACGGGGTCGCCGGCCGTGGGCTGGGACCTGAAGGCGCGCGCCGGCAAGAAGAAGGTCGTGCTCGAGCTGGGCGGCAACGCCGCGGTGATCGTCGACGC
>CP070734.1:1642591-1644870 GCA_020347605.1 Deltaproteobacteria bacterium | reverse complement strand
GTCGGCCGCGGAGTGTCCGAGTGCGGGTACGATCCCTCGGCGCTCGAGCTCTGCCAGGAGCTTCCGAACGCCCCCCACCTCGGGCGCCAGGGTCACCATCCGGATCAGGCCCTCGCCCCGGTCGAGCACGTCCCGCCCCTCGCGCGGATCGTAGTCTCGGACCGCCTCTCCGGGCTGGGCGCCGAGGGCCTCCGAGCTGATCCAGGGGCCCTCGAGATGAATCCCGATCGGAACGGCACCGGGCAAGTCGCTCTGCGTCATGATTGACGCGAGTTGCGTCATCGCGTTAGCCAGCGTCTTGGCGGGCCAGGCCACCGAGGTGACCAGGAAGGCCGTGGTCCCGTGACGTGCCAGGGACTCGGAATCGCGGGCGAGGGCGGCCGCATAGCCCTTGGGCGGGGCGAAGATGAGAGAGCCGTGGAAGTGCAGGTCGATGAAGCCGGGCGCAACCGACCGGCCTCGAAGGTCGATCGCCGCGGCGGCGACGGGCGCGGGCGGATCGGCCGGCAGCCGGTCGCGGATCCGGCCGCCTTCGAGCAGCAGCGAACCGGGCTCGGGGCGCCGCGCCTCGGGGTCCAGCAGGACCGCATTTCGCAGCAGGACTCGGCTCACGGGCGCGCAAGTCTATCGCAGACGCGGCTCGCACGAGGCCCGCCCACTCAAGCCGATCCGGGGAGCCACCGATCCAGCACGGAATGAGTGGTCCCTTCGGCTCTTCCATCGAAGAGGATCTCAAGCTGCTCGACGTGCGCTTGAAGCAGCTGAAGCTCGAGTACGAGCAGTACTTCCTGGGCAATCGACCGACCGAGCCGCAGATGCAGCGCGCAGAGGTGCAGAAGATCATCACCTTCTGGTCGGGTCAGCCGATCCGCAACACCGCCTTGCGCTTCCGCTTCAACACGATCTGCGCGCGCTTCTTCTCGCTGCGCCGCCAGTGGGGAGAAATCGTCCGACGGATCGAAGAGGGAACCTACGAGCGGCACGTGTTCAAGGCGAAGCTCCACGAGCGCGAGCGGGGTGCCGCTCCCAAAACGCGCTCCGGACGCGGAAAGCGCGGCGCGGGGGATGACGACGTGTTCCAGCAGCTCGTGGACGCGCGCATGGCCTGCGGCCAGGGTGTCGAGGGCATGACGCGCGAGAAGGTCAGCGCGCTGCTACGCAAGCAGGCGGACCAGATTCGCAAGAAGCACGGAGACGGCAAGGTCCAGTTCCGGGTCGTGGTGGAACAGGGCAAGGCCAAGCTCAAGGCTTCCCGTGTGCGCGAGGGGTGAGCCGCCGGGCGGCCCGCACGGGTCGCCGCATCCGGCCGCTTCCCGCGGCGCCTCGCGCAATCGCCCGAACGTCGACTAGAATGGGGCGTATGGGGGTTTCTCGGTCACCCGTGCAGCGGGTGTTCACCGATCAGGACATGGCGCACGAGCCGTTTCTGACGCTGGCGTGCGGCCGTGTCGCGGTCTACTCGGCGCGCTGCCCGGACCGGGACGGTGCCAACGAAGACGCCGCGAGCGTGCTCGCGATCGACAGCGAGCGCGGCGTGCTGGCGGTGGCGGACGGCGTCGGGGGGCAGGCGGGCGGCGAGAACGCAGCGGAGATCGCGCTCCGCTGTCTCAAGCAGGCCGTCACCCGAACCCAGCGCTCCGAGACCTCGCTGCGCGGTGCGATCCTCGACGCGTGCGAGAGCGCCAATCACGCGGTGATGGACCTCGGCATCGGCGCCGCGACCACGCTCGCGATCGCCGAGATCGCGGGGCCCACCCTGCGCCCGTACCACGTGGGGGATTCCGCGATCCTGGTCGTGGGGCAGCGGGGCAAGGTCAAGCTCCAGACCATCTCGCACTCCCCCGTCGGCTACGCCGTCGAGTCGGGTCTGATTGCGGAGCACGAGGCGATGCACCACGACGAGCGTCACCTGATCTCGAACGCGGTGGGCGCGCCGGACATGCGCATCGAGATCGGGAGTCCGCTTCGGCTGGCTCCCCGCGACACGGTGTTGCTCGCGACCGACGGGCTGTTCGACAATCTCGCGATCGGCGAGATCGTCGACGCGATCCGCACCAAGCCCCTCTCGGTGGTCGCCGAGCACCTGGCCGGGCGCGTGGGCGAGCGGATGCGGGAGCCGGCCGAGGGGGAGCCGTCCAAGCCGGACGACGTCACGTTCATCCTGTTCCGGTTGGCGACGCCATCGCGCGGTGCAAGCCGTCCGCAGGACGGTGCGCAGTGAGCCGAAGGCGAGCGAAGGCCGGAAGTCCGAGCGAGGACGAGGCCCGGCGAAGCTAGCG
>CP070734.1:1640207-1642491 GCA_020347605.1 Deltaproteobacteria bacterium | reverse complement strand
AGGAGCATCATCGCGTCGTCGAGTTCTCGCGGCGGGCCGGCCTGCTCTCCGAGTCGCTCGAGCCGGGCCAGGCGGCGGACTGCGCCGAGCTCGTCTTCCGGCTGAGCCGCGTGCTGCGGCTCCTCGGGCAGCGCGACGAGGCGGCCCGCCTGCTCGAGACGACGCGCCGGGGCGCGGAGGACCGGGGCGACCGGGAACTCGTGCTCAAGGTCGAGCTCCGGCAGGCTTTCGCGCGCCGGGACGTCGACGAGGAGCGGGTGCGGGTTCTGGCCGAGCACTTCGGCTGCACGGAGATCGGCGGGCAGGCGCACCAGCTGCTCGGGACCCTGGCCAAGGCCCACGGCGATCTCGATGCCGCCGACCGCGAGTTCCGCCGGGCGCACGAGATCTACGAGGCGGTCGGGCTCGAGGCGCGGCAGACCGCCACGCTCGACCAGCTCGGCTCCGTCGCGCTGCGGGCGGGCCGCCACGCGGAAGCCGAGGAGCTCTACGCCAAGGCGCAGTCCCTGGCCGCGGGCATCGGCATGACCATGAACGCGGCCGTGAGCGGCGTGAACCGCGTGTCGGCGGCCATGAGCCGCGGCCGCCTCGACGGGCTCGCTCCGATCCTGGAGACGGCGATCCGGACGTTCGAGCTGGCCGGCAGCCCACACAACGCAGCGCACGTCCGGCTCAACCTCGCCGAGCTGCGGTACGCGCTCGGAGACGGGGCCGGCGCGGCCCGGGCACTCGACGAGGCGCTGCCCGCCTTGCGCCGGACGAAGTACGTCTTGGCGCTCGGCGCGGCGCTGCGCCTGCAGGGCACGCTGCTCGCCGTGCGGGGCGATCTCGAGGCCTCGCGGGAGCGGCTCGAGGAAGCGCGCGAGCTCGCGGAGAGGGCCGGCGACCACGGCCAGCTCGCCACCACCTGGGTGGCGCTCGCGCACCGCCACTGTTTCGCCGGCGATCCGGAGTTGGCCGGCGAAGCGGTGCGCCACGCGCTGGCTCTGGTCAAGGGCACGCCCCACGGGTTCGACGACCTGGTTCTCATGATCGCCGAGGCCGGCCTGCACGGACTCGCGGCCGACGTGCTGGCGGACGCGGCGGACGCGTTGACGGTGGAGGAGTCGAGCCAACTCCACGGAATCGCGCTCGCCGGCGCGCGCGCGTACGCCGAACCCGGCGGATCCACGGAGGCGCTGTCCGCCGCCGCGGCGGCGTTGCGGACCCGGCCCGTCGGCCAGCGTCAGGCCGTTCTGCGCGTCCTCGCGGACTGGCTCGAGGCCGAAGCGCTACGCCGCGAAGGCGACACGGAGGGATCGCGCAGCGCCGCGCGCTGCGGTCTCCACGCCGCGGCGTCACTCGGGCACGTCTGGCTGAAGTCCGGTCTCGAACGCTATCTCGTCTAGATCTCTTCGGGCTCGAGCTCGAGCAGCGTGATCGAGAAGAAGTCTTCGGCCGGGCTGGTTTCGGTGTTCGCTCCCTCGATGACGACCCGGATCTCGCACGGCTCGCCGGGCGTCAGTTCCACCGGCTCGGACGACGGCGCGAGCGCCACGCGGCCGCTGCCCGCGCCGCTACTGATGCCGGCAGGCTGCCACGGCTGCATGCCCTGCTTGTACTCGACCCGGACCCTCGCGGTGCCGGGCGCCTTGCAATTCGCGGTGCCGCAGGCCACCAGCTGGCATGAGCCGATTTGCGGCGTGAACGTCACGTTCCCGTACGCGACTTCGCCGTTGTCGTTGGCCGGGTTCGCTTGCCCGGCCTTGCTGTAGCCGGATGCTCCCTCAGGCATTTGCCCACCTTTCCCTCGCGTGGATCGCGAGATTCCGGCCACGATTATTCCCCCGGGGGAAGGTGGTATGCAACGGTTTGCCCGGATTTAACGGTGGACGAACTCCGCCTTGGCGCGGGGACCGTTCTTCATGAAGTTCTCCATGCCGATGCGCATGTCCTCGGTGCTGCAGACCTCGCCGAAGCACTTCGATTCGAGCTTCAGCCCCTCGTCGAGGCCCAGCTTCGCGCCCTCGACGATCGCCCTCGTCATGATCGCGTCGACCGCCGTCGAGAGGTGGCCGAGGTCGATGTCCGCGAGCTTCACGTCGGCGATGGGCTCGCGGTTGATGCGCGTGAACCCCTTCGCCGCCATCTCGTTCGCCAGCGCCACCGCGCGGTCGACGAGATCGCCCTCGACCTCCTCGGTGATGAGCCCGCACTCGAGCGCCTCGGCGCCGGAGACCGGCCGGCCGGTGCGCAGCATCACGTTGGCCTTCTCGAAGCCGATGACGCGGGGCAGGCGCTGCGA
>CP070734.1:1637797-1640107 GCA_020347605.1 Deltaproteobacteria bacterium | reverse complement strand
GAAGAAGACGGTCGGCGTGATCCGCTCGACCGTGTGGATCGGGCCGGACGGCGTGGTCCGCAAGCACTGGAAGCGGGTGTCCAAGGCCGCCGACCATCCCCGGCACGTCCTCGACGCGCTGCAGAACCAGGCCTGAGCAAGCGCCGCCACCGTATCGGCCGGCCCGCTCCGCCAACCCGGCCGCCGGGGGCCTGAGCGGGTGCGCCCGGTGCGGGCGGTCACCCGATGGGCCCGCGGATCCGCACCTGGAAACCGGCAGATCGGGTGAAAAAAGCTGGATCCGGCTCCCCCCATTCGCCGGAAATTCGGGTATGCTGCCGGTACCCCTCTGGTGGTGGACGCCTGGCTCGCCAGGCGATGGAGGTCGGGCATCCCACGCGCCCGGTGTCTCGAAGTCCGGACCGCCCCCCTGGATCGATCGAGGTGCCCGCATGGGCCGGAAGTCGGGTGGCGCGACAGAGGCGTCTCTCTGTCACCACATCGTGTACGCGCAAGGCGTGCGCATCGCTCGGCGCAATCCCCGCGAACGCCATGGAAACGCGCTGAACACCCGCTCTGCAGCCCCCCGCGCGGCACCGACAAAATACGTCACCCAATACACCCGGACGGCACCAAGTAGGTGTAAGGGGTAGGAGAAGAAGCGCGATGCGGGGCTCGACAAACAAGCGGATCTGGGCCTGGGCGGTTGGAGTCTTCGTGGCGGTTGCAGCCGGGGCGTGGGCCGCGGATTTCGACCTGTGGATCCACCCTCGAAACGAGACGTACGATCCCAAGATCCACTACCGCGACGCGACCGGCGAGCTCTACTACCACGCCGAGAACGACATCCAGGCGGCGATGGACAACGTGGTGGTGAACGGAGGCGAGCGGCGCGTCGTGACCGTGGCGCTCGGCCCCGACCTCTTGGCGCGGGCGGAACGCGACGGCGCCTCGCTGCTGCCGGTGTTCCTCTGGGACTCGGACGGCAACGACACGATCGACCGCAGCTTCCGCGGGAGCCTCGAAGGCCGGACGGCGACATTCGATTCCCCGCAGCTGGCGGACATCGCCCTGCGCAAGACGCACTGGCAGATCGGCGTGAAGTACCACGCCGATCCCACCGGCCTGCCGGAATACGACGGCCGCTACCTCGCCTCCATCGACTCGCGCACCGCGCGCATCCGCTACGAGGGCATCGCAGGGCTTCCCGACGTGGGCGCCGCCGTGGCCCCGGGACTCGTGATCTTCAAGCACCGGGCGTCGGAGCCCTTCGACCTGGGCGATTTCATCCAGCGCCCCGCGCCCTACCTGGAAGGCTTCTCGCAGCTCACCCGAATCGAGGACGACGACGACTGGACCGTCGAAGGCGACCGTGGCCGGCTCATGACCCACTACCGCGAGGAGAACCTCTTCCTCGTGCGAACCGAGGGCGGCTATGCCCTGGACGTCGAATGGGGCGACATGCCGGTCGAGGAGTTCTTCACCCAGTTCCTGCAGGTGCCCCGCAACGGGGACGGCTGCTACAGCTCGCTCGACAGCGAGCTCACGAGCTTCGACGGCGAGCCGGTGGTGGTTCCGAACCGCCTCTTCTACTGCCCCGACCGCGACATCGCGCTGTTCGACGTGCCGCCGGGCTACGAGATCGGTCTCTCGGCCGTCGAGCCCGACGTGGAGGACGAGGACGAAGCACTCCTCGAATACACCGAGGCCGGGCAGAGCATCCGCGAGAACATGACGCTGTGGGCGGACCAGGTCCATCCGCGCCGGCCGGTCAGCCGCGGAACGGGAACGATCCTCGGCAACGTCAAGGCGGGCTATCGCGACGCGGGCGACGATCTCGTCGATGCCGCGCGCGACCTCACGACGGGCACCACGCCGGAGAACATCCACAGCGGCGAGCGCGTCTACCAGGCCTCGCCCGTGACGATGCTGCCGCGGGCGATGATCAACCTCGCGCGCGTCCGGCCGCTCGCCGCCTTCGCCGACCTCTGGGATGGAATCCAGAGCACCGTGCAAGCGACGGCGCACGTGACGAGCGCGGTCAGCAATGGCATCGTCAACCCGCTCGTGCAGTTCACCGTGGGCGCCGCCTCGCCGGACGCGGCGGACACGACCTCCGACGTGCTCGGCGTCGCCGTGGTCGGGCTGGTCAAGAACCTCCCGGTGAGCGAGCGCTCCGTTCAAGCCATCAGCCCGCAATCGCTCTGGCGCCACGACCGCGCCTTCGCCCCCTCGTACTTCACGCGCACCGACACCGAGCTGAACATCGACCGCGTCCTCACGATCGTGAACTACGTGTGGATCGGCGCGGTGATCGACCACAACAGCTCG
>CP070734.1:1635385-1637697 GCA_020347605.1 Deltaproteobacteria bacterium | reverse complement strand
CGAGGTGGGCGGCGACATCGGCTTCCCGTTCGAGCGCAGCCAGATCCCGGCGCTCGCCTTCGCGAGCGGCGCGAACTTCGCGCTGCTGCTGCTCCTCGGCGCGATCGGACTTCCGGCGATCGCCGCGCGCGCGGGGCCCCTGTTGATCCCCGTGGGCGCGTTCTTCGCCGCGGCGATGGCGACGTGTCTGCTGTTCTACGTGCAGACGCGCTACCGCCTCACCGCCTGGCCGCTTCTGATCCCCTTCGCCAGCATCGGCCTCGAACGCGGGCTCGGCGCGCTGCGCGCCGATGCGGGCGAGCCTGTGCGCACGCGCGTGCTCGCCGCGCTGGCGCTACTCCTGTGCCTCGTCTCGATCGCCAGCGCTGTGCGCCAGGACCTCACCGCGTCGGATCGGGTCTCCGGCTGGCTCAACTGGGGCGGCGCCCTGGAACGCAGCGGCGACGCAGATGCGGCGCTGCACGCCTACGAGCGGATCCTGTCGATCGAGCCGAACTCCCGCTACGCCCTCGAGAACTTGAGCCGCTTCCACCTCGACCGCGACGAGCTCGAGGCGGCCCGACGGCGGCTGTTCGCGCTGGTGGCGGCGCATCCCGACTCGGCCGTCGGCCACAACAATCTCGCGGTGCTCTACATGCGCGAGGGCAACTGGGAGGCGGCGCGGCGCTCCGCGCTCCGGTCGGTGCAGCTCCGCCCCACCGAGGTGAGCGGGTACGCGAATCTCGCCAAGGCCAACCTCGCGCTCGGGCGCCTCGAGGAGGCGTGCCAGGCGTATGCGCCGATCGCGCCGCAGCTCGCGGGCGACCCGCGTGCACAGCCCCTGCGCGAGGCGTGTGGAGGCGCCGCTCCCGACTGACGGGGCCGCCGCAGCGCGGCCGCACTCAGGCGCGCCGAACCCGACGCAACATGAGCCGCTCGTAGAGCGAGGGCGCCAGGTGCGAGACGACGTAGGCGAGCTTCGCCCCGCCGGAGATCAGGAGCCGGCGCCGATCCCGGAGCGCCGCCTCCACGATCTGCTCCGCCACCGCGTCCGGCGCCTGCGGCTGCCCCGCGTCGCGGCGCGGGTCGCTCGACGGCCGCCCGTCGCCCCCGAGCGCGTTCACCCCGATCCGGGTGTCCACGAACCACGGACACACGAGCAGCACGCCCAGGCCGTCGGCCCGGTGCTCGCTGCGGAGCGTCTCGAAGAAGCCGTGCAGCGCGAACTTGCTGGCCGCGTAGCCGGTGCGTTTCGCGAGCGGCGCGAAGCCCGCCACGCTGGAGATCACGACGATCTGGCCGCGGGACGCGAGGAGCGGCTCGAGCGCCGCCCGGGTGCAGTGCACCGCGCCGAAGAAGTTCACCTCGACGACCCGGCGGATGACCTCGACGTCGGTCTCCCGAAACGCGGAGAGATGCGTGATCCCCGCGTTGTTGACCAGCACGTCCACGCCGCCGTGCGCGTCGCAGACCCGGCGGACTGCGGCCCGGCAGTCCTCGAGGGAGGTCACGTCGCAGCCCACGGCGAGCGCCGAGGCGCCCGCCTCGCCCAGGGCGGTCGCCAGCTTCTCGGCGCCCGGCAGATCGCGGTCCAGCAGCCCGACGCGTGCGCCGCGGCGCGCGAAGCTGCGCGCCAGCGCGGCGCCGATCCCGCTGGCGGCGCCCGTCACGATCACGGACTTCCCGGCGACGCGGCGCCGGCTCACGCCGCTCGTCCCTTCGACGCGAGGTAGCGCTCGAACACCTGCGCGCTCGACATCGAGGGCGTGAACCCGAACTCCGCCTTCAGCCGCTCGTTGGTGAGCACGGGCCGGTAGCGCAGGAAGTCGACCTGCTCGGGTGACAGGCGGGTCGCCCCGACGACCCGCAGCAGCCTCAGCGCGGCGCGGATCAGACCGGCCGGCAGCGCCACGTAGCGCTTGCCCATGCGCCGCGCCATCTCGCGCAGCGTGATCGCACCGTCGCCCGTCAGGTTGTAGATGCCCGCCCGTCCCTCGCGCAGGCCCCGAACGATCGCGCGCGCCACGTCCGCGTCCCAGATCAGCACGAAGGGGATCTCGGTGCCCGTCACGCCCAGGACGATCGGGCGTTCGAACATGTCCGAGATCTGGTTCCGCACCCCGTCGCCGAGGATCGCTCCGGGCCGGAAGATCAGCTGGCGCAACTCGGGGTTCGTCTCCCGGTAGCGGGCCAGCATCTCCTCGACGAGGCGCTTGTGACGCGAGTATGCGAACGCGTCGTTTCCGCGCAGCGGGTCGTCCTCGCGCAGCAGCGGCGTGGCGAACTTCTCGAGCTGCGCCACCACCTCGACGCTCTCGAGGTCCTCGCCGAGG
>CP070734.1:1632969-1635285 GCA_020347605.1 Deltaproteobacteria bacterium | reverse complement strand
GGACAGCTCGTTCACGTAGGGCAGACAGAACTCGCGATACAAGTCCGGCCCGATCACCGCGAGGCAGTCGTCGCTGATCGCGATGCCGCGCCCGTCGGGCAGCCAGAGCGGTGGGAAGTGGCAGGGCACGAACTCTTCGCAGCGGGAGCGCTGTTCGCGCACGAAACGCATGATCAGGTCGGTGACGAGGCGCATCAGGTGATGCACCTCGCGCGGGTTCGTGTGCATCGCCATCATGAAGGCGCTCGACTCCCAGACCAGGTACGCCGTGTCGAGGGGACCCTGCAGGTCGGTCAGCGCCACCGGGTAGCGTCCCCGCGTGTGCGCGACGAGGTGCTCCGTGAGCGCGAGGACGTCTCCGAGCTGTCCGGCGTCGACGGCCGGAGGGGCGAGCTCGTAGACCTTCTCCGGCGGGTCATCGGGGCCGATCACGGGGTGCGCCCACGGAAGGGTGTGCTCGAAGAACTCCACCCGACAGCCGAAGGCGGACGCGAACACGGTGACGCCCAGGTACGGCTGCACGTGCGGCACGAAGTCGTCGCCCAGGTCGACGGCCTCGCGCCAGGCGAGCAGGCCGAGCTGCGCCTCGGTCTGGACCTCCGCGTCCTGGAAGAGCTTCGGCATGGGCGCCGTGCGGAGCATCGCCGCGGTGAGCACCGGCGAAGTCGGCACGATCCAGAGCGGACGCCCGACGTCCTCCAGCGCCCAGAAGGCCTGCCACCTCTGGATCGCCTGCGCGTAGCGGGGTTCCTGCGTGATGGCCGCGCGCTGCACCGTCCTGCTCCCGAAACGTGCTCGCGGTTCCGGCGCCGGCCCTCGTCGGGCAGGTCCCCGTCGTTCCGCGCGGGCAACGCGTTCGGCGACGAGCGTCCCGTGGCGAAGCCCTCGATCAGACGCTCGCCAGTCCCAGTGCCGACCGCGCCGCCGCGACTGCCTCCACGGCGTTCTCGCCACTGCCGTCGGCGCCGATCTCGCGGGCGAACTTCGCGGTGACCGGCGCGCCGCCGACGAGCACCTTCACCCGCTGGCGCAGTCCGGCGTCCTCGAGCGCCTGGACCGTGCGCCGCATCGCGAGCATGGTGGTGGTCAGAAGCGCCGAGAGACAGATGACGTTGACGTTCTTCTCCGCCACGGCTTCGACGAAGCGCTCGGGCTTCACGTTCACGCCGAGATCGACGACCTCGAAGCCGCCCCCCTCGAGCATGGAGCTCACGAGGTTCTTGCCGATGTCGTGCAGATCCCCCTCGACCGTCCCGATCGCGACGCGACCGACCGGCTCGGCGCCCCGCGCGGCCAGGAGCGGGCGAACCAGCTCGAGCGCGCCTTTCATGGCGCGCGCCGAGAGGAGCAGCTCGGGCACGAAGTACTGGCCGGCCTCGAAGCGCCGTCCGACCTCGGCCATGGCCGGCGTCATCTGCTCGTCCACCAGCGCCAGCGGGTCCAGGTCCGCGGCGAGGGCGCGCTCGCTGATCTCGCGCGCGGCCGCGGCGTCGCCCGTCACGATGGCGTCGTAGAGCCCCCGAAGGTCCTTCACACCCGAGATTGTCGAGGCGGCTCGGGTGGAAGTCAAACGCGCGGCTGACCCGCCGAGCGGCGCGGCGTATCCTTGCCCCAGGAGTCGTGCGGGAGCGGACCGTGGAGCCGGAGTCCATCGTCGAAGCGACGCTTCGCCAGCTCGAGCCCGTGCCCACGCCCGAGGGCATGCGCAGTCGCGAGATCGTGCGGCGCGCGATCGAGTTCGAGCACCCGCCGCGCATCCCGTACTACTTCCTCTTCCATCCCTCCGCCTCCGACATGGTCGCGATCGCGCCGCTGGCCGCCGCCGTGAACCGCTCGGGTGCCGAGCGCCGTCTGGCGATCGGCCAGACCTACGTGGACGCCTGGGGCGTCACCTGGGAGACGACCGGGCGCTGGTGGGATCACGCCATCGCGCACCCGCTCGCCGACCTCGGCCAGCTCGCGGGCTTCCGGCCCCCCGACCTGATGGCCTCCTTCGATCGGGTCGCCGCCCTGCTCCCCCGGGCGGAGCAGACCGGAAAGTACGTGGTCGGCATCAACCCGGTCGGCATGTACGAGACCATGCGCTCCCTGATGGGCTTCGAGGCGCTGATGATGGCGCCATACGACCAGGAGGACGGGCTGCTCGCGCTGCTCGAACTGTTGACCGAGAAGACTCTCGAGGTGGTGGAGACCTACGGGAAGACGGGGGGCGTGCACGGCTTTCTGACCGCCGAGGACTGGGGGCTGCAGACGTCGCTGCAGATGAAGGTCGACACGTTCCGCGAGTACTACCGCCCCTGCTACCAGCGCATCGTC
>CP070734.1:1630529-1632869 GCA_020347605.1 Deltaproteobacteria bacterium | reverse complement strand
GATCGCGCTCGCGCTGGCCGCGGTCGCCGCGCTCATCGCGGCCGGCCGCGAGGCCGGCGGGTACGTCCCGCAGTTTGCGGCGTGGGTCGAGGCGCAGGGCGTCTGGGGCCCGCTCGTCTTCGCGATCGGCTACGCGGTGGCCGTCGTGGCCTTCGTGCCGGGCTCGCTGCTGACGCTGGCCGCCGGGGCGGTGTTCGGGATCGCGAGCGGCACGCTGATCGTGATCGTGGCGGCGACGGTCGGGGCGAGCCTGGCGTTCCTGGTCTCGCGCTACTTCGCGCGCGCCCTCGTCGAGCGCCGGATCGAGGACCATCCGCGCTTCGCCGCCATCGACGCGGCGATCGGCCGCCAGGGCCTGAAGATCGTGTTCCTGCTGCGCCTGTCGCCGGCCTTCCCCTTCAACCTGCTGAACTACGCGCTGGGGCTGACCCAGGTGCGCCTGGTCGATTACTTCGTGGCGTCGGTGGGCATGCTGCCGGGCACGCTGCTCTACGTGTACTACGGACGCGTGGTGGGCGACGTCGCCGCGCTGGCCGCCGGTGCGGCGCCCGAGAAGGGCGCGGCGGACTACGCGGTTCTCGCGCTGGGACTCGTCGCGACGATTCTGGTCACCGCGCTCGTCACGCGCATCGCGCGGCGCGCGCTGCGGGAGGCGACCGGTGAGTGACGGGCCGGGCGGGGTGCAGGTCCCGCCCTTCGACGACTTCAACCGCGAGCTGGTCGGCAACGTGCACCCGCCCGACTGGAAGAATCCCGAGCCGAAGCCGCGCTACCACCTGGTCGTGATCGGCGCCGGCACCGGCGGGCTCGTGACCGCGGCCGGCGCGGCGGGGCTCGGCGCGCGCGTCGCGCTCGTCGAGCGGCACCTGATGGGCGGCGACTGCCTCAACGTCGGCTGCGTGCCCTCGAAGGGCGTCCTGCGCGCGGCGCGGGCGTGGAGCGAGGCGCGGCGCGCCCGCGAGGTGTTCGGCGGACCGCAGGCGGAGGGCGACGGGGACTTCGGCGCGGCCATGCTCCGCATGCGCCGGCTGCGCGCCGGCCTGTCGCCCATCGACAGCGCCGCGCGCTTCCGGAGCCTCGGCGTCGACGTGTTCCTGGGTCACGGCCGCTTCGCCGATCGCGACACGGTCGAGGTCGAGGGCGCGCGCCTGCGCTTCCGGCGGGCCGTGATCGCCACCGGCGCGCGCGCGGCCGTGCCGCCGATCCCGGGCCTCGAGGAGGCCGGCTACCGGACCAACGAGACCATCTTCTCGCTGACCGAGCTGCCGGAGCGCCTGCTGGTGATCGGCGCCGGCCCGATCGGCTGCGAGCTGGCGCAGGCCTTCGCGCGCTTCGGCAGCCGCGTGACGATCCTGGACCAGGCCGACCACGTGCTGCCGCGCGAGGACGCCGACGCCGCGCAGGTCGTACAGGCGGCGCTCGCGCGCGACGGCGTCGAGTACGTGAGCCGCGCGCGCATCCCGCGCGTCGAGACGCGCGGCTCGGAGCGGACCCTGCACGTCGAGCGCGACGGCGAACAGAGGTCCTTCCGCGCCGACGAGATCCTGGTCGCGGTGGGGCGCGCGCCCAACGTGGAGGACCTCGGCCTGGCGGACGCCGGGGTCGAGCACTCGTCCCGCGGCATCGCGGTGGACGCCCGGCTGCGCACGAGCAACAAGCGCATCTTCGCGGTCGGCGACGTGTGCTCGGACTACAAGTTCACGCACGCGGCGGACGCGCAGGCGCGCCTGGTGATCGCCAACGCGCTGTTCTTCGGTCTGGGCGGCGGGCGCGCCGATCGCCTGCTCGTGCCGTGGTGCACCTACACGAGCCCCGAGGTGGCGCACGTCGGTCTCTACGCGAAGGAGGCGGTGGCCGCGGGCCACGCGGTCGACACGCTCACCCTGCCGCTCGCGGACCTCGACCGCGCCGTGCTCGACGGCGAGACCGAGGGCTTCCTGCGCGTGCACCTCGCGAAGGGCAAGGACGAGATCCTGGGCGCGACACTGGTCGCCGAGCACGCCGGCGAGATGATCAGCGAGCTGACGCTGGCGATGAGCGCCGGTCTCGGCCTGTCCAAGGTCGGCGCGGCGATCCATCCCTACCCGACGCAGGCGGAGATCTTCCGGAAGGCCGCCGACGCGCGCCGCCGCGCGGCGCTGACGCCGACGGTGAAGCGGATCTTCGAGCTGGTGTTCCGGGTGCTGCGCTAGCCCTGCCGGCTTCAGCCGATCCCAGCCGCCGCGCCGCCGCTCGGATCGCGACCTCTACGTTCGCGTCGATCGGGCGGACCGGCCGGGACCACCGGGCGCTACCCCTCGTAGCCCCACTTCTTCTTGTTCGCGGCGACCTGCTCCGGCG
>CP070734.1:1628088-1630429 GCA_020347605.1 Deltaproteobacteria bacterium | reverse complement strand
GGTCCTGATCGTGGACGATCTGATCGCGACCGGCGGGACGGCCGCGGCCGCGGTGCGGCTCGCGCAGGAGGCCAAGGCCGAGGTGGTGGGATGCGCGTTCCTCATCGAGCTGTGCAACCTGGGCGGGCGCGAGCGTCTGGGCGTGGACCAGGTCCACGCACTCGTCCCGTACTGATCGGGGTGGGACGGGAGGTGCGGCGCCCCGCGCCCGTGCGGCCCGCTACAGCGCTTCGACCTCCAGCACGTCCCAGCCCTCGCCGACCTGCGCCAGCGCGTGCCGACGCGCTTCGGACGGCGTCGCGGCGAACAGCGTCAGCGCGCGCGTGCGCGTGCCGCCCGCCTGCTTCACCCGTACGCGAAACCGAGCCGATCCGTTCGGCGCGCCGCGCGCCGATCCGGCCGCGCGCTCGCCGTCACCCGCGGTGGGCGCGGCTCCACCCGTCCGAATGCCGGGCGAACCCGCGACGAAGTCGTAGTAGGCGTCGGGTGCGGTGTGGATCTGCAGGCCGACACCCGGCTGCGACACCGCGCGGAGGTGTGGTGCGACGACGCGCTTCCAGATCACCCTGGCGCCCAGCACGATCGGCGTCGGCCCGGGACCGACGCTGAGCGCGACGCGCACCCGCTGGCCGGGTCGGGCGCCGGCCGTCGTCTGCACGAAGAGCCCACCGCGGGAGACGTTGATCACGATGCCCGCGTAGGACTGGCCCGACGCCGTGAGCTGGCACGGCACCCGCTTCCGGAAGCGCGTCTGGACCTGCATCGGAAACGCCACGACCCCCGCTCGGGGCCGCATCGGCGGGCGGCAACGGAGGCTTGAGACGCCGCCGGGGACGCGCGCGCGAATCATCGGTGGCGCCGCGTAGACTATCCTCGGGAGGCGCACGGGCGAGGAGGAAGCCAGATGACGAGCCCCAGCCGAACGGTCTCGGAGGCCCTCAGCAGGGCGCGGAACCAGGAGGACGCGATCAGCCGGGCCCGCCGGCAGCGCTGCCCCGACCGGCGCTGGGTGATCGAGGTGCTGGAACGCCTTCGCGCCATGGTGCTCGACCAGACGCCGACCGAGAAGCTGGAGTCGGACCTCGAGGTGGCGCACGGACTCATCGCGGGGCTGGTCGGAGCCGAGGCCGCCGTGCGCCTGCTGGAGCGGCTTCCGGCGATTCGCAAGGCCGTCGCAACGGACGTGGAGGCGGCCTACGCCCGCGACCCGTCCGCCAACGCCTACGCCGAGGTGATTGCGGCGTATCCGTCGGTCGAGGCCATGTCGACCTACCGGATCGCCCACGAGTTCTACCGGCTCGGGCACCCGGTGACGTCGCGGATCATGTCGGAGTACGCCCACGGCAACACGGGGATCGACATCCATCCCGGCGCGCGGATCGGCTCGCACTGCTTCATCGATCACGGGACCGGCGTGGTGATCGGCGAGACCACGATCATCGGCGATCGCGTGAAGATCTATCACGGCGTCACGCTCGGCGCCTTCTCGAACAAGGCCGGCCGGCTCGACAAGGACAAGAAGCGGCATCCGACCATCGAGGACGACGTGACCATCTATCCGAACGCCACGGTGCTCGGGGGCGAGACGGTCGTGGGACGCGGCTCGGTCGTGGCGGGGAACGCCTGGCTCACCGAATCGGTGGACCCGTTCACCCGCGTGCTGATCGAGCCGCCCCGCCTCCAGGTGCAGGCGCCGGACAGCTACGAGATCTGATCAGCGGGTGTAGACGCCCTCCGCGTCCGGCGCGAAGCGCTCGAGCAGGAAGCGCTCCTGGGGCTTCTCCGACGCGGTCTTCGGGATCTCGCCGACCACCTGCAGGTAGGAGGGCACGAAGTTCGGCTCGAGCCCCTGCCGGCAGGCCTCGAAGACCGCGGCGGGATCGATGCGGGCGCCGGGCGCCGCGACGATCGCAGCCACCACGTCCTTCTCGCCGGGGGCGCCGGAGGCCGCGGGCACCCCGTAGACGTACACGTCCGACACGCTCGGGTGTTCCGCGATCACCTTCTCGACGAAGCCCGCGTTGACGAAGTCGCCGTTGTGCCGGATCCCGCCGCCCTTGCGGTAGTCGAAGAACAGCCAGCCCTCGGCGTCGCGGTGGCCGATGTCGCCGCTGCGCAGCCAGCCCGCGCGCGTCTTCTTCGCGGACGCTTCGGGGTTCCCGTGGTAGTCCACCCGGGGCACCTCACCGGACAGCGGGCGCGAGCAGATCTCGCCGGGCACGCCCGGCGGGCACTCCTCGTCGTTCTCGTCGAGGATCTTCATCTCGAGGCCCGGCCCGGGCTTGCCGAAGGAGCCGATCGGTCCCTCGCCGATGGGTTTGTAGGCGAGACCGCCTTCCAC
>CP070734.1:1625637-1627988 GCA_020347605.1 Deltaproteobacteria bacterium | reverse complement strand
ACATCGTCCGGACGATGTCGGGGCGAACCATCGAGGTCCTGAACACCGACGCCGAGGGCCGGATCGTGCTCGCGGACGCCCTCCACTACGCCATCCACGAGTACGCCCCGGACGCGATCATCGACGTCGCGACGCTGACGGGCGCCTGTGTCATCGCACTCGGAAAGTGGTCGTCGGGCGTGATGGGGAACAACGACCGGCTGGTGGAGCGGCTGCGCGCGGCGGGCGAGGCGACGGGGGAGCGGGTCTGGCCGCTTCCCCTCTGGGAGGACCACCGCAAGCAGGTGAAGAGCCAGATCGCCGACCTGAAGAACACCGGTGGGCGCGAGGGCGGAACCCTGACCGCCGCGGCCTTCCTGTCCTACTTCACCGAGGGCACCCCCTGGGCCCACCTCGACATCGCCGGGACCGGCTGGACCGGCACGGCGGGGCCCTACCAGCCGGTGGGTGCCACCGGCGTCGGCGTGCGGCTCTTCTACGAGCTGCTGCGCGGCTGGAAGGAGGCTGGGCCGCTCTGAGCCCGGCGCGGGCTCGACCCGTTTGACGGGCGCAGGCGGTCCCTCTAATCTCCGGCCCGCCTTTCCGAGACTGAACAGTCACGGGCAACGCGGCGTCCAATGGGGAGCGCCGACAGCACCGATCGTCGGGACCCCGGCCGAGTGGCATGGGCGAGGTCCGGCGCGCCGCTATCGAGAACGGGAGAACTCAGATGATTCGTGCATGCAAGCGGATTTACGTGGTCGTCATCGCAGCCGCTGCGGGTAGCCTGCTGGCCCCCGCGCTGGCCTTCGCCGGCGACGCGGCGGCCGGCAAGAAGGTCTACGAGGTGAACTGCGTGTCCTGCCACGGCACGACCGGCAAGGGCGACGGTCCCGTGGGAGTGGCGCTCGACCCGCGCCCGCGTGACTTCAGCACGGCCGAGTTCAAGTTCGATACCAACGGGGACGGCACGGCCGGATCGGACGTCGACCTGGCCGGCGTCATCAAGAACGGCGGGGGCAAGTACGGTGGCTCGCCGCTGATGGCGCCCTGGGCGCACCTGCCGGACTCCGACATCCAGAACCTGATTGCCTACATCCGAACGCTCAAGCAGTAGGCGACCGGCACCGTCCCGAGCGAGGGGATGCGCACGTCGTCCGGCCCGTCGCGCCGCCTCTGCTAGGCTCTCGTCACGGCGCGAGTCGGAGTGGCGCGTGAGCGATCCCGAGGCCTCTGCGCGAAACAAGCCTCCCACCCAGGACGACGGAACCGACGGCGAAGCCTCGAACGACGCCGAAGCGCGTCATACCGCGTCGCGACCGCCGTCCGACGACGCCGACCGGATCCTTCCGGCTCCGATTCGCGACGCGCGCGGGCTGGAGCCCGCCGACGCGCTCACGCTCTACCTGGCAGAGCTGCGTCACCATCCGCCGCTGTCGCGCGAAGAAGAGCACGCGCTCGCCGTGCGGTACGTCGAGGAGGCGGATCGCGACGCCGCTCGGCAGCTCGTCCTGGCGAATCTGCGGCTCGTGGTCAAGATCGCGATGGAGTACCGCCGCGTCTGGGCCAACCTGATCGACCTGATCGGAGAGGGCAATCTGGGTCTGCTCGAGGCCGTCGACCGCTTCGACCCGTATCGCGGCGTCAAGCTCTCGACCTACGCCGTCTACTGGATCCGCGCCTACATCCTCAAGTACCTGATGGACAACAAGTCGCTGGTGCGGCTCGGCTCCTCGCGCGCGCAGCGGAAGATCTGGTACCGGCTCAACCGCGAGCGGCGCGAGCTCGAACGCCAGGGGCTGGCCGTCGAGCCGAAGCTCATCGCGGAGCGACTGGACGTCCCGGAGGCGGACGTCGTGGAGATGCAGCAGCGCATCGAGCGCGGCGACCTTTCGATCGACGCGCCGATCTCCCACGACCACGACGCGGCCCAGGTCGGCGATTTCCTGGCCGCGAGCGGGGCGTCCGCGGAGAGCGAGGTGGGGGACTCGGAGCTCTCCGAAGTCCTCAACCAACACGTTCGGAAGTTCGCGGAGACCCTCGACGAGCGCGATCAACGCATCCTGAACGAGCGGATCCTGGCAGAGGATCCCAAGACGCTCCAGGCGCTGGCCGACGACTACGGTCTCACGCGCGAGCGGGTTCGGCAGCTCGAAGCGGGCATCGTGTCTCGCCTCCAGGAGTACCTCAAGGAGGAGATGGTCGACTTCGAGTACTACGCCTCGGAGCGCGACGCGAGGGCACCGAAGAAGAAGCGCGCGCGGCCCAAGTCCTGAGCCGGGCGCGAGCCAGGCCGGAAGCCCGAGTCCGAGCGAGGAGCGAGGACGAAGCCCGGCGGGGCAAGTCGGCCGACGAACGTCGGCCGACGCGCC
>CP070734.1:1623150-1625537 GCA_020347605.1 Deltaproteobacteria bacterium | reverse complement strand
CCCGCGACGGCCGCGGATCGAGCGTGACAAGGGCGTCCACGTTCTCGCGCCCGTAGCTGTCGCTGTCGATCCGGATCACGATCAGCGTGTCCCCCGGCAAGAGCGCCGGTAGGACCTCGCGCTTCACGACGTTCACGACCGCCGGGCGCTGGTCCGCATAGGTTCCGGAGACGTCGATCAGCACCGCGATCGCCTGGTCGTAGCGGCGGCCGCCGTCGCAGGCGGGCGCGAGCAGCAGCACCGCGAACAGGGCATGGATCCGGCGCATCACGCCGCGCCCTCCTCGCGCACCGGTCGCTCTGCGGCGGGCTGCTTGCGGAGCGGCGCGCGCGCGCTGCGCGGGGTGCGCGGGGGCTCGGCGTCGTCGGGCGCGCGCAGCATGCGCTCGATCCGCACGGGGATGCTGATGTAGGCGTCGTAGAGCGGCGAGATCGCCTTCGTCAGGTAGCGGAACACGTGCGCGAACATGCGCGCCAGGTGGCCGACGGCGTCGAGCAGGAGCGCCAGCAGCGCGGTGGCCACGTGGCGGCCACTGTCGAGCAGCATCTCGAGCGGAATCGCCACCATCGCGATGATCCAGGGCAGCGCGAAGCCCAGCACGGCCTGGCCGACCACCGGGATCATCGAGGTGCTGGCCGCCGCGACGACGGGGTTGTCCTCGCCGGCCAGCGCCAGCTTCAGCGCCGCATCGGCCTCTACGATCTTCTCGCGCAGCACCGCGAGCGAGCTCTCCACCGAGGCCAGGAAGAAGAGCGCGGCGATGGCGACCCCGAGCACGAGCCGGCGGCGCGACGGCGCGATGGTGGCGAGCTTGGGAAACAGGTCCGTGATCCCGAGCATGTCCATGATGAAGATGCCGACGGCGGCCTCCATCAGGACGATCACCAGCGCCGAGACGGTCGACACCGGCAGGCTGCCGATGCGGGCTCCGGCGGGAACCAGCTCGGACATCGGAAGCGCGATGAGCTGGAAGTTGATGAAGGCGCCCCCGAGCGCGACGATCAGCACGACCAGCGAGATCACGAACAGCTTGGTGGCGGAGTACGAGAGCGCTCGCGCGGCGGATTCCTGATCCTTGCGAATGCTCTCGTACCGCTCGACGTAGCGGTTGATCGACGCGGTGCCGTCCACGGCCTTCTCGGCGGCGTCCTTCATGCGCGCCATCAGGCCGCGAATCTCCCGCCAACAGGGTCCCATCGCTCCGAGGATCCGGTGCCGCTGCGCCGTGTCCTCGCGATAGGCGCGCAGCGCCTTCTTCTCGGCGTCCTGGGAGGACCTGCGAATGCTCTCGAGGATCCGCTGCACGTTGCGGTCCTCCGAGACGGGAATGCTCGCGAGTGCCTCGACGGCGGCCGACCAGCCCGGCACGTCGGGCGGCGAGTCTCCGCACCTCTCGTAGTCGCTCGCCAGCTTCTGGAGCAGGTCGTCGAGGCTTCGGTGCAGGGTGGCGTACTGGCCGAGCTTCCCGGAGAACGTTCCGTCGAGCCGGTGCAGCTCGCGCTCGAGCTTGCTCTGGGACTCGAGCGAGCCCGCCGCGAGCAGCGCCGCGCGGCTGCGGCTGCGCACCTCCTCGGCCAGCGACGCGCACCGGTTCGCGATGGCGCGGAAGCCCTCCTCGCAGCCCCCGGCGAGGCCGCGCACCAGCTGCAACATCGGCTCGCGGGCGGCCCACAGGAAGATCGCGCTGACGAGCCACAGCACCAGGATCGACAGGGCCGGGTTGCCGGGCCAGAGATAGACCGTTTCCATGATCGATCCCTCCGGACGCGTACGTGCGAGCCCCCCGTCTCGGGCGGACGGAGGCGCCGGAGTGTGAGGCCGCGCACAGAAGCCGACCGGCCCTACCGCCGAGCCGCGCGCGCGCGAAACGTGACGGCGCGCACCCAGCCGAGCGGCCGGCGCGCCGATCGGCGCGGGAGCAGATCCGGAGGACGAGATGGGATTCACGGACTTTCGAGGCCGCGGGAACCGGCGCGCGAAGCCGGAAACACAGCCCGACGACGTGCGGAGCGCGCAACCGGCCACGACGCACCTGGATCAGGGGTGCCGGCTCTCCGGCAAGCTCCGGTTCGCCGAGAGCGTGCACATCGAGGGACGGATCGAGGGCGAGATCGAGAGCCGGAAGACCCTGATCATCGGTGAAGCCGCGCAGGTGAAGGCGACGGTCCGCGCCGACTCGGTCGTGATTCGGGGGCAGGTGAAGGGCGACGTCTTCGCAGCGCGGAAGATCACCCTGCACGCGACGGCGCACGTGCACGGGGACATGCGTACGGCCGGCATCGTCGTGGAGGAAGGGGCCCGGGTGGAAGGCCGCATCCTGATCGGGTCGGAGGAGACTGCGGCGCCCGCGAAGAAGGCGCCGCCCCAGCGGACCCAACCCGCGGACC
>CP070734.1:1620663-1623050 GCA_020347605.1 Deltaproteobacteria bacterium | reverse complement strand
CCAGGACGAGGAGAAGGCGAGCCTGCGCGAGCAGATCGACAACGTGACGTTGGTCAGCCGCGAGGTGACGCCCCTCATGCTTCGGATGGTCGAGTCGCTGGACGACTTCGTGAAGCTCGACGTCCCGTTCCTCCCCGGCGAGCGGCGCGAGCGCGTGGAGAACCTGAAGACGCTCATGGACCGGGCGGACGTCACCAACGCCGAGAAGTACCGCCGGGTTCTCGAGGCCTACCAGATCGAGAACGACTTCGGGCGCACCATCGAGGCCTATCGCGGCAGTCTCGAAGTCGACGGTGAGAGCCGGACCGTGGACTTCCTGCGTGTCGGTCGCGTCGCGCTGCTCTACCAGACGCTCGACGGCAGGGAGGTCGGCGCCTGGAGCCAGGCCCAACGCGCCTGGCAGTCCCTCGACGGCAGCTACCGGCCGGCGATCCGCCAGGGTCTCAGAATCGCGCGCAGGCAGGCGGCGCCCGACCTGCTGCGGCTGCCCATTCCGGCGGCGGAGGACGCGCGATGAAGCGGGCATTGGCGACCGCGGTCTCGACCGTGTTCCTCGCGGCCGTACCGACCCTGGCGGCGGACGACGCACCCCGCGCCAAGAGCCTCGACGAACTCTTGAAGCAGGTCCAGGCCGGATGGCGATCCGAGCGCGCGGAGATCCAGCGCCGCGAAGACGAGTTCAAGCGGTCGAAGGAGGAGCAGCAGAAGAAGCTCGCCGACGCGAAAGCCACGCGCGCCCGGGAGGAGCAGCGCAGCGAGGAGATGGAGCTGCTCTTCGAACAGAACGAGACGAGCATCGCCGAGCTCGAGGAAACGCTGCGCGAGCGCCTGGGCACACTCGGCGAGCTCTTCGGCGTCGTGCGCCAGGTCGCGGGCGACACCGGGGGGCACCTCGAGACCTCCCTGGTGAGCAGCCAGCTGGGCGGTCGCGAGACCTTCCTGCAGGAGCTCGGCCAGAGCAAGACGCTGCCGTCCATCGAGTCGCTGGAAAAGCTCTGGTTCGCCCTCCAGCAGGAAATGACCGAGTCGGGAAGGGTCGTCCGCTACCCCGCGACGATCCTCGACGCGGACGGTCAGGAGGTGGAGCGGGAGGTGATCCGGGTCGGCGTGTTCAACGCCATTTCCGACGGCAAGTACCTGCGCTGGCTCTCCGAAGTGGGGAAGCTCGCGGAGCTCGGACGACAGCCCCCCGCTCGCTACCTCGACACGGTGCGGAAGTTCCAGGAGGTGCGGACGGGACTCACCCGCTTCGCGATCGACCCATCGCGGGGCTCCATCCTCTCGATGGTGATCGATACGCCCAGCCGCTCCGAACGCATCCAGCAGGGCGGACCGATCGGCTACGCGATCATCGCCCTGGGCGCGGTCGCCGGCATCGTCGGCCTGGCCCGGCTGTTCGCCGTCATCCTGACCCACCGCAAGGTGAAGAGCCAGCAGGTGTCGGAGAAGGCCAGCGACAAGAACCCCCTGGGCCGGGTCCTCGCCGTCTACGAAGCGAACCGCAGCGCCGATGTCGAGACGTTGGAGCTGAAGCTCGACGAGGCGATCCTGCGCGAGTCCGCGCAGCTCGATCGATTCCTCTGGGCCATCAAGGTGGTCTCCGTGGTGGCGCCGCTCATGGGCCTGCTGGGCACGGTGACGGGCATGATCCGCGTCTTCACGACCATCACGCTGGTCGGCACCGGCGACCCGAAGATGATGGCGAGCGGCATCTCCGAGGCCCTGGTGACGACGATGCTGGGGCTCTTCGTCGCGATCCCGCTGGTGTTGATCCACGCCTTCGTGAGCAGCGGCCGCAAGGAGATCGTAGAGGTGCTCGAGGAGCAGAGCGCGGGCATCGTTGCCCGGCGGGCGGAGGGAGGCGCCAGCGTTGCTGCCGGCTGATCCCCTGGAGGCCGTGCGCGAATTCATGGACCGGGGAGGCGACGTCCTCTACCTGATCCTGGGCGTGACGTTCTTCATGTGGACGCTCATCCTGGAGCGGCAGTGGTACTACCGCCGGCTGTTCCCGGCCGAGGTGCGCGACGTGATCGAAACCTGGAACGCGCGGCAGGACCACGCCTCCTGGTACGCCCACCAGATCCGGAATCTGCTCATCTCCCGGCTGCGACAGAACCTGGAGCGTTCACTGCTCATGGTGAAGACACTGGTCGCGGTGTGCCCCCTGCTGGGGCTCCTCGGGACGGTGACGGGCATGATCGAGGTCTTCGACGTGATGGCGATCGCGGGCGGCGGCAACGTCCGCGCGATGGCGGCGGGGGTGTCGAAGGCAACCATACCGACGATGGCGGGAATGGTGGCGGCCCTGTCGGGCCTCTACTTCAGCGTGAGCATGGAGCGCTTCGCCCGGCGCGAGACCGAGCGCGTGGCGGACCACCTGACCCACG
>CP070734.1:1618164-1620563 GCA_020347605.1 Deltaproteobacteria bacterium | reverse complement strand
CGGCGTTTCCTGCAGGCGCTCGGCGCCGGATCGATCGCCGCCGCCGCCTCGGCGTTCGGCTGCCGAGCCGAGGCGCCCGAGAGCCTCGCCGGCGTCGCCCCGCCGAACGGTCCCGGTCTCGAACGGTACCCGGCGCCGCCCAACGCGCGCTTCGCTGCGGGCGTCGCGCCGGCTCCGAAGACCCTCACCGAAGAGTCGGTGGCCGCGCGCTACAACAATTTCTACGAGTTCAGCGGCTCGAAGGACGACGTGGTCGACCGGGTGCGGGGCTTCCGGACGCACCCGTGGTCGCTGACCGTGGACGGCCTCGTCGAAGAACCGCGGACCTTCGCGATCGACGAGCTGGTTCGCGCCATGCCCCTCGAGGAGCGGGTCTACCGCTTCCGCTGTGTCGAGGCCTGGGCCATGGTCGTCCCGTGGACCGGGTTTCCGCTGCGCGCCCTGCTCGAACGCGTCCGGCCCCGGGCGTCCGCGCGCTACCTGCGCTTCGAGAGCTTCTATCGCCCCAGCGAGGCCTCCGGGCAGCGTTTCCGGGTGTTCTATCCCTGGCCCTATACGGAGGGCCTCACGCTCGCCGAGGCCATGAACGAGCTCACCTTCGTGGCGACCGGCATCTACGGCCACCCCCTCCCCAAGCAGCACGGCGCACCCGTGCGCATGGCGATTCCCTGGAAGTACGGATTCAAGGGCGCCAAGTCGATCGTCCGTATCACGCTCACGCAGGATCAGCCGGCCACCTTCTGGAACTCGATCAGCCCGGACGAATACGACTTCTCCGCCAACGTGAACCCCTCCGTCCCGCACCCGCGCTGGTCCCAGGCCAGCGAGCGACTCCTCGGCTCGGGGGAGCGGCAGCCGACGCTCCTCTACAACGGGTACGCCGAGTGGGTCGCCGCTCTGTACCGCTAGACGCGCGCGCGGGTAGGCCGACGCCTGCGCCGCGGGAACGGTTGCGTCCGGGGCGCGCCTCCGGAACCGCGGGGCGTGATATTCTCCGCCCCCGGACGGCGCAGATGCGAAGGGCAACCATTCCGATCGTCGCGCTCGCGGGCCTCGTGCTCTCGTGCGGCACCCTGCTCAAACTGCTTCCCGAGCGGTACGCGGTCAACGTTCCGCTCGACTCCGTCCTCGGCTTCGACCGCGACGCTCCGCCGCAGGAGGCCTTCGGCGGCCAGATCCGCGTTCCGCGCGGGTTCTCGATCGGCCTGTTCGCCGACGGCATCGACAATGCGCGCTTCCTCCGCTTCACCGACGCGGGAGACCTGCTGGTGAGCGCGCCGCGCTTCGGTCGCGTGATGCTCGTCGAGCGCGACGCGGATCGCGACGGCCGCGCCGACGGCGCGCGCATCCTGCTCGAGGGCCTGAACCGGCCGCACGGCATCGACCTGCGCGACGGCTGGCTCTACGTCGCGGAGACGGACGCCATCGGCCGGGTGCGCTTCGACGCCGACCACCGCGCGCTGGCCGGCTCGTTCGAGCGAATCGTGACCGATCTGCCGAGCGGTGGGAACCACTGGACGAGAACCCTGCGCTTCGGACCGGACGGTTGGATGTACGTCTCGATCGGGTCGAGCTGCAACGCCTGTGTCGAGGAGAACCCGACGCGCGCCTCGATCCTGCGCTACCGGCCGGACGGAACGGACCCGCAGATCTTCGCCACCGGATTGCGCAACTCCGTGGGATTCGACTGGCGACCGGGCACGAACGAGCTGTTCGCGACGGACAACGGCCGCGATCTGCTGGGCGACGACCTGCCGCCGTGCGAGCTGAACCGGATCGTCGAGAACGGCTTCTACGGCTGGCCCTATGCGTACGGCGACCGCGTGCCGGATCCGCAGCACGGCGCTGGGAACGAGCAGCAGATCGCGTCCAGCATCGCGCCGATGCACGCGTTTCGCGCGCACACCGCGCCCCTCGGCATCACCTTCGTCCGCGGCGACGGCGTGCCGCCGGCGTACCGCGGCGCCGCGCTCGTGGCGCTGCACGGCTCGTGGAACCGCACCGAGAAGGACGGCTACGAGGTCGTCTCGCTGCACTGGGACGCCTCCGGGGCCATCACCGAGCGGCGCTTCGTCGGCGGCTTCGAGGTCGACGAGGACGTGATCGGGCGGCCCGTCGACGTGGCCGAGGGGCCCGACGGCGCGTTCTACATCTCGGACGACTACGCCGGCGTGATCTACCGGGTCGCCTACGGGGAGGCGGCGCCGGCATCCGTCGACCCGCGCGCGCGGCGCGCGCCCACGCGCGTCCGCACGCCGCTCGACGGTCCCGGCTTCGTCCAGCGCGGCGCCCGCGGCGCGGCGCTCTACGCGGCGCACCGCTGTGCGCAGTGTCACGAGGGCAGCCAGGCTCCGCCGGGCATCGTCGCGGCGCCGCTGCAGTCGCTCGGCGAACGCTAC
>CP070734.1:1615654-1618064 GCA_020347605.1 Deltaproteobacteria bacterium | reverse complement strand
CGCGGCCCGCGTCCGCGCGCTCGCGCGGGAAGAGGACTGGATCCTGGTCAAGGGCTCCCGATCCATGCGCATGGAACGCGTCGTGGACGCGCTGGCCGGCACAGAGGAGCGCGACTAGATGCTCTACCACCTGTTGTATCCGCTCGCGTCGGACTACGGCCTGTTCAACGTCGTCCGCTACATCACCTTCCGCACGGCCGCGGCCACGCTGACCGCGCTGTTCCTCTCGTTCATCGTCGGTCCGCCGCTGATCCGCGCGCTCGCGCGACTGCGGGTCGGTCAGCCCATCCGCGAGATCGGACCCGACCACAAGGACAAGGCCGGCACGCCGACCATGGGCGGGCTGCTGGTGCTCCTGGCCCTCGTCGTTTCCGTCCTGCTCTGGTCCGACCTCACGAGCCCGTTCGTGTGGATCGTGCTCGGTCTGACGGTGGGCTACGGCGTGCTGGGCTTCATCGACGACTACCGCAAGGTCACGAGCCAGAAGAGCGAGGGTCTGCGGGTGCGCGCGAAGCTCTTCTGGCAGTTCGTGCTGGCGCTCGCCGTGGCCATCGCCATCTACAACGAGCCGAGCTTCGACAAGCAGCTCGCGGTGCCGTTCTTCAAGAACTTCACGCCGAACCTGGGGCTGCTCTACGTCCCGCTGGCCGTGCTCGTGATCATGGGCACCAGCAACGCGGTCAATCTCACCGACGGACTCGACGGACTCGCGATCGGACCCGTGATGATCGCCGCCGGCGTGTTCCTGGCCCTTTCCTACGCAGCGGGGCACTCGGTGATCGCGGACTACCTCGCGATCAAGGACGTCCCGGGCAGCGGGCAGCTCGCGATCTTCTGTGGGGCGCTGGTCGGCGGCGGCCTGGGCTTCCTGTGGTTCAACACGTATCCGGCGCAGCTCTTCATGGGAGACGTCGGCTCTCTCGCGCTGGGCGGCGCGCTGGGCACCATCGCCGTGGTGATCCGCCAGGAGATCCTGCTCGCCGTCGTCGGCGGCGTCTTCGTGGTCGAGACGCTGTCGGTGATGATCCAGGTCGCCTCCTTCAAGCTCACCGGCAAGCGCGTGTTCCTGATGGCGCCGCTGCATCACCACTACGAGCAGCTGGGCTGGCCCGAGCAGAAGATCGTGGTCCGTTTCTGGATCATCTCGATCATTCTGGGGCTCGTCGCGCTCTCGTCGCTGAAGCTGCGCTGATGCTGGAACTCGCCCACAAGGACGTGCTGGTGCTGGGACTCGGCATCTCGGGCCGCAGCGCCGCCGCCTTCTGCGCCGAGCGCGGCGCGCGCGTCGTGGCCTGTGACGAGCGTCCGCGCGACGCGCTCGAGGACCTCGCGCCGCTCGCGGGGCGCGTGGACCTCGTGTGCGGCCGCGCCTTTCCCGACCCCGCGGGCTTCGACGTCGTGGTGCCGAGCCCGGGCATTCCGCGTCCGCGCTACGCCGATCGCGCGCGCTGCGTATGGGGCGACATCGAGCTGGCCGGGCGGGCGCTCGCGGTGCCGATCATCGCGGTCACGGGCACGAACGGAAAGTCCACGACCTGCCGGCTGATCGAGGCGATGCTCCGCGCGGCGGGACTGCGCGCGGAGGCCGCGGGCAACATCGGCACGCCGAGCCTCGCGCTCGTCGGGCGGCCGCTCGACGCGGCGGTCCTCGAGGTGTCCTCCTTCCAGCTGGAAGCGATCGACCGGTTCCGGCCCCGGGTGTCGGTGATCCTGAACCTCGCGCCGGATCACCTCGACCGTCACGGGAGCTTCGAGCGCTACGTCGACACCAAGGCCCGCCTGCTCGCGAACCAGCAGCCCCACGACGACGCCGTGCTGAACGCCGCCGACCCGGTCGTCTGGGCGCTGGCGGCGCGCACGCGCGCGCGGGTCAGCGCATTCCACGACCGCGCGGCGGTCGAACGCGGCTGCTGGCTCGATACCGGCGCGATTGCGGTTCGCGACGCCGAGAACACGCTGCGCATTCCGCTCGACGGCCTGGCTCTGCGCGGCCGTCACAACCGCGAGAACGCCCTGGCCGCCACGGCGGCCGTCGCGGCGCTCGGCGTGGACGCCGGCAAGGCCGCGCAGGCCTTCATCGGCTTCCGGGGCCTGCCGCACCGCTTCGAGCTCGTCTGCCGGATCGGGGACGTGGACTACGTCGACGACTCGAAGGCGACCAACGTGAGCGCCGCCCTGCGCTCGCTCGAGAGCTGCGAATCGCGCGTCGTGTGGATCGCGGGCGGCCGGGACAAGGATCTCGATTTCACGCCGCTGGCCCGGGCGGCCGCGACGCGCGTCCGCGCCGCGATCCTGATCGGCGAGTCGGCGCCGAGGCTCGCCCGCGCCCTCGCGGACCGCGTTCCGAGCACGCAGGTCGCGTCGATCGAGGCGGCGGTCGCGGAAGCGGCGAACGCGGCGCGTCCGGGCG
>CP070734.1:1613119-1615554 GCA_020347605.1 Deltaproteobacteria bacterium | reverse complement strand
TTCATCCAGTAGTAGTTGGCCTTGTCGTGTTTCTTCACCCAGGCGACGGCGCTGTCGAAGTCGGGCGTCGCGAGCAGCTCCTTGAGCACCTCGAGGTTCGCCTCCCAGCCGAGACCGGCCGCCGAGGAGATGAAGCCGATCGCGGCGCCGCGGCCGAGCATGCCCTCGTCGAGCATGCGCTCGATCAGGTGGCGGTGGCCGATGAAGTTGACCTTCTCGATACCGGGCGTGCCGTCGGCGACGCCGGCGCACGAGAGCAGGGCGTGAACCGGACCGCCGCACGCGTCGACGGCGGCATCGATGGACGCCTTCTCCGCGAGGTTCACGTGGACGGCCCTGGCGTCGCTCTGCTTCACCTCGGCGTAGTCCATCACGACCACGTCGGCGCCCGCGTCCAACGCCAGCTCGGCGGCTGCGGCACCGATACCGGTGGCGCCGCCGACGACGAGCACGCGCTTGCCGTCGAATCGGAACGAATCGAAGAGCGACATGTGTGCGCCTCCTGGATTTCGTCGGGAGGTGGAAGGACTACGCGCCATTCCCACGCCTGTCCGGCGCTCGTCCCTCGAGAGCCCCGCGACGCGGAAGGCCCCCCGCGTGCCGGGCGAACGGCGCGCGTCGAGCCTGCGGGCGCGCGTACGAGCAAAGCGTTCGGGCGCGCTCGCCGGGACCACCACGAAGTTGCTCGTGCGGCGGATTCCAGCTGGTGCTGCGCGTACGGCGCGTCGTAGATCCCATGGCCCGGGGTCTGCTCGGTGAGGATGTCCGTCCGGAAGGTTCCGGTCAACCGGATGGTGACGCCCAAACCGAACGGGGCGACCTCCTCCGCCGGGGCTTCGACCCACCGTTCGATGCTGCCCTCCGAGGAGGAGACCCTCCGCTCGCGCATGCGGAACGACCCGCTCACGCGGTGCAGACCCTGCAGCCCCGACGAGGGGGCGGCGTCCGTGGTCCGGTGCCGGGCCGACCGGGCGCACCGCTACACCGACGAGCCGATCTACCCGCGAACGGCGAGCCCATCGGCGCCTCGGAGCTGCGCCCGGTCCAGCGAGGGGTGCTCCAGCTCCGCGGCCCGGCGGATGCGCGGCAGGTGCCGGGCGGCCCGAAGGTTGGCTACACCCCGCTCTACGTCGCACCCGGCGTCGCGGGCATTTCGATCCTGTCCGCGTGAAGGCAGCGGGGCGCGTCGCAGCACGTTCGCAAGCCCGGCCGTGAGGACACGACCCCACCAAGGAGAACCAGCCGTGGCCGACTTCAGCCAACCCGAGGGGCGTCTGTTCATCGACGGTGAGTTCCGCGACGCGCGTTCCGGCGCCGTCTACGACAACATCAATCCCGCCACCGAAGAGGTGCTCGGCCAGGTCGCAGATGCGGGGGCCGCCGACATGGAAGCGGCCATCGCCGCGGCGCGACGCGCCTTCGACGAGACGAGCTGGTCGACCGACCGCGCGCTGCGCAAGCGCTGCCTGGTGCAGCTGCGCGAGGGGCTCGAGAAGGAAAAGGAGAGCCTGCGGCAGCAGACCGTGGCCGAGGCGGGGTCGCCGCTCCAGCTGACCTACGCCGTGCAGGGCGACACGCCGATCGCGGACCTGGCGTGGGTGACCGACCTGATCGACCGCTTCGAGTGGGAGCGCGACATCGGCATCCACCAGTTCTTCGGCATGAAGAGTCGCCGACTGGTCTGGAAGGAGCCGGTCGGCGTCGTCGGAGCGATCACCCCCTGGAACTTCCCGCTTCAGATCAACCTGGCCAAGGTGGGCCCGGCGCTCGCGGCCGGCAACGCCGTCGTGCTGAAGCCGGCGCCGGACACGCCGTGGAACGCGGCCTTCGTCGCGAGGGTCGTCGCCGAGTACACGGACATTCCGCCCGGCATCTTCAACGTGGTCTCTTCCGACGATCCGGCGGCCGTCGGCGAGGTGCTGACCGCCGACCCGCGCGTAGACCTCGTCACCTTCACCGGCTCGACGGCCGTCGGCCGACGCATCATGGCGGCCGCCTCGAACACCGTGAAGAAGGTCTTCCTCGAGCTGGGTGGCAAGTCGGCCAACATCCTCCTCGACGACGCCAACCTCGAGGTGGCGTGCCGATTCGCCGGAACCGTGTGCACGCACAGCGGCCAGGGCTGCGCGATCATGACGCGCCTGCTGCTTCCGCGCGCGCGCTACGAAGAGGGCGTCGAGCTGGCGAAGGCCTCGTTCGAGGCGGTGAAGTACGGGGATCCGACGGACATCCAGAACCTGGCCGGTCCGCTGATCAACGCCCGCCAGCGCGAGCGCGTGCTCGGATACATCGAGAAGGGGGTCTCCGAGGGCGCGCGCCTGGTGACCGGCGGCAAGCGGCCCGAACACCTGCCGAAGGGCTATTACGTGGAGCCGACCCTCTTCGCCGACGTGGACAACTCGATGACGATCGCCCAGGAAGAGATCTTCGGTCCC
>CP070734.1:1610580-1613019 GCA_020347605.1 Deltaproteobacteria bacterium | reverse complement strand
TGAAGACGGCGTGGATCATCCAGGGTCTCGGCCATGGGCATCAGGACCTCGCGGCACCAGAGGCGGACTCCGCGGTCCTGTCGCGAGAGGGTCGTCGCATCACCGCCAACGCCTCCGTGGTGCAATACAACGAGATCACCGGCGAGAACATCGATTCCTTCCACTTCCACGGCGACCCGACGCGCTATCCGATCACGGCGGTCATTGCGGTGCCGCACGCGGAGAAGTCGCGGGTGATCCTGATGGGGCGATACCAGGGCGCGGGCGAAACGAGCCAGGTCGTGCAGCCGGTCGCGGTGATGAACGATCTGCTCGACACGATCCTCACGATTCGCAGCTACGTGGTGGCGGCGATGGGCATCGTCGGCGTCGCGACGCTGGCGACCGCGGCGCTCGTCTTCCTGCTGTCGCTGCGGCTGCGGCGGCGCGAGATCGAGACCGTCGTCAAGATCGGCGGCTCGCGGGGAAGCGTGGCGTGGCTGCTCGCATCCGAGGTCGTGATCGTCCTGGTGCTCGCGGTGGGTCTGGCCGGCGCGCTGACCCTGCTCACGAGCCGCTTCGGCTCCGCGGCGATCCGAGCCCTGCTCCTGTCGTGATGAGAAAGCGGCCCGCGCCGTTTCTAACGCTGGCGATCGCGCTCGCCTCGTGCGGCAACCAGGCGCAAGAGATGACCGTGAGCCGGGCGCCGGCGGCCGCATCCGGAGCGGGACGGCCTCTCGTCGTCTACACGGTCAACGATCCGCTGCGCTACTTCGCGGAGCGAATCGGCGGTGATCGCGTCGAGGTGGTCTTTCCGGCCCCCGCCGGTGTCGACCCCGCGCATTGGTCTCCCGATCCCGAGATCGTCGCCGCCTATCAGCGCGCCGACCGGATCCTCCTGAATGGCGCCGGCTACGCGCGCTGGGTGGAGCGCGCGACGCTGCGGCGCGATCGCCTCGTGGACACCTCTGCGGGCTTCGCCGAACAGCTGATTCCGCTCGACGACGCCCTCATCCACAGCCACGGTCCCAAGGGCGATCACAGCCACGAGGGCTTCGCCTTCACCACATGGCTCGATCCAAAGCTCGCGCTCGAACAGGCGGGTGCGGTGTTCGAAGCCTTCGTCGCCGCGCGCCCCGACAACGAGGCGGCGTTCCGCGCGGGATTCGACGCGCTCGCCGCCGACCTGCGGGCGCTCGACGAGAGGCTCGCGTCCGCGGCGGCGCGCATCGGCGACGCGCCCCTACTCTTCTCCCATCCGGTGTACCCGTATCTCGCGCGCCGCTACGCGCTGAACGGTCAGTCGCTTCACTGGGAGCCGGACCAGGCGCCGGACGAGACGCAATGGCGGGAGCTCGAAGCGCGGCTCGCGGGGCACCCGGCACAGTGGATGATCTGGGAGGCGGCGCCGCGCGCGGAAACCGTTCGGCGGTTGGAAACCATGGGTCTCCGCGCGCTCGTTTATGCGCCCAGTGGAAATGCACCCGATGAAGGCGACTTCCTGAGCGTCATGGTTCGAAACGTCGGCGCGCTCGAAGCCGCGACTCGTTCCCCCGAAACGGAAGCCCGGTGATCCCCGGCGTGACGTCGGTGCCGTTCGCGGCGGTGAAAGCCTCGCTGGGCGCGTGCGTGACCGGCGACTGATTCCGGCTCGAGGGGCGACAAGCTGAACTCCGTTCACGTGTAGGCGTTCATCGAGTCCGGCGCCTGCGTCGAGCGCTGCGGCGGCGCGGGATACGAATCGTGGTTCGGCACGCCCATCCGCGCCCGCGTCTCGTCCTTTATGACGTTCCACACCATGAAGTCGAGCGCCAGGTCGAACGGCCCGTCGTAGGTCTCGCGGATGACGGCCTCGACGATCGGCGCCGTGTCGGAGTCGTTCTGGAAGTGGTAATTTCGTTCAGCCGGAATCGCACGGGGCATGCCATGAATCGCAGAATCAGCGTGGCGTTCATCGGGGGCGTGGCACTGACCCTGGGCGTGATCCTGATGCTCGGCGCCGGGGGCAAGGTGACCTCGCCCACCGGCACGGCTCCCGATCGGTACGTCTACTACCCCGGGACCGAGGCGCTGCGGTCGGACGAGATCCGCATCACCGCCTGCGGCACGGGCCTGCCCGCGGCCCGGCGGGGCCAGGCGGCGAGCTGCTTCCTCATCGAGCTCGGAAACGGCGACAAGTTCCTGTTCGACATCGGCACCGGGGCCATGGCGAACCTGATGTCGATGATGATCCCCGCCGACTTCCTCACCAAGGTCTTCATCAGCCACCTGCATACGGACCACTGGGGCGACCTGGCGACGCTCTGGGCCGGGGGCTGGACCGGAGGCCGCACCGGTCCGCTCCAGGTGTGGGGGCCGAGCGGTGCGCGTCCCGACATGGGAACGAAACACGCCATCGAACACTTCCTGCAGACCTACAACTGGGACTACATGACGCGGGCCGCTGCGATCAGCTCGATC
>CP070734.1:1608029-1610480 GCA_020347605.1 Deltaproteobacteria bacterium | reverse complement strand
GACGCCGTCACCGGGGTCGCGAACGCCTACCTCGACTGCAGTCCGATGCTCCTGATCGGCGGCGCCTCGCCCCTGCGCGACGCCGAGACGCTGCCCCTGCAAGGCGGCTTCGATCAGCTGGCGCTGTTCACGCCGATCGTGAAGTGGGCGCATCGCGTGACGCACACCGAGCGGATCCCCGACCTCGTGGCGCAGGCGATCCGAGTCGCGACCACCGGTCGTCCGGGCCCCGTGTATCTCGAGATTCCGATCGACGTCCTGTTCGCGCGCATCGACGAAGAGCGCGTCTTCTTTCCGAACACCGTGCGCCCGCGCGCGGCGCCGGCACCGGCGCCCGACGCCGTCGCGGAGGCGATCGAGTGGCTGCACGCGGCCGAGCGGCCCGTGATCCTCGCCGGTGGGGGTGCGTGGTTCTCGGGCGTCGGATCCGAGCTGCTCCGCTTCGCCGAGACGACGCGCATCCCGGTCTTCTCGAACGGGAAGGCCCACGGACTCGTGCCCGCCGACCATCCGCTGTGCGGCCGGGGCTTCGCCAATCTGGTGGCGTTGGGCGCGATGGGCGCGGGCGCGCCCGATCTGGTGCTCCTGCTCGGTGCGCGCCTGGGGCTGTTCACGGGGGGACGAACGGCGCGCATGATTCCGGCGGACGCGCGCCTGATCCAGGTGGACGTGGGCGGCGAGGAGATCGGGCGCAACCGCGACGTCTCGCTCGGCATCGTCGCCGATTGCCGCGAGACCCTGCGCGCGTTCGCGGCCGCGGCCGAGGCGCGCAGCTGGCCCGAGCGCGGCGAGTGGGTACAGGCCGCCCAGGGGGCGCGGGTCGCGCACCGGCTGCTCTTCGCGCAGGCCCTCGAGCGAGCGAAGCCGCCGATCCACCCGTACGCGCTCGCCTCCGCCATCGCACGGACCGTCGACCGCGACGCCATCGTGGTGGCCGACGGGGGCGAGACCTCCGGATGGATGGAGATGGTCGCCGAGGTCCAGAAGCCGGGGCACTGGCTGTCGCACGGCTACCTCGGCTGCCTCGGCACGGGCATGCCCTTCGCGATCGCCGCCCAGGTGGCGCACCGCGACCGCCAGGTGGTCTGCATCGTCGGCGACGGCTCGGTGGGGCTCAACTTCGCGGAGTTCGACACGATGGTCCGTCACGAGCTGCCGGTCGTCGTGGTGGTGAACAACGACCACCAGTGGGGCATGTCGGCCCACGGCCAGGACCTGTTGTACGGCAAGGATCGCCGGGTCGTGACGGATCTCGCGCCCACGCGCTACGACCTGGCGGCCGCGGGCTTCGGCTGCCACGGCGAGCACGTCACCGAGCCCGACGAGCTCGTCCCGGCCCTCACGCGGGCGCTCGCGAGCAAGACCCCATCGTGCGTGAACGTCATGACGGACCCGTCGGTGATCTCGCCGATCACCCTCGCCCTGGTGGGCGCCAGCGGCGCGCAAGCGCCCGGTCCGTCCGAGTCGGTCGCACTGCCCTACTACGATGATCTCGAACCCTAGGCCGCGATCCACGCCGCGCCGGCCGACCGCCGCGGTCCGCGTGCAGGCCGGGTCTTGAACGAGACCCTCGACGACGGGCTCGTCGCGGACGAAGCGGCGATCCTGGGCTGGATCGAGACGGTCTACGCTGCGGGGATTCGCCGGCCGGGCTATCCGGCCGACCGGTTCGCCGAGCGCTTCTGCGCAAAGCAGTTCCGCGCCTTCGGGCTCGAGAACGTGCGGCTCGAGCCGGTGCGGCTCCCGTATTGGGAGCCGCGCTCCGCTTCGCTGCGGGTTCACGCGGCCGGCGCGGCCCTCGAGCTGCCCTGCTTTCCGCTGCCGCACGCGGCCGCCGCGGAGGGCCTCGAGCTGGAGCTGGCGGCGTTCGATGCGACCGCCGCGGCTGCCGTCGCCGGGAAGGCGTCGCTGTACGACGTGCCGCTGCTGCGCATACCGCCCACCTGGCCAGCCGAGCAGAGCCGCGGGGGTGACGGCTTCGACCGCGTCTACGATCCGCGCGGCAGCTTCGACGGCGCGCTTCAGGTGCTGCCCTTCGGGCCGCAGTTCCAGAACGTGATGGAGCCCTCGATCGAGGCCGGCGCTGCGGCCTTCGTGGGCGCGCTCCCCGACTATCCCGGCGATTCGTATCGGTACTACGTGCCCTACGACGGCATCCCGCGCCCGATTCCCGGCGTCTGGATCCGGGGCAGCGACGGCCAGCGGCTCCGCGAGCGACTCGCCGAAGGGCCGGTGCGGGTCGCGCTCCGGGTCGACGCGGTGCGCGAGGAGGTGACGTGCCACAACGTCGTCGGCGAGCTTCCCGGCGCCGATGAGGACGCGGTGGTGATCGGATCCCACCACGACGGACCGTGGTCGTCGGCGGTGGAGGACGCTTCCGGCATCGCCCTGGTCCTGGCCCAGTGCCACTACTGGTCCCAGCGGCCCCGCGCGGCGCGCCCGCACCGCCTG
>CP070734.1:1605450-1607929 GCA_020347605.1 Deltaproteobacteria bacterium | reverse complement strand
ATCGAGGGATGGCTCCCGCGGGCCTTCCGCGAGGCGGAGCTGCCGGAGTCCGCTCGGAACCTGGCCGTGAAGCTCGGAGTCAAGCTCGACGGAGAGGGCGGCGGCGAGTGGGTCTTTCACCTGGACAACGGTGAGCTGCGCGTCGAGTCGGGCCCCCGCGAGGCGGCTGCCTTCACGCTGATCCAGACCGTTTCGGACTGGCGGGGCGCGCTCTTCGAGGGCCGGGGCGGCGCGTTCGGCAAGCAGGCGTCGGCGCTGTTCCGCCCCGGGTCGCAGCCCGAGCCCGGTGGCGCGCTGGGCCGCAACCCGGGCAATCCCGCCGCGGTCGCGGCCCTCCAGAATCTGGACGGCCTGATCCGCATGGTGGTGTCCGGGGGTGAGCGGGGTGATTGGTCGATCGGCTTCAAGCTCGGTCCGGGCGCGATCCCCGACCAGCCCACCACGACGGTCACCGTGAGCGCGGAGGTCGCGGACCGGCTGGAGCGCGGCGAGCTCGACCCGCTGCAGGCCTTCATGAGCGGACAGATCCAGATCGCGGGCGACATGGCCCTGATGATGCAGATGCAGATGGCGCTGCAGGCGCCGCTGCCGCCGGCCGGCTCCTAGCGGAACCGCGCTGCCGCAGGCGACGGGCGGGCGTGCCGCGCCAGCCGGATGCCGCTGCGACCCCGGCCCATCGCGCCTTTTGCGGGCCTTCGGTTTTTCGGCTACTCACGAACCGCTGCGGAACACGCGGCCGTAGTTCAATTGGTTAGAGCACCGGCCTGTCACGCCGGAAGTTGCGGGTTCGAGTCCCGTCGGCCGCGCCACCTCCCATCTCCGTCGATGCGTCGCACACCGGCCGCCGCCGCGGGCGCGGCGCAAGCCCGGGCCGCGTCGTGCCGATAGGCCCGAGCGACGGCTCGGGAGGTCCGGCATGGCGACGCTGCTCATGATCGAGGATTCGCAGACGCAGCGCGCCGAGATCCGGGCCGCCCTCGAGCCCACCGGCCTGTTCGAGCGCATCGTCGAGGCGCACGACGGCGTCTCGGGGCTGAAGAGCCTGCTCGCGGAGCCCATCGACGTCGTGCTGTGCGACTTCGAGATGCCCGGCCTGGACGGGGCGAAGCTGCTGCAGGTGAAGGAGTCGCGCCTCGGCGACGTGCCGCTGCTGTTCCTGTCGGGCACCACCAACGCGGAGCAACGGGTCCGGCTGCTGGACGGCGGCGCCTGCGATCTCGTCTGCAAGCCGTTCGACGCCGCGGAGCTGGTCGCGCGGCTGCGCCTCCACCTCCGCATCAAGAAGCTCCAGGACGAGCTGCGCGACAAGAACCAGATGCTCTCACACCTGTCGACGACCGACTCCCTCACCGGTCTGCGCTCGCGCCGCTACTTCGACGAGCTGATCCAGGTGGAATTCCTGCGCGCGCGACGCTACGAGTCGCCGCTCGGCCTGCTGATGGCCGACATCGACTTCTTCAAGCGCGCCAACGACGAGCACGGTCACCTGTGCGGCGACGCGATCCTGCGCGGCATCGCCGGGAGCCTGTGCAGAGGGCTCCGCGCCACCGACGTCGCCTGCCGCTTCGGGGGCGAGGAGCTCGCCGTGGTCATGCCCCACAATCCGCTCGACGGCTGCCGGCAGATGGCCGAGCGCTGGCGCAAGCGGGTGGAGCGGTCGCGCTTCGACGGTCCCGGCGCCACCGGCATGCGGGTCACGATCAGCATCGGCGTGGCGGCCTACGAGCGCGGGCACAGCTCGCCCGAAGATCTCGTCGCCTCCGCGGATGCCGCCCTGTACCGCGCCAAGAAGGGCGGGCGCAATCGCGTCGAAATCGCCTGATCCGCGTCCGCCGCCCGGGCCCGGTCACCCGGACGGGTCGCGATCCCGCCGTCGCCGCGCGCGCCAGTCGGCCAGCCGCGCCCCGATGTCCCGCTCCGCGCCCTCGCGCGTCGGCTGATAGAACTCGGCGTCGCCCACGGCCTCGGGCAGGTTGCGATCGGGGACGAAGCCGTCCTCCTCGTCGTGCGGATAGCGATAGCCGCGGCCGTATCCCAGCTCGTGCAGCAGCGCGCTCGGCGCGTTGCGCAGGTGCAGCGGGATGGGCGCCGACCCGTGTCGGTGGAGCGCTTCGGTGGCGCGGCCGAGCGCCGCATAGGCGGCGTTGCTCTTGGGCGCGCAGGCCAGGAACGTGACGGCCTGTGCCAGGGGGATGCGCGCCTCCGGCATCCCGATGCGCTCGCTGGCGAGAAACGCGCTGGTCGCGAGCGGCAGCGCGGCGGGCTCGGCGTTGCCGACGTCCTCCGAGGCGAAGATGACCAGCCGCCGGGCCACGAACAGCGGATCCTCCCCGGCTTCGAGCATGCGCGCGAGGTAGTAGAGGGCCGCGTCCGGATCGCTGGCGCGCAGGCTCTTGATCAGCGCGGAGACGACGTTGTAGTGCTCCTCCCGGTCGCGGTCGTGCAGCAGCAGCCGCTTGCCCGCGGCCTCCTGCACGGC
>CP070734.1:1602869-1605350 GCA_020347605.1 Deltaproteobacteria bacterium | reverse complement strand
AGAGAACCGTTCACGGAGACGCGGGCGCGCGGGCGCGCAGCTCACGCGATTCGCCGGGGCGCCCGCGGGTACTGCTGCGGCGCGGCGCGCGCGGGAGGGGAGACATGACGAACAGCTCGGATGCGCGGCGGGCGAGGACGATCGCTGCGCGACGCAACCGCGGCGTGCGGATCTGCGCAGCCGCGCTCGCGTGCGCCTTCGCCGCGCACGCCGCCGACGCGCAGCCGCCGAACGTCGTGCTGATGCTGAGCGACAACCTCGGCTACGGGGAGATCGGCGCCTACGGCGGCGGTGCGCTGCGCGGCGCGCCCACGCCGCGCCTCGACCGTCTCGCGGCCGAGGGCATGCGCTTCACCAACTTCAACGTGGAGGTCGAGTGCACGCCCTCGCGCTCCGCGCTGCTCACGGGCCGCATGCCGGTGCGCTCGGGCACCTGGCGCGCGGCCAGCCCCGGCCTTCCGGGAGGGCTGGCGCCGTGGGAGGTGACGCTGGCCGAGACCCTCTCCGCGGCGGGCTACGACACCGCCATCTTCGGCAAGTGGCACCTGGGCGATTCGCCCGGGCGGTATCCCACGGACCAGGGCTTCGACCGCTGGTGGGGCTTCCCGTTCTCCACCAACGTGGCCTCCTACACGACCCAGGTCGGGTTCGACCCGAAGGTGGCGAAGGTGCCGCAGCTCCTGGAGGGCGTGCGCGGCGAGCCGGTGCGCGAGGTCGAGCCCTACACGCTCGAGAACCGGCCGCTCATCGACGAGCGCATCGCCGAGATGTCGATCGCCTACATCCGCGAGCACGCCGAGAGCGAGCGTCCCTTCTTCCTGTTCGTGTCCTGGTCGCTCGTCCACCATCCCTACCTGCCCCATCCGGAATTCGACGGCCGCTCGGGCAACGGCGCCTTCGCGGACGTGATGGTCGAGCACGACCACCGCGCCGGGCAGATCCTCGACGCGCTCGACGAGGCGGGCATCGCGAACGAGACCCTCGTGATCTACGCCAGCGACAACGGACCCGACTCGGCGCACTACCCCGCGGTCTCCAACTCGGGGCCGTTCCGGGGCTACCTCGGCAGCGCGTACGAGGGATCGATCCGCACCCCGCTGCTGGTGCGGTGGCCCGGTAAGGTGCCGGCGGGGCGCGCCACGAACGAGATCGTCGCGCTGGTGGACGTGTACCCGACGCTCGCGAAGATCGCCGGGACGAGCGTCCCCGACGATCGGGTGATCGATGGGGTCGACCAGAGCGCGCTGCTGTTCGGCGAGACCGAGCGGTCCGCCCGCGAGAGCGTGCTCGTCTTCTCGGGGCGCACGCTGCTCGCCGCCAAGTGGCGCCGCTTCAAGGTGTTCTTCACCGGCGACGACCCCTCGCCGCGCGACCGCGCGTGGCATCGCCTGTGGGCCCCGCTCGTCTACAACGTGGAGCAGGACCCGCGGGAGGAGGTCGAGATCACCATCGACAATCTCTGGATCCTGCAGCCCGTGGTCCGCAAGGTCTACGAGTTCCTGTTCAGCGTGCAGCAGGAGGGCCTGATCCTTCCCGGCGGCGACGAGCCGCAGGAGGCGACCGTGGAGATCCCCTTCCAGAGTCCGGACGAGATCGAGCGGAGTCTGTCGGCGATCAAGTGGCGCGTGATGCGGGAGAAGGTCAAGGAGCTCCTGCCCTTCGGTCCCGAGTGAGGCAGATGTCGCGCGCGCGCGCGGCGCGAACGCGGCGCTGGGCAAGACGCCTGGCGCTCGGCGTCACCGGCGGCGTCGCGGTGCTCGTGGCCGTCTGGTTCGCCACCGGGCCCCCGGCGCCCGACGAGCGCCTGCGCGTCTTCGTGGCGCGCAGGATCCTCACCCTGGAGCCCGACCGGCCCGAGGCGACCGCCGTCGCGGTCGCGTCGGGCCGCATCGTCGCGGTCGGATCGCTGGACGAGGTGCGGGCTTCGCTCGCGGCGCGGCCCTTCGAGCTCGACGCCTCGTTCCGCGATCACGTACTCGTGCCCGGCTTCATCGATCCGCACATCCACCCGACCCTGGCCGCGACCATCCTGCCGATCGAGATCGTGTCGGCGCTGGAGTGGACGACGCCGCGCGGGCGCACGCGGGCGGTGCGCGGCCGCGAGGACTTCCTGGCGCGCCTGCGCGAGCTCGACGCGCAGCTGCGCGAGCGGGGCGAACCGGAGGCGTGGCTCTCGGTCTGGGGCTACCACGCGCCCTACCACGGGTCGCTCTCGCGCCGGGATCTCGACGCCGTCTCGGAGGCGCGTCCGATCTTCGTCTGGCAGCGCTCGGTGCACGAGATGTTCTTCAACACGCGCGCGCTCGCCGCGCTCGGCCTGTCGCGCGAGGCCTTCGACGCGCATCCGCAGGCGGACTGGGAGCGCGGGCACCTCTGGGAGCGGGGAACGCTGAGCCTCGGCGTCCCGATGACGCGGGTGCTCGCGCGCCCCCTCACCTACCGGCGCGGCCTCGCGCTGATGAGCGAGGTGATCCACCGCGG
>CP070734.1:1600287-1602769 GCA_020347605.1 Deltaproteobacteria bacterium | reverse complement strand
GTTGCGCACGCGGAGCACCGCGCCGAAGGTGTTCGTGCGCGGCCGCAGGTGCGCGATCGAACGCAGGAACTCGAAGGAGTGGCGCTTCTTCTGGAGCGGGTAGTCGTCCTCCACGCCGCCGATCACCCGCACCCGCGTCGCCTGGATCTCCAGGCTCTGTCCGCCGCCCGGGGAATCCACCAGCTCGCCCTCGACCTCCACCGCACAGCCGGCCCGCAGCGCCCGAACCTCGCTCTCGTAGTTCGGCAGCTCGGGCGCCGCGACCGCCTGGATGCCCGCGAAGCACGAGCCGTCGGCGATCTCGAGAAACGAGACCCCCTTGCCGTGGCGGGCGGTGCGGAGCCACCCCCGGACCGTCGCGCGCCCACCGCCCGTGCTGCGCGCGAGGAGGTCCTTCACGCGATCGCCGTTCATGCCGGGTTGCCGCCCTTCGCGCCGGACCAGAGATCCCCGGCCAGCCGCGTGGCCGCATCCAGGAGACGCTCCGCCGCGTCCGGCACGAACGTCGACATCAACACCTCGTACTTCTGGTGCGCGAGTGGCTCGTCGAAGTTGCGCGGGTGCGGCAGGTAGCGCAGCCAACCGTTGGCGATGGAGATCACGGCGGCGTGCGGCGACGGCGCGCGGCGCTTCCACTCGATACCGACGTCGACCGTGGGCTCTGCGGGGATCCCGAGCAGGAGCGCGTCACCGATGCGAAGCACCTGCACCTCGACGCTCGGCGCGCGGCCGCCCGCGAAGCGCGACGCCGTGCGGTCGCGCAGATAGAGGCGCGCCCGCGCGATGCGCTCGCGCCTCTCGTCCGCGTCGAGACCGCGGGTGCGCTCTTGCGTCAGCCGGAACAGCTCCCCCGTGCGCACCTGCGCGTCGGGCGCCAGGCCGAGCGCCGCGAACGCCTCCGCGCGGCGCGCCGCGAGCGCCTGCGCGTGGGCCTCGGCGCCCGACTCGGCCCCGTGGACGGGGAGCTCGACGCGCGCCGAGGCGGCACCCACGGGAACGCGCGGCTGCGTTTCGATCGCGCCGGCCGCGACCGCCACCGCCCGCCCCAGCTCGCGGCCCAGCGCCTCCATCGCCTCGAAGGTCACGCCGACGCTCTGCTCCTCGACCGCGAGGTCGAGCAGGCCGCGCGTGCGCGGGTCGACGTCGGCGTGGGCGCCGAGCGCGAACAGCGCCAGCGCGCCGGGCAGCGCCGCCTCGATCTCGCGCGCCGCGGCTCCCGGCCAGTCCGCGGAGTACGCGAGGTTGTCGTGCCCGAGCGCCGTCGGGTGACAGCCGTGCACGTACAGAACCGCGAGCGGCGCGCCGTCCTCGCGGTCGACGCGCGCCACGAGCACCTCGTCGTCGAGGGGGCCGGCGGCGCAGCGTCGGTTGCGGCCGATCGCGGCCACGGCGCGGCCCAGCCCGAGACGCGCCGGCGCCGCCCCCGCGTGCGCGCGGCGGGCCGCTTCCACGCCCGCTTCGAGCAGCGGCTTCACGTGCGGGGGCGCCTCGCGCCCGGCCAGGAGCTCGCCGAGACCGACGTCGGGCGCCGAATGCGTGTGGATGCAGCCGACCAGGATGCGCTCCGGCGGGAGTCCCGTCTGCTCGCGGATGCGATCTCGGATCCAGTCCGCCTGCGACGGCGCCAGCAGGCACAGGTCGAGCTCCACGATCAGGATGTCGGAGCCGTCCGACGCATACAGTGCGCGTGCGAAGAGAGGATCGTGCCGCGCCGCGGCCGGTTCGGTCCGCGCGCCGTAGCCCATCATGTCGAGGCCGAGGGGCGCCGCGAGCTCCACGCGGCTCGCGCCCGCGACGAGCGATGACCCCATGCGGCGAGTCTACCCCCTCGTCCCGGGGCGTGCCGTGGCGCGAACGGCGCGCGCACCCGACGCGCCGCGGGCGCGGACCCGGATCCCGCGCGTCACGCGGAGCTTTCCTCGCCGGCGTCCCCGGAGAAGAACGCCTCGAAGACCAGATACAGGACGCCGCACACGATGAAGCTGTCCGCAAGGTTGAAGTCCGGCCACGAGTAGGTGGGCGTCAACCAGACGCGCAGGAAGTCCACGACCTCTGCGTGCACCAGGCGATCGACGAGATTTCCGACCGCGCCGCCGAGGATGAGGCCCAGCGCCAGCGCCGACGCGCGCGCGCCGGGTTCGAGGCGCCGCACGAAGTCGAGGATCACCCCGATCGCGATGAGCGACAGCGTGCCGAAGACCGCGATGCGCAGCGCGGGATCCTCGATGATGAACAGGCTGAAGCTCGCGCCCGGGTTGCGCACGTGCGTGAGATAGAAGACCGGCTCGATCACGGGGACCACGTGTCCGCGCTCGATGGCCGCGATCACCCAGAGCTTCGTGGCCTGGTCGAGCAGCAGCGCGAAGAACGCCGCGGGGATGAAGGTGCGGAGTTTCGGGCTCAACGGTTCATCTCCTCGCGCGTCAGGAGTCGCCCCCGCGCGCCCAGCGCCGTGCAGTTCCGCGCCGCGGCCTGCGCCGCG
>CP070734.1:1597704-1600187 GCA_020347605.1 Deltaproteobacteria bacterium | reverse complement strand
CGCGGCGCTCGACCTCGGCGCGCTCGACGCGGAAGGCGTTCCCCTCGACGCGGCGCTCGGCCGGGTCCTGGCCCGCGACGTGCGCGCGGACGTCGACGTGCCCTCGTTCGACCGCGCCAACATGGACGGCTTCGCGGTGCGGGCCGTCGACACCTTCGGCGCGATGGAAGAGGCGCCGGTGCGACTGCGCCTGAACGCGGAGTCGATTCCGACCGGGGTCGCGCCGCGTCTGGAGGTGAAGCCCGGCACGGCGACGCCCATCGCGACGGGGGGCATGATGCCGCGCGGCGCCGACGCCGTGGTGCCCGTCGAGTACACCGATCCGGATTCCGACGGCGAGGCGATCGTCGTGCGCCAGGCGCGCGTGCCGGGCGCGGCCGTCTCGTTCGCCGGCACCGACGTGGGGTGCGGCGAGACCGTGCTGTTCGCGGGCGCGCGAATCACGTCGCGCGAGACCGGGCTGCTCGCGGCGGTCGGCTGCGGCGAGGTGCCCGTGGTGCGGCGACCGCGGGTGGCGATCCTCTCCACCGGGGACGAGATCATCCAGCCCGGCGAGGCGATGCGACCCGGATTCGTGTACGACAGCAACGGGCGGATCCTCTCCGACGCGGTGCGCGAGCTGGGCGGCGTGCCCTGGTTCGTCGGCGCCTTCCGGGACGACGAGGCCGCACTGCGCGCCGCCGTCCTGCGCGCAGTGCGCGAGGCGGACATCGTGCTCCTGTCGGGCGGTACGTCCAAAGGGGAGGGCGATCTGTGCGGCCGCGTGGTCGAGACCCTGGATCCCGGCGTGGTGGTGCACGGCGTTGCGCTCAAGCCGGGCAAGCCGATCTGTCTCGGCGCACACGATCGCAAGCCGGTCGTCATCCTGCCCGGTTTTCCGACCTCCGCCGTGTTCACCTTCCACGAGTTCGTGGCGCCGGTGGTGCGCCGCCGGGCGGGCCTGCCGCCGGACGCCCGCGAGACGGTTTCGGCGCGCCTGGCCCAGACCACCCGCTCGGAGCGGGGCCGCCTCGAATACCTGTTGGTGGGACTCGTCGAGCGCACCGGCGGCGGTCTCGCCGCGTATCCGATGGGCAAGGGCAGCGGCTCGGTCACGGCGTTCAGCCGCGCCGACGGCTTCGTGCGGATCGAGCGGAACACGGAGATCGTCGAGGCGGATCGCGAGCTCGAGGTCACGCTCATCGGTCGCGAGCTGCCGATGGCCGACCTCGTCGTGATCGGCAGTCACTGCGCCGGTCTCGACGCGATCGCGAGCGCGCTCTCGCGCCAGGGCTTTCGCGTGAAGCTGCTGGCCGTGGGGAGCCAGGGGGGGCTCGCTGCGGCGAGACGCGGCGAGTGCGACGTCGCGCCGATCCACCTGCTCGACGCCGAGACCGGTCGCTACAACGAGCCGTTCGTCCGAGGGGAGCTGCGGCTGGTGCGGGGCTATACGCGGATGCAGGGCGTCGTGACGCGCGCCGACGAGGCGCGCGACGTCGAGGCGCTGCTGAACGATCCCAACCTGCGCATGGTGAATCGGAATCGCGGCGCCGGGACGCGCATCCTGATCGACGCACTGCTCGGCGAGCGGCGCCCACCCGGCTACGCGTACGAGCCCCGCTCGCACTACGCGGTCGCCGCCGCCGTCGCACAGCGACGCGCCGACTGGGGCGTCACCATCCTGCCGATCGCGCGGCAGGCGGGACTCCGCTTCCGGCCGCTGCGCGCCGAACACTACGACTTCGCCGTACCCGCCGACCGCTGGGAGCGACCGGCCGTCGTCGCCCTGCGCGAGCGGCTGCGTCCCGGGACCGAGCTGCGCGCCGCGCTCGAGGCGCTGGGATTCGGCGCGCCCGACGCCCCCGCTCCGGATCCGAACCCGCGCTGACCGCGCGCGCTATCGTTGGGCGGCGCTTCGCAATGTGAGCGCGACGCGACGCGTCGCCGTACCGGCGCGGCAGTCCCCGGGCTCCGCGCCCGCGAGGGGAGGTCATGGGCGAGACGATCCGACTCACGTCGCTCGTACCGGCCGGCGGTTGAGCCCGTAAGCTCGGCGCCGAGGACCTGGTTCGGGTCCTGAACACGATCGCTCCGCTCGCGCACTCCTGGGTGGCCGGTGACGTCGGCCCGATGGAGGATGCGGCACTGGTGCGCCCCGAGCATGGATCGCAGCTCGTCTTCACGGTCGATTTCATCACGCCGATCGTCGACGACCCCGAGACCTTCGGCGCGATCGCCGCGGCGAACGCGCTCTCGGACGTGTACGCGATGGGCGGCGAGCCCAAGGTCGCGCTCGCGATCTGCGGCTTTCCCGAAGACGTGCTCGACGCCGCGGTGGTGGCGCGCATCATGAAGGGCGGTCGCGACAAGGCGGCCGAGGCGGGCTGCGCGATCGCCGGCGGGCATACGGTCCTGGATCCGGAGCTCAAGTACGGACTCTGCGTGATCGGTGCGGTCGAGCCGGAGCAGGTCCTGTCCCAGACGCGGGCGCGGGTCGGGGATCG
>CP070734.1:1595108-1597604 GCA_020347605.1 Deltaproteobacteria bacterium | reverse complement strand
AGGGTCGGCTCGTGGTGGTCGGTGCCGGGCTGGCCGGCTGCGAGGCCGCCTGGCAGGCCGCGCAGCGCGGGCTCGAGGTCGTCCTCTTCGAGATGCGGCCGGTACGGGTCTCTCCGGCCCACACGAGCGACGGCTTCGCGGAGCTCGTCTGCAGCAACTCGCTCCGCTCGAACCACATCGCCAACGCCGTGGGTCTCCTCAAGGAGGAGATGCGCCGACTCGGGTCCCTGATCCTGGGCGCCGCCGACGCGACACAGGTGCCGGCGGGCGGCGCCCTCGCGGTGGACCGCAGTGCGTTCTCGCGGCAGGTCACCGACGCGATCGAGTCCCACCCGCGGATCGAGGTGCGCAGGGAGCTGGTGCGATGCATCCCGCCCGACGAGCACGTGATCATCGCGACCGGCCCGCTGACCGCGAGCGAGCTCGGCGAAGCGCTGGCCGATCTGCTCGGCGACACCGCCCTCTATTTCTACGACGCGATCTCGCCGATCGTCTACGCGGACTCGATCGATCACGCCATCGTGTTTCGCGCCTCGCGGTACCAGGCGGGGGAGGGCGACTATCTGAACGCTCCGCTCTCGCGGGACGAGTACGAGCGGTTCATCGATCGGCTGTGTGCGGCCGACACCGTGCCGCTTCACCCGTTCGAGAAGGAACTGTACTTCGAGGGGTGTCTGCCCATCGAGGAGATGGCGCGGCGGGGGCGCGAAACGCTCGCGTTCGGTCCGATGAAGCCGGTCGGGCTCGTGGATCCGCGCACCGGCCGCAGGCCCCATGCCGCGGTGCAGCTTCGCCAGGAGGACAAGCGCGGGATCCTGTACAACCTGGTGGGCTTCCAGACGAAGCTTCGGATCGGGGAGCAGAAGCGCATCCTGCGCAGCCTGCCCGGCCTGGCGGACGCCGCGTTCGCGCGCTTCGGATCGGTCCACCGGAACACCTACGTGAACGCGCCCGCCCGCCTCGACGCGCAGCTCCAGGTGAAGGGCCGGCCGGGCCTGTATCTGGCCGGCCAGATGGTCGGCGTGGAGGGCTATGTGGAGTCCGCTGCCATCGGCTTCCTGGCCGGCGTCCACGCCAGCTTCGCCACGCGCGGCGAGACCGCTCCGCTCCCCGACGCGACCACCGCCCACGGGGCCCTGCTGCGCCACCTGGGCTCGGCCGACCCGGAGCACTTCCAGCCCATGAACATCAATTACGGTCTCTTCCCGCCCCTGCGGGACCTGCCCCGTCGCCTGTCGAAGCGGGAACGGCACCTCCGCCTCGCGGAGCGCGGCCTTCGAAGCCTGGACGGCTACGCCGAGGCCATCGGAGCCCCCGCCCCGTGACCTTCGAGCGGGCGATCGAGGCCTTCGAGCGGCACCTGCGCGCCGAGCGCAACCTGTCGCCGCACACGCTTCGCGCCTACGTATCCGACGTCCGGCAGTTCGCCGTCTTTGCGGCCGGCCGGACGGGGCCCGGCCGCGCCCGGCCCGATCGCATCCCGCCCGACCTCGTGCGGCGCTTCCTGGCGGAGCTCCACGCGCAGCGCCATCCGGCCACGCTCGGCCGCAAGCTGGCCGCGCTCCGCACGCTGTATCGCTTCCTGGTGCGCGAAGGCGTATGCACGGCGGATCCGACCGCCACGTTGCGTGCGCCGAAGGCGCCGCGCCGGCTCCCGCGCCCGCTGTCGGTGGACGACTGCGAGACCCTGGCCGAGGACGCGGGTCGGACGCGCGCCAGCCGCCAGCCGCCGCGCGAGGACGCGCGTCGCCTCCGCGACCGGGCCATCGTCGAGACGCTCTACGGTGCGGGGCTTCGGGTCTCCGAGCTGGTGGGCCTCGACGTGCGCGACGTCGATCTGCATCGCGGCGATGTGCGCGTGTGGGGGAAGGGGGGTGTGGAGCGCATCGTGCCGCTGCCCGCCGCGGCGCGCGAGGCGCTCGACGCGTACCTGGCGCGCCGGCGCCGCGAAGGGGTTCGCGCCGAGCCGCTGTTCACGACGCTGCGCCGGCCGCGCGGGGCCGGCTCGGTGGCGCGACTCGACGCACGCGACGTGCGGCGCGTGCTGCGCAGGCGCGCGCTTCGGCGAGGTGTGGCGGAGCGGGTGCACCCGCATCGCCTTCGACACAGCTACGCGACGCACCTGCTCGACATGGGCGCCGACCTCCGCGAGATCCAGGAGCTGCTGGGGCACGCCACTCTCTCCACCACGCAGAAGTACACCGCGGTCTCGGCGGAGCGCCTGCTCGAGGTCTACGACCGCTCCCACCCGCGCGCCCGCCAGAGCGCGCGGGCGACGAAGCGTCGGCGCGGCGATCCCGGGGACGTGACGCGATGAGCCTCGAGACACGAGTGCACGCGACCACGGTCCTCGCCGTGCGGCGCGCGGGCCGGATTGCGATGGCGTCCGACGGGCAGGTGACGGTCGGCAACGTGGTGATGAAGGAAGGCGCCCAGAAGGTCCGCCGCGCGGGCAGCGGCCGGGCGCTCGTGGGCTTCGCCGGCGGGGCCGCCGAC
>CP070734.1:1592499-1595008 GCA_020347605.1 Deltaproteobacteria bacterium | reverse complement strand
GCGCTCGATCGCGTCGCGCAGGACCGCGCAGTGATGCCCGGTGATCCCGATCCAGCGCAACAGACCCTCGGCGCGCGCTTCCTCGAAGAGCTCGATCGCGCCGCCGCGGCCGAGAATCTGCTCGAGATCGACGCTGCTCGAGACGGCGTGACACTGGTAGAGGTCCAGCCGGTCGGTGCCCAGTCGCGCGAGGGAGCGCGACAGCTCTTCGCGCGCGCCGCGGCGTCGGCGCTCGCGCGTCTTGCAGGCGAGGAACATCCGCGATCGGTGGCGGGCGACGCTCGGTGCGAGGAGCCGCTCGGCGTCCCCGTAGCTGGGTGCCACGTCGAAGTGATTCACGCCGCGCGCCAGCGCGTCTTCCACGGCGCGCTCCGCGGCGGCGGCATCGAGCGCCGCGAGCGCCGCGCCGCCGAACGCCAGGACCGCCGAGTGCTGCCCCGTGCGTCCCAGCGGTCTGCGATCGAGCACCGTGCGTTCCCCCGGCTCAGCCGCGCGCGAGCAGACCGCGCTGCTGCATGCGCCACACGAGGAGATCGAGGCGGTCCTGGCCGAAGAACGGCTCGCCCTCGAAGACACAGGTCGGCACGCCCCAGTGGCCCGCCTTCTCGAGGTCCTCCTGATTGCGCTCGATGTGCGCATCGTAGCGGTCCGGGTCCGCGGCGATGGCGCGCTCCATCGCGTCGAGGTCGAGACCCGCGCGCGCCGCCGCGTCGGCGAGGTGGGCGCCTTCGTGCCACCCCTCGACCTTTCCGTTCCAGATGATCCGCGACACCTCGTCGATGAAGGGCAGCCCGCGCTCCCGCAGCGCGGCCTCGACGCCCAGGCGCGTCAGCCGATGGATGTAGGGCTGCTGCTTCGGATACGCGCCGGTCTTCGGGTCCATCACGACCGGATCCGGCCGCGGCCAGCCGTAGTCGATGCCGAGGGAGTCGGCGATGCGGCGCGTGTCGCGCAGGAGGTAGCGGGGCCAGAGTGGATGGACGCGCTGGAAGAAGTCCGGACTGCGCACCGCCAGCGGCAATACGGGGCGCACGTTCACCTCGAGCGCGTACTCGGCCGCGAGCGCGACGAGCCGCGGGGTCGCCAGATACGAATAGGGGCTTCGGAACGACCAGAAGACGTCGACCGAGAGACTCATGCGGGCTTCTCCTCGGGGCGTCGACCGCCGGCGCAGCATAGCGCCTCGTGCCGGCCGCGCCGGATCAGGGGGCTTCGCTGTCGTACGTCATGGCGCGGTCGATCGGCACGCGCTCGCTGCCGAACGGACCGGGATAGCCGGTCAGCGCGTCACTCCGCGGAGAGCCGTAGAACCCCAGCGTCGCGAAGCTCTTGAGCGCGCCGAAGATCGCGCGCTTCGTCTCGAAGCGCGACTGCACGAGCTCGCGCAGCACCGCGTCCTGGGCCGGTCCGTCGAGCGCGGTGAAGGGCCGGAGCTTCCCGAGCAGCGGAAAGACGCCGAACTCGAGCAGCAGCAGCGCCTGCCCGAACACGCGCGCCACCTCCGGTGCGCGCTCCAGGATCGCATCGACGCGGCGCGCGGGATCGATCTGCCGCGCGCGGATCGCCGCGGCCCCGCGCGGGCCGACGATGCGAAGCGCCGCTGCGTTCAGCACGGCGTAGCCCCGGGGCGTCAGCGCGCGCGGCGCCGCGTTCGCGAGCGGCCCCAGCAGGTCGCGGTCCGGTGCGCAGCCGCTGGGCAGGAGTCCGAGCGCCGCGGCGCTCCCGAACAGGCGCAGAAACGCGCGCCGATCGAGATCGAGCCGGACCGCCTCGAGCGCGCCGGGAGGCGCGGCTGCGACCCGGATGCACGGCCCTGCGCGGCTCACCCGCGCCGTCCGCCACGCGTCGCAACGCGTTCTGCGATGCGGAGCGCGTTGGCCATGATCGTGACCTGCGGATTCACGCCGGTGTTGGTGGGCAGTGCGGATGCGTCCGTCACGAAGAGCCCGCGGGCTGCGAAGCAGGCGCCGTCCTCGTCGCAGACGCCCCGCGCGGGAGCATCCGCCATGACGGCGCCGCCGAACAGGTGCACGGCGTACAGGTTGCAGAGCTTTGCCGGCGTGAGCGCGGCCGTCGCGAACGCGTCGAGGTCCTTCGCGCTGCGGAGCGGCGGGGCCGTCTGGATCGGCAGGTAGACCTCCACCGCGTCCGCCGCGAAGTACGCGCGCGCGGCGGCGAGGATGCCGTCGCGCAACCGGGCGAGGTCGCCCGCGTCGGGTGCGTATGCGATGCGCGGGTGCCCGTCCGCGTCGAGCTGGATGCGACCGCGGCTCCGGTCCCGCAGCAGCACGGCCGTGCGGGCGAGGTAGGGCAGCTGGGCCATGCGCGCCTCGAGCTCGGCGCCGAACCCGGGCAGGGCGCCGGCCGCGGTGAGCGGGTGGACGGCGACGTTCTCCAGCATGAAGCCGGGACCCGCGTGGCCGTTGACGTCGCTCCACTCCGATACGGCGTACGCCATGGTCGGTCCGTAGTACGCATGGACGGGCTCGCGGAAGCGGGCCGTCACGTA
>CP070734.1:1589888-1592399 GCA_020347605.1 Deltaproteobacteria bacterium | reverse complement strand
CGCCGGCGGCGCGCGCAGCGCGCTAGAGCTTGAAGACGCGGAGCGCGTTCTCGCGCAGGAACTTCGGCCAGACGGGGTCGCGGAACGGAACCCCCGGCAGCTCCGAGAAGATGCGGTCGAGCGAGAGCCCCATCGGGAAGTAGCCCGCGTACAGGACCTTGTCTGCGCCCCGCGTGTTGGCGTACTCCACGATGCTCTTCGGGTAGTAGCGGGGCGCGAAGGCGCTGGTGCTGTAGTAGAGGTTGGGCCACTTCAGCATGAGCTTCACGGCGAGGTCGGTCCACGGCTCGGCGCCGTGGCGCATCACGAAGCGCAGCTCGGGGAAGAACCAGCACACCTCGTCGATCCGCGCCACGTCCTGGACGCCCATCGGGACGCGCGGACCCGGAACGCCACAGCAGACGCAGATCGGAATGTCGAGCTCGACGCACTTCGCGTAGATCGGAAAGAACTTCTTGTCGTCGATCGCGACCTGCGGAAAGTTGCCCGCCGGAAACGCCGTCGCCGACTTGAGGCCGTACTCCCCGTGGAGGCGCTGGAGCTTCCGGACCTCCTGCATGCCCCGGTTCGGCTTGACCTCGTAGCTCGCAAAGAATCGGTCGGGGTGCTCGCGCAGCGCGCGCTGCGCGGACTCGATGTGGTCGTCGACGCCGATCATGGCGCGCTCGATGCCGTGCTTGTCCATCTCCTGGAGGGTGAGCTTCAAGAGGTCCGCGCCGGGGGTGTAGGACGGGATGTTCTTGAACATGTACTCGGCGGGCATCGCGAACTGCTCGCGACTCTCGTCGTCCATGAGCTGCGGCTTGAGGAAGCCGTACCACTGGCCCGTGTCCTCGGTGGGAATGCTCATCATGAGATCGATGACGCCGACGCCTTTCGGCATGCCCATGGCTGCCTCCCTCGCGGTGGGAGCCGATGGCCGCGGGCGCTGTGCCCCAGCCGCCCGTCCGCGGCCGCTCTGCCGTCCACGCGGGTATAGCGCGGCGGGCGCGAATCGCGCATCGTGAGCGACGGGGGGCGCCGTGACGACGGCCGACTACGCGGTCATCTCGGTGTACGCGGTCGCGGTGCTGGCGATCGGCGGCCGTGCCGCGCGCGAACACCAGTCGGCGTCGGATCTGCTGCTCGGTCGCCGCGAGCTGCCGGCCTGGGCGGTCCTCTTCTCGATGGTCGCGACCGAGCTGTCGGCGGCGACGTTCATCGGCGTGCCGCACGCCGCGTACGGCGGAAACTGGGCATACCTGCAGTTCGCCTTCGGCGCGCTGGCCGGCAAGCTCGTGCTCGCCGCCACCGCCCTGCCGTTGTATCACCGCCTCCGCGTCGTCACGGTGTACGGGTTTCTCGAGCAGCGCTTCGGACCCCGCGCCCGCCTCGCCGCCGCGCTGTGCTTCGTGGCCGGCCGCGTGCTCGCCTCGGGCGTGCGGCTCTTCATCGCCGCACTGGCCTTCGCGGTGGTCACCGGGCTCGAGGTCGAGGTCGCGATCGTCGCCTGCGGCGCGCTCGCGGGGCTCTACACGCTGGCGGGCGGCATCCGCGCCGTCGTCTGGACCGACGTCCTGCAGGGCGCGGTGTTCCTCGCGGCGGGCCTCGCCTGCGTCGCCGCGCTGGCGCTGCGCGCCGACGGCGGCCTGCCGGCGCTGTGGGCCTGGGCGGACGCGGCCGATCGGATCCGGGTCCTCCACTGGACGCCGCCCATCGCGCTCGGCGACACCCGCCCGTTTCTCGTGGGCCTGCTCGGCGGCTTCTTCCTCACGCTGGCGACGCACGGCACCGACTACGACATGGTGCAGCGACTGCTCACGACGCGGGACGCCCGCGCCAGCCGCCGCGCGCTGCTCGGATCGGCGCTGCTGAACTTCCCGCTGACGGCGCTGTTCCTGTTCATCGGCACCGGCATGGCGTTCGTCCACCTGCAGCCGCCCGCCTACGACATCTCGGAACCGAGCCGCGTGCTGCCGATCTTCGCCGTGCACGAGCTTCCGTCCGGCGCGCGCGGACTGCTCTTCGCCGGCCTGTTCGCCGCCGCGATGTCGAGCTTCGATTCGGCGGTCTGTGCGATGGCCACGACCCTCTCGGTGGACGTCCTGCCGCGGGCGACGAGTTCGCGGGCGCTGGTGCGACGACTGCGGGTCGCCTCGCTGGCCTGCTCGGGAATGCTGATGGTCGCGGCGCTCGCCATGTCCGCGTACCAGCGCGCGCTCGCCGACGCCGCGGCCGGGGCGCCCGGCGCTCCGGCGTTCAGCCTGGTCGATCTGGCGCTCTCCGCGATGACCATCGTCTACGGGGGCCTGCTCGGGGTGTTCGCGCTCGGGATGGCGAACCGCCACCGCGGCAGCGACGCGAGCGCCGTCGCGGGCCTGTGCGTCGGAGGCCTGGTCGGCGCTGCGCTCTTCGTGCACCCGCTGGTGGCCGGCCGCACGCTGATCGCGTGGCCGTGGTGGATCCCGCTCGCCGCGCTCGCGTCGCTGCTCGTGGCGGCCATCCCGCGCCCGGAGCGCGGCCCCGGCGGGC
>CP070734.1:1587269-1589788 GCA_020347605.1 Deltaproteobacteria bacterium | reverse complement strand
GATCGTGATGCCGCGCTCGCGCTCCAGATCGCCGGAGTCCATGGCGCGCTCGGCGACCTGCTCGTTGTCGCGGAAGGCGCCGGTCTGGGCGAGCAGGCCGTCCAGCAGCGTCGTCTTGCCGTGGTCGACGTGCGCGATGATCGCCAGGTTTCTCAGCTCTTTGCGGGGCTCGTGCATGCGGCGCGCAGGCTAGCAGACCGGCGCGTCCGTGCGGAGGCCGCGGCGGGGCTTCAGGCCCAGAACGAAGCGACCCGCTCGACCGTCCAGAAGGCCGCCAGGCTTCCCGCGGCGTAGGCGGCGACGGGTTCGAGCCGCGCCGCGGCGGGCGGCCCGGCGCCCCGCCGCGCGAGGCTGGAGCGCACCCCGAGGCGCACCAGTGCGAGGATCGCCAGCAGGCCGACCACGAACAGGATCTGACCGATCTCGACGCCGAGGTTGAAGAAGAAGAGCGCCACCGGAATCTCGATCTGCGGGAGCCCCACTTCGGAGAGGACCGCGGCGAACCCGAGGCCGTGCAGCAGGCCGAACGAGGCCGACACGCTCACGGGATGGCGATAGGTCAGCGTGTCACGCGCCGGGCGCGCGATCTCGCGCGCGACGAAGACGATGCTGAGCGCGATCGCCGCCTCGACCGGCGGCACCGGGACCCGCACCCACCCGAGCGCGGCCAGGGCCAGGGTGATCGAGTGGGCGATCGTGAAGCCCGTGATGGTGACGAGGATCTTCCGCCAGCTGCGCGCGACCAGGATCAGGCAGGCGACGAAGAGCAGGTGGTCGGCTCCCTCGAGGATGTGCCGGGTGCCGAGCGCGGTGTACTCGCGCGCGACCCGTGAACGGGTCTCCCGTGCGGGCACCGGCCAGCGGTTCTCGCCGGGACCGAGCAGCGCGGTGTGGACCTCGCCCGAGCTGCGCTCGAGGCGAACCAGCGTCGCCACCGAGGGATTCAGGACCGGATAGCGCACGGCGATCTCACCGCCGACCAGGCCGCCTTCGCAGCGATGCAGCTGGCGGCGGGCGTGCGCGCCCGGATCCTCGACGCGGGTCGCCGGGCCGACCGCCGTGCACGCCGCGGGGAGCAACACCTCGGGGACGTCGAAGTCCGGCACGCTCCGCGGAGCCCGCCAGCGGACCTCGACGAGCTCCGCCGAGCGCTCGTCGATCTCGACGTAGAGCGGACGGCTCTCGTGCGCGCCCGCGAATCCGCCGACCCCGAGCAGCGCGGCGGCCAACGCCAGACGGGCCGGACGGGCCACGCCGCGCATCATCGCGTCACCGAGGCGTGCTCGGCCTCGCGGGCCTCCGGCCGGTAGACGACCCGCACGTCGTAGCCGTCCACGATGGCTCCGACGCTCGACTCCACGCGCCGCCGGATCGCGTCGCGCCGCGCGTCCTCGACCACCCGCCCGCGGATCTCCTCGATCGCCGGCAATCGGCCGGCCTCCCTGCGCGTGACCATCACCAGGTGCGCCCCGTACGGCGACTCGAACGGGCCGTGCCAGACCTCCGCGTTCGGCTCGAGCGCGTAGACGTCCCGGGTCAGCTCGGGGCCGAAGTGGCTGGCGACGTAGTCGAGCGTGCGCTCCACGTAGTTCACGTGATACGGAAAGCGGTCGCCGTGCCCGGGAGCGTCCGCAAACGGCACGCCCTCCGCGTTGAGCTCGACGAGCGTCGCTTCGGCGAGCGCCCGCGCCTGCGGCCGGCCGCGCCGCTCGGCGTCGAAGAAGACGTGCGTGAAGGTCACGTGCGGCTCGACGAAATAGTCCTGCGCGTTGGCCTCGAAGTAGGCCTTTACGGCGGCGTCGTCGAGCGCGGTGTCGGCCTCGGCGAAGCCGCGCGTGATGAACTCGAGCTTCTGCACCAGGCGGCGCCGGATCACGTAGTCGTCGGCGTCGAGGCCCAGCCGAAGCGCCTCGCGGTGCAGCACCTCCTCGCGCACGTAGTCCTCGATCAGTCGCTCGAGCTCCTCGGGGGCCAGGCTCGAGAGCTTCGTCCGGGCGAAGCCCGCCTCGAAGGCCTTCGAGCGGTACTGGATGAACTCCAGCAGCGCCTCGCGATCGACGACGACGGTGCGCGCCTCGGGCGCCGCAGACCCGCCCGCCCCGCTCCGCAGCGAGAAGGCCGCGAACAGCGCCACCCCGACCAGCAGGAAGTGGACCAGCGGCTCCCGAACGATTCGGCTCAGCAGCGACATGGGATCCCCTTCAGGGCGTGTACCAGATCGGCGAGGTGTAGGCGCGCTCCTGGATGGTCGCCGGATGGCCCGTCTTCCCGGGGTCGATTCCGAGCGCGATCGCGTCGTAGAGCGTGTGCCGGGGCGTGGGGATCTGGATCACGCGCGCGTAGTAGAACGAGCGCTGCGACGCGTCGAAGTCCGGATCGGTCCAGACCGTCGCGAGCTGCGCGTCGCCGATGCTGTTGGTGTAGCGACCGGTCGCGAGGTCCACGGTGTTGCCCACCGACTTCACGCGCCCGAAGCGGCCCACGCGGCGCCCATCCGAAAGGCCGGCGTCGTAGACCTT
>CP070734.1:1584641-1587169 GCA_020347605.1 Deltaproteobacteria bacterium | reverse complement strand
CGATGAGGGCCTGCAGCTTCTCCTTGTAGGCCTCCGACTGGCCCAGCCAGTCGAAACGACAGGCCACTTCCTTCCCGGCCGGGGTCTCCTTGATCCGAACGACCTCGCCGAGGAAGTAGAGGGGCGCGTCGAAGCCCGGAACGACGATCTCCACCGCCAGATGGTCGCCGATCTTCGCCTTCGTATCGGGACTGACGAAGCACACCCCGCCCAGGCTCACGTCGCTCGTGAAGCCCGGAATCTCGCGCCCGTGAGCCCCGCAGACGCCGAAGCGGACCTTGAACGATCCCTTCAGCCGCGGGAAGTCACGGCGCTCCACGGTTTCTTCGACATCACGCCGGTTCACGCTCCTACTATCGGCACTTTCCGCGACGGGTAGAATCCGGGCGGTGAATTGGCTCCTGCTGCTGGTCCTGGCCGCCCCGCCGGACACCGCCCTGGAAGCGGAACTCGAGGCGGAGCAAGCACTTAGAGCCGGCCGGGTCGCGGAGGCGCTCGACCTCTACGAGGGCGCGATCCGGCTCGCGGAGGAGACTCCCACCAAGGCGCGGCTCCGCGACCTCTACCGCAAGGCGGGCTGGGCGGAGCCGCGGCCGACCAACCAGGCCGAGGAGTTGGCGATCTCGATCCACATCCGCAACGAGCGGATGCGGGTGACCCAGAGCGCCGCGCAGCGCTTCGAGAACCAGGGCCAGCTCCACGCCGCGATCATCCTGCGCCGAGCGCTCATCGAGATGGCCGGCGGCCCGGAGACGGACCGGGGCAAGGAGGAGACCAACCGGATCCGCGCGATGGTGCGGCGGCTCACCGAGGATCCGTCGGAGGAGCAAAAAGAGCTCGTCGCCAAGCTGATGCGCGCGAAGCGATCGGGCGACGCGATCCTCAAGGCCGCCCGCAAGCTGCTCGAGCAGCGCGACTACCGGGTCGTCGTGCGCGTCTGCCAGGAGATCATGTTCGGGAACTACGACCAGGAGACGCAGAACGAGGCCGTGGCCCTGCGCAAGGACGCCGAGGAGCGCGCGGCGTCCGATGTCTCGGCCGCGGAGAAGGAGCTCGCGCGCGAGGTCCTCGCCGACCCGCGTTTCCTGCGGCTCGAGGTGCGGCGCTCGCGCCACTTCATCTACATCGGGCCGAAGACGTTCATCGATTCGATCCCGACGAGCCAGATGGCCGAGCTTGACCTCGCCTACATCTTCCAGAGCGACCTCACCAACACGCACCTGACGCTCAACGGGGTCCGCGTCGTCCTCTACTACCAGGAGACGTTCGACTTCGGCGGCGGCCTCGCCGGCGGGAAGCTGATCCGCATCGGCAACCGAGCCATCCGCCTGCCGATCGCGGGGATGCTGCACTACCACGAGCTGGGCCACTGCATCTTCGGGAGGGGTTGGCTCCACCACGGCTTCACGGAAGGGCTCGCGGACTTCGCGGCGGGCTTCACGCTCGACGCGCTGGGCCAGACGCCGGCCGCGCAGGACTTCATCACGAACGCGCGTGACCAGTTCGTGCGCTACTTCCTCGGTCGCGCCGTCCGCTACTTCGATATCCAGCCCTACCGGCCGTCCGCCGGGTTCCTCTTCTATTTCCTTCCGGCGGGCGAGGCACCCTTCGACTGGGCGCCGTACCGCAACGCGTTCCACGTCATGCGCGCCGCGCAGTTCGGGTCGTGGCCGGAGCGGGAGCACCAGCTCATGCGCTTCTTCGGCTACGTCATGTCGACCCAGTACGGCAAGGGCGTCTTCGACACGCTGGCCGACTGGGGCTGGCCCGTGCGCCGCTCGGACTGGTCGCGCGTGCCGCCGGAGGCGCAGCGGCTCCTGTCCGACGTGAAGCAGGCGGAGACGATGGTGCGCCGCGGGCAGGCGCCGGCCGCGGAGGCCACGCTCCGCGAGATGCTCGCCTCCGCCCCGGACGGCTGGATCGCCGCGCGCATGCGCTACGCGCTCCTGCTCGCCCGCATGCAGCAGGGGCAGCTGGACGGCATCGAGGAGGCGAAGCGCCAGCTCGGGATCATCGACGCGTACCAGGTGCTCGGCCCGTTCCACTCGCGCCGGCAGAACGTGTACGTCGTCTATCCGTGCGAGGTCCGCATCGACCAGAGCGGCGAGAAGCGGGTGCGCTACGGGATCGAGAGCGCGACCTGGAAGGCGGCCAACGTCCGTCCCGACGGCTACGTCGACCTGCGCCAGCAGGGCTTCGGCTACCCCGAGCATGCATGCGCGTTCGCGCTGGCCTACGTCCAGGTCGACCGCCCGCTCGCGGCGCGCGTCTGGCTGGGCAGCGACGACGGCCACACGCTCTACGTCAACGGCGAGCTGGCGGAGAAGCGGGCGACCGGACGTGCCTTCCGCTTCGACGACGACTTCGCCGACATCGGCCTGCGGCCCGGGTGGAACCGGCTGCTGCTCAAGGTGCACAACAGCACCGGCCAGTGGGGCTTCCTGATGCGGGTCACGCTGCGCAACGGCGACCCGATCCCGGGCGCGCGCTTCTCCGCCGACGACCTCGAGAACGAGGTCGCCCGGTTC
>CP070734.1:1582006-1584541 GCA_020347605.1 Deltaproteobacteria bacterium | reverse complement strand
ACTTCATCCGCACGCTGCAGATCCCGGAGGAGCTGCGTGAGAAGTGGGGCTATCCGGAGATCACGGACGAGATCCGCGCCGGCATCCTGGGCGTCAACCTGGCCCGCCTGGCGAAGATCGAGCCCACCAAGCGGGTGAAGTGAGGGCTCGGGCCGTCGCGTGAAGGATCGGGCCTGCATCGTCGGGATCGGCGAGACGGCGTACTGCCGGAAGCCCGGCTCCGGGATGAGTCCGCTCGGCCTGCAGCTTCGGGCCGCCGTGCGCGCCATCGAGGACGCCGGGCTCGACGGTTCGCAGATCGACGGGCTCCTGCCCTTCCCGAACCTGGGCAGCGCCGAGTCGTTCGCGGCCAACCTGGGCTGCGAGAACCTGCGCTACGCGGCGACGCTGCACATGGGGGGCGCGGCGCCCGTCGCCTCGCTGCAGGCCGCCGCGACGGCCGTCGCCCAGGGCGTCGCGCACCACGTCCTGATCCCGGCGGGCTGGAACGCCTACTCGGGGCGCCGCGTGGCGGAGACCGTGTCCATGGACGTGGCCTCGATTCCGGGTGGGGCCATCGCCCGCGACTACTACATCCCGCACGGGCTCACCGCGCCCATGCAGTGGTACGCCCTGATCGCGCGCCGCCACATGCACGAGTTCGGCACGACGGCCGAACAGCTCGGCGCCATCGCGCTGGCCGCGCGACGGCACGCGCAGCACAACCCCAACGCGGTGATGCGCGGCCGGCCGCTCTCGCTCGACGACTACCTGGCGTCGCCGATGCTCGCCGACCCGTACCGGCTGTTCGATTGCTGCCTGGAGACCGACGGGGCCGCGGCGGTCGTGGTCACGAGCGCCGAGCGGGCGCGCGATCTGCGCCGCGATCCCGTCTACATCATGGGCGCCGCCTCGGGCCAACCGTATCCCGCCGACGAGATCACGAACCGCCGCGACCTGTTCCGAACGGGTCTCTCGATCGCGGCGCCGGAGGCGTTCGCGATGGCGGGCCTCGTGCCCGACGACGTGGACTTCGCCGAGATCTACGACTGCTTCACGTTCGAGGTTCTGCAGCAGATCGAGGAGGCCGGTTTCTGCAAGCGCGGCGAGGGGGGCGCCTTCGTGGAAGGCGGCCGCATCGAGCTCGGCGGTGCCCTGCCCGTCAACACGCACGGCGGACTGCTGTCCGAGGCGCACGTGCTCGGAATGAACCACATCGTGGAAGCCGTGCGTCAGCTGCGCGGCAGCGCGGGCGAGCGCCAGGTGCGGGGCGCCGAGGTGGGCGTCGTGACGGGCTGGGGCGACTTCGGCGACGGCAGCATCGCCATCCTGCGGCGTTAGGCGACGAGGGAGATCGTGTCCGAAGCCACCCGCCGACCGGCAAAGCCGCTGCCCGAGCTCGAGGGCCTCGCGAAGGAGTTCTACGCGTTCTGCCGGCAGGGCGAGTTGCGCTTCCAGCGCTGCAGCGGGTGCGGCGCGTGGCGGCACGTTCCCCGCGAGATGTGCGCGGCATGCGGCTCCTTCGAATGGGAGTGGTCGAAGTCGAGCGGGCGCGGCCGCGTCTTCACCTGGACGGTCGTCGCGCGCGCGCTGCACCCGGCCTTCGCGCAGGACGTTCCGTTCGCACCCGCCGTGATCGAGCTGGAGGAGGGCGTGCGGCTCCTGAGCCAGGTCGTCGACTGCGCGCCCGAGGCGCTCTGCGTCGGCATGCCCGTCGAGGTCGTGTTCGACGCGGCGACGCCCGAGATTGCGCTTCCCAGATTCCGGCGCGCGCCGGACTGAGACGAACACCCACGCGTACGGAGTGAGCGAATCCGTGGAGCTACCGCCGACCATCCGTTTCGAGAAGAAGGACCGCGTCGCCGTCGTGACCATCGACCGGCCCGACGCGATGAACGCCCTCACCCGCGACATGCTGCTCGGGCTGGACGCCGCCTTCGAGGCGTTCGACCGGGACGACGCGCTGTGGGTCGCCATCCTCACGGCGGCGGGCGACAAATCGTTCTGCACGGGCATGGACCTCAAGGAGGCCATCCCGCTGCTCACGTCGGGCGACGAGCTGGGCTACGCCGACCACACCAAGCGCCAGTTCTCCGACGTCTTCAAGCCCATCATCGGCGCGGTGAACGGCTACTGCATCGCGGGCGGCCTCGAGATGCTGCAGGGCACCGATCTGCGCATCGCCGCCGAGCACGCGCGCTTCGGGCTGGGGGAGGTGCGCTGGGGCATCATCCCGACCGGCGGCTCGCACATCCGGCTGCCGCGGCAGATCCCGTGGGCGGTCGCGATGGAGCTCTTGCTCACCGGCGAGCCGATCGACGCGCGTCGCGCCTACGAGGTCGGCCTCGTGAACCGCGTCGTCCCGAAGGACGAGCTCATGCCGGCCGCCTTCGAGCTCGCCGAGAAGATCTGCCGCAACGGACCGCTGGCGGTCCGCACGGCCAAGGAGATCGCCGTGCGCGCGCTGGCGCAGGAGTCCGGCTTCGTGCTCGAGAAGGCGCTCGGCGCCCGCGTCATGAGCTCCGAGGACGCCCGCGAAGGTCCGCGCGCCTTCGC
>CP070734.1:1579348-1581906 GCA_020347605.1 Deltaproteobacteria bacterium | reverse complement strand
GTCGATCCGTGGTCGCGCTGGAAGCGCGCATCGATCGGCGCAGCGGTCGCTGCGTCGCTCGTCGTACCGATCCTCTGGCTCGCCAAGGAGGGCTACCGGATGACGGCCGTGTTCAGCGTCCCCGAGGCCGTCGACTACGCAGCGAATCCGCTCTCGCTGGGGCTGTTCGGCGCGGCGGCCCTCCAGATGGCCGCGGCCGAGCGGTTCGTTCGACGTGCGCGCACGGGCCGCTGGGGGTCGTCGGGCGGGCCGACGTTCACGCTGGTCGCGATCCTCGCCCTCGGGATCGCCGCCGGGGTCATGACGCGCGGCAGCGGCGGCCGCGAGATCTTCTACGTCTACATCGCGCTCGACCGCACCCTGTTCGGAGACGGTTGAAGGCGGAGTGGCTGTCCGGGGCTGGCGCTCGGCCCGGTCTCAGAACAGGCCGAGCGCGACCGCCGCGACGGCGACCAGCCCGGCGGTCGACCAGACGGCGAGGATCAGGCCGCTCACGGGGCCGAGGCGGCGTCGGCGCAGGTCGCTCCGGCTCGCGTCTGCGGAGAGCCAGGCGAGGATCACGAGCGCGGCGAGGGCGAAGTGGTTCCGCGTGCGGATCGCGAGCAGCAGGATCGCCGAGCCGAACGTGACCAGCGACAGGATCGCGACGATCAGCAGCGGCCAGAGCGTCGAGTCCGTGAAGAGGGGCCGGATCCAGTCCTCGAGGCGCCGCGGCTCCTCGTACGTCGCGGGTGTTTCGCGCTCGGGCGTCTCGGGACCGGGGCGTTCGCGTTGCGGCATGTCGGACCGTCCGGGACTGCGATCGCGGTCAGTGTAGCGGCGCCGGCCAGGCGCCGAGAGGCCGTCACGGCACGCGCGCGGGAGCCGGCCGCCCGGCGGCCTTCGCTATCGTGCGCGTATGCGCGGGCACTCGCCGCGACGACCGATCCCGCTGGCCTGGGCCGCGCGCGCCGGTCGCAGCATGCGCCGCCATCCCGTCATCACGGCCACGATCGCGGGCTGCACCCTGGCCGGAGCGGTGCTGGGACTGCAGTTCCTGACGGGCGACTGGTCGGTGGCGCGGCGGATCGCCGCCGGTGGCGTGGCCGGCGCCGGGACCGGCCTCCTCATCACAGCGACGAGGATGCTGGGCTGACCGGCGCGAGCCGCTTCGGTTCCTGCCGGCGCGCGGCCGCCCGCGGCCGCGGCGCGGAGTCGGCTTCGAGCCTTCGCGCGCGCCGCCGCAGCCACAACAGCAGGCCCGCGATCATGCCGAGCGGCAGGAACGTGAGCAGCGCCGTGGTCAGGATGAAGGCCACGCGGGTCTCGTCGTCGCGGCCGGCGCTGCACACCGCGCAGGCCCAGCCGACTCGCGGCAGCCACAGGATCGGCGCCGCCAGGAGTCCCGCCAGACCGTTCCGGATTCGAGCCGTCATCCCAGGTACACCGTCAGGTACAGGATCGGCCAGACGCCGACGACGAAGTACCAGAACACCTCCGCGGCCGCGAGCTGGCTGCTCGCCAGCCAGCCGCGCCGCAGAAGCCACCACGTGTAGGCGAGGACCCCGAGCGCGGCCACCGCGTGCAGCGCGTGCAGTCCGACGATCAGGTAGAAGAAGCTGCCCAGGTTGCTCGACGTGAGCGTCAGCCCCTCGCCGATCAGCGCCACCCACTCGACGCCCTGGAACACCACGAAGAAGGCCCCGAGCAGGATCGCGGCCAGCAGCGGCGTCCGGGCGCGCCGATGATCGCGCTGGAAGGTGCGGCGCGTCGCGAACAGGAGAACGCCGCTCAGGAGCAGCGCGGCCGTGTTGAGCGCGGTCTCCTCGAGCGGGAGTCGCGGCTGGCCCGGCGGCGGCCAGAGCGGGGCCCGGGAGCGGATGATCGCGAAGGCGCTCATCAGCCCCGCGAAGAACATCACCTCCATGAAGACGAAGATGATCATCGCCATCACCGCGTTCGGCACGAGCGTCGAGCGGCGCGATTCCGATGCGATGCGCAGCCTGCCGGCTCCGCGTACGGCCACGGACAAGGTCACCTCCGCCTAGTGGTGAGCGGGCTCGAGGGGGAGATCCCGCTCGACCGCCGCTTCCTTCCAGCTGGGCTTCACCCAGTTGCTGCCCTCCGGCTTCATGACGTCGGGCGCGGTGCCCGCGAAGAAGAGCAGCATGAACAACAGCACGGTCGCGACGAGGTAGGTCACGTAGCGCTGCGCGATGTTTATGTGCATGAAGTTCTTGGCCACCATGTAGGCCTTCACGACCGCGATCCCGAAGGCGGTGATCAGGGTCACGACGCGGATCTCGAACATCGGGCCGATGACGCTCACGACCAGCAGCGCCACCAGGATGGCCCAGATCTTCACGTAGTTCGGATGATGCGTGTGCTCTTCGGACATGATGACCTACTTCGCGATGTAGAGGAGCGGGAACAGGAAGATCCAGACGATGTCGACGAAGTGCCAGTAGATCCCGATCAGCTCGACGCGCTGGAGCTCCATGTTCTTGCGGGCCTGGAGCGCGATGATGCCCAGGATCACCACGCCGGCCAGCACGTGCGTGGCGTGCAGGCCGGCCGCG
>CP070734.1:1576684-1579248 GCA_020347605.1 Deltaproteobacteria bacterium | reverse complement strand
GCTCGCGGACCGCGAGCGCCGCGTCGCCGCGATCGAGCGCCTCCGTGCCACGCGCGTAGCGGCGCGAGCCCTCCCAGGTCGCACAGGCGGCCAGGCAGATCGCGAGCAGGCCGGGCACGAACATGCGGAACGCGGTGCGCATCTCCCGCGGTTGTACCGGCGCACCGGCACACCCGCAAGAGCCGGACCGGGCTGTCGCCGCGCTGCCAAAGCCTTCCCGGCGGCCACCGAAGCCGCCATCGGCAACAGACCCTGCAGGTCGGCGCCACGGGATGCCTTTCGCGCGGGCACCCAAGCGCCGGAGGCCGGCGGCCGATACGATCCCGGTCATGCCGAGACGGCCGCGAAGCCCCTTCCGACCCCTGACCGACGCGCCCGCCGTCCGCGAGGCGGCGCGTGCGCTGTTCGAGGCGGTGAGCGAGGAGATGTCGGGGCGCACGCTCGAGGCGAAGAGCTACGAGCGGGCGATCCGCGAAATCGCACGACTGCGAGGCCGCGAACTGTTCCTGCCGATCCTGACGGGCGGGACCGGACGCGGGGCGCGACTGCGGCTCGCGGACGGCCGCATGCTGGTCGACTTCATCGGCGGCATCGGCGTCTACGGGTTCGGGCACGGCGACCCGGATCTGATCGAGACCGCCGTCGCCGCTGCCGCCAGCGCCGCGGTCTTCCAGGGACACCTGATGCCCGGTCCCGAGTACCGCAATCTCTCGCGCGCACTGGTTCGCCACGCCGGACGGCGCATCCGGCACGCCTGGCTCTCGCTGTCCGGCTCGATGGCGAACGAGAATGCGCTCAAGATGATCCTCCAGAAGCACGCACCCGCGGACCGGATGCTGGCGTTCGAGAAGGGCTGGCACGGCCGCACGATGGGGCTTCTGGAGCTCACCGACCGCCCGGCGCACCGGGAGGGCTTGCCGATCCGCGGCAGCGCGCTGTACGTCCCGTTCTACGATCCCGACCTGCCGGATTCGACACAGAGAAGCGTCGTAGCGCTCGAGGCGCATCTGGCGCGCTACCCGGGCCGCGTGGCCGGCATGCTGTTCGAGCTGGTGCAGGGCGAAGCCGGCTTCCGGATGGCGCCGCGCGAGTTCTTCGCGGCGCTGATGGAACGCTGCCGGCGGGCCGGCCTCGCCGTCTGGGTGGACGAGGTGCAGACCTTCGCGCGCACCGGTGAGCTCTTCGCGTTCCAGACGCTCGGTCTCGAGGAATTCGTCGACGTCGTCACGGTGGGAAAGACGCTTCAGGGCAGCGCGGCGCTGTTCACCCAGAAGTACAACCCGAAACCCGGCCTCGTGGCGGGCACCTGTGCGGGCTCGACCGTGGGCATGGCCGTCGGCGCGCGCATCATCGCGCGCCTCGAGTCGGAGGGCTACCTGGGACCGGAGGGGCGGGTGGCGGTGCTCGGAGGCCGCGTCACGCGGCGCCTCGAGGCGCTGCGCAAGCGCATGCCGAAGGCCGTCGGGGCGTCCACCGGAATCGGGGCGATGCACGCCTTCGTGCCGTTCGACGGCAGTCCGGAGGTCGTGCGCGAGGTCCTGCACGCCGCGTTCGACGAGGGCCTGCTCCTGTTCAGCGCCGGCGACGCCCCGGCCAAGCTCCGCATGCTGCTGCCGGTGAACACCTCCGACGAGGAGCTCGAGGTCGGCTTCGCCATGCTCGAGAAGGCGCTCGTGCGCGTCGCCGAGCGACGGGAGCGCTTGTGCTGATCCTGCGTCCGGTGGCGACGGGAGATCTCGACGCCCTGCTGGCGCTCGCCGAGCAGCTCGACTCGATGAACCTGCCCCGCGATCGCGCCTTCCTCGAGCAGCGCATCGCGGCGTCCGTGAACGCGTTCGCGGGGGAGATCGCGGGCTGGCGCGAAGGGATCTACGTCTTCGTGCTGGTGGACACCGACGCGGACCGCGCCGTCGGCACCTCGACGGTCTTCGCCAAGCACGGCACACCGGGATCCCCGCACTACTGGCTCGAGGTCATGACGGAGCAGCGCCGCAGCGTCGAGCTCGACAAGCGCTTCGCACACAAGAAGCTGGCGCTCAAGTCCAGCGAAGACGGGCCGACCGAGATCGGCGGTCTGATCCTGGACCCGGCCTACCGCCGGCATGCGATGAAGTGCGGCAAGGCGCTCTCCATCGTACGCTTCGCCTACATCTCGATGCACCGGGACCGCTTCGAGCGCGACGTGATCGCGGAGATGCAGTCGCCCTTCGCGGCGCCGGGCCGGAACCTGCTGTGGGACGCGTTCGGCGCGCACTTCACGGGGCTCTCGTTCCGCGAGGCCGATCACCTGTCGGCGCGCAGCAAGCAGTTCATCGCGGACCTGTTCCCACGCGATCCGGTCTACACGACGCTGTTTCCCAAGGACGTGCAGGAGATGATCGGCCACCCCAGCGAGACCGCGAAGGCCGCGCTGCGAATCCTCGAGCACGTCGGCTTCCACGACCTGAACCAGGTCGACCCGTTCGACGGCGGGCCCTACTACGGCGCGGCGACCGACGCCATCTCGTCGGTCAACGAACGCCGCGAGCTGGTGCTGCCCGGTCTGCCCCCCGACGAACCGCCCG
>CP070734.1:1574006-1576584 GCA_020347605.1 Deltaproteobacteria bacterium | reverse complement strand
CGAGCGGCGCTGCTCCTCCGGCAGCGGCTCGTGCAGGATCTGGTCCGGCAGCCACTGGTGGTGGATGCGCGGCGCCGCCACGGCCGCGGGCAGGTCCATCCCCAGCGCGAGGTGGTTCGAAAGCACCTGGCACACGGTCGAAATGATCGTGGGCCCGCCGGGGCTGCCGAGCACCAGCACCGGCCGGCCGCCCTTGAGCACGATCGTCGGCGTCATCGACGAGAGCGGGCGTTTCCCGGGCCGGATCGCGTTCTTCTCGCTCTGCACCAGCCCGAACTGGTTCGGAACGCCCGGCTTGACCGTGAAGTCGTCCATCTCGTTGTTGAGCAGCACGCCCGACACGGCGAGCCCGCATCCGAACGCCCCGTTCAGCGTCGTGGTGCACGAGACCGCGTTGCCGGCGCCGTCCACCACCGAGAAGTGGCACGTCTCGCCGCTCTCGGGAGCTGCCTCGAGCCCGCCGTCGATCGCCCCGGACGGTGTCGCCTGCGTCATTCCGATCGTCGCGAAACGGCCGGCGAGATAGCCGCGGTCGAGCAGATCGTCAACGGGCACGTCGACGAAGTCGGGATCCCCGAAGTACCGCGCCCGGTCGGCGAACGCGCGCCGACCCGCCTCGGCAAGCAGGTGCAGGCGCTGCTCCGGCCGCATGGCGTCGTAGCCCCCCATCTCCAGCAGGGCCAACATCTGCAGCAGCACCACCCCGCCGCTCGAGGGCGGGGGCATCGTGACAATGTCGTAGCCGCGATACGACGCGCGCAGCGGCTTGCGCTCCTTCGCACGATAGGTCCAGAGGTCGCCGATCGTGATGCGGCCCCCGTGGACGGAGCAGCGCTCCTGCATCTCCTTGGCGAACCAGCCCTTGTAGAAGCCGTCGCGCCCGGACTCGGAGATCGCGCGGAGCACGCGCGCGAGCGCCGGTTGCCGGAAGCGGTCGCCCGGCTGCGGCACCTTGCCGCCGGGCAGGAAGATCGACGCGGTCTCGTCGTAGCGCGCGAGCAGATCGCGGTGGCTCGCGAAGGCCTCGTGGAGGCCCTGGTCGACCTTGAACCCCTCTTCGGCGAGCCGGATCGCGGGCGCGAGCAACCGCTTGCGCGGCATCGACCCGAAGCGCTCGTGCAGGAGGAGGTATCCGGCGACGCTGCCCGGCACGCCCGCCGCGAGCGGGCCGACGAGCGAAGCCTCGGACCGCGGCTCGCCGGCCGCGTCGAGGTACATGTCCGGCTTCGCGGCCCGCGGCGCGGTTTCCCGCGCGTCGATGACGACGTCCGCGTCCTTCGTGTGGACGACGAGGAAGCCGCCGCCGCCGAGGTTGCCGGCCGGCGGATGCGTGACGGCGAGCACGAAGCCCGCGCAGACGGCGGCGTCGGCGGCGTTGCCGCCCTCCTTGAGGACCCGCGCCGCCGCCTCGGCGGCATACGGCTCCGGGGTGGCGACCGCGCCGGGCAGGATCGTCGGCACGGTGGTGGTCGCGCAGGCGGCGACGGTGACGAGAAGCAGGAGAAAAGCGCGTCGTTTCAGTTCCATTGCCAGGGACGCTCCAGGAACTCGATCAGCCGGTCGAGGCGCCGCTTGAGACTGCGCTCCTCGAGCAGACCGAGCTTGTCACGGGGAAAGATCGGCGCGGTGAGCGCGCACGTGTTGATCAACGCGGCGGGCAGGCGCTCCGTGTCGAGGAACTGCCCGAGCTGGACCCTGAGGCCGTCGAGCCCGCCGGGCGCCTGCGCCGTCTGCCGGTAGGCGCGCTCGAGCTTGTGGTCGAGGTCCTGGCCGAGGTCCAGCTGGTCGGCCAGGAGCTCGACCTCCGCCACGCGGTAGGGCCGGCCGCTCTCGACCGGCTCGGCGAAGCCGGCCGAGATGCCGAGCAGCGCGATGTTGGAGCGGCCGTCGGGCAGGGCCTCGTGGTGGATGAGCTTGCCGACGCAGACGGTCGGCAGGAAGGGCGGCGTCTGCTCGTACTCGGCCGGATCGCAGCGGTCGAGCAGCCCGATCGCGAGCAGCCCGTCGCCGGCCAGCAGGTCCTCGACGAGGCGGCGGTAGCGCGGCTCGAAGATATGCAGCGGGAGGAGCGAACCGGGGAACAGCACCGTTTCCGGCAGCGGGAAGACGGGCACCTCCCGCGGGAACTGCCCCGTGATCGATTCGAAGTCCGGCCTCACCGTGCGCCAGAGTGTACCGCGCCGGACCCGCGGTCAGTCGAGGACGAGGCGCGGCGGATCCTCGGGGATGCGGAGGGCGGGCGGCCCCTTGCCCGTGCGCGCGCGCGCCAGCAGCCGCCACGGCTCCAGCTGCGCGAGGAAGCGGTCGACGTCGAGCCCGCACGCCCGCGGCCGGTAGCGCGCGAGCTTGGCGCACGCCTCGGACAGGAGCGCCATCATCCCGCCCCAGTTCGCCTGGCCGTAGTGGTGGAACGCCGCCGCGACCTGGATGAGCCCCTGGTAGAACGCGCGGTCGGGCGCGTCCGCGGCGAGCCAGAGCTCCTCCCACTCCTCGTGCGCGTCCCAGAACTCGCCGGCGTTGAAGCGCTCGATGCCGGCGACGTACTCGTCCGGCCAGCCCGCGAATCCGGTCGCGCCGG
>CP070734.1:1571315-1573906 GCA_020347605.1 Deltaproteobacteria bacterium | reverse complement strand
ACGCGCGGCCGCGGTGTCGGGGAAGTGCTCGGCGGTGACCTCCACCAGCACCACGTAGTCGAACTCGAGGCCCTTGACCTGCTCGATCTCGGTGACTTCGATCCCGGGCGCGAACGTGAAGTCCTGGTGTTGCACCCGTCGCAGGCGCGGGACTTCGCTCTTCGCGAGGCCTGCGTGGTAGATCGCGCTCACGGCGCTCGAGGGCGTGAGCACCGCCACGGACGCGAGCGGCTCCTCGCGGGCCAGGTGTACGAGTGCATCGGCCAGGAACGCCACGCACGCCCCGTGGTCCGTGAACCGGAAGAGCTCCACGGCGGGACCGGACCGGACCGTGCGCGGCGGCGGCCCGTCTTCGCGCATCTCGCCGAGCACCGACATCGCGAAACGCATGATCTCGTCCGAGGACCGGTAGCTCACCTCCAGCGTGTCGATCTGGGTTCCCGCAACGCCGAGGTGTGCGAAGAAGTCGGACCACGAGGTGAAGCCCGCATCCTGCATCACGTGCTGCTGCGTGTCGCCGGCCAGCGTGATGCTGCGGCGCGCATCCAGACAGTCGAGCAACACGCGCACCTCGAGGGGCGAGAAGTCCTGGACCTCGTCGATCGCAATGTGCCGATAGCGAAGCGGCTTCTTGCCGCGCCCGGGGAGCGAACGGATGCGCGTCTGCCAGGCCCGCAGCAGCAGGGCGTTGTCCTCGGCGTCCAGCTCGGCGTCGACGTCGCGGTCGCCGTCGAGCCAGGAGACCAGCTCCTCGTGGCGCCGGCGATTCCACTCGCTGACCTCGCGGAGCTGATCGGCGCTGAACGCGCCGGGCGCCGTGCGCGCGAAGGCCTCCTCGAGCAGGGACGCCTGACACAGCACGCTGGCCCAGTCGTCCAGCACCTGATCCCGGGTCCGCTCGGCCGGATGGCGCTTCACCTGCGCTTCGAGCGCCGTGAGAAGCGCCGGGTGCAGCTTGACCCGCCGCACCCACGCGGGGGTGTCCTCGCGCTCCCGGCGCGGCAGCTCCGGAAACAGGCGGCGGCGCTGCTCGACGGCCCACTCGTGAAACGTTCGCACCTGGACGCGCTCGACGCCGAGCGCGGGCAGCACGTGACCGACGTAGTTGCGAAGCGCCTGCGAGAACACCAGGAACATCGTCCGGCCGGAGTCGACACCCGGGTCGTCGAACGCCAGGTAGGCGATGCGGTGCAGCGCCACAGTGGTCTTCCCGGAGCCCGCGGCGCCGCGAATCACGACGAACCCCGCAGACGGACGCGTGATGAGTGAGAACTGCGCGGGATCCAGCAGACCCGCGATGTCGGGGAGATGCTTGTCGGCGCGTCGGGGCGTGCCGCGGTCGTCCGTGCCGAGGCGCCGGTGCGCGCCGGCGCCGGCGGGGTGTGCGCGCAGCGCGGCGCCCTCGCCTCCCGCCAGGCGCAGCGGCTGTGCGGCGGCCCGGCGCCAGCCGCCCTCCGCGGCGGCGTCGCGCACGAAGACCCCTTCCGGCGCCTCGATGCGTTCGAGCGCGGCGTCGCGAATCGTCACGATGCGACGCGCCACCACCTCGCCCGTCATCAGCCGCCCGCCGATCTCTTCCTCGTACTCGTCCCCCTGTCGGTAGCGGTAGAAGACGCGCGAGATGGGCGCGTTCCGCCAGTCCACGATCCGCAGGCCCCGCTCGATCCGCGTGGCCTTGCCCAGACACAGATCGCGCTCGCGCTCCCCCTCGCGCAAACGCAGGTGCGCGAAGTAGGGAGATCCCGGATCCACCTCGCGCGCGGGTCCGGCCGCGCGCAGCTGGTCGAGCAGGGACGAGCGTTGGTTCCACTGCTCGCGGAGCGAGGCCCGATCCAGGACGTCGCGCGCCGCCGCGATCTCGTCGCGCAGTCGCGCGAGCTCTTCGATGAGGACCTCTTCCGAGGCCCGGTGCGGCACGGGTGAATCCTCGAGAAGAGCGCTGACGCTCTTCAGCAGATCCAGCTCGTCCGCGATGATCCCGTGCGACACGCAGCCTCCGAACAAACCCGACTACTGTACCGACTCGGGCGCGGCCGGTACATGGTTTTCGCCGCGAGCGTCGGGCCGGCGCGGAGATCCGCTACCCTGCCCGCCCCCCGAGGAGGAATGGATGCCGGCTCGGCTCGAATTCCCGCCGGAACACCGTCACGTGGCGCTCGTCACGATCGATCGTCCCCGACAGGCCAACGCGCTGGACCCGACGACGCTTCGCGACCTCGCCGAGGCCTGGAGGCGCATCGCCGACGACCCCGAGGTGCGCTGCGCCGTGCTGACCGGCGCGGGCGAGCGCGTCTTCTGCTCGGGAATGGACATGAAGACGACGATCCCCGCCTCGCAGCGGCTCGCGCGCGGGGAGCGCATCGCACCCGACGAATTCGAGGGGCTTCGGTCGGTCGCGACTGCGCTGCTCGCCGGCTTCGACCTCAGGACGCCGCTCGTGTGCGCCATCAACGGCCACGCGCGCGCCGGCGGCTTCGACCTGATGCTCGCCTCCGAGATCCGCATCGCGGCCGAGCACGCCACCTTCGCACTCGAGGAGGTGGCCCTCGGCCTCTACCCGACGGGCAACGCGACGGTGCTGCTGCCGCGAC
>CP070734.1:1568599-1571215 GCA_020347605.1 Deltaproteobacteria bacterium | reverse complement strand
TGCGTGTCGGTGCTGCCGATGAAGCCGAACGCGTAGGGGTTGACGCCGATCCGCTCCGCCTCGCGCAGGCCTTCGATCAGCGCATAGCGCACGTAGTCGAGACGCGAGACGCAGCCGCGCGCGCGCTGCGCGCCCGAGCCGGTGCCTTCCTTGCAGTCCTCGAGCGGTCGGCCCGGCAGGTCGCGGATCTTCTCGAAGTCGCACAGCTCGTCGGGGCCGCCCACCACGCCGTAGAGTCCGTTGCGGCACTCCGACTCGCCCTTGTACTGCACCATCTCGACGATCGGCTCGAGCCCGGCGCGCAGCCGGGCCTCGGCGCGCTGCTCCTCGAGCGGAAGGTCGCGGTACCAGACGGCGAAGAGCTGGCCGTTCGACAGGTTGGGGTTGTGGGGGATCGCGAGCGCGTCGCAGCCCGAGTCCGTGTCGACGCACTGAGCGCGCAGCTTGCGCCAGAACTCGGGCTCGGTCGGCGTGTCGATCCACGAGATGGGCAGCTCGGGCACGATCTCGTTGCGGAAGATGACGTTGCGGTGGATCTTGGTGAAGGACGGCGAGCGGCTGTACTCGTAGCCGTGCAGCGTCGTGAACGTGCACGCCTCGCTGCGGTCGTACCAGCGCTCGGTCGCTGCCTGGTTCTCCTGCCACGCGGTGCGCGTCTGCTCGCGGCAGCGCTCCGAGCCCTCGCCACAGATCTCCCGATTTCGACCGCGCAGCGAGATCGCGCCGACGAGCCGCTTGCGAAAGCCCTTCAATCCCAGGGCCCGCGCGAGCAGCGAATCCGCCTCGCCGCGGAAGACCTGGCAGGACTTCGTGGTGTACGCCGGCGATTGCGGGTCGCGGCAGAGCCGCACCTCACCGAGCCACTCCGCGTGGTCGGTGACGGCGGCGAAGTCGAGTGGCCGCTCGATGCGCGCGGTCGCAGCGGGCCGGCCGGCGTCGTCGTAGGGCGGGAGGCCGATCGCGTCGCCGCGCGCGAAGCGATAGGCGTCGTCGGGCGTGACGATCGTGCCCAGCACCCAGGCGTCCATCGAGAAGCCCGTGTGCACGTGCAGGTCTCCGAACAGCGCCTGGCGCAGCGGATCGCGGTTCGCGCAGGGCGCGCGGGGCGCCGGCGTCGCCTTCCGGGCCGGCTGGGATTCCGGATCCCAGGGCTCCTTCCCCGGGTCCAGATTGCACGCCAGTGCGAGCAGTACGGGGATGGGCGCCAGAAGCGTGGGAATCTTCATCGCCGGCGGCTCGTACCGCAGCCTGCCTGCCGTGCGGCGTCGGTCGCCTCCCGCGCGATGCCCGCCAGCATTCCGCGGAACACGAGCGCGTGGAGCGGGTAGATGCCATACCAGTAGAGCAGGCCGGCGAGGCCCGTGGGATCGAAGACGGCGGTCTGCTGGATGGCGGCGCCCCGCTCGGTGGGCTCCACCTCGAACTCGAGCCAGGCCCGCCCCGGGAGCTTCATCTCGGCCCGCAGGCGGAGCCGGCGGTCGGGCTCGTAGGCCTCGACGCGCCACCAATCGATCGTGTCGCCGACGCGCGGCTGCGTCGGCTCCGGCCGGCCCCGGCGCACGCCGACGCCGCCCACCAGGAGATCGAGGAAGCCGCGCACGCGCCACAGCCAATCGTAGGCGTACCAGCCGGTCGCACCGCCGATGCGGCGGATGGGCGCGAAGGCCTCCGACGGCGTGAGCTCCAGCTCGCAGCGCCGAGAGTCGAGCAGCCGGCGCCCCCGGCGCACGCCGCCGTAGCTCGCGAACAGACCGGCGTCGCGACCGCCCGCGGAGATCGCATCCGACCAGCGCGTCTCGGCGAAGTCGCGGTCCTCGTTGGCCAGCGCGCTCGAGATGGCCTCCGCCACCCCGATGGGCTTGATGGCGAAGTCCCGGTGGGCGCGCTCGTCGCGGACGACCGTCTCGTGACAGATGCTATCGACCAGCGCGCGCCCCACGCGCGCGTAGAGGGGTGTCACGAGCCCCAGCCACAAGCTGCTGAGTCGTGGCGTCAGCACGGGGACCGGGATCATGACGCGGCGCAGTCCGCGCTGGCGCGCGTACTCCCGCATGAGATCGCCGTAGGAGACGCGCTCCGCGCCGCCGATCTCGTAGATCCGGCTCTCGCCGGTCGTGAGCTCGAGGGCCGCCTCGAGATAGGCGAGGAGGTCGACGATCGCGATGGGCTGCGACACGACGCGCACCCAGCGCGGCGTCACCATCACGGGCAGGCGCTCGACGAGGTAGCGCAGGATCTCGAAGGACGCGGAGCCGGAGCCGATGATCATCGCGGCCCGGAGCACGGTGACAGGCACCGGCCCCTCGCGCAGGACCTCCTCCACCTCGCGCCGCGAGGCGAGGTGCTCGCTGAGCGGCCGTCCCGACTCGCCGAGCCCGCCGAGGTACACGATCCGCTCCACGCCCGCCGCGGCAGCCGCCCGCGCGAATCGGGCCGCGAGCTCGGCGTCGCACGACCGGTACTGCCGACCCGCGATCATCATCGAGTGCACGAGGTAGTACGCCACACGACATCCGCGCAGATGCTCGGCGAGCGTGGCCTCGTCCCCGAGGTCGTCCTCGACGATCTCGAGCCCGGCATGGTCCGCCCACGGTCGGCTGCGGAGCTTCGCCGCGG
>CP070734.1:1565867-1568499 GCA_020347605.1 Deltaproteobacteria bacterium | reverse complement strand
GTGGATCGCGCGCCGAACGCCACGGGCGGACACCCCGCACGGGCGCAGCACCCGGGACGGGCTGGGGTGCCCGGCGAACGCGAACCATCGTGTTCGGCTGGACGACGGCCATCAGCGCGGCAATCGTACAGCGGCTGCACGGGAGCTCCGCTACGGTCGGGTGAGCCCTACGGCGCGGACGACGGCGCCTACCACAGCAACGACGCCGCGGTGACGAGGCTGTCCGAGTCCAGACCGGTGTCGTTCTGGGTCCGCGTCCCGAGGTAGCCGATCTTCAGACCGAAGTAGCGGGTGATCGGGATCCCGAGGCTCGCGCCAAACACGAGGTTCTGTGTTTCGTCGTCCTTCCGGTCGCCGTCGATCGTCGACTCGCCTCCGTGCCCGTAGCCCACACCGCATGCCAGCCACAATCCCGGACGAAACGTGTAGACCAGGTGACCCTGCACGGCGAACAGGGGATCCTGTTCGCGTCGCGCGTCGCCGAAGAAATCGTCGTTGTCGGTGAAGAACCAGACCGCGCCGGTCAGCTCGGTGCCCCACTTCCCCCGGTTGTGCACCAGTCCCAGCTGCGGGCGGATCGTGAAGCGGTTCGTGCCGAGGTTGATGAGCTTGTCGTCGAAGTACTCGCCGAGGGGCACGTTCACGGCCAGCGCGGCTCCCGCGATGGTTTCGGACTCGATTCCCTTCCGGTACTGCGCGAATTCGTCCTTCTGGAGCGGTGGCGCTCCGAACAGATTGATCGCGAGCCGCAGCTCCGGGTCTGCAAAGCCGCTTCGATCCGCCCGGGCCGGCGCTCCTTCGAGCAACCCCTTCCACGAGCCGTCCTGGTAGGCCCCAACCAGGTCGACTCGAGCCGACTTGCCGAGTACCTCGAACGTGCGGATGTATTTCAGGGCCACTGTGTGCATCCTCACGGTGGCGTCTTCGATCTCGAGGATCGGATCGAAGAAGAGATCGCCCTCCGTGTAGGCGTAGCCCACACCGAAGAAATGGGTCCCCGTCGGCAGGTGCGTCCAGCGACGCGGCTCCAGCTCCTGGGCGCTCGCGGTGGCGACCCAACCGAAGGCTCCGATGCATGCGACGACGACGCGCAGCGACATGCGGCCCCAGTCTGCCGATCGGCGGCGGTGAATTCCCTCCCCGCGCCGAACCTGAGCAGCGGCAGATTCGCGAGCTCGGCGGCCGCCTCCCGGCCGACGCGCGAGTCGTCGTAGTGGGTCGCGAGAACCGCACGGCCCTGTGTCGGGGAGCACGAGCATGCGGCGCCGACGGGAAGCAGCGCTCAGAAGCATAGCGAGAAGGCCGCCCGGCCACCGCGACCCGCCGTGCCGCCGGGGTCGCCTCCGCGTGCGGGGGAGGGGAGACGCAGCGCCGGGCCTAGTCGATGAGCTCGACTCCGAGGATGTGGTCGCTCCAGGCCTTCCAGACGCCGTCTTCCTGATGGAACAACAGGATGCTGTCGACGATGTTGTTCTGGAACGCGGAGTCGTCGGTGGCCACGGTCTTGAGCTTGACGCGCGCTACGGCGAACTCGTCGTCGTGCCCGATGAAGTCGAAGTAGACGAGCTCCGGCCGCACGTCCAGATCCTCGAACTGCTTCTGGAGCGCCAGGCGGGTCCCCTCGTAGTCGGGCGAGCGGGTGTGAACGTACGCGATCGCCTCCTGGGCGTTCTCGCGATCGTATGCCGCGAGGCTCTTCTCCGTCACCTCTCGTAGCGTCGCCTCGAGCTCGGCATTCGCATCCGCACGGGCGACACTCCCAGACGTGACCGCCAACAAAAACAGAGCGATGACCACGGCGTTGCTCTTCATGGGACGTCTCCCTCCCGAACCGGCTAGTCGATTACGCGGTGGCCGCGATTGCGCATGCAGTTGATGTAGGCGCGCTTGAACTGCCGCTCGGACTGCTCCGCCTTCTCCGTGCCCCGGCCCGCGGCACCCACCGCACCCCCCACGGCGGCGCCCCGGCCGGGAGAACCGAACGCCGCGCCGATCGCCACGCCGACCGCGGCTCCGATGAGTCCGCCCGCCACCGCGCCCCGGGCGGCCTCCTCCGGCGCGTGCCCGGACGACTTCAGCGCAAGCTCTCGGCATTCCTCCAGATCCCGCTCCAGGTACTGCTCCCGGGAGCTCCCGTAGCGGTCGACGGTCGGCGTCCACTGGGACTGCGTCCGGCAGCCGGTGCTGAGGAAGGCGGCGCCGAGAAACAGGACCGCCACGCGTCGGAACATCTTCGAAACTCCCCGTGGTCGGAGGCGGAGGCTACCCCGACCGGCTCGCGGGGCCAACCGGCACGAGTCGGTCGTCGCGCCCAGTCGATCGAGCATGCTCTGCACCGGCTCGCGCGGCAGCGGCGCTGGGATGGCCTTCGACCGGACCCCGGGCCTCAGGCCGGCCCGGTCGGCTCGAGGATCACGACCGCGAAGGGGCGGTCGGTCTGCTCCTGGAAGTAGCCCCAGGGCGGGAACATCGCGGTGAGCCGCGGCCAGAGCGCGGCGCGTTCCTCGTCCGATGCGTCACGCCCGACGGCCTTCACGACCTCGCGATCGCGCTGCACCCAGCACTCGGGGTTCGCTCGGATGTTGAGGACCCAGGCGGGATGCGAGTCGTAGCCGGCGAGCGAGCCCACCAC
>CP070734.1:1563122-1565767 GCA_020347605.1 Deltaproteobacteria bacterium | reverse complement strand
CGATGCTGTCGAACTCGGCCCGCGAGAGCTGGTAGAGCGGGAGCCACTGGCAGAAGAGGCCTCCCGGCAGCAGCCGGTCGCGCACGGCCTCGAAGTGCTCGCGGGTGTAGAGGGCGCCGGTGCCCGAGCGCCAGGGCACGAACAGGTCCGCGATCACGACGTCGAAGCGGGCCCGCGTGAGGCGCAGGAAGTTGCGCGCGTCGTCGAGCACCACCTCGCTGCGCGCGTCGTCGTAGACCCCGCGGTTCGCAGCGCCGAAGAATGCGCGGGCGGCCCGTGCCACGTCCGGAACCAGCTCGACCACGAAGAGCCGGCGGACGGGGTGGAGCAGCGCGGCGCCCGCGCTGATGCCCGTCGCAGATCCGACGTAGGCGACGCGCTCGGGGCGCGGGTGAAGCAGGAGCGGCAGATGCGCCTGCCGCTCCTCGTGCACCTGCTCGCCGGTCCCGCCCAGCACGTAGTGGTCGTCGGTCCGGATCAGCCGCTCGCCCCCGCGCTCGATCACCGCCACCACGCCGCTGGCGCTTCGCAACGCCTCGAGCAGTGTCTCACCCGGGGCGAGGCGCACCGGGGCGCGATTCAGAGGACTGGCCGTGATCAGGACCAGGGCGCCCCCGGCCACCAGCAGCGCCGCCCGCGCGGCGCGGCGCGTGGACGTGACGTCGGCGATGCAGAGCGCCGCCACCGCGTAGAGCAGCGCGAGCCAGCCGAACGACGCGAAGACGCCGGCGGCGGGGAGCAGCAGGTAGGGGGCGGCGAGCGCTCCCAGCAGCGCGCCGACCGTGTTCGCCGCCAGGAGTCGGCCCAGCGGGGCTGCGGCGCCCGCGCGGCCCACGGCCGGCTCGCGGGCCGCGCGCGCGAAGGTGAGCGGAAACACGAGGCCGGCGCACAGGAGCGCCGGTCCGGCGCACACGGCGGCCGTCCCGAGCGCGCTCACGAGGTAGGCGGGCCACGGTCGGCCCGTGCCCACGAAGCGAAGCCCGTCGGTCGCCCACGCGAGGAGCGCCGGAAACAGCGCCAGTCCCAGCGCGGTGAGTGCCAGGGCGGCGCCGAGCAGCGTGCGCGGATCGAGGCGATCGCGTCGCGCGAGCTGCGCCGTGAGCTCCGCGCCGAGCGCGAGGGCCAGGAGCACGGTGACGAGCACCGCTCCGAACGCGTACACCGACTGGTTCAGGACCAGGCCGAAGGCCTGCACGAGCAGGACCTGAGCCGCGAAGCTTCCGAAGCCCGACAGGGCGGCGATCGCGACGAGCGCCGAGTCCCCGGCGTCTCCGGGCGCTGGCCGACGGCTCGGCCGTTCGGGCCGCCCGCCGGGCTCGGGCACGACCGCGGCAGCGGTTCCGATCCGACGCCGCGCCAGCGCCAGCGCGATACCGCCCACCGCCGCCAACAGCGCAGCGGCTGCGGCGTAGGTCGCCCGCACCCCGATCCAATCGGGGAGCCAGAAGGCCGCGAGCGCGGCGCCCAACGCGGCCCCCAGCGTGTTCAGACCGTACAACCGCGCGCCATGCGTCCCGAGGGCGCGCGCGTCCGCCATCGCGGCGGCGCCCAGGGCGGGGAAGCTGGCGCCGAAGCACACGGCGGCGGGAAACGTCGCCGCCAGGGCGAGGACGAGGCGCACCGGGATCAGGCTCGCCGGGCTGGCTCGCAGCGCGTCGTAGACGCCGGCCAGGGCGGTGCCGCCGAGCCAGAGGATCAGCGGCGTCGTCAGCGCGAAGCCGGCCGCGGCGATCTCGATCGCGCCGTACACCGCGAGGGGTCGGCGCCAGCGCGCCGCGAAGCGCCCCGCCAGCGCCGCGCCGACCGCGTTGCCGCTGAAGAAGGCGACGAGCGTTGCCGAGGCCGCGGGTGCCGTCGCGCCGAGCAGGACGCGCAACCAACGCAGCCAGGTGGTCTCCACGATCAGCGCCGCCGCACCCGAACAGAAGAACAGCGCGGCGAGCACGGCGAGGCGCGGGCCACGCGCGTGTTCACCCGGTCGCGGGGGCCGTGCGCGCGAGCGGCTCACTTGATGGCGAGCGGATTGATCGGGGAACCCACGGCGCCGGTGATCGGCAGCGGCGGCGCGACGAAGCAGAACGCGTAGTTTCCGTCCTCGGCACAGGCGTTCGAAAGAGCGTCGAGGTGGAACATCTCGCCGAACAGGAGACCGGTGTTGCGCAGCGCGATCATGTGGAGCGGCTGGAAGCAGTCTTCCGTCTCGTTGGGGATCACCTCGACGCCCCACGTGTCGGTGGCCACCGCCGCGATCTCGCGCTCGTACAGCCAGCGCGCGCAGTGGACGGAGAGGCCCGGCGCGGGTCCTCCACAGTAGCCCTGCCACGACTTCTGCTCGAGACAGCGCGTCAGCATGCCGGTCCGCACCAGCACGGCGTCGCCGCGCTCGACGGTCACGCCCTGCAGCTCGGCGCAGGCGTCGAGCTCGTCCGGGAAGATCGGCGTCCCGTCGGGCAGCCACGGCACGCGCCGGAAGCGCGGAAGGTCGAGCAGCACGCCGCGCGCGACCACGCCGTCGGCGATCCGGTCGATCGAGTTGGCGCGCGCGCCGCGGCTCGTCACCAGCCGCACGTCGCGGTCGTTGTACATCTTCTCGTCGTAGAACACGTGGGCGAGGGCATCCCACTGGGTTCCGCACTGCAGCGGCA
>CP070734.1:1560336-1563022 GCA_020347605.1 Deltaproteobacteria bacterium | reverse complement strand
GCATCCAGTAGCGGTCGGTCTCGACCAGGCTGGCCAGCTCGTCGCCCGAGGCGGCCAGCCGCGCGTCGATGTTCAGCTTGGAGATCTCCGGCGACAGGCCCGGGACCACCGTGTAGCCGCCGCGCGCGAGCGGGTTGTTGCCGTTGTAGAAGGTCACGCCGGCGTAGGTGCCGAGCGAGTAACCGGCCCCGAGCGCGTGATTGCGGATCAGGATCGGCGTCGCGCAGAGCACCGGGATGGCCAGCGCGTAGACCACGGCCGCCGCGGGCAGCGCGCGCCGCAGGCTCCGCCAGATCCCGTACGCGGCCAGCAGCAGCAGGGCCACCAGGTAGTTGGGCCGCATCAGCACCAGGAAGGCGGCGAGCAGTCCGAGCGCCACGCCGAGCCCATGCGCGCGGGCGCGCGGGCCGGCCTGGGAGCCGAGCGTCTCCAGACGCACGAAGCACTCGATGAAGAGCAGCTGGGCCGCGATGCACAGCGTGACCGGAAACAGCCGCCATTCGAAGGACAGCCAGACCCCGCTCTGGACGAGCAGCACGAGAGCCGCCCAGAAGCAGAACGGCGCGTCGGTGAGGCGGCGCACCCAGGCGAGCAGGATCAGGCCCGAGAGGACGCCGGCCGCGTTCTGCAGCAGCAGTAGCGGAAGCCAGGAGCCCCCGGAGATCGCCATGCTGAGTCCGACGAGATGGGGGTAGAGCGGGGAGTGGAGCACGACCTCGAGCGGCATCGAGCCCGCTGCCAGCCAGGTGTGCGCCATCTGGACGTAGACCCACGAATCCGAGATCGGACCGAATGGGATGGGCGTGCGCGCATACGCGAGCCAGAGCACGGCGCGGACCAGAACCAGGGCGGCCAGGGCGGTCGCCCATTCCGCACGGCTCGGGCCGCGAATCGCAGCGAGGGGAGGGCGCATGGTTCCGCGGATCATGTGGGCCCGCACGGGGATTGTCCACCCGCGGCGCGGGCTCCCGCAGCGCGCCGGATTTCCATAAGGTATCGACGCGCGGCAGCGCACGGGGCACCGGAGGCGGTCTGCAGACCACACGCGTCGCAGCGGGGATCTTCTACGGCTGGTGGATCGTCGCCGCGTCGTTCCTGATCCTGCTCATCACGGTCGGAATCGGCCTCTACGTCCCGCCGGTCTTCCTGGTTCCGCTGCAGGATCACTTCGGCTGGAGCCGCGCCGGCATCGCGGCCGGCAGCGCGCTGGCGGCCGCCGCAGCGGGCGCCTTCTCGCCGCTGGTCGGCGTCTGGATCGATCGCTACGGCTCGCGGAAGGTGATGACCGTCGGTGCGCTGGTGATGGGAGGCGCCTTCGCCTCGTTCGGCCTGGTCCAGTCGCTGTGGCAGTTCTACGCGATCAACATCGTCGCCGCAGGGGGCATCTCGTGCGTCGCCTGGATTCCGAACCAGACGCTGATTGCGAACTGGTTCGAGCGGAAGCGCGGCCTCGCGATGGGGATCGCGCTGGCGGGGATCGGCTTCGGCGGGCTCAGCATGGCTCCCTTCGCGGACTTCCTGATCGGCCGGCTGGGCTGGCGCATGGCGTTTGCAGCGCTGGCGAGCCTGGTCCTCGTCGTCGTGGTCGGTGTGATCGCGGCGTTGGTGCGGACGCAGCCGGCGGATCTGGGTCTACGGCCCGACGGAGAGCCGAGCGTCGCGCCGGGAACGGGCGCCGGGGACGAGCCCGCAGCGGGCGACGGCGACCCGCGCAACGGACTGACGCTCGCGGCATCGCTGCGCACCGGCGCGTTCTGGCTGCTGTCCACCTGCAATTTGCTCGCGATGTTCGCGTCGATGTCGGTCATCGTTCACCTGGTGGCGTTCCTGCGCGACGCGGGCTTCGAGAGCGGCGCCGCGGCGACGGCGCTGGGTCTCACGATCGGCGCGAGCGTCGCGGGACGGGTGGTCTTCGGATACCTCGCGGACCGGTTCGCGAAGCGGGCGATCATGGCCGCCGCCATGCTGGTCTACGGCGCGGCGAGTGCCTGCCTGCTCGGCATCCACGCGCCCGCGGCCCTGCCGGCCTTCGTGGTGCTGTTCGGGATGGGCCTGGGCGGCGCCGCGGTGCTCGTCCCGCTGCTCGTGGGGGAGTGCTTCGGGCTCGAGGCGTTCGGCAGGATCCTGGGCCTGATCATGATCTCCGCCACGCTGGGCGCCGCGGTGGGGCCCGTCCTCACCGGTCGGATCTTCGACGTGACGGGCAGCTACCAGTCGGCCTTCTTCGTGCACATCGGCTGCTTCTGCGCGGCCGCGCTGGTGATCGCGTCGCTGCGCACGCCGCGCCGGGGTTGATGTTCGAAGGGTCGTTTCCGGGGTCGCAAGGAGGTCGGCGATGTCTCGGCGTGAGCGGTGGCTCGCCGCGGTGCTGCCCCCGGCCCTGGTCGCGATCCTGTACGGGCGCACCGCGGGCTTCGAGTTCGTCTGGGACGACAAGCTCTGGAGCACGCTTCCCGTGTACGCGTCCTTCGACCTCGCTGCGATCCTGACGTCCCCTGCGAACGGCGTGGAATACCTTCCCGTGCGGGATCTCACGCTGGTCCTCGACCACGCGCTGTTCGGGAGCTGGGCGGGCGGGTTCCACATCACCAACGCGGTGCTGTTCGCCGGCGCCGCGTGGCTCGCGTTCGGCCTCTACCGCGTGCTGTTCGAGGCCTCGCCCGACGTGCGGGTCGCGCGCGCCGGC
>CP070734.1:1557545-1560236 GCA_020347605.1 Deltaproteobacteria bacterium | reverse complement strand
CGGCCGGGCGCTCATGGGGGCGGCGCTGCTCGGCGCGGACGCCCGAGAAGCGGAGACGGTCCAGCTCCAGTTCCGCGGCGACGGTCCGCTGGGTGCGCTCACGGTCGTGGGCGAGAGCGACGGACGGGTGCGCGGCTTCGCGGCCAATCCCCGGGCCGACGTGCCGCTCCGCGACGGGAAGCTCGACGTCGGACGCGCCGTCGGGAGAGGAACGCTGGCCGTGGTGCGCTACCACCCGTCCTGGCGCGAGCCCTACCGCGGCATCGTACCGCTCTCCACGGGGGAGGTCGCCGAGGACATCGCCAGCTACCTGCTCGAGAGCGAGCAGCGCCCCTCGGCCGTCGCCCTCGGGGTCTACGTCGCGGCCGACAGTTTGGTCGAGGCCGCCGGGGGCTTCCTGGTGCACGTGCTGCCCGGCGCTTCCGACGAGGTGCTGAGCCAGCTCGAGGCCAACATCGGCGCGCTGGAGTCGCCGACCCAGATGCTTCGCGCCGGTCTGCGAGCCGACGACGTGCTCGATCGGCTGCTGGTCGACCTCGGATCGCGCGAGCGGCTGCGATCGCAGCCCGCGTTCTCGTGCGGCTGCGGCCGCGAACGCATGCTGCGCGGCGTCGTGCTGCTCGGTCGCCGCGAGCTGCGCGAGATCGCCGCCAGCGGCGAGCACCTCGAGGTGCGCTGCGAGTTCTGCCGCGACGAGTACGTCCTCGGACCGGACGAGGTCGGCGCGCTCGTGCCCGACGCTTGACCCATGCGGGTCGCCCTGTTCGTTCCCTGCTACGTGGATCAGCTCTGGCCCGACGTCGCGCTGGCCGCGCTCCGGGTACTCGAGAGGGTCGGCTGCCGCGTCGACTACGATCCGGACCAGACCTGCTGCGGGCAGCCCTTCCTGAACGCGGGCGCCACCGCCGCCGCCAGGCGGCTCGCCAGCCGCCACCTGACGCGCTTCGCCGGCAGCGAGGCCGTGGTCTGTCCGTCCGCGAGCTGTGTAGCAACGGTCCGCGAGCGCTATCGCGAGATCGGAGCGTTCGACGGGGCGATGGCAGAGCAGCTGGCGCGGCGCACCTTCGAGCTGGGCGAGTTCCTCGTCGCGGAGCTCGGAGTGGAGGACGTCGGCGCGGCGTTCCCTCACCGCGTCGCCCTGCTGCACAGCTGTCACGGGCTGCGGGATCTCGGGCTCGGAACGCCGAGCGAGCGGGCCGCGGGCGCAGCCGCCGCGGCCAGCATCCCCGAGCGGCTGCTCGGGAACGTGCGGGGCCTCGAGCTGACCTCGCCCGAGCGGAGCGACGAGTGCTGCGGCTTCGGCGGTCTGTTCTCGGTGCGGTACCCCGAGGTCTCGAGTCGCATCGGTCGCGGCCGCGCGTCCGCGCTGGCCGCGAGTGGCGCCGAGTACGTGACGGGGACGGATGCGAGCTGCCTGCTCCACCTCGACGGCATCCGTCGCCGCGAGGGGCTGGATCTGCATCCGATCCACCTGGCGGAGATCCTCGCCGCGACGGGCGACGCATGAGCGATCCCCTCGATGTGCGGGCGCTGCGCACGCTACCCGACGCGGAGGCCGTGCGTCGCCACGACGCGGCCGTCTACGACTTCCGCCGCCGGCGCGACGACGCCGTCGGGCGGGTGCCCGACTTCGAGACGCTTCGTGCCCAGGCCGCGGCCATCAAGGCTCATACGCTCGACCACCTCGACGTCTATCTGGCCCGCTTCGAGGAGCAGGCGAAGGCCGCCGGCGCAGTCGTCCACTGGGCCGAGGACGCGGAGGCCCACAACCGGATCGTCTCCGCTCTGCTGGTCGAGCGAGGCGTCCGCCGCGTCGCCAAGAGCAAGTCGATGCTCACCGAGGAGTGCGGCCTCAACCCCTACCTCGAGGCGCGCGGCCTCGAGATCGTCGACACCGACCTGGGAGAGCGCATCGTGCAGCTGAGGCACGAGCATCCCTCCCACATCGTGGCTCCCGCGATCCACCGGCGGCGCGAGGAGATCGGCGCGTTGTTCCACGAGCACCTCGGCAGCCCGGTGGACGAGACCGACCCGACGCGCCTCACCGCCCACGCGCGCCGCGACCTGCGGGGCCGCTTCCTGGCTGCCGAGGCGGGAATCACCGGCGTCAACTTCGCGATCGCGGCGACGGGCTCGATCGTGGTCTGCACGAACGAGGGGAACGCCGACCTCGGCGTCAGCCTGCCCCCGCTCCACATCGCTTCGCTCGGGATCGAGAAGGTCATCCCGGATCTCGACGACCTCGCCGTCTTCCTGCGCGTTCTGGCGCGAAGCGCCACCGGTCAGCCGATCACGGCCTACACGAGCATCCTGACGGGTCCGCGGCCGGGAGCCGAGCTGCACATCGTCGTCGTCGACAACGGGCGCAGCGGCCTGCTGGCGGACCCGGAGCACCGCAGCGCGCTCGCCTGCATCCGCTGCGGCGCCTGCTTGAACACGTGTCCGGTGTATCGGCGCGCGGGCGGCTACGCGTACGCGCGCACGATCGCGGGCCCGATCGGCGCGGTCCTGGCGCCCGCCTTCGACGCGGGAGCGGAGGCGAGCGCGCTGCCCTTCGCCTCCTCGCTCTGCGGGAGCTGCAGCGCGGTCTGCCCGGTCGAGATCGACCTGCACGGCCAGCTCCTGGCATGGCGGCGCGCCCGTCCCCCGCGCGCGGCGGGGGAGCGCCTGGCGCTGCGCAGCGCCGCGCTC
>CP070734.1:1554747-1557445 GCA_020347605.1 Deltaproteobacteria bacterium | reverse complement strand
ACGATTCCGGTGAGCACGCGCTCCCAACGCTCGGATGCCTCGCCGGCGCGCAGGCGGTCCGGGGGCAGCCATACCATCGCGATGGGAAGCAGCGTGAAGCTCAGCAGCAGCGAGCCGATGATGCCACCCGCAGCGACGATTCCGAAGCGCACGAAGCTTTCGAGATCGGATGCCGCGAAGGAGAGGAACCCGGCAGCCGTGGTGACCGTGGTCGCCAGGCACGGCGCCCCCGCGTCCCGTGCGGCCCGCAGTAGCGCCTCCTTGCGCTCGGATCGCGACACCGCCGCGAGGGCGGCGCGGTGCTGCGCGTAGCGCGCGAGCAGGTGAATCGCGTTGCAGAGCGCCATCACCAGGATGAGCGGCGCGATGGTCTGGGTGATGGCGTTCTGCGGCCAACCCAGCGTGGCCAGGAAACCGAGCGTCCAGGCCGAGGCGACGCCCACGGTCAGCAGCGCGGCGACGACCGATTGCCACGAGCGGAACAGCGCGAAAACGACGACGCCCACGAGCGCGATCATCAAGGGCGTGAGCCGCTGGGAGTCGGCGGCAAGCGCCTCGTCCGTGAGGGCGAACTGCGCCGTCTGCCCGATCAGGTGGTAACGGAAGCCGCGCGCCTCGAAGGGCGCGAGTGCGTCTTCGAGCGTTCGCAGCGTGGCCTTGCTCGCGTCACTCTCGGACGAGGCCAGCTCGACCACGATCGCGCCCACGCGACCGTCTTCCGACACGAGCGTTCCGCGCCAGAGCGGGTCGATGAGCGCCCGCTCGCGAAGCTGGGCGAGTTCTGGGGACGGCGCTCCATCTTCGTAGAGCGCAAGCCGTCCGATCGCATCGTCGCTAACCACGAGGAGCGGTGTGGTCGCCGGGCTCTCGACGCGACGGACGTTCGGCCGCATCTCGAGCTGGCGCGCCACCTGGCTCGCCATCGCCAGGGCCGCGGGATCGAAGACCGTTTCGCACAGGTCTGTATCCCCGCAGCTGAAGAGCGCTGCCAGCGGCAGCCCTCCCCCGAAGCCCTCGATGAAGTCGTCGAGTTCCCGGACCGTGGGATGATCCGCTCCCAGATACGCGCGGTAGCCCGTCTCCGTGCCCAGGCTCGGTAGCCGAGCCAGAATCACGGCGGTCAATGCGAGCAGCAAGACCAGCGTCAGGAGCGGATTCCGGAGCGCAAAGGCGGCGATGCGATTCATGCGCCGTCAGTCCGACTCAGCGGAGGGCGCCTGCCGGCCCGCGGGCATCGGCAAGAGGTGGTGCCTTGCGAAGCGATACTTGGCGGCGTTTCGCGTGATGCCGAGCGCGCGAGCAACGCCGCTGAACGTTCCGTGCTCCCGGTAGAGCGCCAGCAGTTGCTCGCGCTCCGCACGCTCGCGTTCCAGGCTGATCTTCGTCAGGGGGGCGCGCTCGAGCAGCTCCGCGGCGACCCGTTCGGCGGAGATCTCGCCGTCCCCGCTGTATCCCACCAGCGTCTCGATCACCTCCCGGAGCTCGGCGAGATTCCCGGGCCACGCGTGGGCGGCGAGGCGCTCCAGTGCGCCCGGGCCCAGTCGCGCGCCGTGGCGGCCGAGCCGACGCGCGATCCGGTCGATCAGCGCGGCGACGAGGCTGGGGAGATCCTCGAGGCGATCGCGCAACGGGGGCAGCGGTACGGTGAACGTGGCCAGCCGGCGGCCCAGCTCAGCGTCGAACGCGCCCTGCTCGCCGAGCGCGCGGAGATCGTCGCGACTCGAAGCGATCACGCGGAGCGGTAGCGCTTCCCCGTTTCCGTCTGCCTTCTGGAGCAGCGACTTCCAGTACGCCTGCCCCGTTGCCGGCAGGCGATCGACATCCGCAAGGTAGACGACCCCGGTCTGGGGGTGGGGAGAGGGGCCAGGTTCGGCACTCGCGTCGACTGCAGCGAAGGGCCGTGCGGCCAGGGGACCCAGCCGGTGCGCGTACTCCGCGAGTGCCCGCCGTCCGGTGCCGGGCTCCCCCCGTATCAGGAGCGGCGTGTGAAGGGCCGCCAGCGCCTCGACCCGTTCGCGCACGTCCGCCATCACCGCGCTCTCGCCGGCGAGCTCCACGGGCGGCACGGGCCGCGCGCGGCTCAGGACCTCTCGGGCGCGTTCCACCACGCGCGCCACCCCAGCGTCGTTCAGCGGATAGAAGTCGGTCGCACCCGCCTTGCCCGCCTCGACGGCCGTCGAGAGCGTCCCATAGGCCGAAACGAGGATCACCGGCACCCGCGGATGCCGCGAGGCGGCCGACCGGACGCGCCGCAGGAGCGCCATGCCGTCACTTCGGGGCATCCGCAGATCGGTGACGATCAGATCGAAGCGCCGGCGCTGTACCTTCGCCCAGGCCTCGTCTCCGTCGCCCGCGGTGACGACGTGAAAGCCGGCCTCCGCGAGCTCCGTGGCGACCAGATCCCGCGAGAAGGGTCGATCGTCCACTACGAGGACCAGCGGCTCATCCATCCGCGTTCCCTCGGCTTTCCGCCCACCCGTCACCGCCGCCACGCTGACACAAGAGTCTATCAACAAGACCGGAATAGATGAAGGCAGAACAGCCGGTCGCCGCGGAAAAGTCTCGCATGTGTAAAAAACCGGCAAAAAGCGGAAAACCGCGGCCGCCGAGATCGGGGACGTCGTTGAACGTTCAACAACTTGCCCCCGTATACTCCGCGACATGAAGCGCGGGTTCCTGGACAGCGCGCGCGTGGCCG
>CP070734.1:1551935-1554647 GCA_020347605.1 Deltaproteobacteria bacterium | reverse complement strand
CCGGCCTTCGCTCGCCTCCGGCTCGCTGCGCGTCGGCCGACTCTCGTCGGCCGCCTGGCGCGAGGCGGCCCTTCCCGAGCGCCGACCCCGGGCGACGCAATAGGCGAGGAATGCCACGACCGCCGCGGCCACCAGGAGCTGCGCACCGGGCTCCGGAACCGCCTCGATGCGGACGTTGTCGAAGGCGAAGCGGCCGACCGCGCCGACGCCGCCCTGCAGGGCGATGCCGTCGAACAGCGCATCGGCCGGAAAGCCCACGCTGCCCAGTCGCGCGCCGTCCACGCGGAACACGACGCGCCGCTCGACCGCGTCGAGGTCGAGCTCGACGGCGATGTGCTGCATGGCATCGACCACGTAGGGAATCGGCACGAACTCCGCGTCGTGAGTCAGGCGCAGCACGCCGTCCAGGCCCCACTCGATGCCCCCGACGTTCCCGCCGCCCTCGCGCAGGATCGCGAGCCCGTAGCAGGCGTTGCCGCCGAAGTCGGTCGTGCAGGCGCCGGCCAGCATGTCGAGCTCGATCCGCACGAGACCCTCGGTGAGCGCGTCGAAGGCCGCCGCCTGCTCGAGCCGGAATGCGACCCGCGGCACGCTGCCGGCCGCGTCCCGGACCTCGACGGGCTGCTGCAGCAGGTCCCCGGAGGCGGACACGACCTCGTACGTGCTCGGAAACGTGCTCCGAACGAAGGTGGGAAGCTCGGGCGGGCCTTCCGGGTCGAGGCCCACGGGCAGCGGCCCGAGCGGCTGCTCGTCGAAGTCGGCGTCCCAGAAGGGGATGCCGGCCGCGGGGCCGCCGGCACACGCCGCCGCGACGAGGATCCCGAGAAGCACCGCGCGCAGCACCACGCTCTCTCCGCCCTGTGCGCGCGCCCCCCGCGGCGCACGCCGGAGTCTACCCGAGAGATCCGGCACCGGCCCGAAAGGCGAACGGGTTCGCGCAACTTCGTGTGGAAGTGCGCGTGGATCCGTGATTCAATCTCTGACGTAGCGTCAGATCTGCCGACACCGCGAGAAGCGCTCGATGCCCTCCCTGATCGACACGCACTGGCCCGTCCCGCGCTTCGCGGACAAGTTCCGGATCCTGTTTCGGGAAGCGTCGCGGCTCAGCATGTCGACGCTGACGGAGCGACTGGCGGCGCTCTACGGGGACCGACCGGCGTTCTTCCTCGACGAGCCGCTCGAGTACGCGTTCTTCTCCGGAGACTGCCTCACCCATCGCGACCTCGCGCGCCTGACCGCGCGCACGGCTCACGCGCTGCAGCGCGTCGGTGTCGCGCGCGGCGAACGCGTCGGCCTGCTCACCACCAACCGCATCGAGCTGGCGTTCGCAGAGTTCGCGACGCTGAAGCTCGGCGCCGTGGCCGTTCCGATGAACGCGATGCTGCGCGCCCGGGAGCTCCGGCATCTGATCCAGGACTGCGGCATCGAGACCCTGGTCACCGACTCACGCGTCTTCGAGCAGAGCCTGCGCGACACCGATGCGTTTCCCGAGGTGAAGCGCTGGATCATGGTCGGCGAAGGCGCGGCGCCGAGCGGCGTCCATGCGTACGGCGACCTCCTGGCGGATGCGGACGATCGGTTCGCGAGCGATCCCCTGCCGAGCGAAGCGCTGGCGATGGTCTTGTACACGTCCGGGACGACCGGCGTGCCGAAGGGAGCCATGCTCTCGGACGGCGCCCTGATGCATTCCGTGCGCGCGCAGGCGCGGCTCTCCACCTTCCTGCCCACGCCGCGCCGCAACCTGTCGCTGCTCGTGATGCCGCTGGCGCACACCTCCGGCCACCAGGCGATGCTGCTGCAGCTCGTGATGGGCACGCCCATGCTGCTGCACGGTCAGTTCTCGCCGCAGCGCGTGCTCGAGACGATCCAGAAGTACCGGGTCACGATGTTCTCGGGCGTGCCCGCCATGTTCAAGATGCTTCGGGATGCGGGCGCCGAGAACTACGATCTCTCGTCCATCGAGATTCTCGCCTGGGGCGGCGACGCGATGCCGCGGGACCTGCTGCATCGCTTCCGCGAGCTGACCACGCGACGGGGCCGCTTCGGCCGCCGGAAGACTCCGCTGTGGATCAGCGGCTACGGACTCGCCGAGACCGCGGGCCAGGTGACGCGGGTGATGGGCTCGGTCGCGGACACGGGCGTGGCGGGCCGACCGTTGCGCGGCGTGCAGGTCCGGATTCTCGACGACGCGGGCAAGCCGGTGCCGCGCGGCGAGGTCGGCGAGCTCTGGGTGAAGAGCCCCGGCCTCATGCTCGGCTATCTGGGCAGGCCGAAGGCGACGGCCGAGGTGCTGCGCGACGGCTGGTTCCGGACCGGCGACCTCGTGCGCGAGGGACCCGGGCGACGTCTCGTGCTGCAGTCCCGCGCCAAGGACATGATCAAGGTGGGTGGCTACTCGGTGTTCCCCGCCGAGGTGGAGCGCCAGCTCTCCGAGCATCCGGACGTGTTGCAGGTGGCGGTCGTCGGCCTGCCGCACGAGGTCAAGGGCAGCGTGCCCGTCGCGGCGGTGGTGCGGCAACCGGGCAGCGACCTCACGAGCGCCGAACTCATGACGTGGTCGCGCGAGCACATCGCGCCCTACAAGGCGCCGCGCGAGATCGTGTTCGTCGACAAGATCCCGGTCTCGAGCACGCTCAAGATGCAGCGTCACGCCGTCCGCGAACACCTGCTCGCGCAGCGAGCCGCAGGCGAGCGAAGGCCGGAAGCCCGAGT
>CP070734.1:1549113-1551835 GCA_020347605.1 Deltaproteobacteria bacterium | reverse complement strand
CACTCGATCGGTCGCCCGATCACGCTGGGGCGGAGGGCCTTCGTGACCACGGCGAGCATCGGGATCGCGACGTATCCGCGAAACGGAACCGAGCCGGAGGAGCTGATCAAGAAGGCCGATACCGCGATGTATCACGCCAAGCAGCAGGGCCGGAACCGCTTCGAATTCTATACCCAGGACATGAACATGGCGGTGATGCGCCGCGTGGCGCTGGAGAGCCGGCTCCGCACGGCGGCCGCGGACGGCGGGCTCCTGCTCCACTACCAGCCCCAGTTCGACCTGCGCCGGGAGCGCCTGATCGGCAGCGAGGCCCTGCTCCGGTGGCAGCATCCCGAGCTCGGCATGCTCCCGCCGATCCAATTCCTGCCCCTCGCCGAGGAGACGGGGCTCATCGTTCCGATCGGCGAATGGGTGCTCCGCACGGCCTGTCGGCAGAACGCCGCATGGCAGCAGATGGGCCATCGCGGCTTCCGGATCTCCGTCAACGTATCGACCCAGCAGTTCAAGGAGCGCGGATTCGCGGCGATCGTGCGCAACGCGCTCGAGGAGAGTGGACTGCGTCCCGAGTACCTCGAGCTCGAGATCACCGAGAGCAGCCTGGTCGAGGACGTCGAGATGACCGTGGGCACGCTGCGCGAGCTGAAGCGGCTCGGGGTCCACCTCTCCATCGACGACTTCGGAACCGGCTACTCGGCGCTCTCCTACCTGAAATTCCTGCCGATCGACATCTTGAAGATCGACCAGTCCTTCGTGCGCTCGCTCACGAGCTATCCGGCCGACGCTACCATCACGTCGGCGATCGTTCAGATGGCCCAGGGGCTCAGCCTCACGACGGTCGCCGAGGGCGTCGAGACCGTCGAGCAGCTGCTGCTGTTGGGCTCGTTCGGCTGCAACCGGATGCAGGGATACCTGTTCGGCAAGCCGGTGCCGCCCGAGACCTTCGTCAAGATGCTCGAGGATCCGGGATTCCGCTGGATGAAGGGCGCACCTCCGGTGCCGGAGGCGCCCGACACGGGCAAGCCCGGCAGCTGAGGCCCCGGCCGAGTCGTTCGCGTCGGGAGGGGAGTTGACGCGACAGCTTCACACACGCCGCCCCGTGACCGCGCCCACCGGGCGTTTGGCGCTCTCCCTGCGTGACCCGATGACACACTCCGCACACACGTGGCGCCCGGCGGAACGTCGCGACGCCGAGGAGGGCTGGACCTGTGGGCCATTCTTGGTCAACCTGCACGAGGGTGCCCGGATGGGGACGGTGAGGTAACCGATGGCCGAACGACACCGAACGCGCGGGACGCGGCGGCCCCCGGAGCTCCGCACCGGCGTGGAGCTGCTGCACGACCCGCTGCGAAACAAGGGCACCGCCTTCACGGACGCCGAACGCGAAGCCCTGCACCTGCGCGGACTGCTCCCGCCGCGCGTCCATTCGCAGGACGAGCAGGTCATGCGCGTCCTCGAGAATCTGCGCCAGAAGCCCAACGATCTGGAGCGCTTCATCTACCTGACCGGTCTGCAGGACCGGAACGAGACGCTCTTCTACCGGGTCATCGTCGATCACATCGTCGAAATGATGCCGATCGTCTACACGCCGACGGTGGGCGAGGCGTGTCAGCGGTACGGTCACATCTTCCGGCGCTCGCGGGGGTTGTTCGTGTCCGCCCACGACCGCGGCCGCGTCCGCGAGGTGGTGGGCAACTGGCCGCACCCGGACGTGCGGATCGTGGTGGTCACGGACGGCGAGCGGATCCTCGGCCTCGGCGACCTGGGCGCCGAGGGGATGGGCATCCCCGTCGGCAAGCTCGTCCTGTACTCGGCGTGCGCAGGGGTGCACCCCTCGCAGTGCCTGCCCGTGACACTCGATGTCGGCACCGACAACGACGCGTCGCTCAAGGACCCCCTCTACATCGGCATCAAGGAGCGGCGACTGCGCGGGGAGGCGTACGACGAGCTGGTCGACGAGTTCGTCGAGGCCATCCGGGAGATCTTTCCCCGCGCGATGATCCAGTTCGAAGATTTCGCCAACATCAACGCCTTCCGCCTGCTCCGCAAGTATCGCGACCAGATCTGCACGTTCGACGACGACATCCAGGGGACCGGCGCCGTGGCGCTGGCGGGCCTCTACTCCGCCCTGCGCATCACGGGCCGATCGCTGTCGGACCAGCGGGTCCTGTTCCTGGGCGCCGGTGAGGCGGGCATCGGAATCGCGGACCTGATCGTGGCCGCGCTGCGCGAGGAGGGGCTGTCGGAGCGCGATGCGCGGCGCCGCTGCTGGTTCGTGGACTCGAAGGGCCTGGTAATCGCCTCCCGCGAAGACCTGGCCGAGCACAAGCTCGCATATGCCCACGACCACCGATTCATCGCGGACCTCCAGACCGCGGTCGAGGAGCTGGAGCCGAGCGCGATCATCGGCGTCTCGGGACAGCCCGGCACGTTCACCCAGGCGGTGGTCGAGACGATGGCGCAGATCAACGAGCGGCCGATCGTGTTCGCCCTGTCGAACCCGACCTCGAAGGCCGAATGCACCGCCGAGGAGGCCTACCGGTGGACGCGTGGTCGAGCCGTCTTCGCGAGCGGCAGTCCGTTCGACCCCGTGACGCTGGACGGCAAGACGTACGTCCCGGGCCAGGGCAACAACGCCTACATCTTTCCCGCCGTGGGCCTGGGCATCATCGTGTCCGAGGCCGAACGCGTGATCGACGAGATGTTCTCGGCCGCCGCGCGCTCG
>CP070734.1:1546272-1549013 GCA_020347605.1 Deltaproteobacteria bacterium | reverse complement strand
GCGCCCGCGCCACCGCTGCGGCGGCCGCGCGAGTTCCGGCGCCCGCCGGGCTGGGGCGCGCTCGAGCGCTGGGGACGCGCCTTCCTGACCGAGGGCAATCCGCTCAACAAGCTGGGCGCCGTATCCCTGATCGTCGGCGCCATCATCGTCTTCAAGTACGCGGTCGACAACCAGTGGATCGGGCCCACCGGTCGGGTCGCGATCGGCTTCGTCGCCGGTGGATCGCTGTTCGCGGTGGGCGAGGCGTACGCGCGCCGCGGCTGGCACCGGTTTGCGTCGGGGCTCGTGGGGGCCGGCAACGGCGTGCTGTTCGCCTCGGTGTACTTCGGCCAGCAGCAGTACGAGCTCCTCCCGGCCGGGATCGCCTTCCTGCTCTACGTGCTGGTCACGGCCGCCGTGGTCGCGCAGTCGCTGCGCTACGACGCGCTCGGCCTGGCGACCTGGGGCCTTCTGGGCGGCTATCTGACGCCCGTCCTGGCCAGCACGGGCAGCGGCAACTACGTGTTCCTCGCGAACTACCTGCTGATCCTGAACTCGGGCGTGTTCGCGATCGCGTACCGCCGCAACTGGCAGCCGCTCAAGTGGATGGCGTTCGCGCTGACCGTGCCGTACCTGGCGGGCTGGGTCTACGCCTACCGCACGGTGCCCGACCCGCGGCGCACGCAGTGGCTCGAGCTCCGCTGGCTGCTCCCGTACCTCGGGGCGTTCTTCGTCTACTTCGCTGCGATCCCGACCTGGAGGAGCCTGCTCCGGCGCGAGCGGGTCGACGTCTTCGGGCAGGTCCTGACCGTGGCGAACGGGATTGCGCACTTCGGCCTGGCCTACCTGGTGCTGCACGAGGAGCACCGCGCCTGGCTGGGCGTCGTCGCCGTCGTCGCCGCGGCGCTGTACCTCGTGATCTCGTCGCGCATGGCCTCGCAGCCGATCGTCGACACGGCGGGGCTGCGCGCGTTCATCGCCAGCGCAGCGGGATTCGTGCTGCTGGCGACGCCCTTCCTCGTGAGCGGTCCCGCGATCACGCTGGTCTGGTGCGCGGAGACCGTGTTCCTGGCCTGGGTGTGCACGCGGCCGCGCTTCGCCTTCCTGGAGCTGCACGTGCTCGCCATGCTGGGCGTGATCTGCGTCCGCCTGGTGGGCTACGACGACCTGCTCGAGCCGGCCTGGGTCGACCCGCAGCAGCGCTACATCCCGCTCGCACAGCTCGATAGCCTTCCGCCCCTCGCGGCCGCGCTCGCCTTCGGGTTCGCGGCCCGCTTCCTGGCGCGCGTGCCGCGGCTGCACCTGCCGCTTCCGTGGGTGCTGGGCGTCGGACTGTTCGTGCTCGTGACCGCCGTGCAGGGCGAGTCCTTCCGGCTGTCCCGGTTCCTGTTCGCGCCGCACGCGACGGCGGCCTTGCAGCGCCTGGTGGAGGCGGGCCTTCTCATCAGCCTGATGTGCGCGCTCTGGTTCGGCCTCGTGATGCGCGTCGTCGCGGCGGGCATACCGTGGGTCGCCACCCTCGCGTTCACGGCGCTCCTGCTGCTGTTCAGCTTCGAGGCGGTCGTCTGGCCGGGCAGCTACCCGCACATGCGCGAGATCCTGGGGCTGGGCTACGGACTCTTCTGGCTCCACGCCGGCGTGATCCTGATGGCGCCGCTCGTCTTCCTGCTGGCGCAGCTGTACCGCCAGGCGCCGGAGCGCGCGCTCGGCTGGACGCGCGAGCGCTGGCAGTTCGTGTGTCTCGCCGCGGCCGTGGTGGTCTCGATGCTGCTGCTGCGCCGCGAGGTGTTCGCGATCACCCACGCGCCGCCGGTCGCCGACCTGTTCGCGGCGGGCGCGAAGCTGGCGGCCTATCGCATGCTGCTGTCGCTCGCCTACGCGCTGCTGGCGTTCGGCCTCTATCTGAACGCGGTCCGCACGGGCAGCCGGCTGCGCCTCTACGCGGCCTACGCGCTCTACGCGGTGACGGCGTTCAAGGTGTACGTCTTCGACCTCGAGGCGCAGCACCCGCTGTACCGCGCCTTCTCGCTGCTGGCGTTCGCGGCGATCCTGTTCGTGAGCTCGTACTTCGCCAACCGCCAACGACGCACGCGCGAAGCACCGCGCGGGGGCGAGCGCGAAGGGTTGGGGCATGCCTAGTCGCGGGTCGTGGCGGCTCGCCGCCGGCGCTGCGGCGGGCCTCGCCCTGGCCGCGCTCCCGGCCCGCGCCGAGGCGGACTCCGCGACCGGCCGGCGAAACGCGAGCGACTTCCACGAAATCGCCGAGATCGAGTCCCGCGAGCCGCTGGCCCCGGGAACCGCCTACGCCGTGCCGCTCTCGCAGCAGGCCATCTCGGCCCTCCGCGAGGGCGGTGAGCTGCGCGTCTTCGACGCGGCGGGCGTCGAGCTTCCCTCGCTCGTGCACACCGCGTACGCGCGCGAGGAATCGGTGCGGCGGCCGGTCTCGATCTTCAACCGGGCCTTCGAGCCCGGGCTGGTCCAGACGCTCAGCGTCGAGGTCGAAGACCGCACCCAGGTCGAGGTGAACGAGTTCAGCTTCGAGATCGAGGACGAGGACTACAACGTCCGCGTCCAGGTGGAGGGCAGCGACGACGCCAGCGCGTGGCGCACGATCCGGGACGACCTGCACCTGATCCGCCACACCGTGCCCGACCAGAAGATCCGCTACGTGCACAACGTTCTGCGCATCCCGACCTCGCGGTTCCGCTACTTCCGGTTCACCCTGGCTGCGCCGGGCCGCGAGGAGCCGCTCGAGATCCGCG
>CP070734.1:1543415-1546172 GCA_020347605.1 Deltaproteobacteria bacterium | reverse complement strand
CGCGGCGGAAGCTCGGCCTCGACGGGCTCGCGATCGGGATCGACGGCCGAGACGTCGGCGCGCAGCCGGCCGTCCTCGAACGTGAACTTCGCGATGCGCAGGCGCAGCGCTTCGCCCTCCCCCGCTCGGGCCGCCTCCGCGTCCGCGCCGCCGGGGCTCGCAGCCGAGTAGCGATCCACGTTCGCCTGGATCACCTGGACGTTGGAGCGCCCCTGCGCGTTCAGCTCGAAGCGCACCTCGGGCGCCCCGACCACCAGCTCGTCGATCACGACGGGGCTCGACGTGAGCGTCCCGAGGGCGATGTCCAGGGTGATCTCGCCGAGCTGGAAGGCGTCGCCCCTCGAGTACCCCTCCGGATTGGCGACCCGCAGGCCGCCGATCGTGCCACGGCCCGCGCGCAGGTCGATCTTCACGGAGCCGACGCGAACCGGTGTGCCCGCGATCTCGGTTCCATAGCGCTCCACGAGCGCCGCCACGAGCGAGTCGAGCCGAGAGGTGACGAACCAGACCGCCGCCGCGGCGACGAGGATCAGAACGACGGCGCCCCCGATCAGGACCTTCTTCATGGCCTCCTCCCGCGATGCTCCGAGAGCGGGAGTCTAGCCGGCGAGGCGGTGTCCGGAGCCCGCCGCGCGAGGTTCGCGCGCGGCGCGGCACGCGTCGACTTGACCCGAAATCGATTGGCGGCTAGTCCGGTTCACTCGAACGAAGAGGCCCGACGGCCCGCGTGAGAGCACACATCGGACCGACCGAACGGAGGCAGACATGACCGAGCACGCCGTTCTCTATTCGAAATCGGCTGGCATCGCCACGATCACGCTCAATCGTCCGAGCAAGGCGAACACGCTGCGGGTGGAGATGATCGCAGGACTCGACCACGCACTCCGGGACGCCAACCGGGATCCGAACGTCAAGCTCGTGATCCTCGAAGGGGCGGGAGACAACTTCTGCGGCGGCTTCGACTTCTCCGGCGGCCTCGAGCACTACGCGCCGATCCAGGAGAGCGACTACGACCCCGGGATGGACGTCCACTGGGTGAGCAATCACTACACCAGCTACATCACCGCGTTCATGGGACTGTGGCGAGGCCTCAAGCCGACCATCGCCAAGGTTCACGGCTACTGCGTGGGGGGCGGCTCCGAGCTGGCCCTGTGCGCGGACCTCGTCCTCGCTTCGCACGACGCCCGCTTCGGCACCCCCTACTCCCGCGTCTGGGGCTGCCATCTCACGGGCATGTGGGTCCACCGGCTGGGCCTCGCCAAGGCGAAGTACTACGCGCTCACGGGCGAGTGGATCAGCGGCAAGGAGGCCGCCGAGATCGAGCTGATCAACTTCTCGTATCCGCTCGAAGAGCTCGACGCGCGGGTTCAGGAGCTCGCCCACAAGCTGACCGCGATTCCCCTGACCCAGCTCATCTCGATGAAGCTCATCGTCAATCAGGCCTACGACAACATGGGCCTGCAGAGCACGCAGACGCTCGGCCCGATCCTGGACGGCATCATGCGCAACACGCCCGAAGGCCGGGAGTTCGTCCGCGTTGCGGCGTCGGAGGGCGTCCAGGGCGCCGTGCGCAGACGAGACGGCCCGTTCGCCGACTACAGCCAGGGACGACCGGACGAGCAGCCGCGCAAGCGGAGCGAGCTCGCCTGAGGCCGGAAAGGCCCTCGCCGAGCACCGCCTCGTCCGGGTTCCCGCCCGAGCGCGGCGGGGCCCACGTCGTAACCCACTGAAAAAAAAGGGCACTTCGACAGCCCGCTCGAAGCACCCCGGGCGCTCAGCCGTCCTGTGCCGGCTGCGCGGAATAAATGACTAGTTCGTCAGAGTTGACTAATTGGTATATTAATGCTATGGGTCCGGACATGCCCGGATCCGAGCCCCGCAACCGCGCCGACCGCCGGAGGCTTCGCACCCGAGCCGCCCTGCTCTCCGCAGCGCGCGAGGTCTTCGCCTCGCAGGGGGTGGACGCGAGCACCATCCAGGACATCACCGAGGCCGCAGACGTCGCGAAGGGCAGCTTCTACAACCACTTCGACTCCAAGGAGGCGATCCTGCGGGCGGTCGCCGAGGAGACGCTCGCCGAGCTGGCGCGCGCGCTGGACGCGCTCACCGAGCCGATGCGCGACGACCCCGCCCGGGTGATCGCGGTGTGCCTGCGCCACACCCTGCGGGCCTGCATCGAGGACCCGACGCTCGGCTGGTTCGTCCTGCGCGCCGGAGATGTGATCGCGCTGGGCGACGTGGCCCTGGGCGCGTACGGGCGCCGCGACATCCGCCGCGGCATCGAATCCGGGCGCTTCCGATTCGACGACGTCGAGCTCGCCTGCACGATGATCGGCGGTGCCGCCGACGCGCTGCTCCGGCGGCGCCTGGAGGGCGCGCTGCCTCCCGATGCGGATGCGGCGCTGGCGGCCCATGCCCTCCGTCTGCTGAGTGTCCCCGACGCCGACGCCTACGCCATCGCGGGCGAACCGCTCGCGCCGATCCACGCGTCCGGAGCCGACCGTGTTTGAACCCCAACCCAACCCGAGGAGAACTCAGATGCCTCTCACCAACTTCGTCCCCACACCCCGGTTCGAGGAGTACAAGGAGCTCTTCAAGGAGCACTTCGAGATGGAGCGGCGCAACGGGATCATCGTGCTGCGCATGCACACGCTGGGCGGCGACGTGCAGTGGAACTTCGAGCTGCACCGCGCCATCTGGCAGGCGTTCCGCACCGTCGGCTCCGATCCCGAGAACGAGGTGATGATCCTCACCACG
>CP070734.1:1540551-1543315 GCA_020347605.1 Deltaproteobacteria bacterium | reverse complement strand
AACTCGGCGAGGCCCCGCTCGTAGCGACCGGGGCGACGCGCGGGCGCCCGATCGGTGAAGCCCGCCAGGATCCCGTGGCGGGGGGCGCCGCGCGACTGGCTTCGGAACGCCGCGAGGATGGCGTCCAGCTCCGGCCGAGCGGCCTGCGAGCTGAACGCCCCCAGGGAGAACGGAACGAACCGCACGGCCAGCGTCTCGCGGAAGGTCTCGGTGATCCCGAGCCAGGCGAGGCGCAGTCGGAAGCGCCAGCCGGGCCGGGCACGGATACCGTCGTCGGCCCAGCAGTGCACGGGGACGACCGGCCGTCCGCGCCACGCCGGATCGAGCCGGCCGAGCAGCTCGAGCGCGGCGCGGCCCGAGGCGGGGTCGCGGTCGGCCAGCCAGACCACGCCCTGGAGCTGTTCGATGGCTTTGGGGGCGCGTCCCGCGAGCGCCAGGGCCCGCGCGGCGCGCAGGCCGGCCCAGACGTCGTAGGGGTGATCCTGCGCGACCCGGAGCGCCGCCTCCGCGCCCGAGACGGGCGCGCGGGGTGCGAGCCCGGTGAGGGCGGCCAGCTCGGCGTGCGCCTCGGCGCGCCACGGATCGAGCGCGACCGCCCGGGACAGCGCGGCGCGGGCCAGGGCCGGGCGCCCAGCGCCCGCCTGGAGACGGCCGAGGCCGAGGTGGGCGTCCACCGAGCCGGGATCCAGCTCGAGCGCCTCCTGGAAGCGCTCCTCGGCCTCCTGGGACTGCCCGCGCGCGGCGGCGACGCGGCCCAGACCCACCCGCGCGGGTGCCGAGGCGGGCTGGGCCCGCAGGGCCCGCTCGAAGCGGTTCTCCGCCTCGGCGAGCTCGCCGCGCGCGAGGGCGGCCTGGCCCAGCTCCACCAGCGAGGCGGCCAGATCGCCGTGCGTAGCGCTCGGGCCGGGCGGCGCCTGGGCGCTGCAGCCGAGCGCCGCGGCGACCGCCATCCACACGCCGAATCGCCACGAACGCGCGCGCACCGCGCCACCTCCACCGCCGCGACGGCGCCCCGGATCCGGGCGCCGCTTGCGTACGGGTTGCCGGTGCGCGCCACCCGCGCCCGCCCGCGTCGCACCCACCGTTGCGTGCGCCCCGCCCTCGGTCTCCCGGCGGCGCGGCTAGAATAGTCGGCTCGTGAAGGAACGGGTGTATCGCTATCGCGCCCTGGAACGGCGCATCTCCGAGTCGCGGCCCGGCGCCGCCGTGCTCGACGTGGGCTGTGGCCGCGGCGACAACCTGCGGCGCCTGCGGCGCTACGGAGGCCGCGCGCTCGGCATCGACCCGTCGCTGCCGCGGCTCCTCGAGGCGCGCCACATCGCACCGGCCGCCGCGGCCTGCGGGGAGTCGCTGCCCTGGGCGGATCAGAGCTTCGACATGGTCTACATCTCGCACGTCCTGCACCACGCGGCCGACATGGGCGCCGTGCTGGAAGAGAGCTACCGGTCGCTGCGGCCGGGGGGAATCCTGTTCGTGATCGAGACCGTCGACGACAGCCCGCTGATGCGCCTGGCGCGCGCCATCCAGCCGCGCTGGGACGAGGACGAGGTGCTGAATCGCTTCCGCTTCGCCGACCTCGTTCGCAGGCTCGAAGAGACCGGCTTCCGCGTCGCCTGCGGCGCGACGTTCAACTGGATGTACTTCGCGTGGGAGCTGTTGCCGCTGGCGTTCCGCCCGCTCGATCGGCTGTCCCCGATCTTCATCGGAATCGAGTCCCTGTTCGGACGCGTGTTGAACCGCTGGGGCGGCCACTGCTGGCTCGTGGCGCAACGGCCCGGCCCGTCGCTCTTCCCGGAAACGGTCTGGAAGGACGCCGCCTGAACGGAGCGGGCGCGCGGCCGCCGCCCCGCGCTGCGCGCGGAGGCGAACGCGGCGAGAGGAGATCGCATTGCCCAACGGACGCCGTCTTTACCGCCGGGCGCTCGCCGCGCTGCTCCTCGGTGTCGCGACCGCGTGTAGCCCCACGGCGCCGGTCGGGTCGCGCGGTCGCGTGCTGCTGGTGGGCATCGACGGCGCCTCGCCTCGCGTGATGGAGCCGCTGATCGCCGAGGGCCGGCTGCCGAACCTGGCGCGGATCGCGCAGCGGGGCGTCTACGGGAGGCTCCGCTCGTTCGCGCCCTACGCGTCCCCGCTGGTCTGGAACACGATCGCGACGGGCAAGATGCCCGAGAAGCACGGGATCCACTGGTTCGGCAAGGAGACGCCCGGGGGCGCGAACCGCCTGTACCTGAGCACCGACCGCAAGGCGCACGCGCTCTGGAACATCGCGTCGGACGCGGGGATGCGCGTCGGCGTGGTGAACTGGTGGAACACGTACCCCGTCGACGTCGTGGACGGCGCGATCGTCTCGGACCACGCGCGGCAGGGCGAGATCGATCGCCGCCTCAAGATGATGGAGGCGAAGCCGCGCGACGCGGGACCGCTCGTGTATCCGACCGACTGGCAGGAGCGCGCGCTCGCGCTGATGGCTTTGGAGGAACCGCTGACGCGGTTCGAGGATCCCTTCGGCGCGAACGAGGCCTTCCCGGCCTGGGTGAACCGCAAGACGCTCTCGTGGGTCTACCACACCGACGCGGCTGCGGTGCGCGCGGCGCTGGCGGTCGAAGCGGAGTTCGAACCGGATCTGCTGATGGTCTTCCTGCCGGGAATCGATCGCATGTCCCACTGGATCTGGGGCAGCATCGAGCCGCAGGAGCTGTATCCCGAGCGGCTCCGACTGACCGAGGCGCAGCGCGAGGCGGAGTCGACGGCGTTCTACACCTAC
>CP070734.1:1537687-1540451 GCA_020347605.1 Deltaproteobacteria bacterium | reverse complement strand
CGGTGCGGGGTGCCTCGATCGCCTACGCCGCCCAGCGCGGCCTCGGCATCCTGCTCGCGCTGGTCGTGGCGATCGCCTTGGAGTGGCAGTTCTTCGGGTTCGTGCCCTCTCCCTACTACGCCGTGGCGCCGCTCCTCGCCCTCGCCGGGTCGCTGGCCCTCGTCCTCGGGCGGCCGCGGCTCGTGGCGGCGGTGACCGTCGCGCTCGCGGCGCTCTACGCGTCGCTCGACGTCACGGCCCGCCTCGAGTCGGTCACGGCCGCGTTCCGCAGCTCGCTGCGCACGCACAGCCTCGAGGTGCAGCGCGAGAAGTACCGGCTGTTCGAAGAGACCGCACGGCGCCGGGCGGACATCCTCCGCGAGCGCGGCGAGCCGGTCGGCCTGGTCGCGACGGCCGGGATCGGCGCCTTCGGCTACTTCTCGCGACTCCCGCTGCTCGACATCCTCGGACTCGTCGACGCGACGATCGCGCGTTCGCCGGCCGCGCAGCCCGCGGGCGCACCGACGCTGCCCGGCCACCATCGCTCCAACGTCGATTACATCTTCGAGCGGCGGCCCGGCTACATCCTGATCCCGCGGCAGTTCGCCAAGGGCATCGCGGCGCACCGCGAGATCTGGGAACACCCCGACCTCGAACGCCACTACGCGTGGGACGAGGAGGTCGGCGGCTACCGGCGCCGCTCGGAGCCCGAGCCGGACGGCGCGGCGCCGCGCTGAGCCGAGCGGAGGAGAGCGATGGCGCTGGAGTCGGGAGTCGCCGCGCTCGTGCTCTTGTCCGCGGTGCTGCACGCCGGCTGGAACGCCGTGGTCAAGGTCACGGGCGACCGGCTCCTGGCGCTCGCGACGGTGATGACGACGGGGTCGGCGCTCGCCCTGTGCGCCCTGCCCTTCGTGCCGATTCCCGCGCCGGCGAGCTGGCCGTACCTCGTGCTCTCGATGGCGCTGCACGCCGCCTACCAGACGGCGCTGCTGCTCTCCTACCGCGTGGGCGATCTGTCGCACGTCTATCCGATCGCGCGCGGCGTCGCGCCGCTGCCGGTCGCCGCGCTCGCGGCCGGGTTCGCCGGCGAGGCCCTGAGCGGGCTCCAGATCGGGGCGCTGCTCCTGGTCTCGCTCGGCATCGCGAGCCTGGCGCTCGCGCACGGCTGGCCGACGCGCGAGACGCTGAAGCCGGTCGGCTTCGCCGTGCTGACGGGGCTCGTGATCGGCAGCTACAGCTTCGTCGACGGGCAGGGTGTTCGCCTCGCGGGCAGCGCGCGAAGCTACATCGTGTGGCAGTTCGCGCTGGCGGGGCTCCCGATCTTCACGGTCGCCGTGTTGCGGCGCCGGCGCCGCGTGCTCGACTACCTCGGCGAGAGCGGTCGCAGCGGCGTTCTGGCGGGACTGTTCGCATCGGTCGCCTACGCCATCGTGATGTGGGCGCTGGGGCAGGGTGGGATGGCCAACGTCGTGGCCCTCCGCGAGACCAGCGTCATCTTCGGTGCGCTCTTCGGCGCCCGCCTGCTCGGCGAGCCGTTCGGCGGGCGTCGCGTCACGGCCGCCGCCGTCGTCGCCACGGGGGTGATGCTCCTGAACCTCGCGCGCTGAGGCGGGCGCGCGGCGCGCGTCGTCTCAGCCGCCGGGGCTCGCCACCTTCTCGCGCATCGTGACGAACTCCTCGGCGGCCGGGGGGTGGATGCCGACGGTCGCGTCGAACTGCGCCTTGGTGGCGCCGCAGGTGAGGGCGATCGCCAGGCCCTGCATCGTCTCGCCCGCATCCGGACCGACCATGTGGCAGCCCAGCACCCGATCGCTGTCCCGGTGCACCACGAGCTTCATCAGGGTCTTCTCGTCCACGCCGGTGAGCGTGTGTTTCAGCGGTCGGAAGCGCGTCGTGTAGACGTCGATCGCGCCGTCGCCGTGGCGCTCGCGCGCGGCGCGCTCGGTGAGGCCGACGGTTCCGATGTTGGGCTGACTGAACACACAGGACGGAACGTTCTCGTAGTCGAGCGACGTAGGCTCGTTGCGGAACAGCGTGCGGGCCAGCGCCATGCCCTCGTGGATGGCCACGGGCGTGAGCGCCAAGCGGTCGGTCACGTCGCCGATCGCGTGGATGCTCGGGACGCTCGAGCGCGAGTACGCGTCGACCCGCACGGCCCCGTTCGGGGCCCGCTCCACCCCCGCGGCTTCGAGGCCGATTCCCGCGGAGTTGGGATACCGGCCGGTGGCGAACTCGACCAGGTCGGCATCGACGACCTCGCCCGTCGTGAGCGTGACCCGCAGCCCGGCTTCGCGCTTCTCGATCCTCTCCAGCTTCGCGTCGAAACGCAGGTCGATGCCGCGTCGGATCATCTCGCGTGCGAGCGCCTCGCGCACGTCGTCGTCGAAGCCGCGCAGAAACAGGGGGCCGCGGTAGATCTGCGTCACCTCGGCGCCCAGGCCGTGGAAGATGCCGGCGAACTCCACCGCGATGTACCCGCCGCCGACGATCACGACGCGCCGCGGCGGCCGTTCGAGGAAGAACGCCTCGTTCGAGGTGATGGCGTGCTCCGCGCCCGGGACCTCGGGCACGTTGGGCCAGCCGCCGGTGGCGATCAGGATGTGCCGCGCGGTGTGGCGCTTGCCGAGCACCGAGACCGTGTGCGCGTCCTCCACGGTCGCGCGTCCCTCGAAGAGATCGACACCGGCGTCCGCGAGGAGCCCGCGGTAGACGGCGTTCAGGCGCTCGATCTCCCGGTCCTTGTTGCGGATCAGCACGCTCCAGTCGAAGCTCGGCGGGCTCACGC
>CP070734.1:1534822-1537587 GCA_020347605.1 Deltaproteobacteria bacterium | reverse complement strand
CTCGGCGTGCCGATCGTGACGACGGGGCGCGGGGATCCCGGCACGTCCGTCGTCGCCGAGCTGAAGCGCGCCGGCATCGTCGTCGTTCCCGTCGTGCCCAGCGTCGAGCACGCGCTCCGCGTTCAGGAAGAGGGTGCGGACGCGGTCGTCGCCTCGGGCTGCGAGGCCGGCGGACACGTGGGCACCGTCTCCACGCTTCCGCTCGTTCCGCAGGTCGTCGACGCGGTGGACGTTCCCGTGGTGGCGGCGGGCGGCATCGGCGACGGCCGCGGCTTCCTGGCCGCGCTGGCGCTGGGCGCCTGCGGCGTCCAGCTCGGCACGCGTCTGATCTGCTCGCTCGAGAGCGAGGCCCCGCCTGGCTACAAAGAGCGCGTGCTCGAGGCCGCCGAGACCGACACGCTGGTGACCGAGGTGCTCACCGGCAAGACCGTGCGCACGCTCGCGACGCCGGGTCTGCGCGAGTACGAGACCGCCCGAGCCGGCGGCGCCGATGCGGCCCACCTCGCCGAGCTGAAGCGGCGCTTCCGCACATCCATGCGCTCGGGCCGACGCGAGGAGTACCCGGCCGTCGCCGGACAGATCAGCGGCCTGGTGCGCCAGATCCTGCCGGTGCGGGAGATCCTCGACGGCATCCTGGCCGACGCCGCGGCGCTCGCGCAGCAGCTCGCGTCCGCCGCGGGGAACGCAGGCTGATGGCGAGCGGGCGGGAGCGCGTCGACACCGTGCGGCTCCAGGACATGGCCTACGCGCACCGACAGAGCGCCGTGCTGCTGACCGCGCTCGAGCTGGGCCTGTTCACGCGGATCTCGCGCGGCGCCCGTACCGTGGCCGAGGTCGCGCGTGCCCTCGGAATCGTCGAGACGAACGCCGAGCGACTGCTCACAGCCTGCGCCGCGCTCGGCCTCGTCGTTCGCGACGGCGAGGGCTTCGCGAACGCGCCCGACGTCGAGCGCTTCCTGGTCGAGGGCCAGCGGGGCTACGCCGCGCCCTGGCTGTTGGCCATCGGGAAGGAGCGCCAGCGCTGGTTCGGGCTCGGCGAGGCGCTGCGCCGCAAGGACCCGCCGCGCCGGCTCGGGATGTACGAGACTTTCACGGTCGAGCAGGCGCGGGCGCTACACGAAGCCACCTACAGCATCGGCATAGGAGCCGGGCGGCGCTTCGTGCGCCACGTCGATCTGTCGGGGCGGCGCCTGATCCTGGACCTGGGGGGCGGCTCGGGCTGCTACAGCATCTGCGCCGCGAACGCCTGGCCCGACATCCGCGCGATCGTCTTCGACCTGCCGCCTGTCGCGGTCGTCGCGGAGGAGTTCATCGCCAGGCACGGGCTCTCGGACCGGATCGCGGCCGTGGGCGGCGACTTCACGTCGGACGAGCTGCCGGCCGGCGCGGACGTGGCGATCATGGCCAGCAACCTGCCGCAGTACGGGCCGGAGCTGGTGCGCAAGGTCGTGCGCCGCGTGCACGGTGCGCTCGTGCCCGGTGGCGAGATGCACCTGATCGGCGAGATGCTGCGGCCCGAGAAGGACGGACCGCCGGGGCCCGCGCTCTGGGGCCTGGCCGAGGCGCTCGACCACAGCACCGGCGTCGCACACTCCGAGCGCGAGGTCGTTGAGTACCTGCAGGGGGCGGGCTTTCGGGACGTCTCGGTGCACGAATTCGTGCCCGGCTCGCTCACGCGCGTGTCCGGAACCAAGTGACCGGAGGATGGCTCGGCCGAGAGCGTCCCGTGACGTGACACGGAGGCGACGGGACCCGAAACTCCGAGACGTGCCGCCCCGCGACGCCGTTCGCCTGGTCCTGGCCGGCCTGCTCCTGATGGCCGTGAACCACGTCTCCGCCCAGGAGGTCGTGCTCGCGCCCCCTGGCACCGAGGGCTGGCGACCGCTCCTCCTGCCTCGCGTGGAGCGGACCACCGCGTACGTGCCGTTCGAAGTCGAAGGTGTGCAGGGGGTGCGCTCGAAGAGCCGCTGTTCCGCCAGCGCACTGGTGCTGCCCCTGGACGGTGTCGACCTGCTCCGCACTCCGCGCCTGAGCTGGCGTTGGCGGGTGCTCGAGGCGCTCTCGATCGAGGACGAGCGCGTCAAGAGCGGAGACGACTTCGCCGCCCGCGTCTACGTCACCTTCCCCTTCGTCCGCGAGGGCACCGGCGTCTGGGAGCGAATGCGCCAGCGCGTGGCCGAATCGCTGTTCGGAGAACAGGTTCCCGGCTCGGCGCTCAACTACGTGTGGTCGTCGTCCGAGCCGGCCGGTGCCACCTGGGACAATCCCTTCACGGCGCAGTCCAAGATGATTTCGCTTGGCCCGGGCCCCGTGGGCCGCTGGCAGGACGCGGAGGTGGACGTGCGCGCGGACTACCTCGCGTTGTTCGGGCGCGAGCCGCCGAAGCCTTCGGGAATTGCCCTGATGACCGACAGCGACAACTCGTGCGGCCGCGCCAGCGCCGAGTTCGCCGCGTTTCGCGCCAGCGGCACTTGAGCTGGTAGAGAAGTCCTCTCCCGGGGCGACGCTGGAGGCGGCGCCGCGCCGGAGGTCACGTACCGTAGAAGAGCCAGGTGACCACGACGAACAGAGGGATCAGGATCGCGCCCGAGTAGAGCATGTAGCCGAAGAAGCTCGGCATGCGAACGCCCCGCTCCTCGGCGATGGCCTTCACCATGAAGTTCGGGCCGTTTCCGATGTAAGTGTTGGCGCCCATGAAGACCGCGCCGGTCGAGATGGCCGCGAGCACGGCGCCGGCCTCTCCGCCGAGCTCGATGAAGCGCGCG
>CP070734.1:1531935-1534722 GCA_020347605.1 Deltaproteobacteria bacterium | reverse complement strand
CTCCGTCGAGGGCGAGCACGACCGCGGGGGCGTCCTCGAGGCGCCGCTGCTCGACGAGATCCACCGCGTCACGACCGACGCCGCGCGACTCACCGAGCGCTGGTACCGCTCGCTCCTCGAGCAGGGCCTCACGGCCGAGGCGTACGTCGAAGCGCTGGGTGTGGCGGTCGTCGCGATCAGCGTCGACCGCTTCCACCACGCGCTGGGGCTGCCGCTCGAGCCCCTGCCCCGCCCGGCGCCCGGCGAGCCGACGCGCGCGCGTCCGGACGACATCGTGGAGGGCGAGGCGTGGGTGCCCATGCGGGCGTCCCGCCCGGTCGCCGCGGAGCTGGGGCTGCCGGCGGGCCCGGCGCCGTTCGTGATCCGGGCGCTCAGCCTCGTGCCAGCGGAGGTCCGCGCCGTGCGCGAGCTGAGCGAGGCGCAGTACCTGAGCCTGCACGAAATGCAGAGCTTCGAAACGGTGCGCGCCATCGACCGGTCGCAGATCGAGCTCGTCGCCGGGCGCGTGTCGGCCCTGAACGAGTGCTTCTACTGAACGACCTCCCACGCGGTGATGCTCCGGGCGAGCATCGAGTACTCCGGCAAGGAAGCCGATCTGGGCGGGATCTCCGAGGGCGCCCAGGCGGGCGACGCCGGGATCGCGCACGGCGCGCGCCTGACCGCCTTCGCCGATGCGGCCGTGCAGGGCGATCCGGCCGAGCTGGCCGCGGCGCGCGACGCGCTGCGGGACGCGGCGGGTTCCGCCGTCGTGGTCGACGCGGCCGGCGTCGTCGGCAACTTCGAGCGCATGGTGCGGATCGCCGACGGAACGGGGATCCCGCTCGACGGGATCGTGGGCGTCGTGTCGACCGACCTGCGCGAAGCGCTCGGCATCGACGCATTCCGGAGCCGTCGCCTGGCGCGCTCCGAAGCCTTTACCCGACTGCTCGGGCCCCCGCTTCGCGGCGCCCTGCACGGCGCACTGCGCGTCGCGGGTCGCCGGCGACGACGCCGAAGCAAAGCCTGAAGCCGCGGCCGCGGGTCTGCGTCACCCTCATCGCCGGGCCGTCGCCGCCGGGCGCGGTGGACGACGCGGGGTCATCCGCGTCGGCGGCGATCGCAGGAGGCCGTGGGCATGGCCGGTACGCGATGGATCGATGAACTCGTGGCGGGCGGACCCATCCTGACCGATGGCGCGTGGGGCACCCAGCTGCAGCAGCGCGGGCTCGACCTGGGAGAGCTTCCGGACACCTGGAACCTCCGGCATCCCGACCGCGTGGAGGAGGTGGCCCGCGCCTACGTGGAGGCCGGCAGCCGGATCATCCTCACCAACACGTTCCGCGCGAACCGGATCGCCTTCGGCACGCATCGCGATGCGGACCGCATCGCCGAGATCAACTGCGCCGGGGTGGAGATCTCCAGGCGGGCCGCGGGGAGCGCAGCCCGCGTCTTCGCCTCGATGGGGCCCAGCGGCAAGCAGCTGATCACCGGCGACGTCGGCGAGGCGCAGCTCGCGGCGGCGTTCGCCGAGCAGGCCACCGCCCAGGCCGAGGCAGGGGCCGACGCCATCGTGGTGGAGACCATGGCGGATCTCCGCGAGGCGCAGCTGGCCGTGGAGGCGGCACTGGCCACCGGCTTGCCGGTGGTGGGTTGCATGGTCTTCGACTCGGGCCGTGACAAGGACCGCACCATGATGGGTGTGGATCCCGAGCGGGCCGCCACGGCGCTCACCGCCTGGGGCGTGCACGTGGTGGGCGCCAACTGCGGCAGCGGGGTCGAGAGCTACGTCCCCATCTGCAATCGCCTGGCGGCCGCAACCGATCGCCCCGTCTGGATCAAGCCCAACGCCGGGATGCCGCGGCTGGTTCAGGGGGAGGTCGTCTACGACACCACCGCCGAGCAGTTCGCCGGGTTCCTGCCCGCCCTGGTGGACGCCGGCGCGCGCTTCGTGGGAGGATGTTGCGGTACCGACCCGGGCTTCATCGCTGCGCTCGGCGAGAGATTGAAGCGCTGATGCACGAGCGGCGGTAGACGGCATACGGCGACGTGCACGACCTCGTGCCGATCGGGACCCGGGACGGATTCCACGTCCGGGTGCGGGGAGCCGTCGCGAGCTGGGGCACCACCGGCGCATCGGCCCGACAGCGGCAGGCGAGACGCCAACCCGACCTGCGCTCTTCGTCCGACAGCCGCGTGCCGCGCTCGATCTCGATCCTGCGCCCCAGCGGTCGCCGCTCGATCCGGCCGAGATCGTTCATGCTGGATCCGAGGGCGCCCCATCCCCGGGGCGTCCGGGCAGGCCTCTGGCTGTGATTCGGGGCTCGAGGCTAGAGTCGAGGCTACCGGCTCGATGCGAGTGCCCGGTCACGGCTTCGGGCAGGCGCAGCAGCGGCGGAGATGTCCCAGGCCGAGCTCATCAAACGATTGACAGCGCAGGTCGTCGCGCTCGATCGAGCCGGGGTCGAACAGACCACGCGCGCGGCACTCCAGGCCGGGGTTTCCGCCGAAAAGATCATCTCCAAGGGTCTTGCGCCGGGCATGGAGGCGGTGGGAAGGAAATTCGAGCAGGGCGATTTCTTCGTTCCCGAGCTGCTGCTCAGCGCGCGAGCCATGCAGAGCGCCCTCGACCTGTTGCGCCCCCACCTCGCCCGGTCCGGAGACGCCTCGCCCGGGGTCATCGTGCTCGGCACGGTCCAGGGCGATGTACACGAGATCGGCAAGAACATCGTCGGCGCCGTGCTGGCCGCGGATGGCTTCGACGTGCACGATCTGGGAGAGGACGTGCCACCGCAGGCGTTCCTCGACGAG
>CP070734.1:1529045-1531835 GCA_020347605.1 Deltaproteobacteria bacterium | reverse complement strand
CGATCCGGGCTGCGATCCCCTGGGGCCGGACAACCTGCTCGTGATGGCGCCCGGCGTCCTGTCCGGCACCGCGGCGCCGACCTCCGGCCGCATCTCGATCGGGGGCAAGAGTCCGCTCACGAACGGCATCAAGGAGGCCAATGCGGGCGGCGAGCCCGCCCAGGACCTGATGAAGCTCGGCTTCCGCGCGATCGTCGTGACGGGCCAGCCGTCCGATCCGGAGCAGCGCTTCGGGCTCGAGGTGGACGCCAAGGGCGTGCGGGTGGTCGCGGCGGACGCGCACAAGGGCAAGTGGAACTATGCGCTCGCCGAGGACCTTCGCAAGCAGTACGGGAAGACCGCGTCGTTCATCAGCTGCGGCCCGGCCGGCGAGCTGCGCCTGAAGGGCGCGTCGGTCGCCTGCACCGATACCGAAGGCCGCCCCGCGCGCCACGCGGCGCGCGGCGGACTCGGCGCCGTGATGGGCAGCAAGGGGCTCAAGTACGTGTCGGTGGATGCCGGCAAGCTGGCGGTTCGCAAGCCCGCCGACGCCAAGGGCTTCGCAGCGCTCTGCAAGACGTATTCGAAGGACTACCGCGAAGGCCCCCAGATGTTCAAGTTCGGGACCAGCTCGGTGGTGCCCATCGCGAACATGCTGTTCACCTTCCCCTACAAGAACCGCGTCGAGGGGCAGTCGCCCGACGCGGAGACGCTCGACGGCAAGCGCATCGTGGAGAGCTTCGAGGAGCGCGGCGGCGGCATGCACAACTGCATGACCGGCTGCATCGTGTCGTGCAGCAACGTCGTCCACGACGCGGAGGGCAACTACAAGACCTCGGCGCTCGAGTTCGAGACGCTGACGCTGCTCGGGGCCAACTGTGCGATCGCGAGCTGGGAGGACGTGGCCGACCTCGACCGGCTCTGCGACGAGATCGGTCTGGATACCATCGAGACGGGCGCCGCCATCGCCGTGTACATGGATTCCGGCGGCATGGAGTTCGGCGATGCGGAGGGCGCCAAGCGCATCCTCCGGGAGATCGCCGAGGGCACCGAGCTCGGCACGGCAATCGGCAACGGGGCCGTCTCGATCGGCGAGAAGCGCAAGCACCACCGCATCCCCGCGGTGCGGGGTCAGGCGATCCCGGCCTGGGATCCACGGCCGCTCAAGGCCACGGGCGTGACCTACGCCACGAGTCCGATGGGCGCCGACCACACGGCCGGCCTGATCGTGAATCCGGGGCTGCCGGCCGAGGAGTTTGCGCGCGCGTCGCAGGAGGCGCAGCTCGTGAACGCGGTGTGCGATTCCTCGGGCTTCTGTCAGTTCCTGCAGCCGACGCTGGACGACATCCGCAACTACTACGGTCGGCTCTACGGCGAAGACGTGACGCGCGAGCGGATCTCCGACCTGGGCTGGGAGTGCCTGCAGGACGAGTGGGAGTTCAACAAGCGCGCCGGCTTCACCGAGGCCGACGACGTCCTGCCGCAGTGCATGAAGGAGGATGCGATCGGTCCGCAGAAGGTCGTCTTCGACGTCCCGGCCGACGTGATCGCCCAGGCCAAGGTCCGGATGGAGTCCCGCGAGGAGCTGTTCACCACCCGCGCGACGGGCTGATCGCGACGGACGGCGATGCTCCGGGTGCGGGCAGGATGGCGCGGGCCTCCTGCCCGCGCGTCGTTCCGGGATCTTGCGCCGATGAGAACCGGATGAGCGCGATGCGCGACGTGCGAATGCGCGGCTTCGAGAAGCGGGCGGACGTGGCGGACGTGCTGCGCTTCCTGGCGCAGCGCTACGGCGCGCTCGAAGCGGAGGACGTCGCGGTCGTCGACTGCGCGGGCCGCGTGCTCGCCCTGGACGTGCGCTCCGACGTGGACGTGCCGGGCTTCGCGCGCTCGGCGATGGACGGCTATGCCGTTCGCGGCGAGGACACGTTCGGCGCCTCCGCGTACGACCCCATCGCGCTGCGCGTCGTGGGGGAGGCCTGGCCGGGCCGCGCCCACGCCGGCTCGCTCGGCCCGCAGCAGGCGGTGCGCATCATGACGGGCGCGCCGCTGCCGGACGGCGCCGACGCCGTCGCGATGGCCGAGGTGTGTGCCGAGCGAGACGGGGTCGTCGAGGTGCACGAGCCCGTCGCGCCGCGCAAGAACGTGGGCGCGCCGGGCGAGGACCTGCGTGCGGGCGAGGTCGTGCTGCGCGCGGGTCGGAGACTGCGGCCGCAGGACGCGGGGCTGCTCGCGTCGATCGGCAGGGATCCGGTCCGCTGCGTGCGGCGGCCGCGGGTTCGCCTGTACGTGACCGGCGACGAGCTGCTCCCGGCCGGTCGTCGCCCCGAGGGTCATCGCATCGTGGACAGCAACTCGGTGATGTTGCGCGCGCTTCTGGCCCGCGACGGAGGCGACCTGCTCGACTTCGAGATCCTGCCCGACGACGCGGCGCGCATCCGAGACGCGCTCGCCGCCCCGGGTGCCGACGTGGTGCTCGTGTCGGGCGGTAGCTCGGTCGGCGCCGAGGACTACGCCCCGCACATCGTTCAGGAGCTCGGCACGCTCGACTTCCACGGAATCGCGATGCGTCCGTCGAGTCCGGCCGGCGTCGGTTCGATCGGCGACGCCGCGGTGGTCCTGCTGCCGGGAAACCCGGTGAGCTGTCTGTGCGCCTACGAGGTCTTTGCCGGACCGACGGTGCGCGCGCGTGGCGGTCGCTCGCGACGGCGGGCGCGTCGATCCTCTCCTCGACGGTGCGGGCGACCGGATGTGTGATCGTACCGCGGGACGGGGAGGGCATGCCGGAAGGCGCCCCGGTCGAGGTGCGGC
>CP070734.1:1526150-1528945 GCA_020347605.1 Deltaproteobacteria bacterium | reverse complement strand
TCCCGTCGCGACCGAAGCGCGCGGCGAACGCTCGGCCCGCACGCGCTCGTAGGGTTCGCGCCGCGGGCGCGCCTCGGGCGTCGTTTGCGGCGCAGCTCCAGGAGGCAGCATGCTGCAACGGGTGGCGTTCTTGTGTCTCGGGACGATGGGCGGTCCGATGGCGGCGCACCTGGCGCGCGCCGGGTACGACCTCGCCGTCTACAACCGCACCCGCGCCCGGGCCGAGGCGTGGGTCGGTGCGCACGGCGGCTGCGTCGCCGACTCGCCCGCCGCCGCCGCCCGCGGCCGCGACATCGTGCTCGCCTGCACCGGCAACGACGACGACCTCGCCGCCATCGCGCTGGGCGAGGGCGGCGCCCTGGACGGGATGCCGCCGGGTTCGGTGTTCGTCGATCACACGACCGTGTCGGCCGACGTGACGCGCGAGCTCGCGCGCGCGGCTCGCGAACGCGGCCTCGCCTGGGTCGACGCTCCGGTGTCGGGGGGCGAGTCGGGCGCGCAACAGGGCGTTCTCACGGTCATGTGCGGCGGCGATCGCGAGGCCTTCGAGCGCGTCCGGCCGGTGGTCGAGACCTACGCGCGCGCCGTCACCCGGATGGGTCCGTCGGGTGCGGGCCAGCTCACCAAGATGGTGAACCAGATCTGCCTCGCCGGACTGATCCAGGGTCTCGCCGAGGGGCTCCGCTTCGCGCAGCGGGCGGGGCTCGACGCGCAGCAGGTCGTGGACGTCATCGCGCAGGGTGCGGCGCAGTCGTGGCAGATGGACCACCGGGCCCGGACCATGCTCGAGGGCCGCTTCGACTTCGGATTCGCGGTCGACTGGATGTGCAAGGACCTCGGGATCGCGCTCGCCGAGGCGCGTCGCAACGGCGCGCAGCTTCCCGTGACCGCGCAGGTCGAACGCTTCTACGCCGAGCTCCAGGCGCGCGGCGACGGTCGCCTGGACACGTCGAGCCTGATCCGCCGGCTCGCGTGAACGCTCGAACGCCCCGCGCACCGCGCCGGCGCCCGCGCCCTGCGTGGTAGACTGGGCGCGCGCTCGAACGGCTCGCATCGCGCGGCGCGACGCCGGCTCCGGCCCGACGGGCCTGGGAGGAGACACGTGGACGTCGGAATCCTTCACATCTTCCAGAACTATCTCGGGCGCGGTCGCGACGCGGACGTCGTGCGGAACGAGATCCGTCTGGCGGAGCTCGCCGAGCCGTTGGGCTACGCCAAGCTCTGGTGTGTGGAGCACCACTTCACCGACTACGCGGCCTGCCCCGACAACCTCCAGTTCCTGAGCTACGTCGCGGGTCGCACGCAGCGGATCCGGCTCGCCACGGGCGCGGTCATCGTCCCCTGGAACGACCCGCTGCGCGTCGCCGAGAAGATCGTCCTGCTCGATCACCTGTCGGGGGGTCGGGCCGTGCTCGGGCTGGGCCGCGGCCTGGCGCGGATCGAGTACGGCGGATTCGGCATCGACATGGGCGAATCCCGCGCGCGCTTCGACGAAGCCGCCCGGATGGTCATCGAGGCGCTCGACAAGGGCTTCATCGAAGGAGAGGGCCCCTACTACCCGCAGGCGCGCACCGAGATCCGGCCGCGCCCGCTGCGAAGCTTCCGCGACCGCTTCTACTGCGTGGGCATGTCGCCCGACTCCGTCGAGCAGGCGGCGCAGCTCGGCGCGCGCCTCATGATCTTCTCCCAGCAGACCTGGGACAGCTTCGCCGACGGCCCGCTCGCCGCCTATCGCAAGACGTATCGCGCGCAGCATGCGAGCGAGCCGCCCGCCCCGCTCACCGGCGACCTCATGTTCTGCCACGAGGACGCCGGCCGCGCCGAAGAGCTCGCGATGGAGCACATGCCGAACTACTTCCTGACGATCATCCAGCACTACGAGATCATGAGCGAGCACTTCAAGGACGTGACGGGCTACGACCACTACGCGACCGCGGGCGAGCTCTTCAAGCAGGTCGGTCTGGAGACGGCGGCCAAGGCGTACTGCGCGGTGCAGACCTGGGGCACGCCGCGGATGATCCTCGAGAAGCTGCACGCGCGCCGTGCGCTGATCGGAGATTTCGAGCTGAACGTGATCGCGAACTTCGGTGGCATGCCGTTCGAGGAGGCCGAGCGCAGCGTGCGCCGGTTCGCCAGGGAGGTCCTGCCCGAAGTGCGCTCCTGGTAGCGGTCAGCCGCTCGACGCGGGCGCGCGCCGAGAGCGCGTCGACGCCGCGTCGACGGACGTCCGGGATCGCACCCGTGCCGTCGAGAAGGCCTCGGGATGCCGCTCGCGCAGGAGCTCTTCCAGCCGCTGGAGCGCCACGTACTTGCCGCGGCCCCGGCGCGCGTTGCGCATCCGGTCGAGCGCCCACATCCAGCGCCGGAGCCGGCCCCGGTTGTAGTGGTACTCGTTCACCGCGGCCGCCAGGATCTCGCGCGTGTCGTAGCCGTCCACCAGGGCCTCGAGGTCCCGCCGGTAGGTTTCGGCGTCCACGCCCTTCCAGAGCGAGCGGAGGTAGGCGGCGATCTCCTTCGACACGAGCGGCAGGCTGTTCCCCGCGCGCCGGAACAATTGCTCGAGGTCGATGGTGACGAGTCGCTCCCCCGCCACCAGAACGTGCTGGAAGGTGCCGTGTTCCTGGACGAACCCCGGCTCGCCCGTCTCGAGCGCGATCCGGTGACGGCGGCTCCAGGCGGCCGCGAAGCGCCGCAACAGATCGTCGCGCTCGGATCGCGAGAGGCGCCCTTCGGCGAGCACGCCCAGCATGGGCCGGCCGTCCACGAACTCGAGCAGCAGCACGTCGTCGCGCAGC
>CP070734.1:1523246-1526050 GCA_020347605.1 Deltaproteobacteria bacterium | reverse complement strand
TACGGCGTGCAGGTCAACAGTCTCGGTCTCACCGAGGCCCAGCCCGAGAACAACGCCATCCGGATCGCCTACGAGGCGCTGGGCGTAACGCTCTCCCGGCGCGCGCGCTGCCGCTCGCTGCAGCTGCCGGCCTGGAACGAGGCGCTCGGGCTGCCGCGGCCGTTCGACCAGCAGTGGGCGCTGCGGACCCAGCAGATCCTCGCGCTCGAGTCGGACCTGCTCGAGTACGGCGATCTGTTCGACGGCTCGAGCGTGGTCGCGCAGAAGGTGGACGAGCTCCTGTCGGGCGCGCGCGAGGAGCTCGAAAAGGTCCTCGCCATGGGCGGCGCCGTGCCCGCCGTCGAGAACGCCTACATGAAGCAGCGCCTGGTCGAATCCAACACGGCGCGCGTGCGCGCGATCGAATCGGGTGAGCGGATCGTGGTGGGCCTCAACGCGTACACCGAGGCCGAGCCGTCCCCGCTCGACGAGGGCGGCCGGTCGATCCTGCGGGTCGACGAGTCCGCCGAACGCGAGCAGATCGAGCGCCTGCGCGCGTTCCGCGCGGAGCGCAACCCGAAGGAGGTGGAGGCCGCCCGGCGGGCGCTGGCCGATGCGATCGCGAACGGCCAGAACGCCATGCCGCCCTCGATCCGCGCGGCGCACGCGGGCCTCAGCACCGGCGAGTGGGCCGACGTGCTGCGCGAGCGCTTCGGCGAGTACCGGGCGCCCACCGGCGTGTCCGCGCAGCCGGTGCGCGTCTCGAGCGAGAGCGCGGAGCGCGTCCGCGCGCGCGTTCAGGATCTGGGACGAACGCTCGGTCGACCGCTCAAGATCCTGATCGGCAAGCCGGGCCTCGACGGTCACAGCAACGGCGCGGAGCAGGTCGCCGTGAAGGCGCGGGACGTGGGCATGGAGGTCGTCTACGAGGGCATCCGCCTCACGCCCGAGGAGATCGCGAAGTCGGCGCGCGACGAGGGCGTGCACGTGATCGGACTCTCGATCCTGTCGGGCTCGCACGGCGTGCTGGTGCTCGACGTGCTCCACCACCTGCGCGCCGATCGAGCGGCGGAGATCCCGGTCGTCGTGGGCGGAATCATCCCGGAGGAGGACGCGCGCAAGCTCGTGGCCGCCGGCGTGCGGCGCGTCTACACGCCGAAGGACTACGACCTCGCGCGGATCATGAGCGAGATCGTCGACGTGGTCGCGGAGACGGCCACTGCCGCCTGAGCTCGCCCGGCGGCTTTTGGCTCGCGACCGCGCGGCGGTGCCGGAGGCGCTGAACCTCGTCGACGACGCGCGGCCCGCGCAGCGCGAGGCCGCACTCGAGCTGCTCGACTTCCTCGAGACGCAGGCGCCCTTTCCGGGCCCCGCGCGGATCGGCCTGACGGGGCCCCCGGGCGCGGGAAAGTCCACGCTGCTCGACGCGCTGGTCCGCGCCCTGCGGCAGCGGGGGCGCTCGGTCGCGATCGTAGCGGTCGATCCGTCGAGCCAGCGCAGCGGCGGAGCCCTGCTCGGCGACCGCGCGCGCGTGCGCTCGGCCCGCGCGGATCCGGGCGTGTTCATCCGCTCGATGGCCGCGCGCAGCCGCCTGGGCGGACTCGCGGATGCCACGCACGCGAGCGTGACGATCCTCGCGGCGGTCTTCGACTGCGTGTTCATCGAGACCGTGGGCGTGGGTCAGAGCGAGGCGGAGGTGGCCCGCGTCGCCGACAGCGTCGCGTACGTGGCGCAGCCCGGCGCCGGGGACGTGCTCCAGTACATGAAGGCCGGCGTGCTCGAGCTGCCCGACGTGTTCGTCGTGAACAAGTCGGATCGACCGGACGCGAGCCAGACGGCCGCGGAGCTCGCGACCGGCCTGTCGCTCTCCGAGCCGGGCGCCGGCGGCTGGACGCCGCCGGTGCTGCTGGCCTCCGCCCGTGCGGGCACCGGCATCGACGCCGTTGAGGCCGAGCTGGAGCGCCACTACCGGCACATCCTCGAGTCGGGGGAGCTCGATGCGCGACGCCGCCGGGCGCGCGAAGCGTTCGTGATCGAGGCGCTCACGCGGCGCTACGGCAGCTTCGGCCTCGACCGTGTCGGGGGGCCGGATGCGGTGGCGGAGCGCCTGCGCGAGGCCGGCCAGAGCTCGTTCGCGCTGGTCGGCGAGCTGTCCCGGCGCATCGAGCGCGCGCTCGCCGCGCCCGCCGCGCCGCGCTGAAGCGCGCGCCGTCGCCCGCGCCCCGCCGCCGCGCGCAAAAGGTCACGCGCGCACGCGCCGATGCGCCCCCCAGGCACGCCGCCGGACCAGCCCGGCGGGCCGACACGTCATGCGCACAGCCGATCCGGGAACCGACACCCCGCCGCAGCCCCTGATCATCGAGACCCGCTGCCCCGAATGCGGCGCACCGGGTGAGGCCGGGCTCTGGGACTACTCGGGGTACTGCGGCTTCTGCGGCTCGCTGCTCGTCTTCGGCGGCAGCCTCGAAGACGAGCTGTTCGTCGTCACCACCGCGTCCCCGGGCGGCGACGACCTGATCGGGCTGCTGGTCGCCACCGAGGTGGGCGCGTACCGGGCGAAGCTCGAGGCCCGCGCGCGCGACCCCGAGTCGCTCGGGCTCCACGAGCTCCCGCTCTGGATCGAACGGCGGGTGGAGGCCTTTGCGGACCGCGTGCGCCAGGAGCTCGAGCTGCAGCACCGCGTGGATTTCTTCGCGCCCTACCGGATTGTCGAGAAGACGGTGATCCAGGGCGTCCTCGGCCGTCGCAAGAACGGTCCGAAGGAGTCCTTCATCCAGAGCTTCTACACCGAGCAGCTCGAGCGCCTGTACGACGCGGGCGCGTTC
>CP070734.1:1520338-1523146 GCA_020347605.1 Deltaproteobacteria bacterium | reverse complement strand
CTGGCCGGGCGCAGCGGGCTGCGGCGCGGCGAGCTCGACGCGCTGGCCGAGCTCGGCGCGCTCGGCGGCATCGACGCGGCCGCGCGCTCGCGCCGCTCTGCGCTCTGGCAGGTGGCTGCGCTGGAGCGCGACCCGACGTCGCTCTTCGCGGGCGTCCCGCCGCGGCACGCGCCGTCGCCGCTTCCCGAGATGTCCCCGCTCGAGGAGACGCTGGCCGACTACCGCACCAGCGGGATCACGACGGGACCGCAGATCATGATCCACCTGCGCGAGGCGCTGCGGGAGCGCGGCGTGCTGTCGGCGCAGGAGCTGGCGCACGCCCCCGACGGCCGCCCGGTGCGCACGGCGGGACACGTGATCGTGCGCCAGCGGCCCGGCTCGGCGAAGGGCTTCTGCTTCCTGACGCTGGAAGACGAGACCGGGCTCTCGAACGCGGTGCTCACGCCCGACATGTTCCGCCGCTTCCGCGCCCCGCTGCACAGCGCCTCGATCGTCGAGATCGAGGGGCCGCTGCAGAACGTGGACGGCGTGATCCACGTGCGGGTGCAGAAGCTCCGGCCGCTCGCGGCGAAGAAGCCCCTGCCCGCTTCACACGACTACCGCTGAGCCGATGTCTTCAGTTGGTGGTGCTGGGACCCGCGCCGGCGCCGCCGAAGATCTCGCGCAGCGTCTTGTACACGCTCACGCTGAAGCCCAGCGCGAAGAGCACGCTCAGCGCGCCGAAGCCGATCACGCCGATCAGCATGTCTTCGGCCCGGGCGCGCGCAGTCAGCGAGACGAAGAACACGAGCAGCGCGGCGAACGCCGCCGTGGCGGCGATCCACTCGACGATGCTGCGCACTCGGCCCGGCGCCAGGAACGAGACGGTGAGCCAGCCCAGCACCAGGATTCCGAGCGCGCCGAAGCCGATGCCCTTCAGGATCTCCATGCATTCCCCCGCGAGGCGCGCACGCGCTAGCCCAGCATCTCGCGCGCGAGCTCCGTCACGCGCACCGTCGTCAGTCCGAAGTGCTCGGCGAGGTCCGGGTACGGAGCCGAGGCGCCGAAGCGGTCCAGGCCGTGGAAGCGGTCGCCCGCGCGCAGCAGTGTGCCGAGGCCCAGCGCCACGCCCGCCTCGACGACGAGCCGGGGCGCATCGCCGAGCACGCTCGCGCGGTAGTCCGCGTCCTGCTCTTCGAAGACCTCGAGGCACGGCAGCGAGACCGCCCGCACGCGCCGGCCCTCCGCGTTGAGGCTGCGCGCCGTTTCGATCGCGAGCTGCGTCTCCGAGCCCGTGCCGACGATCACGAGCTCCGCAGACGCGCCGCCGCTTTCGCGCAGCGCGACGTAGCCGCCGCGGCGCGCGCCTTCCTCCACGCCCTCCCCTTCCAGTATGGGAACGCCCTGCCGCGTCAGCGCGAACGCGGTCGGACCGTCCTCGCGCGCCAGCGTCGCGCGCCACGCCACCGCCGTCTCGCGCGCGTCGGCGGGCCGCCAGACGTGCAGGTTGGGAATCGCACGCAGGGCGGCCACCTGCTCGATCGGCTGGTGGGTGGGCCCGTCCTCGCCGACGAAGATCGAGTCGTGCGTGAACACGAACGCGACGCGCGTGCCCATCAGCGCCGACAGGCGCAGCGCTGCGCGCATGTAGTCGCTGAACACCAGGAACGTGCCGACGTAGGGGCGGATGCCGCCGTGCAGCGCCAGGCCGTTGGCGATCGCGGCCATGCCGTGCTCGCGCACCCCGAAGTTGATGTTGCGGCCCTCGAACTTGCCGCGCTCGACGAGACCGGCGCCGTCGATGGGCGTGTTGTTCGAGCCGGCGAGGTCGGCCGAGCCGCCGATCAGCGAGGGCACCGCGGAGGCGATCGCGTTCAGCACGCGACCCGAGGCGACGCGCGTCGCCAGCGTGCCGGTCTCGCTGCGGAAGTCCGGCAGCAGCGCGTCGAGATCGTCCGGGAGCTTCCGCTCCACCATGGCGCGGTACAGCGCGTTGAGCCGCTTGTCCTTGCGCGCTGTCTTCGCGCGCTCCTGCCACGCGCCGCGCAGCTTCGCGCCGCGCTCGGCGTTGGCGCGGAACACCTCGCGCGACGCGTCCGGCACCTCGAAGGGCGGCAGCGTCCAGCCCAGCGCGGCGCGCGTCTCGTCGTTGAACGCCTCGCCCTTGCCGCCGGGCCAGCCGTGCGCCTTGCTGGTGTCGGCGGCGGGCGATCCGAAGCCGATGTGTGTCTTGCAGATGATGAGGTGCGGGCGCTCCTCCGACTCGCCCGCCCGCGCCAATGCGCCGCGCAGGGCGTCGGGGTCGTGCCCGTCGATGCCGTCCTGCACGTGCCAGCCGTAGGCCTCGAAGCGCCGCGCGACGTTCTCCGAGAACGTGATGCTGGTCGGCCCGTCGATCGTGATGCCGTTGTCGTCGTAGAGCACGACCAGGCGGCCGAGCCCCAGGTGTCCGGCCAGCGACGCGGCCTCGGACGCCACGCCCTCCATGACGTCGCCGTCGCTGGCGAGCACGTAGGTGCGGTGATCGATCAGCTCGGAGCCGAGCCGCGCGGCGAGGAGCCGCTCCGCGAGCGCCATTCCGACGGCGTTGCCCAGGCCCTGCCCGAGCGGACCGGTCGTGGTCTCGACGCCCGGCGTCTCGCCGACCTCGGGGTGACCGGGCGTGATCGAGCCGAGCTGGCGGAAGCGCCGGATCTCGTCCATCGGGAGCGCGTAGCCCGACAGGTGGAGCAGCGAGTAGAGCAGCATCGAGCCGTGGCCGGCCGAGAGCACGAAGCGGTCGCGGTCGAGCCAGTGCGGGTCCTCGGGATCGTGCTTCAGGAACTCGCT
>CP070734.1:1517427-1520238 GCA_020347605.1 Deltaproteobacteria bacterium | reverse complement strand
ACTCGCGCCCCGGAACGACGTCGCGCGCGCCCGCCCGCCATACCTCGTGATGGGAAACCCAGAGCGCCGCCGCGAAGACGGCGCGTGCCGCGAGCGTTCAGCCGACACCCGCTCGGGACGGGCCTTCCAGTTCGCCTGGCTTCGGCGTGCCGCGCCGCCGCAGAATCAGCCGGCTTCGCGACCGGAGTGCGCGTTGCATTTCGAAATGCGACGGGCCATGCTCCAGGGCCGGCAATCGAGCGGGTCCGCTACCCGCGCTCGCTCCGGTGAAGCCCGGCTGGTCCGATACGCGGCCCCGAGATGTTGATCGACCGCAAGAGCGCAAACATCATTCGCACGCGCCGCGCGGAGCTCAGAGCAGAGTTCGATCTGGCGCACAGCTTCGCGGAGCTGGAAGAGAGCTGCGTTCCATCGTATTGCCACGCGAATGCGCTGGCTGCGGCGGTGGCGTGGTGGCGGCTACTCGCGGCGTGCGATCTCTACCGCCGCTTCGCCGACCCAGGCCCGATCCTTGACTTCGGTGCGGCAACCGGGGAGCTGTTTCACCTGCTCGACACGTCGCAGTCCTATCACTACGTAGAAGAGAACGACACCCTGGCGGCCGCCTTGCAGCGTCGGGTTCCACGGGCACAGCGCGCCGACCTCGCGTCGCTCCCGCGGGAACACTTCGCGGCGATCTTCGCACTCGATTCGCTCGAGCACAACGTGGACGTGGGCGGGATCGTCGACGCGCTCCTCTCCGCGCTGCGCCCGGGAGCCCACATGGTGGTGTCGGGTCCGACCGAGAATGCGCTCTACCGCCTGGGGCGCCGCATCGCCGGCTTCGACGGCCACTACCACAAGGTCACGATCTACGATATCGAGCGGGTGCTCGCAAAGCGCCTGGAGTGCGTGCACGTCCAGCGTGTACCCCTCGCCCTGCCGCTGTTCCGCTTGTCGGTCTGGAATCGCGCCTGAGATGCGACGATTCTCGCTGATCGCGGCGCTGGCGCTCCTCGGCTGTGGCGAGGCCACGCTTTCGCCACAGCGACCGCCGAACCTGGTCCTGATCATCGGGGACGACCACGGCTATCCCGACTTCGGTTTCATGGGCTCGCCGTACGTGCAGACACCGCGCCTGGACCGGCTGGCGCGCGAGGGGACGCTCTTCACCCGGGGCTTCACGACGGCGAGCGTCTGCCGCCCCTCGCTTCGGTCACTGCTCACGGGCCTGCACCCGATCCAGTGGGATTTCCGCGTGGAACAGCTGCGCCGAGAGGGAACCCGCCGCCCTCCGCTCGAGCAGATCCGGGACTTCGCGACGCTCCCGCGCCGGCTCGCGCAGCGCGGCTACGCCAGCTTCCAGGGCGGAAAATACTGGGAGGCGAGCTACGCGCTCGGCGGATTCACGCACGGGATGCAGGATGCCGGTGAGGGTCCGCACTCGAGCGGCTCTCTCGGGCGCACCACGATGGAGCCCCTCTACGAGTTCATCGACGCCCACCGGGAGCACCCGTTCTTCGTGTGGTTCGCGCCGAAGCTGCCCCACGTGCCTCACGATGCCGGTCCCCGGTATCGAAGCCGCTACGAGAACGCGGATCTCACGACTGCCGCGATTGCCTATTATGCGAACATCACGCGCTTCGACGACGTCGTCGGTCAGCTGCTGGACTACCTGGAAGCGAACGGTCTGCGGAAGAGCACGCTCGTCGTGTACCTCGCCGACAACGGATGGGACCAGGGTCCACGCGCACCCGGAAGGAAGAGTCGGGATGGACCCAAGGGCAAGACTTCGATGCACGAGCTCGGGTTTCGCACGCCGATCATCTTCTCGTGGCCGGATCGCGTTGGCGCCGGCGTGGTGCGCGACGAGCTCGTGAGCAGTGTCGACCTGATGCCGACGCTGCTGGACTACGCGGGCGCGGAGATTCCCGCGGAGCTGCCCGGCCACAGCCTGCGGCCGGTGATCGAGGGCACCGGTCCCTGGACGCGCAGCGCCGTGATCGGAGGGATGTCGCTCGCCGCGCACCGTTACTCGGAGGACCCGACGCCCGATGCGGACCCGCGGGCTCCGGCCCTCTTCCTGCGCAGCTCGCGTTGGCGTTATATCTGGTACCCGGAGCTCGGTAGACACGAACTCTACGACCTGGACGCGGATTCCGACGAGCAACACGACGTCGTGGAGCAGAACCGCGTGCTCGCCACGCTGTTTCAGGCGCAGATCCAGCGCTGGCAGGTGGAGATGACACGTCCCTTGGTGAACGAGCCTTGATCGACGAGTAGCGGGAGAAAAATCAAGCGGTCTTTCGTTCCGACAACCTGGAATTCGGTCGAATTCCCGGAGCTGGAAGGGGCAACCAGGGTCTATACGGCGGGCTGCGGTGTCCGCCATCATGGCATCTATCCGCCCGCGCGTTCGGAGCGCGAGAACGAAGCCGGCCCCCGCGCAACGCTTGTCTCGACACGTCTGTGCGTGATAGTCATACCGCGGGTGTTCGGACACTCCGGCAACCTCGGCGGATCGGAGATCGCCGGAGGAGGAGGGAGCTGTGAAGCCCACGCGTTCTCCCGGCCGTTTGATACTCGTCGTGGCCGCGCTCGTCCTCGGGCACGCCGCCACGGCTTCGAGTCTCGAGCTCGAGGTCGGGCTCAACTTCACGGGCTGCGGCGAGTTCGAGTGCGGCGGTTGGTACCCTCCGGACACGATGGGGGCGGTCGGCGACGAGCACATCGTCCACGTCGTCAACGGCCAGTTCCGCGTATTCCGCAAGGGCGACGGTGCAATGATCCGGGACATGCCCCTTGACGAATTCTGGTTCCACGCGGGAGTCT
>CP070734.1:1514510-1517327 GCA_020347605.1 Deltaproteobacteria bacterium | reverse complement strand
CGACCTGATCGACATGGAGACGGCGGCGGTCGCTGCGGTCTGCGAGCGCCGGCGCTGCCCGTGGTCGGTGTTCCGCGCGATCAGCGACCGCGCCGACGACGGCTCGACCGACGCTGCGGTACTCGCGCTGGCCGGACCCGACGGTCGGCCCGACCTCCTGGCGGTCGCGCGTCTCGTCCTGACCCGGCCCCGGCGCGTCCCGCAGCTCGTGCGCCTCGCGCGCGGAGCGACGCGCGCCGCCCGCGTCGCGGCGTCCGCCGCCGTCGCCGCACTCGAGACGCTGTAGACGTTCGGCGCCGCTCGAACCGAGCGGCGCTTGCGAAGCCGCCGGAAGCGCCCGGCATCACTCCTCTTCGGCGCTCCCCCAGAACTTCCACCAGGGCTTCTTGCCCTTCACCCGTTCGCCTCCGGCCTTCACGTCTTCCCGGTAGGCTTCCTTGATGGCCTTCCCTTCGTCGCGACGCTCGCGCATCGCGGCGCCCTGCGCCTTGCCCTCCGACTTTTCGGCTCCCTTCGACTTCTCGACCTTCGGGCCCTTCTGATTCTGGTGTTGGTCCGAACGCCCGAGCGAGGGCGCGAGCACGAGCGAGAGTCCCAGTGCGAGTGATGCGAGGATACGACCCATGGATCCCCCTGGTTGTCCGGCGGGAAGCCCGGTTCCCGACGGGCGCAAGACCGACCGAAACGGTCACCGGTGAGCGTAGCAGAGCGACCGCGCGCGCCGAGGCCGTTCCGCGGCGAGCGGCGCCCGCAGGACGCGACCGCGTTCGCCGTCGACTTCGGCCAGGATCTCGTACGTCCTGGCCAACTCCCAGCTACCATCGTTGAAACCGCGTAGACCGATGCAACACCGGACCGCCTAGTCCAGCTTCTCCTCGCTCATCTGCGCCACCGTCCACGTCCCGTCGCTTTCCTCCATCACGACGTGGTGCCGCGAACGCGTGAAGAACGGCCGGCTCGGACCATCCTGCCGATAGCGGCGCTGCACCGTCTGCACCGCCACGAGCTCCACGCGATCCTCAGCCACCGGCTCCATCGATTCGAGCTCGTACGTGATGTCCTCGACGTTCACCACCGGACCACCGAACGACGCCACGTACGCGTTGCCGGCCATGCTGGCGCCCTTCACCTTCGCGTCGGCGCTGCGCTGGTAGGCGAGGTAGGGAGCCGCGGGCGCCCCGAACCGCTCGTAGGCGCGATAGCCGCCGAAACCCACGGCGCCGAGAATCAAGAGCACGATCATCTTCTTCATGCGCCCCTCCCCCGCTCCCGTTCGGGAGGCTCTGCCCAAACCCTTCGTCGGGTCACCGGACGGGCTTGAACGGCCCGCGGGGAGATTCGATCGGGGCCTCTTCCGCCGACACGTGACCCCGCTCTGACTCTACTTTCGTGGAGCTCGAATCTGCTATCCGCCCGGGCGGCTACGGTGCGAAGCTCGCACGGGACCCCGTTCAAGACCTCGCGCCGATCGCCAGGCGGCCGGCCCCTCCCATCGCGCCGCCGCCTGGGCTGGGCAACCGCGGCTCCGCGATCGCCCAGGATTCGCTTCAGAAACTACGCAGCGAGTGCAATCACAACGCCCCCCGCAACACCAGAGTATTCCCGCTCACGGCTCTGACGTTTATGTTGACGCCCGCCAGGTCCGCGTCGTCTTCCAGATTCACGTGTACTCCGCCGTGGCCGTTCTTGTTGGTCACGAAGGTCGGCTCACCCGGCAAGACCCCACCCGATTTGACGGTGTATCTTGTTTCCGGGGCCGCGTTTCGGATCTGGACTTGAATGGAAACGGCCGTCGTTCCGTTCGGCGACATGTTGACGACGGCAAAACCAGTCGCCTTCGCGTGCGGCGACCGTGTATCCATGATCTTGTTGCCTAGATCGTACTTTGTCGCACCGGCATGAGCGACGGCAGCGAACAGTAGAATCAATCCGGCGAGAAGCATCGACTTTTTCATTGTTGTGTACCTCGCTTTGGCAAGAAGGGATCGTTCCAAGAACAAGCGGCTGAGGAGGTCAAGGTGGATTCGCCAGCTGAGGCGTGATCTCGCCCCAGAACGGTTCGCGCGCAGCCCGTGCCAGGCGCGCTGCCAGGAAGGGGAATGCGAACCCGCCGACGACGCCCCAGATCGAGTTCGCGTACGACATGCGGAGCTCCCATTCGGCTGATTCCGATCGAGCAGCCCCTCCGGTGCCGATGGGTGCGTTCGTGGGAGTCTCTTCGGCACGTCGCCTCGGATTCCGTAGCGTTCGTCACCGGAAATCTGCGTCGAGCGGCTCGCTTGCATTCCCGTTGCGCACCGATTGCCGGCTGCGCGCACGCCTTCCGCCGATTCGAGCGCGACCGGCCCGTTCGGATCCATCCGGTCGGACGCTTCGGATCCGGAACGTGGCGGCGCGGGGGACTCGAACCCCGGACCGGCGGGTCGAAGGAGCGCTGCCGGGGCGGCGTACCGTGCCGAAGTGCAGTGGCTTCGGGCACTCGGGGATGCGGTCGACCGGCCAGGCTGGGGCTCTTCGCGCCGATCCGACCCGAGCGTGACCCCAGCTCGAAACACCCGCGGGCGTCCGCCCGCCGCCGGTCGCGCACGTCGTTCTATGACGCCGGTCATACCACCGCTTCCTCCGATCGGCGTAGAAGGGACTTGCCGAACTGCAGGGGTTTCGCGCGATGCGAGCGATGCGGCGGGTCCGATCGAGCTGTGGACAGATCGCGGCCCTCCTTTCGATCTCGCTCCTCGCGACGCCGCCGGCCGCGAGCGCCGCGGACTTCCGCGTTCGCGCCCTGACGGATGACGCCTTCTTCAACGCCTGGCTGGA
>CP070734.1:1511581-1514410 GCA_020347605.1 Deltaproteobacteria bacterium | reverse complement strand
CGGGTGCATCTGGAACACCTTGGCGATCGCGGCCGCGTCGTCGCCATCGATCGACAGGGCCGTGCGCAGCCGCTCGGCCGTGAGGCCTGCGATGCCGGTCCACTGCTGCGTGGCGAGCTCGGGTACGGCCTCGGCGCCGCAGCGCTGTCCGACGCAGAGCAGGAACGAACGCGCCAGCAGGTGGCTCTGCACCGCGAACTCGAGGTTGGCGCTGCACAGCGCGCGGTGCGAGAAGTCCTCGAGCTGGCACTCCGGGTCGAAGGGTCCCGCGTAGTCCGGCCAGCCGCCCGGCTCGGCGTCCGTCTCGGGAAGCCGGATCGCGAGGCGCGCGATCTTCGACGCGCCCACGATTTCGAGATTCTCGTGCTGCTGGTAGTCGACGCCGGCCTCCTCGATCGAGACCCGCCAGCGGCAGTGCGGCACGCGCGCGGCGGGGACGCGCGGCGGCCGGTGGATGGGTCGGATCCGGGCGCACGGATGGGTAGCGGCGGCGGTGGCGTCGAAGGTGGGATCCTCGACGTCGTGACACATGAGGCGGACGCGCTCCTCCCCGAACGGCTCCACGTCGAGCAGCGGCCCGCAGCGCTCCAGCCAGAACTCCCCTTCGTTCGGACCGTTCAGGTCGAAGCGGAACTCCATGAACTGGTGCGGCGCGCCGATGTCGAACTGAAGGTTCTTGAAGATGGTCGAGACGTCGCGGCCCTCGAAGCGGAGCGCGCGCTGCATGCGCCTCGAGTAGACCGGGCTCGCGGCCATCCACTCCTCGATCGAGACGCGGGTCAGCCCCTCGTTGCCGAGCCGCGCCAGGACGCGGGGTAGCCCCACGCGGTCCTGCAGGTGGCCGTGGAGCAGGAACTCGCGGCCCAGATCGGCGAGCGCCTGGCGCGAGAGGCGCGCGAGCTCGAAGCCGGGGTCGAACGGGCCGGCGTAGTCGTCGACGAGGGCGTCGCCGGCGTACGCCGCTCGAGGTGTGCGCGTGCGGCTCACGCCCAGCAGCCTACCCGCTCCCCTCGGTCCTGTGGACTCCTTCCGCGCATCGCCCGCCGCGAGCCGGCCCGCCGGGCCGCGACGGCGCGTGGCGCTGCAGTGGGGGATGCGTATGCTGCTGCGCGTGAGGGGAACGGTCCCGGCAATCCTGGCACTGAGCGGGCTCCTGCTCGGGGCCCCCGCTGCACGAGCGCACGGGCCGCATGGGTCGGGGGTCGCGCGCCCCGACGCCCACGCCCCGATCGGCGTGATGGGCGAGCATCTGCACGGGGCCGGCGGCCGGATGCTCTCGTACCGCTACATGCGGATGCGGATGGACGGAAACCGCGACGGCACCGAGCGCATCGGCACCGGCGCCGTCCTCGCCGACTACCCCGTCGCACCGACCCGGATGGACATGGAGATGCACATGCTGGGCGTCATGTGGGCGCCGATCGACCGGATCACGCTGCTCGCCATGCTGCCCTTCCTGCGCCAGGACATGGATCACGTCACGGCAACGGGAGTCCGCTTCACGACGCGTTCGAGCGGGATCGGCGACGTACGCGTCGCGGGGCTGATCCGACTGTTCGACGGCGAGACCCATCGCCTGCACGCGAACGCGGGGCTGAGCGTTCCGACCGGCGACATCTCGGTGAAGGACGACACGCCGATGGGCCGCGTGCGACTGCCCTATCCGATGCAATTGGGATCCGGCACCTTCGATCTGTTGCCGGGTGTCACGTACACGGGCCAGACGCAGGCCTACTCCTGGGGCGGCCAGCTGCTCGGCACGATCCGCACCGGTCGCAACAACAAGGGCTATCGCCTCGGGAACCGCGCGGACGCCTCGGTCTGGGGCGCGCGGCGCTGGGCCCCGTGGCTCAGCACGTCGCTGCGCCTCGCCTGGGCGTCGTGGGACAACATCCACGGCGACGACGACGCCTTGAACCCGGCGCTCGTGCCCACTGCCGACCCCGACCGCCGCAGGGGCCACCGGCTCGACGGCCTGCTCGGAGCGAACCTGATCGTCACCCAGGGCGTGCTGCGCAACCAGCGCTTCGCGGTGGAGTTCGGCTGGCCGCTCTACCAGTGGCTGGACGGCCCCCAGCTCGAGACCGATTGGCAGCTCTGGGCCGGCTGGCAGTACGCCTTCTGAGCCGTTCGGCGCTCCCGGTCTCCGGCGCGCGGCGCGCAGCGCGCGGACCGGCGGGTCCACGGGAACGACATGCGGGGCTTCAGGACGGCGGCTCGAAGGCCACCCGGTCGAGGCTCCAGTAGCCGCGGAGGTTCGTGAGCTTGCCGTCGTCGTCGATCCGGTAGGTGAAGATTCCGCGCACGCGGCTCGTGACGCCGTTGGCGAAGGTCGTGGTGAGCGTCATCAGGTGCGCGGACTCGTTGGCGGCGGCGTGGGACTCGTGGGCCTCGACCCGGATGGTCGAGGGTGCGATGTGCGTGTCGTAGAACTCGCTGACCGCCGCCTTGCCGCGCAGGCCCTTGCCGGTGGGGTTCGTGGGCGCCACGCCGATCGGGTCCTCGATGCAGACGTCCTCCGCCATCAGGTCCAGCCAGCCCTGCTTGTCGTGCGCCTGAACGCAGCGCCACGACTTCTGCGCCACGGCCAGCGCCGGATGCTCCTGGCTCATCGTCGTCTCCTCGCCTCGGCGCACGCGCTCCGCACGCGCCCTCGGCGCCACGTTCAAGAACGTCCCGGCTTGCGCAGGTTGGCCGGTAGGATGCGTTTGCGCAGGCGCAGGGCGGCGGGCGTGACCTCGAGCAATTCGTCCTCCCCGAGCCACTCGAGCGCCCACTCGATCTCGATCGCGCGCGGCGGCGTCAGCACGGTCGCCTCGTCCTTGCCCG
>CP070734.1:1508648-1511481 GCA_020347605.1 Deltaproteobacteria bacterium | reverse complement strand
CCACCTGCTGGTCGCCTGCAACGCCGCCGCGCAGCTCTACGCCGCGGCGGTGCCGCGGCTCGACTTCGCGGAGCCCCTCGCCGACGCGGGCCTGGTGCCCGGCGGCAGCAAGAAGAACCTCCGCTACGCAGAGTCGTGGACGCGTTTCGCGGCGGCGATCCGGCCCTCGGAGCGCCAGCTCCTGGCGGATGCGCAGACCTCGGGGGGGCTCCTGATCGCCGTCGCTCCGTCCGACGAGGCGAGGCTCCTGGCCGAGCTGGAGCGCCGGGGGGCGCCGGCGCGCGCGCGGGTCGGCGAGCTCGTCGCGGGCAACGCGGGAACCATCGAAGTCGTGGCGAGCCCGGGGCGCTGAGCGCCGCCGGGGTTCCGACACCGGTTCCTGTTGCAATGCGATGACGAAGTCGCGACGGTTTCGGGGCGGTCGCGCGACTCCGCTGTGAAGCGCCCGCGTGACGGCTAAGCTGGGGCCGTAGATGAGTCCGCGAATCCTCGTCGTCGACGACGAGCCGGATCTGCTCGAGCTGGTTCGGGTGAACCTCGAAAAGTCCGGCTTCGAGGTCGAAACGGCCGTATCGGGGCGCGAGGCGTTGGCGATCGCGCGCCGCACGCCGCCCGACCTGATCGTTCTCGATCTCATGCTGCCCGACGTTCCGGGTACCGAGATCTGCCGCACGATTCGCGCCGAGCCTTCGATCTCGGGCCTTCCGATCATCATGCTGACGGCGAAGAGCGACGAAATCGATCGGGTCGTCGGCTTCGAGCTGGGCGCCGACGACTACGTCACGAAGCCCTTCAGCCCTCGGGAGCTGACGCTGCGCGTGCGCGCGGTGCTCCGGCGCCGCGGGCAGGACCCGAGCCCGCGGCGCCTCGAGCATCGCTCCCTGGCGCTCGACACCGTGCGGCATCGCGTCTTCGTGGAGGGCGACGAGGTCGCACTCACGGCCAAGGAGTTCGACCTGTTGCAGCGGCTCATGTCGCGGCCGGGTCACGTGCTGAGCCGCGAGCACCTGCTCGCGGAGGTCTGGGGATCGGACGTGGTCGTGACGCAGCGAACGGTGGACACCCACCTGAAGCGCCTGCGCGAGAAGCTCGGACCTGCGGGCGATCTGATCGAGACGGTGCGGGGCGTGGGCTATCGATTCGCCGAGTGACGCCACGCTTCGAACGGGAGCGGCGAGTGCCCAAGATCCAGCTCAAGCTCACCGCGGTGCTGGCCGCGCTCGTGGCGGTGGTCGTGTTCGTTGCGGGTGTGCGGGCGGAGCGCGGCCTGCGCCAGCGCGAGACCGCGCACACCGCGCACACGCTCGAGGCGAACGCGCTCCTGGTGAAGGAGATGGCGCTCGGGACCCGCTTCGAGCCGGCCGCTTCGGCGCAGCTGGATGCGATCGCCGACCGCGCGGGCGCCATCCTGGAGGCGCGCGTCACGCTGATCGGTCGCGACGGCACCGTCGTCGGCGACTCCGACGTTCCGCTCGAGGATCTGGGTTCGCTCGCGAATCACGCCGACCGGCCCGAGCTGCGCGCGGCGCTCGCCGGCCGGGTGGGCACCTCCGAGCGGCGCAGCGCGACCGTCGGCCGGTCGCTGTTGTACCTGGCGCTTCCGCTCGATCCCGCGATCGACGGCGTCGTCCGCCTGGCCGTCGATCTGTCCGACCGGGATGCGGCGATCGCCGAGCTGCGCCGCGAGCTCTTGCTCGCGGGCGTCGTCGGGCTGATCGCCGCGGTCGCCCTGGGCTTCGGCCTGTCCTGGTTCACGCTGCGGCCGATCGAAGAGCTGCGCCGCGTCACCGGCTCGATCGCCCGCGGCGACCTGGAGCGCCGCGTGCCGCGCTGGGACGTGGAGGAGCTCGGTGACATCGCCGACGCCGTGAACCGCATGGGAGAGCAGCTCCGCCTGCGCCTCGAGGAGGTCACGCGGGAGAAGGAGCAGCTGCAGGCGGTGCTGAACGGAATGGTCGAGGGCGTGCTCGTCGTCGACTCCGAGGGCAAGATCGTGCTCGCCAACGCGAGGCTCCGCGAGTTCTTCGGGGCGCCGCCCGCCGTCGAGGGGCGTCTGCCGATCGAGGTGTTCCGCAGCGCAGACCTGGACGAGATGCTCGCGCGCACCGCGCAGGGCGACGAGCCGGTCGCGCAGGTGATCTCGGTCGGGGATCCGTTGCACCGCACGCTGAGCGTGCACGCGGTGGCGTTTCCGGCGGGAGCGCGTTCGCGCGTTGGAACCGTGGCGGTGTTCGAGGACATCACCGAGCTCACGCGCCTCGAGCAGGTCCGGCGCGATTTCGTCGCCAACGCCTCGCACGAGCTGCGCACGCCGCTGACCGCGATCCGCGGCTTCGCCGAGATGCTGCGCCACGGCGACGAGGTCACCGATGAGGAGCGCCGCTCCTACGTCGAGGTGATCGATCGCCACTCCCGCCGGCTCGGCCAGCTCGTCGACGACCTCCTGGAGCTGTCCACTCTCGAGAGTGGCGAAGCGCGGCTGCACCGCGGCCGGGTGGACGCCGCCGGCATCGCGCGATCCCTGATCCGCGATTGGGGGCCGCGCTTCGCGGAGAAGTCGCTCCAGGTCTCGCTCGACGCGTCGGGTCGCGCGGAGGCCTGGGCCGATCCGCGAGCGCTCGAGCAGATCCTGAGCAACCTGCTGGACAACGCGATCAAGTACACGGATGCGGGCGGGCGGATCGAGGTCCGGATCTCGAGCCGCGAGGAGGGCGTCGAGGTGTCGGTGCGCGACGACGGCATCGGCATCCCCGACGAGGACCGCGATCGGATCTTCGAACGCTTCTACCGGGTGGACAAGGCGCGGTCGCGCGCCCTCGGGGGAACGGGCCTC
>CP070734.1:1505710-1508548 GCA_020347605.1 Deltaproteobacteria bacterium | reverse complement strand
CGGTGCTCGGCGAGCTCGTGCGCCGGCTCGACGGCGGCGCGCCCGCCGACGCGGCGCGGGTCCTGCAGCAGTTCCTCGTCGACCACGCCGGCTCGCCGCGCGTGCCCGAGGCGCTGGCGCTCATGGTGCGGGCGCTGCACGAGCGCAAGTCGTTCGGACCGGCCTACGGCGCGCTGCTGCGCCTCCGGACGCGCTTCGGCGACCAGCTCGTCACCCGCGCCGACGGCGCCCGCGTCGCCGCGCGTGCGTTCGTCGAGGAGTGGCTGGCGCGCGACCCGTACCCGGCTCTCGCGCGCAGTGCGCAACGACGCGACCTCGACCCGGACCTCGAGCTGCGCTTCGAGCGCGCCTTCCCGAACGAGAACTTCCTCGACGTGCCCGACCTCCTCGGCCAGCGTCCCGAGCCGCTGCGCCACGCGATCCTCGTGCGCGCCCACCGCCGCGTCCTCACGCTGGACGCCCGCGACGGCAACGAGCTCTATCGGATCGACTTCCGTCGCGGCGAGCCGAAGGGCCCGCTGGTGTTCGCGGGCGAACGGCTCCACGCCGTGACCGACCAGCACATCCACGTCTTCGATGCGCGCACCGGACGCGCGCTGCACGAGCGCCGGCTCCCGTCCAACGGCCGCGCCGAGCGGCTCCTCGAGCACCAGGGGCAGATCTTCCTCCTCTTCCGGCAACGCAGCCTGCGCGGCCAGGTGGGGCTGGCGGCCCTGCATCCCGACGACGGCTCGGTGCTGTGGTCGCGGGTGTTCGACGAGGGCGGGATGGACCCGCGCATGGCGACCTACCAGGCCATCGCGCTGGCCGACCGGCTGCTCCTGTTCGCCACCCACCCGGTGACGCTGACGTCGATCGATCCTACGAGCGGCGCGGTCGAGAACTCGATCACGCTCGACCGCGAGCGCGGCACGACGCTTGTCGAGCCGATCGTCCTGCCCGACGGGCGCATCCTCGTCGGCCTCGGGACGGCCCAGCCGCTGCCCCGCTTCGAGTACAAGCACTCCTACACGCTCGCCCTCGTGGATCCCGCCAGCCCGAGCCCGATCTGGAAAGAGGAAGCCCCGCACGACGGCAAGAGCCGCTACCTCCACATGCTCGGCGTGGTGGGCAAGCACGTCGTCGCTCTCGACGACGCGCGCGGCAGCGCCGTCTACGATCTCGAGAGCGGCCGCCTGCTCAAGTGGGCGCCGGAACTCGAGCTGAGCGACGAGACCGGCGACCGGCCCTACCTCGATCACCCCCAGCCGCGCCACGACTCCCTGCTCCTCGTGCTGACCCGCAGCAGGGAGCTTGGCGACCAGCCGGCGCGCCTCACCGCCTTCGAGTTGCCCGACCTGCGGCGCAAGTACACGCTCCCGCTCACCGAGGGCGGCGCCCAGACGGCCAGCCTGATCCCCGCGGAGGGTGTCCTCGGGCTCAAGATCTGGTCCCGGCGCCGCAGCACTCCCCAGCCGCGGATCCGTCTCGTGGACCCGCTGCACGGCCGCGCGCTCCGCGAGATCCTCCCGCCGGCGCGCAACGTCGAGTGGATCAACGCGAAGGTACAAAACGGCATCCTGGTCGTGACCACCTCGGCCAACGTGGTCTACGCCTACGGCCCCGGCGGCTAGGCTCCGTTCGGACAGCGCCGGGAGTGCGCCGCAGGCGCGCGTACCGGGCACCTCCCGTCCCGACTTGGTCCCCGCACGAACGGGAAGGCCCCGACTCTCGACAATCGCCTCAGGCGACGGCGGGATTCTGCCGAAGTCCCTGAAACGCCGCGGCTTCCGCCGGTGGCCGTGCGTATACTTGGGTGAGGCCCAGATCCGAAATGCAGCTTCGCTTCGCAACCATCCTCCTGGCCGCGTGCGTCGCGGCCGGCCTGCCCGCCCGGGCCCAGGAGGGGGATCGCGACGGCCGAGCGGAACTCTACAGCGACCGCGCCCGCGCGGCGGTCGACGGGGCGCTCCGCTGGCTGGCCGAGCACCAGAACAAGGACGGCTCGTGGAACGCGCTCGTGGGATTCAAGATCAACGACGGGTACCGGCACCAGCCGCAGATCCAGCCGCGCGACGGCATGCCCCACCTCGGCGTGACCGCGCTCGCGGGCATGGCCTTCCTGAGCGGCGGCCACCTGCCGCGCCAGGGCAAGTACGGCCAGGTCGTCGAGCGGGCGCTCCAGTTCGTCCTGCGCCACGTGAACGAGGACGGCTTCATCACGCACAACCAGACGCGGATGTACAGCCACGCGTTCAGCGTGCTGTTCCTCGCCGAGATCTACGGCATGACCGGCGAGCCGACGCTGCGCGAGAAGCTCGATGCGGCGGTCGAGTTCACCTACCGGGCGCAGAACAAGAGCGGCGGCTGGCGCTACGCGCCCGCCGCGCAGGACTCGGACATGTCGATCACGGTCTGCCAGGTCGTGGCGCTGCGCGAGGCGCGCAACATCGGCATCAAGGTCCCGCGCGAGTGCATCGACAACGCGCTCAAGTACGTGGTCGAGTCGGCCGTGACGGTCGGCGGCGATCGCGGCGCGTTCCTCTACCAGCACAAGGACGTGCCCTTCAACCGCAACAGCTTCGCGCTCACGGCGGCCGGCCTGACGACCATGCAGCAGGCCGGCCTCTACAGCGACGCGGACGTCCGCCGGTTCTGCGAGCGCCACAACATCCGCAAGGTCCCGCGGATCGGGGACTGCCTGCGCTACATGCGCCAGGCCTACGAGCCGATCTGGCTCGAGTACCACGACCACTACTTCTACTTCTACGGGAACTACTACGCCGCCCAGGCGATGTACACCCGGGGCGGGGAGACCTGGCGGGCCTGGTACACCATGGTCCGCGACGACCTCCTCTC
>CP070734.1:1502743-1505610 GCA_020347605.1 Deltaproteobacteria bacterium | reverse complement strand
CGATCGATCCCGCGCGGCTGGCAGCGTCGAACGCGACCTGGCTCGGGTTGCAGCGCGACATGCCACCGCTGTACAGCGCGATGGACGTCGTCGCACTGCCGTCCTACCGCGAGGGCTTCCCGCGTTCGCTGGTCGAGGCCTCGGCGATGGGCCGGCCCATCGTCACGACCGAGATCCGCGGCTGTCGCGAGGTCGTGTCCGACGGGGTCACCGGGCTGCTCGTGCCCGTCGCACAGACCGCGCCTCTGCGCACCGCCTTCGAGAGCCTGCTGCCGGATGTGGCCCGCTGCGCGCGCATCGGGCGCGCGGGGCGGGCGCGGGCCGTGGCTCGCTTCGACGAACGCGCCGTCTTCGAGCGCATCGAGCTGGCCTACCGCGAGCTGGCACTCGGCCCGGGCCGCGGCGCGACCCACACGCGCCCGCAGGCTCGGCAGGTAACCACCTGATTTAAATGCGTTAATAGCGCTCAAGCGGAGCCGGGCGGGCGCCGATGAAGAGGCATGGCCGGGAGGTTCCGGCCCGCGGAGGTCGGAGCTCTCGTGATCGTCGTGCCGGACAACGCTGCGCCGCCGACCCGCTGGCTCGTCCACCTGGTGCGAGCCGCGGCGGGTGCGATCCGTCCCGGCGATCGATTCGACGACGACCTGCCGTTCGAACCCGACGCGATCCTGCGGCTCGCCATGCGTCAGGGCGTCGCGCCGCTGCTGCATCGGGGCAGCGCGGACGGGCGGATCGGCGATCCGCTTCCCGGAGCCTTTCGAAGCGCCTGCTGGCGGTCGTACTACACCACGGTGCGCAACAACGTCATCGCGCTGGAGACCGGACGCGACGTGCTCTCCGCCCTTGCCGATGCCGGCGTGGATGCGGCCCCGCTCGCGGCCTGGCCGCTCCTCGAGGGCCCGGGCAGCGTCTACGACGACGTGGGCACGCGCCCGGTGGGCGACCTCGAGTTGATCGTGAAGCCCGCGGCGCGCGGTCGCGCGGCGCGGGTGCTGCGCGGACTCGGCTTCGTGCGCACCGGCGGCTCCGCGTTCGCGGCGAAGGCGTCGCCGCACCGACTCGCATTCCGGACGCGGGCGTTCGACCTCGATCTGTTCGTATCGCTCGGCTGGGCGTGGGATCGCGCCGGAGGCCGGTTCGCGGGCGAGCCGGTGTCGGGCGAGCGCTTCCTGGATGGTCTGTGCGCGCCCTGGCCGACGCACGCGCACGTCTACACACCCACGCGGGTCGGCAACCTGCTGGTTGCCGCGGCGCGCGCGGGGCGCCACAGCCTGACGCGCTGGGTCTGGCTCCTCGATCTGCACCGACTCGTGCTCGCCTCCTCGCTCGACTGGGATGCGGTCGTCCGTGACGCCCGCCTGTGGCGGGCACGGGGTTCGCTCTACGCGGGTCTCGCCGCGACGCGCGAGCTGTTCCGAACGCCGGTCCCCAAGGAGGTCCTGGCGGCGCTCGCGCCCGGCCCGCTGCGGCGACGTCTGCTGCGGCGCTACCTGGCCGCCGGAGCGCGCGGCGCGCAGCGCTCCGCGCACGTGGCCCGGCTGCTGCTCGGCGAATCCTGGTGGGACGTGGCACGCGCGGCCGCCGCCGGCGCCGTGCCGGGACCGCCGCGCCTTTTGGATCGGGCTCCTCGACGGCCGTGGCTCGACGTGCGCCGCGGCGACCGGTTCCAGACGCTCCTCGGGCGCCGCTGAACCGGCACGCGGAACCCGCCCGGCCGATCCTGCCGGTCCGGGCCAGCCGTCGAGCCGAGAGAGGGTGGATTTCCCACCTACTCCACGCTCGCGATGCGTACCGTCCCGCCTTCGTTCGAGACGCAACCGATGCCGCAATTCCTGCCATTCCTTTCGAGAATTCGCGGTCCCGCCGACGCCCGGCGGTGTAAACTCCCCGAGGCGGTCCAAACGTTCGACCGCTGCCTCAGAAGGATGGGCGGACAAGCGGATCTCTGCTGCCGGAGGGCCAATGAAGGATCTACTCGAGGCGATCGTTCGAGCTCTGGTGGATCATCCCGATGAAGTGCAGATCAAGGAGGTGCATGGCGATCACGCACACGTGCTCGAGCTGCGGGTCGCGAAGGACGACCTCGGCAAGGTGATCGGAAAGGGCGGATCTCACGCCACCGCGATCCGAACGATCATGGCGGCGGCCAGCGGAAAGGAGAAGAAGCGCTACATCCTCGAAATCATCGAGTTTTGAGGGGGTGACCGGGAGGTCGCCAGCGCCAGCCTCGGGCTGATAAGATCCCGGCCTCTGGCTCGAGGCCGAGGGAGGATCCGTGGCTGGCGCACTTCCGACATTCGACATCCCCTACACCCTTGGCGCGCACATCGAGGCGCGCGCCGGACACTCCGCGACGGCGAACCGGGTCCTGGCTCGCCACGGGGAGCGGAGCTGGACCTACGCGGAATACCGCGACCACTGCGTTCGTTACGCCCACTTCCTGCTGCAGCGCCTCGGAACGGTGGACGCGTCCCGCCCCGGCCACGTCGCGGTCCTGCTCGAAAACCACCTCGAGTTCCTGGCGATCTACGGCGGCTGCGCGTTCGCGGGCCTCACGCTGTTCGGCATCAACACGGGCCTGCGCGGCGAGACGCTCGCGGGCGTCCTGAACCAGTCGGGAGCCCGCGTCCTCATCGTCGACGCGAAGTTCCTGCCCCAGGTCGAGCAGGTTCGACAATCGCTCAAGCGCATCGCGCCCGAGAACGTTCTCGTGTACCAGCCGCCCGGAACGACGCCGGCCGCGGCGAACGATCTGGTGGGCTGCGTGCGCAGCGAGATCGGCGCCGAGGATCGCTCTCTGGATGCGCCCGACGTGACGGTGGCGCCCGATCAGAACCTGATGGTCATCTACACCTCCGGCACCACGG
>CP070734.1:1499775-1502643 GCA_020347605.1 Deltaproteobacteria bacterium | reverse complement strand
CGCGGAGCTGGCGCCCGGCCGCCAGCTCGAGGTCCTCAATGCCAGTGTGGACGGGTACGGAACGGCCCAGGAGCTCCTCCTGTTCCGCGACCGGGTGGCCCGCTACGACGCAGACCTCGTGCTCCTGCAGATGTTCCTCGGCAACGATCTCACCGACAACTACGCAGGTTCCAATCCGTCTCACTACCTCGAGCAGCGCTGCGGACGCCCGTACTTCACACTGGAGGATGGTGCGCTCGAGCCACTGGCCACTCCGAGCGACTCGAAGCCGAAATCTCCGAACCTCCTCGACCGGATGCTCCGCGTCTCGAAGCTGTACGGAAACCTCGTGAGCCTTCCGCCGAAACGACCGCCCAGGCTCCGGAAGCTCGACATATTCCGGACCGCGCCCCACCAACCGCTCGAGGAGTCGTGGGACCTCACGCAGCGGCTCGTCCTGACGCTGCGCGACGAGGTCGAGGCCCGGGGCAGCACACTGATGGTCCTGGTGATTCCCACCAAGTACGAGGTCCACCAGAAGGCCAATCCGGAACTGGTGGCCGGGGTGCACGATCTCGCCCGACCGATCCAGCGACTCGAGCGCTTCCTGGAAGGGGCGGACATCCCGTTCATCAACATGGCGCCGTTCCTGGAAACGGCGATCGTGGACCGAGGAACCCAACCCTATTTCGAGATCGACTCGCACCTGCGCAGTGAGGGCCACGCGCTGCTCGCGCACGAGATTCGCGTCTTTCTGCTCGAGCATTGCAAGACGCTCGGTCTCCCCGCGGCGGGCTGTGCGTCGTGACGCGACACGCGAGAGGCTCCGGGAAGCCGAGACCCCGTCCTACCGGCCCGCGCTCCGGGTCTCCAGCTTCGCGTAGAGGAGATCCGCGATGACCCGGTTGCCGTAGGCCGACGCATGTCCCGCGAACGGCAGCACGTTGAACCGCGCGCGTTCGAAGGATGCCTCGAGCACGTCGATCACGAGGAGGTCCGGGATCGCCCCCCGCATCCGTTGCGCGAAGGGCGCGTAGCGCGCCGGCCCGCCGGATTCCAGCGTCTCCGAGGTCGGAATGAACAGGAGCACCGGCCGGGAATCCGCGCGACGACTGGCATCGGCGAATTCGCGGACGATGAATTCCATCACCGCCAACCCCTCCCGCTTCTCCCACAGATCGCTCCACTTCTGGTCGAACAGGTAGTAGGTCGCTTTGATGAGCTGTAACGCGTAGGGAAACGCGAGGCGCGCCTTCCGACTCGACCAGTAATCCCACTCGGACGTCTCGTACGCCACCTGCTTCAGGCTCTCCACGGACAGATCCGGATGTCTGAAGGGGTTTTCGCGGAGCACGACCCGATCGCCCTCGAGGCGCAGACTCGGCTTGAAGCCGAGGCGGACGCCGCTCTTCGGACCGTAGAACGGACGAAAGGCGTTGACGACGCGGTTGATGTTCTCCTCGAAGATCACGAGGATCGTGACGGGGGCCACCCGGCCGGCCGCCACGTCCCGCTGGAACTTGAGCAGGGCCTGCGCCGAGCCGTAGCTCACGACGCCGAAGTTCTTCACATCCTGCCCGAGCCGCTCCTCGAGGTAGTACTGCCACGTCTGGTCGTCGTCGACCTCGCTGCAGAACGTCATCGAGTCGCCGTAGGTCGCCACGCCGACGACCGCGTGGGGATGGCCGTCCGCGCGCGCGCCGTCGGCATCGATGTGCGAGATCCAGGGCCGCCCGGCGATGTTCACCTGCGCGTGGCGCGTGTTCGGCTTGTTGTGCCATCCCAGCAGCGGGTCGTAGCGCTTGGCCACGAATTCCCTCCGGTATGCCTCCATGTCCGCAGCGAAGTGGGACTCGATGAAGAGGTCGACGACCATCCCCTCTCGAATGCGCTCGAGCTGGTGAAGGGCGAAGAACGAGCAGACCTCGAGCAGAACGAGGCTCACGGCGATCTCGAGCAGACGGACGCAGAGCTTGCGAATACCGCTCATCTCGTGTCGGAATCCGACTCCGCTCGAGGTCCGCGGGTTGCAGAGACGCGCCCCGAACATCCGAAGCGGCGTGCAACTGTAGCGCCTCCCAACGCGCTTCGGAGCCTCTGGGGCGGGAGCGAGCGGCCGGTGCGGACAGTGGCTATCGTTCCGCCGCGATGGTCAATCGTTCGCTTGCGGACCGCCTTCGACGCCGCTTCTGGCAACACGTCGCCAACCCCTTCGACGCGCGCGTGCGCGCGCCGCTGCGACGGATGCGCAACTCAGGGCGCAACTACCGACCGATCTTCGTCGCGGGCGCGAGCGGAAGCGGCACGAGCTTCCTCGCCGTGGCGTTGGGACAGCGCTTCGACTGTGCCGGCGTCATCTACGAGACCAACCTCCAGGTCTCGAAGCGATCGGTCCTCTACGTGCCGCCGATCGACGTCTTCGAGTCCGTCGCGAGCTACCAGCACGCAATGGGCCCGCACGAATCCTGGTCCGTCGAGGCCGGACGCCGCGATCTGCTCGATCTCTACCGCTCCTACGGTTCCGGCAGGAGCGACGTGGTGATCGACAAGGGTCCGGACATCAACCTCCTGCGAGCCGGATTCCTGCACCGCTGCTTCCCCGATGGACGTTTCCTGCTGGTCTTCCGGGACCCCGTCACCAACGTGGAAGGTCTGCGCCGCAAGTGGCCCACCTTCGCCCACGACCCGCTGGCGGAGAGCATCCGCTTCTACGCGGAGATCCACGAGCGATTCCTGCGCGAGACCGAGGCGTTCCCGGATCGCGTGATCGCGGTGGAGTACGAGTCGCTGGTCGAGCACCACGAGGAGACGCTGCTCGCGATCGGCCGGCGCCTGGGTCTCGCGCCGGCGCGCCGGCAACGCCGGCTGCGGCCGGCTGCAAACGTGGAG
>CP070734.1:1496799-1499675 GCA_020347605.1 Deltaproteobacteria bacterium | reverse complement strand
CAGGTGCCGCAAGCCGCTGTCCCCGTTCGCGCGCGAGGGATCCAGCAGCAGGGCGCGCAGGTGGGCATTCACCAGCGTCGGCGTGTACGCGATGCCCTGCGCCAGCGACACGCGTTCGACGTACTGCATGCGCCGTTCGTCGACGGTCCACCAGTCCTCGAACCGGAAGTCCTGCCGGGCGACGCGCTCGACGTCCACCTCCGGCGCTCCCGTCAGGTGCTGCAGGTCCGAGATGTGCGCCTCCTCCAGCGATACCGCGTGGGGCTTGTGCCCGATCACCGGGAGCGCGTGTCGCTTCGCGGCGCGGTGGATCGCGTGCAGCGCCTCGCGGCTCAGCATGTTGTAGACCTTCACGCAGTCGGCGCCGTCGGCCGCGAGCGCGTCGACCGCGCGGTCGGCGTCCGCGGCGCTGCGCACCACCCGGTTGGACGGAAAGCTGGGCGGGTCTCCATCCAGCATCGGACCACAGGCGAAGATGCGCGGGCCGGGCGTGCGCCCGGCGCGGATCTCGCGTCGTACCTCGAAGATGCTCCCGTCGATGCTGCCGGTCTCTCGAAGGCTGGTGACGCCGTGTGCGAGGAAGAGCAGCGACCAGAGCTCGGCGTTCCCGGCCGCCACCCTCGGCGGATAGTGGACGTGCAGGTCGATCAGACCCGGAAGCACGAAGCCGCCCCCGGAACCGCCGTCGCCGTCCACGCGGGCATGGCTCGCGCGCTCGGTCCGGATCCGGCCGTCCGCGATCACGAGGTCGCGGTGCCTGCGCCGACTGCGACCCGGCTCGATGACGGTGACGTCGCGCAGCACCCGGGGCGCGCGCGGCGGGACCGGGACCCTCGGCGCCTGCAGGGCCCGCCACACCAGCCAGGGACTCGCGCCGAGCGCCAGCGCGAACAGGATTGCGGCCGCCCGGAGCGCGGTGCGGCGCCGCCCGGCGCTCCGACGGCCGGGGGACCCGTTCGGGCTTCCGCCGCGGCCCGATTGGCTCATGCGGGGCCCGCACCCGAGGACGGCTCGAAGGCGGCCGCGATGATCCGCTTCGTGAGGTCGAGGACCCGTTGGCGCGCGTCGCCACCGCCCGCGGCGCGCAACGCCGCCTGGGCGAGGCCCATCCCCTGCATGATCTGGAACAGCAGGCTCACATAGGCCGCGAAGTCGGGCTGCCGGCGGGCGCTCTCGGGCAACAGGCGCGTCGCGGTGGGCTCGATGATGGCGTCGAAGCTCGAGGCGCTCTCGACGATCCGCCGGCGCAGCCCGGGCTCGTTGGCGGCGGCCAGCCAGAGCTCGATCACGGCCTTGAACGGACGGGCTCCGAACACCGACCACATGAGATCCACCAGTGCCTCCACGCGCGCGGACTCGTCCGGCAGCTCGCGAAGCCGCTCGATCACCGAGGCGCGCAGGCGTGCGTAGAGGTGGTCGAGGGTCGCCGCCAGGAGCGCCTCCCGCGTGCCGTAGTGGTGCAGGAGCGCGCCGTGGGACACCCCCGCCCGTCGGCAGACCTCGAGGGTCGTGGTACCCGCGTAGCCCCGATCGATCAGGCAGTCCACGCCCGCCTCGAGCAGCTTGTTGCGGGTCTCGGCGCTGCGCTGCGCCTGGGTCCGCCGCGCGGGCTTGCGCGGGGCGCGCGGCGCCGCGGGGCGAGCCCGATCGCCCGGTTCGGCTTCGCCTCGACTGGTCACCGCAGATCCCCTCCCCCCTGCTGAGCGGCCGGGGCGGCCGGGTTTCCGCCCCCGGAGCCGCCAAATTACATTAAGGATAGACTAAATGTTTTTTGGACGCCAGCGCGCGGTGGGCGGCGGCCTCGAAGTCCCCATGCCCCGCAGCGCCCGGCTGGGCTAGCCGCCCGAGGCCGGGTCCTCGGCCTCCGGAACGGGCGGCGTGTCGTCGGCGAGGTCGTCGAGATAGCCCTCGGGCAGAACCACGCGCTGTCGACCCCCGCGCTTGCCGCGCGGAAGGCGCAGCGCCTGGGGCGGAAACGGCTCGCTGCGGTCGATCCCCGCCAGCACCTCCGCGAGCCCGCGCAGGTCGGTCACGCCGACCAGCCGCTCGCGCAGTCGCGTGCTGCCGAAGAAGCCGCGCGTGTACCAGCTCGAGTGCTTGCGGAACACGCGCATCGCGCGCGCTTCGGGGATCCAGCCGGCCAGCAGCTGGGCGTGCTCGAGCATGATGTCGGCGACCTCGCCGAAGCGGGGCGGCGCCTCGGGCTCCCGGCCCGCGAAGACGCTGGCGAGATCGCGGAACAACCAGGGCCGGCCGAGACAGCCGCGACCGACCACGACGCCGTCGCAGCCGGTCGCGCGCATCATGCGCAGCGCGTCGAACGCCTCGAAGACGTCGCCGTTGCCGAGCACGGGGATCGTCTTCACAGCCTGCTTCAGCTCGGCGATCGCCTCCCAGCGCGCCTCGCCGTCGTACAGCTGGGCCGCGGTGCGGGCGTGGATGGCGACGGCCGCGCAGCCCTCCTCCTCCGAGATCCGACCCGCCGCGAGGTGCGTGGGGTGGCGGTCGTCGATGCCGATCCGGAACTTGACCGTGACCGGCACGCCCCCGGCGTGCGACACCACGGCCCGGACCAGGCGTCGCAGCAGGTTCGGCTTGAGCGGAATCGCGGCGCCTCCGCCGCGGCGCGTCACCTTGCGCACGGGGCAGCCGAAGTTCAGATCGATGTGATCGACGTGCCCCTCGCCCACGAGGCGGGCGGTGGCCTCGCCGAGATCGCGGGGATCGATCCCGTAGAGCTGGAGGCTGCGGACCTTCTCGTCGGGCGCGAAGCTCGCCAGCTCGAGCGTCCGCGGATTGCGCTCCACGAGCGCCCGCGCCGTGATCATCTCGCTCACGTACAGGCCGGCCCCGAAGCGGCGGCACAGCGAACGAAA
>CP070734.1:1493818-1496699 GCA_020347605.1 Deltaproteobacteria bacterium | reverse complement strand
GGAGCGTCGAGACCGAGCTCGTCGGCGTTGGCGCGCACCCAGGAGAGCGCCGCCTCGGCCGACTCGCGCATCACGTCCCCGAGCTGCCCGGTGAGCCGCAGGCGTACGCCTTCTCCGCCCGGGTTCGCGGTGGCCTCGATGAAGACGATGTCGCCGCCGTGATCGGTGCGCGCAAGCCCGACCGCCACGCCGGCGATCGTGGTGCGCTCCGCGGTCTCCGGCAGGTGCGGCGGCGCCCCCAGCGCCTTGTCGACGAACGCCTCGTCGATCGCGATGCGCTCTTCGGACTTCGTCTCCGCGATCCGACGCGCGGCCTTGCGCATCAGCGAGGCCATGAAGCGGTCCAGGTTTCGGACGCCCGCCTCGCGCGTGTACTGGTGGACGACCTTGTCGATCGCCGGATCCGTGACCTCGACGCGGTCCTCCGTGAGACCGTGCGCTTCGAGCTGCTTGGGCACGAGGAAGCGGCGCGCGATCACCTGCTTGTCGTGATCGGTGTAGCCGGGCAGCTCGATCACCTCCATCCGGTCGAGCAGCGCCGGGGGGATCGTGGTGAGCGAGTTGGCGGTGGCGATGAACAGCACGCGCGACAGGTCGAAGGGGATCTCGAGGTAGTGGTCGCTGAAGGTGTTGTTCTGCTCCGGGTCGAGCACCTCGAGCAGCGCCGAAGACGGGTCGCCGCGAAAATCCGCCCCGAGCTTGTCGATCTCGTCCAGCACGAACACAGGATTGCGCGAGCCGGCGCGCCGCAGGCTCTGCAGGATGCGCCCGGGCATGGCGCCGACGTACGTGCGGCGGTGCCCGCGGATCTCGGCCTCGTCGCGCACCCCGCCGAGCGACGCCCGCGCGAACTTGCGATCCATGGCGCGGGCGATCGAGCGACCCAGCGAGGTCTTGCCGACGCCGGGCGGCCCGACGAAGCACAGGATCGGTCCCTTGGCCGCCGGCGCGAGCTTCCGCACCGCCAGGTATTCGAGGATCCGGTCCTTCACCTTGTCGAGGTCGTGGTGGTCGGCGTCCAGCACCTCGCGCGCCGGCCCCAGCTCGATGCGGTCCTCGGTCTCCACGGACCAGGGCAGGTCGACGATCCAGTCCACGTACGTCCGGATCAGGTGCCGATCGGGCGCGTGCTGGGGCAGGGCGGACAGGCGCCGGAGCTCGCGCTCCGCCTGCGAACGCGCCTCCTCGGGCAGGTTGGCCGCCTCGATCTTGTCGCGCAGCTCGTCGAGCTCCCGGAGGCTCGCGTCGCCCTCGCCCAGCTCCTCCTGGATGGCGCGCTGGCGCCGTCTCAGCACGCGCTCGCGGCGCTTGGGATCGATCTCGTCCGACTCGGACTCGTCACGCAGCGTCTTCTGGTGCTCTGCGATGGTCACCTCCCGCTCGATCGGGCCGGCCAGCCGCTTGAGGCGCTTCGTCGGATCGGCCTCGGCGAGCAGCTCGGCCTGTTCTTCGATCGGGAGCGGGAAGAGCGAGGAGATCCAGTCGGACAGGAAGCCGGGGCTCGGCAGGCCCGCCACGAACGACTTCCACTCCTCGCCGAGCTCGTCGTGCAGGTCGATGAAGCGGTGCGAGAGCTCGATGACGCGCTGCCAGGCGGCATCGCGCTCCGGCGAGGGGCCGCCCGCCTCGGGGATGGGCTCCACGCGGACCAGGACGGCCGGCTCCGTCGCCGTCGGCGGCGTGAGCCGTGTCCGCCCGACGCCGACCACGACCGCCGTGCGGTTGCGCCCGGCCTCCACGATCTGCTCGACGCGCGCGATGCACGCGACTGGATAGAGGTCGTCGAGCTCCGGCTGCTCGACCCGGTGGTCGCGCTGGGTGGCGATCACGAGGAATCCGCCCTCGCCGGCTTTCTCGAGCGCGGCCAGGGACTTGCGGCGACCGACCGTGAGCGAGGTGCGGGTTCCCGGGAACACCACGACGCCCCGCACCGGGAGCACCGCCAGGATCCCGGGGACCTCGATCTGCTCTTCGCCGAGCGCCAGCAGGCTGTGGGTCTGGTTCTCGTCGAAGCTGTCTGAGTCGGACACGCAGGCCCCCCGGGTGTTGGCCGAGCACAAGCCTAGACCCGGAGGATCCGGGGTCAAGCGGGCGGGTGGTCCGGCCCGATGAGTAGGAATCGGGGCGCCGCGGCGCCGACGGGAGGCGATCTTTGGGCGAGGAGCGCTACGCGCTGGCCTTCGACGACGGCGGCAGCTCCCTGGGCCCGATCGCGCTGCGGCTGATCCGGCTCGGAATCGACGTCCTCTACGCCAAGACGCTGGACGAGGCCTGGCTGCTCGCCAAGCAGGAGGGGCCGCGCATCGGCGCGCTGCTGTTTCCCCCGGGCGTCGACACGCGCGGTCTCGCGCGCGTCTCGAGCTGCGCGCACGGCGCGCGCGACGGCGGCGGCCCGAGTCTGATCGCCGTCGGCGAGTCTGCCGATGCGGCGACCCGCGCGCGCCTGCGCGAGGCGGGCGTCGGCTGGGCGGTCTGGGAGCCCGGGGACGACGCCGCCCTGCGCTTCGCCGTGAACGCCGCGACCCTGCTCCCGAGCGAGATCCTGCCGCGCGGCGAACCGCGCGCCGCGATCAGCCTGCTCGCGAGCTTCTTCGTCGGGGAGGAGCGCACGGACGCCGTGCTCTACACCCTCTCCACCCACGGCGCCTTCCTCGAGACGCCGCGCCCGGCCCCGAAGGACGCGGAGATCGCGCTGGAGCTCTGGCTCGCCGACGAGCTGTTCGAAACGCGGGCCCGCGTCGTGTACGCGAATGTGCCGGGAGAGCAGCGCTGCATGAGCTGGCCGGTCGGCATGGGCGTCGTGTTCGAGGAGCTGGATCCCGAGATGCGGGAATACGTGCGCCACTTCGTGGAAGAGCGCGCCGAGTGCTTCGCGGTCTGA
>CP070734.1:1490787-1493718 GCA_020347605.1 Deltaproteobacteria bacterium | reverse complement strand
AGCTCGCGGCGCTCGCGCCGGACGAGCTCGACGACGTCGGGCTCTACGCGCGGGTCAGCCCGGAGCAGAAACTCGACCTGATCGCGCGCCACCAGGCCGCGGGCGCGGTCGTCGCGATGACCGGCGACGGCGTGAACGACGCGCCGGCGCTCAAGAAGGCGGACATCGGAGTCGCGATGGGGCGGCGCGGCACGGAGGTCGCGCGCGAGGCGGCCGACATGGTGCTCAAGGACGACGCCTTCTCGTCGATCGTGGCGGCGGTCCGCCACGGCCGCATCATCTTCGGCAACATCCGGCGCTTCGTCGTCTACCTGCTCTCGTGCAACGTGAGCGAGATCATGATCGTGACGGGCGCCGCGCTGGTGCGCGCGCCGCTGCCGCTGCTGCCGTTGCAGATCCTCTTCCTCAACCTCGTCACCGACGTATTCCCCGCGCTCGCGCTCGCGTTCGGCGAGGGCGATCTCTCCGTGATGGACCGTCCGCCGCGCCCGGCCGACGAACCGATCCTCGCGCGCCGCCACTGGCGCCGGATCGTGGGGTACGCCACGCTCATCGCGGCCTGCGTGCTGGCGACGCTCTACGTGGCGGTCGAGGTGCTCGCGCTGCCGCGCCGTGCCGCGGTCACGCTGTCGTTCCTCACGCTCGCGTTCGCGCAGCTCTGGCACGTCTTCAACATGCGGACCGCCGGCTCGCCGCTGGTCCGGAACGACGTCACCCGCAACCCATGGGTCTGGGGCGCGCTGGCGCTCTGCGTCGGCTTGCTGCTTCTCGCGGTCTACGCGCCGGGCCTGTCCGCCCTGCTGCGGCTGGAGCGTCCGGGCGCCACGGGCTGGGCGGTCGTCCTGGGCCTCAGCGCCGTTCCCTGGGCGGTGGGACAGGCGCTTCGCTCGCGGCCGACGTGATCCGGGTGACCCGGCGCCAGGTCCGGCTCCGGTCGGTGCGGCGGATCCTGGCCGTGCGCAGGTCCACGAGGCGGAGGCCCGGGTAGCTCCACGTGCGGCGCGCCGATCGCCAGCACGAGCCAGCGCCCGTCCGCGCCTCGGGCCCCGCCTGGGCCGGTCTCGATCGTCAGGGCGCCGACCGGCTCGGCCCGGGGCGGCTCTCCCAAAACGCCGGCGGCAAGCAGGAAAACGACGCCGGCGATGCGCATGGGGCCGATGGTGCGCGGGCATCCGGCGGCCTGCGTAGAAGGTCGTCGGAGGACGTGCGGGAGATATGCCCCAATTCAGGACAGGGGGAAACGGACGGCCCATTGCGGGCTGACACCCCGACCTGCTAGTTTTTCCGCGGGGATCTACAGAGCGAACAGCATGGGAGGCAAGCCAATGCAGCGTTTCTATCCGAGGTGGAGCGTCGCCCTGATCGCGATCGTGGCCATCGTCACGATCGCCCCCGCGGCGCCCAAGAACCAGCAGCTCTCGAACGGTATGTACAACGACTACGACCGTCCGGTGTTCCTGCTGATCAATCTGGAGGACGACTTCCGTTTCGTCGAGTTCGACCGGGTGACCGGGAAGGTGCTGAACGAGGCCGAGGACACGGGAAGTCGCGTCCTGGTGCTCCAGATCGGCGTGTACCGCGCCGGCTTCGACATCTTCGACACGAGGTACGAGGGGATGGCGCCAGGCGAGGTCGATCTCGACGCGATCCCGCTCATCGACCCGAACACCGGGCTGCCGTACCCCGACGGGGTCGAGAGCCTCGACCATAACGACGCGACCGTGCTCGGGGCCTTCAAGACGATGGGCGACGGGGTCCCTCACATGGTGACGCCCGTGCCCGATGCGATCCCCGAGGCGGTGCAGGAGGCGTTCTTCAACTCGTCGCCGTTCTTCGACGAGCTTGTCGCGAACAGCCAGAACGGCATCTACCCCACGACGCACGAGCTCGCGTGCTTCGTCTACGAGCGGCAGGGCGACGCCGGCGCGGAGTTCAACGACATCCATCACGCCATGTTCGCGTCGAACATGAAGGTCGGCTGCACGACGTGCCGCGCCGAGGGCGCGCTCTTCCCGCACCAGCCGAACTCGAGCAAGATCTTCGACTTCGAGTTCGAGCTCCCGATCGACAACGGAAACCCGAACCGCGGCAAGCTCACGGTCGACATCATTCTGCCGATCCAGGTGGACATCAAGGGCGGCACGAGCGAGGCCCCGTTCAACCTCGGGAGCAACGGCTTGATGCCGGTGAACATCCCGACGACGGAGTTCTTCGATGCGGTCGCGGAGGCGGACGTCGACACGCTCGCCATCGTGATCAACGGGAACAGCGTGTACATCGTCAAGAGCGCCTACCAGGACGTCGACGACGACGGGGACATCGACCTGGTCGTCCACTTCGACACCCAGCAGCTGGTCGATGCGGGCGTGGACGAGTTCACGACCTCGCTCACCCTGACCGGCAAGACGATCCAGACCGGGATGACCATGCGCGGCTCCGACGCCATCAAGATCGTCCCGCCGACCAAGTAGCTCCAGGACCCGAACGCGAAACCAGGGGCCCGCCTCGGCGGGCCCCTTTTCGCGTCAGCTCATCGCGAGGATGACGGAGTTCGGCCAGACGCGCGTGAGGAAGTGCTCGCGGAACGCGTCGTGGCGGATCGGCCGGGCGCGCTCGTCGACCAGCTCGCGGGCGCGCTGCAGGCAGTCGGCGTCGCCCTCGACGAGAAACAGCGTGTAGTAGATCTCGGGCCCCTCGAGCGTCGAGACCGTGCCCGTCTTCCCGAGCCGTTCGCGCGCCTCGCGGGCGCGCGCTTTCGCCTCGTCGAGCCGGTCCTCCCCGCGGTAGGCCCGCGCGAGCCGGCAGAGCACCAGCGGCGCCTCGGTTCCCTCGCCGGCGCGGGCGTCGTCGAGCACGGCCTCGAGGAGGCGCGTCGCCTTCCCCGTGTCGCCCTCGTCGAGCGCCACCTTCGCGGCGAGCGAGAGCGTGGGC
>CP070734.1:1487732-1490687 GCA_020347605.1 Deltaproteobacteria bacterium | reverse complement strand
CGCCGCCGAGAAGGCCGGCGTGGCGGCCGGGCGCGTCGACGTCGCGGAGCTGCACGCGCCCTTCACGCACCAGGAGCTGATCCTGCGCGAGGCGCTGGGTCTCGCGGCCGACGTCGAGATCAATCCGTCGGGTGGCGCCCTCGCCGCGAACCCGATGATGGCGGCGGGCCTGATCCGGATCGGCGAGGCGGCGGATCGCATCGCGAGCGGCGCGGCCGATCGCGCGCTGGCGCACGCCACCTCGGGACCGTGCCTGCAGCAGAACCTCGTCTGCGTGCTGGAGGGTGCCTGATGGCGGAGCGCTGCGCGGTGATCGGCATCGGTCAGACGGAGCACTCGGCCAATCGCGACGACGTGTCGCTGCCGGGTCTGCTGCGCGAGGCGGCGTCGCGCGCGCTCGACGACGCGCGACTCTCGTACGCGGACGTCGACGCGGTGGTGATCGGCAAGGCGCCCGACATGTTCGAGGGCATCATGATGCCCGAGATCTTCCTGGCCGACGCGCTCGGGGCCGCGGGCAAGCCGATGCTGCGCGTGCACACGGCGGGAAGCGTCGGCGGCTCGACCGCGATCGTGGCCGCCAGCCTGATCCAGGCGGGCGTCCACGAGCGCGTGCTGACCGTCGCCTTCGAGAAGCAGTCGGAGAGCAACGCCATGTGGGCGCTGACGGTCGCCGTTCCGTTCCAGCAGGCGGTGGTGGCGGGCGCCGGCGGCTACTTCTCGCCGCTGATCCGCGCCTACATGCGGCGCTCGGACGCGCCGGAGGACACGGGCATCCGCGTCGCGCTCAAGGACCGCCTGAACGCGCTCAAGAACCCGTACGCCCACCTCAAGTTCCCCGACATCGACTTCGAGCAGGTGGCCAACTCGCCGATGCTCTGGGATCCGATCCGCTATCTCGAGACCTGCCCGTCCTCCGACGGCGCGTGCGCGATGGTGCTCGCGCGGGAGGACGCGCTCACCGACACCGAGCACCCGCCGGCCTGGGTCCGCGCGACCGCCATGCGCAGCGAGCCGACGATGTTCGCCGGTCGCGACCAGGTCAATCCGCAGGCGGGCAAGGATTGCGCCGCGGAGCTCTACCGGAAGGCCGGCATCTCGAACCCGCGTCGGGAGATCGACTGCGCCGAGATCTACGTGCCCTTCAGCTGGTTCGAGCCGATGTGGATGGAGAACTTCGGCTTCTCGCCCGAGGGCGAGGGCTGGAAGATGACCTACGAGGGCGCGACCGCTCTCGACGGAGACCTGCCGGTGAACATGTCCGGCGGCGTCCTGTCCTCGAACCCGATCGGCGCGTCCGGGATGCTGCGCTTCGCCGAGGCGGCGATGCAGGTGCGCGGCCAGGCGGGTGAGCACCAGGTCGACGGGGCGCGCCTCGCCCTCGGCCACGCCTACGGGGGCGGCTCGCAGTTCTTTGCCAGCTGGATCGTGTCGAGCGAGAGATCCTGACGCCGCGCAACCGCCCGCGTCTCAGCGCGACTCCGGCGGCAGCACCCGCGACGCGAGCAGCTTGCGGAAGCGCGCCTGGTCGATCGTGATGAAGATGCCGTCGGCCTCCGCGCACAGCCGCTCGCCGGCGTGGAGACGGCCCTCGATGAAATTCTTGCGCCCCTCGATGCGGGCGACGTGCGCCTCGAACTGGAGCGGGGTGTGCAGCGGCGTCGGCTGGCGGTAGCGGATCGTGAGCGTCCCCGTCATGCCCGGCGATCCGGTGAGCGTCTGCGCGAAGCCCAGCAGCTCGTCGAAGGCGGCCGCGACGAAGCCGCCGTGCACGCAGCCCGGCGGGCCTTCGTAGGCGGAGCCGAACACGACCGTGCCCAGCGCGCGGTCGCCCTGGGCTTCGAGGCGGATGGGGGGCGCCAGGGGGTTCGCCCGGCCGATCAGCGGGCTGTGGTCGAAGAACGCGGTGGCGTCGCCGGCGGGTGCGGTCTCCGAGAAGCCCTCCATGCGGTCGCGCCGCGGATGGGTGGCGAGGCGCTCCGCGTAGCGCTCCAGGGCGTCGGCCGCGGCGCGCAGCTCCGCCTCCGGGGCGTCGGACAGGACCAGTCGCTCGATCACCACGCGCATCGCCGCCGCGAGGCGCCGATGTTCGGCCAGGGCGCCGGTCACCTCGACGTGGGACGCCTCCCAGTGCGTGAAGCGCCGGCTGCTCTCGTCGGCCACGCATCCTCCCGGCTTGCGAGCGCGTCGTGCGCGACGGTAGCGCGTCCGCGTGCCCGCTTCCGAGCGGCCGCGGCCGCCGGCGCGCTCAGAACTCGATCAGCTCGAGGAGCGTCCCGTCGGGATCGCGGAACAGCACGTAGCGCTTCGCGCCGACGACATCGATCTCGATCGGCTCCGACAGGAACGCCACGCCCGCCGCCTTGAGCTTCTCGTAGAACGGAATCAGGTTCTTGGTACGAAGCGCCAAACGCGAGAAGCCGAGGCGGTTCTCGGGCAGCTCGCCCTGCGGCTCCGGCGGGGGATCGACCGGCTCGAGCAGCTCGATCTTGGTGCTGGTCAGGGGGTCGTCGCCGAGGCTCATGACGGCGCCGCGCGTGGTCCGTCCTCCGAAGTGCATGAGCTGCCGGACGTCGTCCGATGGAGCGTCCGAGAGCACGTGCATCACCTCGAATCCCAGCAGTCGGTAGAACGCGACCGATCGCTCGATGTCGCTCACGTTGATGTTGATGTGCACGATGTGGCGGATCACCGAAGCCGCCCTCAGACCGTTCCGAATCGGTCGAGGATGTTCTCGAAGTTGTGGCTCAGGCGTTCCGGGTCGACGCCCACGGTGGGCGGGTAGAAGAGCGCGATCTCGGTGAGATCGTCCCACTGTGCGAGCCGGTCGCGCGCCTCGTCGGGCGTGCAGGCGATGGCGATCTCGTCGACCAGCGCGTCCGGAATCGCCTCCGCCATGGCGGCGAGGTCGAAGCGCCGCAGTGCGGCTCGACACGCCGCCCCGACCTCGCGCAG
>CP070734.1:1484673-1487632 GCA_020347605.1 Deltaproteobacteria bacterium | reverse complement strand
CTGCGGCCGGCGCTCGCGATCCGGGCTCTGCGCGCACTGGCGCAGCGCTTTCCCGGACATCTCGGTCCCGGCTTCTCCCGGTTTCTCGACGCCGTCTCGGCGGCGCTCGAGCCGCGGCCGCGGCTGCTGGCGCTGCTGGGGCTCGCGACCGCGACCGCCATCGCCTGGCTGCTCGACGTGGCTGCGGCACAGGTCGCTCTGCTCGCCTTCGGCTTCCACGCGAGCTTCGCGCACGCGGCGCTCGTGGCGGTCGCAGCGCACCTCGGCGTCTCGCTGTTGCCGCGCGCCGCGGGGCTGGGCGCCGTCGAGCTGCTCGCGCTCCTTCTACTCGGGCGGGCGCGCCCCTGGGTCGCCTCGCCGCTGCCGGGCGTGATCGCCCTCCACGCGCTCGTCGCGGCATGGACGGTCGGCGCGGGCAGGCTCGCGGCGCGCCGACTCGGACCCGGCGCCACTGCGGCCGCGACCACCGCGCTCGACGCGATTCGGGCTGCCGCCCGCGAACGGCGCCGGCGGGCGGCCGCCTTCGTCGCGGAGCAATCGAAGCGCAGCGACCCCTGGCTCTCGGTCGTGATCCCGGCCTACAACGAGGCGCGTCGCATCGCCCCGACGCTGCTCTCCGCGCTGCTCTACCTGCGGGAGCTCCGCGCTCCCTTCGAGATCCTGGTCGTGGACGACGGCAGCGGCGACGGCACGGGCCAGGTCGTCGAGGACCTCGCCGCCGCCCATCCCGAGCTGCGCCTGCTCGCGCTGCCGAGCAACACGGGCAAGGGGGCGGCCGTGCGCGCGGGCGCGCGGGCCGCGCGCGGCGCCTGGATCCTGCTGGACGACGCGGACGGCGCCACGCCGATCGTCGAGCTCGAGCGCCTGGTCGCAGCCGCGTCGCGCGGCGCGGACGTCGCGATCGGCTCGCGCGCGCTGGCCGCGCCCGACGTCGGCGTCGAGCGGCGGCTCTTGCGCGCGGTGAGCGGCCGGGCCTTCGCCTTCCTCGTGAATGCGTGGGTGGTGCCGGGCGTCGCCGACACCCAGTGCGGCTTCAAGCTGTTCCGCCGCGAGGCCGCGGAGCTCTGCTTCGGACAGCAGCAGCTCGACGGCTTCGCCTTCGACGTCGAGATCCTGTATCTGGCGCGCCGCGGCGGCTACCGCATCGAGGAGGTGCCGGTGAACTGGATGAACGTGGAGGGCTCGAAGGTGGGGCTCGGCCCGGGCCTGCGCGCCTTCGCCGACGTGGTCCGGATCCGGTCGCTGCATCGCGCCGAAGCTCCGGCCGCGACGGAGGGTTAGAGCGTCGCGGATCGCCCCCGCAGCGGCCGCTTGACCCCTTCCAGTATTTTCGCTTAATTTTCGCCCATTGCCGGATGCGAGCCAGCTGCGCATGGAGCCCCCCAGCCCCCCGATCCGCGGCCGCGGCGCGGCGGGGAATCCCGCGAACCGCTTCGAGCCGCTCGCGATCGAGCTCGATGCAGCGGAGTCCGGGCGCGGCGGCCCCGGCCCCGCGACCGAGTTCCTGCGCGACCCGTCGCGCTCCATCGTCGCGACCAACGACAGCCCGGACGTGGGCTTCGACGCCAGCGTGAATCCGTACCGCGGCTGCGAGCACGGCTGCACGTATTGCTACGCGCGGCCCGGCCATGAGTATCTGGGCTACTCGGCGGGCCTCGACTTCGAAAGCCGCATCCTGGTCAAGGAACGCGCGCCCGAGCTGCTGCGGCGCGCGCTCGCCGCCCCGGGCTGGCGGCCGCGCAGCGTTGCGCTCTCGGGCGTCACCGACTGCTACCAGCCCGTCGAGCGGCGGCTGTGCATCACGCGGCGCTGTCTCGAGGTGCTGGCCGAGTTCCGCAATCCGGTCGCCGTCGTCACCAAGAGCTCGCTCGTCACCCGCGACCTCGACGTGCTCGGCGAGCTGGCGCGCTTCGACGCGTGCTCGGTCGCCGTGTCGGTGACCACGCTCGACGCGGCGCTCGCGCGCGCGATGGAGCCGCGCGCGCCCCGCCCCGCCCTGCGGCTCGCCGCCATCGAGCGGCTGGCGGCGGCCGGCGTGCCGGTGGGCGTGATGATCGCCCCCGTGATCCCCGGACTCACCGACCACGAGCTGCCGCAGATCGCCGAGGCGGCCGCGCGCGCCGGCGCCCGGTTCGCGGGGACCATCCTGCTGCGGCTTCCCTTCGGACTGGCGGAACAGTTCGAGCGCTGGCTGGCGCGCCACGTCCCGGAGCGGCGGCGGAAGGTGATGCAGCGGGTCCGCGCGATGCGCGGCGGCCGTCTCAACGACCCGCGCTTCGGCTCGCGCATGCGGGGCAGCGGCATCTTCGCCGAACAGATCCAGCTGTTACACCGCATGGCGTGTCGTCGCGCCGGCCTCGCCACGCGCGGACCGGAGCTCTCCTGCGCGGCCTTCCGCCGCCCCGCCGGCCCGCAGCTCGAGCTGTTCGGCTGAGGCGCGTAGACACACTGGGGCAATTCGCCGCGTGCACCGGTGGACCGCGGTGCGGCGTACCGCGGCGACGGCGGCCGGCCGTCTTTGCGCGAACGGCACGCGAATTGCTGGGTCGCGTGCAAGAGCCGGAGCAGGAGGGTACCGTGAAAATTCTACAAACAATGGTGTTCTTGTTCGCATCGCTCGGTCTGTTCGCACTGGATGCCCAGGCCCAAAACGTGCGGCGCTCGACGCTGACCGGGGAGCTCGTGAGCCGCAGCGCCACGCTGACCTCTGGCGGCAACTCCGTCGTGCTGTACGTAGTCCCGCAGGGCTCCAGTTTGATTGTGACGCAGGGTTGTGCCGGACCACTTTCGGGAAGTACGGCTACGTCGGGGCCCAATTTGGCCGGTAGCCAGCTCGGAACTGTGCTCCTCGGGTCCTACCAGCTCGGACCGTGCACAACGTTTGTGCCCGGAGTCCGTTTCGAGGGTGGAGAGATCATTACGTGTGAACCACCCCCCTTTGGTGTAGGAGAAGATTCGG
>CP070734.1:1481600-1484573 GCA_020347605.1 Deltaproteobacteria bacterium | reverse complement strand
GGCTGGAGTACGTGTCTCTCGATGGCGAGCCGCGGCGCCAGAAGGAGTGGTTCATGGGACGCGCCGCCATCAAGGACGCGGTCCGTCTCTGGTTGGCGCGGCGCACGGGAGAGCCCCTGCTGCACCCGGCGCAGATCGCGGTGGATCGCGACGAGGGCGGCCGGCCCCTCGTGCGGATGCCGGACGGCTGTGCGGCGCCGGCCGTGAGCGTCACGCACACGGAGACGCTGGCCGCCGCCGTCGCCGCCGACGCGCCGGTGGGCATCGACGCGGCCGCGCTCGCCCCTGGCCGTTCGCTGAAACTCGAGGACTTCGCCTCCGAGGACGAGATCCGCGTGATCGCGAGCGTCGTCGACTCCGCCGGCGACGCCGGCTGGACCACCCGCGTCTGGTGCGGCAAGGAGGCGGTGGCCAAGGCGCTGGGCACCGGCCTGCGCGGTCGCCCCCGCGCGTTCCAGACGGTAGGCGTCGCGCCGGACGGCGGCTTGGTCGTGGAGCACGGCAGCCCCGCGCGCCGCTTCCGCGTGCGTACGTCGCTCCACGACGGCTCGGTCTTCGCCGTGGCCTGCGCCGGATGACGGCCTCCCCCCCGGCGTCTGCGAGCGCGGCGCGGCCGACGTACGAGCTGGCGCGATCGTCGTGGGTCATCCGCTCGTTCAACGGTGCCGCCCGCGGCGCAGCGAGGCTCGGCCTGCGCGCCGGCCCCCTCGACGCCGAGCGGATCCTCGCGGAGGCGCGGCGCAGAACGAAGCTGGTCGACGTGGGAGACGATGCAGTCGAAGACAAGCTCCGGATCCTGGTGCGATCGCTGAATCGGGAGGCCGGGTTACACCCGTTTGGACGCATGAGTGCCCACGATCTGCTGGTGCGCGTCCTGTCGAACCGCCTGCGGGTGGTGGACCTGCTCAAGCGCCGGCCGGAGATCGGCCGCGTCCCCATCGAGCGGCCGGTCTTCATCATCGGCTTCCCGCGCACCGGGACGTCCGTGCTCTACAACCTCCTGGCGCAGGACCCCGAGGCGCGGCCGCTGCTCTTCTGGGAGTCCCTGCGGCCGGTGCCACCGTCGCGCGCGCGGAGCCGGGGCGAGGATCCGAGGATCCGCTGGGCCCGCCTCCAGAGCTGGGTGACGCGCTGCCTGGCGCCGGGAATCGACGCGGTGCACCGCACCCGGGCCGAGGAACCGGAGGAATGCATCTCGCTACAACTCCGCACCCTGGTGTCCTGGTACTACCTGCTCTGGGGCGAACTCGAGGAGTACTGGGAGTGGCTGCTGTCCCGCGAGAAGTCCACCTTCGTCGAGGCGTACCGCTTCTACCGCCAGCAGCTCCAGCTCCTGCAGTGGCAGCGACCCGCTGGAAGCTGGCTGCTGAAATCGCCGGCGCACCTGCTGGCCATGGACGCGCTGGTCGAGGTCTTCCCGGATGCGTGCATCGTGCAGACGCACCGCGATCCGCTGCGGGCGCTGCCCTCGGCGTGCAGCCTCACCGCGGTTCTGCGCGGTCTCATGTCCGATCGGGTCGAGCCGCGCGTGCTGGGTCGCAGCGCGCTGCAACGAGCGGAGGAGATCTTCGAGCGCATGCTCGCGGCCCGGGCGCAGATCGCACCGGAGCGGGTCGTCGACGTGCTGTATCGCGACGTGGTGGAGAGCCCCATCGGTGTCGCGCGTCGGATCTGCGCCCGCGTCGGCCGGTCGCTTTCCGACGACGCGGAGGCCCGCATGAGGCGATGGCTCGCCGAGCACCCGCGCCACGGGCACGGCGTTCACCACTACACCCTCGAGGAATTCGGCCTCGAGCGCGCGCAGGTGGAGCGGGCCTGCGCCGACTACGTCGAGCGCTTCGGGGTCCCCGCGGAGGGCTAGTCCCCCGCCGGCCCGCCGGTGGCATTCTTCTCCAACCGGGTGCGAAGATCAGCGCCGACGATGAGGCCGTCCGCGATGCCACTGCCTTCGTGGAACTGCAGCGTCTCGTACGCGATGGCCAGCCGCGTTTCGCCCTCGTCGACGACGAACCCGACACGGCTCTGGTGCCACAGTAATCCCGTGGTGGCGAAGCGGGTCACGACTGCGCTTCCGCTGCCCAGTTTCGTCAGGACCGTCTCGTACGGCTGATGGTACTGGCACCCGTCGGGAAGGTCGTCGGCCTCGTCCTCGAGCAGACAGGGCGATCGGTCCTCGAGCCGGTAGCTCGAGCCGCCGACCCGAAAGGTTCCATCCGCAGCGGTCTTCGGGCGGCGGAACGACTTGCCTGCGATGCCGTGTTTGCGCAGGAGGCGCTCGACATCGCCGGCTGTCACGACCGGAAGCCCCGAATCGGGCTCCCGCGCCCGCGGCCCGGAGAGCAGCTCATCGACCCAGAGCTCGTCGAGAAGCTCGTCGGTGGCGAGGTCGTAGATCAGCAGGCTGTAGCCGGACGGACACTCCTCCTCCGTGCACTCGCCGCGGTAGCCCGATGTCTTCTTCAACGTGGCGAAGCGCCCGTTCGGGGAGAATCCGACGGGGAAGAACTCGATCTCCGCGCTTCCATCGCCCAGGGGGCCCTGGGCCACGGCCCAGGCGAGGATCTCGGGCTTCGGCGAGACGCCTCTCTCCTCGGCTCGAAGCGCGTCGCCAGCGAGCCCGAAGATCAGCGGCGCGACCAGGACGGCACTCCATCGCCGCAGCCGGGTTTTCCGCAACATCGTCGAGCGGGTCAGTTGCCCGCGCGGCCGCCGACACCCTTGGTGCGCTTGGTGATCTTCTTGGCCGTGCCCTTCGGGCGGAGCGAGCGGCTGGCGGCGCCCGCCCGCCACATTTCGGAGTCGCGAAGGGCCTTCAGCTCGCCATCCAGTCGCTTCTGATAGTCCTTGGCTCCGCAGACGCGCAGCACGCGTCTGGCCTCGGCTTTGCTCTTGACCGCTTTGTAGAGCTCCCGGAAGACCGGTAGGGTGGCCTTCTTGAATTTCGGCGCCCAGTCGAGGGCGCCGCGCTGCGCG
>CP070734.1:1478524-1481500 GCA_020347605.1 Deltaproteobacteria bacterium | reverse complement strand
GTCGAGCTCGGGCACCAGGATCGGACAGGTCGAGACCGCGCACAGTTCGCGCGAGCCGCGCCGCAGGTAGCCGACCCGATCCCCCTCGCGCTGCACGCGGGTTCGCCACCGGTAGCCGTAGGCCTGCGGCGAGGGCACGAAGACCGGCGCGCCGACGGGCAGCTCCAGCCCGCCGATGCGCGTGAGCGCGTCGCGCACGATGGTCTCCTTGGCCGCGACCTGTGCGGCGTAGCGGATGTGCTGCCAGCAGCAGCCGCCGCACGAGCCGAAGACGGCACAGCCGGGCTCGACGCGATCCGGCCCCGGCTCGAGCAGCTCGACGAGCTCGCCGCGCGCGAAGTGTCGCCGCGTCTCGACCAGCCGAACCCGGACGCGGTCGCCGGGCGCGGTACCGGGCACGAAGACGACGCGTCCGTCGGGCGCGCGCCCGACCCCGTCGCCGCCGCTCGCCAGCGCGTCGACCACCAGCTCGACGCCCGAATCGGGAGGCTCCGGCATCGCGAACCTCGGACGCGCCTACGGGGCGTGTGGGCGCAGTAGGATGGGAACCGAGTTCGCCGGGTCGACGAGCGCCCCGACGAACGTGTCCGCGAAGCCGTACTTCTCCGCCATGGCGCGGTTGACCGCGTCGCGGGCGCCGCGGTCGTCGCGCAGCGGCACGGCCTCGACGCGCTGCCGCACGCCGTCGACCTCCAGCCAGATCACCGGGTCGTGCTCGATCCGCGCCAGCCACTGGGCGTTCGGTGAGCCCGCCCGGAGGAAGCGGTCGCCGCCGACCGTGACGATCCAGAGCGGCGTTTCACGGGTCGTGCCGCCGGGCTCGACCGTCGTGATCTCGACGACCTCTCCGCGCCCCAGGATCTCCGCTGCGCCGACGACGACCGAGATCGCCACCGCCGCGAACAGCATGATCTGGCGCATCGGGCCTCCTGCGCGTATGCATAGCGGGGTATGAGGCCCCGGACACCGGTCCCGATCCGCTGCAGCGCTCCCCCTACCCTTACCACGAGCCGCGCTTCGCCCACCACGCGCGTCGCGCGCGCCGCCGCGCTCCTGGCGGCGGCCGCCGTCCTGCTCGCGGGAGGCCCGTCGTTCGCGGCGGCCGAGCGGCTTCTCGTCGGGTCCGCGGTGAGCCTGCGCGAGCCGGTGCTGGCGATCGCGGCGCGCTTCGAGGTCTCGGACCCGGCGGAGCTCGACGTGACCTTCGGCGCCTCGAGCGTGATCGCGGCACAGATCCGCGCCGGAGCTCCCATCGACCTGTTGATCTCGGCCGACGAAGCGATCGTGGACGCGCTCGACGCCGCCGAACGGCTGGAGCCCGGCGGCCGCGCGCGCGTCGCCCACAACCGGCTGGTGGTGATGGCGAACGCGGATCGCGAACTCGCGCTGCGGCGTCCGGAGGATCTGCTGCGGCCGGAGGTGCGCCGGATCGCGGTGCCGGAGCACGCCGTGCCGATCGGGCGCTACGCCCGGGAGTGGCTGTCGCGCCGGGGCCTGCTGGCGCAGCTCGCGCCGCGCATCATCCCCACCGAGCACGCGCGCGCGACGCTGGCCGCCGTCGATCTCGGTCATGCCGACGCCGCGATCGTGTACGCGACCGACGCCCGGGTCGCGCGCTCGGCGCGCGTGGCGTTCGAGATTCCGCCCGCGGAGCAGCCCCGGATCGCGTACGCCGCGGCGATCGTCGCGGGCACCCGGCAGGGCGCGGCGGCCCGGCGGTTTCTCCGCTTTCTCGCGGGCCCCGTCGCCGGCGAGATCCTGCGCGCCGCCGGCTTCTCGGTGCCGGCGGCCGCCCCGTCGGCGGCTCCCGGAGCGGCGCAGCCGTGACCTTCGGCGAGGCGCTCGGGATCACGGCTCTCACGGTGCGGGTGGCGGCCGTGGCGACGGCCGCAGCCGTGCCGTTCGCCGTCGGGATCGGCTACGGACTCGCGCGGCGGGAGTTCCCCGGCAAGACCGCCGTGCAGGCCGTGATCGCGTTGCCGATGGTGCTGCCGCCCGTCGCGATCGGCCTCGCGCTGCTCCTGTTGCTGGGCCGGAGCGGTCCGCTCGCCGGCCTCTGGTCGGCGCTCGGCGTCGACGTCGTGTTCACCTGGTGGGCCGCGGCACTCGCCGCGGGCGTCGTCGGCTTCCCGCTCTTGGCCCGCGCCTGCGAGCAGTCGTTCGCAGAGGTGGACCCGCGCTTCGAGCGCGTGGCGTACACGCTGGGACTGGGACGCGTGCGCACCTTCTTTCGCGTCACGCTTCCGCTCGCCCGGCGCGGCCTGCTGTACGGAACGCTGCTCGCCTTCACGCGCGCCCTCGGCGAATTCGGCGCCACCGCGCTGGTCGCCGGGATCGTGCCCGGACGCACCGAGACGCTCGCCCTGGGCATCTACTCGCGCGTGCAGCTCGGCGACGACGCGGCCGCGCTCTGGCTGTGCGCGGCGTCGTTCGCGCTGGCGCTGGTCGCGATGCTGGTGGGCGAAGGCTGGCTGCGGCGCGGGCGCCGCCCGTGACGGCCCCCACCCGGATCCAGGTGCGCTGGACGCGCGAGAGCGGCTTCGCGGTCGACGTCGACGTCCGATGGACCGCGCGCGTCGCCGTCTTCTTCGGTGCGAGCGGCTCCGGGAAATCCACGCTGCTGGAGGTGGTGCTGGGTCTCGCACCGGACGCCTTCGCGCGCGTGCAGCTGGCGGGCGAGTGGCTCGAGGACGCCGAGACCGGTCGACGCGTGCCGGCCCCCCGGCGCCGCCTCGGCTGGGTCCCGCAGGATCCGACCCTGCTTCCACACCTTTCGGTGTCGGGAAACCTCGAGCTCGGGATGCGGCGCGCCGGCGCGGAGGGTCCCGCGGACCTGGCGCGCGCCATCGAGGTGCTCGAGCTCGGAGAGCTGCTGGAGCGCCGCGTCGGAGCCCTGTCGGGGGGGGAGCGTCAGCGCGTCGCCCTGGCGCGCGCGCTGGCCTCCGGCCCGCGCGCGCTGCTCCTCGACGAGCCGCT
>CP070734.1:1475442-1478424 GCA_020347605.1 Deltaproteobacteria bacterium | reverse complement strand
CCGCGCCGAGATCGAGATCGCGAAGCACCCGGACTCGCGCTGGCGCGGCGCCGGATGGCTCTCGCTGCTCGCTCTGCACGGTGGCGCCGCGGAGCTCGACTGGATCGAGGCGCAGGGCGAGGGCCGCGACTGGGCGATGGAGGTCGATCGCGCCCTCGCGGAGGGCGCGCGCAATCCGGCGGCCGCTGACCGGCTCGTGGCGCGGATCGCCGACCCGCACCACTTCCTCTGGAGCCCATACCTCGACGCGTTCGCGCGAGAGAACCCGCGCCGCGCCTTCGACGCGGCGGCGCAAGGCCTCCAGGGGCCGCGTACGCGCCAGCGCGACGAGCTCTGGCGCATGCTCGGCGACGCCACGACGGAGGCGACGCTGCCGGAGACGCTCGCTCTCATCGACGGCCTCCGTGGGGAGGGCGCACGGCTGGAGGCGCTGAGCGCCGTCGAGCGCATCGCCCGGCGTGGCCTGCCGACGGCCGGTTTCGAGCCGATCATCGATCTGCCGCGCACCATCCTCGCGGAGTACGCCGCGCGCGGCGTCGAGCCGGACTCGCGCGCCGACGCCACGCGCCTGCGCGAGGCGCTGAACACGCTGCGCGGCAACCCGGTGGCATGGAATGCCGACACGCTCGCGCTCGTCAAGGGCCTCGCCGACCGCGTCGACAGCGACCTCGCCCGCTTCGTCCAGAAGACGGCCGAGAAGATGGAAGCGGGCCTCCAGGCCGAAGACAGCGGCTGGCAGCCGGAGCGCTAGCCAGTCGTCCGTCGTCCGTCGTCAGTCATCGGTCAAGGACCAGCTTCGCCGCGCGGCGGCCGCCACTGTCCGCAACATCGCCGGGGGGGGGTGCAGGTCCTGCACCTCGCCCCCTCGTCGCGGATCGACCGGCTTCGCCGGACCGCGGATCGGGTGGCGGCAATGACCTGGGGGCTCGTCAAGCGCGAACGCGCCCGGGGGGGCGGCTGACGCCCCGCGCACGCCCCCTTCAAGAACCGGGAACCCAAGTACCAAGTGCCCCAGGTGAAAATTGCCCCCGCGGCCTACGCAGCCGCGGGGGCGCCTCATTGCGATTTCCCTGGACAGGGAGGGTTCGTTCAGAAGGGTCTGGTTCGGTCAGGCCGCGAGCCGCGCGCGGCGGCGACGGCGGCGAAGAACGTAGCCGGCGGCCAGCACGCTTCCGAGCAGGACGATCGTGCCGGGCTCCGGGTTGGGGGTGACGCGATAGGAGAACGACCCCGCGTGGTAGCGGTTGGGCGGTCCCCAATCGAGCCGCGTCGGGAAGACCGGGCCGACGCCGTAGCGTGCGCCGCGGGTCGCCGTGATCCAGATGTTGTCGAGGGCGCCGCCGCCACCGTTGAAGATCGGGCGGGGCTCGTAGTCCTGGCCCAGCTTGCCGCTGTTGCCGCTCGAGTCGACGTTGCCGGGCGGGTAGTACACGGTCACCGAGAACCGCGTTCCGCCGCCGAGGTGGAGGCGTGAGCCCACGTCGAAGTAGCGGTAGTCGCCGCGCAGCTCGCCGGTCCCGGGAAGCGTGAAGATCTCGGCCAGCTTCACCTGGGTATCGATGTTCCACACCTGCAGGAGGTGGGGCGAACCCAGCTGCTGCACGCCGAAGACCGTGTCGTCCCAGACACCGAGCTGCGTGATCGTGATCCCCGCGGGGTTGAGAACCTCGAAGTCGAGACCGAGGTTGAGATCCGGACTGCCAAACGTGAGCCTGCCGCGGCCGTCCGGGTTGATCGTCGTCCCGCCGTGGCCGGGCCGATAGATCTGGCGGTCGCCCTGCTCGATCTGGCCGACATAGACGTCGATGTCCGCAGCGGCAGGGACAGCGAAAACCGTCAACGCGGCAAGAGCCAAGGCGAAAGCACTGATGAGCCTCATCGCTCACCCTCCTGTTTCCTGGTTTCAAAATGCAGAGACGTCGGATCTTCCACACAGGTCATGCCAAAGAGGGCGGTTTTCGCCGTAACCGCAAGCAGGAACAGGAGTTGAAAATTCGCTTGCGCGTCGCCGTTTTTGTGCCCGGTCGCGAATCCTGAACCCCCGGCAGCCCCCCGATCGGGAATGTCGCGCGAAGTGAACGCTAGGGCCAGAAGACGAAGCGCCAGAAGAACGTGGGCACGACCTCGGTCGGGAGGCTGCCCTCGCCCTCGAGGACGGCGACGCTGATCTCCGGGCCCATGGACCAGTGGCGCGAGAGCTCGGTCTCGAAGCCTGCCGAGGCGTAGAAGCCGTAGTAGTCGCCGGGATCGTCGACGATCCCCGGCTGGCCGGTCGCCCGGTAGAACTGGAAGCCGTAGCGGAAGGTCGCGTGGCGCTTGCTGCCGGGGCTCAGAGCCTGCCGCGCGCCGAAGCGCACCGCCGTCATGCGGCCCGGGTCGCCGAGGTCGTCGTCGGCGAAGTCGGTGTCGTCCCAGAAGTGGCGGACGATCTGCCCCTCCAGCGCGAGGTCGTAGCGGTCCGTCCGGCGGACGACCTTGCCGCCTTCGGCCGCGAGGCCGACGCCCGGGATGGCGGTGAAGCTCATCCCCGCGTAGTAGTCGCGCGGATACCCCGCGACGCGCGTCCGGCACGCGCCGGCGAGGAGAAGGACGCAGAGGAACGCGAATCCGCTAGCCCGCACGACGTGGCGCGTAGCGTAGCGCCAGGACCCGACAAGCGAACCGGGGCAGGGCGAGCATGCGCGGGGCGCGGAAAGGCTGTTTCAGCAGCCGGTAGAGCCACTCGAGGCGGAGCCGCAGCATCCAGCGCGGCGGCCGCGGCACGGCGCCGGCGTACGCGTCGAAGCTGCCCCCCACCGTCATCATCAGCGGCACGCCCCCGCCGGCCTCGACCGCGCGGACGAAGGTCTCCTGGCGGTGCGCGCCCATCGCGACGAAGAGCACGTCGGGCCGCGCGGCGCGGATCCGCCCGATCAGGCCGTCGCCCTCCGCCTCGGCGAAGTAGCCGTGGTGCGAGCCCGCGATCACGAGGCCGGCGTGCTC
>CP070734.1:1472258-1475342 GCA_020347605.1 Deltaproteobacteria bacterium | reverse complement strand
AGACGACGACCGGGATGCCCGGCACGCCGCTCTTCATGGCGCCCGAGCTGCTGCAGGGCGGCACCGCGACATTTCGCGCCGACATCTACTCGGCGGCCGCCACGATCTACCGGATGCTCACCGGCCACCATCCGATCGAGGCGAAGAAGCTCAACGAGTGGCTCCAGGCGATCCAGACCCAGGTGCCGCCGCCGGCGAACTCGATCCGCGAGGACATCCCGCAACAGATCAGCGACGCCCTCGCGAAGGCGTTGTCGAAGAAGCCGCAGGACCGCCAGGAGGCGATCGCCGAACTGGCCGCCGACCTCGGGTTGTAGGAGGCGAGCCGCGGGTCCCCTTCCGGCACTCGTTCCCGCGGCCGCCGCCCCTCAGAAGCTGGCGAGGTAGAGCCAGGCGCCGGTGGCGACCGTGGCGAGCAACAGGCCCATCAGCGCGCGGCCGCGGGTCCGGTGGCGCGCGGGCTCGGTGAGGGCGCGCTTCGCCGTGGCCACCTGGTAGATCCAGAGCAGAAGCGTCGGGACCGCGAAGCAGAGGTGGATGACCAGGGGCGCGGTCGCCAGCGGCGGGCCCGGCTCGCCGAGGTAGACCTGCGCCTCGAACGCGGCCACGGCCACGAGGAACAGAGCGAAGCAGAGCGTCATGAGCCGGGCGTGCGCGCGGGTCTCGCCGCGCCGAACGCAGCGAGCGGCGCCGAACGCTCTCGCCGCGGGCTGCGCGAACCTCGAGCGCGCTGGCACGCCAGTTGCTCCTCGACGCGCGCATGCGACACACCGGGCGCGCATTGCGCATCACGAGGCGGGCGCTGGCGTGCGGCGTGCTGTTCGCCGCCACGGCCGGCGTCGCGGACCCGGTGAGCTGGCGGCGTTCGCTCCGGCTCGCGGCGGACACCGCTCCGAGCGCGCTCGCATTCGATCCCGAGCGCCAACGGCTGGCCGTGGGCGACGCAGCGGGCGTCTACCTGGGCGAGCCGGGCCTGCCGCTCCGGCGCGTCGCGCGTCGCGCGGCGGTGCGCGATCTCGCCTTCCTCGAATCGGGCGCGCTGCTCGTCGCCACCGAGAACGGCCTGTTCCGGCTCGGTCCCGACGGGCGCCTCGAGGACCGATCCCCCGGTCCGGCGGACACCTCGCGCTCGATTCACCGGATCGCGCGCAGCGGCGAGCTGCTCGCGGTTGCGACGGACGGCGGGGCCTACCTGTCCCGGGACGCGCGCACCTGGCAGCGCGTCCGCGGCGCGCTCCCGTCCGGCAGCGTCGAAGCGGTCGCGCTCCGTCGGGGCGCGGGCGAGGTGGAGCTGTGGCTGGTCGTGCAGGGCGCCGTATGGCGCGCAGCGCTTCCGATCGGCCTCGCCGCAGAGCCGGGAGTCGCGCCGCGGGCGCTCTCCGCCGCCCCGCGACCGGCCGGATTCGAGGGCTCGGGTCGGGAGGCGGTCGACGTCGTGCCGGATCTGCCCGGCGTGGGGCTGGCTGTGGTCCTGCGCGACGGGATCGCGGTGCGCGACGCGCCCGAGCGGGCCTTTCGCAGACTGCACCCGACACTCCCGCCCGGGGCCGCGATCGCGCGGCTCGCATTCGCAGCCGGGCGCTTCTGGCTCGCCACCGACGCCGGTCTGCTCGAGGCCGCGCAGCTCGAGGGTCCCTGGCGCCGGGCCGAGCCTCCGGCCGGACGCGCGCGTTCGGCGTCGATCTTGAGCGCGGGCTCCGTGCTCTATGCCGCCACGTCGTCGGGACTCCTGGAAGGGCGGATCCGCGCGGCGCGAGACCGGGCGGCGCCCGCGTTCGGGGCGCCCGAGCCGCCGCGTCCGGAGGCCCCGGCCATCGAGCGCGTGCACCGCGTGGCGCTCGACTACCTGGATCTCGGGCCGGAACGCATGCGCCGGCTCCGAAGCGGCGTGGACCGGCGCGGCCTCCTGCCGGTCGCGACCCTGCGGTTCGCGAGGGACTCGCATCACGGCTCTCGCCGCGAGGGCGACGAGTCCTTCGTCTCCGGAGAAACGCGGCACCTGTTCGACTGGGAGCAGGACCGGGATCGCGACTACGAGGTCTCGCTCGCGCTGACCTGGGATCTGGGCGACGCGCTCTACCACCCCGAGGCAATCGACGTGTCTCGCGAGGCGCGCGAGGTGCTGGAGCTTCGCGACGACGTCCTCGACGAGATCAACCAGCTCTACTTCGAGCGCCGCCGCGTGATCGAGGAACTCGCATCGCTCGATCCCGGCCGCGCGCGCGACGCGTTCGAGCTACGCCGACGCGCGGACGAGCTGGCGGCGGGCCTCGACGCCTGGACCGGCGGCTGGTTCGGTCGTCAGGCCCCTCCGCTCCTGCCCGCATCGGGTCCCGCTGCAGCTCACCCCGGCGACTAGGAGATTCCGATGAACGCCATCCGAACGCCCCGTGCGGCCACGTCGATCGCTGCGCGGCTCTGGTTCCTCGCCATGCTGTCCGGCTCCGCGCTCCCGCCCGGTCTCGCGCACGCACTGCCGGTGATCTCGGAGGTCTTCTACGACGCGGTGGGGTCGGACAACGGGCAGTCGTTCGTCGAGCTCTACGGAGAGTCGGGAACCGCGCTCGACGGACTGGTCCTCGAGGGTGTCAACGGCTCGAACGGCGCGCTGGGGCCGATCGTGGTGCTGTCCGGCTTCATTCCGTGCGATGGGGTCCTGGTGGTGGCCGACGACCTCGGCGATGGCACCACGCTCGTTCCCCACGCCGATCTGATCGCGAACTTCGACTTCCAGAACGGCCCCGATTCGCTCGTGCTGCGCGATGCCGGCCGGGTGCTCGACGCGGTGGGCTATGGCGACTTCGGCCCGGAGGACATCTTCGCCGGGGAGGGATTTCCCGCTCCGGATGCGCCGTCTGGCTCGAGCCTCGCCCGCGTCTTCGCGGATCTGGACAGCGACGACAACTTCGCCGACTTCCGGGTGCTCGAGGCTCCGACCCCGGGTTCGGCCCCGCGGACGGTGCCCGAGCCGTCGACCGCGGTGCTCCTGCTATCGGCGCTCGCGGGTCTGGGGGCGATGTCGGTATCGCGGCGCCGGTAGACGCGTCCCCTCGGCGACGGTGTTCATCCCCCCAGTCCGTCGCC
>CP070734.1:1469066-1472158 GCA_020347605.1 Deltaproteobacteria bacterium | reverse complement strand
GCATGGAGCCGTCCGCTGCGGCGCCTCGAAACGCCTTCGGCCGCCCCGTGCAGGAAGAAGTCGGAGCGGGTGCGGCGGGAAGCGTGGCGGTGGCGACGGGCATGGCGCTGGCCGGACTGCGCGCGACCGCATTCCTGCGCGGCGACGAGCTCCACTCGGCCCACGAAGCGCTGCACTTCGCGGCCGATCGTCTGGCGCCGCTCGTGGTCCACGTCGCGAACGGCGACGGTGGCCACGCCGGCTACCACGCGGTGGCCGGCGCAGGGCTGTTCCAGGTGCTGCCGTCGTCCGGACAGGAGGCGATCGATCTGAGCCTGCTGGCGCGTTGGCTCGCGGAGCGAGCGCTCGTACCCGGGATCGTCGCCAGCGACGGCTACGCGGTCGAGCGGCTGCGCCTGCCCGGCGAGGAGATGGTGCGGGCCTACCTGCGCCGGCCGGATGCGGCGACGCCGAGCCCGACCGAGGCCCAGCGGATCGTGTTCGGTACCGATCGGCCGCGCCTGCTGCGCTGGTTCGATGCGGAGCGGCCGGTGGCGACGGGCGGCATGCGCACCGAGTTGGCCGAGGCCGGCGCGCGGCTCGGCCGCCGATTCTTCTTCTGGGATCACGTGGCCGAGCTGGCGCGTCAGGGAATGGACGAGCTGGCCGAGCTCACCGGGCGACCGCTCTCCTTCCTGCACCGCTACCGCCTCGACGACGCCGAGGTGGTGATCGTGGCGCAGGGCGCGGCCGCCGAGGTCGCGCGCGCGGTGGCCGCGTACGCCCGGCGCGTCCGCCACTGGAAGGTCGGCGTCGTCGGAGTCACCTGGCTGCGGCCGTTGCCCGTCGCGGAGCTGGCCGCGGCGCTGGGCGATCGGCGGCCCGTGGCCGTGGTCGAGCCCGCGGACGATGCGCTGGCCGGCGAGCCTCCGCTGTTCCGAGAGGTTCGGGCGGCGGTGGGCGCGAGCGATGGATGGATCTCGGCGACCAGCGCCGGAACCTGGCCGGATCCCGCGCGCCTGCTGGCGCTCTGTGAGCTGCTGCGGCGGCGCGAGCGTCCGCGCCGCGTCCAGCTCGAGCGCGCGGCGCTTCCGGAGTCCACCGGATTTCCGCGTCGCGATGCGCTGCTCCAGCGCGCCGCGAACGGGTACAGCGGATTGGGGTCGCCGGATCTTCCCGAGTCGGAGTCGCTCGGGATCGAGCCGAAGGGCGGCCGCTCGCTCGCGCTCATCGGTCGGGAGGGCGAGCTTCCGCCCGACGCGCTCACGCTCTTCGCGCAAGCGGCCGCGGATGCGTGCGGCCGCTTCGTGCACGGCACCGCGACGCGTCCCGAGCCCGGCGCCTGGCAGGCGCAGATTCGAGCCGCGCCGGCCGAGTTCCTGGACCCCGGCCCGCGCGATCCGGTCGGGCTGCTCCTGGTGGCGACGGACAGCCCGCGCGATCTGGGCCATCCCCTGACGAGCGTGCGGCCCGGGGCCGCAGTGGTGCTGGCGACGGCGGATTCGCCGGAGCGCATCTGGCACCGGCTGCCCGCGGCCTGGTGCCGGGAGGTGCGCGAGCGCGAGCTCCGCGTGTTCACGGTCGCGCCGGCGTTCGAGGCGGGGATCGCGGCGGTCGCGGCCCTGCTGCGGGGTGACGAGGCGGCTTCGCTCCGGGACGGGAGCCTTCGCGAGGTGCGCTGGCGCGAGCTCGAGGCGCGCGAGCCGACCGAACGCGAGCTACCGGAGCTCGTGCGCCGCATCGAGAAGGTCCGCGCCGCACACGACAGTCTGCCGCGCTTCTGGGGCGAGGTCGTGCAGCCGCGCCAGGGCGGCGCGTCGAACGGCATCGACGATCCGATCACGGCCAGTGGCGCCGTTCCGGCCGGGGCGTCGGCACTCGACCCCGAGCCGGCGGCCGCCGTACTGCCGGCGTTCGACCCGGCGCTCTGCACCGGCTGCGGTCGCTGTTGGTCGGCGTGTCCGGACGCGGCGATCGGCGTGACCGTGCTCGGAAGCGAACCGCTGCTCACCGCAGCGAGTCGGGTGGCGCGCAGCGAGGGTCGCGTCGCCGACGCCCTGCGCCGCGCGCACAAACACCTGGCCGGGCGCATGGCCACGGAGATCGTGAAGAACGGCGCGGAGGCGCTTTCGTCGGAGACCTGCCGGGATGCCTGGCGCTGGGTCTCCAGCCGGATGGACATCTCCGAGGCGGATCGGCCGGAGTACGAGGCAATCATGGGCACCACCATCCAGGTGGCGTCCCAGCTCCAACCGGCGGTCACGCGGCCGTTCTTCCACGACGCCGAGGATCAGGGCAAGGGCAAGGGCGAGCTTCTGGTGCTGGCCGTGGATCCCCGCGCGTGCCAGGGCTGCAATCTGTGTGTCGAGACCTGTCCCGAACAGGCGCTGCGGCCGCTCGAGCGTACACACGATCGGTACATCGAGTTCGCGGAGCGCTGGCGCGCCTGGGAGGCGCTGCCCGACAGCCCGGGGGACACGCTCGCGCGCGCAGCCAAGCACCCCGACGTGGGGCCGCTGCCGGCAGCCCTGCTGTCGCGACACTGCGCACAGGCCCAGGTCGGCGGCGGTCCGGGCGGTGAGCCCGGTTCGGGCGAGCGCCTCGCGGGCCGGCTGGTGGCGGCCTTCGTCGAGCAGCACGCGCAGCAGCAGGTCACGCATCTGCTCGGCCGGCTCGAGAAGGAGCGCGAGACGCTCAAGCAGAAGCTCTCGGAGCGGCTCAGCGAGAGCCTGTCCACGGCGACGCCCGACACCCTCGCCGACGCGCTGGCCCGCGTCACCCGCGGGCGTGCGGCGCTGTCCGAGCTGGGCGAGCAGCTCGATGCGTTGGGGGCGCCCGCCACCTTCGACCGTCGCTCGCTGCTTCGGATGGCGCGCCTGGCCGGCGAGATGGATCGCTACCGGCAACGCCTCGTCGCGGGCGAGGATGGACTGGGCCGCGCGCGCTTCGGTGTCGTCGTCACGCACGGCAGCGTCGCCGAGTGGGCGGCGCGCTTCCCGGGCAACCCCTACTACGCACCGCTGACGCTGGCGCCGACCCGCGCGGGCGTGGAGCTGGCGCGCGGGATCGCGCGCGGACTGGTCGCCGATCATCTGCAGCTGCAGCGCACGCTT
>CP070734.1:1465868-1468966 GCA_020347605.1 Deltaproteobacteria bacterium | reverse complement strand
CCTACCTCGCGCGCGCGGGTGCGAAGGTGCTGCTGCTGGAGCGACACCACGAGGGCGGCGGCGGCCTCGTGACCGAAGAGTTTTCGGGCTTCCGCTTCAACACCCACGCCAAGCTCCTGCTCATGATGGACGTGATGCCCCCCTACACGGACCTGGAGCTCGAGAGCTGGGGTTGCCGCTACGTACAGCCCGAGGTGGCCGCGTCCATTCTCACCCGGGACGGGAAGGCCATGACCTTCTACGCGGACATCGAGAAGACCGCCCGGAGCATCGCCCGCTTCTCTCCCGACGACGCGGAGCGCTACCGGGAGGCGATGGCCGACTGGTACACCATCGTGAACGAGGCCCTGATTCCGGCCACCTATTCGCTCCCGCTGCCCATGCTCGACATGGTGGTGAGCTACCAGCAGAGCGAGGTCGGAGAAGTCATCAACGAGATGGCCGAAGAGACGTATCTCGAGACCCTGGACGCCGCGGGCTTCGAGAACGAGCTCCTCAACACGGCACTGCTCTACCTCGGCACCATGTACGGGATGGATCCCGAGGGCGGCCTGGGCTTCCTCCTGCCGCTCCTCGTGAACCGCATCCTGCACTCCGCCGTGATCATCAGCGGCTCGCATCAGCTCGCCGCGTCGCTGGCGCGCTTCGCCAACCGGAACGGGGCGCGGCTCGAGCGCGCCGCCGAGGTCACGAAGATCCTCACCGATGGAACCCGGGCGGTGGGTGTCCGTCTCGCCAGCGGCGAGGAGATCCGGGCCAAGAAGATCATCACGACCACCGACCCCCAGATGACCTTCCTGGACCTGGTCGGCGAGGAGGCCTGCAACGCGGCATCGCCGACCCTGGTGGACCAGGCGAAGAACTGGGAGTGGGAGGCCACCAGCCTCTTCAACGTCAGCTACGCGCTCCGCGAGCGGCCGCGCTACACGGCAGCCGCCTTCGACCCGGACGTCGACCGGGCGCTGATCAAGATCATGGGCGTGGAGACCGTCGACGCGCTGCTCGATCACATCCATGCCGCCAAGAACGGGCGCATGGGCTTCAGCGGCGCGGGAATGACGCTCACGGACTACGACCCGATGCAGGCCCCGGTCGACCTCGAGCCGAACGCCGCCGTGGCCTGCTGGGAGACCCTGGCGCCGTTCGAGAACGCCGAAGGCGACTGGGACGATCTCCAGGAGGACTATGCGAAGAAGGTGCTCGAGGCCTGGAGCGAGTACGCACCGAATCTCGCGGACGCCACCATCGTGCGCCAGTACGTCAACCACCCGAAGCACATCGAGGTCAAGCTGCCCAACATGAAACGCGGCTCGATCAAGCACGGGGCCTACGTTCCCACGCAGATGCTCTCGAACCGCCCCAATGCCGACTGCTCGTCCTATCGGACGCCCATCGACGGACTCTACGTCGCGGGGGCGAGCGTGTGGCCCGGCGGCATGGTTCTTCTCGGCGGGGGGTACAACGTCGCCGGCGTCGTCGCCGACGACCTCGGTCTGGAGCGCTGGTGGAACGAACCCGGCTACGTGGTCGAGGCGCGCAAGAAGGGGCTGGTGGGCTGATGGAGTTCTGGTCGAAAGGCCTCGGAAGGAGGACCATCGAACTCACCCTGCAGAAGGGCGAGACCCTGAAGAGCGAGGGAACTCTCTGCCTGCGCGGAAACATGGAAGAGCCCGTGTCCTGGGAGTACGTCATGAAGCTCGCGGAAGACGATCTCGTCGACTTCTTCGCGCTGCTGAAGGAGCCGGCGGTCGCGGACTTCATACACGACTCGCCCAACCGCTGGAGGCTGTACCGCGACATACTCGTCGGCGGCATGCAGCTCGGGGTCCGGATCGTGACCGAGATCCTGCGCAGGCTTCTCGGCCGAGCGCAGGAGGACGAAGACGTGGTGATCCAGGTGCCGCCGCCCACGGACCGCAAGCGCAAGAAGGGTCCCGTGCGCCGAAGGCTCGGATCGAAGACCACGGCGGCGCCGAAGGCCGACGCGGATCCCGAGGCGATGGATCCCGTCGAAGTCCTCTCCGCCGAGGGCGCGTAGATGCGCGCATTCACGGGCGCCATGGCCGCCCCGCTCGAGAAGGCCCTCCAGCGCGGTGCGCCCCAGCTGAAGCTCGAACGCGTCGTCTCCGTCGAGCGCTTCACGAGCGGCCTCTCCTCGCAGAGCTATCGCGTGTCGGCCGAGACCGCCGACGGGCCGACCACCTGGGTCATGCGCGTGGAGCCCGCGCACGGCGTCATCCCGCCGTACGACATCGCCCGCGAGTATCGCCTGCTCTCCGCGGTGGGTGCCGCGGGGCTCCCCGTACCCGCCGTCCTCCACCTGGAGGAGGACGCGACGGTGGTCGGCGGCCGCTTCATCCTGATGTCGTTCGTCGAGGGGGAGATCTACCAGTTGCGGGACCCCCGTCTGGCGGCGGATGCCGACCTGCTCGCGAACATCCAGACACAGTTCGTCGAGCTGCTCGCCCGAATCCACGAGACCCCGCAGAACGTGTTTCCCCACTACGCCGACGGGGCCGAGGCGGCGCGCGCACAGGTGGCCGTCTGCCGGCGGCGCATGCAGGCGACGGACCTCCTGCCCGCGCCCATCTTCCGCCACGCCCTCGACGTGCTCGACCGGCTCGCGCCGCCAGCCCAGCGCATCGGCCTGCTCCACGGGGATTTCCGGCTGCCCAACCTCAAGTGGCGCGAGGGCACGCTCGCCGGCATCCTCGACTGGGAGCTGGCGACGGTGGGCGATCCATTGGCGGACGTCGCCTTCACGCAGACCATCGGGGCGGGTGTCTGCTCCATCGACGGCGAGCTGGCCCGCCGTTATTCCGAGCGCACCGGCATCGAGATCGACGCGAAGCGCATCAGCTACTACCGCCTGCTCGAGATGGTGAAGGGCTCGATCATCGGCCGGGCGGGAGCCTATGACCTGGTGCACGGTGGGGACGATCTGCGGCTCCTCTCCGTCGCGGCGATCGCGACCTCCGGCCAGCCGATGCTGGTGCACCTGGAGGCGCAACTGGAGCAGCTGCTGGAGGCGTGACCCGTGATCCTGCTCGATTCGATCGAGATCCTGGCCGCGGTGCGGCGCTCGCTCGAGACCCACG
>CP070734.1:1462666-1465768 GCA_020347605.1 Deltaproteobacteria bacterium | reverse complement strand
TGGTCGATGAACTTGTCGATCTTTCCGTCGCTGTCGCAGGTGAGGTCGGCGATCACGCCGCGCCGAGTCGGCTTCTCGTCCAGGCGGTGGATGGGCATCACGGGGAAGAGCTGCTTCACCGCCCAGTGGTCGGGCGCGCTCTGGAAGACCGAGAGGTTTCCGTAGTAGGTGTCCGCCAGGCCCTTCTCCAGATCCTCGAGGTCTTCGGGGGTGTAGTCGAGCTCGCGCATGATGCGCAGGATCTTCTCGCAGCAGCTCCAGAAGAGGCGCTCCGCGCGGGCGCGGCCGCGCAGGTCGAGATAGCCGAGCGAGAACAGCGTCGAGGCCTCTTCCTTGAGCTGCAGCACGTCGTGGTACGACTCGTGGACGTTCTTCTGCGAGGTCGTCGTCCACACGTCTCGCAGGTCCCGGAGCACCTTCGGATCGTCCTCGGTGACGGCCTCGGGCTGCTGGCCCGAGACCATCTCGTCCACGCCCAGCACGTCGAAGACCAGCACCGAGTGGTGGGCCGCCATGGCGCGCCCCGCCTCGGTGACGATGTCCGGGTGCGGCACCTGGCTCTCGTCGCAGGCCTCCTGGACGAAGGCGATCACGTCGTTGGCGTACTCCTGCATGGAGTAGTTCTTCGAGGAGTGGAAGTTGGTCTTGGAGCCGTCGTAGTCGACCGCCAGTCCGCCGCCGACGTCGAAGTACTTCATCGGCGCGCCCATCCGGTGCAGCTCGACGAAGAAGCGGGCCCCTTCGCGCACCGCGGCCTTGAAGATCCGGATCGACGGGACCTGGCTTCCCATGTGGAAGTGGAGCAGCTCGAGGCAGTCGAGCATCTCCGCCTCCTCCAGCCGCTGCGCGACCCGCACGATCTCGCGCGACGTGAGGCCGAACTTGCTGCGGTTCCCGCCCGACTCGGCCCAGCGGCCGGCGCCCTTGGCCTGGAGCTTCGCGCGCACGCCGAGCCGCGGCCGGATCCCGGTGCGCTGTGACACCGCGAGGACCAGCTCGAGGTCGCGATACCGGTCGATCACCAGCACCGAACGCCGCCCGAGCTTCTGCGCGAGCAGCGCCATCTCGACGTAGGCCTCGTCCTTGTAGCCGTTGCAGACCAGCATGGCTTCCGGATCGTCGAGCAGCGCCAGCGCTACGAGCATCTCGGGCTTGCTGCCCACCTCGAGCCCGAGGTGGAACTCGTTCCCGTAGCGCAAGAGCTCATCGACCACCTGGTGCTGCTGGTTGACCTTGATCGGGAAGACGCCCTGGTAGCTCCCCTCGAAGCCGTACTCGCCGATCGCCTGCTGGAAGCAGTCCGCGATCTCGCGGACCCGTTCGCGGAGGATGTCCCCGAACCGGAGAAGGAGCGGCAGCGAGTGGCCGCGCTCGCGCAGGTCCTCGACGAGCTCCTTGAGGTCGATGCTGGGGCTGCCGTTGCGGTGCGGGCAGACGGCGAGGTGGCCCCGGTCGTTGATGGAGAAGTAGCCCCCCGACCAGAGCGTCACGTCGTAGAGATCGAGACTGTCCCGCACGGTCCAGCCCTCGAGGATCCGCTCGTCCTTCAAGCCAGAAAAGGATACCCAGTCGGCCCGCGCGCGTCCCGGAAACTGGAAAACCCGGATCGAAGCCCCGAAGCTCTCCCCATGACCGGCCCCAGCGTGGTCGAGGTCGAGGCCCGCTCCTACGAGCTGGATCCCTACGGCCACCTCAACAACGCCGTGTACGTGAACTGGTTCGAGCACGGGCGGCTGGCCTACCTGCGCGACCGCGGCGAGACCTACACCTCGGTCCCGGAGCGCTTCGGGGTCCACGTCGTCGTGGTGCACCAGGAGCTGAGCTACAAGGCGCAGGTCGAGCTCGGCGACCGGCTGCGCGTCGAGAGCCGGATCACCCGCTTCGGCCGGACCTCGTTCGTCTTCGCCCAGGCGATCCGGTACCCCGACGGGCGCCTCGCCGCCGAGGGCACGGTCACGATGGTCTGCGTGGGGCCGGAGGGCGCGGCCGTGCCGATCCCGCCCGGGCTCCGCGCGCTCCTCGAGTCCTGACTCCTGACTCCCGACCGACCCCAGTTGATATGCTGCGCGCGTTGAGGATCCCGGGCACCTATGCCGCCGCCCTCCGCGCGGCGCGGGCCGGCGCCGCCGTCGCGCCGCACGCGCTCCCCGGCGCCACGGCCGTGGTGCGGGCGAACCTGCGGCTGGCCTTCGGCCGGGCCGACCCCCTCCTCGTGCGCTCGATCTACCGCCACTTCGCGCAGGCGGCGGTGGACATCCTCTGGTTCGACCGGCTCTTCGACGCCCGGAACCCGGAGCGGCACCTCGAGCTCGCCGGCCCCGGGTGGGAGCACTTCGCGCGGACGCGGCCGCACGGCGCCGTCGTGGTCACCGGCCACTTCGGCAACTGGGAGATCTACGGCGCGTCGTTCCGCCACGTCGGGATCCCCATGGCGGCGGTCGCGCGGCGGCCCAACGCCGCGTGGTTCGCGAATCGGCTCGACCGGTTCCGGGCGCGCCTCGGGATGGAGACGATCGAGAAGGACAACGCGTTGCCGCTCGCCATGAAAGCGCTCCGGGCCGGGAAGTGCGTCGCCTTCCTCAACGACCAGGCGGCCGGCCGGTTCGGGGTCCCGGCGCCGTTCTTCGGCCGCCCGGTCAGCACGTTCACCGCGCCCGCCGCCCTCGCGCTCAAGCTCGGGGTGCCGCTCTACGCCGGGTACTCCAGCCGCACGGGCGACGGGATCCGCTATCGCTGCTGGGCCGAGCCCGTGTCCGTCGAGGGCGATGCCGTCGCGGTGACCGCGCGCCTGAACGCGGTGCTGGAGGGCTACGTGCGCGCGCGGCCGGAGCAGTGGTGGTGGTTCCACCGCCGCTTCAAGCCGCGGCGCATGGAGCGGCAGGGGCGGCCGGTGTCGGCCGCGGGGGTGCCGATCGCGTCATGAGGTGGCTCCAGCGGCTCAACCGGCGCGTCCTGCTCCGCTACCGCCTCGAGTACCTCGTGGGGCTCGCCGTCGTCCACCTCGTGCGCGCCCTGCCTCCGTCCGTCGCGTGGGCCGGCGCGCGCGCGGTCGGCCGTCTCGCCTGGCGGCTGCGCGTCCGGCGCCGCGCGATCCTGACGAAT
>CP070734.1:1459457-1462566 GCA_020347605.1 Deltaproteobacteria bacterium | reverse complement strand
GCGTCGCCGCCCGGAACGCGGCCGGCCGCGAGCCGGTGGATGCGATCCTGCAGCTCGGCCCCGAGCGGATCCTCGCGATAGGCGAGCAGCGTGAACGGACGCGGCGCGGGGGAATCGGGCCACTCGACGAGTGCGGCGTCCACCGCGTCGGCAGAGGTCCCCGACATCAGTCCGATCACCCGCATCGGGCGCAGCATAGTCCGGATGCAGACGCGTCGCGTCGGGCTCGCGAGGAGATTTGCAAACAGCGTTTAACGATTCGCCTCGGTTTCGTTGACAGACGGAGCCGACCGCCGGATACTGCGCCCCGGTCTGCCGTGACCGCGAGGGGCGCGGAGAACGCTCTCTCCCGGATAGGTGGTGAACAGGGATCCGTTCCTCGCCGCGCTCTGCCAGCGCCCGCCCGGCGGGACGACGCGAGGCGGTGATACGGAGCCCACCTGGACTCGTCCAGGGAAGGAGCGCGCTGTCCAGCGCCACGGCGGACCGTTCTCGCTCCCGGAGGGGGAAGCCCATGACCGACTCGACGCGCGTGCAGGGCGGCCTGATCTGCGCCGCCGTGATCGTGCTCGCGCTCGCCTTCGTGGCCGGCCTGCTGCAGGAGAGCTACTGGGCGCTCGCGGTACCGGTGGCCCTGGCCGTGGCGTTCGTCCTGGGCCTGACGTTCTGGGTCGGTTGGACCATCGCCACCATCCGCGTCGAGCCCGAGGACTCGGCGGAGGAGCCCGGGGACCCGGCGCCGGCGGCCTCCCCGGACGCCGATTCCAACTGAGCCGATGCGAATCGCACTGCTCACGTATCGGGGGAACATGTACTGCGGCGGACAGGGGGTCTACGCCTCCTATCTCGCCCGCGAATGGCGCGACCAGGGACACGAGGTCCACGTGTTCGCCGGGCCACCGCTGCCGGAGCTCGAGCCGGGCATTCCGCTTCACGAGATCCCCAACGACAACGTGTTCGGGCAGAAGCACCCCGACTTCTTCGACCGCGAGCGGCCCTTCTCGCTCCTGAAGCCGCTCTCGCTCTGGGAGCTCGGGGTGTCGAGGCTGGGCGTCTTCCCGGAGATGCAGACGTTCGGGATCCGGCTGCTCCGCCGCTGGAAGCAGTACCAGCAGCGCTATCGGTTCGACGTGGTCTTCGACAACCAGAGTCTGTCGTGGGGCCTGCTCGGCATTCGCGCCACCGGCGTCCCGGTGATCTCGGTCATCCACCATCCGCTGCACATCGACCGGGAGGCGGATTTCGCGATCGATCCGACCTTCCGGATGCGGCTCAAGCGCACCCTCTACTTCCCGCTCTTCATGCAGCAGCGTGTGGCGCCGCGGCTCGATCGGATCGTCACCGTCAGCGAGGCCTCCCGCCACGAGATCGAGCGCTACTTCGGAATTCCGGAGAAGAACGTCCCCGTCGTCTACAACGGCACCGACGCCGATCTGTTCCGGCCCGTCGCGGGGGTCCGGAAGGACGCAGACCTGCTCTTCGTGGGCCGCACCGACGATCGCAAGAAGGGAATCGGCACGCTGCTCGAGGCGCTCGCCCTCTTGCCGAAGCACATCACGTTGAAGATCGTCGACGGCCGCATCACCCCGAGCGGTCTGGCCGCGCGACAGATCCGCCGGCTCGGTCTCGCCGACCGGATCCTCATCGAGAACCGCAGGATGCTCACCGTCCCGGAGCTCGTGGAGCAGTACTCGACCGCGCGCGTGGCGATCGTGCCCTCGTTCTTCGAGGGCTTCGGATTCCCGGCCAGCGAGGCCATGGCGTGCGGACTGCCCGTCATCGCGAATGCGGCCGGCGCGCTGTCCGAGGTCGTCGGCACCGACGGCGAGGCCGGCTACCTGGTGCCGCCCCGCGACCCGTCCGCCGTCGCCGATGCGGTCCGCGCCGTCCTCGCCGAGCCGGGCCGCGCCGAGCGCATGGGGCGCGCCGCGCGAGCGCGCATCCAGAAGTCGTTCCGCTGGAGCGATGCGGCCGCGCAACTCGCCGAGATCTTCGAGGAGACCCGGCGTGCTGCTCACCGTCGATCTCGAGCGGCTTAGGCTGCGCCCGGGCGAGCGCCTGCTCGACGCGGGCTGCGGCGAGGGCCGGCATTGCTTCGGCGCGCTCGAAGGCGGCGCGCGCGTGGTGGGCCTGGACCTCGACGCGGACGCGCTGCGCGCCGCCGCCGGCGCGCTGCGCGCGCACGGCGACCGGGTGGGGCGGCTGGCCGCGATGATCCGGGGCGACACCTTCCACCTGCCCTTCCGCGACGGGACCTTCCAGAAGGTCATCTGCTCGGAGGTCATGGAGCACGTTCACGACTACCGCGCCGCCGCGGCGGAGCTGGCGCGCGTGACGGCGCCCGGCGGCATGGTGGCCGTCACGATTCCCACCGCGTCGAGCGAGCACCTCTACCTCCGGCTCGGCGACGACTACTTCGAGTCGCCCGGCGGACACATCCGGATCTTCCAGCCCCGGGAGCTCGCGCGCGGCCTGGCCGGCGCCGGACTTCGCACCGTGGGGGTCGGCTTCGCCCACGCGCTGCACACGCCGTACTGGGTGCTGCGCTCGCTCATGGGCCTGCCGCGCGCGGACGAGAGCCGCCTGGTGCGCCTGTACCGCCACCTGCTGATCCGCGCAGCGGGCTCCCGCGCGATGGCGCGCCTCGAATGGCTCCTCAACTTCGTGTTCCCGAAGAGCGTGATCCTGTACGCGGAGAAGAGCCCCGACCCGGGGGACCGGAGCTCCGATGGGTGAGCGTCCGCTGCGCCTGTGCTTCGTCTCGTACCGCGGGAACATGCAGTGCGGGGGCCAGGGCATCTACCTCTGGTTCCTGGCGCGCGAACTCGCGGGGCTCGGGCACCGCATCGACGTTTTGGTCGGGCCGCCCTACCCCGACCCGATGCCGTTCGCGCACGAGGTCGTAGAGCTCACCAATCACCAGTTCTGGGGGAAGTGGTTCAGCGGCGATCGCGCCCAGATGTTTCCCGCCGACGCACCGCTGCGCGTGTTCGAGCCGCTCTCCTTCTACGAGCTGGGCGCGAGCAAGCTCGGATTCCTGCCGGAGCCCTTCGCGTTCAGCTGTCGCGCGTTCCACAGCTTTGCGGCGCGCTGGCGTGCCGGCGCGCGC
>CP070734.1:1456244-1459357 GCA_020347605.1 Deltaproteobacteria bacterium | reverse complement strand
CGGCCGATCGGCGAATCGCCGCGCCTGGGACGCTCCATGCCGTGCGTGAATCCCGCCACCGCGTGGCTCGGCTCGTGGAACTTGCCCGCCTGGAAGCTCACGTAGCCGACGTCCGCGAGCCGGGCGGGGAGGGTTTCGAAGGCCTCGATCCGCGCGCCGGCCGGCCGCGGATACCCGCGCGTGGCGAGCTGCTCCATGCGGAGATTCCACTGGTAGGGATACAGACCGGTGAGCAGCGTGCGCAGCGACGGCGCGCACACGCTGGCCGTCACCTGCGCGTTCCGGAACACGGTCCCCTCGCGCGCCAAGCGGTCGAGGGTGGGCGTCTGCACGATCTCCGAGCCCATGAACCCGAAGTCGCGGTAGCCGTGGTCGTCCCCGATGATCAGGACCAGATTCGGTCCGGGCCGCTCCGGGCCGGGCGAGCAGGCCACGAGCAGGAACGCGGCCAGCGCGAGGCGCAGCCGTCGCGCCCGCGCACGCCGGCCCGCCGCTCGCTGCCCCCGATCTTCGGACCTCCGCGGCATGGCGCGCCGGCCTCCCGCCGCATGATAGGTTCTCGAGGGGGGCCGGCGCCCCGGCCCGGCCGGAGGGAGTCGCGCATGCGTGGCGGATCGCCGCTTCGAATCGGAATCCTCGGTGCCGCCCGCATCGCGCCGCCCGCGCTGGTGCGACCGGCGCGCGCGCTTCCGGAAGCCGAGGTCGCCGCCATCGCCGCGCGGGATCCGGCGCGCGCGCGTGCGTTCGCGACGAAGCACGGGATCGCGAAGGTCCACGAGAGCTACGACGCGCTGCTCGAGGATCCCGCGATCGACGCGGTCTACAATCCGCTCCCGAACGGTCTGCACTGCGACTGGACCCTCCGCGCGCTGCACGCCGGCAAGCACGTGCTCTGCGAGAAGCCGCTCGCCTCGAACGCGGAGCAGGCGGAGCGCATGGCCCAGGCCGCAGAGGACACCGGGCGGATCCTCGTCGAGGCGTTCCACTACCGCTACCACCCGCTGGCCGCGCGGATGAAGGAGATCGTCGCGGGCGGCGAGCTGGGCCGGATCGAGCACGTCGAGGCCCACCTGTGCATTCCGCTGCCGCTGCCCGGGGACATCCGCTACCGCCTCGACCTCGCCGGCGGCGCCACCATGGACACCGGCTGCTACGCGATCAACCTGGTGCGCTTCCTGGCCGGCGCGGAGCCCGAGGTGGTCTCGGCGCGCGCGCGGCTCGCCTCGCCGGGCGTCGACCGCGCGATGGATGCGCGGCTCCGCTTCGCCGACGGCCGGACGGGGCGGATCACGTGCTCACTGCTCTCGGCGATGCTGGTGCGCGCGACCGCGCGCGTGCGCGGCGATCGGGGCGAGCTCTCCGTGTTGAACCCCTACATGCCGCAGCTCTACCACCGCCTGCGCGTCCGAACCGCGGCCGGCCGGCGCAGCGAGCGGATCCGGGGCGACGCCACCTACACGCACCAGCTGCGCGCCTTCGTCCGCACCGTGCGCGGCGAGTCGCCGATGCCGACCGATGCCGTCGACGCCATCGCCAACATGCGGGTGATCGACGCCGTCTACGAGAGCTCCGGTCTGTTTCGTCGCAGCTAGTGCGGGGCGGCACGCCCGCGCGGCGTCAGGGGGATTCGCCGTCGCCCCGGAACGCGGGGTAGCCGGCGGCTGCGAGGCTCTCCGGGGTGAGCGGCCGGTACGCCTGCTGTCCGTCGTCGCGCACGTAGAGCGGATCGCGGACGCGCGCCGGGTCGTAGCCGTCGCGCACGAGGTCGAGCTTGCGGAGCTTGAACGTCGAGGTGAGATCCGCCTCCGGCGTGAGGCGCACGAAGACCGGGGCGGCGTAGCGCGGCAGGCGCGCCTCGGTGAACGCGTAGAAGGCGCGCCCGTCGAAGGCGGCCGTGTCGCCGACCACGAGCGCCGCCATCCCCGCGCGTCCCTCGCTGGACGGGACCTTCACGCCGTAGACGTTCGCGATCCGGAGGCCGGGGAATCCCACCAGCGCCTCGGCGACCTCCTGGGTCGAGACGTTCTCGCTCTTCCAGCGGAAGGTGTCACCGATGCGGTCGACGAAATAGAAGTAGTCGTCGGCGTCGCGCCGCAACAGGTCGCCGGAGCGGTACCAGCGGTCGCCCTTCTCGAAGACGTCGCACAGGATCTTCTGTCGGGTCGACTCTTCCGAGGTGTAGCCCTCGAAGCGGCCGGCGCCCGAGTCGGGCAGGTCGGGGATGCGCCCGATGAACTCGCCGACCTCGTCGACGTCGCACTCCACGAAGAAGCCGTTCGCGTCGCGCGGATGGGAATCGGTCTCGACGTCGTAGCGGATCAGGCGCCCGTTGTGGAGCTCCTTGAACGGGATCCGGCCACAGGATCCCACGCGGTTGTCGACGTTGATGAGCGAGGTGTTCGCCTCGGTGGAGCTCCAGCCCTCCAGGATGCGCTCGATCCCGAACCGGGTCTGGAACGTCTCCCAGATGTCCGGTCCCAGCCCCGCGCCCATCATCACCCGAAGCGCGTGATCGCGGTCGTCGGGGCGGGGTGGTTGGTTCAGCAGATAGCGGCAGATCTCGCCGACGTATTGGCAAGCCGTGACTCCGTAGCGCCGGGCGTCGTCGAAGAAACGACCGGCGCTGAAGCGACGCTGCAGAGCGATCGCGGCGCCCTGCGCCAGCGCACAGGACACCACCACCATGCCCGCCGCACCGTGATACAGCGGCAGCACGCAGTAGATGACCTCGTCCGGGCCGTAGCCCGCCACCGCCGACATGCCGTCGCCCACGCCCAGAAAGCGCATGTGGCTGAGACGAGCGGCCTTCGGAAGCCCCGTCGTGCCGGACGTGAAGATGTGGAACAGATCGTCGCCCGCGACGAGATCGGATCGGACGCTCGGGTCCGGATTGCCGGTCGGCATGGCTTCGAGGCGGCTCGCGAGGTCTTCGGCGCCGGGCGGGGCGGCGGCGCCGGGCTCCGCGTCCACGTAGACGCGATAGAGCTCCACGAGCTCCTTCCAATCGTCCTCGAGCGGGCGCAGACACTCGCTGCCGACGAACAGATGCTTCGCGTTCGCCGCGCGGAGCGCGTGGCGCAGCGCGTCGCCGCGCGCCGCCGCGCGCCGGTAGC
>CP070734.1:1453009-1456144 GCA_020347605.1 Deltaproteobacteria bacterium | reverse complement strand
CGGCGCGCCGCGCGTCCGCCAGGCCGCGCCAGGTGTCCGCGTCCGCGTTGCCGCGCTCGATCGCGCGCTCGTAGGCGCGGATCGCCGGGCGGGGATTTCCGAGGTCGCGCTGAAACGACGCCATCCGGGCCGGCGCCCGCCCCGTGTCGCGCGGCGCGAGCTGCTCGGCCCGCTCGAAACTCCGTTCGGCGCGCTTGCTCTCGAAGCGGGCCGCGGCGCGCTGCCCGGCCAGAAGGTGGTAGCGGGCCGCCCGCGCCGGATCGTCCGACCACAGCTCGACCAGCGCTTCGAGCGGCTCGGGATCCGCGGGGTCCAGCTCGGCGGCGCGCTCCACCGCGGCGCGCGCCTGCTCGTACCGCTTGCCGACGGACAGGGCCCGGCCCAGCCCGAGGTAGGCGTCGGCGCGGTCGCCTCCGAGCTCGATCGCGCGCTCGTAGAGCTCCACGGCCCGCCTCGGGTCCCGAAGCGCCACGGCGGCATCGGCGGCGGCGATGAAGACCTCGGGGTCCCGGCTGCTGCGCAGCTCGGGACGCACCAGCTGGGCGGCGCGATCCGGCTGCCCCTGTGCGATCCAGAGTCGCGCGCGCACGGCCGTGGTCACGCCCTCTCCGCCACTCGCTGCCTCGATCCGCTCTCGGATCCGATCCGCGGTCGGCGACAGGCGCCCGTCGACCTCGCGCCAGGCGCGACCCAGGTCCCCGCGGTCGAGGGCGGCAAGGGCGCGCGACGCGGCGGCCAGATCGATGAGACGGGGTGCCGGAGCGTCTCGGACGGCCTCGGCGCGGAGGCCCGCCTGCTCGACGATCGAGGCGGTGACCTCTCGCGCGGAAGTGCCGAGCGCCTGCACCGCCTCCTCGGTGCGGGCGAACCCGACGAGCTGGTTCGTCGCGGTCTCGTAGAGTCGGACCTGGATCTCGAAGCGGCCGGCGACCGCGGTCGCCTCCGTGAGCAGCACGAAGCCGGCGTCCAGGTCGGCGCCCAGGCCAGCGACGTCCTCCCGACCCGGGACGACCGAACCCGCGGCGGCGCGCGTCGCTTCGCGGGAGACGACCTCCACGCCGACCGCCGCGAGCGCGCTGCGGACCCAGTCGGCATAGCCGGCACCGAGCCCGGCGATTCCATTCTCGAAGCGCGGCGGGGCGACCGCCACCCGCTCGAGGCCCTCCGACCTCGCGGCCGGCGCCGGGCCGGCGGCTGCGATCAGCGCGAGGCAGGGCAGAGCCGCGCCGCGCGCGATCCGATGGCGAAGGGAGGCCAGCACGAGCGGAACAATCGTCCAATTCGGCCCGGGAGCTGAGCCTCAATCGAAGGGCTTGCTCGAAACCTGCGCAGCCGGGAGGGCGCAGGACCGACGCCCTCGCGGGACCGGGCGCCTGGGCGCGGACGCTCAGGGCTTCGGGCGATCCCCGAGAACCCGCTCGATCTCGAGCTCGTCGAGTCCCGCGTCGCGCAGCACCGCGCGCGCGTCCGCGTCGAGCGCCGACGCGGGCCGGCGCGTGCCGAGCGTCAGCCCATCGATCCGGAACGGGGGGCCGACCGTCTCGAAGCGGCCGGCCGTGGGGTGGTCGAGTTCGTAGACGTAGCCCATCGCCCGCACCTGCGGGTCGTCCGGAACCTCCTCCATGCGGTTGACGGGCGCCCAGATGAGACCGGCCGCGTCGAGCCGCGGCCTCCACGCGTCGAGCGTCCGCTCCGCGAACGCGGTCTCCAGCTCGGTCACGAGTGCGCCGCTGTGTGCGGCGCGCGCGAGTCCGCCCGCGAAGCGCGGATCCGTCTCGAGCTCCGGCCGATCGATCGCCTTGCACAGGCGCGGCCAATAGCGATCCGATTCGATCATCACGAGCATGATCCAGCGGTCGCCCGCGACCGGGTAGCTGTTCCACAGCGGGTTGGGAGGCGCCGCGCGGTCGTGGCGCGGCGTGGGCTCGCGCGTGACCAGCGCGTTGGCCAGATCATTGCCCGCGATGTGCAACGCGGTCTGCAGCAGCGACACGTCGACGTAGCGCCCCCGTCCGTCCGCGTCCCGCAGACGCAGCGCCGAAAGGATTCCGCACACCAGGTTCATCGCGGCGGCGTGGTCACCGACGCCCGGCCGCTGGAGCGACGGCGGCAGACCTTCGTCGCGCATCGTGTCCATCAAGCCGGATCGCGCCCAGTAGGCCGAATAGTCGAAGGCGGGGCGATCGGCTTCGTCGCCGCCGAGTCCGTAGCCGCTGATCGCGCCGACGATGAGCCGCGGGTGACGCGCGAGCAGCGACCCGTGATCGAGGCCGTACTTCTGGCGGCGTGCCGGCAGCAGGTTGGTGATCACCACCTCGGCCCCATCGATCACGCGCAGCAGCGCGTCGCGCGCCTCCAGCCGCGTGAGGTCGAGCATGATCGAGCGCTTGCCGCGGTTGTCCATCTGGAACGGCGGATGCTCGGAGAAGTCGCAGTCCGCATATCCCATGTAGCGCGGCCGCGTCCGACGATAGATCTCGCCGCGCGGCGGCACCTCGACCTTGATCACATCGGCGCCGAGGTCCGCGAGCATCGCGCCCGCCGCAGGTACGGCGACGAACGTCGCCACCTCCACCACGCGAACGCCTTCGAGCGGAAGCTGCACGTCGGGGGGCCTCCTCCGATGGGCACCGGGTTCGCCCGCAGACTACCACGGCCGCCGCCGGCCGTATGATAGGCTCCGCGGGTCGGAGCCGGCGGAGGTAGGCATGGACGTCGAAGGCAGGGCCGCGATCGTCACGGGCGGCGGAACCGGAGTCGGGCGCGCCACCGGTCTCGCGCTGGCGCGCCGCGGCTGCTCGGTGCTGGTGAACTACAGCCGATCCCAGGCGGAGGCGGAGAAGACGGCGGCCGAGATCGAGGCGCTCGGCGTCACGAGCCTCGCGGTTCGCGCCGACGTGGCCAACGACGGCGACTGCCGGGCGCTGGTGGACGCCGCCGTGCGGGCGCTGGGACGCGTCGACATCCTGGTCAACAACGCGGGCACGACGTCGTTCATCCCGCATGCCGACCTCGATGCCGTCGGCGACGACGACTGGCGCCGGATCCTGGACGTGAACCTCAAGGGGCCCTTCCAGTGCGCGCGCGCGGTGCGTGGCGCGATCGAGGCCGGCGGCGGCGGCGAGATCGTGAACG
>CP070734.1:1449767-1452909 GCA_020347605.1 Deltaproteobacteria bacterium | reverse complement strand
TCTCGAGCACCACGATGGCGTCGTCGACGACCAGCCCGATCGCGAGCGTGAGACCCATCAGGGTGAGGGTGTTGATCGAGTAGCCGAGCGCGTAGAGGGCCGTGAAGGTCCCGACGATCGAGATCGGGATCGCGACCGCCGGAATCACGGTGGCGCGCGCGCTGCGCAGGAACAGGTAGATCACGATCACGACGAGTGCGATCGCCTCGAAGATGGTGCGCGTCACGTCTGCGATCGACTGACGGATGAAGACCGCGGAGTCGAAGGCGATTTTGAGGCTCACACCGGGCGGCAGCTCGGCGCGGATGAACTCGACCTCGCGATTCACCGCATCGGCGACGGCCAGCGTGTTGGCCTTCGATTGCTTGACGACGCCCAGCGCAACGGCCGGCTCTCCGTTGAAGCGCACGATCTTGCGCTCGTCCTCGGGCCCCGCCTCGACCTCCGCGACGTCGCGCACACGGACCGGCTCGCCATTCACGGTTGCGACGACGAGCTTCTCGTACGCCTCGGGCGTCTTGAGCTCGCCGAGACTGCGGACGGTGAACTCGCGGTCCGTGCCCTCGACCCGCCCCGACGGAATGTCGACGTTCTCCCGCTCGAGCGCGGCGGCCACGTCGGCGATGGTGAGGTTGCGCGCGGTCAGTCGCGCGTTGTCGATCCACAGGCGCATCGCGTAGCGCCGCTCGCCGCTGACCATGACGGTCGCGACGCCCGGCAGCTTCCCGAGGCGATCCTTGAGCCGGCTCTCGACGATCTGGGAGAGCGCGATCTGGTCGTAGTCGCGACTCGAGAGCGCCATCCACATGATCGGCCAGGCGTCCGAGTCGCGCTTCGCAACGACCGGCTCGTCCACCTCCTCGGGCAGCCGGCTCCGGACCCGCGAGACGCGGTCCCGCACGTCGTTTGCGGCGACCTCCAGATCCCGGTTCAGCGCGAACTCCACCGAGATCGAGGACACCTGTTCGCGACTGGTGGAGGTCACGTGTTGCACGCCCTCGATGCCGATCAGCTCGTCTTCGAGGAGCTGCGTGACCGACGTCTCGACCACCTCGGGCGCCGCCCCGGGATAGACGGTCGTGACCGACACGACCGGGGGATCGACGTCGGGAAGCTCGCGATTCGCGAGCCGTGGCAGTGCGATGAGGCCGAACAGGACGATCACGAGCGACATCACCGTCGCGAGGACCGGCCGGTCGATGCAGGTCTGGGAGAGCTTCACGGCCCGCCCGGCCGCGGCGCGGCGACGCGCGTGCGCTCGACGCCCGGATCGTCGGTCTCCGCGAACCGGACCTCGAGCCCCTCGCTCACCTTGTGCGTCCCCACCGACACCACCACGTCACCGGGGCGGAGCCCCCGGCGGATCTCGACGGTCCCCGGCCGGTGGCTCGCGATCTCGATCGGGACGCGGTGCGCGATCCGCTCGGCGTCGACGCGCCAGACGAAGGCCCCTCCGAGATCCTGCACGACGGCGGCCTCGGGCAGCAGCAGCGCCTCGTCGCGCTGCGAGACCTCGGCCTTCACCTGGGCGAACAGCCCGGGCCGGAGTTGGCGATCCGGGTTCGGAACGCGCGCCTTCACGAGCACGCGCCGCGTGTCCGGATCGAAGCTCGGCGCAATGAAGAAGATCTCGCCCCGGTAGGTCTCGTCCGGGTAGGGCGCCACGGTCAGCGAGACGGGGATCCCGGTGCGGACCAGGGGCAGCACCTGCTCGGGCAGGGTGAAGACGAGCTCGAGCGTCTCGATGGAGTCCACGCGCACGAGTCCCGACACGTTCTCGTTTCGCTCCCCGGGCGACACCCGGTCCCCCGGCGAAACCCAGCGCTCGCCCGCGACGCCGTCGAAGGGTGCGCGGATCTCGGTGCGGTCGAGCTCCACGCGGGCCAGCTCGACGCTCGCGCGCGCGACCTCGAGCTCGGCAGCCGCGCGGTCGAGCTGCGCCGCCGACGAGACGTCGCTCTTCGCGAGCTCCTTCGTGCGCAGGTGCTCCGCCTCGGCCAGTCGCTCCTCCGCCAACGCGATGCGCAGGCGGGCCCGCTGTTCGCCCTGCCGCAGACGGAACAGCACGTCGCCGCGCTCGACCCGCTGTCCCTCCTCGAATTCGATCGAATCGATGACGCCGTTGATCTCGGGCTTCACGATCACCGATTCGCTCGCGACGAGCTGGCCGAGCATGTCGAGCACGTCGCGCACCGGCTGGTACTGCAGCGTCACGACCTCGACGGTCGGCGGCGGCGGCGGCGGCGCGGATCCCTCGGCGCGCGGCCCGCAGCCCGATTCGATCGCGCACGCGGTCAGCGCGCTCACGAAGAATGGAGCCAGATGCCCCAGGCGTACGCGCGCGGCGCTTCGCGGGAGGGTTCCGGGGCGTCGGGAGGAGCGCACGACGAGACGGTATCGAACCGCCGGCCCCCGGGGTAGCAGCGACGGCGCGCCGGACGCGCGGCGATCGGCCGAAGACGCGGGCGGCCGGTCCCGGACGCCCGAGTGTGATAAGAACCGGAGGTCGGCGCATTCGACAATGCGCAAGTCCGCCGCGAGCGGCGCGCAGGGAGTGGACAATTGGACATCGCCTGTCTCGACCTCGAGGGCGTGCTGGTGCCCGAGATCTGGATCAACGTCGCCGAGCGCACCGGCATCGAGGCGTTGCGCCGCACGACGCGCGACGAGCCGGATTACGACGTGCTCATGAAGGGGCGGCTCTCGATCCTGGACGAGCACGGTCTCGGCCTACCCGACATCCAGGCCGTCATCGAGGGCATGGGGCCGCTCGACGGTGCGCGCGCGTTCCTCGACCGACTGCGCGAGGAGTTCCAGGTGATCATCCTGTCGGATACCTTCTACCAGTTCGCGAAGCCGCTGATGCGGCAGCTCGGCTGGCCGACGCTCTTCTGCCACCGCCTCGAGGTGGATCCGGCGGGTCGCATCGTGGACTACCACCTGCGCCAGAGCGATCCGAAGCGACGCGCCGTCGAGGCGCTCCGCTCGCTGTCGTTCCGGATCATCGCCGCGGGCGATTCGTACAACGACACCAGCATGCTGCAGGAGGCGGACGCCGGCATCCTGTTCCGGCCGCCCGACAACGTGATCCAGGACTTCCCGCAGTTTCCCGTGACGCACAGCTACGCCGAGCTGCTCGCCC
>CP070734.1:1446510-1449667 GCA_020347605.1 Deltaproteobacteria bacterium | reverse complement strand
CGCCGTGGTTGCACTCTGCCTCGCCGCGATGGTGCGCGAGGTGGCGGGCCCCGACCTGATCATGATGGCGGGGCTCTTCGCGCTGGCCGCCGTGGGCATCCTGACACCCGCCGAGACCTTCGCGGGCTTCTCCAACCAGGCGCTGGCTGCCGTGGGCGCCCTGTTCATCGTTTCGGGTGCGCTGCGCGATACGGGCGCGATCGAGGCACTCCTCGGCCGCATTCTGGGCCGCGCGCGCAAGGAGCGCGACGCCCTGACGCGGATCTCCGCACCGGTGGCGGCGATCTCGGCGTTCCTGAACAACGCGCCGATCGTCGCGATGCTGACGCCGGGGGTCATCGACTGGGCACGGCGCCACCAGCTGTCGCCGAGCCGCTTCCTGATCCCCCTGTCCTACGCCGCCATCCTCGGCAGCGTCATGACCCTGATCGGCACCAGCGTGAATCTCACGGTGGCCGGCCTGATCCTCGATGCGGGCATGCCGCCGATGCGGTTCTTCGAGCTGCTACCGGCCGGACTGCCCATCTGCATCGGGGGACTCGCGTACCTCGTCTTCGTCGCGCCCCGCTGGCTGCCCGATCGCCGCGAGCCCGCCGAGCAGCTCGGCGAGCACCGCCGCGAGTACACCGCCTCGATGATCGTCGAGCCGATCTGCCCGCTCGTCGGGAGGAGCGTCGAGGACGCGGGGCTGCGGCAGCTGCCCGGCCTGTTCCTGGTGGAGATCGACCGCGAGGGGCACGTGATCACACCGGTCGGCCCCGACGAGTTCATCCGGGCCGGCGACCGGCTGGTGTTCGCGGGCGTCGTGTCGACGATCGTGGACCTCCAACGCATCCGCGGCCTGGTGCCGGCCGAGGCGAGCGCGGAAGAGCCCGCCGCACCGGGCGCGCAGCAGCGACTGATCGAGGCGGTCGTTTCGAGCTCGTCTCCGCTCGTCAATCAGAGCGTGCGAGACGCCAACTTCCGGACCGTCTACGACGCGGCGGTCGTCGCCGTGCACCGCAGCGGCGTCCGCGTGCCCGGCAAGATCGGCGAGATCGTGCTGCGGCCCGGCGATACCCTTCTGCTCCAGACCGCACCCGGATTCCTGCGCGCCCACCGCAACAGCCCGGACTTCTACCTGGTGAGCGAAATCGACAGCGGCGAGGCGCCCCGCTACGACCGCGCCTGGGTCGCCGCACTCACACTCCTCGTCATGATCCTGGTCGTCACGCTCGGCATCTTCCCGATCTCGATCGCCGCCTTCCTGGCGGCCGGCGTGCTGGTCGGCGCACGCGCGATCTCGGCTCGGGCCGCGCGCCAGAGCGTCGTGTGGCACATCCTGATCGTGATCGGCGCGGGCCTGGGGATCGCCTCCGCCATGGAGAAGACGGGCGCAGCCGCGGCGGTCGCCCATCTGATGGTGGCCACGGCCGGCGCGCTGGGACCCGTGGCGACGCTCGCGATCGTCTACCTCGTCGCCCTGGCGATGGCCGAGGTCCTGCACCACAACGCGGCGGTGGCGATCATGTTCCCGATCGCGGTGGCCGCAGCGAACGAGCTGGGGGTCGAACCGCGCGGCTTCGTGATGGCGATCGCGATCGGCTCGACCTGCGCCTTCGCGTCGCCGGTGACCTACCAGACGCATCTCATCGTGTACGGGCCGGGCGGCTACCGCTTCGCCGACTTCGTGCGAGTGGGCCTCCCGCTCGATCTGATCTGCGCCGCCATCGGGTTGGCGCTGATTCCCTGGATCTGGCCCTTCTAGCGGGCCGTCGGCCGCCAGCCATCGATCCGGCGGCGCCCCCACGGCCCGCCCCGAGGCCACCCGGGGGCGCGTAGGCGCTTCCCGCGAGGCCCGGGGCCGTGTCACCTTCGGGCGCGTTCCCGCTACTCCCAGGACGAGGCGTCGGGCGCAGGGTCGCGGCGGCTCCGTGGTAGTTCCCGCGGGGATGTACAGTGACACATCGTCTCACCAGCCGGGATTTTGGCTCTCGGAGCGGCTCCAGTCGGCCGATAACTACGAATGCGTGGTTTTATGCCTACGGAACGAGGCCAAATTTGGGAGCTGATGTAAAAATCGCTGGCAGTTTCGTGGCGAACGTATCATTCTATCAAGCTGTTCGGTCGCCCTCCGAACAAACCGCGGTCCACCGTCGTCGAACGGAACGACCCCAGCGTTCCCCTAGCGACGCAGCCTCCGCAGGCGCCCAGCGGCGCGGCATGCGGCATACGGTCGCGGGTGGCGTTTGGAGCATCGCGCCCACGAAGAGTGTGGCAGAAACCGGAGCCTTCCGGACGGTATCCGACGACGCGGAAGCGTACCGGGGGAGCGGAGGGGTACTCGAGTGAAGCTGGACGATCGGTTCGAATCGGCCACTGCAGATGGGTCTTCCGGACGGCGCGGCGCCGCAACCGCGACGCTGCCGGGCGAAGGGCTCGACCCGAGCCGCGAGCGCCGGCCCCTGGAATCCTACTTCCAGGAGATCGGCGGGACGCGCACGCTGCGCCGCGAAGAAGAGGTTCACCTCGCCAAGGACCTCGAGGATGCCACGCGCCAGCTGCGCGCGGCGCTGTACGTGATCCCGTGCGCCGCGGTTCACGTGGTGGAGCGCTGGGACAATCTTCGCGCGCTGTCGCACACGGGCGCGAAGCTCTCCGAGGCCGTGGGCGACGAGGAGACGGGCGAGATCGCCGCGCGGGTCGAGCGCGCCGTCAAGCGCCTGCGCAACCTGCTCGCGGAGCGGGAGCGCCTGGGCAAGCGCCCGCGCGTGGCCGACCTCGAGCGGCTCGAGAAGCGGATCATCCGCGACATGAACTCGGCCCAGCTCTCGCTGGCCGTGCTGATCGAGCTGCAGAAGAAGGTGCTCCAGCTCGCCCGCGACATGCGGCGCGCGCGCGCCGGCAGCCGCCGGCTGCGCGACCTCGAGGCCCGCGCGTATCTGACGAAGGCCACGTTCCTGGAGCGCGCCCGCGAGGTCGAGGAAGCGCACCAGCGCATGACGGACGTGAAGAACCGCTTCATCGAGCACAACCTGAAGCTGGTCGTCGCGATCGCCAAGGACTACCGGAACCTGGGACTCTCGTTCCCCGACCTGATCCAGGAGGGCAACCTGGGCCTGATCCGGGCCGTCGAGAAGTTCGACCACCGGCGCGGCTTCAAGTTCTCGACCTACGC
>CP070734.1:1443246-1446410 GCA_020347605.1 Deltaproteobacteria bacterium | reverse complement strand
TCGACACCCTGGCCGATTTTCACGCCGTCGATCCGGTGCCGCTCGGCCTCGACGCGCTGGGCAAGCCGGACGGCTTCATGGAGCGACAGGTGCGCGGCTGGACGCAGCGCTACGAGCGCGCGCGCACCCACGACGTCGCCGCCGCGGAGGCGGTCGCGAAGTGGCTGGCCGAGTCGCTGCCGGAATCGCCGCCGGCGACGCTGCTGCACAACGACTGGCGCCTCGACAACATGGCGCTCGACCCGGCCGACCCGGGCCGCTGCATCGCGGTCTACGACTGGGACATGTGCACGGTGGGCGATCCGTTCGCGGACGTGGGCACCGTGTTCGCGAGCTGGGCCAACCCCGGCGAGGTCGGCTTCGGCGCGACGCCGATGCCGACCCACCTGCCGGGCTGGCTGACGCGCGAGGCGGCGCTCGAGCGCTACGCCGCGCGCAGCGGCCGCGATGTCGGCGGCTTCGACTACTACCTCGTCTTCGGGATCTTCAAGATGGCCGTGGTCCTGCAGCAGATCTATTTCCGGTACGCGCGCGGTCAGACCCAGGACGCGCGCTTTGCCGGCATGGCGCAGGTCGCCCAGGCGATGTTCGAGTCGGCCGCCACGCGCCTGCCCGCCTGACCCGCAGGCTGGACGGCGCGCCCCCGTGACCGGGAATCGCCTGCTGACACCGCTCTTCCTGCTCTGCTTCACCACGAACTTCGCGCAGGGCATGTCGTTCAACCTGTTCCTGCACCTGCCGGGATTCTTGAACGCGCTCGGCGCGGCCGAGGTCGAGATCGGCTTCCTGTTCGGCCTCACCGGCCTGGCGGCGGTGGCGGCGCGCCCCAGCATCGGACCCATGATGGACATCCGGGGCCGGCGCGTCGTGATCGTGGTCGGTGCGCTGCTCAACGTGCTCGTCTGCGCGCTCTATCTCACGGTCCACTCGATCGGGCCGTGGCTGATGGCGGTCCGCCTGCTGCACGGCATCGCGGAATCGATGCTCTTCTCGGTCCTGTTCACGTACGCCGCGGACATCATCCCCGCGGAGCGGCGCACCGAGGGCCTGGCGCGCTTCGGCATCTCGGGGATCCTGCCGATCTCGCTCGGGGGCGTGCTGGGCGACCTGATCCTCGCCCGCTTCGACTACGACGCCCTGTTTCTCGCGGCGACCGGATTCGGTGTCATCGCGGTGGTGCTCGGCCTGCGCCTGCCCGAGCGGCGGCCCGCCGCCGGCGACGGCGACCGCCGCGGCTTCACCCACTCGCTGATCCAGCGCGACCTGCTGCCGATCTGGTTCGGAGGCTCGGTGTTCGCGATCGCGCTGGCGTCGGTGTTCACCTTCATCAAGCGCTTCGTCGACGAGACGGGCGTGGGCTCGGTGGGCGGCTTCTTCACCGCCTACTCGGGCGCGGCCGTGGTGCTGCGCCTGTTCCTGGCGTGGCTGCCGGAGCGCGTCGGGCCCAAGCGGGTGCTGTTCCCCGCCATGGCGACGCTGGCCGTCGGCCTGCTCCTGCTCGGCGAGGCGCGCACCGCGACGGCCGTGCTCGTCGCGGGCACCTGCGCGGGCCTCGGACACGGACTCACGTTCCCGATCCTGATGGGCCTGGTCGTGACGCGCGCCCGCGACGCGGAGCGCGGCGCGGCCATGGCGGTGTTCACCGCGCTGTTCGACCTCGGCGCGCTGGTCGGCGGCCCGATCTTCGGCTGGGTGGTCGACGCCGTGGGCTTCGGACCCATGTTCCGGCTGGCCGGGTTCGTCATCGCACTCGGCATCGCCGGCTTCGCGGCGTGGGATCGGAGCCGGGGCTAGGATAGAATCGCGCGACGCAGGATCGCGGAGGCACCATGGCGGACGATTACACGTTCCACGTCGATCGCACGGCGATCATGTTGTTTGCGAGTGCGCTGGGCGAGACCAACCGCATCTACTACGACGAGGCGTACGCGGGCGGCACGCCGCTGGGCGGCGTGGTCGCGCCCCCCACGTTCGCGATCTCGTCGGCGCACTGGGATCCGACCTACGCCCTCAAGGGCGTGCGCCGCATCCCCGCGCCGCCGCCCGCTCCGGAGCCGCCGGCGCGCAGCGGCGGCGAGACGTCCGGCCAGACGTCGGGCGAGGCTCGGGGCGGGCCCTTCAACCTGGCGCGGGTGCTGCACGGCGAGCAGCGCTTCGAGTACCACAAGCCGATGCGCCCGGGCATGGCGCTGCGCGTCACGCGCCGCACCGGAAAGTCCTGGGAGAAGCAGGGCAAGCGCGGCGGCAAGATGCGCTTCGTCGAGAACGTCTCCGAGTATCGCGACGCCGAAGGCGAGCTGGTCGTGACGGCGACCAGCGTCGGCATCACGACCGAGAAGGCGGTGGAGAGCTAGGCCATGTCGAACCCCTCGAACCCGAAGGTGCTGTTCAAGGATCTCGCCGTGGGCGCGGAGCGCGAGGAGGTGGTCGTCACGAACCTGACGCGCACCCAGATCGTCCAATACGCGGGAGCCTCGGGAGACTTCAATCCGATCCACCACGACGAGATGTTCGCCACGAAGGCCGCGGGCTACCCGTCGGTCTTCGCGCACGGCATGCTCACCATGGGGCTCACCGGAACGCTTCTCACCAACTGGCTCGGCGACGGGGTGCTGCGCTCCTTCGGCGTCCGCTTCGTGAAGCAGGTGTTTCCGGGCGACACGCTCACCGCGCGCGGCACGGTGACCTCGCTGGCGGAAGAGAACGGCCTGGGGCGCGTCGAGATCGAGCTCGTCACCACCAACCAGCGGGGAGAGCCGGTCGTCACCGGCAGCGCCGTCGCCGCGCTGCCGCTCTGAGCGCGGCGCGGGGCATCGCCGCGCTGCTGGCGCTCTTCGGGCTGTGCTGCGCCCGCCCGGCGTTCGACGACGCGGCCCTGCGCCGGCGCTTTCCCGCCCTCGCCGAGATCCCGGGCCAGCGCCTGCGCGACATCACGCCGTATCTCCTCGCATCGCAGGGCGCGGTGACGCTCTTTCTGTGTCGCTTCGACACCGCGCTGCCGGTGCTGGTGTCGCTGCCCGCCGACGCGAGCGAAGGCGAGGCGCGCGCGGTGCGTACCGCCCTGCGCGCCTACGAGAACGCGGGGCTCGGCGTCCGCTTCCGGGAGGTGGCGCCGGCCCGGGCCAACGTCGAGATCCGCTTCGTCGACGATCCTCCGCCGCTCG
>CP070734.1:1439961-1443146 GCA_020347605.1 Deltaproteobacteria bacterium | reverse complement strand
CCGTCGCAGCATGGATGGCGTTCGCGATCGCCGGCGTCGGCGGTACGATCGGCACCTCGCCCACGCCGCGCACGCCGTACGGGTGGCCCGGGTTCGGCACCTCGACGATGACGGTGTCGATCATCGGCAGGTCCAGCGCCACGGGCATGCGGTAGTCGAGGAAGCCCGGGTTCTCGAGTACGCCTTCGGCGTCGTAGCGGTACTCCTCGTTCAGGGCCCATCCCACGCCCTGCGCGACGCCGCCCTGCATCTGGCCCTCGACGTAGGCCGGGTGGATCGCGCGGCCGGCGTCCTGCACGGCGGTGTAGCGGACGATGTCGACCTTGCCGGTCTCGGGATCGACCTCCACGTCGGCGATGTGGGTGGCAAAGGCGGGACCGACGCCCCGCGCGGTCAGCGACACCGCGCCCGTGATGGGGCCGCCGGTGCGCGCCGCGCGCCGCGCCAGCGTGCCGAGCGACAACGGCTCATGGGCACCGGCCGCGCCGTCGACCGCGTGCGCGCAGCCGTCGCGCCACTCGACCTGCTCGACGGGCACCTCCCACAACTGGGCGGCGCGCTCGCGACACTGACGCACGACGTCTCGCGCGGCCGCGACGACGGCCATCCCGGTGGCGAAGGTGACCCGGCTGCCCCCCGTCAGGTCGTTGTATCCGATCGACTCCGTATCGGCGACGACGGGCCGCACCCGCTGGACGTCGATCCCGAGCTCCTCGGCCGCCATGATGGCGAGCGACGCGCGCGAGCCGCCGATGTCGGGACAGCCCGACACGACGACCGCCGTGCCGTCTTCGTTGATCGTGAGCGACGCGCTCGATTGCATGCCGCCGTTGAACCAGAATCCCACCGCGACGCCGCGCCCCTGATGGGGGCCGAGCGGGGCCTTGTAGTGCGGGTGGTCGTGCGCCGCCCGCAGCGTCTCGACCAGGCCGATGTCCTTCCAGCGCGGGCCGTATACGGCGTTGGCGCCCTTCTTCGCGGCATTCCGGAGCCGGAGCTCGACGGGATCGATCTCCAGTCGCTCCGCGACCTCGTCGAGCGTGGTCTCCATCGCGAAGGCGGCGGGCGGCGCGCCGGGCGCGCGATAGGCGGCCGTCTTGGGCTTGTTGACGACGACGTCGTAGCCCTCGACGAGCGCGTTCTCGAGATCGTACGGGGCCAGGACCGTCAGACACGCGGCGGCCACCGGAGAGCCCGGGAAGGCCCCGGCCTCGTAGGCCAGCCATACCTGCGCGCCGGTCAGCGTTCCGTCGCGCTTCGCGCCCAGCTTCACGCGCATGTGTGTCGCGGGCGCGGGTCCCGTTGCGCGGAACACCTCTTCGCGCGACATCACGAGCTTCACGGGCCGGCCCGACTTCCGGGACAGCACGATCGCGACCGGCTCGAGATAGATCGTCGTCTTGCCGCCGAAGCCGCCACCGATCTCGCTCGGAATCACCTTGATCTGCGACACGGGCACGCGCAGCAGGCGCGCGGAAAAAGCCCGCACCATGAACGGCCCCTGGGTGCAGCACCACACCGTTGCCTGGCCGTCTTCGCCCATGCGCGCCACGCAGGCGTGCGGCTCGAGGTAGCCCTGGTGGACCGTGGCCGTCTCGAACTCGCGCTCGATCACGAGATCGGCTTCGGCGAAGCCGGCCTCGACATCGCCCTTCCGGATCTCCACGCGCTGGGCCACGTTCGAGGCCCCCTGCGCTGCGGGGTCGACGCCCTGCGTCTTGAGATCCTCGTGAAGGAGCGGCGCGCCCGCCGCCATCGCCGCGCGCACGTCGAGCACGTGCGGCAGCGGCTCGTAGTCGACCTCGATCAGGCCGAGCGCTTCTTCGGCGATGCGCGGACTCGTCGCCGCCACGGCCGCCACCGCGTGCCCGTGATACAGGACCTTGTCGCGCGCCATCACGTTGCGCGACAGGTCGCGGAAATCCACCTGGCTCTCGCCACTCTCACCGCGGCTGCTCTGGAGGTCGGGCAGGTCCGCGGCGGTCATCACCGCCTTCACGCCCTCGAGCGCGAGCGCCTTCGCGGCGTCGATCCGCCGGATCCGCGCGTGGGCGAAGGGACTGCGCAGGATCTTCCCGTGCAGCATGCCGGGCAGCGCGAAGTCCGCGCCGAAGTTGGCGCGACCGGTCACCTTGTCCACGCCGTCGTGGCGGATCGGACGCGTTCCCACCCACTTCCACTTGCGCGGTTCGCTCATCGCGCCGCTCCCCGCAGCGACTCGGCCGCGTCGAGCACTGCGCGCACGACCTTGTCGTAGCCGGTGCAGCGGCACAGGTTCCCCGACAGCCAGTAGCGCACGTCGTGTTCGGTGGGGTCGGGCTTCTCGTCGAGCAGCGCCTTCGCCGCGATCAGCATTCCGGGCGTGCAGACGCCGCACTGGAGCGCGGCGTGCTCCAGGAACTTCTCCTGCAGCGGGTGCAGGACGTCGCCCTGCGCGAGGCCTTCGATCGTCCCGACCGCGCGGCCTTCGGCCTCGACGGCCAGCACCAGGCACGCGCACACCAGGCGGCCGTCGAGCGTCACCGAGCAGGCGCCGCAATCGCCGGTCGTGCAGCCCTCCTTCGTGCCCGTGAGTCCCAGCTCGTCGCGCAGCGCGTCGAGCAGGCTCTGATGCGGATCGCACAGGAACTCGGTCGGCTCGCCGTTGATCGTCGTCTCCACGTGGGTCCTGCGCGCCACCTAGGCTCCTCCCTCATGGATGCGCCGTGCGGCGAGTGCGACCGCGCGACGGGTGAGGACGCCGGCCAGCCTGCGCCGGTAGGTGGCGGTGCCCCGCTTGTCGTCGATCGGATTCGCCGCGGCCATGGCCGCCGCTGCACAGCGATAAAGAGCGCTCTCGTCCAGGGTCGTGCCGACGAGTGCCTCCCCCGCCTCGCGAACCAGAAGCGGCGTCGGCGCGACCGCGCCGAGCGCGACGCGGGCCGCCGTACACCGGTTGCGGTCGTCCAGCGTGAGGCTCACGCCGGCCCCGGCGACCGCGATGTCCATCTCGCCGCGCGGGATGAAGCGCAGGTAGGCGTCGCGGCTGCGCGGCGGCGGGCTCGGAACGCGGAACTCCACGACGAACTCGCCGGGTGTGAGAACCGTCTCGCCGGGCGCCGTCACGAACGACTCGACGGCGACCTCGCGCGAGCCGCCCGGACCCGCGATCGTGCAGCGCGCGCCGAGCGCGATCAGCGCCGGCA
>CP070734.1:1436644-1439861 GCA_020347605.1 Deltaproteobacteria bacterium | reverse complement strand
GGGCGACGCGCGTCGCCCCCGAAGTCGGTTGGACGTCAGTGGTTCTACGGGTCATCGCTCTGTCTCCCCTCGGAAGCGAGGCAGCGGAGGCTCCCGCCGTCGGATCGAATCTGTGGTGGGCGGTGCACGGTTCTGCACGCGGCGTACCAATCCGGCGCGAGCCGTGACGTCTCGAAACGCTGAAGTGCTGGGATTCCTGAGCAAAAGAGGCACAGTTCCGCGTGGCGTGCCGCCACATGTGACCGGCGGGCGCGACGTGTTCGATATGCTGGGGCCGCGTGCCGTGCGCATCGCGGCGACGTGCCGCAGAGGAGCCACAACGTGTTCGAGCTGGACGACACCCAGCGCGCCTTCGAAGACGCCGCGCGCGGCTGGTGCGAGCAGCAGCTCGCGCCCGCGATCCCGGCGCTCGAGTCGGGCGAAGAGCTTCCCTACGCGCTGCTGCGGCGGCTGGCGCGGGACCTCGGGATCTCGGAGCTGCTGGTCCAGCTCGCCGAGCGGCGGATCGCCCGCCTGCGCGGCGCGGCCGGCGGCGCCGCCGCGAGCGGCTCGCACGCCATGGGTCTCGGGGGCGACCCGATGCTGTCGAGCGTGCTCTTGAAGGAGATCTCGCGCGTGTCGCCCGGCTTCGGCATGGCGTTCATCTCCACCCTCGGCTGCGCGATGGCGATCCTCGCGCAGGGCAACGCCGAGACGATCGAACGCCATGCGCTGCCGATCCTGCGCTTCGAGACGGTCGGGTCCTGGGCCCTGACGGAGCCGGGAGCCGGCAGCGACGCGTTCGGCGGGATGCGCAGCGTCGCGAAGCCCGACGGGGACGGCTTCGTCCTGACCGGCCAGAAGACCTTCATCAGCAATGCGCCCTGCGCGGACGTGTTCGCGATCTACGCGCGGGTGGAGGCACCGGGCGATCGGCGGCCCGTGCGCGCGTTCGTCGTCGAGCGCGGCACTCCGGGGCTCGAGACGGGCCCGCCGATGCGGAAGATGGGCATGCACGACTCGCCCACCGGCGAGATCTTCCTGCGCGACTGCCGCGTGCCGCGGGTGAACCTGCTGGGCGACCTCGAGACGGCGGGCGCGCCGCGCGCGGACGCCGCCCTGGAGACGCTGAACCTGGAGCGCTCGGTCATGCCGGCCATGTGCCTGGGCATCATCGAGCGCTGCGTCGACGAGTCGCTCCGCTACGCGCAGCAGCGGCAGCAATTCGGCCGCCCGATCGCGGAGTTCCAGGCCATCGCCTTCAAGCTGGCGCGCATGGAGCTGGCGCTCGAGAACGCGCGCAACCTGGTCTTCAAGCTGGCCTGGGCGCAGCGCGAAGGTCGGCTGGACGCCCGCCTGGCCTCGCTCGCCAAGCTCTACTGCGCCGAGGAGGCGGTCCGGGTCTCCCTCGACGCGATCCAGATCCACGGCGGCGCCGGCTACATGGCGGAGCTTCCGCTCGAGAAGCTGATGCGCGACGCGAAGATGTTCGAGATCGGCGGCGGCACCAACGAGATCCAGCTCCAGACGATCGCGCGCGCGATCCTGAGCTGAGTGTTCCTGAATTCCGGGAGGAGAACGCGATGTTTCGCTTGGACGGCAAGACCGCGCTCGTGACCGGCGGCGGGCGCGGCATCGGACGGGGCATCGTGCTCGCGCTGGCGCAGGCGGGGGCCGATGTCGCGATCGCCGACATCGACCAGGGGAGCGCCGACAGCACGGCGAAGGAGGTGGAGGCGTGCGGACGCCAGGTGCTGGTGACCCGGCTCGACGTCACGGACCCGGAGTCCGTACGCGAGGCCGTGGCTGCGGCGATCGGACGCTTCGGCGGGATCGACATCCTGGTGAACAACGCCGGCGTGGTCCAGGATCACATCGGCGCCGCCGTCACCGAGGCCGATTTCGACCGCTGCTACGCCGTGAACGTGAAGGGCATCTGGAACCTGAGCGCCGCGCTGCGGCCGCACTTCCGCGAGCGCGGCGGCGGGAAGATCGTGAACATCGCCTCCATCGCGGGGCGTCGCGGGGACAATGGTCTCACGCCCTACTCCGCGTCGAAGGCCGCCGCCATCAGCCTCACCCAGTCGCTCGCCTTCGAGCTGGGCCGGCACGACGTGAACGTGAACGCGGTCTGCCCGGGGCTGCTCTGGACGCCCATGTGGGAGAAGCTCGAGGGCATCTTCCGGGGCGACGCGTCGCCGCAGGTCGTGGGCGAGCGCGCCGCCTTCGACGCCTACATCCAGGCGAACTGCCCGCTGCGCCGCGAGCAGACCCCCGAGGACATCGGCCACGCGGTCGTGTTCCTCGTCTCGGAGGCCGCGCGCAACATCACGGGTCAGGCCCTCAACGTGGACGGCGGCATCCAGATGTACTGACCGGCGCGCGGGGGCCGGGCGACGCGCTCAGCGCTTCGCGCGCGCGAGGTGGGACGCGATCGCCGCGTTCACGGCGTCCGGCGCCTCGAGTGCGACCGCGTGTCCGGCGTCGGGCACCACGAGCGTCTGCGCGCCCGGAATGGCGGCGGCGATCGCCTCGGCGCCGGGCGTGAGGAGATCCCCCGCGGCGGCGACCACCAGCGTCGGCACCTCGATCCGCCCCAGCGCGTCGCCGCGCGTTCCCGACCACGCGCGCAGGCCCGCAGCGCTGCGTTCCAGCGTCGGCGCGGGGACGCGCGCCGCGATCTGCGCCAGGCCGCGCGCGGTGCGTTCGCGCGCGCGCGCGTCCGCGAGGAACGCCTCCGAGAAGAGCCAGGGGAGCAGCGTCCGCGCGAGCGTCTCCGGCCGCGCCTCGGCGGCCAGACCGCACCACGCGTCGATCACCGCCAGGAGCCGCGGGCCGGCCACCGCGAACGGGGTGATCAGCACGAGCGAACGCACGCGCGCGGGGTGCGCCAGGGCCAGCTCGATCGCGACCGCGGCGCCGAGACTGGCGCCCACGACGTGCGCCGGTGCGTCCGCCACCGCCGCCGCGTCGGCTGCGGCGGTCGCGACCTCGTAGACCTCCTGCACGGGCGCGTCGGAGAGCCCGACGCCGCGCGGGTTCACCCCGAGCACGCGCAGGCGCTCGGCGAGCGGCGGGACCTGACGCGCGAACGCCGACACGTCGGTGCCGAAGCCCGGCAGCAGGAGCAGCGGCTCGCCGTCGCCCTCGGCGGGAACCTCGAGCGACACGCCCTCGGCGACCGCCACGAGCGCGCGCCGCCGCTCGGCGAAGGCCTCCACGTCCTGCCGGACGACGC
>CP070734.1:1433325-1436544 GCA_020347605.1 Deltaproteobacteria bacterium | reverse complement strand
AGACCGCCCCGCGCCGGTCGGACCCGCAGACCGTCCCGAACCGCGGCTTCCGCGCCCGCGAAATCGCCCGCCGCGAGTCGCGCGTGCGCGCGGTCCGCGGCGCGTACCGCAATGGCCTGGGTCGCACAGAGTGCCGCGAGCACGAGACCCAGCGAACCGACGCAGATTCGCGTCTGCTTCGTCCCGCCGATCGTGCCGGGTGCGCATTCGGGTTCGAGGGCGCTCCAGGTGAGACCGGCAAGCGCCGCACCGGACAGTGCCAGCGCGGGCACGTGCAGCGGAAAATCGATCAGCGAGTGCACCCCCAGCGCGATCAGGGCACCCGCCCCACACCGGGCCGCGTGGGGGGCGCGCGCACCGAGCCGGGGCGCGGCGCGCTTGAGCACGAGGACGATCGTCAGCGCGGTCAGGATCAGGTACGGCACGCCGAGTTCCGTGAGCCCGTGCAACGGCTCGCTGTGCGCAAACCCGACCGCGTACGGAAGCCCGGCGGGCCGGTGGGCAGAGAAGGCCGTCGCGAAACCGCCGGCTCCGACGCCCAGCGGCGCGGCATCCAGCGCGACCCGCGCAGCCGCCGCGTAGACCCCCCAGCGAATTCCGGCCGAGGATTCGCCCGCGTCGGCGTACATCGGAAACAAGTCCGGGGCGAGCGACGGCACGATGCACAGCGCCGCGGCCGCCGTGACGAGGCCGCCGGCCACGGGCCCGGCACCCGTCCAGCGCATCGCGATCATGCCGGCGGCGGCTGCGAATGCGGCCAGCGTCGCGCCTCGCGATTCGCTGATCGCGAGTCCCGCGCCGACGACGCCGAGGACGCCGAACCAGAGCACCGCGGACTCGCGGCGGCCGCGCCGCGTGATGTCCGCGAACAGCAGGTGACCGAACGCGATCGCGCCCGGCAGCAGCAGCCAGGCGCCCAGATGATTGGCGTTGCCAAAGGGAACCGTCGCTCGCGCGCCCGGCTCGACCCACGCGATCGAGACCGCCGCAACGATCGCACCGGACACCCCGAACTCGAGCAGAAAGCGCTGGCGGCGGGCGGGGCCGAGCAGGCTGGCTGCCAGCAGGAAGACGAGTGCGGCCGTGAGAATCGCGGCGACCGCGTCGAGCGACGCGTCGGGCTCGACACTCCAGACCGTCGATCCGAGCGCGACGCCGCACCAGGCCAGCGCGACCCACAGCGCGCGGGACGACACCGGCACCAGGTTTCCCAGCAGCGCGGCAGACGCGGCCAGAACCGCGACCGCGAGACCCAGGCCGGCCGCCGCGCCACCGGTGACCCCGCCGCGCAGCGCCACCGCGGCCAGCAGCACGGCGAGCAGCGCGTGGGCCAGAATATCCTTGCGCCGGCAGTCGCGAGCGCGCCCGGTGCGCGTCATGCCGCGCCTGCCGGCGAGTGCCGCACCTCGCCCGCGTCGGCCTCGGACGCCCCGTAGCTGTAGTAGCGGTAGAACTCCGACGGCTCCTCGCCCCGTGCCTTGTTGAGCACGACGCCGTAGAGCCGCGCGCCCGCCGTCTCGAGCTGCTGGACCGCGCGGCGCACGACCCGATGATCGAAGCGTCCGGGTTCGACCACGAGCAGCACCCCGTCGGCCAGGGCCGAAAGGAGCGGCGCGTCGACCAGCCCCCCGGCGGGCGGCGAGTCGAGCAGCACGTAGTCGTAGCGCGAGCGCAGCTCGCAGAGGAGCTGTTGCAGACTGGCGGACTCGATGAGTTCCGCGGAGCTCACGGGAACCGTCCCGCACGGAAGGGCGTCGAGGTGCGCGATCCGCGTGGATTGGATCGCCTCGTCCACGTGGATGTCACCCGCCAGGATCTCGGCCAGACCCGGGGTGCGGCGCAGCTCGAGCATCCGGTGCAGGGACGGCCGCCGCATGTCCGTATCGACCACGAGGGTCTTGCGCTCACCCTGCGCGAGCGACACCGCGAGGTTCGACAACACGGTCGACTTTCCTTCCTCGGGCCCAGTGCTGGTCACGAGTACGACGCGCCGCGGTTTGTCGACGTGACTGAAGCGCAAATTCGTGCGCAGCGAGCGGAACACCTCCCCCTCGAACGAGCCCGGAAGCTCGGCAACCAGGTGTCCTTCGCGAGCACTCCGGTCGAAGCTTCGGATCACGGCGAGTGTCGGAAGATCGAGGATGCGTGCGACGTCTTCCGGTGACCCGACGGTACGGTCGAAGATCTCGACGAGATACGTGATGGCCACGGAGAAACAAAGGCCGAGCACGAATGCCAACACCAGGTTGCGCGCCGTACGCGGCGCGATCGCGCGGTCGGGCAGCTTCGCCGACTCCAGGATCCGCACGTCCGACGCGCCGATGTCCACGGAGAGGTCCGACTCCTTGAGCTTCTTCAGCAGGAGGTCGTACATCTGGTGGTCGAGTTCCACGTCGCGCTTCAACAGGCGGTACTGGATCAGCTTGCGGTGGTCCGAAGCGAGCTGCGACTGCTGCCCGTCCCGAGCCCGCCGCAGGTGATCGAGCCGCGCCCGGGCCTCGATCACCTTGGGGTGCCGCTCGCGATAGCGCCTCAGCAGCTCGGAGAGTTCGATCTCGGCGGCGTGGAGCTCCGCCACCAGCCGCGCATCCGATCTCTCCGGCGCCGCCTGGGCGATCTGCGTCTCGTCGGGGAGGTCGATCTCCTCGCGCGCGAGGTAGTCCAGCAGGCGTTCCTCCGACGCGCGCACCTGGTCGCGCAGGGCGGCGATTTCGCTGGTGAGCCACTCGACGGAGCGGCGATGCGCCTCGCTCTGCTGATCCAGCGAGTACGCGATGTACGCATCGGCCATCGCATTCGCGACGTCGCGGGCACGCTCCGGAGACCCCGTGCTCGCTCCCACCAATACGATTCGCGTGTCGTCGAGGTGGTCGACGCGGACCATGCCCTTGATGGTCGCCGCCGCCGCCAGCTCCTCCTCGGCGCCAGCGGTGCCGGGGATCCACCCGAGACGTCGCGCGGCGCGCACCGCAACCGGCTCGCTGCGAATCACCTCGAGCTGGGTCTCGAACGAGCGGCGTTCGAGCAGGTATCCGTCGATCGAACTGCCGTGCTCGCCCACGAGTCCCTGTGAAACGCCCGATCCCACGATCACGCGCGCCGTTGCCCGATACACGGGAGGCATGCGGTAGATCACGAGCGTGGCCACCGCGACGAACCCCACGAACGTCGCCAGCAGAACCCGCCAGCGCTTCCGCAGGATCTCGAGGTGATCCAGCA
>CP070734.1:1430003-1433225 GCA_020347605.1 Deltaproteobacteria bacterium | reverse complement strand
GACCACGGCAAGCTCCGCAGGCTTTCCTGCCAGTTCCGGGGCTTCCACTGGCAGGGGGACGCCTGTCGTCTCTACGCCAAGGTGACCGGAAAACGCGTGGAGAGAGGCGAGCACCTGGTGGACCTCAGCATGTGGACCATGAGCCATCCGCGGGGCGAGCGGACCACCGACGGCGAGATCACGGTGGAGCTGCCGTCGCAGGCGGGTGCGTGACGATGAAGGCGCTCGAAGATCTACGGGTCGTAGAGCTGGGGACGGAGGTTTCGGCCCCCTTCTGTGCACGGCTCTTCGCCGATCTGGGTGCCGAGGTGACCAAGCTGGAGCCGCCGGGAGGCGACCCCTCCCGGACGTATGGTCCGTTTCCCGGCGGCGAGCCCGATCCCGAGCGGAGCGGGATGTTCCACTACCTGAACGCCGGCAAGGGCAGCGTCGTCGCGGACCTCGACGATCCGGAGCAGCGGGCGTTCTTCCACGCGTTGCTGGCGGGCGCCGACGTCCTGGTCGAGAACTGCGAGCCGGCCGAGTACGCGCGCTGGGAGCTCGACGCCGACCTGCTGCTCGAACGCCACCCGCACCTCGTTGCGGTGTCGATCTCGCCCTACGGCCGCAGCGGCCCCTGGGCGGACCGGCCGGGCTGCGACCTCACCGCCCAGGGAGCGAGCGCCCTGCCGCTCGCGCTCGGCATGCCCGAGCGCGAGCCGCTGGCCATCCCCTTCGAGCAGGCCTCCTACCAGGCGGCATTCCACGCCTTTGCAGCGGCACTCGCCGCGCTGCGCGAGCGCGGCTCGTCGGGGCGGGGCCAGGCGGTCGACATCGCGACGGCCCAGGTCATGGCCTATTGCGTGGGCGGTATGCACCTCGTCGGCGCCAAGGGCGGTGGCAAGTGGGGGCAGCGCAGCATGTCCATGAAGGGCGCCTTGTACCCGACGGGCTTCTTCGCGTGCAAGGACGGCTTCGTCTGCATCGCGTCCCAGACGCCCAAGCAGTGGGAGGCCTTCCTCTCCTTGATGGACAATCCGAAGTGGGCCAAGGAGGGGCAGGCGGGCAACGCCGTCTACCTGGGCCTCGTGGACTCCAAGCCAGCGGACGCGCACTTCCGCAGCTGGCTGATGGGGTACACCCGGAACGAGCTGCTCGAGATGGCGCTGTCCGAGAACATCGTCCTGGGCGTCGCGCAGACCGTGGACGAAGTGCTCGAGAGCGAGCAGTTCGCGTTCCGCGAGCTGTGGTCCGAGCTGCGCATCGGCGAGGAGCGCGTTCGCATCCCGAAGCCCGGCTACCGCATGAGCGGGACGCCCGCCGAACTCGACCCGCACGGACCCGCCCTCGATGCCGACGCTGCGAAGCTGCGGGCCGAGCCGCCCGCTCCGCGCCGCCTGTTCCGGGGAGCGCGGCGCAAGCGCGCTCTGGACGGCGTCCGGGTGCTCGACTTCGGCTGGAACTGGGCGGGGCCGATGGCCGGCCAGCTCCTGGCCGACATGGGCGCCGAGGTCATCCGCGTCGAGACCCGGAAGCGCCAGGACCTGATGCGCTTCCTCGACTACACGTCCTGGTTCTTCTGCCACAACAACCGCAGCAAGCTGTCGGCGACCTTCAACATCGCCACGCCCGAAGGTTCCCGCCTCGTGCGGCGCCTGGCCCGCTCGGTCGACATCGTGATGGACAACTTCGCGGCGGGAGTGATGGCCAAGAACGGTCTCTCCTACGAGGATCTGCGCAAGGAGAACCCCGAGATCATCGTCGTCTCCATGAGCATGGCCGGACAGGAGGGCCCGCTGCGCGCCATGCGGGGCTTCGCCTCCATCGCCACGGGCTACTCGGGACTGGAGCTCATGGTCGGCTATCCGGAGATCGAAACGTCGACAGGCCTCCTGCCGTTCGGGCTCGGAGACACGACGATGGCGATCCAGGCCGTGGCCGCGACGCTCGCAGCCCTCCACCACCGCGAGCGGTGCGGCGAGGGCCAGTTCGTCGACGTGAGCCAGATCGACTCGTCCGCGGCGACGCTGGGCGAACCGCTTCTCCAGTTCCAGCTCGCCGGCGAGATCGCGGGGCCACAGGGGAACGGGCACAAGCAGTTCTTCCCGCACGGCATCTTCGCGGCGGCGGGCGAGGAGCAGTGGCTGGCGCTCGCCGTGCGAAACGAGCCCGAGTGGCGGTCGCTGTGCGGGCTGATCGGCCGCGAACGCTGGGCCGCGGACGCCGCCTTCGACGGTGCGGCCCGGCGGCGCGAGCGGGCGGCGGAGATCCACGCCGCCCTCGCGTCCTGGTGCAAGGGGCAGGAACGCGACGCGGCCGCGGCGGCCTTGACGGCGGCCGGCGTGCCCGCGGCGCCGCTGCTGGATCTCGAGGAGCGCAACGAGAACCCCCACTTCGACGCGCGCGGCCTGACGCTCGAGCACGACTTCGAGGGCTTCGATCCCTGCCGGATCTATGCCACGCCGTGGCTGCTCAGCGAGACGCCGGCGGCGCTGACCCGCAAGACGCCGGCCCTTGGCGAGCACAACGACTACGTGTACCGCGAGCTGCTCGGGCTCGCCGCCGACGAGATCGAGCGCCTGAAACAGGAAGGCGTCCTCGTCTGAGAGAGCACCGACGCGACCGGCCGCGGAGCGGGGGACAGGTGACGCAAGAGCCGCGAACGCTGCCCGCGCTCCTGGCCCGGGCCGTCGAGGCCCACGCCGAGCGACCCGCACTCATCACCCGGGACCAGCGCTGGACCTACGCTGAGCTCTCGGAGCGCGTGGATCGCCTCGCCCGCGCGCTCGTCGCACGGGGGGTCGGCAAGGGCGCCCGCGTCGGCCTGCTGATGGAGAACGGGCCCGACTGGATCGCCTTCGCCTTTGCGGCGACGGGCCTGGGCGCGGTCCTCGTTCCGATCAGCACGTTCTCGAAGCAAGACGACCTCGCCTACCAGCTGCGGCACGCGGACGTCGGCCACCTGTTTCTCTCCGCCCGTTTCCTCAAGAACGAATACCTCGCGGCGCTGCGCGCGATCGCGCCCGAGCTCGCGAACAGTGCACCCGGCGCGCTCTTCTGCGAGGCGCTCCCGGCGCTGCGGCGCGTCGTGGTCCGCGGCGCCGAAGCGCTCCCCTCCGGCTGCGAGCCCTGGGCCGCGTTCGAGGCGGCCGGCGCCGGCGTCCCCGAAGCGATCGCGCGCAGCTTGCGCGCGGAGATCGACCCCGAGGACGAGTGCTACCTCCTCTACACCTCCGGCACCAC
>CP070734.1:1426676-1429903 GCA_020347605.1 Deltaproteobacteria bacterium | reverse complement strand
GGCGCAAAGGTCGTGGAGCTCGCCGCCGGGAGCGCGCCGGCGCCGGGCGACGCGCCGCGCGGAGCGGCGCGCCTGGCCGCGGAACTGGCGCCCCTGGCGGACCGCATCCGCGAGGCCGGCTGCATCCCGGCGATCGCACTGGCCCCGTTCGTCGCGGAACACCGCTCGCGCTGGCTCCGCGACCGGCCGGAGGCGCTGCTGCGCGACGCCCGCGGTCGACACACTCGCGTGTCGAAGGGCCGCGGCCGGCGCGCGGACTACGCGCTGGACGCGACGCATCCGGCCCTTCTCGAAACGCTGGGCGCGACCTTCGAGGCGCTCCGCGCGGTGGGCTTCGGCGCCTTCCCGCTCGAGCGGCTCGGTGCGGCGGCGCTGCCGGGCGCTCGCTTCGACGCGTCGCGGGGCGCCGTCGAGGCCTATCGCGACGCCCTGCGCGCGATTCGCGCGCGCGTCGGCGAGGAGTCGCTGCTCGTCGGCTGCGGTGCGCCGCTCGGCGCCTCGGTCGGGCTGCTCGATGCGTTTCGCATCGGCGCACCCGCGCCGTCCGGCTGGGCGTGGCCGTGGCGCGGTCCCCCGTGCCGCCGGAGCGCGGGGTCCGGCGACGCGCAGGCGCGCCGGCTGCTGAGTCACGCCGTCACGGCCCAGCGCCTGTGGCGACTGGATGCCGCTCGCGTCTGCCTCGACCCGGCGCACAGCGCGCCGGCCGCGGTGCAGACGCAGCTCTCGCTCGCCGCGCTCGGCGGCGGGGCCATCCTCACCGGTGACGATCTGGCGCGCCTCGACGCGACGCGGCTCGCGTGGCTGGCGCGCGCGCTGCCGCCGCTGGCACGGCCCGTGCGCGCACTCGACCCGTGGGCGCACGGCAACGCCTTCTCGCTCTCGACTCCACTTTTGGGCGAGCGCGTGGCAGTCGTCGTCTGGAACCCCGGTGCGCGTGCGCGGGACCTCGGCCTCGACCTGGCCGCGCTGGGACGCAGCGGCGCCCATCACGTCTACGAGTTCTGGAACGACGACTACCTCGGCGTCGTCGACGGCGCGGTCCCGCCGCGGCGCGTGCCGCCGCACTGATGTCGGGTGTTGGGGCTGACGCCGGTCGCGCGGCGACCCCAGGTGGTGGGCAGCACGCTGCACATCGGCATGGGCCCGCTCGAGGTCGCCGCGCTCCGCGCGACCCGCCGCGGCGCGCTGCGCCTGTCGCTGCGCTGGCCGGGCGCGCAGCGGGGCACGATCTGGATCGCCGCGGCGGGAGCCCGCGACGCCCGGCCGCTCGCGGTGCGCTTCGAGGACGCCGCCGATCTCGACGTCGCCCCCTGAGCGGTCTCAGCCGCGCAGCTCTTCGTCCACGATGCGTTCGAATTCGGCGTCGGCGGACGTGATCGGCGCCAGCGTCTCGAGCGCCGGCTCGCGCTTCCGGACCTGGTAGCGCAGGAAGAGCCCCACGATCGCAGCCCCGACGATCGCCAACAGGACCGGCACCACGTAGGCCGCCAGACCGAAGCCCTCTGCGCGCGGAACCGGCCGCAGGACCTCGCCGAAGCGCGCGTACAGCTCCGCCTCGACCTCGTCGCGGGTGCGGCCCAGCTGCTCCTGCTCCACCACCCACTGCACGAGCCCGCTGGCGGAGCCACAATCGGCCATCGAGTGCCGTACCGCGCCGAACGGGCTCATCAGCTCGTGCGTCAGGTCGTAGGCCCAGCCCTCGTTGCTGGCGCCGCTGTCCTGTGCCGCCGCGGACGCCGCGAGCCACACGAACAGCAGGCCCACCGCGCATGCCGCGCGCCGCCGGGGGCTCAGATGTCCCACTGGAGCTGACCGTCTTCGTCGCCGTTGCGCGGGCCGCGCCGCACCTGGTGCGGCGGATTCTCCAGGAACACCATCGAGTTCGCCGGAACGGACTCGGTGAGCCAGACGTTGCCGCCGATGATGCTCGACCGTCCGATCACGGTTCCCCCACCCAGGATCGTCGCGCCCGAATAGATCGTCACGTCATCCTCGATCGTCGGGTGGCGTTTCACACCGCGCAGCGCCCGACCTCGCCGCGTCGAGAGCGCGCCCAGTGTCACGCCCTGATAGAGCTTCACGCGGTCGCCGATCTGCGCCGTCTCCCCGATCACCACGCCGGTGCCGTGATCGATGAAGAAGCGACGCCCGATCTCGGCGCCGGGATGGATGTCGATGCCGGTCCGCCGATGCGCGTACTCGGTGATCATGCGCGGAATCAGCGGGATCCCGAGCTCGGAAAGCGCGTGGGCGATCCGGTACAGCGCGATGGCCTGGATCGCCGGATACGCCATCACCACTTCCGCGTGGCTCTGGGCCGCCGGATCCCCGTCGAGTGCGGCCTCGACGTCCTCGGCGAGCGACGCCTGAACGGCGGGGAGCCGGCGCACGAAACCCACCACGGCGTCGACGGGCTTGACGGCGCCGGTCGGAAGATCCAGCAGCAGCTGCTGCAGCCGACCGGCGAGCGCGTCGATCTCCGAACGCAGCCGCCACGCGTCGCGCCGATGCAGCATCAGCAGCTTGGCGCGGTCGGCCCAGACCCAGACGTCCTCGGGATCGAGCAGACCCTGCGCGGCGGCGCGGGTGAGGGCGTCGTGCCCCGTGGCGGACAGGGCCTCCACGGTCGACTCGAGCAGGCCCTCCGGCCATTCGAAGCTCATCACCGGTCCCTCCCGGGCGCGTCGCGCAAACGCCGTTTCGACAGCCCCCGAGTCTAGCGCGCCCGGCTCGCGGCGGGGCATTTCGATGCGACGGCTCGCGCGTCCGCGTATACTGGCCGTCTCCGTCGTTCGCTGCATGGCCACGGGTCCCCCCACCCCGGCGCACCGATCGAGAGTCGGCGAGGAGTGGTTTGGGGACCGTCTACAGTCATTCGCGCATATCGAACTTCGAGACCTGCCCCAAGCGGTTCCACTACCGCTACGTCCTGCGCATCCCGGCGGAGTCCGAGTCCATCGAAGCGTTCATGGGCAAGCGGGTCCACGAGGTGCTGGAGCGCCTGCACCGTTTCCTCGGCGAGGGTCGACTGCCCTCCGTGGAGAAGGTGGTGCGGCGATTCCACCTGCTCTGGGACGAACACTACGACCCGGAGCGCGTGCGCATCGCGCGGCCCGAGATTCCGGCGGACTTCTACCGGCGCAACGGCGAGCGCTGCCTGCGGAACTTCTACGCGCGCCACTATCCCTTCGACGCGGACGAGACGCTGGCCGTCGAGCACCGCGTCA
>CP070734.1:1423340-1426576 GCA_020347605.1 Deltaproteobacteria bacterium | reverse complement strand
TCTACACCGAGGAGCTGGAGCGTCTCTACGACCGCAGCGCGTTCCACCTGCGCGACCGCGGCCTCAAGATCCACGGCTTCCGGCTGGCCCGCATGGGTGAGCGGCACCTCGAGATCGCCCGCGAGCGCTTCCTGCCGCGGGTCGCGGCGCCCCCCGCGCCCACCGCGGAATCGGGTCGGCGGTCCATGCACTTCGACCGGGCGCGCATGCGGATCCACGCGGCGACGCAGATCATCGCCAAGATCGGCGACGACTGGCGGCGGCGGAACCTCACCGTCTACAAGCACCTGACCTATGCGTGCGTGACGCGCGCGGGACGCGAGGAGCACCTGATCTTCGATCGCCAGTTCGGCTCGGTCGCGGCCCGGCTCGACGCCGGCGAGGCGGAGACCTATCTGCGCCTCGAGGGACAGGACCTGTCGCGGGTCATCCGCACGCCGGACGTGCGCACGGTCGCCTCCGAGTGCCCGAACTGCGGCAACGAGCTCGAGCTGCCGCACCGCGAGCTGATCTCGTTCTGCCCGACCTGCCGGCACGCGGTCCAGCTGACCGCGAAGAAGCTCGAGCGGATCGCCTACGCGAAGGGTGAGCTGCCGACACCCGCCCCGGGAGAATCGGTGCTGTGTTACCCGTTCTGGTCGTTCCGGTTCCGCCTGCGCGCGGGCGATCGCGAGTTCGTGCGGATCTGGGACTGGCTCGAGGCGGTCTCACCCCAGAAGCGCGCGATGCGCGTGCGGGAGGAGGATCCCGCCGAGAGCCGTCTTTTCATCCCGGCGCGCGACCTGCACGGCGCCAAGCCGCTCGACGACGCCTTCGCCGCGCTGACCGGCTACGTGAACTGGCGTCAGCCACGGACCGTCTCGCGACGGCCCCTGCCGAACGTCCCGCTGGACATGCTGGGGGTCGAGGTGACCCCGGCGGAGGCGCGGGCGCTCGCGCGCTTCGCACTGCTGGCGCTGCACGACAACTCCAGCACGCGGCGCCTGAACGGCGCGAACTTCCGCCGCATGATCGCCGATGCGGCGCTGGACCTGGGCGAGCCGTCGCTCGTCTCGATCCCGTTGCTCCTGACCGGCGATCAATGGCGCCCCACGGACGCCCCCGGCATTCCGCGCTCGGTGCTGGAGGCGAGCGCACCGCTCGTCCGGCTGCGCAAGAGCTTCAGCCTCACCTGAGGGCCTCCCGGGCGGCCGCGCAGCCACGGGCTCAAGGCGGCCGGAGCGGGTGCCGAAATCTAGCGGGGCAGCCGCTGTCGCCCGGAGCCGGGCGCGGTCTCCGTGCGCCCGGGTGGGACGCGCAGATCGACCTCGGCCCGCCCGGGAAGCGCCGCACGGGGGGAACATGTCGAACCCGAACGAGACGATTCGCGGCGATCGAAACCTCGTCGAACGCATCGTCCAGCTGGTACCCGGCTTCCGCGGCTACTACGACCGCGAGAACCGCCGGGAGGCGGATCAACTGATCCGGAAGTTCGGCGTCTCGAAGCTCGACCAGCTGATCGCCGAGCTGCACGAGCTCACCAAGAACGCCCCGCTGCGCGAGAAGGACGACTACCAGGAGTGCGTCAACCAGGCCGAGAAGCTCCGCAACGCGCTCCAGTATGCGGACCGCGGCTATTCGGGATTCTTCTCGGAGGTCAAGTGGGACCGGCCGGAGCGGCTCGCGGCGCTCTACGAGCGCGACGAGCAGATCGTCGCGTTGATCTCCACGCTCGCGGAGAGCCTCGTCGAAGGCGGCATCCCCCTGCCCGACCTGCGCGCGGAGCTGATCCTGCTGCAACGCACGGTGGAAGAGCGAAGAGACGTCATTCTCAACCTGGGGAGCGCGTAGCGGGCCATGTCGCAAGCCATCGAAGTCATCGAGCACCTCGATCCCACGGGCGAGACGATCGTCCAGCGCTTTCCGCCGGACGGCTCCGGCGAGCTCAAGATGGGCGCACAGCTCGTGGTTCGCGAGAACCAGGCGGCGGTCTTCTTCCGCGACGGGCGCGCGCTCGATACCTTCGGCCCCGGCCGACACACGGTCTCGACGCTCAACATTCCGCTCGTCACCAAGGCGCTGTCGCTGCCGTTCGGCTTCAACAGCCCGTTCCGCGCCGAGGTGGTGTTCGTGAACCTGAAGACGTTCGCGAACCACAAGTGGGGAACCAGCGAGCCGATCGCGTTTCGCGACGCCGAGCTCTCGATGGTGCGCCTGCGGGCGTTCGGCATGTACTCGTTCCGGATCATCAGCCCACAGGTCTTCGTGAACACACTGGTGGGTACCCAGGGCTGCGCCACCACGGCGGACGTGTCCGACTTCTTCCGGAACCTGATCGTGACGCAGGTCGCCGACTTCCTCGGCGAGAACCTGGAGAGCGTGCTCGATCTGCCGCAGTACTACAACGAGATCAGCGGCGGCATCAAGGTTCAGGTCCTGTCGGACGTCGAGAAGTACGGCGTCACGCTCTCCGACTTCAAGGTGTCTGCGATCACGCCGCCCGACGACGTCCAGGAGATGATCGACAAGCGAGCCGGAATGGCGGCGGTCGGAAATCTCGACTCGTTCGTGAAGTTCCAGGCCGGCCAGGCGCTGACCCAGGCGACCGAAGCCGGGGGCGGAAGCGGCGGCGGGGACGGCGGCGGCTCGGGTCTGATGGGCGCGGGCATCGGCGCCGGCGCCGGCTTCGGGCTGGCGACCGGCCTCTCGCAGCTCGTCTCCAAGAGCTTCTCGCGCGGCGCCGCGGACGCCGCGGCGGCCCTGGTTCCGTGCGCCAAGTGCAACGCGCAGATCCCCGCCGACGCGCGCTTCTGCTCGGCGTGCGGCCAGGCGCGCAGCCTCGGCGCCGCCTGCCCGACCTGCCACAGTCCGGTCGCGGCGGGCGCGCGATTCTGCTCCCAGTGCGGGGCCGGGCTCGCCGCTCCCAGCTGCTCCCGCTGTCAGTCGGAGAACACGCCGGGCTCCCGCTTCTGCTCGAACTGCGGCAACGCGCTCACCTAGAACGGCCCCGGCGAGCGAAGGCCGGCGGGCGCGCTACGCGGCCCCCGCGCCGCTGCTCGACCACACGATGTCCGCGACGCCCGCGCGCCGGTTCTCGACGCGCGCCATCACGAACAGCAGGTCCGAGAGCCGGTTCAGGTAGGCCGGCAGCAGCTCGCCGAGTCCGTCCGCGCGAGCCAGCGCCACCACGCGGCGCTCGGCACGCCGACACACGGCGCGGGCGACGTGGAACGCGCCCGCAGCGGGCGTTCCGCCCG
>CP070734.1:1419988-1423240 GCA_020347605.1 Deltaproteobacteria bacterium | reverse complement strand
CAAGCTGCTCGATCACCTGCGAGAGCGTCGCGAAGCCCTCGGAGCTGGCGCGGATCACCAGCGCGTTGGTGGCCGGGTCGGCGGTCACGCTGACCCCTTCGGCGAGCTCGGTGACCGCGGAGCGGAGCGCCTGGGCCTGCACGCCGGCCGCGCCCGCGGTCGTGCGCGCCGGCGCCGCGCTCTGGGGCTGGCCGGTGATGAGCGAGTTCAGGGTCTGCGCGAGCTCCTCGGCGTCGGCGTTCTTCAGGTAGTAGACGTGGATGCGCCCGCCACCGGCGATCGGGACGTCGAGCCGCGTGATGAGACGCCGGATGTCGTCGATCTGGGCGCGCGAGGCCAGCACGATCAGCGAGTTCGTGCGCTGGTCCGTGATGATCTTGACCTGGCCGGCCTCGGGGGTTTCGGTCGCCTGCGTCGCCGCGGCGCGGCGCGCGCGCGACGAGCGGATTGTCGGGGTGCGCGCGCTCGACGTCGTCTCCCCGTAGATCTCGTTCAGCATGTCCGCCATCGCCCCCGCGTCGGCGTAGCGGATCTTGAAGAGCGCCTGGTTCTCCTTGTACGTCTCGACGTCGATCAGGTCGAGGATGTCGAGGATGCGCCGGATGTTGGTTCCGGAGTCGGTGAGGATGATGGAGTTGGTGGGCGGGTACGCGAACATCGCCGCGTCCTTCGAGACGAGCGGCTTGAGCGTGTTCGTGATGGATTCGGCTTCGATGTATTCGAGCGGGATGAGACGCGTCACGTAGCGGTCGCGAAACGGCGGGATCTGGTCGGACCGGCTCGTCTCGATGCTCGACTCCTTGGCGTCCCGGATCGGGATGATGCGGGTGGCGCCTCCGGGGCCCTCGACCGTGGTGAACCCCTTCATCTGCAGCGCGGATTCGAAGACGGCGTAGGCGAGGTCGATCGGAATCCGCTCGTGCGAGATGATCGTCACCCGTCCCCGGACGCGGTCGTCGTAGATGAAGTTCTTGCGCGTGAGCTTCGCGATCGTGTCGATCACGACGGACAGCTCGACGTCGTCGAAGTCGAGCTGAACCAGGCCTTCGTCGACCTCCGCGGGGGCAGCCGACCGCCGCAGGACCGCTCCCGGCGTCTGTGTCTGTGCCCACGCGCCGGCACCCGCGAAGAGGCCGATGGCCGCGAGGAGCGCGAGACGCCACCCGATGGGCGGGCGGGGCGGCGCTGTGTGACTTCGCACGGTCACTCACCTTCCTCGAGCTGGTAGCTCAGCGTACGTTCCGCGCCGTCTGGGCCACGCACCATTACCGTGAACTCGGTCGCCTCTGCCAGCTCCCGCAACAGGGTTGCGCTTTCCTCCGGGCTGGTCACCTGAATTCCGTTGAGCTCCGTCACGGTGTCCCCATTCTCGATGCCGATCCGCTCGAACAGGCTGTCCGGCTTGATGGCATTGAGCTGCAGTCCGACCATCTCACCGTCTTCGTACTTCGGAAGGATCCGCGCTTGCGAGAAGAGGTTCGCCGGCTCGCTGGTGGCGGCGCGCACGTCGTCGCGCTGGACGGCGAAGCGGTTCTCCGCCAGGCGCCGTACCCGCTCCCCGAGCTCGGCGGCCTGGGACGGAGAACGCGCCCCCGGTCGCGAGGTGCTGCGCCGCGGCCGCGACGCCGCGCGTGTGGACGAGCGCGGCCTGGCCGCCGGATTCGCGCTGGCCGAGGGCTCCGAACCCGTTTCCGGGCCCTCCACCTCCTGAAGCACGAGCTCCTCGAGCCGAGCGCCGTTGCGCAGCACGACGCGGCGGTGCTCGATGCGCACGACGCGCGCCTGGGCGTCGATCTCGTCTCCGATCCGCACGATCCTGTGTTTGCGGTCGCGCTTGTCCAGGATCGCGGCGATCGAGAGCGTCGGGGGATCGGTCGCGGCCGTCCCCAGCAGCTCGAGGGGGAGCTGGGTCTCCTCGAGCTCCTCTTCGCTCGGCTCGGGCGCCGCCGAGGCGACCACCGAGGCTTCGAACAGATTCCGCTCCAGGATGATCTGCCGGTCCGACCACTGGCGACGCGTCGGTGCGGCGTCCGGGGTGACGGCCACGAACTCCTGCGTCGGAGGGTCGAGCCAATCTGCGAGAACGGGCGTAATTGCGCGCTCGGCGAGCGAGGCGCACAGAACGAACAGCGTTACGTTCAGGGCCGCGATACCGATTTGCCCGAGCTGGCCCATCTGGTCCCGTTAGTTCCGTTCTCCCGCTGCCCGCGGGCGTTCGATCGGCCTGCGAAAATCCGCCGAAAGAAAGGCCGAAGTATACCGCCCTCTCGGGGCACCTCCAAGCGGTTTCAACGCAATTCCAATGGGTTAGTGCTACTGCGTCGGACCGCGCACCGACCGCCGCGATGTGTTTCCGTTGGACGGACAGGGACCCTGCGGGATTCGCTGCGCCCGCGCTCGAGGGTCGGGTTCGGAGACCGTCGGATCCCCGCTCGATGCCGGGTGCCGCGGCGCGCCGAGCCATCGGTCGGGCTCCCGTGTGCCGCAGCGGAGCGGATCTTCCCCTGGGGGCTCGCGTTTGACATAGCGCCCCGGGGACACAGGCTTGCGCTCGCGTTCGGCCACGGGCGGCGCCTGGATGGGCCGGCGAGGGGGAGACACGGAAATGGCGGCATCGGGCAAGGTCATCGGGATCGATCTCGGCACCACGAACTCCGTGGTGGCGGTGATGGAGGGCGGTCAGGCCACCGTCATCGCAAACGAGGAGGGCGGCCGCACGACGCCGTCGGTCGTCGCCTTCACGGAGGACGGCGAGCGGCCGGTGGGCGCGATCGCGAAGCGCCAGGCCGTCACCAACCCCGAGCGCACGATCTACTCGATCAAGCGTTTCATGGGGCGGCGCCGGACCGAGGTACCCGAGGAGATCCGGCTCGTGCCCTACCAGGTCGTCGAGGGCAGCGAGGGGACCGCGGTGATCGAGATCGACGGTAAGCACTACACGCCTCCCGAGATCTCCGCGATGATCCTCCAGAAGCTCAAGCGCTCGGCGGAGTCGTACCTGGGCCAGCCGGTCGAGGCGGCCGTGATCACCGTGCCCGCCTACTTCAACGACGCGCAGCGCCAGGCCACCAAGGACGCGGGCGCGATCGCCGGCCTCGAGGTCAAGCGCATCATCAACGAGCCGACCGCGGCCGCGCTCGCCTACGGGCTCGACAAGAAGGGCGAAGAGAAGATCGCGGTCTTCGACTTCGGCGGCGGCACCTTCGACATCTCGATCCTCGAGGTGGGCGAGAACGTGGTCGAGGTGAAGGC
>CP070734.1:1416628-1419888 GCA_020347605.1 Deltaproteobacteria bacterium | reverse complement strand
TGGAGAGGAAGACGTCGGACTCCTCGACCAGGCGGTACATGATCTCGCGGCCCGCCGGCTTCTTCAGGTCCAGCGCCATGCTCTTCTTGTTGCGATTGATCACCAGGAAGTACTGGTTCCAGTCGCCCACGGGCAGCGCCTTGATGCTGCGCACGCCCCGCCCCTGGTCGCCGCCCTTGGGCCGCTCGACGTGGATCACCTCGGCGCCGAAGTCGGCCAGGTACTGGGCCGCGACGGGGCCCTGGAACCAGACGGTCAGGTCGACGACGCGGATGCCCTCGAGTGCCTTGCTCGCCACGCTGTCCTTCCTCCGCGCCGTTCAGGCGATGACGCCGCGGTCTTCGAGGTCCCCGATCCGCTCCTCGGAGTAGCCCAGCATCTCGTGCAGGATCTCGGCCGAATGCTGCCCCAGGCAGGGCGCCGAGCGGCTCAGGCGAGCCGGGCTGTCGCTCATGAAGATCGGAAACCCGAGCGTCTTCTGCTCGCCCAGGCTCGGGTGCTGGAGCTTCAAGATGTAACGGTTGCGGTACGCCTGCGCGTCGCCGGCCGGGTACGCGTAGTCCTCGATCACGTCGGCGGACAGCTGGTGCTCGTTGAAGGCGTCCCGCCAGTGCGAGCCCGGCTGCTTCTGGAAGGCCGCCTCGAGCACCTGCAACAGCTCGAGCCGGTTCTCGCCGCAGCGCTTCTCGTGGGTGTCGAAGCGCGGGTCGTCGGCGTCGACGCCGACCAGCCGGGAGAACACCGGCCACCAGCGGTCGGTGTCGGGCATCGTCAGCGTGACCCAGCGACCGTCCTCGCTGGGATACAGCGTTCCGCTCATGGGGTTGCCCGCGTCGAGGCGCGAGACCGGGTGCAGGAAGCGCTCGCCCCCCATCGCGAGGAAGGCCTGCAGGTCGAGGCTCGCGCCGTACAGGTTTCCCGCGAACAGCGAGGCGTCCACCTCCTGGCCTTCGCCGGTCTCCTGGCGGTGATGCAGAGCGGTGACGATCCCGAACGCGAGCATCACGCTGGTGTACATCTGACCGGCGCCGGCGTAGACCGGCGGCTCGCCGGGCTGGGGGAGGATCGGCATCATGCCCGTGCGCGCGGCGGCCAGCTCGTCGAGGGCGGGCAGGTCCCGGTCGGGCCCCTGCGGGCCGAAGCCCGAGCCCCGCGCGTAGATCAGGTCCGGGCGCAGCTTCGCGAGGCTCGCGTAGTCCCAGCCACGCGCCTCGAGCACGGAGAACGGCCGGTCGGTCAGGAAGACGTCGGCCGTGCGGACCAGCTCGGCGAGGATCTCGCCGCCCGCGTCCTGCTCGAGGTCGACGCCGAGACTCCGCTTGTTGCGCTGGACCAGCTCGGCCCGGTAGTCCCAGGCCGAAGGCGGGTGCTGGCCATCGCGCCGCGCGCGGGGTGCGCGCGCTTCGGGCAGGTTCTCGACGCGAATCACGCGCGCGCCGAAATCCCCCAGCAGGGCTGCCGCGAGAGACGCCCAGAACTCGGTCGTGAAATCCAGCAGGACGACGTCTTCGAGGGCCCGGCTCATCGCGAGCTTCTACCTCCTTGGGACGCTGCGGCGCGAGCCGCTCTACGGGGTGGCCGGCCGACGGAACAGCCGACGCAGGAAGCGGACGATGGCCGACCAGATGGCCTGCAGGATCAGCGGCAGGACGCGAATCGGCCCGGCGCCGCGGGCGGCGAGCTCCGCCGCGGCGGCACTGCTGGGCGCCTCCAGGCGCGCCTTCGTATGCGTGACGAACTGCTGGAACAGCTGGTTCGAGACGCCGTCGATCATGCCGCGGCCGACCTGCATCACGCGGCCGGTCAGATCGACCGTGGCCTCCGCGACGACCTCCGTCTGGCCGTCGGAGAGGGACCGAAGGCGACCGGACAAGGTGCCCTTCGCGGTGCCGCCACCGGTCTCGCGGCCTTCCGCCACCATCTCCACCGCGTATCCCTGTTCGTCCACCTCGGTCAAGCGCACCCGCCCCTTGTAGCGGGTCGTGATCGCGCCCACCTTCACCTGGACGCCGCCCAGGAAGGTGCGGTCGTCCACGACCTCGTCGAGCTCCGCGCCGGGCATGCACGTCGCGACCTGCTGCGGATCCAACAAGAAGCGCCAGACCGCGTCGATCGGTGCCTCTACCTGAAACGTCTGCCGGAATCCAATTGCCACTCGCGCACCTCGCGCGTCGACCACCGGGGGCGGTCTTCCCTGTTTCCGTATCGCCGGGCGGTTCGCCGTCGCCCTGGAGCTTCGGCCGCGAAGCCGGTCGAGCGGGTGTGAGTTCCTCGTCACCGCGCCCCGGCAGCTCCGGGCGTCCGGGGGGCGGGAGCGCGAGTATACGAGCCGCGCGCGGGAGCGGCCAGCGACCCGCAACAATCCACCGAAGTAACTGAAAAATGGTTTTTTTTATCTCGTGCGGCGCGAAGCGCCGGCGGCCCGGACCGCCGGGGCGGATCCCGCATGTTTCTTGTTGTAGACTCCAAGATTAGAGTCGGCTCTTTGCATAGAGGGCGCTCCAATTCGGGCGATCGCCGAAGGACGACGCGAGCGGCGCAAGCGCGAGCTGCGCGACCGGATCTATCAGACGGCGCGCGAGCTGTTCCTGGCGCGCGGGTTCCATGCGGTGACCGTGGAGCAGATCGCCGAGGCCGCGGACGTCGTCCCGGCCACCTTCTTCAACCACTTCCAGAGCAAGAACGCCGTGCTCGCCGAGATGACGAGCGAGGTCTCCGAGCGCCTCCACGCGCTGATCGACCAGCAGCTCGAGCGCGAAGCCTCGGCGCAGGAGCGCATCGCGGGCTTTGCCGACGCCGCTGCGCGGGAGCTCGAGCAGTCGCGGGGGCTGGCGCACGACGTGATGCTCGAGCTGATGCAGACGGCCGCTCAACCGGGCAAGGCCATTCCCTACCTGACGCGTGTTCACGAGCCCTTCGCCGCGCTCGTCCGAGAGGGGCAGGCGAAGGGCGAGGTGCGCGTCGATCTCGACGCGGGGTTCCTGGCGGAGATGGTGGTCGGCGCCATCAACGCCGCGATCACCAACTGGATGAACGAACCCGGCTATCCGGTCGAGGTGCGGCTGCGCGAGGCCGCCGCCTTCATCGGAGAGGCCATCCGAGGCGGGACGGCGAATGGGTGATTCCAGCTCGAGGCGGGTTTCGAGGCGGGCCTTCATCATCGGAGCCGGTGTCGGTGCGGCCGGTCTCTCGCTGGGTCTCTGTCACCTGCGGGCGCGCAAGCCCGCGCGCGTCGCGCCGGCTCCGGCAGCGCCGAGCCC
>CP070734.1:1413215-1416528 GCA_020347605.1 Deltaproteobacteria bacterium | reverse complement strand
CCCACGCGATCTCGTGATCCTGGAGCGCGATGATGGGCGCGTAGCGCGCGATCTCGATGTCGAGGTTGTTCTCCAGGCTCATGGCGATCGCGTCGGCGAGCGAGAGCCGGAGCTCGCCGTGCAGCGTGGGCTCCGCGCGCGGCTCGTCCGCGCGGCCCGGGTCGCGCGCGTCGGCGGCATCCTGTGCGCGAGCCGGCGACGCGGCGGCAAGCGCTACGGCGAGAACCACAAACAGTGAATTGGAGATACGACTCATCGGGTGGGACCTCCTCGACGATTCACGGTAGCAACGCGGCCCTCGAATGCCGTGCGGGGACGCGTCCTGCTAACTTCCAGCGCGATGACGGTCGCGGCCCTGGTCCTGGCGGCCGGGCGCGGCGAGCGCCTGGGCGATTCGGTTCCGAAGGCATATCTGCCGCTCGCGGGAACCCCGCTCGTGGTGCGGGCGCTCGAGGCGATGGCCGCGTCCCCGGACGTCGACCGCGTGACGCCCGTCGTGGCGGAGGCGGATCTCGAGCGCTTCGCGGCGCTCGCGCCGGCGCTCCGCCGAGTCCCCAAGCTGACCGATCCCGTGCTGGGCGGAGCGGAGCGCCAGGACTCCGTGAAGTGCGGCCTCGCCGCGCTCGGCGAGGCGGTCGGCTGGGTCGCGGTGCACGACGCCGCGCGGCCGCTCGTCGAGCCGGACGCCGTGTCGCGCGTCGTGCGCGCGGCGCGCGAGCACGGCGCCGCGCTGCTGGCGCTGCCGGTCGCCGACACGATCAAGCGCGTGGCGGACGGCGTGGTCGTCGAGACGCCGCCGCGCGAGGCCTTCTGGGCTGCCCAGACGCCGCAGGTGTTCCGGGCCGAGCTGCTGCGCGAGGCGATCGCCAAGGCCGAGGCCGAGGGCCTGCGGGCGACGGACGACGCGGCGCTCGTGGAGCGCCTCGGCGTCCGGGTGCGGGTGGTGCGCGGCGATCCGTCCAACCTGAAGATCACCCACCGCGAGGACCTGGCCGCCGCCGAGGCCTGGCTCCGGGCGCGCGCCGGGGCGGGGACGGACGCATGAGGGTCGGACAGGGCTTCGACGCGCACCGGCTCGCGGCCGGCCGGCCGCTGCTTCTGGGCGGCGTCGAGATCCCCTACGAGCGCGGCCTCGAAGGGCACTCGGACGGCGACGTGCTGCTGCACGCGATCGCGAGCGCGCTCCTGGGCGCGCTCGGTGCCGGGGACCTGGGCCGCCACTTTCCCTCCTCCGATCCGGCCCTCGCGGGCATCGCGAGCGGCGAGATCCTGCGCCGGGTCGCCGCGCGGGTTCGCGCGGACGGCTTCCGGGTGGTCAACGTCGACGCCACCGTCATCGCGCAGGAACCCCGCCTCGAGCCCTACCTCCCGAAGCTCGAGGCGAGCATCGCCGCACTCCTGGGTATCGGCTCGGACGCGGTCAACGTGAAGGCGACCAGCACGGACGGCCTCGGCGCCATCGGGGCGGGGGAGGGCATCGCCGCGACCGCCGTGGCGCTGCTCCTCGAGGCCACCTCTGGCGAGCCCGCCGCGTGACGGCGCTGCGCCTCTACAACACCCGCACGCGGCGCAAGGAGGTCTTCGAGCCCCTCGAGCCCGGCCAGGCCCGCGTCTACACCTGCGGACCGACCGTCTACGCGCCCCAGCACATCGGCAACCTGGTCGCGTACCTCTTCGCGGACCAGCTCAAGCGCGCGCTCCTCGCCGAGGGCCTGCGCGTCACGCACGTCATCAACATCACGGACGTGGGGCATCTCACGAGCGACGCCGACACCGGAGAGGACAAGCTCGAGAAGCAGGCGGCGGCCACCGGGCGGAGCGCGGCGGAGATCGCCGCCCAGTACACCGCGCAGTGGAAGCGCGACTGCGAGCGGGTGGGCTGCCTGGAAGCCGACGTGTACTGCAAGGCGACCGAGCACATTGCCGAGCAGATCGAGCTGGTCCGGACGCTCGAGGCGAAGGGCTACACCTATCGCATCGACGACGGCATCTACTTCGACACGTCCCGGTTTCCGCACTACGCCGAGTTCGCCCGGCTGAAGCTCGACGAGCAGAAGGCGGGCGCCCGGATCGGCGACGTGCCCGGCAAGCGGGCGCCCGCGGACTTCGGCCTCTGGAAGTTCGCGTCGCCCGGCGTGAAGCGGCAGCAGGAGTGGGATTCGCCCTGGGGCCGCGGCTTCCCGGGCTGGCACGTCGAGTGCTCCGCGATGAGCGTCAAGTACCTGGGTGCGAACTTCGACATCCACACCGGCGGCGTGGACCACATTCCCGTGCACCACACCAACGAGATCGCCCAGAGCGAGTGCGCGCTCGGCATCCACCCCTGGGTGCGGTATTGGATGCACACCGAGTTCATGGAGCTGCGCGGCGAGAAGATCTCGAAGTCGAAGGGCCACACCCTGGTGCTCGACGACCTCGCCGCGCGCGGCTTCGAGCCGCTCGCGTTCCGCTACTTCGTGCTGCAGGCGCACTACCGCCAGCAGCAGACCTTCAGCTTCGAGGCGCTCGAGGCCGCGGCGACGGGCTACGGACGCCTCCTGCTCCAGGCGATGGAGGTGCGCGACGCGCCGGGCGAGGCGGATCCGGAACGGATCGCGCCGCTCCGCGAGCGGTTTCGCGACGCGGTGCGCGACGATCTGAACGCGCCGCAGGCCCTGGCGCTGGCGCACGAGGTGGCGCGCGACAGCGCGCTGCCGGCGCCCGAGCGCCGGGCGCTGCTGCTCGAGTTCGACGCGTTCCTGGGGCTGGACCTCGCGCGCGCGGTGCCGCGGCAGGCCGAGTCCGAGAGCGACCCGGCCATCGACGCACGCGTGGCCGAGCGCGAGGCGGCGCGCACGGCGCGCGACTTCGCCCGGGCCGACCGGATCCGCGACGAGCTGGCCGCGGAGGGGATCGCGATCGAAGACACCCCGTCCGGGCCGCGCTGGCGGCGCTCCCGATGAGCGGGGCCTTCGAGCTGGTGACGGCGTTCGAGCCGCGCGGCGACCAGCCCCGCGCGATCGAGGAGCTCGTCGGCGGCGCGCGGCGCGGCGACAAGCACCAGACGCTGCTGGGCGTCACCGGCAGCGGCAAGACCTTCACGATCGCCTGCGTCGTGGCGGAGCTCAACCGTCCGACGCTGGTGATGTCCCCCAACAAGACGCTCGCCGCGCAGCTCTACGGGGAGTTCCGCGAGCTCTTCCCGAGGAACGCCGTCGAGTACTTCGTCTCGTACTACGACTACTACCAGCCCGAGGCCTACATCCCGGCGAGCGACACCTACATCGAGAAGGACTCCTCGATCAACGACGAGATCGACAAGCTGCGCCACTCC
>CP070734.1:1409783-1413115 GCA_020347605.1 Deltaproteobacteria bacterium | reverse complement strand
GAAGATCGTGATCCCGTTGGGAAGCTCCGCGACGGTCGGCGCCTGGCAGACGAACGTGCCCGGCATCCCCGGATCCTCGATCGGAGCGAGCAGCGGCACCGACAGCGCGTCCTGGAGCGCGAGCACGGCGCCCGGCGTGCCCGGCGGCCCGATGGCGAGGTGGAAGTCGTTCGCGAGCGGCCCGCGCGGCGCGAAGTCGATCCCGGGCGGGAAGCGCCCCTGCGCCATGAACCCGAGCGCGCGGCACGTGAACGCCACGGTGTCGGTGGAGAAGTACGCGACCGTACGCGCCTTCTGGATGCTGACGTCGAAGCTGAAGAGCGTCGCCTCCGGCGTCCGGATGGAGCCGAGGATCGTCCCGTCGACGTCGACGACCGAGATGAAGCAGCGCATGGGCGTGCCGAGCGGGCGGCGGATCCCCGCGCGCGTCAGCGCCGAGCGCGCGGCCCCGGCGTCGAGCATCGCCGTGACGTCGGCCGCCAGCAGCCGCTCGGCCGCGGGCACCGGCCGCGCGCTGTCGACGACCGGGTAGCGGATCTCGCAGGTGAGCCCGCCGAACATCCCGAGCGGGAATGCCTGCGGCGGCGGCCCCGCCATCGGCGCGACGACCTCGTCCCCGGCGGCCGCGAGGTCGGCGTAGGACGGCACCGGGGCGTCGTCGGGCGGCATCTCCTCCACGAACTCGACGCGGATCCCGTCGATGTGGACGAGCGAGCCGAAGATCGCCGGGGACGGCCGGAACCCGAGCGCGCCGGCCCAGGCGGCGCGCTCCTCGAACACGTCGTCGTCGTCCGGGTCGGCCTCGGGGAAACCGTCCGCCGCGAGCGCGCCGACGAGACAGCCGTCGCGGTACAGCGGCACGCTTCCCGTGTCGGCCGAGAGCCCGTTGCCCACCTGCGCGAAGAGCTTCGCGCCGCCGGTCAGCGTCTCCCCGACCACGTCGCTGCACGCCATGTTGGAGAACTGCACGCCGTAGAGCGGGCCGCCCGGCGCGTTGAGGACGTCCGGCGGGAAGTTGTCCTGGATGATGAAACGCGCCGTGCGCGTGTTGAACGCGTGCTGGTCGCTGGAAAGGAACGCCGCGGTGCGCGCCTTCGCGCGCGTGCTCGCCTCGAGTCCCGCCGGCGCCCCCGCCATGCGCAGCGAGCCGAGCACGATCCCCTCCCGGCTGACCACGGCGAGGTGGAACGCCTGGCCGTCGGCGAGCGCGCGCCCCGCCGCTTGCGCGAGGATCGTCTCGACCTCGACCGCGGTGAGCGGGATCGCGCCTCCGCACGGGGGCACCGCGCCCTCCCCGCCGCCGTCGCACGCCGCGCAACAGAGCAGCCACAACAGACCCCACCGCATCAACCACAGGTTACTCAAAACCGGGGTCGCCGCCCCTGCGCTCCCGGGAAACGAAACGTTAGAATCTCGCGGTGCGCTTCCTCCTCGTGCTGGTTTCCGTGCTCGGCTCCGCGGCGTTCGCCGGGCCGACCGACGCGGAGGCCGAGGCCGCCGCGCGCCGCGTTCTCTCCGATCCCGACTACCAGGTGGAGCTGCCCACGGGCGTTCCGCCTCCGACCGAGCGCGACGTGGAGCGACGAAGGGAGAACAGGGGTTTCCGCGACTCCTCGACCTCGGGAACGCGCGACCCCGAGGTCACGGGCCGCTCGCTGGCGCAGTTCCTCTGGTACCTGCTGATCGTCGTCGTCCTCGTCGCGTTGCTCCTCTGGGCCGGGCGCGAGTGGATGGACGTGAGGCAACGCAACCTGCGCGCCCCCGGGCCGGAAGCGGCGAAGCCGGTGCGCGCCGCCCGCGCCGGGCCCGACCTGCCCGACGCCGCGGCGCTGGCTGCCGCCGGCCGATTCGCCGAGGCGATCCACGCGCTGCTGCTCGTCGCGCTCCACGAGGTCCACCGCCGCGCCGGGTCGCTCGCCCCGGCCTGGACGAGCCGCGAGATCCTCTACAAGGTCGCGCTGCCGCCCGACGCGCGCACCGCGCTCGAGGAGATCGTGCGCGTCGTCGAGCGCAGCCGTTTCGGCGGCGCGGCGGTCGACGCCGCGGAGTACGCGGCCTGCGCGCGGCACGCGGAGGCGTGCCGGCGCGCGCTGCCGGAGAAGGCGGCGTGAGCGACGCGCCCTTCTCGCGCCGCGCCACGCGCTGGCTGGTCGGGGTGATCGGCGGCTCGCTGCTGCTCGCGCTCGTCTGGGGGATCTTCGGCCCCGACTTCGCCTCGGAGGGGTCGACGCGGCCGAACTCGTTCTCCTATTCCGCGATCGGCCACCACGCGTTCGTCGCGTTCCTCGAGGAGCTGGGGATCCCGGTAACCGTCAGCCGTTTCGACTCGGCGACACGCGCGGGCGACCGCGCGCTGCTCGTGGTCGCGGAACCGGACTGGCTCGAGCACGAGCGCGACTCGCGCGATCTGATGCGGATGCTGCGGCGCGCCGAGCGGGCGCTGCTCGTCCTGCCCAAGTGGACGCCCGTGGAACGCTTCGGCGAGCAGCACGCGGAGCGCGAGGACTGGGTGCGCCAGGTCCGGCTCCTCGACCCGGAGATCGTCGGCGAGGTCCTGACCGCGATCAACGTCGGCGGCGCGATCGTGCGGCCGACGGAGCCGGTGGAATGGAGCTACGGCGAGCTCGGCGCCGCGCCGAACCTGCCGCAGCCCCAGCTGGTCGAGCCCCGCGGGATCACCCCCATCGTCTCGTGCGACCAGGGCGTCCTGCTCGGCAAGCTGCGCGTCCCGTGGGGCGACATCACCGTGCTCGCCGACCCCGACGTCCTCTCGAACCACGGGCTCGCGCGCGAGGGCAACGCGGCGTTCGTCCTGCGCGCGCTCGACCTAGCCCGGGGCGACTTCGAGGCGGTCGTCCTCGACGAGACGACGCACGGGTTCGCGCGCAACCCGAGCCTCTACCGGTCGCTCTTCGAGTTCCCGCTGCTGCTCGCGAGCGTGCAGGCGTTGGCCGCTCTCGCGGTGCTGCTCTGGGCCGCCATGGGGAGGTTCGGGGCGCCCCGGCGCGCCGGCCCGGCGCTCGAGCCCGGCAAGGGCTTCCTGATCGACAACATCGCGACGATGCTCCGGTTCGGGGGGCACACCTCGCTCGCCCTCACGCGCTACCTCCGGGTCGCGGTGGCGGACGTGCGCGCGCGGCTGCACGTGCCGTCCCGGCTGGACGACGGGGAGGCGCGCGCGTGGCTCGACCGCAACGCCGCGGCGCGCCGCGTCCACTTGACGCTCGACCAGCTCGCGGGCATGGTCGAGAAGACCGCGCGGCGGCCCGGCCGCGACCGCGCGCGCACGCTTCGCGTCGCGCAGCTCATCCACCGCTGGAGAGAGGAGATGA
>CP070734.1:1406350-1409683 GCA_020347605.1 Deltaproteobacteria bacterium | reverse complement strand
CCATGAGGGTGGCGCGCTCGACGTCGACACCCACCTCGATCACCGTGGTCGACACCAGGATCTGCGTCTGGCCGCGCTCGAAGCGCGCCATGACCTCGACGCGTTCGGGTGCGGACAGGCGGCCGTGGAGCAGATCGACGCGGCACTCCGGGAAGGCGGCCACGATCCGTTCGAACGACTCGGTCGCAGCCCGCAGATCGAGCTTCTCGGACTCCTCGACGAGCGGATACACGACATAGACCTGCTCGCCGCGCCCCACGGCCTCGCGAATCGCCTCGACCACCCGGGCGCCTTCGCCGCTGCGCAGAAGCTCGGTGGAGACGGGCGTGCGGCCTTCGGGCAGCTCGTCGATCACGGACAGGTCGAGATCCCCGTAGACGGTGAGCGCGAGCGTGCGGGGGATCGGCGTAGCCGTCATGACCAGGACGTGCGGCGAGAGACCGTCCCGGGTCTCCTCCGCGAGTGCAGCGCGCTGCAGCACACCGAACCGGTGCTGCTCGTCCACGATCGCGAGCGCCAACCGGCCGAACCGGACCTCGCGCTGCAGGAGCGCGTGCGTTCCGACCACCAGGTCGATCGCGCCGTCCGCGAGCCGACGGCGCACGACCTCCGCCTCGGCGCGGGGCAACGAGGCGGTGAGCAACGCGATCCGGAACGGTTCGGGCCGATCCTCTCCGCGCGTCCCGAGCAGGCGCCGGAGCGTCCGGTGATGCTGCTCCGCGAGGAGCTCGGTCGGCGCCATCAAGGCCGCCTGATGGCCCGCCGCCGCCACGGCGCGCGCCGCGAGAAACGCGACCGCGGTCTTGCCGCTGCCCACGTCGCCCTGCAGCAGGCGGTTCATCGGGTGCGGGCGGGCGAGATCGGCGCGAATCTCGCTCCACGCCCGGCTCTGCGCCGCGGTCAGGCGGAATGGAAGCGCGTCGCGGAGCCCATCCGCCTGAACGTCGCTCAGCCGGATCTCGATGCCCGGCTCCGCGGCGCGGGCCTCGTGGCGCAACGCGAGACCCACCTCCAGGAGGAACAGCTCCTCGAGCACGAGCCGTTCGTGGGCGGGCGTGGCGTGCCGACGCAGCGCCTCCACGTCGGCCTCCAGGTCCGGACAGTGGATCTCGAGGAGCGCCTGCGCGACCCGCGGCAGCCCCCGATCCCGCTCCAGCGCCTCGGGCAGGTAGCTCGGCACGAGGTCGGCGTAGTGCCGGACCGCGGCGCGCACGACCCGGCGCAGCGCTCGCGGGTGGAAGCCGTCCGGCGCAGGATAGTCCGGCACCACCTCCCGGAGCGCGTCGAGCTGGGGCGAGGGATCCTCGGAGTCGGTGTCGATGCGCTCGACCTCCGGGTGGACCAGCTCCTTTGCGAACCGATAGCGGCGCACGTCACCCGTCACGAGAACGGTGACGCCCTTGGCGAGAAGCGCGTGCAGGGCGTCTCCCCCCCGGAACCAGCGCAGCTGGACGGACCCGGTGTCATCCTCGACCACGACTTGAAAGGTGCGGCGGAACCGCCCGCCCCGCGTGCGCATCGGGACGAAGTCGCTCAGCACCACGCGCCCGATGAACGTGGCGTGCCGGCCGACCTCGAGCTCCGAGATCCGCGTCAGCGTGCGCCGGTCGTCGTAGCGCGTCGGCAGGTGGAAGAGCAGATCGGCGACGTGCGAGAGGCCTCGACGCGCCAGCGTCTCGGCGCGCCGGGCACCGACGCCGGGCAGCACGGCCGTCGACCGGGCCAGCGTCGCCTCGGCGAAGTGCGGCTGCACCATGGGTTGGAGCCGGTCGAGCGAATCGCGGATCGCCGCCTCGCGGTCCGCACCCTCGAGCGGCTTCTCGAACGCACGCGCGATGCGCGCGAAGCGGCTGCGGAGATCCTCCGGGATCGCCAGCTCCGCCGCGCGACGCGCCGCGCGCGCAACCGTCTCCTCGAGATCGCGCAGCCGGCTCGCGTGCGCGAACTCGTCGCGCGCGGCGAACTCCAGCGGCGCCCGGACCGCCGAGAGCGCCGCCGCAAACGGACTGCTGCCCACGGGGGGGCACCTCCCGGGGATCAATCTAGCCCGGCGAGCGGTATTCCGGGTGGATCTCCTGGAGCGATCGGACGCCGATGGTGGCGTTGCGGAGCGCCTGGATCGCTCCGCAGGCGGCTCGCGCCGCGGCGGCGGTCGTGAAGTAGGGAACGCCCCGCAGCAGCGCCACGCGGCGGATCGAGAACGAGTCCCGCACGGCCTTGGCGTCGGGACCGACCGTGTTGATCACGAGATCGACCTCCCCCGCCTGGATGCGGTCGACGACGTTCGGGCTCGCTTCGCCGACCTTGGGCACCACCTCGACCTCGATGCCGCGCTCCCGCAGGTCCCGCGCGGTGCCTTCGGTGGCGAGGACCCGAAAGCCCATGCGCGCGATCTCTACGACGGCCTCCCCGATCGGCGCCCGGTCTTCGCCGCGCACCGAGACCAGCACCGCGCCGTCCTTGGGGAGGCTGTTGCCCGCTTGAATCTGGCTCTTCGCATAGGCGCGCCCGAACTCGGAGTCGATCCCCATCACCTCGCCGGTGCTCTTCATCTCGGGGCCGAGCAGCGTGTCGACCTCGGGAAACTTCACGAAGGGAAAGACGGCCTCCTTGACCGAGTAGTGCGAGGGCCAGCGCTCCTGCGTGAAGCCGAGCTCGGAGAGCGTCTTGCCGACCATGACGAGCGCGCCGAGCTTCGCGAGCGGCACGCCGATCGCCTTCGAGACGAACGGGATCGTGCGCGACGCGCGCGGATTCACCTCGATCACATAGACCTCGCCGCCCTTCACCGCGTACTGGATGTTCAGAAGGCCGCGCACCCCGAGCTCGAGTGCGATGCGGTGCGTCGCGTCCGTGATCTCCTCGATCACCGGCTGCGAAAGGGAGTACGGAGGAATCGAGCACGCGCTGTCGCCGGAATGGACGCCGGCCTCCTCGATGTGCTCCATGATGCCACCGACCACGACCGCTTCGCCGTCCGAGATCGCGTCGACGTCGACCTCGGTCGCATCGGCCAGGAAGCGGTCGACCAGAACCGGGTGCTCGCGCGAGGCGCGCACCGCGAAGCGCATGTAGCTGCGCAGGGACTCGACGTCGTGCACGATCTCCATCGCGCGACCGCCCAGCACGTAGGACGGACGGACGAGCACCGGATATCCGATCCGACGGGCGACGGCCTCGGCCTCTTCGACGCTGCGCGCGATGCCGCCGGGCGGACGTCGCAGCGACAGCTTCTCGAGCACGGTGTCGAAGCGCTCGCGGTCCTCCGCGCGGTCGATCGCCTCCGGGGGCGTGCCGAGGATCGGCACGCCGTGGCGTTCGAGCGGCACGGCG
>CP070734.1:1402880-1406250 GCA_020347605.1 Deltaproteobacteria bacterium | reverse complement strand
ATGATCGCGTATCCGAACACCAAGCTCATGTGCTCGGTGAACGTGGACGGTGCCGCAGCGGCGGTGTTGTGCTCCGAACGGAAGGCGCGCGAGCTCGGCAGGGGTCGGGCCGTGCGCGTCGCGGCGTCGGTGCTGACGAGCGACCCCTTCACGCCGCGCGACCTGGTCATGCCCGATGTGAACACCTGCACGCGCCTCGCGGCCGATCAGGCCTACGAGCTGGCCGGGGTGGGACCGGAGGACCTCGATCTCGTCGAGCTCCACGACTGCTTCGCGACCGCCGAGATCCTCCACTACGAGAACCTGAAGCTGTGCGGCGAGGGCGAGGCCGGGAAGATGATCGATCAGGGAGAGACCGCCCACGGTGGACGCATCCCGGTGAACGTCTCGGGCGGCCTGCTGTCGAAGGGACACCCGCTGGGCGCGACGGGGATCGCCAACATCTACGAGGTGGCGACCCACCTGCGCGGTGAGGCGGGCGAGCGGCAGGTCGCAAACGCGAAGCTGGGCATGACCCACGTGATCGGACTCGGGAGCGCCTGCGGCATCCACATCCTCGAGAAGGTGTCCTAGCGCGCCGCCGGAGGGGCTTGCGGCGGCGGTCCGCAGCTGCGTGCGCGTGGAATACCGGGACCTCGCGGGCTTGGTCGGGTCTGGCACGACCCGTTATGCTCCGCGCGTGCGATCCACGCGTGCGATCCTGCCGCTTCTCGTCACCGCTCTTTTCGCGTGCGGCGAGGGAGACGACCGCGCGGCGCCGGTGGCGGCGGCCGCCGCCGCGGAGCGACCGGCGGCCCGGGAGTCGAAGCGCTCCGCGCCGCGCCGCCGCGACGAGCGACCGTTGCCCGCCTTCGACGGACGGACCCTGGACGGCGAACCGCTCGCGATCTCGTCGCTGCTGGGCAAACGGCTGCTGCTGTTCCTCTTCGACCCGAGCGCCCCCGAGTCGGCGCCCGCCGCCAAGGCCGTGCGCAACGTCAAGGGCCTGCGCGGCGAACACAACTTCGAGATCGTCGGCATCGCGATGGGAAGCTCACGCGATCGATCGCGCGCCTTCGCCGACGCGAACCGCTTCGATTTCGTGGTCTTCGATGACTCGGGCGGTTCGATCGCGCGCACGCTCGGACTGCGCGCGCCCGTCGCGCTGGTGGGCGTGGACGCCGAGGGCTACCTGACCTTCGCGCGGGGCGGGGTGCCGATCGACGCGAGCGACGCCACCTCGATCATCGAGGCCGGGATCCGAGAGGCGCTTCGACTGCCCGTGACGCGCGGCGCGATGGAGCCGGTACTGGGCGAACGACCGCTGGCGCCGAACTTCAAGGCGGTTCGCCTCGACGGCGACGAGACGTTCGAGCTGGCCTCGCTGCGCGGCACGCCTACGGTACTGGTCTTCTTCCTGCACACCTGCCCCCACTGCCACAGCGCGCTGCGCGCCATCCGGAAGACCCTCGCCGAGATTCCCGAGAACGCGCGCCCCGCCGTCGCCGGCATATCGCTGCAGGACCGGCCCGCCGAGGTACGGGCGCAGCTCGCGCGCGACGGGCTCGACTTCTTCACCGTGCTCTTCGACTCGGACCAGGCGATTCGCGCGGCCTACGGCGGGATCACCGGGGTCCCGGTGATCTTCCTGATCGACGCGGAGGGTCGCATCGCCTCGCGCGTGCAGGGCTGGCGGGACGATCGCGATCCCCCGCTCATGCGGATGTGGCTCACGAAGCTCGCGGGTCAGCCGATTCCGATGCTCCTGCACCCGACGGGCTACAGCGGCAACGAGTTCTGCGTACCGTGTCACGAGCCCCAGAACGACACCTGGCTGCTGACGCGTCATGCGGGCGCCTTCAACACGCTGATCAAGCACGGCGCCAGCCGCTCCGACGAGTGCGTGGGCTGCCACGTCGTCGGGTGGGAGGAGAGCGGCGGATACACATTCTCTCCGCCCACGCCGCACTTCGAGGACGTGGGCTGCGAGACCTGTCACGGGCGCGGCGGTCCGCACCTCTCGCCGGGCTTCGCGGCGGGCGGATGGTACGAGCCCGCCTGCGTCGGCTGCCACGACGCCAAGCACTCGCTGGGGTTCGACTACGCGAGCTTCGTGCCGAAGGTGTCCCACGCGGCGAACCTGTCATTGGCGCAACTGTCGCTCGAAGAGAAGCGCAGCATCCTCGCGGAGCGCCGCTCGGCCCGCGCGAACCTGCTGCCCAGCGCCGCCGAGTACGTGGGCTCGCTGGCCTGCCAGTCGTGCCACCCGGCCGAGTACGACACCTGGTCCGCGTCGGCGCATCAGCGGTCGGTCGCCTCGCTCGAGGCCAAGGGCGAGGCGTCGAACCCGACCTGCCTGAGCTGCCACACCACGGGGTATGGCCGCGCGGGCGGCTTTCCGGCCAGCGGCTCCGCCGCCGAGCATCCGACGCTGGCGAGCGTCGGATGCGAATCGTGCCACGGACCGGGGGGCGACCACATCGGCGAGAAGGACCCCCGGGTCGGCACGATCCTGTCGCTGGGCGACAAGTGCGACTCGTGCGTGATCCTGCAGCTGTGCGGCACCTGTCACGACGACACCAACGACCCGGGATTCGAGTTCGAGGTGCTCGAGAAGATCGAGGCGCAGCGCCACGGCACCATCGAGGCGAGTGCGAACCGTTCGGACGACCAGGCGTCGTTGCCGGCCGAATCACCCGCGGCGCGGCTTCGCCGGCTGGGAAGCCTGCTTCCCGAGCCCGGCGAACGGGGCTGAAGCCGGCGCGCGGCGAAGACCGGGAGGCGGATGGCGCGCCGATGGATGAATCGCTGACCCGCGAAGCGCGCGCACTCGTTCGATCGGCTCGAGCGCTCCTGCACGAGCTCGCCGAAGAAGGCGTCGACGAGTTCGAGCGCGTTCTTCCCGCGCCCGGCGCGCGGGCGGACGCCGCGGAGGAGCCGACGCTTCCGGGCATGGAGCCAGCGCCGGTGAAGCGGCCGGGACCGCCGCCCCTGACGTCGGTCCCCGCGCGCAGCGTGACCCTGGAGCAGGTTCGCGAAGAGCTCGGCGACTGCACGCGCTGCCGACTCCACGCGGAGCGCAACCAGATCGTGTTCGGGGACGGCAACCCGAACGCCGAGCTGATGTTCATCGGCGAGGGCCCCGGAGAACAGGAGGATCTGCGCGGCATCCCCTTCTGCGGGCGGGCGGGAGACCTCCTGACCCGCATGATCGAACGAGGCCTCGGGATCCCGCGCAGTGAGGTCTACATCTGCAACATCGTGAAGTGCCGCCCGCCGGGCAACCGCACGCCGCTCGCGGACGAGGTCGCGAGCTGCCGCCCCTTCCTGGACGGCCAGATCGAGGCGGTGCGTCCGGCGGTCCTGATCGCACTCGGAAAGCCAGCCGCCA
>CP070734.1:1399393-1402780 GCA_020347605.1 Deltaproteobacteria bacterium | reverse complement strand
CCCCGCGCGCTGGAGCTGGCGGCGGCGATCAACCGCCTGCGCAGAGTACGCATGCGACCGCGGCGCGGCGGAGCGGAGGCGGACTAGGCCGGCGCCCGGCCGCCGGGCGCGGCGGCGGGCGCCACGCGGATCACCACCGACTTGAAGGCCGGCGTGCGACTACCCGCGTCGTAGCTGTCGACCGGGACGAGGGCGTTCGCCTCGGGAAAGTAGGTGGCGGCGCAGCGCCGCGGCAGGTCGAAGGGAACCACCCGGAAGTCGCGCACGACGCGCGCCGTGCCGCCGAAGTGGCTCGACAGATCCACGCGCTGGCCCGCCGCGAGGCCCAGCTGCTCCACGTCGTCCGGGTTCAGGAACACCACGCGGCGGTCGCCCGAAACTCCGCGGTAGCGATCGTCGAAGCCGTAGATCGTCGTGTTGAACTGATCGTGGCTGCGGATCGTCATCATCAGCAGCTCGCCGCGCGCGAGCTCCGTCTGCGGCAGCGCGTTGACGCTGAACTCCGCCTTGCCCGACGGCGTCTCGAAGCGGCGCTGGCGCGCCGCGCTCGGCAACACGAAGCCCCCCGGCCGACGCACGCGGCGGTTCATGTTCTCGAAGCCGGGAACCACCTTCGCGATGCGATCGCGGATGCGGTCGTAGTTGGCGACGAGCTCCTCCCACGGTACGGAGGTGCCGCTGCCCAGGACCGCGCGCGCCATGCCCGCCACGATGGCCGGCTCGCTCCGAAGCTGCGGCGACGCGGGCTCGAGCCCGCCCCGCGAGCGGTGCACGACGCTCATCGAGTCCTCCACCGTCACGAACTGGGGTCCGTTCGCCTGGACGTCGCGCTCCGTCCGCCCGAGACACGGCAGCAGGATCGCCTCGTCGCCGGTCACCAGATGCGAACGGTTGAGCTTGGTCGAGATCTGCACGGTGAGCTGGCAGCGTCGCAGCGCCGCGTGCGTGAACGCGCTGTCGGGCGTCGCCACGGCGAAGTTCCCGCCCAGGCTCACGAACGCGCGGGCGCGACCGGCGTGCATCGCCTCGATGGCCGCGACCGTGTCGAAGCCCGGTTTCTGCGGCGGGACCATGTAGAACTCGCGGGCGAGCGCGTCGAGGAACTCGGGCTTCGGCCGCTCGCAGATTCCCATGGTCCGATCGCCCTGCACGTTGCTGTGGCCGCGCACCGGGCACGGTCCCGCTCCGGGCCTCCCGATGTTTCCGCGCAACAGCAGCAGGTTCGCGACCTCGCGGACGTTGGCGACGCCGTGGCGGTGCTGCGTCAGACCCATCGCCCAGCAGGCGATGACGCGTTCCGCCGCCGCGTAGATGGCCGCCGCCGCCTCGTACGCGCGCTTCGACACGCCGCTCGCCTCTTCGATCTCGCCCCAGGACGTGCGCTCGACCTCGGCGCGAAACGCGTCGAAGCCGCGCGTGTGCTCGCGGATGAAGTGCCAGTCGAGGACGCGGCCCGGGCTCCGCCCCTCGAGCGCGAAGAGCGCCTTCTCGATGCCGCGCAGGGCCGCGACGTCGCCGCCGATCCGGACCTGCAGGAACAGATCGGTGATCTCCGTTCCGCCCCGCAGCAGGTCGCCCGGCGACTGCGGATGCGAGAAGCGAACCAGCGCCCGCTCGCGCAACGGGTTGATCGAAACGATGCGGCAGCCGCGCTTCTTCGCCGCGCGGAGCGCGCTCATCATGCGCGGGTGGTTGGTACCGGGATTCTGTCCGAGCACGAAGATCGCGTCGCTGCGCTCGAAGTCGGCGAGCCCGACGGTTCCCTTCCCGACGCCGATCGCCTCGGCCAGGGCCGTGCTGCTCGACTCGTGACACATGTTCGAACAGTCCGGCAGGTTGTTGGTCCCGAACTGCCGCACGAACAGCTGGTAGAGAAAGGCCGCCTCGTTGCTGGTGCGCCCCGACGTGTAGAAGATCGCCTGGTCCGGCGAATCGAGCCCGCGCAGCACCTCGCCGATCCGCGCGAAGGCGGCGTCCCACGAGATCGCCTCGTAGCGATCGCTCCCCTTCGGCTTCGCGACGGGATGCGTGAGCCGGCCCTGCTGCTCGAGCCAGTGGTCGGAGCGCTCGAGGAGCTCCGACACGGTATGCCGCGCGAAGAACTCGGGGCCGACGCGCCGGCGCGTCGCCTCGTGCGCCACCGCCTTGGCGCCGTTCTCACAGAACTCGGCGGGCGAGCGCTCGGCCGGATCCGGCCAGGCACAGCCGGGGCAGTCCGGGCCGCCCTCCTGGTTCAGCCAGGACAGGACCTTGACGGCGCGGGTCACGCCCAGCTCGCGCCGGCTGCGCCGCAGGGCGCTCAGGGCCGAGCCGAGGCCACCGGCGGGCGGCGCGCGCCGATCCCGGGGCTCGTTCACCGCACGGACCCGCGCGAAACCACCCGATCCCGGTAGCCGTACACGTTCATCGCCCCGTCGCGGAGGAAGCCGACCAGCGTGAGCCGCGCGCGCTCGGCCAGCTCCACGGCCAGCGACGACGGCGCCGACACGGCGGCCACGACCGGAATGCGGGCGGCCAGCGCCTTCTGGGCGATCTCGTAGGAGATGCGACCCGACACGAGCAGGCAGGTTCCGGCGAGCGGCATGCGCCGATCCGCGGCCGCCCAGCCGATCACCTTGTCGACCGCGTTGTGGCGGCCGATGTCTTCGCGCGCGACCAGGAGCGCTCCGTCCGCCGCAAACAGCGCGGCGCCGTGAAGCCCCCCGGTGTGCGAGAAGAGCGTCTGCGCGGCGCGCATGCGCTCGGGCAGGGGCGCGAAGAAGTCGGTCGTGAACCGCGTGAGATCTTCGAGGGGCGGCGCGGATCGGAGCGCCGCTTCGATGCTCGTCTTGCCGCACACACCGCAGCTGCTCGTCGCCTGGAAGTTGCGCCGAAAGCGCTGCAGCTCGACGCGAACGTCGGGACGCAACGTGACCTGGAGCACGTTGTCTTCGGCATCCGGGTCCGACACGGCGCTGCAGTGGCGAATCGCCGTGACGTCGGCGGCGCTCTGCACGACGCCTTCGCTCAGGAGAAAGCCGAGTGCGAGCTCTTCGTCGTGGCCGGGCGTGCGCATCGTGACGACCAGGGCTGCGCCCGCCACGCGGATCTCGAGCGGCTCTTCGCAGGCCACCCGGTCGTCACAGCCCGACGCCCGTCCGGCGCGCACCCGCGTGAGCTCGACGCAACGCAACCCGTCGAGCCAATCGCCGCACGCGTCTTGCGCTGCTTTCAGCGGGCGCGGGCGCGGCGGCATGTGCAACAGCATGGCCGATCACCCGCCGTCCAACAAGTCCGCGATCCGGTTCGAGACCGCACCGCGATGCGGCGCGGGCGCTTCGCGAACGGGACGCGCGTGGAATCACAGGTTCGCGAATGCGGCGGCGACCAGCGCGGCTTGCTGCTCTT
>CP070734.1:1395901-1399293 GCA_020347605.1 Deltaproteobacteria bacterium | reverse complement strand
GTTTTCCCACCGCCCATAGAGCGGGGGCCACACCCGTTCCCATTCCGAACACGGAAGTTAAGCCCCGCTTCGGCGATGGTACTGCCGGGGCAGCCCGGTGGGAGAGTAGCGCGGCGGTGGGATCCTCTTCGGCGCCGTCGAGCCTCGAGCTCGGCGGCGCCGACGCGTTCCGGCCGCCGCCGCGCCGCCGCCCGGGGCGTTCCACTCCACGGGCCGGTCGATCAAAAAATCATACATTTCAATAACTTGCGCATTCGGGTGCAACATCGCGCCGGACGCTCGTCCGGCTGCGACCGCCTGCGCCGCGGGCTTGGCGGGCGGCCCTCGGCTCGGGCGATCGCCCCCCGCGGTCGCCCGCGCCTCGCGGTCTCAAGTCGACGATCGGGGCTCCGATGGTTCGGGGCGAGAGGAGCCCCCGATGAATGGATCCCTGCGCAGCGCCCTGCTCGTGGCCCTGGTCGCCGCGGTCAGCTCCTGCGCCTCGAGCTGGGATCGGGCGCAATCGCTCGACACACCGGCCGCCTACCATCGCTTCCTGCGCGAGCATCCCGGCTCGAGGCACGCCGCCGAGGCGCGCGAGCGGATCGACTATCTGCGGTTTCGCACAGAGCCGTCTGTCGAGGCCTTCGAGGCGTTCCAGCGCGCGTACCCGGAGAGCGTCCACGTCGCCGAGCTCGAAAGGCTGCTCGAACAGGCGCAGTTCGCCGTCGTGCGGGCCGCCGGCTCGGCGTCGGCCTATCGCGCCTTCCTCGAGCGCTATCCGTCCGGCGGCCACGCCGCCCAGGTGCGCGGCGACCTGGAGCACCTGTTGCAGAACGGTTTCGTCGAGCGTCCCGAGCAGCTCGGAGACTTCCTCAGCCGATTCCCCGAGAGCGAGTACGCGGCGGAGGCCCGCCGGACCGTCGAGACGCTGTCCGTGCGGGACCGGACCCGGATCCGCGAGGTCGAGCTCGTGATCGACGTGGATCCCTCGACGCCGGGCCCCGACGAACTCGCGCGCCAGTTCGCCGAACGCGCCGCCGAGATCTACGACGCCAGCGGCGTTCGCCTCGTCGCCGCCCGGCCGGATGCGGGAAGCGAACCCGGATCCGGCACGCGCTTGACGATCCGACACCGCGAGAGGCCGATCGGGACGCAGCTGCAGGGGGGCCTCGTCTCCCGCGGTGGCATCCTGGCGAAGACGGCCGTGACCCTGCAGCAGGGCGGCGCGGACAAGCCGATCTGGTCGCGCACCTTCGAGTTTCGCGGGGGGGCCCTCGACCCGCACCCCGGGCGCTCCCTTCTCTTCAGCGCGCGGGCGCAGCGCTACTGGGCCTCGTTCTTCGTCCCGGTCGCGACCTGGAGCACGGACGCCGCGGTGCGCCCCGCGATCTCGCTGCGCCAGGCGTCGGTCGCCCTCGCCACGGCCGGGGATCGGGCGATCGTGCTGTCCCGTGACGGCACCTTCCGCGTCCTGAACATCGCGGACCCGGCGAACGTCGAGTTCGTGTCCGAATACGTGCGCCCACGCGATCTCACGGAATGGAGCGGCGTCCACGTCTGGGGCCGGCGGATCGCGATCTTCGGGCACGACGGCGCGGAGATCGTCGCGCTGCGGCCGGCTCGGCCAACGCTCGTGCGCGCGTTCGGCCGCGAGCAGGTGGGGTCGATCCGAGCTGCCGCGGCGGTCGACGGCGTGCTGCTGCTCGGCGGCAACCGCGGCCTGTTCGCGGTCTCCGACGATGGTTCCAGTGTGACGCCGCTACGCGCGGGCCCGATCCACGCGCTCGCTCGGATGGGCGCGCGGATCCTGTTCGTCGACGACAGCGCGTTCCACGTCTCGACGCTCGAAGCGCTGCGCGCGGGCCAGATCGCGGGCAGCGTCCGGCTCGGCCGCGTATTCGGGCCGGCGCGGATCCGACCGTCTGCGCTGGGAGCATCCCTCGTTGCGAATGGCAGCGTCACGCGCCTCGATGTCTCGAATCCAGCGCAGCCGCGGATTGCGGGTCAGCTTCGCGCCAAGCACGTGGGCGTCGTGAACGACGCCGTCTGGATCGGCGGGCGCATGTTCCTGCTCGGCGAACGCGGCCTGCAGCTGCTCGGCCCGCGCGGCGAGCGGGTCGTGGATTCGGCCGACGTGCGCGCGCGAATGAGGGTCGACGCGACGGGTCGGCACCTGGTCGCGATCGAGGAGAACCACCTCCAGGTGATCGACGCGACGCCCCTCGCCGCCGGACCGCCCGCACCCGCGGCCAGCCCGGGTTGATCTCGCGGAGGGATCGCAGCGCGCGCGAGGGTACCGGCGCAGCGCGGAAACGCGGTCGGCGCGCGGCTCAGAACGCCGAGAACAGCGAGCTCGGCGACTTCCCGGAGCGCACGACCATGACGGTGGGCCCCTTCGAGAAGAGCGGCATGCGGTGCCCGAGCCAGTCGCCGCTCGCTCCGCTCTCGAACCACATGGCGACGTTCGGCAGGAATGGGCGCGCCAGCGAAGACAGGTAGCCGGGAATCTGTAGCTCGTAGCGCACCTCGACCGTCTCCGACCCGCCATTGGCGGATTCCGAGCGCCGCGCCACCGTAGCCACCGCGTTCAGCAGGCGGGGTCCGAAGCGGCACACGAAGATCTGGAACGACAGCTTGTCGGTGTCGCCGCGCGCGACCGGTCGGAACAGCAGGTTGAGCGGCACGTTGGCGATCCGGTCGCCGGTGGGCAGCTGCAGCGTCTGGACCGACTTCCCGTTCCCCGGGGGCGGCGTGCAACTGCCGATGCGCTGGACGTGGTCGATCGACAGCACGCCGAGCGGGTTTCCCTCGGCGTCGATCGACTGCGACTGCTGCGAGACGATCTGCAGCGCGTCGCCGCTCTCGACGCGGACCAGGTCGGCCGTCGCGAGCGTGCGCTCGGCGCCCTCGATTCCGCTCTCGACTTCGAGCTTCACGGTGCCGTCGCTGCGCTGCTCGATCAGGATCTCCGCGTTGCCGACGCGCTCCCCGCCTTCGTCGTAGGTCGAAGCGGGGATCCGGCCGAAGTGCTCGGGCAGCTCGAGACGCAGCGCGGACTCGGCGCGCGAAGCCTCGCCCCACGCCAGCGCGGCGAGCAGTGCGAGGCAGACGGCAGCCCGACGGGTGTTCGGCATGGCGGGAGTCTAGCGGCGCTTGCGCCGCCTGCCCCTCCCCGCGGGCCGAGCCGGATCCGGTGCGGCTCGAGCGTCTCGGTTGACCCTCGCAGCCCCGCTGATTACACTCCGGCGCTCCGATCAAGTATCCGAAACAGCTGAGGAAATCCGATGCGGTTCGGCTTCAGCGAAGAGCAGGAGCTGGTGCGCCAGACCGCGCGCGCGTTCCTCTCCGAGCAGGCGCCGATGCAGCGCGTCCGCGCGCTGGCCGACGACGCGATGGAGGGTCGCGGCGTG
>CP070734.1:1392406-1395801 GCA_020347605.1 Deltaproteobacteria bacterium | reverse complement strand
AGACCGTGACGCCGCCCGCGTTGAGGTAGAGATCGGGGATGATGATCTTCCCGGCCTGGCGCAGCATCGCGTCCGCCTCGAACGTGACCGGTCCATTTGCGGCCTCGGCGATCACGGCGGCGCGAATTCGCGCGGCGTTGTTCTCGTGGATCTGCGCCTCGAGCGCCGCCGGGATCAGGATGTCGCACTCGCGCTCCAACGCCGCCGCCCCGTCGGCGATGTACTCCGCGCCGCTGAACCCCTGCACTCCGCCGTGCTCGCGCACGTGCCGCGACACCTGCTCGACGTCGAGTCCCTTTTCGTTCACGACCGCACCGTCGCGCTCGACGATCGCGGTGATCCGGGCTCCGTCCTCCTGGGACAGGAACTTCGCGGCGTGGTAGCCGACGTTGCCGAGCCCCTGCACGATGATGCGTTTGCCCTCGAGGCCGCCCTCGAGGCCGGCGTCGCGCAGCTCCTCGGGGTGCCGGAAGAACTCCTGGAGGCCGTTCTGCACGCCGCGGCCGGTCGCCTCGACGCGCCCGGCGATGCCGCCGAGCTCGGGCGGCTTGCCCGTGATGCAGGCATCGGCGTCGATGTCGTCCGGATGCAGCGTGCGGTAGGTGTTGGCCATCCACGCCATCTCGCGGGCGCCGGTGCCGACGTCGGGCGCGGGAACGTTCTGGCTCGGGCTGATGTAGCCCTTCTTGTCGAGCTCGATGGTGAAGCGGCGCGTGATCGTCTCGAGCTCCTCGCGCGAGAACTCGCGCGGATCGATGCACAGGCCGCCCTTGGCGCCGCCGAAGGGCACGTCGACGACCGCGCACTTGAAGGTCATGAGGCTCGCCAGCGCCTCGACCTCGTCCTGGTTCACCTCGGGCGCGAAGCGGATGCCGCCCTTGGCGGGCAGCTTGTGCTCGCTGTGCGTGGCCCGATAGCCCTGGAAGACCCGGTAGCGGCCGCCGATCTTGACGGGAAAGCGGACCTGGTACACCGAGCGGCAGACCCGGATCTCGTCGGCCAGCCCGGGCGGCAGGTCGAGGCACGCCGCGGCGCGGTCGAACATGTGCTTAAAGCTCTCGAGAAACGAGGACATGGGCGGTCTCCCTTCACGGGCGCAGTTTAGGGTCCGTGCGCGGGTCGGGCCCGCCGCATCGTGGACTCTGGCGCCGCAGTCACGGCGCGCGATTCCGGCGCCGCTGCTGGAGAGGGTTGCGATCGCGGCGGGATGCAGTGGGATGTCGGCCCGGCCGAGGCCCGCGCGTTCCGTGGCCGCACGGCGGGACACGGCTCTCCGCGCGCGCCGCAAAGCCTTCCACGAGGTCGAGTTCGTTTCCGAGCGCGGCGCGACGCGGTGGCTGGAGAGCATCTCGAGCGGCGCACCGGCCACGAGCGGCCGCGCGTTCGATCAATTCTTCGCGCGTCCGGTGATCACGTCGCGCTTGAGGCCCACCAGGTCCGCCACCTTGTTCAGGAGCTTCGGGTCGGCGTCGTCGCGAACCAGGACCAGGGCCTGTGTGCACAGCGTCTCGAGCTTGGGCGCGTTCCAGCGGTCGGCGAGCTTCACCTTCCGCGCGTCGTAGACGCGCGTGCCGTCGTGCAGCTTCGTGACGAGATTCGGATCCTTGAGAGGCATCAGCGCGAGGGCGTCGTTTGCCAGCGCGGCGCGCAGCATCTTGTGATCGTAGTTGTCCGGGTCGGTCACCCATCCCACGGCGTCGAAGGCCCCTACCGCGAGCTGGTTCAGGGCGAGCGTGTCGCCCGTGTCGTCGACGGCCGCCTGGGTGAGCTTCGGGTTGAGCATCGTGAGGTAGCCCCAGGTTCCGGCCATCCCCCCCGACACCGCGCCCAGCGCGATCCGCGCCGGTCGGCCGTCCACCGGCTCCCCGAGCTGGCCCAGCTCGCGGACCGGGCCGTCGCGCCGATGCGCGATGTACACGCACTCGTCGGCGAGGGCGCCCAGGACCACCAGGCCGCCGAACCGCTCCGGGGCCTGCGCGAGCTTCGCGGCGTAGACGTCGGCCTGTGCGAAGGCCAGGTCGGCGTCGCCGGCGGCCAGCATCTCGAGGTTCTCCCCGGAACCCGAGCTCGGGCGGTAGTAGAGCTTGTAGTCCGGCATCAGCTTCTCGAGATTCCGCGCATAGACCGAGCGGTAGGTGCCTCCCGGCAGCCCGCTGGCGATCCACACGTCGATCCTCTCGGCGACGGCGGGGCCGGCGAGTAGAAGCGAAATCAGTGCTGCGGCGGCGGTTCGCGATTGCGTCATGGCCGCGATGGTATCCCGACGCCGGGCGGCGAGCATCCGGACGGCGCAGCGGGCTGCCGAAAATCCGGCAACGAAAACTAAAGTTGAAGTCCACTTCAATATTGTATTAGAGTGCAAAATCGATACATCGAGCGCGGGGGACACGCGACATGGGGATCTCGCGACGACGCTTCCTGGTCGGAGCCGGCGTGGGGACCGCCGGCGTGGCACTCGGCCTCTACGCGCTCAAGACGCGGCCGCGCAAGGGCCTCGTCTATCCCGAGCCGGTCACGACGCCCGCGCGCGACGTGTCGTACGGCGACTGGACCGACGTGTATCGCGCGGCGTGGAAGTGGGACCGGGTGGTCAAGGGAAGTCACAACCGCGCCAACTGCTTCTCCGCCTGCTCGTTCAATCTTTTCGTGAAGGACGGCGTCGTCTGGCGCGAAGAACAGAACGCGGTCTACGCGCCCTCGCGCGAGGGGGTACCCGACTTCAACCCGCGGGGCTGCCAGAAGGGGGCCTGCCAAAGCGATCTGCACCTGAGCGAGTCGCGCATCCTCCATCCGCTCAAGCGCGTGGGCGAGCGGGGCGAGGGCAAATGGAAGCGCATCGGTTGGGAAGAGGCGTACGACGAGATTGCGGACGCCTGCATCGACGCCGCGCTCGCGGCGGGCACCGAGTCGATCATCCACGACCACGGCACGACCAACTGCGACTATGGTCCCGACTCGTCGGCCGAGCTGCGCTGGCACGTCGCGATGGGAACCACCCTGCTGGACTCCTGGGCCGGCGTCGGCGACATGCCGAACGGCCTGGTGCAGACCCAGGGCATGTACAACGCCGACGGCACCACGGACGATTGGTTCCTGTCCGACTACATCGTGCTCTGGGTCGCGAACCCCGCGTACACGCGCATCCCCGACGTCCATTTCGTGAACGAGGCGCGCTACCGGGGCGCCCGCGTCGTGGTGATCTCACCGGACCTGTCCGCGAGCGCGATCCACTCGGATCTATGGGTTCCCGTCAAGCACGAGGCGGACGCCGCCTTCGGGCTGGCGGCCGCCCACGTGATCCTCGAAGAGGGACTCTACGACGACGAGGCGGTGCGCGAGCAGACCGATCTTCCGTTCCTCGTGCGCGAGGAGACCGGCCGCTACCTGCGCGAGTC
>CP070734.1:1388904-1392306 GCA_020347605.1 Deltaproteobacteria bacterium | reverse complement strand
CGGCGATCGCGTCGAGCAGCAGCAGCGAGGTGAGCACGTTCCCCTTCCGGAAGGCCGGAATGCGATCCGCCAGGCGCCCGTCGAGGACCTCGAGCGTGTTGGTGTGGAACAGGTCGCCGGTGCGCCGCTCGCTCTTCCGCCAGAGGTCCGCGAACTCCGAGCGCTCGAGCGCCGCCAGCAGCGAGACGCGCCGCTTCTCCCGGCCCTCGGCGTCGAGCACGGAGATGAAGTCCTCGAGGATGGGCTTTTGCGGATCGATGCGCGGCACCACGTGGGCCTCGCGGGTCAGCACGTAGATGTCGCCGTCCGGCGTCACCTCCAGGTCGTGGTGTGCGCGGTTCGGGTTGCCCCAGAGCAGGTTCGAGTCGCGGTCGAGCTTGAGGATGCCGAGGCCTTCGAAGATCGCGAGCAGGTCGCCGTTGTCGTACAGGTAGGCGCGCCGCCAGAAGTCCACCGCGTCGGGGCGCGCGAACAGCGGGTAGTCGGGCCAGACCGCGTCGAAGTCGTAGCGCCAGCGGTGCAGCGCGTTCCCGTCCATGTCCATCAGGAGGGCTTCCGGCGCGTGCCCCGAGGTGTACAGGTTGACGCCCGGTTGCGCGCGGTCGGGCTCGTGGCGCGTGACGCCCCGCCCGGACCCCGCTGCGCGCGATCCGCTCGCGTAGCCGATCGCCTCGAGCCTGCGGATCTCCGCGCGCTGCTCCTCGCTCAAGCCGGCGTCGAACTGGTGGGTGCGGAACGTGCGCCAGCGCCCCGGCGGCGGCTCCGCCGCGGGCTCGCGCTCGGGGCAGCCCGTCAGGAGCGCGGCGAGCCCGAGCGTCGCGCGAAGCGCCGCGCGCGCGCGCCGACGCGTCCGCTCGCAGGATCCCGGGGACACGAACGGCGGTCTAGCCGGCGTAGTGGCTGCGGCGTTTGACGACGAGCTGGCGGTCGAGCTCGAAGATCTGGACGCGCTTCCAGCCGGCGGGCGCGTCCTCGGTCTCGGCGCCCTCGGCGCGCTGGAACTTGTGACCCAAGAGCCGCGTCTCGACGACGCCGAGGTCGGGCCGCTCGGGGTGGTCGCGCCGCCCCAGGATGTCGGTGGCCGCGAAGACGGTGTCGCCGGCGAAGAGCGGCGCCGTGTGGCGTCCCGTCGTGTAGATGAGGTCGCCGAGCGCGTTGTCCCCCACGTCGGGGCACGAGAGCCCGAGACACAGCGTGAAGGGGATGCCGCCGAAGATGATCAGCTTTCCGCCCGCGTAGCGCTCGGGGTCGCGGTCGATCATGAACTGGTTGCAGTGCACCTGGCTCGTGTTGTCCAGCACCGCGGTCAGGTGGATGTGCTCGTCGGTCACGACCCGGCCGCGCGAGTGCTCGATGCGGCTGCCGGGCTCGAAGTCCTCGTAGTAGCTGTCCGGACTCGACAGGTGCGCCAGGGCCTTGTAGTCGCGCCCGGCGTCGTAGTCCGGCAGCCAGAGCTCGCACGAGACGTCTTCGGGCTCGACCTCGCCCACGTGGAGCTCCGCGCCCGCGTCGAGCTTGAACACCTGCACCTTGCGCTGCCAGGTGCAGACCACCGCCTCGTCCGCCGCGCCCACGTTCTTTCGGGCGGTCGACTGGACGTGCACGATGCCGAGGTTCGGCTTGCTCTTCGAGGCGCGCACGCCGAGCACCCGGGTCTCGGCCTCGAGCGTGTCGCCCACGTAGACCGGCGCTCCGAAGCGCATGTCGATGTACTCGAGGTTGGTGCGGGCGTTCTCCGAGACGTCCTCGACGGTCTGGCTGAAGGCCACCAGCATCACCAGGCCGGGCGGACACACCAGCCCCTGGTAGCCGTAGGCGCGCGCATAGCGCGCGTTCTTGGCCAGTGGGTTGGTGGTCATCGCGAACTCGGTGAAGGTGGTGAACAGGCCCTCCGTGACGGTCTTGCCGCCCTTGTGGCGGAACACCTGGCCGGGTCGGAAGTCCTCGAGGAAGTTGCCGGTTCGCTTCCGGATCACGCGGGGGTCGGACATGGAAAACGCCTCCCGAAGCCGCGAGTCTATCGAACCGGGTCCGCAGCGGGCAAAGCGGCCGCTCGGCTCGGCGGGCGGCTCCCGTGCGCATCGCTTCCGGCGCACCGATTGGAACGCGACGCCCCGCGGACCTAGGCTCTGCAGATGGCCGAGCTGTCCGAGAACGCCCGCCGGGTGCTCGCGGCGCGCTACCTGATTCGCGACGAGCGCGGGCGGGTCGTCGAAGACTTCGAGGGCATGTGCCGGCGCGTGGCCCACGCGGTGGCGGCCGCCGAGGAGGCGTTCGGGGGCGACGTCGAGCGCACGGCCGAATCCTTCTACGCGCTGCTCGCCCGCCGCGAGTTCCTGCCCAACTCCCCGACGCTCATGAACGCGGGGACCGAGATCGGTCAGCTCTCGGCCTGCTTCGTGCTGCCCGTCGAGGATTCGCTGCTCTCGATCTTCGACGCGGTGAAGCGCATGGCGCTGATCCACCAGTCCGGTGGGGGCACCGGCTTCGCCTTCTCGCGACTGCGGCCGGCGGGCGACCGCGTCAGCACCACGCTGGACGCCGCCTCGGGCCCGGTCTCCTTCCTGCGCGTGTTCGACGCGACCACCGAGGTCATCAAGCAGGGCGGCCGCCGGCGCGGCGCGAACATGGCGGTGCTGCGCTTCGACCATCCCGACATCCGCGAGTTCGCGCGCTGCAAGGCCGAACCCGGCGCGATCGCGAACTTCAATCTCTCCGTGGGCGCGACGGATCGGTTCCTGCGCGCGGCCGCCGCGGGCGAACGCGTGGACCTCGTGAACCCGCGCGACGGCAAGGTCGTGGAGAGCGCCGACGCACGCGCGCTCCTGCGCGAGATCGCCGTCAACGCGTGGACCAGCGGCGATCCCGGGCTGGTGTTCCTCGACGCCGTGAATCGCGACAATCCGACGCCGCAGCTCGGGCCGCTCGAGGCCACGAATCCGTGCGGTGAGCTTCCGCTGCTGCCGAACGAGAGCTGCAACCTGGGCTCCCTGCGGCTCGACGCCTTCGCGGCGGAGGGCGCGATCGACTGGGAGCGGCTCGATGCCGCCGTGGATCTCGCGGTGCGCTTCCTCGACGACGTGATCGAGGTGAACCGGCTGCCGTTCGAGGAGCTGACGCGCGCGGCGCGCGCGAGCCGCAAGATCGGCCTGGGTGTGATGGGGTTTGCCGACCTGCTGGTCGATCTGGGCGTGCCCTACGACAGCGACGCCGCGGTGGAGCTGGCCGAGCGCGCGATGTCCCGCATCCGCGCCCGCGCCGAGGCGGCGTCCGCGGCGCTGGCGGAGCGCCGCGGCACGTTCCCGAACTTCGAGGGCTCGCGGGTCCAGGCGCGTGGATGCGCGCTCCGCAACGCGACCGTCACCTCGGTGGCGCCGACCGGCACGATCTCGATCATCGCGG
>CP070734.1:1385398-1388804 GCA_020347605.1 Deltaproteobacteria bacterium | reverse complement strand
CCGGCGCCCCGCGCCGGATTCCAGCAGAAGCTCGGCCGCGCTGCGCTGATTGGCGGTGTGCGGACCGAACACGACCGGTCGCCCGGCGAACACCGGCTCGAGCAGATTGTGGCCACCGACGGGGATCAGCGATCCGCCGACGAAGCACACCGCGGCGCGGCCGTAGACCGCCGAAAGCTCTCCGACGCTGTCGAGCACCAGCACCTCGCCCGCGCGGAGCGGCTTCGAGTCGCCGTCGCTGCGGCGCCACACCGCGCGCCCCGCTTCGCGGACACGCCGCGCGAGGCGGGCCGCGCGTTCCGGATGTCGGGGCGCCAGCACGAGCGAGACGGCGTGTCCCGCCTGCTCGAGCGCGCCGAGCGCGGCCAGCAGGGCCGTCTCTTCGCCTTCGTGCGTACTGCCCCCGACCAGCAGCGGCGTGCGACCCAGAATCGCATCGAGCTCGGCGGGTAGCTGCGGCACGCGCTCCGGCGGCTCGAGCTTCAAGTCACCGGTCACGGAAACGACCTCCGGCCGCGCGCCGAGCGCGACGAACCGCTCGGCGTCGAGCGGCGTGCGCGCCGCCACCGCGGACAGACGGCGCAGCGTCGGCGCGGTCAGCGCGCGCAGGCGCCGGTAACGCGCGAACGAGCGGTCGGACAGCCGCGCGGAGACGACCAGGACCGGAATGTTGCGCGCGTGCGCGGCTCGAATCCAGACCGGCCACAGCTCCGTCTCGATCAGGACGAGTGCGCTCGGAGCGACGCGCGAGAGCGCCTTCGCGACACACCAGGGGTGGTCGAGGGGCGCCAGGGAGCACGGGACCGAGGGTCGCTTCGCGCGCAGCACGCCGCGCCCGGTCGGCGTCATCGTCGAAACACACACCGGAGTGGCATCCGCTGCGAGTCGATCCACGAGGCGCAGAGACGCGAGCGCTTCCCCCACGCTGGCGCAGTGGACCCAGATGGCGCCCGGCGACACGCGCGGCGCCGATCCGAGCCGCTCGCGCCAGCCGGCGCGCCAGCTCGGGCGCAGCGCCAGGCCCACGGCGACCGCCGGAGCACCGAGGACGGCCAGGAGCGCCGCCACGCTATGACCGACCGGCCTCAACCAGCATCTCCTCCGCGATCTCCGCGGCCCGCTCGGCGGCGTCGCCGGCCCCCAACCGCGCGCGCACGTCGGCGAGGCGCGCGAGCTGCGCCTCGCGCGCCGGGCCGATGAGCAGTGTCTCGACGGCACGCGCGACGGATTCCGGACGCGCCTGTTCCTGGAGCAGCTCGGGTACGATCGGCTGACCCGCGATCAGGTTCGGCATGGCGAGCGCCGGGATGTGCAGAAGCCGGCGCGCGATCGCCGCCTCGAGCGGGTTGGTGCGACCCGCCACGACCAGCGGGCAACCGAGCAATGCCACCTCGAGCGTCACGGTCCCCGGCGTGGCCACGGCCACGTCGGCGGCCCGAATCGCCTCACGGGTCCGACCCTCGAACCGATCGATCCGCAGCGACGCCGGCAGAGCGGCCCGAGCGACGTGCGCCTCGACGCGCGCGCGAACGTCCGCGTTCGCCAGCGCCAGCGCGAAGTGGATGTGCGGGTGTCGTGCGTGAAGCCGACGTGCGGCTTCCAGATGCACGGGGAGCATGTTCTCGAGCTCGAAGCGGCGGCTGCCGGGCAGCAACACGACGCACGTTGCGTCCGCGCCGAGTCCCAGTGCGCGGCGCGCCGCGTCCCGGTCGCAGCCTGCCGCGAAGCGTCGAATCGGCTCGACCAGCGGGTGACCGACGAAATCCACGCGCAACCCCGTACCCGCGTAGACCTCCGGCTCGAAGGGCAGGATCGCGGCCACGCGATCGACGCGCCGCGCGATCTGCCGCAGCCGATAGCGCCGCCACGCCCAGACCTGGGGGCTCACGTAGTACAGGACGGGAACGCCGCTGCGCTGCGCGCGCCGCGCGAAGCGCAGGTTGAACCCACCGTAATCGACGAGGACGACGAGCGCGGGCCGGGTGGCCCGGAGCGCGCGACCGAGCCGTCGCAGCGCCAGCAGCAGTCGAACCGCGCTGCCGGCGACGGACAGGAACCCACCCACCGAGAACTCGCGCTGGTCGACGATCAGCTCGACGCCCGCCTTCTCGAGCTCGGCGCCCCCCGAGCCCACGAAGCGCAGCTCGGGCCGTCGCCGTCGCAGCGCGCGGACCAGCGCGCCGGCGTTCCGATCGCCGGACACGTCGCCCGTGGAGACCAGCACGGTCGCAGACCGCGGATCGTCGGCACGCGTCTGGCCCACGGCTCCGGTTTCCCTCATGGCAGATCGTTACAGCGGCTCGTCGATCGGGGGGATGGCGTCGATCACGCGCAACGCCGTCCGCAGCGCGGAGAGGGCCCGCTCACCCGAAACCCTGGGCGCCCGGCGGGTCCGCACCGCATCCACGAAATCCCGCAGCTGGGCGAGCAGTGCGTCCTCGCGATCCATCGCCAGCTTCTCCATTCGAATCTCGGGTCGGGCGCCCGGGGCGCCCCGCTCGCGCCGGAAGATCACCAACCTCTGCTCGATGAAGTCGATCGAGAAATAGGCGTTCGCCTGGAAGATCCGGATCTTCCGCATCGGAGTCGGCGACACCCGGCTCGCGGTCAGGTTGGCCACGCAGCCACCGGGAAAGGCGACCCGCGCGTTGGCGATGTCGACGCAGTCCGTCAGCACCGGAACGCCGATCGCCTCGACTCGCTCGGGCTCCTCCCCGACCAGCTGCTGGATGATCTCGAGGTCGTGGATCATGAGGTCGCGCACCACGTCGACGTCGGTGCCGCGCTCCGGGAACGGGCCCAGGCGGTGCGCCTCGACGAACCGCGGCCGCCGGATCCGATCCGGCAGGCCGCGCATCGCGCTGTTGAAGTTCTCCAGGTGGCCGACCTGGAGCACGCGGCCGAGCGTGCGCGCGAGATCGAGCAGCGTCTCGGCCTCCTCCACGGTCGCCGCGATCGGCTTTTCGACCAGGACGTCGAGGCCCGCGCGCAGCGCCTCGCGCACCACCGCGAGGTGGGCGATGGTGGGCACCGCGACGATGGCCGCGTCGGCGCCGGGAAACAGGTCGGCCGCCCGGGTGGCGTGCGGGACTGCGGCCTCCGCAGCGACGGATGCGGCGCGCTCCGCATCCACGTCCGCGATCCCCACCAGCGCGACGCCGCCGTCGGAGCGCGCGAGCGCTTCGACCTTGGCCGCGTGGAAGCGCCCCATGTGGCCCGCACCGATCACCGCGATGCGCAGCGGCGTCACCGCGCCGACCCGGGATCGGGACCGTTCGCGGGGACGCCCACCAGCGCGATGCCGAGCGCGTCGGCCGCGGCCACCAGCTCGGCGCGGTCGAGCACGATGGTGGCTCGGGCTTCGACCGCCAGCACCACAGCGCCGCCCGCCTCGAGCGCCGCGAGC
>CP070734.1:1381884-1385298 GCA_020347605.1 Deltaproteobacteria bacterium | reverse complement strand
CGGCGGTCCCGAACGGCTCGGGAAGCGCAGCGGGCAGCAGTCGAGCCAGGTCCGCCGGACCGTCGAAGACGTGACGGCCGACGACGTCGACCAGGCGGCGCTCGAGCGTGCTCCAGCCGCGGCGCCGCCGACGCGCTCGCGGTCCGAGCTGCCGCAGCTCCTCCTCCACGGTGAGCAGCACCTCGATGCTGAAGCGGGGCTCGGCGACGAGATCGGGGAAGGCGACGAGCTCCTCGAACAGGTGCACGGCGTCGCCGCGCTTCGGCGAGCGCCGCCGCACTGTGCCGACCCGGGTGCCCTTCCGGCGGCCCGGAGGCAGCTTGACGATCCACTTCTCGCGCGGAATCGGGTAGACGAGACGGAGGGGGTGCGCCGCGGAGAGCGCGCGCAGCTTGCGCCGGATCGAGGAGAAGCTCCCGGTCTGGATCTCGATCAGCAGGTCGCCGCGCACGATGTCGACGACGTAGCCGTCGACCGGAACCTCGAAGCGATCTCCGGGCCTGGCGTACCAGAGCTTGAGCTGGGCGTGGAGCGACTTCTCGTTCAGCAGCCCGATCGAGCTCGCCATGCCTCTCGCCCGGGGGGGCGTGGGTCGCGCGGGACCCCGAGAGGGGTAGCGAGCGCCGCGGCGCGGGTAAAGGGACGCCGAGCTAGCGGGCCTTCCAGACCGGCTTGCGCTTCTCGGCGAAGGCCTGCAGACCCTCGCGCATGTCCTCGGACTGCATCACGGGTTGCGCGATCTTCATCTGCTCCCGCCAGGCCTGCTCGTCGGTCCACTCGCCCGAGCGCTGCAGGATCTGCTTGGTCGCCGCGACGGCGAGGGGTCCGTTCTCGAGGATGCGCTCCGCCAGCTCGAGCGCCCCCTCGAGCGCGCGGCCCGGCTCCGCCAGCCGGTTCACGAGCCCGAGCCGGTGCATCTCCTCCGCGCTCCGCGTCTCGCCGGTGAGCGCGAGCTCCATGGCCACGTGGTAGGGGATGCGGCGCGGCAGACGAAACAGCGCGCCGCCGACGGCGACCAGGTTGTGGCGCACCTCGGGGACGCCCATGCGGGCGTCGCGCGCGGCCACGATCAGGTCGCACGCCAGGCACAGCTCGAGGCCCCCGGCCACGGCGTGCCCCTCGACGGCGGCGATGACGGGCTTGTTCGGTGGCTGACCCATGATGCCGAAGCCGCCGCGCCGCCGCGTCGCCCCCATGTCGCCGCGCGCGGCCGCCTTCAGGTCCTGCCCCGCGGAGAATGCCTTGCCCGCGCCGGTGACGATCGCCACGCGCAGGTCGGGGTCCGCCTCGAAGCCGTCGATCGCGGACTCCATGGCCGCGGCCGTGGCGCCGTCGAAGGCGTTGCGCGCCTCGGGTCGGTTGATGGTGATCACCAGGACGTGACCGCGCTTCTCGGTCAGGATGGGTTCGTTCTTCTTCTCCACCGAGAGCTCCTCCTCAAAGAGCGAACGAGTAGCCGCCGTTGACCGGGTACGTCTGGCCCGTGATCCAGCTCGAGGCTTCGGACGCCAGGAACAGCACCATGTTGGCCACGTCGCTCGGCTCCCCGAAGCGCCGGATGGTGTAGTTGCGGAGCACGCGCTTCGCGAGCTCCTCGTTCTCGGTCATGCCGGCCACGGTCGGCGTGCGCGTCGTCGCGATCGCGACGCAGTTGGCCGTGATCATGTAGCGCCCGAGCGTCTTGGCGACGGCGCGCGTGAAGCCCGCGGCACCCGCCTTGGCGGCCGAGTAGATCTCGAGCCCCGGCTCCCCGACGCGTCCGGCGTCCGAGATCACCGTGATCAGGCGCCCCCCCTGCGCGCGCTCGATCATGCCGGGGATCACCGCGCTCGTGCAGTTCAGCACGCCGTAGAGGTTCACGCCGATGAAGGCGTCCCAGGAGGCCTGCGTCGCGTCCCAGAAGGGCTTGCGCTCGACCCGACCCGGGTCGGCGCCCATGTTCCCCGCGTTGTTCACCAGCACGTCGACGCCGCCGAGCTCCGCCGCGGCGCGCCCAACCATGTCGTTGACGGCGTCGCGGTCGGTGACGTCGGCCGCCACCGCAAGGCTGCGGCAGCCGAGCCCCTGCGCCTCCTTCGCCACCGCCTCGGCCCGCTCGAGGCTCACGTCGTTGACCAAGACGCCGCCGGCGCCGTGCGCCGCGAAGTGCAGGGCGATCTGTCTTCCGACTCCCTGGCCCGCGCCCGTGACGAGACCGATGCGGCCCCTGAGATCGAGGATGTCTTCACTCATGGCTCTCTCCTCATTCCTGACCGATTAGCGGATGGCCGACATGCCGGTGAGCGCGCGGCCGATGATGAGTTTCTGGATCTGCGTGGTGCCGTCGGGCATGGTGAGCATGCGCGCGTCGCGCAGGCAGCGCTCCACCCGGTTCTCGATGGCGAGGCCGTTGGCGCCCATGCACTGGATGGCGTTCGAGGTCACGCGCACCGCCGCCTCGGTCGCGTACGCCTTGGCCATCGAGGCCTCGACGTCGGCCCGCCCGCGGCGCAGCGCGTGGAACGCGCGGTAGCAGAGCAGGCGCGACGCATCGATGTCGGTCGCCATGTCGGCGATCATGGCCGACACGAGCTGGTGGCGCGCGATCTCCTTGCCGAACTGCCTGCGCTCCTTCACGTAGGCCAGCGCGATCTCGAAGGCGCGCTCGGCGATGCCGACGGCCAGCAGGGCGGTGCCGGCCCGCGCGGTGGCCATCGCACGCAGCGAGCGCTGGAAGGCGCGCGCCGGATCCTCGGCGGCGCCGCCGCGCTTCCAGCCCCCGATCAGGTTGATCTCGGGAACCTCGACGTCGTTGAAGTAGAGCTCGGAGGTGGGGAACGCGCGGAGGCCAATCGTCGGCGTGTCGCGGCTCTCGAACGGCGACTCCCGTCGCTCGACCACGAGCTGACGCATGCCCGCGGGCCCCTTCGCGGGGTCGGTCTGCACCAGGACGATCGCGACGTCGGCGATGTGGCCGTTGCTGATCCAGCACTTCGCGCCGTTCACGATCCAGCGGTCGCCGCGCTTCTCGGCGCGGCACTCGACGCCGGACGGGTCCGAGCCGGCATTGGGCTCGGTGAAGGCGTTGCAGCCGACCAGGTCGGCCTGGCGTAGGGGCTCGACCAGGCGGGCGGCGACCTCGGGATGCGCAGCCCCGGCGATGGCGGCCGCGCAGCCGGCCGTCATGCCCGCGACCCCGACGAGGGCGGGGAAAGCGCGCGCGAGCTCCTCGTTCTGGATGCAGCTGATCATGATGTCGCCGCCGGGCGCCATCGCGCCGCCGTCGCCGAGGTAGCCCCAGGGGATCAGCTTCTTGCACAGCTCGCGCGCCCGCTCGGCCGTCATCTCCTCGTCCCCCCAGCGATCGTCGAGCGGCTGGATCTCGGCCTCGAGGAACTTGCGCAGGCTCTCGCGGAAGATCTCCTGCTCTTCGGT
>CP070734.1:1378369-1381784 GCA_020347605.1 Deltaproteobacteria bacterium | reverse complement strand
ATGTGTCCGATGATCATGCTGCGCGGAAGCTCCCGCTCGGCCTCGCGCATGCGCATGAGGTACATCGCGTTCTTGCGGTCCTCGGTCACGAACGCATCGGCGATGGCGCCGCGCTTCGGGCTCGCGAGAAGGTTCAGGAGCCTGCGCTGGCCGATGAGTCGGGCGAGGCGCGACTGGGCCCGGCCCTCTGCGATCAGCACCGGCAGCGAGATGCTCGCCCCGACCGCCGGGATGTCCTCGAGGCGGTTCTGAAAGCTCCACAGCCGCTCGTAGGCCTCTCCGGTGTCGAGCTTGCCCCCGTTCGGATCGCGGACCACCACCTGCAGCAGGCTCGTGCCACCCGTGCGATCGATGAACTCGAGACCGTCGTAGATGTCTCCCTCGGGGCTGAAGTACCGGAGCAGCGGCGGGTCGGTGTCCAGCACCGAGATGCTCCCCCCGAGCAGTCCCGCGACGAAGGTCAGGACGATCGCGGCGCTCACCATCGGGCGGGCGAAGAGGCGGCGGAGCCACCCCAACTCCCGTTCCGCGCCCCGCGTGCGCGCCCAGGATCGGCCCGCGGCTCCCAGGAAGGGGGGGTAGAAGGCGTATGCGCAGACGATCGCGAGCGCCGTCCCGAGTGTGCCCCCGCGGCCGAGCTCGCGAAGCGGCTCGGCCTCGACGAGCAGCAGACTCGCAAATCCGAGCAGGGTGGTGAGCATGCACCAGAACGACGCCGGCAGCGTCCTGCGCACCGCTTCGAGCGGACTGCCCTCCGTCGCGCGCCGGCTCCCGGAAGAGCTGATGCTCCGCTGATTGGCGGTCAGGAAGATGATGTGGGAGAGCGTGAGCACGAAGACGATGGTGGCGAGATTCGCGGTGAGGATCCCGATCGAGCCGCCGAGCAGCGCCTGCACGATCAGGCTCAGCATGATGGCGGCGCCGCAGGTGACGAGCGTGCCGAGAAAGACCGGGAGGGAACGGAAGACGAGCAGGATGCCGAGGCCGAAGACGGCGAAGGACGCCAGCGTGAAGGTGCGGAAGTCCTCCTTCAGATGGCGCCCGATCAGCTCCGAGACATAGGGGGTTCCCGAGATCCGGACCTTGCGCGGACCCTTCGACCACTTCGCGGCCGTCCTCTCGAGTGCGGGGATGAGCGGCCGGGGCACCTGTTTGCCGGTGAGAACCAGGACGAGCGACGCTTCGAGCTCGTTGTCGACGAGCACCCGGCTCCACATCGGCCCTTCGAGCACGTCCTTCGGCCGCTTCGGTCCGTGGGTGGCGCTGATGACGCCGGTGACGCCGGGCAGCACACCGACCTCGTCCGAGATGCCCCGGATGACCTCCACATAGGCGTTGGCGTTGGTCTTGATCTCCGGAGACGCGACGCTCAAGAAGATGACCTGGCCGCCGCCGGACGGGAAGTTCCTCTCGATCCACTGCACCTGCGCGACGGCCGGATCCTTGCTCGAGAAGAAGAAGTCCCCGCCGACGCGCGGCGTGAGATCGACGGTCTTGACGAAGGCGCCCCCGATCGCCGCCACGATCAGGACGGTGATGAGCGGACTCAGGCGGAAGAACCAGTCCTTCGCCGCCGTCGATCTGCGGGGGTCGGTCACGTGCGGCACCTGCCCTTCGTGCGTCTCCGCACGCCCCATTCAACACGTTCGATGCACGCCTGGCAATGCCGAGCGCGGGGTGGCGCGCACGACGTGCGATCCGCACCCGCTCGGTGCGCAGGAAGAGGCGTTTCCTGCGGGCCCCGGCTGCGCGCGCGCTTCGCACGGGCCTGCGCTTCACTATGCTCGGGCCCAGAGGAGGCCACCATGGAACGCGATCCCGTGCATGCCACGGCTGCCGTCACGCGGCGCCAGTTCGGAGTCCTGGCCGCGAGCGGCGTGGCGTCTCTCACGCTGCCCGGCTGCGCCCACGCGGCGACGCGCCCGGCGGCGCCGCGCGGCCGTCTGGCCTATGCGAACGCGCCGGGCGTGCCCGTGGCGGTGGCGGGCGTCGCGCGCGGGGCGGGAGACGAAGCGACCGTTGAGGCGGTGCGCGCAGCGGCACTGTCCGCGACGGACTTCTCCTGGCTCTCCCGCGGCGATACGGTGCTGATCAAGCCGGTCTGCAACTCGGGCAACCCGTATCCCGCGACCACCGATCCAGTCGCGCTGCGCGCCGTGATCGCGCTGCTGCGCGAGAAGGGCGCCGGTCGCGTGATCGTGGCCGACATGTCGGGCGTGCAGTTCCTGCGCTTCGATGCGGACCGCACGCGCGGCAGCACCCGCGAGCTGATGCGCCGGAGCGGCATGGCGCCCGCGGCGGAGGACGCCGGCGCCGAGCTGCACGCGTTCGAGGAGCCCGGCTGGGATGCGTTCTTCGAGGAGGTGCCGGCCGTGGAGGAGAGCTGGGCGGGCCCCGTCCGGCTGCCGAACCTCCTCGCCCAGGCCGACCACGTGGTGCTGGTGCCGCGCTGCAGCCGGCACCTGTTGGCCGGCAGCACGCTCGGTCTCAAGGCGGCTGTGGGCTGGTGGCGCCACGACACGCGCCTCGAGTATCACCGCGACGCCTCCACGTTCTCGGAGAAGACGGCCGACGCAAACAGCGTGCCCGCGCTGCGTTCGAGGCAGCGCCTGGTGCTCACCAGCGCCACGAAGCTGCTCACCACCTTCGGACCCGACGACGGAACCGTGAGCGAGCCGGAGACCGGGCTGGTGTTCGCCAGCACCGATGTCGTCGCGCACGACATGGTCTCGCTGGCGTGGCTCATCGAGAACCGCGCCGCCCTGCCCCGGTCCGAGCGCGAGGGGCCGATCGACGACCCCAACACCTCCCAGACCGTCGTGAGCTTCGCGAATCGCGTCGTCACCGCCATGCTGGGCGGCATGGGTGCCGCCCTCGCCGCCGAGCGCCTCGAGCGCTACGACCTCGACAGCGTCTGGGACGACCGGGTTCTCGGGCGCGCCTTCGAGATCTTCGGCGGTGTGCCGCGCGTGGAGCTGGCCGACGTAGGCGGCCGCGTGCCCGCCTCGATCCGCGAGCGACTCGCCAACGCGGTCCGTCTCCCGACCGCCTGAGCTCGCCCGCTCGCGGCGCCTCGAATGAGAGAGGTGGGTGGTGGAGGCGGCGGGAATCGAACCCGCGTCCGGACGGCGTCCAACGGGCGCGTCTACGTGTGTAGTCTCCGACCGTTTCTCGGCCCGGGTCGTCTCGGAGACGGGAGTTCCCGGGCCCAGCTCCGAATGATCTCACCCCCGGCGACGACGGAGCCGCGTTCCGGAGGCCAGCCTTCTTTTGGCGCCCGCGACCCTCTAGAAGGCGTCGAGGACGGGCGTCGCTACGCTAGTTTCAGCTAGGCAGCGAGTGCGTAGTTGTCGTCGGCAGTTATTCGCTACCAACAATGCCACTGGATTTACGAGGGTAGTGGCCTCCTCGGCAC
>CP070734.1:1374833-1378269 GCA_020347605.1 Deltaproteobacteria bacterium | reverse complement strand
TACGTGTGCCGCGGCACCGAGTGCTCGCTGCCGGTGACGGATCCCGAATCCCTGGCGCCCCTCGGCGGTGCGGCCACGTCGTAGGCGCACGCGCGCCCCATATCCGCAGGGCCTTTGCTAGGGTCGCGAGTGCCCCGGGAACGCCTGCGAGGAGTGCGACATGGACAAGCTGCGGGACGAGCAGCAATTCGGTCGGGGACACGACGACGGACTCGAGCCGCTCACGCCGCTCGACCTGGTCGAGACCGGATCGGTGGATGCGCTGGTGCGCGCCATGAGTCGGACCGCGTTCGGGGGACGCCGGCTCGGGGAGGCGGCGGACGTACTCGAGGCGATGCTCGACGACGAGGCGTGCTTCCGCGTCGTCACCGTGTCGGGCGCGATGACGATCGCCAAGCAGGGCCTCGTGCTGTGCGAGATGATCGACCGCGGCTGGGTCCAGGCGATCGTCACCACCGGGGCGCTCATGACGCACGGCCTGGTCGAAGGCGCCGGCATGCAGCACTTCAAGCATCGCCCCGCGATGCGCGACGAACACCTCTACGAGCGCGGCTACAACCGCGTCTACGACACGATCGAGCTGGAGAAGAATCTCGACGACACCGAGCGCATGCTGCAGGCGGCGCTGTCGACCATCGTCGACGACTCCCCCGTGTGTAGCTGGGTGCTGTTGCGCGAGCTGGGCCGGCACCTGTCGAAGAACAGCTCCGGCCGCGCGATCCTGACGAGCGCCTTCGAGCACGACGTGCCGGTCTACGTGCCCGCCTTCACGGATTCCGAGCTCGGACTCGACCTGGCCATCTTCAAGCAGACGCGTCTGCGCAATTCGAACACGGCACTCGTGTTCGACCCGTTCCTCGACCTCGAGGACTTCGCCAATCGGCTGCGACAGCACGAAACGCTGGGAATCTTCACGATCGGCGGCGGCGTCCCGCGCAACTGGGCGCAGCAGATCGGACCCTACCTCGAGATCCTCCGCAAGCGGCTGGGCACGCCCGAGCCGGCACGCCGCTACAAGTACGCCGTTCGCATCTGCCCGGAGCCGGAGCACTGGGGCGGCCTGTCGGGCTGCTCCTACACGGAGGGCGTGTCGTGGGGCAAGTTCGTTCCGCCCGAGGAGGGCGGGCGCTTCGCCGAGGTGTACGCGGATGCCACGATCGCCTGGCCGCTGATCGTGCGCGCCGTGATGGAACGCCGCGAGCGCTGACGCGCGGCTCGCTCAGGCGAGGCGCGTGGCGTCGGAGAGCTCCGGATAGGCCGGCAGCCAGAGGTGGAAGACCGCGCCGCCCCCGGGCCGGTTGGCGCCGTCGAGGGTGCCTCCGAAGCGGCGCACCACGTCGAATCCGAGACTCAAACCGAGTCCCGTACCCTGGTCTGGCGCGCGCGTGGTGAAGAACGGGTCGAACAGGTGCGGCAGGTCGCCTTCCGCGATGCCGGTTCCGCGATCCGCCACCGAGGTCAGCACGCCGCCGCGAACCAGACTCACGGTGACCTCGATCTGCGGCGTTTCGGGGCTGGCCTGGATCGCGTTGCCGAGCAGCTTCAGGAGCACCTGCACGAGCTCGTCCTCGTCGCCGAGTACGCGCGGAGCGCGCTCGAGGCGGAGCAGCACCGAGCGGGGCGGGAGTCCGGGCGCGACGACCGCGAGCGCCTTGTGCACCACCTTCGCCATGTCGACGGGCGTATCCCCGCGCGCCGGTGCCCGCTCGCGCGCGAAGCGGCGCAGGCTCTCGACGAGAGACCCGATGCGATCGACCCCCTCGCGCGCCTCGCGGGCGGCGTCGGCGCCGTCGGCGACCCGCTCCGCGATCGACTCGGGCAGCGCCTCGCGCAGATCCGGGTCGAACAGCTGTTTCGCGAGATCCTCGAGCTGTGCGACGTTGGCGCGCACGAACGCGAGCGGATTGTTGATCTCGTGTGCGATGCCCGCGGCCAGGATCGCGATCGATTCGACGCGTCGGCTCTGCAACAGCTGGCGCTCGGCGCGGCGATTCGAGGTGCGGTCGAGCAGGACGGCGCCCCGCCCCACCTCGCCGAGGGCCCCCTTCACGGCGAACGTCTCGACCTCGATGGCGCGCTTCGGGTTGCGGCGGATCGCGTCCAGCGTTTCGTCGAGCGAGCGGCCGCGCAGCGGTACTCCGTCGGCGAGCGTACGGGCGGCGCGATTCGCGTCGACGACCGTGCCGGCGAGGTTCGCCACCAGGACGCCGACCTCGAGCTGCCCGAGCACGTCGCGTCGCACGACGGGCACGAAGCCGCCGATGCCCGACTCGATGACCGAAATGCGGATCAGGAGCGCCCCCACGCCGAGCAGCAGCGGCGTCGGATCGCGCGACGTCCAGTCGAGCAGGACGTAGCCGACGTTGCCCGCGAGCGGCGCCAGCACGCCGATCGCGAGCAGCGTGATGCGCAGCGGCTGGGCCTGTCCGAGCCGCACCGCCGCGAGCGCGAAGGTTCCGAATCCGACCAGGATCAGGAGCCAGGCGTAGGCGGCGCTCCAGAAGAAGATCGGCCCGCGGGACACCGGCATCGCGGTCCACTCGACGAAACGGCCCTGCGTATCCCAGTAGAGGCAGGAGTAGGCGAAGGCCAGGGGCAGCGCCGCCACCAGCAGCAGGCCGGGCAGACGCTCGAGCCACGCGATCCGCGCCGCCTGTGCGGCCGCGGCGAACCACGCGATCGGCAGGCCGCAGACGCCGGCGAACAGAACGCGACGCGCGAGCACGATCTCGGCGGGACCGCTGGCGTGATCGAGCGCGAACTGGCCGGCGGCCCACAGAACGCCGCTCGCCCCGAGCAACACGATCCCGAGGCGCTTGCCGCCGTCGCCGCAGGCGGAGCCGACGTCCACGGCGATCCAGAGACCGACGACGACGGTTCCAAGCAGACCGAGCTCGTAGAACATCTCGGTTCGCGTTTCGGCATGGCGCCGGGACACATTGAGAGGCCGTCTTTCGCCCGATGCCGGACGCGGCCCGTGGTACCCTCCCGGCCGTGGGCGCAGAGCCGATGATGCGGGCCGCCGTGTCGCGCGGGCCGCGCGCGATCGCCGTCGAGCGCGTCGCGAGACCCGAACCCGAGGCGGGCGCGGTGCGCGTGCGCGTGCGCGCCTGCGGGATCTGCGGCAGCGATCTCCACTTCTTCGAGCTGGGTCTGCTGGCGCCGGGCACGACGCCGGGCCACGAGATCGCCGGTGTGGTCGACGCGGTCGGCCCCGGCGTCACCACGGCGTCGCCCGGCGACGCGGTCGCGGTCGAGCCGCTCCGCTCCTGCGGCGCGTGCCCGGCGTGCCGCGCGGGCCGCGATTCCATCTGCCGCGAGATGCAGCTCCACGGATTCAACCTGCCGGGAGGCTTCGCCGAGTACGTCGCGCTGCCCGCGCGCCGGCTCTTCCGACTGCCCTCCGACCTCCCCTGGAGCGTCGCGGCGCTGGCCG
>CP070734.1:1371246-1374733 GCA_020347605.1 Deltaproteobacteria bacterium | reverse complement strand
ACCCGCGCCGCTCGACGCCGCCATCGCCTCCGCGGCGCAGCGCATCCGGGCCGTGACCCTCGCGCGGGGCGCCGGCGCGGTCGCCGGCGTGGCGTCGGCGCACGCCACGAACGAGGATCTCTTCAGCTTCCGGCGCCTGCTCGCGGCCCTGGGCGTGGAGCACACCGGCGTCGCCGTTCCGCGCGGAGAGCCGGACGCGTTGCTGGTGAAGGAGGAGAAGGCGGCCAATGCGGAGGGCGCTCGCGCGCTCGGCTTCGACGACGCACGCGCCGTCTGCGACGCGCTGCGCTCCGGGAGCGTGGCTGCCCTGATCTGCATGGGCCACGACCTGCTCGCCGAGGCGTACCTCGGCGACGCCTCCGCGCTCGCGCAGCTCGACGCGCTGATCGTGCTCGACAGCCAGCACTCGCCGCTCCAGCGGGTGGCGCACGCGATGCTTCCGACGCGGCACGCCGCGGAGCGCGAGGGACCGCTCACGAATCACGCGGGTCGGGTGCAGCGAACCCGGGCGGCCGTGGAGCCCGCCTTCGAGGCGCTCGCCGCCGGCGACGTGGCGTTCCGGCTCGGGCGCGAACTCGGGCTGACCGGCTTCGACGCCGCCTACGACGCGCGCGCCGTCTCGAAGGAGCTCGCGCAGGCGGAGCCCGCGTTCGCGGACATCGACCTCGACACGCTGGGCGAGTACGGTCGCCCGCTGTCCGGCCGCTAGCGGAATCGAACGGATGGAACTCGAAACGATCCTCAAGACCGCGTTCATCCTGGCCGTCGTGGTGCTCACCTTCGCGCCCATCATCACCTGGGTCGAGCGCAAGCAGAGCGCGGTCATGCAGGACCGGATCGGCGCGAACCGCGCGGATCTGGGCGGCATCACGCTGCTCGGCCTGCTGCACCCGCTCGCCGACGTGGTCAAGCTGATCTTCAAGGAAGACGTGGTGCCGCGGGGCGCGAACCGCTTCATGCACCTGCTGGCGCCCGTGATCGCGGCCGTTCCGGCCATCATCGCCTACGCCGTGATTCCGTTCGGCGGCTCCTACGCGTACGGCGACAGGATCGTGAATCTGGTGGTCGCGGACGTCGATTGGGGCGTGCTCTACATCTTCGCGATCGGCTCGATCGCGGCCTACGGAACCGTCATCTCCGGCTGGGCCAGCAACAACAACTGGTCGCTGCTCGGCAGCCTGCGCGCGTCGGCGCAGGTCATCTCCTACGAAGTGACCATGGGCCTTTCGCTGGTCGGAATCTTCATGGTGTTCCAGTCGCTCAGCATGTTCGAGATGGGCCTCGCCCAGGACACCACGATCCGCCTGTTCGGCTTCCTCGAGCACTTCGGCTGGGTGGACGACATCGGCTTCCTCGGCTTCCTCCAGATTCCCAACTGGGGGATCTTCCTGCAGCCGCTGGGCTTCCTGATGTTCTTCACCTGCGCCATCGCCGAGAACAAGCGCGCGCCCTTCGACTGTCCGGAGGGCGAATCCGAGATCATCGCCGGCTATCACCTCGAGTACTCCGGGATGCGCTTCGGGCTGTTCTACATGTCCGAGTTCATCGAGATCGTGGTGATCGCCGGACTCATCACGGCGCTCTTCCTCGGCGGCTGGAGCATTCCGTACCTGCCGCAGGCGACCCTCATCGGCGGGATCGCGCCGGTGTTCGGCGACTATTTCGCCACCTCGATCTGCATGATCCTGCACGTCGTTTCGTTCTTCGCGAAGGTGATCGTGGTCATCTACCTCCAGATGGCGATGCGCTGGTCGCTGCCGCGCTTCCGGTACGACCAGATCATGGACCTGTGCTGGAAGATCCTGCTGCCCCTTTCGGTCGCCAACGTGATCGTGACCGGCGGCCTGATGCTGGTCTTCGGGGTGGGCGTATGACGGCGACGTCGATCTTCTTCTACGCGTGTGCGGCGCTGGCGGTGGTCTCGGCGCTGGCCATGCTCCTGAACGTGCGCAACACCGTGGCGTCGGCGCTCTGCCTCGTCGTCACCATGATCTCGCTGGCGGGGGTGTTCCTCGTCCTCGACGCGTACCTCATCGCAGCGCTCCAGATCATGGTGTACGCCGGGGCGATCGTCGTGCTGTTCATCTTCGTCGTGATGCTGCTGAATCTGCGACACGACGCGTTCGCCCCCAATCGGCTGATCCCGGTCAAGTTCCTGGCCTGCCTGCTCGGCGTCTGGGCGCTGGTACGCCTGGCGCCGCTGTTCGCGCGGTATCTGCCCGACCCGGCGACGTTGCCCGAGGGCTTCGGCGGCTACCGCCACGTGGGCCTCGCGCTCTACACGGACTTCGTGTTGACCTTCGAGGTGGCGTCGTTCCTGCTGCTCGGGGCGATGGTCGGCGCCGTGATGCTCGCCAAGCGGAGGCTCGACTGACCCCATGCCTCCCATGGAACACGTCATCGTGCTGTCCGCCGTTCTCTTCGCGATCGGAGCGATCGGGGCGCTGACCCGACGCAACCTGATCGCGATCCTCATGTCGATCGAGCTGATGCTCAACGCCGTCAACCTGGCATTCCTGGTCTTCGCTCGGATGTGGGCGGACGTGACCGGTCACATCTTCGTGCTGATGGTGATCACCGTCGCCGCCGCAGAGGTCGCGGTCGGGCTCGGCATCGTGATCGCCCTCGTGCGCAACCGCGATTCGGTGAACGTCGAGGACGCGAGCCTGCTCAAATGGTAGAGAACAGCATCCTGCTGCGGCTGATCCCGCTTCTGCCGCTCGGCGCGGCAGCGATCCACGGCACGGTGCTGGCGCTGGTGCGACGCGAGTCGCCGCGCGCCTTCGTCATCGGCCTCTCGTGCGGCGCGGTGATCCTCTCGTTCGCGCTCTCGTGCGCCGCCTTCGTCCTGCTGATCACGCTTCCGGCGGGGCCGCGCCTGCTGGTCGACGACGTGTACACCTGGATCGGCGCGGGGCGCTTCTTCGCGGAGGTGAGCTTCGCGCTCGACCCCATCTCCGCCGTGATGATCCTGGTCGTGACCGGCGTGGGCTCCCTGATCCACATCTACTCCGTCGGCTACATGGACGACGACCACCGCGACGACAAGGGGTTCCAACGCTTCTTCTGTTACCTGAACCTGTTCACGTTCTCGATGCTGGTGCTGGTCCTGGCCGACAACCTGCTGCTCATGTTCCTCGGCTGGGAGGGCGTGGGGCTCTGCTCGTATCTGCTGATCGGGTTCTGGTACGGCGATCGCTTCAACGCCTACTGCGGGGCCAAGGCATTCATCGTGAACCGGATCGGGGACTTCGCGTTCCTGGTGGGCATCTTCCTGATCTTCTGGACGCTCGCCGACGCGGGTGCGGCGACGGTCTCCTTCCGCGAGATCGCGGCGAATTTCGGAATCGTCGCGGAGCGCACGGTCGCCGTGCCCGGCTGGCTGGGCGGCGAGTGGCGGCTCGTCGACCTGATCGGCGTGTGCCTGTTCGTCGGCGCGGTGGGCAAGTCGGCGCAGCTCCCGCTGTACGTCTGGCTCCCCGACGCC
>CP070734.1:1367652-1371146 GCA_020347605.1 Deltaproteobacteria bacterium | reverse complement strand
GCGATCCAGCGGCCGAGCTGCTCGGCCGCGTGCGCCGGCGCCGCGCGCGCTCCCAACCGTTCCTCCGACCGCGCACACAGCGCCGCGAAGCTCTCCTTCGCGAGAGCCGCCTCGAGCAGCTCCGCTTCGAGCGAGGACATCGAGCGAAAGTACACGCGCTCCGCATGGCGCCAGACGCCGATCGCCGTGCGTTCGGCCGCCGCGAGGCGGGGCCGGGGGGTGTCGCGTTCCCACGCCTCGCGCAGCCGCTGTACCGGCCACGCCAGGCGCAGGAGCTGTACGGAAGACTGGAAGCTCAGGCGGAGCTCGGGCCAGCGCGCCGCCGGGATGCGCGCCAGGTCTTCACGCGAGAGTGTCGGCGCATCGGCGGCGTCGAACGCGTCGACGAGCGCCCACTCGAGACGCGCCAGGTCTGCAGACCACGGCCAGCGACGGAGAAACGGTTGCGCCCTGCGATCCCCGGCCAGGAAGTCCGCCAGCTTCTCCCCGGCGAAGCGCAACGAGGGATGTCGCGGCGGGTGCGCCAACAGGTAGGCGGTCACCAGATCGTGGAAGGCCTCGGCACCGATGGCCGACGCCAGCGCGCCGTAGTCCTCCGCGAGACATTCGTGGATGCGGCCGAAGTAGGCGTGGGCGTACACGTCGAGCCGGTGCGCCGCGTCGAGCGCGTCATCGCTCGCGAGCAGGGCCTCGAGCGAGCGACCGTCGGGGTCGCCGGCTTCCGTCAGCGCAGCCGCGACGCCTTCAGGCGCCGTGATGAGACGCCACAGCCGGCGCTGTGCATCGGCCAGCCGCGGGGCGGGTGTGCGCGGTTCCATCACGCTCCTCCTCTCTCCAGGTCTCGTGCAGGATGTTCCGGGCGCGCTGCGCTTCGGCTTCCAGCACCGGGAAGGCCGGGATCGCGTCGTCCCACTCGATCAGTGTCGAGACCCGGCCCAGGCGACGCACGGCGTGGGCGTAGACGGACCACACCTCTTCGGAGACGGCGCGGTCGTGGGTGTCGATGCGCAGCGGGCCAGACTCGCTGTGACCCGCCAGGTGGATCTCGAACACGCGCTGGCTCGGAATCGCGTCGATGTAGCGCAGTGGATCGAAGCCGTGGTTGTGCGCGCTGACGCAGATGTTGTTCACGTCGAGCAGGATCCCGCAATCGCTCGCCTCGGCGACGGCGACCAGGAACTCCCATTCCTCCCCCGCGTCGGCTTCGAAGCGCAAATACGAGGAGACGTTCTCGAGCGCGATGCGCCGACCGAGGAGATTCTGGACGCGGGTCACGCGCCGGGTTACGTGGCGCAGCGTCTCCTCCGTGCGGGGCAGGGGCAGGAGATCGTGCAGATTGCGGCCGTCGACGCCCGTCCAGCACAGGTGGTCCGAGATCCAGGCGGGCTCGACGCGCGCGACCAGCTCCGCGAGCCCACGCAGATACGTCTCGTCGAGCGGATCGATCGAGCCGAGATTCATGGACACGCCGTGCAGGGCGAGGGGCGCCCGCTCGCGGACCTGCCCCAGGATCCGGCGCGGGCGGCCGCCGGGGGCCATGTAGTTCTCGCTCAGCGCCTCGAACCAGTCCACGCGGAGCGTCTCCTGCGCGCCGCGTTCGAGGACCTCGCGGTAGTGGACGGGACGCAGGCCCACGCCGACGCCCAGGAACGGGGCGTCGGACGGGCGAGGGGGCTCGACACGGGTCATCGGTGGCTCCTCGACGGGCGGGCGGCGGTGACCGCCCGCCCGTCGTCGCGGCTAGCTCGGCTCGTCGCCTTCCTTCATCTTCGCCTTGGCGACCTCGCACTCCTCCGGGGTCAGCATCACGAAGCCCTTGCCCTTGCAGGCGTTCTTTCCGGCGCAGTCGCTGAACAGCGTCTTGCAGTCGCTGTGGCTCTTGCAGGCGTTCACGCCCTCGCACTTGATCTTTGCCCCCTCCGCCTCCTCGGCGTGGGAAGCGGGGCTCGCTCCCGCCACGAACAGCAGGGCTGCGGCGGATGCGAGCACGGCGCTCTTCGTCTTCATGTCGGCTCTCTCCTTTCGATGGGCGGGACCGGTCGCCGGCCCCGCTGCCGCCCGGAGCCTCGTCCCGGGCGCTCGTTGTCTCCCGTATACGCGCGCTGCCCTCGAACGGTTGCAGGCGGGTCGGCGGCGTTGCGATCGGGTCCCGCGGGGGTGTACGCAACCGCGGGCGACGCTCGTGCGTAGGGGGAAGCGGGTCGCCGAGCATCGCGCGCCGCTTCCCCCGTGCGACTGCGTTCCGGCCGGGGCATCGTAGGCGGCAGATGGCGAGCGAAGATCGGAACCCGCCGGCCGACCCGACCCGCGACGCGGAGGAAGCGCGCTGGTCCGCGTGGATGGTCCGCGCGAACGAGGGGGACGCCGATGCGTATGCGCGGCTCCTCGAGGAGATCGGCGGCGTCATGGAGCACTACCTGCGGCGGCGCTTCGGAGCCAGCGATTTCATCGAGGACTGCGTGCAGGAGTGTCTGCTGGCGATCCACCGCGCCCGCGCGAGCTACGACCCGGCCCGGCGCTTCCGCCCCTGGATGTTCACGATCGTGCGGCACAAGGCGATCGATCTGCTGCGGCGCCGCGGGACGCGCCAGCGGTACGAGGCGGTACACGGCGCGGCCGAGGAGCCGGTCGCTCCCATGGCCGACCCCACCGCGCCGCTGCGCGCGGCGGAAGCGCTGCGCGGGCTCGCGCCGGAGTACCGCGAAGCGCTGCTGCTGACGAAGTTCGAGGGTCACTCGCTCGACGAAGCGGCGCGCCGGGCGGGCGTCAGCGTGACCGCGATGAAGAGCCGCGTTCACCGCGGTATTCAGCAGGTTCGACGCCTGCTGGCGCGCGGGGAGGACTGACGTGCGGAATCGAAGCGAGCTGATCCGCGAGCTCTCCGCAGGGCTCGGCCCCGCACCCCGACTGCGCCGGCCGCACCAGCTCGCGCTGCTGTGGTGGATCGGCACCTCGGTCTTCGTCGTGATCGCCATGCTGGCGGTGCAGCCGATGCGGCCCGGCTTCGCCGGCCAGCTGCTCGCGTCGCCGCGTTTCGCCGCGGAAACGCTGCTCGGAATCCTGGCCGGGGCGTTCGCGATCGGGGTCGCGTTCGCGGTGGGCATTCCGGGCTGGGGCTCGCCGCGGCGCCGGATCGCACTCTCGCTGGGGCTCCTCGCGGTCTGGGCGAGCGCCTATCTCTACGGCCTCGTCGACCCGGCGCTCGAGCCGTCGATGCTCGGGAAGCGGGCCCTGTGTTTCGGCGAGGTGTGGATCTACGGACTGCCGAGCCTGCTGGCCGGCCTGCTGCTGCTCCGTCGGCTCGCGCCCCTCGAGCGCTGGGGCGCCGGGCTCGTGACGGGCGCCGCGGCCGGCGCGATTCCGGGCCTGCTGATGCAGCTCGCCTGCCTGTACATCCCCGCGCACATCCTGACGCACCATCTGGCTCCGGCCCTGGCCCTTGCGCTGCTGGGAGCGCTCTTGGGTCCGGTGTTGCTGCGCCGCATCTAGGCGGC
>CP070734.1:1364020-1367552 GCA_020347605.1 Deltaproteobacteria bacterium | reverse complement strand
CGAGCAGCCAGCCGGGCAGGCGTTCGCGCGCGAAGACGATGTGGCCCGACACGAACGCGTGCCACCAGTCCGTCAGGCGTCCCTGCGCGTCCGCCCGCAGCCGCACGCGATGGCTCGAAGAGGGCCGGTTTCGCGCAGCCCGGAACTCGTCCGCGCGCGACCACTGGACCTTGACGGGCCGCCCGGCGGCGCGCGCGAGCCGAGCGGCGTCCCGTTCGACGTCGTAGTGCTCGCGCCCGCCGAAGCCACCGCCCATGCGGTGCGAATGAACGATCACCCGGTGCTGCGGAAGCCCCAGATCCCGGGCCGCGTGCCGCTGCACGACGAAGGGATCCTGGGAGCCCGTCCAGATCTCGAGGCGTTCCCGCCCATCCGCCTGGCTCACGCGGGCCAGCGCGGCCCGCGGCTCCTGCATGGCATGCGACTGGAGCTGGACGTCGAAGCGAAGCTCGACGTCCCAGTCGGTCTCGGGATCGACGCGAGCGCCGGAGGGGGTGTGCTCGAGATCGCCCTCCGCGAGCGCGGCGTCGACGTCGATCCGCGCGTCGATCGCTCGCGGGTCGAAGGGCGCCGGCAGCTGCCAGGCGACGTCGAGTGCGTCGATGGCCGCATCCACGGCACCCGGCGTCTCGCACACCACGCCGACGAAGTCGCGCTCGGCGTCGACCACGACCTGCACCAGGCCCGCGATGCGCCTGGCGCGAGCGTCGTCGACGCGCACGAGCTTCGCATTCCGCGCGGCCGGCCGGACGCTGCGACCGAACAGCATCTCCGGCAGCCGCACGTCGGATGCGAAGACGGGAGCGCCGGTGACGATCGCGGGGAGCTGGTGCGACGCGGCCCTGCGTCCGATCTGCCGGTAGGGACGCGCCGGATCGAAGCTGTACAGACGCGCGTCGGGCACGTCTCCCGCGTCCAGCACGACCGCTTCACCCGCCGCCAGCTCGCGGTAGTGGAGGGTGCGCCCCCCCGGAAGCGCGAAGCCGCCCGGGCCGTCCTTCACGGCCGCGACGTCGACGCCCGCGCGCCGAGCGGCGCGCCCGCGCAGGATCTCGCGCAGCGCCGCCGCGGCGCGCGCCATCGGCTCGCTGAACAGCGCCATCGACATGCTGCCGGCCGTGAGCACCACCTCGGGAATCTCGTGCGTGCTCGGGAAGCGGAGCTCGATGTCCTCGACGGCGAGGTTGAGCTCCTCCGCCGCGATCTGGGCCAGGCCGATCGAGGCGTGCTGGCCCATCTCGGCGCGCGGGCAGAGCATCCGGCAGCGGCCGTCGGGCAGGAGCTGGAGCCAGGCGGCGCCCGCGTCGTCGCCCGGCGTGCGGAAGCTGGGTAGCACCGAGCGCAGGTGACGACCTGCGAGATAGATCACCGTCACGCCGGCCGCGGTCCAGCCGGTCGCCTTCAGGAACCGGCGACGCGAGAGCGAGAGCTCAGCCAAGGGCCCGCGCTCCCGCACCCCCCGGCTGCCGGGATGCCCGGCGGATCGCCTTCTTGATGCGATCGTAGGTGCCGCAGCGGCACAGGTTCCCGGCCATCGCCACGGCGATCTCGGCCTCGCTCGGGCGCGGGTTGCGGGCGAGCAGCGCGGCCGCCTGCATGATCTGCCCCGTCTGGCAGTACCCGCACTGCGGAACGCGTTCGGCGATCCAGGCCTGCTGGAGCGGATGCAACCCGCCGTCCGGACCGGCCAGCCCTTCGATGGTCAGGATGCTCCGGCCCGCCGCGTCGGAGGTCCGCAGGGTGCAGCTGTTGACGGGAGCGCCGTCGACGTGCACCGTGCACGCCCCGCACACCCCGATGCCGCAGCTGTACTTGGCCCCGACCAGACCCAGGTGCTCGCGCAAGGTGCTGAGCAGGGTCTCGTCTCGCCACGCATCGGGAACCCGTCGCTCGCTGCCGTTGACCGTGAGCTGCAAAGCCTCGGCTCCACTGTCTGGCGCGGTACGGTCCGGTGAGCCCACGCGCGCGGCGCCGCGCCGCCGCGCACCCTTCGAGCGCGCGGCTACCGCTCGAAGTCGCGCAGCTGGACCTGGATCAGACCCTGGGTCGAAGGGATGTTGCGGAAGTGGAGCACCCGCATCGCGCCGAGATTACCCCTCGGCACCGTCACGATCGACACCGGGTCCGGCGGATCGGTCGGGATGAACAGGTCCGCTCCGGTCAGGAACGGCAGGAGCTCGAACGGGAACGGGATGCGGTTGAGGTCGCTCACGCCGTCCGCGCCCGCGTCGAGGACGAAGAACCCCACCGAGGCCACACCGACCTCACCCGATGGTGCGGTGGTCGGGTTGATCACGTCGGTGCCGTTGATCGAGAGCACGTCGTTCTCGGACCCGCGGTCGCCCCAGAACTCCTTGAACCGCAGGATCCCCACGCCGGTGTGGTCGTCGCTCCTGGGAAGCACGGCTTCGAGGGCGGGGGAGGTGTTCAAGCGCACCAGGTGGTCGCTCCGCAGGAAGGGCTCGTAGAAGTAGTGGACGGGGCGCTGTCCGGCGCGGAGCACTGCGAACTCGTAGTGCGCGCCGAACCAGACCCGGAAGGGGCCGAATGCGCCGTCCGGGCCGACCGGCTCGGTCGCCTCCGGCCGGGAGCGGATCCGCTCGGCGGTATCGCCGCGGATCCGCCAGAGCTCGACCGTCGCGCCGTCGACGCCGCGATTGTCGGGGAAGGTCACGACCCGCCCGGAGATCTGCGGCCGCGCCTGCGGCAGGATCTTCGTGGTGATGGGGGGATGCCCGCGCAGGAAGGCGTACATCTCGAAGAACGACGCCTCGGAGCTCGCCACCTCCACGTGCTCCTGGTTGGGAATGGTGACGTTCTTCGCTCCCGCGATCTCGCCCGGCACCGGCCGATCCACGGCGCCCGCCCAGAGAGCCAGTGTGGGCACGCCGCCGGGAGGCGCGTCCGAGGAGCGACCGTCGAGATTGATGTAGTGGGCCACGTTGGCGGCGCGGTCCGGGAAGGCCAGGTAGGCGTGGCTGACGGTGGTGCCGCGGGAGTGCCCGACGAGGTCGACCTGCGCTCGGCGCGTCCGCGCGCGGAGCTCGGCGATCCTGGCATCGATCGCCGCGTGCACCTGGGGAAGATCGTCGGGGAACTCGAGCCCGGAATCGTACTCGACCACGTCGATGTACTCCGGCGGATAGCCGTTGCTGGCAAAGCGCATGGCCTGGGACTCGAACTGGGCGCCCGAGCCCGAGCCGCCGTGCACGAACAGGATGGGATCGACGTGGCGCTGGCAGGCGCCGAAACCGCTGGTGAGCGCGGCGACGCACGCCAGGGTGGCCAGTGCGGCGACCCGTCGGCGGAACCCGCGAGATGCTTCCTGCATCGGTGCCTCCCATCGACCTGCACTCCGGTGGTGGACCCATTCTGGACCACGGACCCGCCGCGGATCCACCGCTTTGGCCGGAAGTCCGGAGCTTCCCTGGCGGCGGCACCCCGCGGGGCGAAAGCGTGTTCGCGGGGCGGCCGCCCGTGGCAGAATCCGCGAGCGAGAGAACCGTTCACGGAAACGCGGGCGCGCGGGCGC
>CP070734.1:1360379-1363920 GCA_020347605.1 Deltaproteobacteria bacterium | reverse complement strand
GAGGCGCCCCGGGCGCGGCCCGCTCCCCGGACGCCGCAGCATCCTCTGGAGCCGCGGCGTCCGCCCGGCCGGTGAGCAGCAGAACGAGCAGCGGCAGCGTTGCGCGGGCCGACATCGGAGCTGAGAGTCTAGCCCGCAGGGGGGTCGCTGCGGATTCGGAGATCCTGTGTGAGAATTTCGGGCGTGAGCGAGCCCAAGGCGCGATTCTCGGTCGGCCAGCTGGTCCACCATCGGCTGTTCGACTATCGGGGCGTGGTCGCGGACGTGGATCCGACCTTCAGCCTCTCGGAGGAGTGGTACGAGCAGGTCGCGCGGAGCCGCCCTCCGAAGGACAAGCCGTGGTATCACGTGCTGGTGCACGGCTCGAGCCAGATGACCTACGTGGCGGAGCGCAATCTGGAGCCCGACCCGAGCAACGAGCCGGTCGAGCATCCGCTGCTCGAGCGGTTCTTCGATGGATTCGACCACGGGCGCTACAGCCCGACCCGAAGCATGAACTGAGCGGAGGCCGCCGCAGCATGTCCGAGCTTCCCCCGGCGACGACGTCGCCGAAGGACTTCTTCGAGGGCTGGATGCCCGAGGCCTTCGACAAGGCGGAGCTTCCCCCCGGGCTGCGCGAGGCGGACCTGACGCTGGGCGTGCTCCTCGAGGGTGACGAGGGCGGCGAGTGGACCCTCGGGCTGCGCGACGGGCGGCTGCGCGTCGCGGCCGAGCCCCGCGACGCCGCGCCGCTGACGCTGATCCAGTCCGTGGCCGACTGGCGGGGCGCCCTCTGGGGCGAGCGCGGCGGGCTGTTCGGCCGGCGCGCGGCCGAGATCTTCGGTCTCGGCGCCAACGGATCCGGGGCGTTGCTCGCCAACGGCGACGCGAGCACCGCAGCGCTGAGCCGGCTCGCCTCCTTCGACGTCCTGATCCGCATGCTCGTGACGGGCGGCCGGGACGGTGACTGGTGCGTGGACGTGAAGCTCGGGCCCGGCGAGATCCCGGCCGAGCCGACGACGCAGGTGAGCATCGACCACGCCGCCGCGTCCGCCCTGGCCAACGGCGAGCTCGATGCGCTGCTCGCGCTCGCGACCGGCAAGATCCTCGTGAGCGGCGACGTGTCGATCCTGATGCGCCTCCAGGCGGCGCGGCTGGGGTCGAAGAGCTCTTGACGGTGACGCGAGCGCTGCGAGCTACGCCGGGCGCTCGTCCGGAGGGCGCGGCCACCCACGTCGTCACGCATCGCGTGCCGTTCTACGAGACCGACGCGATGGGGATCGTGCACCACTCGAACTACGTGCGTTACCTCGAGCTCGGCCGCATCGGCTTCATGGACGCGCACGACCGCCCGTACCGCGACTACGTCGCCGAGGACCTGCACTTCGCCACCACGCAGCTCGAGGTGAGCTACCACAAGCCGGCGCGCTACGACGACGTCCTCGAGATCGCCACCTGGGTGGAGTGGGTGCGAGGCGCCTCCATCCGGATCGGCTACGAGATCCGCCGCGACGGAGACCTGCTGGTCCGCGCGGCGACCAACCACGGCATGGTCGACGGCCAGGGCCGCCCCCGCCGCATCCCCGCGCCCCAGCGCGCCAGCCTGGCCCGCGCCGCCGGCCAGCGCTGAGGCCCCCGAAGACGACTCGCCCCGGAGCGAGTTCCGAGCGAGGCGTCGACCTCCGACGCAATCCCCTCTAGAGCACGACGCCGTTGCTGCGGATCACCTCGGAGTAGAAGCGCGCGCTCTCCTTGGGGATGCGCGCCTGCGTTTGGTAGTCGGTCCAGACGATGCCGAAGCGCTTGCTGTAGCCGTAGGCCCACTCGAAGTTGTCGAGCAGCGACCAGACGTAGTAGCCGCGCACGTCGGCTCCCCTCTCGATGGCCCCGGCGAGGCCCGCGAGGAATCCGCGGAGCAGCCGGATCCGCGGCTGGTCGTCGACGCGCCCCGCGACCGGCGCGCTGTCGTCAGCCACGCCGTTCTCCGTCACGTAGATGGTGGGCTGACCGTACTCGGCCGAGACGAAGTCGACGAAGTCGCCGAGCGCGTGCGGCGCGGCCTCGTATCCCATATCGGTGAGCGGCAGCGTCGGCTCCGCCATGTCGAAGCCGACGCTCCGGCTCGCGTCGGGCAGCACGCGCCGTCGCGTGTACAGGTTCACGCCCAGGAAGTCCGTCGGCGCGGCGATCGCGTCGAGGTCGTCCGCCTCGATCGGGAAGGGCGCTCCCTTCGACTCGTAGTAGCGCAGCACCGAGGTCGGGTAGCCGCGGCCGTAGATCGGATCGTGGAAGAGCCGGGTGTCGAAGTCGCGCGCGAGCTCGAGCGCGGCCGCGGTCTCGGGCCGCTCATCGGCCGGCTCGTAGCTCGTGTTGGCGTTCGTCAGGCCGATCTCACCCGCGCGACCGGCGGCGCGGAACGCGCGGACGGCAAGTCCGTGCGACAGCAGCAGGTGGTGCACGGCGCGCGCCGTGATCGCGAGGTCGCGAATGCCGGGCGCGAGCACGCCGGTCCGGTAACCGGCCATCGAAGTGACGATCGGCTCGTTGTGCGTGATCCAACGGGTCACGCGGTCGCCGATGCGATCGAAGATCAGGGCGGCGTAGTCGGCGAAGCGCAGCGCCGTGTCGCGGTCGGCCCAGCCGCCGCGGTCCTGCAGCGCCTGCGGCAGATCCCAGTGATAGAGGGTCGGCGTCGGCCGGATCCCCGCAGCGAGCAGCTCGTCGACCAGGCGGTCGTAGAAGGCGAGGCCGGACTCGTTCACCTCTCCCGCGCCGAAGGGGATCACGCGCGGCCACGAGATCGAGAAGCGATAGGCCTGCAGACCCAGCTCCGCCATCAGGGCCACGTCGTCGCGGAAGCGGTGGTAGTGGTCGCACGCCACGTCCCCGGAGTCCCCGCCCTGCACGCGACCCGGCTGCCGGCAGAAGACGTCCCAGATCGAGAGCCCCTTGCCGTCCTCGTACGCCGCGCCCTCGATCTGATAGGCCGCCGTCGCCGCGCCCCACTCGAACCCGTCGGGAAAAGAGACGAACGCCACGCGCGCATCTTATCCCGCGGAAAAGACTGGGGGCGCCGAGGACGAGGGCGGGACCGTCCCCCGCAGGACCCCCGCTCGCCCCGCGGTGTCTGCAACGCCGTGCAGACTAGCCGCTCTCTGACGGTCCTGCGGGGGACGGTCCCGCCCTCCGGTGATCGCCGTGCTGGCAGCACCGGGCGTCAGACCGCCGCGACAGCCCCGTACAGGGGCGGCGGGTTGGATCCGGCCGCTACCGGATCCCACTCGCCTCCCAGCACTGCGGGAGCGGCTCGGCGTCCTTCTCTTCCGTGGTGGCCGGGCGGGGGTCGGGCCGCGGAAGAGAAGGACGCCGAGTCGCGGCGAGGAGGCTCCAGCGAGGTGGCTCCGGATTCGCGACGCTCATCCGCCGCGCGGGATGCGGATCAGGCCCTCCTGGGCCACGGAGGCGACGCGCGCGCCGTCGCGCTGGTAGATCGCGCCGAGGACGAGGCCGCGCGCCGCGAAGGCGACCGGGCTCTCGCTCACGTAGAGCAGCCAGTCGTCGA
>CP070734.1:1356732-1360279 GCA_020347605.1 Deltaproteobacteria bacterium | reverse complement strand
CCAGACGCGCGCCGCGGCGCGCTCCGGAATCACGTTGGGCGCCCGGCCACCGTCCGAAACGATTCCGTGTATGCGCACGTCGCGCGGTAGCTGCTGGCGCAGCAGACCGACCGCGACGAAGTACGCGATCACGCCGTCGAGCGCGTTCACACCGCGTTCGGGGTAGGCGGCGGCGTGCGCCGAGTGGCCGTGGAAGACGAATTCGAACTTCCGATTGCCCAGGAACAGCCGGTGCGCGCGCCGCATGTCGGAGGCGTGCGCCATCATCGCCACGTCGATGCCGTCGAAGACGCCCGCTTCGACGAGGCGGCGTTTGCCGATGCCGGTCTCCTCGGCCGGGGTCCCGACCACGACGAGCCGCAGGTCGTCCTCGCGCAACACCGAGCCCAACGCGCGGGCGGCCAGGAGACTCGCCGGGCCGGAGAGATTGTGACCGCAGGCGTGCCCGATCTCGGGCAGCGCGTCCATCTCGGCCAGCAGCGCCGCGGCCAGCGGCGCCTGCGCCGATCCCCAGGTGGCGCGAAAGGCCGTCGGCATGCCCGCCACACCCGCCTGCACCTCGAAGCCGCTGGATGCGAGGCAGTACTGGAAGCGCGCGCTCGTCTCGCGCTCCTCGAGCGACAGCTCGGGGTTGGCGTGCATCCAGCGGGCCAGCTCGAGCGCCGTCTCGGCGCCGCGCTCGATCGCGTCGAGCAGCGCGTGCCGTTCGGCGTCGGCATCCGGAGCGGTGACCCCCATGCCCGTCGTTTCGGCCGGCGACACAGCCGGCTGAACCGGCGCCCGAGGGGGCGTCAGGAGACGCGGGGCGGCGGGACCCGGCTGCCGAACCAGGCGAAGAACTCGGCGAGCTTCGCGCGCCGATCGGGCGGCAGGTACGCGAAGTTGACGCCGCGGTCGGTGATCTCCCAGTACTGCGAGCGCTGCTCGGCGAGCAGCTCGTCGCGGATCGACGCGAGCCGCTCGGGCCGCTCGCGCGCCATGTCCACCGCGATCTTCACGGCCGCGCTCACGGTTCGCTTGCCGGTACGCGTCTGCAGCATCCACAGCCGTCCGCGCTGGATGGTGAACTCGATGTCCTGCATGTCGCGATAGTGCTTCTCGAGCCGGCGCTGGATCCGGACGAGCTCGCGGTAGGCGCCGGGCATCTCCTCCTCCAGCGTCGGGAGCTGCCGCTCTTCGGCGCGCTGGCCGGCCCGGTTGATCGGCTGCGGCGTGCGCAGTCCGGCGACGACGTCCTCGCCCTGTGCGTTGGTCAGGTATTCGCCGAAGAAGACCTTCTCGCCGGTGGAAGGGTCCCGCGTGAAGGCCACGCCCGTCGCGCAATCCTCCCCCATGTTCCCGAACACCATCGCCTGGATGTTGACGGCCGTCCCCAGCGAGCCGTCGATTCCGTGGATGCGGCGATAGGTCACGGCCCGCTCGTTGTTCCAGGAGCGGAACACGGCGCCGATCGCGCCCCACAGCTGCTCCTCGGGATCCTGGGGAAACGGACGTCCGGCGCGTTCCCGGACGATCTCCAGGAAATCGTCGACCAGCGCGCCCAGCTCGTCGGCGCTGAGATCCGTGTCGAGCGCCTTGCGCGCCGACCGCTTCGCATCGTCGAGGCGGTCTTCGAAGGGCGCGGACCCGATGCCGAGGACCACGTCTCCGTACATCTGGATGAAGCGCCGGTAGCTGTCGAACGCAAATCGGGCGGTGGCCACGCGGGCGAGGCCCCCGACGCTCTCGGCGGTGAGCCCGAGGTTGAGAATGGTGTCCATCATGCCGGGCATCGAAACCGGCGCGCCCGACCGGACCGATACGAGCAGCGGCTCGTCCGGATCGCCGAAGCGGGCTCCCATCAGGCGCTCGACCTTGCGCAGATGCGCGCGCACCTCGTCCTTGAGCGCGCCCGAGAGACGTCGGCGATCCGTCTCGTACTCCGCGCAGGCGTCCGTCGAGATCGTGAAGCCCGGTGGGACCGGGATCCCGAGGCGCGTCATCTCGGCCAGGTTCGCACCCTTGCCTCCGAGCGTCGCGCGCATCGACGCCCGCCCCGCCGCGCGCCCGTTCCCGAAGAAATAGACGCGGCGCCGGGGGCGCGCGCGGCGCGCGCTCAAAACGCGCTCTCCAGACGCTCGCCGAGGTAGCTGCGCACCTGCGCGATGGCGATTCGATCCTGGCTCATGCCGTCGCGCTCGCGCACCGTGACGCGGCCGTCCTGTTCCGAATCGAAGTCGTAGGTCACACAGAAGGGCGTGCCGATCTCGTCCTGACGGCGATAGCGGCGCCCGATGTTCCCCGCCACATCGAAGAAGACGTTCCACTCGCGGCGCAGCTCGCGCGCAATCCGCTCTGCGGGCTCGGCGAGCTTCTTCGAGAGCGGGAGCACGGCCGCCTTGATGGGCGCCACCGCGGGATTCAGCCGCAGTACGGTGCGCGCCTCGCCGCCCTCGAGCGTCTCCTCGTGGTAGGCGTGCGCCAACAGCGCCAGACAGGTTCGGTCGATCCCGACGGAGGTCTCGATGACGGCGGGGAGGTAGCGCTCCTTCGTGGACTCGTCGGTGACCGACAGATCCTTGCCGGAAAACTCGCTGTGCCGCGAAAGGTCCCAGGCGCCCCGGTCGTGGATGCCCTCGATCTCCTGCCAGCCGAACGGAAAGCGGTATTCGATGTCGACGGCCTTGTTGCAGTAGTGCGCGAGCTCGTCCTTGTCCTGCTCCCGGACGCGGAGGCTCTCGTCCCCGAACCCCAGGTCGCGGTGGAAGCGGACGCGCTCGTCGAGCCAGTACTCGAACCAGCTCGCCCGCTCGGCGTCCCGCACGAAGAACTCGAGCTCGGCCTGCTCGAACTCGCGCGAGCGGAACGTGAAGTGGCGCGGGTTGATCTCGTTGCGGAACGCCTTTCCGATCTGCGCGATTCCGAACGGGATCTTCTGACGCGCCGCTTCGCGCACGCGCTTGAAGTCGGTGAAGATCGACTGGCAGGTCTCCGGACGCAGGTGGGCCTCGAGCGCGCCCTCGGCAGCGGCACCAATCTGGGTGCGGAGCATCAGGTCGAAATCGCGCGGTTCGGTCCAGTCGTGCTCGGAGGTGCCCTCGCGCGACGGACACGGACCGGCGTCGTCGCGCTGGTCGGCGCGCACGCGGCGCTTGCAGGCGCGGCAGTCGACCATCGGGTCCGAGAAGCTCTCGACGTGACCCGAGGCTTCCCAGGTGCGCGGATGCGCGACGATCGAGCTGTCGAGACCCTCGACGTCGTCGCGCTCGCGCACGACGCGCCGCCACCAGAGGCTCTTGAGGTTGTTCTTGAGCTCGACGCCAAGGGGACCGTAGTCCCAGAATCCGTTGATGCCGCCGTAGATGTCGCTCGAGGGAAACACGAACCCGCGCCGCGCGCACAGCGAAACGAGCTCGTCCATCCGGGCGAGCGGCTGCCGATCTACCTCGGTCGTTTCGACGTCGTGTGACATGCGTCTTTCCAGCGCGCGCGGGAGGGCGCAGTAATCGCAGAGTCCCCGCCCGGTGTCAAGCGGATGGCGCCGCGCGCGACCGGAGGATTTCGTTTA
>CP070734.1:1353084-1356632 GCA_020347605.1 Deltaproteobacteria bacterium | reverse complement strand
ACCTCGAGCGCGTGTCGGCCCGTCCCGCGCCGGACGAGATCATCGAACTCGTGCCGATGCCGCTCGAGCGCGCCCTGGACCTCGTCTTCCGCGGCGAACTCACCGACGCCAAGAGCGCGCTGGCCCTCGTGCTCGCGGCGCGGCAGCGGGGACGCCTGCGCTGAGGCGTTGCGCCGTGGTGTCTGGCCGCGCCGACATTCCGCAGGCGGGTAGCGACGAGACGCCGAGCGCCTCGGATCGCCCGTGTCGGGATCCGGTCCGCGCCGGGTGGCGGACGCTTCCGCTCCCGGCGCGTTGACCGCAAGAGGCCCAATCCCTACGCTCCTGAGGTCCCGTGGGATTCGCGCCCATCCCGTTTCGACCGGGGCATCGCGGCGGGAGCCGGCCAGGCCCCGGTAGAGGAGGTGTGGGCGTACGTGTACGGTCATCAGCGTCCCGTGGGATTCGGTCCGGGTGTGACGCCCGCGATCGTCAAGCAGCTCCTCGGCATCAACGTCGCGGTCTTCCTGCTCCAGTACCTGTTTCCCGCGCTCGTGTACTTCGGCGCGCTCTGGCCGTCGGCCGTCTGGAACGGCTACGTGTGGCAGCCGTTCACCTACATGTTCCTGCACGCGACGCGTGACCCCTTCCACATCCTGTTCAACATGTTCGCGCTCTGGATGTTCGGTTCGCCGCTGGCGCTGGCCTGGGGGCGGGACCGGTTCCTGCGCTTCTATCTGCTCTGCGGCTTCGGCGCGGGCCTGCTGATCGCGATCGTGCCGTACCTGATGCACGCGATCGGGATGCCGGCGCGCGTGGACATTCCGACGCTCGGCGCGTCGGGCGCCGTCTACGGCGTGCTGCTCGCGTACTCGCTCATGTGGCCGAACCAGACCATCATGCTGCTGTTCCCGCCGATCCCGATCCGCGCGATCTACTTCATTCCGTTCATCTTCCTGTGGGGTCTCCTGTTCGGTCCGCCGAACGTGAGCCACGTCGGACACCTGGGCGGCGTGGTGGTCGGCTTCCTGCTGCTCCAGAACCAGGGGCTCACGTCGTCCATCCCGTGGCTTTCGATTCGCGGGCTCCGCCACCGCTGGCACCGCTACCGGATGCGCAGCCGCTTGCGCGCCGTGCGCCGCGAGGAATGGCAGGCGCGGGAAGAGCGGCGGCGCCACGACGACCACTCGGTCCACTGAGTTCGCCATGTCGGATTCGTCGGCCGGCTTCGTTCTCACCGACGCGCTCGACGCCGAGATCGGGCACGCGGCCCGGCTCCTGCGCGCGGCGCGGCACACGGTGGCGCTGACGGGTGCGGGTCTGTCCGTCGAGAGTGGCATCCCCCCGTTCCGCGGTCCCGGAGGGCTTTGGACGAAGTACGGGGAGCCGCCGCTCGACGGTTATCAGCGCTTCCTGCGCGACCCGCGCGAGCACTGGGAGAGTCGCCTGCGCCCGGTGGAGGGATGGGCCAAGGGACTCCGCGAGACGCTCGATCGCGCCAAGCCCAACGCCGGACACTACGCGCTCGCCGAGCTCGAGCGGGAGGGACGGCTCGCGAGTCTGATCACCCAGAACATCGACGATCTACACGGCCAGGCGGGCACGCGGTCGCTGCTCGAGATCCACGGCAATGCGCGACTGGTGCGCTGCATCGAATGCGTCGCGCGCTATACGCGCGACCAGGTGCAGATCGATCCGGAGAATCTGCCGCCGCATTGCGAACGCTGCGGCGGCATCCTGAAGGAGGACACCGTCTCGTTCGGCGAGCCGATCCCGCCGGATGTCCTGCGCGGCTGCTACGCGACCTGCGAACGCGCGGACTGCATGCTGGTCGTCGGCACCTCCGCGACCGTGTACCCGGCCGCCGAGTTTCCCTACGACGTGTTGCGGCGCGGCGGCGCCATAATCGAAGTGAATCCACACGAGAGCGAGCTGACCCTCGCGCTGGAGCGCGCCACGGCGCACGGCGCCACCACGCTGTCGCTGCGCGGGCCCGCGGGCGCCGTGCTCCAACGCCTGCTCCACCACGTGCGAAGTACGAGCGGGCCGGAGACGTCCGCGTGACGGCGCGGTCCCGACCGGACGAAGAGCCGTCGCGCGGCGGATTCTCGAATCTCCTGCGCGCGCTGTTCTCGGGAATCCCGTGGAGCGAGTCGGCCGAGCGCACCGACGTGCTCCGCGAGCCGCTCGGGCGGGGCGGCGCCGTCCGCGTCCACAACTCGAACGGTCGGATCCACGTGATCGGCGAGGCGCGCGAGGATGTGGAGGTGCGCGCCTGCAAGCGCGCCCGGGCGGAATCGCAGGACGCGGCCGCGAGGCTGCTGGACGACATCGTGGTCGAATCGTCGAACGACGCCGGCGGGCTCTCGTTCGAGGTGCAGATCCCGAAGCGCTGGAACCGACGGGGAAACGTCAACCTCCAGGTGCGCGTGCCGCGCACCGCGCCGGTCGCGATCGAGGCGGTGAACGGCAAGCTCCTGGTCGAGGGTCTCCGGAGCACGGTGCGCGCGCACTCCAGCAACGGCCCCATCTCGGTCGACGACGTGATCGGCGACATCGAGCTGCACACGTCGAACGGAAAGGTGTCGTGCACGACCACGAAAGGCCGGCTGCGTGCGCGCTGCAGTTGCGGGAAGATCGAGCTGCGGGAGCACTGCGGGCCCGTCGATGCGTCGACCTCCAACGGTTCGATTCGCGCGATGCTCGACGACGTGGAGAACGGTGACGTGCGGCTCGCGACCAGCAACGGCCGCATCGTGCTGGAGCTGCCCGACGCGATCGACGCCGACGTGGACGTTCACGTCGACAACGGCGTGTTTCGAAACGAGCGCGAGCTGGGGCAGGAAACGCGCACCGTCAATGGCCGCGTGCGCGGCGTACTCGGAGCGGGCGGGTCGCTGGTCCGGCTGCGCTGCTCCAACGGATCCATCTCGATCCGCTGAGCGCGGCGCCCGCTTCGATCAGGCTCCACCGAGCGGCAGCAGCTCGCCCCGGATCCCGGTCTCGTCGACGAACAGGCGGCCGACCGATCGCGGGCGCCCGCCCAGCGGCGGGCCCGCATACCCCGGGTTGAAGAACAGGGTGCCGCGGCGGCGTTCGTTCAACGCCTCGTGCGTGTGGCCGTACACGAGCGCGTGGGGTCGGAACTCTTCGAGCTCCCGGGCGATCTTCGGGTGGATCCGACCGAAGTTGTCGTACCAGTGACACAGCAGGAGCCGCGTGGAGCCGACCTCCACGCGCTGGTCCCACGGATAGCGGTGGTAGATCGGCGCGTCGCCGTTTCCCGCCACCGCGACGACCGGCGCGCATGCGCGCAGGCGCACCAGGACGCCCTCGTGGCCGATGTCGCCCGCGTGCAGGATCAGATCCACGCCGCGCAGGGCGGCCAGGATCTCGTCGTCGACGTGGCCGTGGCTGTCGGATACGACCCCGATCGCGCAGGTGCCGGTGTTCACGGCTGCGGCGCGATGCGCTCGCGAATCAGCATTCCGTCGCGCATGAAGACGAGCCCGGACGGCTCGATCGCGATCAGCAGGAGCGCGCCGATCACGTCGCCCTCCCGAACGCGC
>CP070734.1:1349428-1352984 GCA_020347605.1 Deltaproteobacteria bacterium | reverse complement strand
TCACACGGGCCCGGGCACCGCGCGTCGGGCCCCCCCGTCCTGGGTCGCCGGGTCCGTCGGCTCCGCCGCGCTCGCCGCGGGGTCGGATTCGATGGGTTCGCGCACCTCTGTGGCCGGTTTCGGCTCCGGATCGAGCGCGCGCGCGGTCGATGGCACCCCGATGCCTTCCGGCTCCATCCATCGCCACGGGGGAACGAATTCCGCCCCGAGGAGGCGGCCGATTCCGAACCCCGCCGCCAGGCTCGCGGCGAGCAGCAGTGGACCGGCGATCGTCCAGCGGATCCGGCGCGCGCGCGGCGCGCTGATGCCCTGCTGGCGCTGTTCTCGATCGGCGGTGAGCACGAGCGCGGGCCCGATCTCGGAGGCATTCGCCGCGTAGCCGGCCAGAAGCGCGCGTTCGCACAGCACGTTGACGAGGCGGGGAATTCCCCCGGAGCAGCGGTGTACCTGCTTCAGCGCGCGTTCCGTGAACAGGTCGCGCTCGGCGCCCGCTGCGATGCGCAGCCGGTGCCGCACGTAGTCCCGGGTCTCTGCAGCCGTGAGCGGGTCGAGTCGCCAGTGGACGCCGATCCGTTGGCGAAGCTGTCGCAGCTCCGCCGAGCCGAGCTTCTGCTCCAGCTCGGGCTGTCCGAGCAGCACGATCTGGATCAGCTTGGAGCGCTCGGTCTCCAGGTTCGAGAGCAGGCGGATCTGCTCGAGGGTATCGGTCGAGAGATTCTGGGCCTCGTCGATGATCAGCAGGACGCGGCGACCGTCCCGGTTCTTCTCGAGCAGAAAGCGGTTCAGCTCGTCGCTGAGCTCGAGGAGCGACCGACCCCGTGAGCGCAGGCCGAACTCGACGTTGATCGCGCGCACCAGGCCCGCGGGGGACAGCAAGGGGTTGAACAGGAAGGCGATCTCCGTGCCCGCGCCCACGCGCTGCAGCAGCGTTCGGCACAGCGTGGTCTTGCCGGTGCCCACTTCGCCCGTGATGGCGATGAAGCCCTCGCCCTCGTCGATGCCGTACAGCAGGTGCGCCAACGCCTCGCGATGGGACTCCGCGAGGAACAGGTATCGGGGATCTGGGCTCAGCGCGAAGGGCTTTTCGCGCAGTCCGTAGAACGCGGTATACATCGCCTCACGAACCCGAGGTGCGGGCGCAACTCCTTGAACCACAGAGACTATCACTCGCGGGCCGGCGACGAAACGGCGGTCGGCGTCGACATCGGAGCCACGCTGGCGAAGCTGGCCGCCCGCCAGGGGAGCGCCGCGCCGCGCTTCTGGCTGTTGCCCGCCGAGGCGCTCGACGAGATCGCCCGACAGGTGGAGGCGCTGGCGCCCGACCGGATCGGTCTCACCGGCGGTGGCGCGGCGGAACTCGCCCAGCGCCTCACGCGCGCGGCCACGCGCGTCGCGGAATTCGACGCCTGGGGCTCCGGCGCCAACGCGCTGCTGCCCGAGAGCGGACGCGAGCCCGATCCGCCCTACCTGCTGGTATCGCTCGGAACCGGCACCTCGATCCTGCTCGTCGATTCGGATGGCGTTCGCCGCGTCGGAGGCACGGCGCTGGGCGGGGGAACCGTCGTCGGGCTCGGGGTGGCGGTGCTGGACACGTCCCGCTTCCAGGAGCTCGTGGGGCTGGCCTCGAAGGGCTCACACGGCGCCGTAGATCTCCTGGTGTCCGATATCTACCGCGCGGACGAGCGACCGCTGCCCGGAGAGCTCACGGCCGCCTCGTTCGGCAAGCTCGGGTGGCGGAGGGGCGACCGACACCCCGCCCGCACCGACCTCGCGCTGGCGGTGATGCGCCTGGTCGGAGAGAACGTCGCGCTGCTGTGTGGGTCGCTCGCGACGGCCGCGGGGATCTCGACCATCGTGTTTGCGGGCTCGACGCTGCGGGACAACCCCGTGCTCGTCCGCATCCTGTGTCAGGTGTCGGGTGCCTTCGGCTGCCGTCCGATGCACCTGCCGAACGGCGAGTTCGCCGGGGCGTTGGGGGCGTTGCTGCTCGCGCGCTCCGACGGCGAGACCGCCGCCAAGCCCTAGCGCGAGGGCCCCCGATTCGGGTCGCGCGGGGCCGGCTCGGTCGCCTCCTCCGGCCGCGCCAGGGTGCGGAGCACGCGCTGCGCGCGCGCGATTGCGGCGCGCTGCACGCGCAGCTCCTCCGCCTGCGCCGAGACCTGGCGTTCCAGGCGGTCGCGCGCGTCCACCACCTCCGCGAGGCGGGTCTCGAGGCCCTGGATGCGGCGATCCACGTCACGGGCCAGGCTGTCGCTCGCCGCGGGACGGGCCGCGGCGGGCATCCGCGGTTGGGTGCCGGGAACCACGGGGAGGTCCTCCTCCTCGTCCTTCGGCGGGGGAATCGGCATTCCGACCGAGTCCAGGCCGCCGCCCGGCATCGTCTCCGCTGCGGAACCGACCTGGATGCCCTCGTCGCTCTCTGGCGGGAAGAACTCGCTCGACGCCTCGAGCTCGCCGCCGCGCCGCCGGCGCATCCAGATGGCGCCCGCGATGAGCAGCACGGCCAGGACGGCGGCCGCCAGGAGCAACGGCGAGATGCCGGTCGGCTCGGCCGGAGCCGGCTCGGCCGGCGGCTGGACGCGGGCCCGCTCGCCTCGCTCGACCGCGGCTCTGCGCCGGTCGGCCGGGCGGACCTGCGGCGGCGGCTGAAGGGCCGGGGCCGGCGCGCCGGGTGCCTCCGTGGCGGGCTTCTGTTCGGCCGGCGCCTCGCTCGGCGCCACAGCCGGTTTCTCCGCCAGCTCCGCGGGCTGAGCGGCCGGGGCGGTCGGCTCCGCGGGCTTCTCCGTCGGCGCGACGGCCGACGGCCTGGCCTTCGCCGCCTCTCGAGTCGGCGCCACCGTCGGCGCGGGGGCCGGGGTCGGCTCGCGCGGCGCGGGCGCCGGCTTCGGGGCCTCTGCGCGCGCGGTGGGTCGCGGCGCTTCGACCGTGTCGCGGGGCGGAGGCGTCGGCCGCGGCGTGGCGGCGGCCTTCGGGGCCGCGGCCTTGCCGGAGCGGAGGTCGAGGACGAGGCGGTTCGGGTCGCGCAACGGGAACACGTTCACGTCGACGTCCGAGGAGGTGGCGGCGACCCGCACGATCGTTTCACCGTCCCGCGGCTCGATCCGCACGACGCTCAGCAGGGGCGCGTCGGGTGCGATCACGCGGCGCGCGGCGGTGGCGTTCAGCGTCACGAGAAACACAGAACCGCGTCCCGTCTCGATCCGATCGATCTGGTGCTTCACACCCTCGTCGAGGTCGAGGACGATGCGGGTGTACCCCTCGTGCTTGCCGATGCGCACGTCGAGCAGCGCCGCGGCTCCAGCGGGGCCGGCGGCGCTGCCGAAGGCGAGGATGCCGAGTGCGACGAGCAGCCTCGAGCGTCGGGCTGCAGCTCGCGAGCGGGTTGCCGCGCGCCGGCCGATCCGGTCGGTGGGCAACCGCCGCCCGGGAGTCCGTGTGTCGAAACGCGTCACCGACATGCATCCCCCCTCGCGTCGGCGAGCTGCACGCGGATCGCTCCGCGTGCCGCCTGGATGCGTGGACCGTACCACGGCGCCCGTGTGGAGTCGATCAAATG
>CP070734.1:1345744-1349328 GCA_020347605.1 Deltaproteobacteria bacterium | reverse complement strand
CGAGCGAGCCCTCGCCCGGCGAGCTCACCGGCGCCGCGCTGCACGAGCTGGGACACGCGCTCGGCTACCAGGGCCACGCGGCCTCGGGAGACTCGATCATGACGCGCGAGTGGGAGCGCGTGGCCGCACTGGGCGAGCGCGTCCACGCGGGCGGCCCCTTCACGGCGCCGAGCCTGCGCGCCCTGTACGCCGTGCCGTCCGGGACCGTGCTGCGGCGGGTCTCCGTCTCGACCTGGCGCACCGACCTGTTCGACCGGATGGCGCTGGTGGCGCAGCGCGAGGGATTGGCCGGGCCGTACGCGCGCGCCGGGGACCGCTTCGGACGCCTGTTCTGGCGCAGCGCGCGGGGCGGAGAGTACGGCTTCCAGATCGCGCAGCTGCGCGACGCGGTGCGCGACCCCGACGCGCTGGTGCTGCTGCCCGAGGCGCGCACGCGGCGCGTGCTGCCGCGCAGCCGCGATGCCCGCCCCGACTAGGCGGCGCGGCGGCGTCCGGCGGGCGCACCCCCGCGACCGTCCCTCGGCTCAGCCGCGCGCGTCGGCCTTCGGGTCGATCGCCTTGGCCTGCTTCAGGTACTTGGCGGCGCCGGCCTCGTCGCCGCTGGCGCGCAACACCAGGGCGAGCCGGTGCAGCGCGACGGCGTTCTGGGCGTCGAGCGCGATCGACTTCTCGAGGTGCTCGCGCGCCGGCTCGGGCTCGGCCTTGGGCTGCTTGAAGAGGGCCCAGCCCAGGGCGGACTGGTACTCGGTGTCCTCCGGCCACAGCTCGACCGCGGGCTTCAGGAACTGGAGCGCGCCCTTGAAGTCGCCCCGGCGCAGCAGGATCTCGGCCTTCCGGTACATGATCTCGGCGTTCGCCACGCGCGATGCCTGATCGTCCTCGTCCCCATCTCCGTCCGCGAGGCTGCGGTCGTAGTCGCGCCTTTGCATCACGTCCACCAGCACCTCGTGGGCCTTCGAGACGCGCGCGAAGATGTCGTTCGCCTGCTGGCGCACGTCGTCGAGGCCCGCGGATGCCAGCGCGTCCGGGTGGTAGCGCTTGGCCAGCCTGAAATACGCGCGCCGGATCTCGGCAGGGCTCGCCTTGCGCTCGACCCCCAGCAGCGCGTAGTAGTCCAGGTCGCGCAGCTTGGCGTGCTGCGCGAGGATGTCCGCGCGCATCGACTCGGCATCGGGGTTCGCCGCCCGGACCCGTGCGCCCGCTTCGGGGCGGCCCGCCGCGCTCGCCCACGCCGCGCCGCCCCCCGCCGGCGCGCTGCCCACCACGATCTCGATCTCGGGCGGCGGCGGCGGCGTGTCGTCGTCGATCGTCTCGGGCGCGTCGTCCACGCGCGCGTCGGCGTACTCGAGGCCACCCGCGGCATCGAGGATCCACGCGGCGGCGAGTGCCCGCGGCGACTGCGCCGTCACGATCAGCTCGCCGAGCGTGCGCTTCCCGTCGAGCGCCTCGAAGAGCCGGTCCACGGCCGCATCGGTCTCGAGCCGGTCGCGAAGGCCCTCGAAGCGGCGCGACGGCTTCGGATAGCGCCGCAGCTGATCGCCGAGCGACGTCAGGATCCGGTCCGACGTCCAGTGCGCCTCGAGGCCGCTCTGCAACAGCGCGAGCGGATCGGTGCGGAACGCCTGGGCATCGGCCGGCGTCGCGGAGTCGTTCAGCACGAACTCGCCCTGCGGCCAGCCGAAGCACTCCACGACCCGCCGGCGCACCTGCTCCTTGAGCGCGCTGAACAGGTCCTTGGGCTGGAGCAGCTTGAGGTCGAGCAGCGCCTTGCCCTCTTTGCACTTCTTGAGCGCCACGTAGCCCACCACGCGCGAGTAGTCCTCGCGCGAGATGGTGCCGTCGTCCATCAGCTGGATGCCGAGGCTCTCGCTGGCCAGGTTCGACTCCACGAACGTCGGGACGCCGTCGAGGAACTGGATGCGCTTGTTGACGCGCTCCCGGGACAGCTCGAGCGTGCCCGTGAAGTGCGCCTTGTAGAGGTCGAACAGCAGCCGGGGGACCGGGACCTCGTCGAGCTGACCGCGGGCGGGAAGCGACGCCATCGGATCTGAATTCGGGCGATCCGGCGCCGCGCTTAAGGCCCGCTCCGCGGACGCGCTCATACGCCCCGGCACTGCGCGTGGGCGATCTGGAAGGCGGTCGCGATCGCCTGTGAGAGGTCCTTCTCCACCAGCACCTGTCCGCACTCGAGGCTGGCGATCAGCGGCTCGCACAGCGGCGAGACGCCGGTGAGGATGGGCTCCGCGCCGAACCCGTGGACGGCGTCGATCACCCGTTCCAGCGCCACCGCGCCGTAGCCCTCGTCGAGGATCACGCCGCCGAGGTCCACCACCACCACCTTCACGCCGGCGGCGCCCGGGTCGTTTCCGATCAGCTCCACCGCCTGGATCGAGGCTTCGGGCCCCGAGAAGGGCAGGATCATCACCGGGCCCCAGACGTGCACCACCGGCGAGTTCGGGTCGAACCCGCTCTCCCCCTGCGCCGCAGGCGCCTCCGATTCGAGCTCCTCCGCGACGAGCTCGCGGAGCCGCGCGACATCGAGCGACGCGAGCAGTCGCAGGGCGCGCGCGTCGCCGCGCCGTCTCCACACCTCCGGCTCGCGGGCCACGAATGTGCACGCCTCGTCGCCGCAGGTCGAGCAGGACTCCTCGAGCGCGAGCAGCTCCACCTCGAGCACGCCGGACAACCAACCGGACGTGTAGCCCGCGCTGGCGTAGCAGGTGGCGTCGCGGCTCACACCCAGCGCCGACGCGTGCGCCGACGCCTCGATGTGCTCCGGCCAGATGCCGCGCACCTCGATCGCGCCGCGCGGCAGGTCGCTCGCCAGCGGCGCCAGGCGCATGGTGAGCAGCGGCGAGGTCGGCAGGGCCCCGGGCTCGGGGCCGAGCTCGAAGAAGCCGCGCTGCAGCAGGCGCGTGGCGTCGCGCAGCCCCTGGAACCAGCCCACCTGCAGCAGGGCGGAGGCCGCCTGCTCGGCGCCCAGCTCCTCCAGCAGCTCGGCGTGCAGCGCGCCGAGCAGCCGCGTGTCCTGCAGCACGCGCGGCTCGTGGAACAGCTCGCTGGCCGCCTTCAGCTCGAGTGCACCCGGTCGCGACGATCCGTCCAGCATGCGATCCACCCCGCTCAGCCTTCCAGGAACTCGTAGATGTCGAAGTTCTGATCCCGGCGAATGAAGGCCTCGCCCTCGACCTCGATGATGCGCAGACACGCGTCCACGCAGGTGGGGTCGAACTGGCTGCCCGCAAATTTGTGGAGCTCCGCGACGGCGGTCTCCAGCGTGAGCGCCTTGCGGTAGGGGCGGTCGCTGGTCATCGCCTCGACGGTGTCGGCCACCAGGATGATGCGTGAAGGCAGGGGAATCCGGTCGCCCTGAAGGCGTTCCGGGTAGCCGCGCGAGGAGCCGTCGTACCACTCGTGGTGGTGGCGCACGCAGGGCACGACGTCGCGCAGGAACTCGACCGGCTCGAGGATCTTGCCCCCGATCTCCGGGTGCTTCTTCATGAGCGCGTACTCGTGCTCGTCGAGCTGCGCGGGCTTGGTGATGATCGCGTCGGGAATGCCGATCTTGCCCACGTCGTGCAGCA
>CP070734.1:1342030-1345644 GCA_020347605.1 Deltaproteobacteria bacterium | reverse complement strand
TCCACCTGGAGGCGCCCGCCCGCCTCCGCGCAGAGAACACGCGTCCGCTCGGACGGCTGCTCCGCGACGTGATGCGGCTCAACCCGGACAACTTCCGCGTCTTCGGTCCGGACGAGACGCGCTCGAACCGGCTCGACGCGGTCTACGAAGCCAGCAAGAAGACCTGGCTCGCCGACATCCTGCCGGAGGACGCCGACGGGAGCGAGCTCTCCCCCGACGGTCGCGTGATGGAGATGCTCTCCGAGCACACCCTCGAGGGATGGCTGGAGGGCTACCTGCTGACCGGTCGGCACGGCTTCCTCTCCACCTACGAGGCCTTCGTCCACGTGATCGATTCCATGTTCAACCAGCATGCCAAGTGGCTCGACATCGCGGAGGACCTGCCCTGGCGGGCGCCGATCGCCTCGCTCAACCTGCTGATCACCTCGACGGTCTGGCGGCAGGACCACAACGGCTTCACGCACCAGGACCCGGGCTTCCTCGACGTCGTGGTGAACAAGAAGCCGACCGTGACCCGCATCTATCTCCCGCCGGACGCCAACTGCCTCCTGTCGGTCGCCGACCACTGCCTGCGCAGCACCGACGACGTCAACGTGATCGTCGCGGACAAGCAGAATCACCTGCAGTATCTCGACATGGACGCGGCCATCCGACACTGCACGAAGGGCATCGGCATCTGGGACTGGGCGAGCACCGACCACGGCTGCGAGCCGGACGTGGTGATGGCGAGCTGCGGCGACATCCCGACCCTGGAGGCCCTGGCGGCCGTCGCGCTGCTCCGGGAGCACTTTCCCGAGCTCAAGATCCGCTTCTTGAACGTCGTGGATCTGTTCCGGATGACGCCCGCCTCCGAGCATCCGCACGGGCTCGACGACCGCGACTTCGACAGCCTGTTCACCACGGACCGACCCGTCATCTTCAACTTCCACGGGTATCCCTGGCTCATTCACCGGCTGGCGTACCGGCGCACGAACCACCGCAACCTGCACGTGCGCGGCTACAAGGAGAAGGGCAACATCAACACGCCGCTCGAGCTGGCGATCGAGAACGAGATCGACCGGTTCAGCCTGGCCATCGACGTCATCAATCGCGTGCCCGCGCTCCGCGTCGCGGGGGCCCACGTGAAGGAGAAGCTGCGCGACCTGCAGATCGACTGCCGGAACCACGCGCATCGCCACGGCGTCGACGCGCCCGAGCAGCAGAACTGGACGTGGCCCTTCTGACGCCGATCGTGCCGCCAGCTTCGGCGCGGCGCACGGCGCCTCCGCAGTCTCGGCCCGGACCTGGAGTAGGATCGACGCATGTTGCTCGCCGTGCTGAACGCCGGAAGCGCCACCGTGAAGGCGGCGCTGGTGGAGGTGGACGGCGCGCAGACGCGCATCCGCTGGCGACAGTCGCGCGACCTGGATCGCGCCGGCGGCGCTCGGGCCGCGTTCGCGGCGATCCTCGAGTCGCTGGGGTCGCAGCGCGACGGGATCGACGCCGTGGGACATCGCGTCGTCCACGGCGGCAACCGGTTCACGGAGCCCGTGCGGGTCGATGCGTCCGTCGAGGCGGCCATCGAGGCGCTCTCGCCGCTGGCGCCGCTCCACAATCCGCCGGCGCTCGAGGGCCTGCGGGTCGCCCGCGAGCAGCTACCGGACCGACCCGCGGTCGCCGTGTTCGACACCGCGTTCCACGCCCGGCGCGCGCCGGAATCGCTGCGCTACCCGTTGGCCTGGGATCTGTGCGAAGAGCTCGGGCTCTACCGCTACGGCTTTCACGGCATCGCACACGCCTCCTTGATCGAATCGCTGGCGGCGGCGGAGCGCACCGGACCGGACGAGACCTGCGCGGTGACGCTCCAGCTGGGGGCGGGCTGCTCGGCGTGCGCGGTCGAGAACGGCGGCTCGATCGAGACCTCCATGGGCTTCTCGCCGCTGGGCGGCCTGCCCATGGCGACGCGAAGCGGCGACCTCGACCCGGGCATCCCGCTCGCGCTCTTGCGCCGCGGGCACGACGCCGCGCAGGTGGAGGACCTCTTCACCCGCCGCTCGGGACTGCTCGGCATGGCGGGCTCGGCCGACCTGCGCGAGGTGCTCGCGGCCGCGGCCGCGGCCGGCGGCGGCGCGCGCGCGCGCGTGGCGGTGGCGCTCTTCGTGCGCCGCATCGTCGCGCTGACCGGCGCCTACTTCACGCTGCTCGGGGGCCGCGGCGCACTCGTCTTCGGCGGCGGGATCGGGACGCACTCCGCGGAGATCCGGCGCCGGGTGGCCGACGGCCTGGCGGCCTGGAACGTCACACTCGATCCCGCGCGCAACGCCGCCGGCGAGCCGGGGCGCATCTCGGTCGAATCGTCGCGCCCCGTCTACGTCTTCGAGACGGACGAGGAGTCCCAGATCGCGCGCAGCGCCGCGCGCCTGATCGAGTCCGAGCCGCTGCGGCGGTAGCCGCGCCGGCGTGCGCCGGCCGGGGTCCACGGTCGGGCGCCCCGTTGTGGCATGGTACGGACGCCGTGCGGCATCCACGGCGGATCGATGCCGCTCGAGTTGCGACCCGAGCCGGGGAGCCCGGGCGAGCGCAGGGGGATCTGGCGATGGACTGTGATCTCAAGCTGACCGGCGGGGCCGTGCTCGACGGCACCGGGGCGAAGTCCCGGCGCGCGGACGTGGCGGTGCGGGAGGGCCGGATCGTCGCGATCGGAGACCTCGGCAAACTCGAGGCCGCGAAGGCGATCGACTGCACGGGCAAGACCATCACGCCGGGGTTCATCGACATCCACTCCCACGCGGACTGGCTGCTGCCGGGCGCGGACCACGGCTCGCTCGTCGAGCCCTTCGTGCGCCAGGGCATGACCTCCGTCGTGGCCGGCAACTGTGGATTCAGTCCGGCTCCCCTGACGGAGCGGAACCGGCACGGCGCCCACCAGTCGAGCCGGCTGGTGGTCGACGAGGCCGTCGATCTGCGCTGGGACACCATGGCCGGATTCCTGGACGCGCTCGACCGAGGCGGCGTATCCCTCAACGTCGCCCAGCTGGTGGGGCACGGGACGGTGCGCGCGGCGGTCAGCGGCCAGCTCAACCCCGCGCCCCCCGATCGGGAAGAGCTTCGCCAGATGGAGGCGCTGACGCGCGCGGCGCTCGATGCGGGCTGCGTCGGCGTCAGCTCGGGCCTCGGCTACCCGCCCGGGATCTTCGCGCAGGAGGAGGAGCTGACCGAGTTCGCCCGCTGGGCCGCGCGTGACGGAAAGCTCTTCACATCGCACCTCAAGGCCTACAGCTGGATCAGTGGGGCCTACGACGCGGATCCCGAAGACGAGTTCCACAACCTGAGGGCGGTCCGCGAGATCCTTCGCGTCGGTGCCGCGGCGGACGTGCGCCTCCAGATCAGCCACCTCATCTTCGTAGGCCGCGCCACCTGGCCGAGCCACTCCGACGCGATTCGCCTCATCGAGGACGCGCACGCGGGGGGCCTCGACGTCGCGTTCGACGCGTTCCCGTATACGGCGGGGAATACGACCGCGAGCGTCCTTCTGCCGGCGGCCGTACTCCCCCGGCTCGAGCAGATCTTGAGCGATCCGGCCCAGCGCGAGGGCCTGCGGCGCTTCGTCCAGACCGCCTTCGAGCGCGTCGGCG
>CP070734.1:1338310-1341930 GCA_020347605.1 Deltaproteobacteria bacterium | reverse complement strand
TGACCCGGATAACAGACCACGCGCCCCGCCCCGTCGCGGAAGTTTCCGGTGAGCAGCAGGATCGTGACCGTCAGCGCGTGGGCCATGTCGAGACCGAGGAACGCGAACCCCACGAGCAGCTGACCCGTGGCGAAGCCGTAGAGCCAGCCCAGCGTGAGCCCGATGTCGAGCAGGCCTTCGGCCACGCGGCCCAGATAGAAGTGCTGCACACCCGCGAACCCCAGCACGCTCGAGAGCACCACGGCCGTCGCGTAGCTGCGCGGCGACGGCTCCGCCGCGGGCCGTCCCGTCGCGTCCATGGCCGGCATCCGGGTGACGCCTGCGTCGGTCATCCAGCGCTCCATACGCGCGCTCGCGGCTCGGGCGTTCGACAGCGGATCGACCGTCCGAGCGCGGCACTTGAGGGTGGCAACGGGGACGCGGGGCGGGCCGGCGTGCGGCGGAGGCGGCGCGAGGACGCTAGCGGGGTCTCGGCGCGTCGAGCGCCTGGCTGGCGCTGAGGACCGCGGGCCGGGGCCGCTCCGAGAAGCGCGCTTCGCCGAGCGGACTGAAGGATCGCGTGCGAAGGCCCGCCGAGTGCGCGACGAGCTCGCCGACGGCGTTCACGTACCCGCTCGTGGGCTCGTAGCGCGCGGCGCCGATCAGCGTGCAGGCCGGCGCGTCGGGCTCCGAGCAATACTCGAAGATCAGCGCACCGAACCGGCGCCGCGGACCGCTGAAGCCGGCGCGGGTGCGCGTCGTCATGTGAACCCGGATGTCCGCGGTGATGCGCTTCGAGAACAAGCCCCAGCCGACCGTCGGCGTGAGCTTCCCCGACACGACGGCCGACTCGACGTGACCGGTGTCGGCGTCGAACGTCCACACGAAGTCGCTGAAGCTGCCCGCGACCGGCCGCTCGGCGCCGAAGAGCCGCTGCTCCACGATGTCGCGCGAGATGACGACCCGGCGCTGGCGCTCGGCGGCGCCGGGCTCCAGCCGAGCGGGAAGCGGTTCGGTGTAGATCGCGTCGAGCTGACCGGGGCGGTCGCGCGGCGACACCTCGAACTCGACCTCAATCCAGCGGGGTTGGGAGTTACCGAGATCCAGAGCTTCGGTAACGGCGGCTTCAGCGGGGAGCAAGAAGAGCGGCAGCGACAACAGCAGTGCGCGTCGATCGACCGGCATCGCGCGGGACTCCAGCCCGGTCTCCCAACCCCTGGGCAGCCGGGTGTGCAAGACGAATACCAACGCGAAGCGCGCGCTCCGGCCGTTTCGGGGGCGGCCGCGGCGGGCGCGACCGGCAGGATACCCCCGAGAGTGTCCGGATTGTGGAAAATTTGTTCCATTCGCGCCGTCCGGGAGGCCGGGGCGTGATAGGCTCGAACGCCGTGAGAGCGGCCGTCTACTACCAGACCGGGGCGCCGGACGTGTTCCGCTACGAGGAGGTTCCGGATCCGGCATGCGCGCCGGACGGGGTGCTGGTCGACGTCCAGGCGATCAGCGTGGAGGGCGGCGACGTTCTGCACCGCGCGCGCGGGGAGATGCCGAGCCGACCGCACATCGTCGGCTACCAGTGCGCCGGCGTGATCCGCGAGGTCGGCGCGCAGGTCCGGAACCGGGAGCCGGGACAGCGCGTGGTGGCGGTCATGATGCACGGCTCGCACGCGGAGCGCGTGGCGACCGCGGCGAACGCCACCTGGCTCGTTCCCGACGGGCTCGATCTGCCGCGGGCGTCCGCGGTGCCGATCGCGGTCGGGACGGCGGACGATTGTCTGTTCGAGTTCGGTCGGCTCGCGGCCGGCGAGAGCGTGCTGATCCAGGCCGGCGCCGGCGGTGTCGGCATGGCCGCGATCCAGCTGGCGAAGCGCGCGGGTGCCACGGTGCTCGCAACGGCGTCGAGCGACGCGAAGCTGGATCGCCTCAAGCAGTTCGGCCTGGACCACGGCATCAACTACCGCACGACCGACTTCGCAACCGCGACGCGCGAGATCACGAACGGCCGCGGCGTCGACCTCGTCGTGGATTCGATCGGCGGCCGGACCCTCGAGCGAAGCTTCGAAGCCGCCACCTACCGCGGTCGCATCATCAGCGTCGGATCCGCGGGGCGCGACGACGTGCGGCCGGACGTGAGCCTGCTGCGCCCCGGAAACAAGTCGCTCACCGGCGTCTTCTTCGGCGCGGAGCTGGCGATCCACCACGACCGCGTCCATGCGATGGTCGAGCGGCACCTCGAGGATCTGCGAGCCGGGCGCCTCGAGGTGATCGTCGACCGCTGCTTCCCGCTGGCCCGCGCGGCCGAGGCGCACGCCTACATCGAGAGCCGTCAGGCGTTCGGGCGCGTGCTGCTGGTCCCGTAGCCCATGCCGGGATTCCTGCTGCGTCTCGCGATCAGCGCCTTCGGACTGTGGCTGGCGTCCGCGATCGTTCCCGGCGTCAAGATCTCGGGCGCGGGGACGCTCGTGGCGGCGGCCTTCCTGCTGGGTGTGGTGAACGCGCTGGTGCGGCCGCTGGTGATCCTGCTGACCCTTCCGATCACCGTGGTCACGCTGGGGGTCTTCCTGCTGGTCGTAAACGCCGCGATGCTGGGACTCGTCGCCGCGCTGCTTCCGAATTTCGAGCTGGCGGGACTGCTCTCCGCGGTGCTCGGCGCGCTGGTCGTCAGCCTGACCGGCTGGATGGCGTCGTTCTACGTCGGGCCGCGGGGTCGCGTGGACGTCCTGATCGTGCGACGCGACGTGTAGGGGAACGGCGGGACGGCGCTCGCGTTAGACGCGCTCCACACTCAGCACCTTCCACTTGGATCCCAGCTCCCGCAGCGCGCGGGCCTCGGCCGCCTCGGGAGAATCCGCGCCGACCACGATCGTGCGCGACCGCGAGCCGCTGGTCTGCTTGGCGCGCACCCGGAACTCGAACATGGGCTTGGCCGGCGCCTTGGAAGCCGACTCCGCGCGCGGCGCGGCGAGCGCGCTCGAGCCCTCGGTGGCGAGCCGCGCCAGGAGGTCGTAATAGGCGTTGGGCGCAGACCGGATCCGGACGCCGATACCGGGCGCCTCCACGCCCGCCAGGTTGGCCGGCACGCGGCGGTTGCGGGCGACCGTGGCGCGCAGCTCCATCGGCGCCGCTTCGCTGCCGATGTGCAGCCGGATGCCGACGTCGGTACCCGGGTCTACGGCCTTGCCGGTCTGCACGAAGAGCCCGCCGGGCGACAGGTCCAGCACGAAGGTGCGCTGCCAGCTCCCGTCGATCTGGACCTCGCAGGGAACGCGCTTCCGGGTCCGGTCCATGCCGCGCCGCTCGCCGGCGCGGCGGCGGCGCTCCCCGGATCGGCGCTCGACCGGCGCGGCGACGTCGTCGGGCTGGCGTCGATCGGCTTCGCGCCGGCGGTCGTTCGACATCGGGTCCCCTCCTGCACGGTCCTCCACGAGAACTTCGGCGGGCGGCGGACGCGGCTTTACCGGAGCGACGGGCGCGCGCGGCTACGGGGCGCGGGAGGGCGGCGGCTTGAGGTGGGCCTGACCGTTGGCGTCGAAGCTCACCAGCGAGCGCTCCGACGCGGCGTCGACGATCGCCAGCACGCCCTGGGGCGTGCTCTCGCGCCAGTCGCGGTGCCACGCCTCCGCGGCCGCGCGGCGCGCCGCGCG
>CP070734.1:1334568-1338210 GCA_020347605.1 Deltaproteobacteria bacterium | reverse complement strand
ACTCAACGGTGAAAGGGATCTCCACGGCGAGCCCGTCCCGGTCGCATCCCGCCTCCGCGTCATCCGGTACCGCGTCGTTCTCGTCGTAGAGGAACAGGTAGTCCCCGGCGGGCAGCGGCGGGATGAACGCCTCCACCCCGGACACGAGATCCGGGTTCGTGCAGTCGCCGACCTGGTCGCTCTTGCGGTCGTAGCAGAACAGGACCACGCCGTCGGCGAGGTCGATCGTGAGTCGCGGGATGCCGGGCCCCAGCGCGAGGTCGCAGACCCGGACCGAGCGGCCGTCGGAGAAGATCGGGCCCCGCGCCACGGCGCTCTCGAACTCGCTCAGGACGGGCGGAATCACCTGCCAGTCCTCGATCGACTCGGAGACGAAGTTGACCGGTACGGTGCCGGTGTCCTGGGCGCGCAGGGGCGAGGCGCTCGACACGGTGAAGAGCAGCAGCCACGACGCAACCGACAGCGCAGTGCGCAAGACGACCTCGAACCCGGTACGACCGACGCCGACCCGGCCGCGCGGTCCGCGCCGTACGAGCCTTCCGAGAACCAGCGGGTGCGGGTCGGGTTGGCGCGCCAGGGTACCATGCGTCGACGCGCCGAGACAGCCGCGGGCGGGCCCACCTTCGGGCGCCGGCAGGCGCGACGCAAGACGGCGGCGCGGCGGCCGCTAGAAGCCCTCGCTGAGCGTGTCGTGGACGCGGCTCGCCAGCAGTGTGGCGACGCGGCGCAGCGCCTCCTCGCGGTTCTTGCGCAAGGCCTCGACGTCGGCGCTGGTGGTGTAGCGCTCGGATGCCCGCAGGGTCGAGGCGGGCAGCGCGCGCTCCTCGCCGTCCCGCTGCACCACGGTCAGCTCGAGACCGACGAATACCTCGTACTCGAGCGCCAGCACGATCGAGTCGAACGAGCTCGCCCGGGTCTGGATGGGCTTCACGCGACCCGACAGCACCAGGTCCGCGTCGGCCGGATCGCGCACGATCCGAAGCGCGCCGCGGCGCAGGATCTCGCGCAGGATCGCATCGGTCACCTCTCGCCCATAGCCGGGGTCCATCGCGTCGTTGCGCAGCGGGCGGACCGCGACGGTCCGCAGCTCACCGCCGGCGCTGCGATAGCGGATCAGCTCGTAGCCGCAGCCGGCGAGCGCCAGAGTGGCGATCAGGAGCAGCGTGGAAACGCTCCGCACGGCCGGCAGGTATACCACACGCGCAGCGCTTCAAGGGGGCTCGGCGCGGCTTCGAGCGCGCGCGTCGGCGGACGCCCCGCGCGCTTCCGCGTCGCCGCGTTCACCCGTCCTTGAGCAGCCCCTGCACCACCTCGAGCAGCCGACCGGTCTGAACCGGCTTGGTCAGGTATTCGTTGGCACCGAGCGCCAGCGCGCGCTCGCGGTCCTCGGAGCCGCCCTCGGTGGTCACGACCACGACGGGCATGTCCTGGATCGACTCCTCGCCGCGAATCAGGTGGATCAGCTTGAGGCCGTCCATCACGGGCATGTTGATGTCCACCAGGGCGAGGTCGAAGTGGTCGCCCGTCAGCTTGCGCAGCCCGTCCATGCCGTCGACGGCCTCCACGACATCCACGTCGCGAAGGCGGCGGAGCGCGAAGCCCAGGAAATGTCGTACCGTGGGACTGTCTTCGACGATCAGGATGCGGCGTCGAGACATCTCGTCTACTCCTCTGCGGCGCGCGCGGCGCCCGTCCCCAGCAGCTCGGTCAGCCGGGGCAGCGCAGCGGGCTGTCGCTTCCAATCGCCGTAGAGCTGCGCCGCGAAGAGCGCCGTCGCGGCGTGGCCCGACAGGAGCTCCAGGAGCTGGCGGTCGAGCGGCGTGAAGCCGTGCTTCTGTTGAAGCAGGCGGTGGATCACGATGGCGCCGATCCTGCGTTCGCCCATGCACAGCGGCACGCTTGCGAGCGGCGCCGCGCCCCGGCCCTCCTCCGCGGGCCCGAAGGCGGTCTCGCCCGAGGCGAGCGAACGCGCGATCAGGGCGTCGTCCAGCGGGACGCGAGCGGGTAGCTCGACGTGCTTCCCCTGCACCGCGATGCGCTCCAGGTGATTCGCCTCCTCGTCGCAGGCGTAGAGAGCGAAGACGTCGGCTCCGATCAGGTTGATCAGGATCTCGAGGATCACGTTCACGACCTCGCGGAGGTCGAGCGACGCGTGCAGCTCGGAGCTCGCGACGTGGAAGTTGGCCAGTCGGTTGATCTCCTCCTCGACCTCCGAACACTGCCCCGCGACCCGCCGGGTCTTCTGCTCGCCGCGCCGCAGCAGCTCGATCAGTCGATTGCGCTCGCCCTGCAGCGCTTCGACGCGCGAGACGAGCTCGACCTGGCGCTCCTCCCACTGCGCCGGCTCGCGCGCTGCGGCGGCCTGTTGCGTGTGCAGCTCGAGCAGCTCCTGGCGCAGCCGTTCGTTCTCGCGGATCAGGTCCTTGGTCAGCTCGAGACCGCGGCTCATGCCGTCGATGAGCTCGTCGCTCGACGCGTGCGCTGCACTTCGCTCGTCACGCATGGCGTACCCCTTCCGCGAGACCGCGGGTCGTAGGCCGCGGCAGCCCCCACGCGATCGCGTTCCCGATCGCGCCCAGGTGCAGCACGGCGTCGACGTGGCCCGCGCGGATCACCTGCCGTGGCATTCCGAAGATCACGGCCGAGTCTTCGGACTCCGCCAGCACCGCCCCACCCGATGCCCGCACCGCCCCAGCCCCCCGGCAACCATCGTCACCCATGCCCGTCGGGACGACGGCGAGCAGATCCGGACCCAGGTGCTTGGCGGCGGACGCGAACATCCGGTCGATCGACGGCGCGTACGCGTCGCCGGGCGCCGCGGCGACCCGCCGCGTGACGACCCGGCCCGTCACGGCCTCCAGCTCCAGATGAGAGCCGCCCGGGGCGATCAGGACGAGCCCGGGTTCGAGCGCCTCGCCGCCGCTGGCCTCGCGCGCCCGCAGCGTCGTGCGCCGCGCGATGCGGTCCGCGAACCGACGCGTGAAGCCGCGCGGCATGTGCTGGGAGACGAGGATCGCGCACGGGGGGGGCTCGCTGAATCCGCCGAAGATCCGCATCAGCGCCGAGGGACCGCCCGTCGACGCGCCGATCGCGACCACGCGATGCCCGGGCGTCGCGACCGGACGAACCCGTGCGGGACACTCCGGCGCGAGGCGGGGCCCCGGTCTGCCGAGGGTCTCGACGCGAAGGTTCTGCAGCGCGCCGATCGTTCTCCGCAACTCAAGGGCGAACGAATCGAGCGCGAGGGCGGAGCTCGACGCGGGCCGGGCGACGAAGTCGACGGCGCCGAGCTCGAGCGCCTGGAAGACGTTCTCGTCGGCCGCGCGAGCCCGAACGACGACGACGGCCGTCGGCCGCGCCTCCAGGACCCGACGCAGGAACGCGAAGCCGTCCATGCGCGGCGTTTCGAGGTCGAGCGCGATCACGCCCGGCGCGCGCGTGAGCGTCTCGCGCAGCGCTTGTTCGCCGTCGCACGCAGTGCCCACGACGCGCACCCCCGGGAACGACTCGAGCCGCTCGCAGATCCGCTGTCGGCGGTGCGCCGAGTCGTCGATCACGAGGACGCGGACGGGCTGCGCCGCGCTCACGCCCAAGCCCCGTCGCTCCGGCGCGGCGCAGCGCGGATGGCGTCTCGCGCGAGAC
>CP070734.1:1330822-1334468 GCA_020347605.1 Deltaproteobacteria bacterium | reverse complement strand
AGATCGAGGGGCTGCGCCATCTGGGCTTTCGCACTCTCAGCGACCAGATCGCCGGCAAGCCGCCCGGGGCCGGGGCCTCGGTGGGCAAGCTCTTCGCGTCGGAGCTGAGGCAACAGATGGCGAAGTCGGCGTTGCGGGTCGAGGGGCCGCTCGCGCCGCTGACGAAGCGCTCCCCCCATGTCATCGACCGGGGCCGCTGGCACGCGGCGTATTTCGATGCGCTCGCCCACGCCATCGGCGGCGGAACCAGCGAGATCATGCGCAACGTCATCGCGGAGAAGGTGCTGGGCCTGCCGCGCTCGGTGGAAGACTAGAAGGAAGTTCACGAAGTGGATTTCAATCTCAGCGAAGAGCAGGAAGCGCTTCAGGAGACGGCGCGCGACTTCCTGCGCGAGCGCTGGCCTCCCGACCGCACGCGCGAGGCCCTGGACCGGCAGCCGGCGGTGATCGACGACGCCGTCTGGCGGGAAATCGTCGAGATGGGTTGGCTCGGAGTGGCGGCGTCCGAAGCGGCGGGGGGCATCGGAGGCGACGTGCTGACGGCCGCGGTGCTGGCCCAGGAAGCGGGCCGCGGCGTGTTGCCCGGGCCCTTCGAATCCTCGTTGATTGCGGCGATCGCGCTCGAGCGCAGCGGCGACGACGAGGCGTGTCGCGGGCTGCTGACCGACCTGATCGCCGGGCAGACGCGGGTCACGCTGGCGATCGACGAGCCGGGCGGGCTCTTCGGTCCCGACGCCGTCGCGTCCGAGGCGGTGGCGGGGAGGGACGGCTGGCGGCTCTCGGGCGACAAGATCCTCGTCCCCGATGCGGACGGCGCCCTGCTTCTGCTGGTGGCGGCGCGCACGCCCGACGGCCCGGGTCTCGTGCGGCTCCGATCGGATGCGGAGGGCGTCGCGATCAAACCCATGAGCCGCATGGACGCCCAGGCCTGCGCCGAGATCGTCTTCGAGAACGCGCTGGTGGAGGGTGGCGCGCGGCTCGGCGGCGCTCGCGGGGAGGCGCTGCTGCGCGAGGTCTACGATATCTGGACCGTGCTGCTGGCCGCGGACCTCCTGGGCAGTGCCGAGGCATCGCTCGAACTCAGCACACAGTACGCCCGCGAGCGGGTCCAGTTCGGCAAGCCGATCGGCAGCTTCCAGGCCGTGAGCCACCGGTTGGCAAACAACCTCGTCGACGTGGAGATCGGTCGCAGTCTCCTGTACGGCGCCTGTCTGGCGCTCGACGAGAAACGCGAAAACGCCGCGGCGTTGGTGTCTGCCGCCAAGGCGTGGCTGAGTGACACCGCCGTCAGCGCCGCCGAGTCGGCACTCCAGGTGCACGGTGGCGTCGGCTTTACCTGGGAGTACGACGTCCACCTGCACATGCGGCGGGCGCGCTGCAACGCCGCGCTGCTCGGCGATGCGGATTTCCACCGCGATCGGGTCGCGACCTACATGGACGCATCGTGGGTGCCGCCCGCGAAGCCGTGAGGCGCGCGCGACACGCCTGCGACGGGAACGCGCACGCGAGGCGGACGGCATCGGGACGGGGGAAGGGGCGGAGAGGGCAAGCATGAGTGCGGACAGCACCACGAGCACCCGATTCCAGCGCCTGTTCGCGCCGCTCCGGGTCGGGCCCATGCTCGTCCCCAACCGCATCTGTGAGACCACCAACACGATCCGGGCCGCCCGGATGCCGGGCTTCGTCGACGACGCCTTCATCGCCCACCATCTCGCCAAGGCCAAGGGGGGCACGGGCTGGATCGGCAGCGAGACCTTCCTGTTGAACTCGCCCCTCCCCGCTGAAGCTGCCGACGAATTCTTCCCGGGAACCGGGGCGATTCGGATTCCCCTGTTCAAGATGCCGGGCTTCGTCGAGAGCGTCGCGAAGTTCTGCGAAGCGGTGCGTGCAACGGGCTCCGTGGTGGTCTGCCAGCTCACGCAGCTCAACTTCACGATGGCCGCCTCCTCGGTGCCCATCGTCGAGGCCTACGACTGGATCCCCCACGAGCTCGACGCGAGCGAAATCGGGCAGCTCATTCGCACCTACGCCGATGCCGCCGAAGAGTTCGCGAAGGCGGGCGTCGACGGCATCGAGATCCACTGCGCCCACGAAACGCTGCCCCAGACCTTCCTCTCCCCGGCCATGAACACGCGCCACGACGAGTGGGGTGGCGACGCGCGGGCGCGAACGAAGTTCCTGCGCGAGGTGCTGGTCGGCATCAAGCAGCGGATCGGCGACGCCATGGCTCTCGGCATCCGCTTGAACGGCCAGGAGGATCGCGAAGGCGGCTATGACCTGCTCGAGCTGCGGGAGATGGTGAGCCATGTCGCCGAGACCCGGACCCTGGACTTCGTGAACGTCGACGTCGGGCACTCCTGGGGGAAGACCTCCTACGTGCAGTCCTCCTATCACGGCCATGCCGTGTATCGGGAGGCCGGGATGGCACTGAAGGTCGATCTCGAGGACATCCCGATCCTCTTCTCCGGCCGCGTGAACGATCCCGGCGTGGCGGAGCAGCTGCTCGAGGAGGGGTGCTGCGATCTCGTCGGGATGACGCGAGCCGGAATCGCAGACCCCGAGTTCGCCAACAAGGCGCGCGAGGGCAGACTGTCGGAGATCCGGCGTTGCATCGGTTGCAACCGTTGCATCGCCCAGTCCATCCAGGACGACGCCCCGGACATGTTCAAGAAGCCCACCTGCTCGGTGAACCCGGAGGTCGGCAACGAGCTCTTCTACGCGATGCGCTACGAGCGGGCCCAGCAGAAGAAGCGCTTCGTCGTGGTCGGCGGCGGCGCCGCGGGCTGCGAGGCGGCGCGCATCGCCGCCAGACGCGGGCACGCGGTGACCCTGATCGAGCGCGGTCCGAAGCTGGGAGGTCAGCTGAACCTCGCGTCCCGGGCCCCCGGGCGCGACTCGTTCGAGGATTTCGTGATCTTCCAGGAGAACCAGCTGGCGCTCCATGGCGTCGACGTGCGACTCGGAACCGAGGTCGACGCCCAGGAGATCCTGGCGCTCGAGCCCGACGCCGTGGCGTGCGCCACCGGTTCCGTCCCGCGCGTGCCCGCGACCCCCGGTGTCGACGCAGCCCACGTGGTCCAGGGCTGGGACGTGCTGGCGGGTCGCGCCCAGGTCGGCGAGCGGGTCGCCGTGGTCTCGCAGGAGGATTACTTCGAGACGCCCAACGTGGCGGACTACCTCGCCGAACGCGGCAAGCGGGTGGAGATCTTCCACAAGTGGATGGGCATCGGTGCCCAGATCGATCGCTACTCCATCGGCGCGGTGATGAGCCGTCTGACGGAGCACTCCGTGTTGATCCACACCGGGCTGCGCCTGGCGTCGGTGGGGAGCGGCACGCTGGAGTTCCGCTCGGCCTTCGGTGGCCGGACGCGAAGCTTCGAGGGCTTCGATAGCGTCGTGCTCGTCTATGGTTCGGTGCCGGACGCCCGGCTCTACTACGAGCTGAAAGAGGCCGGTTCGACGGCGCGGCTCTTCCTGGTCGGGTCGGCCTGGGTGCCGCGGTCGTTGGCCGAGGCCACCCAGCACGGCGCCCGCGTCGGAATGGAGATCTGATGAGCGTGAACCTGAAGGACTACCCGTCGATCGACGTCATGAACCACATCCTGGAGATCCGCCGGGATCTGGCCGGCAATCCCTTTGCGTTCCG
>CP070734.1:1327071-1330722 GCA_020347605.1 Deltaproteobacteria bacterium | reverse complement strand
GCCAGCCCGAGCCTACGGCAGCTCGATCGTGAAGAGGTCCACCACGTCCGCCGGATCGTTGACGCCCAGCAGGTAGTCGGGGTTGCCGCGGGCCGTGAGGCGCAGCCTGGGCGTACCGCCCTCCTTCCACACCTCGACCCGCGCATAGGAGAAGGCGTCGTGCGCCGAGGCCAGGACCGCATCGGGTCCCCCGTTGCCGAGGGCGACGACCTCGTCGAACAGGTTCAGGAACACCGGCGCCAGCGCGGGCGGGAGGCCCAGGTCGGTGAGGATGCCGCGCACCGTGCCCCCGAACGTGGTCTGGCCGATCGGCCCGACGATCACCTCGGTCAGCTCGCTGCGCCGGATCGCCATGTTCGTGTGGAAGTCGGTCGTCAGGACCAGCACGCGGCTCGGATCGAGATTCGCGGAGATGAACTCGAGCAGGTCCGCCTTCTCGGCCAGGTAGCCGTCCCACCGATCGTAGGGCGTGACGAGCAGCGTGGAGAGCGGGGTGTTGTTGACGATGATCTTGAAGGTCGCCGTCGAATCGAGCAGCGCCTGCTTCAGGTCGTCGAGCTGACGCGCTCCGAGGATGGAGCGGTCCGGGTCCGCGAGCACGGTGTCGACGCAGTCCGGATCGCTCGGCGTGAGCAACAGCGCTGCGGCGACCGGCCCGATCACGGGGTCCGCCTCGATGGCGAGTATCTCGTCCTCCACGAAGGGTGAGAAGAGCGTGTCGGGGGTCTCGGGTCCGTCGGGGATCGGGTCCGGGTTGCAGAAGCGCTCGGCGCTGCGGAACTGGCGGCCATCGAGGAAGAAGAGCTCGACGTGCTTGCCCCAGCGGACGCTGCGGTCCGTCCGGAAGGGCGGTCCGTCCGCGTTCTGCCGGACCGGCAGGTACTCGAAGAACGCCTGGGCGCCGTTCTCGAACTGGACCGGATCCACGGTCTCGCCGTCGTAGTCGTTGCGCACCTCGTGGTCGTCCCAGCCGGAGAAGGTCCCGGTTGCCGCGAGCAGCGCCTGGAGGTGCGGATCGCCGCGCGTCAGCCGGTGCACCTGCCGGTACTCGCCGAGCGTGAAGGCGCTGCCGCCCGGCAGGATCCCCGAATCCGCGTAGATCGTGTCGCCGAAGTAGACGAAGAAATCGGGATCGTCCTCGACCGCCGCGCTGAGCACGTGGAAGTCGAGCCCGCGCGGGCCCGTGTAGCCCAGGTTCGAATCCCCCGAGATCACGAAGCGCACCGGCGCACCGTCCTGTTCTCTCGGGGCCGTCCGGAAGGTTCCCGTCGGGCTCGCGATCTCGTTGTTCCCATCGTCGAATGCGAAGAACCGATAGTGGTATCGAGTGGCGGGCTTGAGGCCTGGAACCAGCGCCCGGACCGTGAAGTCGCTGGCGGCCTTCGCGGTCACGACCTGCTCTCGCACGACGTTCGAGAAGTCCGGATCGGTGGCGACCTGCATCGTGAAGGCGACGGACTTACGGTCCGGATCGTCGGGGACGACGTGCGTCCAGAGGATCGCCTGGTTCACACCGATCTCGAACGCACCGATTCCGAGATCGAACTCGGCGACGCCGCACGCGCCGAGCGCGAGATTCAGAGCTGTCAGCGTCGCAAGCAACCGACTGGAAAGACCCGCTCGCACGATCGCACCTCCGCTTCACCCCTCGACTCCATCCTATCACGGGAGTCCCGGGCTCCGGTGGAACGCCGGGGCGATGTCCCGGGCTGGCTCGAAGAGCCGAGACGTGGCTCTTGTCCTCGGGAACGAAACGGAACGCGAGGCCGGGAAGAACGCGCGCAGGTCTGCGTTTCATGACGGGCCGTTCGGTCGAATCCCCGGAGGGAGAAGGGGCAACCAGGTCGATGTGGGGCTGTCGGGATCGCCGAGCATTCCGCGGCGTCGGTCGTGCCGCAGACGGCGTAGACTGTATGTGCGATCGGACTCGAGGTGCGGTCGATGGCCGATTCTTTCGCGTCCAGGACGGCAAACCCGTGGTCCCGCGCGCGCCGACTCGCGGAGCGGACGCCCGAGAGCCGGAATCGCTACGTAGACTTTCTGCGGGCGGCGTCGATCCTCGTGGTCGTCATCGGACATTGGCTGATGGCCGCGCCGCATGCGACGCGCGGGGAGCTCACGCTCGGCGACATGCTCCACGTCGCGCCCTGGACGCAGTGGCTCACGTGGGTGTTTCAAGTGATGCCACTCTTCTTCATCGTCGGCGGCTACTCCAACGCCGTCTCCTGGGAGTCCGCGCGCCGCTCCGGCGTGGGCTACGCGGGCTGGGCCAGCACCCGATTGCGGCGACTCGTCGCACCCCTCGTGCCGCTGCTCGTCTTCTGGTCGCTTCTCGCGGTGGTCGCCGGTCGGACCGGCGTGAAACCCCAGACCCTCCGCATCGGCTCTCAGGCGGCGCTGATCCCGACCTGGTTCCTGGCGGTCTACGTGATGGTCGTGGTCGCCGCTCCAGCGACCCACGCGCTCTGGAGGCGCTTCGGCATCACGTCGTTCTTCGCGTTTGCAGCCGGCGCGGTGGCTGTCGACGCGGTGGCGTTCGCGGGAGGCATCTCACCGCTCCGATGGGTGAACTACGTCTTCGTCTGGCTCGGGGTGCATCAGCTGGGGTACGCGTGGCGCGACGGGCGGATCGCAGGTACGCCACGGACGTTGGCGTGGTCTGCGGCCGGCCTGGCCGTGCTGCTCGGTCTCGTCTTCCTCGGATCCTATCCCGTCAGCATGATCAGCGTGCCCGGCGAGGCGGTGTCGAACAGTCGCCCGCCCACGCTGGCGCTGCTCGCGCTCGGCGTGTTCCACGGTGGCCTCGTCCTCGCCGCGGAAGCGCCTGCCCGCCGCTGGCTGCGCCGTCTCCGACCGTGGACTGCGGCGGTGCTGGTGAACGGCACCATCATGACCCTCTACCTGTGGCATGCGACGACGCTCGTGCTCGTCGTGGGCCTCGCCAACCTGTTCGGCGGCGTCGGGTTGGGTCTCGCGCCGGCCACGAGCGCGTGGTGGATCACGCGGGTGCCGTGGATCGTCTTGCTCTCGCTGGCCCTGCTGCCCTTCCTCGCCGTCTTCGGCCGTTTCGAGCAGCAGAGCCGCGCCGGCGGCGCCGGCGCCCCTGCCGCCTGGCGCACCGTCGCGGGCGCCGCCCTGCTGTGCGCTGGCATGGCGAGCCTGGCGCTGGGCGGCATCGGCGGGGAGGGCCCGCTCGGGTTGCGCCTGCAGGCGCTCGTCCTGACCTTCCTGGGCTTCGCGTTGATCCTGACGCCGCGCGCCGGCGGGAGATCCCCGGCTCTCACTCGGGATACGCGCGCGAGAAAGCACCGCCGGTAGGACCGTCCCCGCGAGTCCACGAGCTCGAACGGCTACCCCTCGCTCTCCGACACGTCAACGTCGCGACCGGGCGCGTCGCCTGAACCAACGGATCCCAACCAGAACGGAAACACCACGAGCGGCCAGCGATCGCCGCCCGCGGGCGGATTCGCTCACTTCCCCCCACCTCGAGCTTCGCCGAGCCCTCGAGCTGCGTGCCGGTCCGATGATGCAACCCCAGACTTCACAATACGGGCACGCCGTGCCCTTCGTGTCCCGTCGGACAGCCGCCCGTGAAATCCGGGTTGTGGTTTCGAAAGTATTCGTACGCCGCCTCCGCGTCGGGCAGCGGAT
>CP070734.1:1323313-1326971 GCA_020347605.1 Deltaproteobacteria bacterium | reverse complement strand
ACTGGCAGAGCAACGGACTCTTAATCCGTCGGTTCGGGGTTCGATTCCCCGCGCGCTCACCGCCTCGCGGGACGCTCCCACGCGTCCCGCATCCCCGCAGCGATCGAGGATCTCTCGCCTCAGACCGCCGAGCGCGCGGCGCGCTCTTCGACGTACGCCGCGAGTGCGCGTTCGACGGCCGGGTCGACGGCCTGGAAGCGGACGCCCATGCCGACGGGCAGGGACCGCCGCTTCAGGTTGCCCGGAGCGTTCGTCCGCACCACCGAGGCTGCGACGCGCACGCGCCGGGCCGGCAGCTCGATCTCGAGATCGAGGCGCGCGCCGCGCGGTCGCAGATGCTGGGCTTCCAGAAACGCGCCGTGCACGGAGAGGTTGTAGACCGGGGCGTCCAGCCAGCGGCCGTTGGAATGCACGCGTGCGATCAGCGGCGTGCAGACGCGCTGCGCGCGCCGCGCCTCCACCTCGCGGTGTAGGCACAGCGCCTCGTTCACGATGAAGCGGAGCGTGGTGTCGTCGCAGGGCTCCCAGAGGGCGAGGTGCACGCCCAGGCCACGCAGGCGCGCGCGCACGCGCTCGCCGGGGCGGCTGCCCGCCACGACCCAGCGCGGTGTCCGCTCGGGCGCGTCGTGTGCGGCGCGCTCTACGATCCGGCAGAGCTCGTCCTTCGGCAGGGTCGCGGGGACCAGCACGGCGCGAAGTCGATCGCGTACCGCTTCGCGCAGCTCCTCGAACGCGCTCGGATCGCGGGCGTAGGCGACGCTGAACTCGAGTCGATGGAGACGCTCGTGGAGCCGCCCCAGGGCGGCGCCTTCGGTGTCGTAGATCAGCGCGACGGGCTCGCTATCCCTCGACGCGTAGCTGGGATCGAGCCGGAGTTCACGTAGCCTGGAACCGCGTCGCACCCGAAACACCCCCGAGAGGACCCCCCTCTCAATCGGTGATCGCGATTTGCGCCTGAAGAGCGGCCGGCGCTCGCGTTGACGGTTTCGAGGATCCTCCGTACGTTGCACGGGAACTTGCCGGGGTGGCGGAACGGGTAGACGCGGTGGCCTTAGGAGCCATCGTCCGAAAGGGCGTGCAGGTTCGAGTCCTGTCCCCGGCACCCGCGCAGCACCGAACCGGGTCGAGGTCGAGGTCAGATGGCGACGACGGGCGGGGAGCCGCCGCTCCGCGTACAGGTCACAGAGGCGAGCGAAGTCGTACGCACGCTCGAAATCGAGGTCGATTCCCGGCGCGTCGATGCCGCCTACGAGCGGGCGTACCGCGAGCTCGCGAAACGGTCTCGCGTCCGGGGCTTTCGCCCGGGGCGGGCCCCGCGGGCGGTCCTCGAGCGCCTCTACGGCGCCGGCGTCGCCGAGGAGGTCGAGCGCATCCTGGTCGGCGAGACGCTCGGCGAGGCGATCGAACAGAGCGGGCTCGCCGTGGTCAGCGAGCCGCAGATCGAGGCGAAGCCGCCGGTGGCCGGCTCGGCCTTCCAGTACACGGCGCAGGTGGAGGTGAAGCCCCAGATCCGGCTCGGCGAGCTGCGGGGGCTGCCGGGGCGGCGTCCGGTGGTGGAGGTTCGCGACGAGGACGTCGAGGGCGAGCTCGAGAATCTGCGGCAGCGGCACGCCCAGCTGCTGGAAGAGCCGGAGAGCGTCGCCGTAGCCGAAGGTCACGTCGTGCACGTCGACTTCGTGGGTCGCATCGACGGGCAGCCGTTCCAAGGCGGGAGCGGTCGCGACGTGCCGGTCGAGATCGGCAGCGGGCGATTCCTGCCCGGCTTCGAGGAGCAGCTGCTGGGCGCCGTGGCGGACTCCGATCGCGAGGTCCGCGTCCGCTTTCCGGAGGACGATCCGAACCCGGCGCTGCAGGGCAAGGAAGCCGTCTTCGCCGTACACGTCGTCACCATCAAGCGCCGGGAGGTGCCGGACCTGGACGACGAGTTCGCCAAGGATCTCGGCGCGTTCGACTCGCTCGCGGCGCTGCGCGAGCGCGTGCGGGCCGACTTGCAACGGATGCGCGAGCGCGCGGCGCGCGCGCAGCTGCACCGGTCGCTGGTCGACGCGCTGCTCGAGCGCCACGACTTCGCCGTGCCCCCGGGGCTCGTGGAGCGGCGCCTGCAGTCCCGCCTCGCAATGGCGCACGAGCAGCTCCAGGGCTCGGCGCCGGACGCGGCGATCCAGGCGGAGCTGGCCCGCTGGCGCGAGGAATGGAGGCCGCAGGCCGAGCGCGAGGTCCGCGAGGCGCTGCTGCTCGCCGCCGTGATCGAGAAGGAAGGCCTCGAAGTGGGAGACGCCGACGTGGAGGAGCGGCTCGAAACGCTCGCCGCGGAGCGCGGCGTGACCGTCGACCGGCTGCGCAGCGCGTACGCAAGAGGCGACCTGTCTGCGGCGCTGCGCTCGCAGATCGCGGAGGAGCGCGCGCTCGATTTCCTCGCGCGCGAGGCCGAAATCGAAGAGATTCCAGAGGCTTAGGTCCGGGGTTCGCGGGTCCGCGCGCGCCGCCTCGCCGGGATTTCGTTTTGGGCCGCGAATCGGCTACATCTTTGCCACCCCCCACGCGAGAATCGGATCGAGCTCGACGGCCGGCGTCCGGGATCGGCGCGCTACCCTGCGCGGACGGACCGGGGCGGCGGGCGATCGACGCGCCGCCCGTTGGGAGGTTTCGGAAGCCGTGCGGAGTCCTTCATGCCCCTGATCCCGATGGTGGTCGAGCAGAATCACCGCGGCGAACGCGCGTACGACATCTACTCGCGCTTGCTCAAGGACCGGATCATCTTCATCGGCTGCCCGATCGACGACGAGGTGGCCAATCTGGTGATCGCGCAGCTGTTGTTCCTCGAGGCCGAGGACGGCGAGCGCGAGATCAACCTCTACATCAATTCACCCGGCGGATCCGTGACCGCCGGTCTCGCGATCTACGACACGATGCAGTACGTGCGGCCCGAGATCGCGACGTTCTGTCTCGGACAAGCCGCCTCGATGGGCGCGCTGCTGCTCGCCGCGGGCGCCAAGGGCAAGCGCATCGGCCTGCCCAATTGCCGGGTGATGATCCATCAGCCCAGCAGCGGCTTTCAGGGGCAGGCCTCCGAGGTCGAGATCCACGCGCGCGAGCTGCTCAAGATGCGTGAGCGGATCAACGAGATTCTTGCCGATCACAGCGGCCGACCGGTCCAACAGATCGCAGAAGACACCGAGCGGGACTATTATCTGTCGGCGGAGGAGTCACAGAAGTACGGGTTGATCGACCGCGTGGTGTCGAAACGGGCGACGGCGGGGACCCCCTCGAACGGAAGTGGACGGTAGACTCGGGGAGGGTGACATCCGATGAAGAAACGCGACGACAATGCCAACCTGACCTGCTCCTTCTGCGGGAAGAGCCAGAAGGAGGTCAAGAAGCTCATCGCAGGGCCGACGGTCTACATCTGCGACGAGTGCATCGAGCTGTGCAACGACATCATCGCGGAGGAGTATGACCGCGACGAGACGTCGGACGCGACCTCGCACGTCCCCAAGCCCAGGGAAATCAACGCGATTCTCGACCAGTACGTGATCGGCCAGGACCGCGCCAAGAAGATCCTCTCGGTGGCGGTCCACAACCACTACCGCCGCATCGAGAGCCAGGCCTTCGTCGGCGACGTCGAGCTGCAGAAGGCCAACATCGTGCTGCTCGGGCC
>CP070734.1:1319465-1323213 GCA_020347605.1 Deltaproteobacteria bacterium | reverse complement strand
CGAGAGTCGGCCGACGCGCAGCGAGCCGCAGGCGAGCGAAGGCCGGAAGCCCGAGTCCGAGCGAACCGCGAGGACGAGGCCCGGCGAATTCCTACGGCAGCTTCAGCCAGAGGAGGATGCCGATCAGCAGCCCGTAGATCGCGATCGACTCGATCAGCACCATGCCCAGGATGAACGGGGTGTTCATCGAGCCGGCAGCCCCGGGATTGCGCGCGATCCCCGCCGTGGTGTTACCCGCGGTGAGGCCCTGGCCGATCCCGCAGCCCAGACCCGCGAAGCCGATCGCGACGCCCGCGCCGATCGCGTAGCCGAGGAACGGCATACCGGTGGAGACCGCCTGCGCGAGGGAACCGGCCTCCTCGACGATCACGACCGCCTCCTCGGCGAGTGCGCCCAGCGGCACCAGTGCGAGCGCAAGGGTCCAGAGCACGAACTTCCACATGGCGAATCTCCCTTTCTGTGAAGTTGGCCAGCGCGAAGTGGACTGCGCTCCCTCTAATGCGCTTCTTCGACCGCCAAGCCAATGTAAACCATCGTCAAGAGGGCGAACACGAAGGCCTGCAGCACGGCCACGATCAGACCCAGGCCCATGAAGACCGCCGGAATCGCGAACGGCACGAGCAGCAGCCACACGCTCACGACCGTATGGTCTGCGAACATGTTCGCAAGCAGCCGCACGGACAATGTGAGGATCCGCGCCAGGTGAAGCGGCGGCTCGAGCAGCAGGAAGAACCACGCCAGCGCCGGGATCGGACCGAGAAACTGCTTGATGTACTTCCAGCCATGTGTCCGGATCCCGACGTAGTTGTAGAGGGCGAACGAGATGATCGCCCAGGCCGTGGTGGTATTGACGTTCGCCGTGGCACCGCCCACGCCCGGCACGAGACCGAGCAGGTTCGAGATCAGGATGAAGAAGAAGATGGTGCCCACGAAGGGGAACCAGCGCCGCCAGTCGGGGCCCATGTTGTCGCGTGCCAGATGCGAGAGACCCTCGACGATCAGCTCGAGCGCGTTGCGCACCGTCACGCCTTCGTCCGGAACCACGCCACCCTGGGTCGCCGCAATCTGCCGGCGGACCAGCCAGCCCGACAGGAAGAGCAGCAGAGCGGCCAGCAGCACCGCCTGGTAGACCGGGTCGAAGCCGAGCTGTGCGAGCGGGTGATAGAGGCTCACGGCGCGTCCTCCGGATCCACGTCATCGCGCTCGCGGGCGAGCCACGGGTTCCAGCGGTCCCAGCTCGGGTCGTCCGGCGGCGGCACCGCGTCGCTCGACACCTGCGGCGGCCGGCTCCGCCACGCGAAGATCACGACGGCCGGAATGACGAGCGAGAGCCCCACCACGAGCCCGATCGGATCCACGCCTGCGGAGATGGCGGCGAACATGGCGGCTCCCAGGAACAGGAATCGCACGGCGAAGGCCGCGCTCCACGCCTGGCCCCCGGCGAGGTCGCCCCGGAACAGGCGATCGGTCGCGCGGCGCAGTACCCGGTAGTTGACGGCCTCGATCACCGTGCCGAGCGCGACGCCGGTGCCGAAGCGACCCGCGCCCAGGGCCAGCGACGCGGCGATCGTCCCGGCGGAGAACGTGAGATTCAGTCGCTCGACGGGATCCAGCCCGAGGAATCGCGTCATGACTCACCTGGCGGGGTCCCGTCGCCTCCCGGGGGTCGCTGCAGCTCGTTCAGCAGACGCACCAGCCGGAGCACGAAGGACCCGAATCCGATTGCAAATCCGACGAGCAGGAAGGTCGGCTTGGTGCCGAAGTGACCGTCTGCGAGCACGCCGGCGATCACCATGATCAACAGCGCGAGCACGGCTTCCAGGGCGCCCTGGTAGGCCCGCCCGAGCCACCGAACCCGCACTCCCCTCTCGTCTCGCGGCTCCATCACGGTCGGTCCGGACCCCGCCGATCCCGACCGCAGGAGCGCGTTTCGCCGGGCGCGACGCGCTGCAGCCGCGCAGTCGATCCGGCGGCGCGCATACTAGCCGAGCGGCCTGTCGACCTCAACGCGACGTCCCGGTGCGCACCCTCGCGGCGCGCCGGAATGCGACCCGAGCGGCGCTGAGCGTCGCCTCGATGTCGGCGGGCCGATGCGCCGTCGAAACGAAGCCGGCTTCGTAGGGGGACGGCGCGAGGTAGACGCCCTGCTCCAGCATGGCGTGAAAGAATGCGCGGAAGCGGTCGCTGCGCGACTTCTTCGCCTCCTCGAACCCGGTGACGGGGCCCGGGTGGAAGTAGAAGCCGAACATGCCGCCGATGGCCGCCGTCGTGAACTCGATGCCCTGCTCCCGGGCGATGTCGGCGAGCCCGTCCACCAGCGCATTCCCGCGCGCCGCGAGGGTCGGGTAGACGCCCGGGCGGCGCAGGAGCTCGAGCGTCGCGCGACCCGCCGCCATCGCGAGCGGGTTCCCCGACAGGGTGCCCGCCTGGAAGACCGGTCCCGCCGGAGCGATCTGCTGCATCAGGTCGCGCCGTCCACCGAACGCGGCGGCGGGCAGGCCGCCTCCGACGACCTTGCCGAGGCAGGTGAGGTCGGGCCGCACGCCGAAGAGTTGCTGCGCGCCGCCGTAGGCGACCCGGAATCCGGTCATCACCTCGTCGAACACGAGCAGGGCACCGTGCCGATCGCACAGCGCGCGCAGCCCCTCGAGGAAGCCGGGAACGGGCAGGATGCAGCCCATGTTGCCCGCGACCGGCTCGACCAGCACACAGGCGATCTCGCGGCCCCAGCGGGCAAAGGCCGAATCGACCGCGGCCAGGTCGTTGTACGGCGCCTGCACCGTGAGATCCGTGAAGGCGGACGGTACGCCGACCGATCCCGGTACCCCGAGGGTCGCCACGCCGCTGCCGGCTGCGACCAGCAGCGGATCCACGTGGCCGTGGTAGCAGCCGTCGAACTTGAGCACCCGATCCCGACCGGTCGCGGCCCGCGCCAGCCGCAGGGCGCACATGGTCGCCTCCGTGCCGGAGCTCACCATCCGAACCTGCTCCACGCTCGGAACCGCGGAGCAGATCGCATCCGCCAGCTCGACCTCGGCCTCGGTCGGGGCGCCAAAGCTCGTCCCGCGCGAGATGGCCGAGCGCAGCGCCCTCAGCACGCTCGGATTGGCGTGGCCCACGATCAGCGGTCCCCACGATCCGACGTAGTCGATGTAGGAGTTGCCGTCCGCGTCCCAGACGCGACAGCCCTTGCCCTTCTCGATGAAGCGCGGGGTTCCGCCGACCGCGCCGAAGGCGCGGACGGCGCTGTTCACGCCGCCGGGGATCCGACGACGCGCGCGGGCGAACAGCCGTCGCGAACGATCCGTGGGCATGCCGTCACGCGGGGTCGGCCCCGTCGCCGCCGTTGGTCTCGCCCACGTCGCGTTCGGCCAGCCGGGCCATGGAGACGATCTTCTCGCCCTCGCCGAGGCCCATCAGGCGAACGCCCTGGGTGGCGCGACCCATCGTGGAGATTCCGCTGACCCGACAGCGCAGCACCTTGCCGCCGTTCGTGATCAGCATGACCTGGTCGTCGTCGATCACCTGGGCGACGCCGATCACCTCGCCGTTTCGCGCCGAGGTTCGAATCGTGATGATGCCCTGGCCGCCGCGCCGCTGGATCCGGTAGTCGTCGAGCGGCGTGCGCTTCCCGTAGCCGTTCTCCGTCACCGTCAGGATCGTCGCGCCGGGCGCGAGGATCTCCATGCCGACCACGGAGTCGCCCGAGGTGAGGCTGATGCCGCGCACGCCGGTCGCGGTGCGGCCC
>CP070734.1:1315598-1319365 GCA_020347605.1 Deltaproteobacteria bacterium | reverse complement strand
AGCGCTCGAGCAGCTCGCGGACGCGTGCGCGCGTGGCGTCGCGCACCGCATCGGGAAGCTGGAAGCGCGCCTGCGAGGGCTGGCCCGCGGAGGCGCCCTTGCGGAGGGTCACCGGCTCGGTCGCCTCGAGCACGCCGTGGATCAGCTCGGCGATCACGCGCATCTCGTCGGGACCCATGCCGAGCGACGTCACGGCGGGCGTGCCCAATCGCAGTCCGCTCGTGTACCAGGCCCCGTTGGGATCGTAGGGAATCACGTTGCGGTTGAGCGTGATGCCGGCGCTGCGCAGCGCGCTTTCGGCCTGGCGTCCGGTGACGCCGAACGGACGCACGTCGATGAGCACGAGGTGGTTGTCGGTGCCGCCGGTGAGCAGCGTGACGCCCCGCTCGAGGAGCGCTTCGGCGACGGTCGCGGCGTTCTCCACCACGCGTCGCGCGTAGTCCGCGAAGGCGGGCTGCGAGGCCTCGGCGAGGGCCACGGCCTTCGACGCGATCACGTGTCCGAGCGGTCCGCCGAGCACCAGCGGGCAGCCGCGATCGACCGCCTGCGCCAGGTGCTTCCGGCACAACACCAGGCCGCCGCGCGGGCCGCGCAGCGTCTTGTGCGTGGTCGTGGTCACGATGTCGGCATGGGCGACCGGATCGAAGTCGCCGGTGAAGACCTTGCCCGCGACCAGGCCGGCGAAGTGCGCCATGTCGACCATGAAGGTGGCGCCGACCTCGTCTGCGATCTCGCGGAAGATCCGGAAGTTGATGCTGCGCGGGTAGGAGCTGTAGCCCGCCACGAGGATCAGGGGCCGCTCCGCGCGCGCCGTCTCGCGGATCGCGTCGTAGTCGAGTCGGCCGGTCGTGGGGTCGACGTTGTACGACGACTGCCGGAACAGCTTGCCGGACAGATTCGGGCGGAATCCGTGCGTGAGGTGCCCGCCGGCGTCGAGCGCCATGCCGAACAGCTTCTGGTTCCCGAGCTCCTGCCGCAGCGCCTCCCAGTCCGCGTCGGACAGGTCGTTCACGCTCTTCACGCCGTGCCGCTCGAGCGCGGGCGCCTCGATCCGGTGCGTGAGCACGCTCCAGTAGGCCACCAGATTCGCATCGATTCCGCTGTGCGGCTGGGAGTAGGCGTGCTCCGCGCCGAACACGTCGCGGGCCAGCTGGTTGGCGCGGCTCTCGACCACGTCGACCGTCTCGCAGCCGGCGTAGAAGCGGTGTCCCGGGGAGCCCTCGGCGTACTTGTCGGAGAGCCAGTTCGCCATGGCCAGGAGCACGGCGGGGGAGGCGTAGTTCTCGGAGGCGATCAGCTTGAGGTGCGAGCGCTGATCCGCGAGCTCGGTCTGGAGAGCCTCGGCGATCTGGGGATCCACCTTCGCAACGGTGTCGAGCGCTGCGGCGAAGGCGACGGCCTCCGTCGAGATCGAGCCGCGCTCGAAGCCCGGGATGTGCTTGCTCAGGTAGGTTTCGAGGAGCGAACGCGAGGCCATCGGGGGACTCCTTCAGCCGGAACTTGGTTAGCAAAATCGCCCGGGCGGCGCCCCGCGCAGAAGGCCCGCCGGCGCGGCGGTACCCTATGCGCGATGCGCGTCTCCGAGATCTTCGAGAGCATCCAGGGCGAGGGCACCCGCGCCGGCGTGCCCTCCGTGTTCCTGCGCCTGGCCGACTGCAATCTCCGCTGTCGCTGGTGCGACACGAAGTACACCTGGGACTGGCAGCACTACGACCGCGCCACCGAGGTGACCGAGCTCGGGGTCTCCGAGGTGGCCGCGCGGCTCCTGGCTTCGCCGCTCCGGAACCTCGTGATCACCGGGGGTGAGCCGCTGCTCCAGCAGGAGGCGCTGACCGAGCTCGTGGAGCGGCTCGGCGCCCGCGGCGCGCGGTTCTCGTTCGAGGTGGAGACCGCCGGCACCCTCGTGCCCGCCGAGCCGCTGCGCCGCGCGATCCACCTGTGGAACGTGTCTCCCAAGCTGGCGAACTCCGGCAACGAGCGGCGCGCGCGACTCCGCCCCGAGGCGCTGCGCTGCTTCGCGGGACTGCCGCGCGCCTGGTTCAAGTTCGTCGTCGACGGGGAGGGCGATCTGCCCGAGATCCACGCGCTTCTCTCCGAGTACGCGATCGCTCGGGAGCGGGTTCTCTTGATGCCGCAGGCGGGGACCCGGGCCGAGCTGGCCGAACGCAGTCCCGCCGTCGCGGCGCTGTGCCGGTCGCTGGGCGTTCGCTTCGGTCCGCGCCTGCAGGTCGCGCTGTGGGGCGCGCGGCGCGGGATCTGACGGCCCGCGCGAGAGCGCGCCTCAGGTGCGCAGATCGCGGTAGAAGGCGCGCAGGTCCTCGACCAGCGCCTCCGGCTGCTCGAGCGCCGCGAAGTGGCCGCCCGCCTCGAAGCGCGTCCAGCGCCGGATGTCGAAGGCGCGCTCGGCCCAGGCCCGCGGCGGCCGGATGATCTCCTTCGGGAAGATGGCGCCCGCGGTCGGTACCTCGACCCGCCCATCCGCCGGCCCGAAGCGCCCGGCGCGCATCGTCTCGCAGTACAGGCGCGTCGAGGCGGTGATCGACTGGGTGACCCAGTAGATCATGATGTTCGTCAGCAGCTCGTCCTTCGTGAAGCACCGCTCGACGTCGCCGTCGCAGTCGCTCCAGGTGCGGAACTTCTCGACGATCCAGGCGGCCAGGCCCGCCGGGGAATCGTTGAGCGCGTAGCCGAGCGTCTGGGGCTTGGTTCCCTGGATCTGCTGGTAGCCGGTCTCGTTCTTCTGGAACTCGCCCATGCTGGCGAGCGCCTCGAGCTCATGGGGCGCGAGGCCCTCCGCGGGGTTGGCGACGCCGGGCGGCGGGCCGGCCACCACCATGTTGAGATGGATGCCGCACACGTGCTGCGGGTCGATCCGACCGAGCAGGGTGGTGACGATCGCGCCCCAGTCCCCTCCCTGCGCGCCGTAGCGCGCGTAGCCCAGGCGGGCCATCAGCTTCGCGACGACCTCGGCCACGCGCTGTACGTCGAAGCCGGGCTCGCGCGGCGGATCGGACCACCCGTAGCCCGGCATGGAGGGGCACACCACGTGGAACGCGTCCGCGGCGCTGCCGCCATGCGCCTCCGGATCGCACAGCGGACCGATGATCTTGTGGAACTCGAACACGGAGCCCGGCCAGCCGTGCGTGATCACGAGCGGCAGCGCGTCGTCGTGCCGGGAGCGCGCGTGGATGAAGTGAACGGCGCGTCCTTCGATGTCGGTGCGGAAGTGCTCGAAGCGGTTGAGCGCCGCCTCCTGCGCGCGCCAGTCGAACTTCTCGCGCCAGTAGTGGCAGAGCTCCTCGAGATACGCCCGGTCGGTTCCATAGCCCCAGCCCGAGCCCTCGATCTGGTCGGGGAAGCGCGTGCGCGCCAGCCGTTCCTGCAGGTCCTCGAGGACCGCGTCCGGCACCTCGATCCGGAAGCGTTCGATCGTCTCGCCCATGTTCGGCTCCTCCCTCCATGCGCCCCGGCGCATGAGAACATCGCGCGTTCGCGTCTGGCAAGGCCGCACGCGCGTCGTCGCGCGCGTCGCGCGGCTAGCGGGCCGGCTCCTTTGCGAGCGACCCCAGCGCGCCCGCTCCCGCCGGGTTTCCCGCCGGATCGCCCGCCCAGGCCAGGAGCCGCTCGCGCAACCGGTCCGCCGTGTTCTGGGACGGGTCCTCCACCACGCAGTCGGTGAGGTAGCGAAGCGCGCGGCCGACGCGCGGCCCCGGCCCGCAGCCCAGGATGCGCATCACCCCGCGGCCGTCGATCGCCAGCTCGAGGCG
>CP070734.1:1311712-1315498 GCA_020347605.1 Deltaproteobacteria bacterium | reverse complement strand
GACGGCGCGCGGCGAGGCGGAGAGCGCCACGTCGAGCAGCGCGTTGCGCGCACTGCGGTCCTTCGCCGGCGAGGCGATGCGCACGTGCAGCTCCGCGCATGCGGTGCGGGCCTGGGCCGTACGGCTCCCCAGGCGCACGCCCGCGCGCACTGCTTCGGGAGAGGTGGCGATGACCTCGGCGCGCGGCCCGGGTCCCGAGACGATGGCGAGGGGCTGGCCAGCGAGCTCGGGGTGTGCGCGCAGCTCGGCCACCAGCGCCAGGTCCGGAATCAGCAGGCAGGCGATGCGCATGGAGACTTCGGCTCTAGGGGCGTCCGCTCGGGGTCACCGACCAGGTGAGCCGGCCCCGCGATGCTGCGCCCGGCCCGCCACGGCTCCGGACGACGGTGGCCCGCGCCGTGAGACCTTCGAGCAGGGCCGGAACGCCCGTGAAACGGGAGCCCGCCGGCTCCGTCTCGATGGCCAGCTGGGCGGCGGTCCCGGTGCAGCGCCGGGTGGCGAGCACGACCAGGGCCGTGCGGGAGGCGGCGGCCGCCCGCGCCAGTCGCAGCCAGCTGGCCAGCGGGACGTCGCGCTCGTCGGGGGACGCGGGGGGGTGGGCCGGGGAGGGCCCGGAGGCGCCCGGAGACCCGCGGGCGAGGTCGAGCAGGATCAGGGCGAAGCCGCCCGCCTGGAGCAGGCGCTCGGTGCTTCGCAGGGCTGCGCGCAGCCGGGGCGGTCGAACCCAGAGCACGCGGCCCAGGTCGACGCCCGCCTGCTTCGCCGAGACGGGATCGAAAGCGTCTCCGGGGTCCACTACGGCCACGACCGCTCCGGATCGCGTCGTGTGGGCCAGGAGCATCCGTGTGAGGGACGTGCGGCCGGAGGAGATCGGGCCCGCGATCTCGGACAGGCGTCCGCGCGGAAAGCCGCCGCCGAGCAGCCGATCGAGCGCGGGAAGCCCGGTCGGGCACGATTCGAGCCGGTCTTCGGGAATCTCGCCTCGGCGGAGCTGGGGGCCGAGGTCGCGCAGCAGGGTCTCGACCGCGCGGGCCGACGGGGGGGTGGGCATGGCCGGTTTTCGCTCTAGTTTCGCCCATCGTATCAGAGCGGATCCGGCATTCCAAGCGGTTTCGGAGGGTGCTTCGAAGACTGTCTGGGACGCTGGGCCGCGGGGCTCCCGGCCCGCTGCCGCGCTAGGTCTCGCGCACGACCGGCGCGCCGATGCGGACGCGCCGCCCCCGGATCTCGAGGCGACCTTCGGCGAAGAGCCGGATGGCCTCCGGAACCAGCCGCCGCTCCACGGCCTGTACGCGCGCCGCCAGCGACTCCGGCGTGTCTCCCTCGAGCACGGGCACCGCCTCCTGGAGGATGATGGGTCCGTGATCGTACTCCGCGTCGACGAAGTGCACCGTGGCCCCCGAAAGCTTCACGCCCGAGGCCAGCACCGCCTCGTGGACGCGGCGCCCGTAGAACCCCTTGCCCGAGAACGCCGGGATCAGTGCCGGGTGCACGTTCAGGGTGCGCCCCTCGAACGCTCCCCGCGTCTCGAACGGCGACAGGAAGCCGAGCAGGGCCACGAGATCGACGTCGTATTTGGCGAGCGCGGCGTGGATCGCATCGTTGAACGACGACACGTCCGGAAACTCCCGGCGTGGAATCGCAACGGCGGGCACGCCGCGCCGATCCGCGCGCGCGAGGCCGCCCGCCGCGGCCTTCGAGGCGATCACGATCGCCACCTCGGCGCGGAGCGCGCCACCCTCGATCTGCTCGAACAGGTTCTCGAGGCTCGTGCCGCTGCCCGAGAGCAGCACGGCGATGCGCAGCCGACGGCGCTGCGGGTCCTCGCTCATTCCGGGAACAGATTCCGGTAGATCCGGCGGGTCGCCGGCGACCGGTTCAGCGTGTAGAAGTGGATGCCGGGCGCGCCGCGCTCGAGCAGCTCGCGGCACTGGTCCGTGGCCCAGCGCACGCCGATCGCGTCGATCCGGGCCCCGTCGCCGGCCGCGGCGGCGAGCGCGGCCTCGAGCTTCGCGGGGATCTTCGAGCCGCACATCTTCGCGATGCGCGGAACGTTGGTCGTGCTCGTGACCGGCATGATGCCCGGCACGATCGGAACCCCGATGCCGGCCGCGCGCGCGCGTCCGACGAAGTCGAAGTAGTCGCGATTGTCGAAGAACAGCTGCGTGATCAGGAAGTCGACGCCGGCTCGCACCTTGCGCACCAGGTTCCGGAGGTCGACCTCCGGGCTCGGTGCCTCGGTGTGCGTCTCGGGGTAGCACGCCGCGGGCAGGCAGAAGTCCCAGCGCGAGCGGATGAACTCGATGAGCTCGTTGGCGTGGCGAAAGCCGCCTTCGACGGGGGCGAAGCTCGCTTCACCGCGCGGCGGATCGCCGCGCAGCGGCAGCACGTTCTCGATGCCCGCGGCCGCCAGCTGATCGAGGATCTCGGCGAGCTCGTCGCGCGAGGCGCCGACGCACGTCAGGTGGCACATGGCGGTGATGCCGAGCTCGCGCTGGATGCGGATCACGATCTCGATGGTCTTGCGGCGGGTCGATCCGCCGGCGCCCCAGGTGACCGACACGAAGCTCGGGTCGAGCTGCTTGAGCTCCCCGATGGTGTGGAACAGCGCGTCGAAGCCCTTGTCCGTCTTGGGCGGAAAGAATTCGAAGGAGAATACCGGTCCGCCCCGCTCGAAGAGTTCCACGATGCGCATGAACGGCTAGTGTACCATGGGCGCCCGGTGGGCTCCCGCGTTCGTCGTCGCCGAACGGCCGGCCCCGGAGGTGTGCATGCCGATTCTCGTGACCGGTTCCCTCGCAATCGACCACGTGATGGTGTTTCCGGACCACTTCAAGAACCACATCCTGCCCGAGAAGGTCCACCTCCTGGACGTGGCGTTCAACGTGCCCGAGCTCACCACGTCGTTCGGCGGGACCGCGGGCAACATCGCCTATCACCTGCGCCTGCTGGGCGAGGATCCGATCATCCTGGCGACCGCGGGGCACGACTTCGCTCCCTACGCGGCCTGGCTCGATCGCAGCGGCATCCGCCGCGACGGGATCCTGGAGCTCGCGGACGCGGCGACCGCGCAGGGCTTCGCGATCACCGACCTGAGCCACAACCAGATCTTCGCCTTTCACGAGGGCGCGATGGCGCGCGCACACGAGGCTCGACTCGATTCGGTGTCGGACGAATACGAGGTGGGCATCGTGTCGTCGAACGGAAAACAGGCGATGATCGATTGCGCGCGGGGGCTCAAGGCGCGCGGGGTCCGCGCCGTGGTCGACCCCAGTCACGGGCTGCCGCTGTTCGACCGCGACGAGCTCGTCGAGATGATCGAGGGCTCCTTCATCTACATCGTGAACGACTACGAGCTGGCGCTCACCACCAAGAAGCTCGGCATCTCGGAGCGCGAGCTGGCCGCGCGCGTGGAGGCGCTCGTCGTCACCAAGGGCGAGCAGGGCTCGATCGTGATCGAGGACGGACATCCGATCGAGATTCCGCCGGTGCGCGCCAACCCGGTCGTGGATCCGACCGGTTGCGGCGACGCGTACCGCGCGGGTCTGCTGGCCGGTCTGTCGCGGGGGCTGACGTTCGAGACCGCGGGCCGGATGGGCAGTCTGCTCGGGTCGCTCAAGATCGGCCATCGCGGCGCGCAGGGCCTGCAGCTCGACCTCGAGGGCTTCCGCGCGCGGTACGCTCGCGAGTTCGGCGCCGCGTTCTGATGGACGGTCCGCCGCAGCGGAGGCACCGCCGCCGCGACCTCGTGTTCTTTCTCGTGTCGTCGGGGCTGCCGGTGCCCTG
>CP070734.1:1307823-1311612 GCA_020347605.1 Deltaproteobacteria bacterium | reverse complement strand
AGCGCTGCAGGAGCAGCTCGAACACCTGGACCTTGCGCGGCGGCCGCTCGACCTGCTCGCCGCGCCGCGCCATGCGATAGAGCGGAACGCCGCCCTGCTTCACCGCGCTGTACATCGGAGGGATCTGCAGGATCTCGCCGACGAACTCCAGCAGCGCCTCGCGCAGCGCCGCCTCGTCCGGCAGGGGCCCGGTCGCGGTCCGGACCACCCGGCCGTCGGAGTCCTGCGTGTCCGTCTCGACGCCGAGGCGGATCGTACCGACGTAGCGCTTCCGCCCCGCCTGCAGGAACGGTACGAGCTTCGTGGCGTCGCGTACCGCGAGCGGAAGCACGCCGGTCGCGGCAGGATCGAGCGTGCCGAGGTGACCGACGCGCCGCGTGCCGAGCCAGCGCCGTGCGGCATCCACGACGTCGTGGGACGTCCAGCCGCGCGGCTTGTCCACCACCAGGAACCCCGGAGGGCCGGGCTTCTCCGGAGCGCGACGGCGGGGCCTACTCGAGCGTGTCATCGCGCAGCGACTGGAGCAGGGCGAGCGTCTGGCCGCCCAGCTCGAAGGAAGGGTCGTGGCGGAAGTGGATCTCCGGCGTGCGCCGCAGCGAGAGGTCGCGCGCCAGCCGGCGCCGGACGAAGCCGGCGGCGCTCTCGAGCCCCCGCTCGACGCTCTCGTGAATCGCGGGGTCGGCGCTATCCATCGTGCTCCACAGGACGTCGGCGCGCGCCAGATCGGGCGACACGTCGACGCGCGTCAGCGTCACGAGGCGGATGCGCGGATCCGCCGCTTCCTCGCGCAGGATGCGCGCGATCTCGGCGCGAAGCTGCTCGCCGATCCGCTCGGTGCGTCGCGACACGATCATTCCCCCGGATCATCCGCGTCGTCCAGCGAAGGGCGGTGGTCCAGTGTCAAGAGCTCCACGTCCGAATCGAGCACCTCCGCCAGGTGAAGCCGCTCGATGAACTCGATCGCCCGGTCCAGGGTCGCCCGCACGGTGCGGGCATCGTTGCCCGCGGCGGTCAAGCCCAGCTGCGCTCGTTGCCAGGTGTCCTGGCCACCGACCTCCGCCACCGACAGGTTGAAGCGATTGCGCACGCGGCGCGTCACGGAGCGGACGACGCCCCGCTTCTCCTTGAGGGACCTCGACCCGTGTACGTAGAGCTCGACGAGCGCAGCGCCGACGACCATGTCACAGGCTGGCCGGGGTTTCCTCGACCGCGAAGACCTCGATCACGTCACCGATCTTGACGTCGTTGTAGCCGTCGATGCCGATGCCGCATTCGAAATCCTTCTGGACCTCGCGCGCGTCGTCCTTGAAGCGCTTGAGCGAGCCGACGCGACCCGAGTAGACCTGGGCCCCGTCCCGCAGAAGCCGACACTGCGCGTTGCGCCGGACGACGCCCTCCGTCACGTAGCAGCCCGCGACCGTCCCGACGCGCGGAACCACGAAGACCCTGCGGACCTCGGCCTGTCCGAGCACCTTCTCCTCGACCACCGGCGGCAGGAGTCCGGCCATCGCCGCCTTGATGTCGTCGGTGGCCTCGTAGATGATGCGGTAGTGGCGCACGTCCACGCCCTGGCCCTCGGCGGCGCGCCGCGCCGCGGCATCCGGTCGCACGTGGAAGCCGATCACGATGGCGTTGCTCGCGCGCGCCAGCATCACGTCGCTCTCGTTGACCGCGCCGACACCGGCGTGCACGACCTCTACGCTCACCTTCTCGGTGGAGAGCTTCTCGAGCGCATCCCGGATCGCCTCCACGGAGCCCTGCACGTCCGCCTTGAGGACGATCGCCAGCTCCTTGGCGCCCCCCTCTTCGCCCTGCGCGAAGAGGTCCTCGAGCGAGACCTTCGGGCGGGGCGACGCGGTGGCGTCGCGCTGCTGGTCCGAGCGGTGCGCCGTGATCTCCTTGGCCACGCGCTCGCTCTCGACGACGTGGAACAGATCCCCCGCGCTGGGCGTCGATTGGAGACCCAACACCTGCACCGGGACCGAGGGGCCCGCCTCCTTGACGGCCCGACCGCGCTCGTCCTGCATGGCGCGGATCTTGCCCATCGCCGTCCCGAGCACCACGACGTCGCCGCGCCGCAGCGTCCCTTCCTTGACGAGCACCGTGGCGACGGGACCGCGGCCCTTGTCGAGCTCGGCTTCGAGCACGACGCCCGACGCGCGCATGGCCGGATCGGCCCGCAGCTCGAGCACCTCGGCCTGGAGCTTGACCATCTCGAGGAGCTGTTCGATGCCCGTTCCCTTGGTGGCCGACACGTCGACGCAGATCGTGTCGCCGCCGAAGTCCTCGGTGACGAGCCCGTGCTCCATGAGTCGCTGCCGGATCGTGCGCGAGTTGGCGTCGGGCAGGTCGATCTTGTTCACGGCGACGAGGATGGGAACGCCCGCGGCCTTCGCGTGATCGATCGCCTCGACCGTCTGGGGCATGATGCCGTCGTCCGCGGCCACGATCAGCACCACGAGATCGGTGACGTTCGCGCCGCGCGCCCGCATCGCGGTGAAGGCCGCGTGGCCGGGCGTGTCGATGAAGGTGATGCGGTCGCCGCCGACCTCGACCTGATACGCGCCGATGTGCTGCGTGATGCCGCCCGCCTCACCGGCCACCACGTTTGCCTTTCGGATCGCGTCGAGCAGCGATGTCTTGCCGTGGTCGACATGTCCCATCACCGTGACGATCGGGGGCCTCGGCTCGAGCGCGCCGCCGCCTTCCGGGGCCGCCTCGAGATACTCCTCCTCGCGGAAGCCGACGTCCTGCACCTCGAAGCCGTAGGTCTCCGCGAGCTTCGTGGCCGTCTCGACGTCGATCGTCTGGTTGATGGAAGCCATGGTGCCGAGCGCCATGAGCTTGCCCTGGACCTCGGGCGCCTTGGCGCCCAGCAGCCTCGCGAGCTCCGCAACGCTCACCGCGCCGTCCACCCGGATCGAGCGCTTCTGCGGCTCCTTCGGCTTGGCCACGGCCGGGCGGCGCGGCGGTGCGGCGTCGCGCCGCTTGCGCCTCGGCGACGCGAGGCCGCGCGAGTCCATCGCCACCGAACGGCGCACCACGACACGACCGGCCTGGCGCACGAGCTGATCCTGCTCGCGCAGGTTCACGACCTCGCGGACGCGCTTGCGCTCGCGTCCGCGGCCCTTGCCCGGACCCGCGGGGGCGCGAAGCTCTCCCGCGCGGCCGCGACCCGGCTCCGCCGCCACGCGCGGCCGCGCCGCTGCCGGCTCCGGGGCAAGCTCGGCGGCCGGCGCCTCGGCCGCGATCGGCGGGACCACCTCGACGGTCGGCGGGGCTTCTTCCGCGGGCAGAGCCTCGGTCGGCGGCGCCGGCTCGGCCGGGGCCTCCGCCTCCTCCTCCGCGGCCTCGGGCGGGGCGACGACCTCCGGCTCCGGGGGCGGCGGGGGCGCGGCGCGCCGGCGGCGCCGGATGACGGCACCGCCTCCCTTGCGCTCGACGCGCTCCTCGACGACCTGTTGCTTGCGGCCCGTGCCGAGCTTTTCGCGGATCAGGGCGACGGATTCTTCGTCGAGCGAGGCCATGGCGCTCTTCAGCTCGATGCCGAGCCCGGCCGCCTTCTCCACGAGCTCGTTCCGCTCGATCCCCAGCTCTTCCGCGAGCTTGTATGCGCGCATCTTCGCCATCGACTCTCCGCCTAGGCAGCCACCCGCCGGCCCCTCAGCTCGAAACCTCTCGATCCGCTTCCGCTTCCGCGCTGCTCTCGGCCGGCGCCGCGGCTTCGGCGGCTCCGGTCGCCTCCGCCGGCTCCGCGGACCCGGTCTCCTCCGCTTCGCCGACATCCTC
>CP070734.1:1303919-1307723 GCA_020347605.1 Deltaproteobacteria bacterium | reverse complement strand
TCGAGGGCCTCGCCGATGCTCTTGTGCATCTTCCAGTTGGCGGCGAGGATGGGTCGCCTCACGCCGGCTGCTCCAGCGCCGCCACGCCGGGGAGGACCCGGCCCTGCACGTACTCGAGCGAGGCGCCGCCGCCCGTCGAGAGGTGCGTGATGTGGTCCCCGAGGCCCAGCCGGTTGACCGCGGCGATCGAGTCGCCGCCGCCCACCACGGATACGCCCGGCGCGTCCGCGAGGGCGCGCGCCATCGCCTCGGTCCCGTGGGCGAATGCCTCGATCTCGAAGATTCCCATCGGTCCGTTCCAGAAGACGGTTCCCGCCTCGCGCGCCGCGTGGGCGTAGGCTGCGGCGGTCTCGGGGCCGATGTCGACGCCCACCCAGCCGTCCGGGATCCGCTCCACCACGCGCGTCGGGGCGCCCGCCTCGGCGCGCTCTGCCACCACGTGGTCCTTCGGCAGCAGGATGCGCAGCTTCGAGGATTGCGTGAGCGCGAGCACGCGGCGCGCGTCCTCGACCCGGTCCGCCTCCACCCGCGAGGCGCCGGTGGGCTCCCCCTGTGCCCGCAAGAACGTGTACGCCATCGCGCCACCGATCGCGAGCGCGTCGGCGCGGGCGGCGAGGGCCTCGAGCACCGCCAGCTTGTCGGAGACCTTGGCGCCCCCCAGCAGGCAGAGCAGCGGGCGCTTGGGGTCGAGGACGACGGAGAGGTGCGCCAGCTCCGAGCGCAGCAGATCGCCCGCGACCGCCCTCCGCGCGCACGCGACGATGCCCACCGTGGACGCGTGCGCGCGGTGCGCCGTGCCGAAGGCGTCGTTGACGTAGACGTCCGCCACGCGGGCGAGCGCGCGCGCGAAGTCCGGATCGTTCGCCTCCTCGCCGGGATGGAAGCGCAGGTTCTCGAGCAGCAGCACGTCTCCATCCGACAGGCTCGCGGCGGCGCGCTCGGCCCCCGCGCCGACGCAGTCGTCGGCGAAGCCGACGGGCGCTCCGAGCAGCTCGGCGAGTCGCTCGGCCACCGGCCGCAGGGAGAATTCGGGCTTGCGCTGGCCCTTGGGGCGTCCGAGGTGCGAGGCGAGCACCACGCGAGCGCCCGCGTCGCGGAGCCGGCGGACCGTGGGCAGGGAGGCCCGCAGTCGGGTGTCGTCGCTCACGGCACCGTCGCGGATGGGAGCGTTGAGGTCGGCGCGTACGAAGACGCGCTGCCCCTGGACGCCACCCGCATCGCGGAGCAGTCGGTCGAGGTCCTGCACCGCCACGCTGCGCTCAGCCTCCCAGCATCCGGGCGAGGTCGATCACCCGGTGCGAGTAGCCCATCTCGTTGTCGTACCAGGCGAGCACCTTGGCGAAGCGGTCGTCCATCACCTTGGTGATCGACGCGTCGAGGATGGACGAGTGCGGGTTGCCGACGAAGTCCATCGAGACGAGCGGCCCCTCGCAGACCTCCAGGATGCCCTGCATGGCCCCGGCGGCCGCCTGCCGCATCGCCTCGTTGATGGCGTTCGCGTCGGCGTCGCTGCGCAGGCGCACCGACAGGTCGACGGCCGACACGTCGGGTGTGGGGACGCGCAGCGCGAAGCCGTCGAGCTTGCCCTTGAGCTCGGGGAGCACCAGGCCCACGGCGCGCGCCGCGCCGGTCGTGGTGGGAATCATCGAGAGCGCTCCCGCGCGGGCGCGGCGCAGGTCCTTGTGGGGCCGGTCGAGGATCACCTGGTCGTTGGTGTAGGCGTGCACCGTGGTCATCCAACCGTGCTCGACACCGAACGCGTCGTGGAGCACCTTGGCGACGGGGGCGAGACAGTTGGTCGTGCACGACGCGTTCGACACGATTCTGTGCCGGTCTGGATCGTAGACGTCGGCGTTCACGCCGAGCGCGATCGTCACATCCGGGTCGGGCGAGGGCGCCGTGATGATGACGCGCTCGGCGCCGGCCTCGAGGTGCTTCGATGCGCTCGCGCGGTCCTGGAACACGCCGCTGGCTTCGACCACGATCTGGACGTCGCGGTCCTTCCAGGGAAGCTTGGCGGGGTCGCGCTCCGAGGTATAGGGGATGCGTCGGCCGTCCACGATCAAGGCGTCCGCCTCGGCCTCGACCGGGCCGGGATAGGTGCCGTGGACCGAGTCGTACTTGAACAGGTGGGCGAGCGTCTTTGCGTCGGGTAGATCGTTGATCGCAACGACCTCGAGTTCGCGGCCGCGCGCCGCGCGCAGCACGCACCGCCCGATGCGGCCGAAGCCGTTGATCGCTACACGAACCGCCAAGCGTGACTCCTTCGTCGGGTGACTTCCGTGCGGGAAGCGGGGAGGCGCCAATGTACCCCCGCCTCGGATGCGCGCCAAGCGGACGAAGTGCACGGGCGCTCGAAATTCGCTTGTTTGGAGGGCGGTTCGGTCGATGCAAAGGGGGGAGGGCGAAGTGGCGGAGCGGTGGACGGCATGCTGCGGGGGGCTCGCATGAAGCCGGGCGGCGTCAGCCGGCTGGTGACGGGCCTGATCCTGCTGGGCTCGCTGTCGCTCGGGATCTGGCTGGGTCTCGTGGCGCAGTGGGAGCGGCGTGCGGCGCTCGCGGCCCATCCGCGCGTCGACGGGCGGATCGCGGTGAAGGGGCTGTCGGCCCGGGTCGTGATTCTCCGCGATGCGCACGGCGTTCCGCACGTGCGCGGCAGCAGCGACGCGGACGCGCTCCGCGGGCTCGGCTTCGCACACGCCCAGGATCGGCTCGCGCAGATGGTGTGGCTGCGTCACAGCGCCCAGGGGCGCGCCGCAGAGCTCGTGGGGCGGTCGGCACTGCCCAGCGACCGGCTCGCGCGCACGATCGGCATCGCGCGTCACGCGACGCGGCAGGCGGAGAACCTGGATGCCGAGACGCGCGGGGCACTCAGCGCCTACGCCGACGGCGTCAACGCCTATCTCGAGCGGATCCGCGCGGGTGCGGCGGCGGCGCCGCTCGAGCTGCGCCGTCTCAACGCGGCCATCGAACCCTGGCAGCCGAGCGACTCCGTCGCGATCGTGAAGCTCTACGCATGGGCGCTCGGCAGCAGCCTCGAGGCGAGCCTGGTGCTCTCCGACCTGATCGAGCGCCTCGGGGGCTTCGGTGCCCGACCCTTCTTCCGCGGGCCGGACGCGCTAGCGCCGGGTCCCATTCCGACGGCATCCCGCCGCCCGCCGGCGCAGCCGCCGCGCCGCGCCTTCCGGGACGAGCTGCAGCGCGCGCTGGGCGTCGCAGGCCGTAGTGCCGGAAGCAGCGCCTGGGTCGTCGGATCCAAGCTGGGTGTGCGCGAAAAGCCGCTGCTGGCGGCGGATGCGCACCTGGAGGCCACGGCTCCGGCGTTCTTCTACGAGGCGCACTGGACCGGGGATCGGGTCGACATCGCCGGTGCCACGATCCCGGGAGTCCCCGTGGTATGGATCGGTCAGAATCACCACGTAGCGTGGGCCGCGACCCACGCCGGCGCCGTGGTCTGCGACCTGTTCGTCGAGACGCTCGACCCCCGCGACCCGTCCCAATACCACGTGGGCACCGGCTGGCGCGAGGTCGAGGCGCGCGACGAACGCATCCGCGTGCGAGGCGATGCGGACGAGCTGCTCGTCGTTCGCGAGACGCGCCATGGGCCGCTCCTCAACTCGTTGCTTCCGAACGAGCGCGAGCCTCTGGCGCTGGCCTGGACGGGTGCCCGCAACGCGGACGGGATCCGCGGGCTCCTCAGGGCCTCGTACGCGCAGGACGCGGAGGAGCTCCGGAAGGCGCTCGCCCTGCACCAGGAGCCGGTGATCAACGTCGTCTACGCCGACGCGCGCGGCGCGGCGGGCC
>CP070734.1:1300007-1303819 GCA_020347605.1 Deltaproteobacteria bacterium | reverse complement strand
GACGATGGAGACGCTCGAGGCGCTGGACCGCGCACACCTGATCCACCCCATCACCGAGTTCCGCACCCACGAGCGAAAAGGGCCGCGAATCGTGCGCGGCGGCAAGGGCATCCGCGTCGAGACCGCGGATGGGCACAGCGCGATCGACGGCCTGTCGGGGCTCTTCAACATCAACGTCGGCCACGGCCGCACCGAGATCGCCGACGCGGTGGCCGAGCAGATGCGCCGCGTCGCCTACTACCCCGCCTTCTGGGACTTCTCGAGCGAGCCGCCGATCCGGCTCGCCGAGCGGCTCACGCGTCTCTTCCCCGCCGACCGCCAGATCGACCACTTTCTGTTCACCAGCGGCGGATCCGACGCCAACGAGACGAACTTCCGGCTGGCGCGCCTGTACCACGCCGTGAAGGGGAACCCGGGCCGCCGCAAGATCCTGTCGCGCAGCTCCTCCTACCACGGCATCACGCGCGCGGCCGGCAGCGCCACGCGGCTCGGCGCCTACCACATCTTCGAAGAGCCGGATCCGCTGCACGTGCAGACCGCGACGCCGTACTGCTTCCGTTGCGAGCTCGACAAGAGCTACCCCTCGTGCGGGCTGGCCTGTGCGGACGACGTGGAGCGGGTGATCGAGCGCGAAGGGCCGGACACGGTGGCGGCCGTGATCGCCGAGCCGGTGCTCGGCACGGGCGGCGTGATCCCGCCGCAACCCGACTACTTCGCGCGGCTGCAGGAGATCTGCCGCGCGCACGACGTGCTGCTCATCCTCGACGAGGTGATCACCGGCTTCGGGCGGACGGGCCGGTGGTTCGGCATGGAGCACTGGGACATCCGGCCCGACCTGGTGAGCTTCGCGAAGGGCATCACGAGCGGCTACCTGCCGCTCGGCGGCGTCGGCCTCTCGCGCCGCGTGTACGAGACCCTGCGGGACCAGGCGCCGAAGGGGCTGCCGTTCATGGGGGGGCTCACGTACAACAACCACCCGGCAGCCTGCGCGGCGGCGCACGCCAACCTGGACATCCTGGAGCGCGAAGGGCTGGTGGAAAACAGCGCGAGCGTGGGCGCCTATCTGCTCGAGCAGCTGCGCGAGAGGCTCGGAGCCCATCCGTTCGCCGGCGAGATCCGGGGCATCGGGCTGCTCGCGGCCGTCGAGTGGGTGCGGCCCGGCTCCCGCGATCCGGTCGGTGGCCGGCCGATGTCGTTCCCCGCCGCCATCGCGAGTCGGGCCTGGGAGCAGGGGCTCATCGTCCGGGCCCTGTGGGAGTGCACGGCCCTGGCGCCCCCGCTCTGCACGACACGCGCCGAGGTGGACGAGATCGTCGACATCCTGGCCAGGTCCTGCGAGGAGGCGGCGCAGAGCTTTCCGGAGGGTTGACTCCGACGCCCGCTTCCCGGCGTCCTCACGCGCTGACCGACGCGGTCCGCGTCCGGGCGGTCTCGCGCACCCAGATCAGCGCACCTCCGGCCACCGTGGCGGCGACGAGCTCGCTCGACAGCTCGAGGCGGGCGCGCGACCACGGGCGGTCGAGCAGGCAGAGGTCGGCGCGCGCCCCGACCTCGATCCGCCGCGGCACGCCGCCGGGCGCGTGCGGCGGCGTCGAGAAGAGCGCGAGCGCCCGCTCGGGTGTCAGGCGCTCGTCCGGACCGAGCACGAGACCGGAGGCGGTGCGCCGCTCACACGCCGCCCGCATGGCGAGCCAGGGATCGGGGTCGCCGAAGGGCGCGTCGGTCCCGGCGCCGAGCCGGAGCCCCGCGCGAAGAAAGCCCCGGCCGCGGTAGAGCCAGGGCCGGTCCCCCTCGTCGACGTCGATCGCGTAGGCGTCGCCCCGCTCGCGGATGAAGTGGGGCTGGGTCACGACGGTCACGGGCAGCGCCGCCAGCAGCCGCACCGCATCGGGAGGTGCGACCGCCGCGTGCTCGATCCGATCGCCGGGCCGAGCGCCCGCGGCGGCGAGGGCCGAGGCCGCCAGGACCAGCTCGACCCGCGTCACACAGTGAACGGCTACGGCGCGGCCCTCGGCGTGGGCGAGCTCGATCCGACCGCGGAGCGCATCGAGGTCGGGAAGCTCGCGCTCGGAGAGCACGAGCTTCAGCGCCCCGCGCTCGACCGAGGCGTGTCGGGGGACTGGAAGCTCGCGCGCTCCCATCACGAGCAGGCGCTGCGGCAGGTCGCCGCGCTCGGCGGCCGCGACGAACGCCCCGAGCTCGGTCCGCCCGTTGTGGACTGTGGCGTCGGTCACCCCAGTAACCCCGAAGCGGGCCAGGCGCCGGCCGACGTCGCGCAGGCTCGGCATCGGCTCCCGGATTCGCTCGCGCAGCCAGGCATCGAGCCCGAGGAGCCGCCCCGTCGCACGCCCGACCGCATCGCGCTCGACACCGGGCGCGTCTGCGCCGGCGTCGAGACCGAGGCGCGCGATGGCGCACGAGTTCAGCACCCAGAGGGCGCCGCTGCGCTGCTGGATGCGCACGGGGCGATCCGGGACGAGCGCATCCAGCCGCGCGCGGTCGAGCTCTCCCGCGACCGACTCGTGGTAGCCGACGCCCCGGATCCAGTCTCCGGACGCGCGCGGCGTTCCGGACGTCGGGGGCGCCGCGAGCGCACGGGCCAGGCCGTCGGGACTCCGCACCTCGGGGGGCCCGCACCGCACCGACGAGGCCGCCCTCGCCAGGGCGAAGAGGTGCAGGTGATGGTCGTGGAGACCGGGGATCAAGGCGCCCCCCGCCGCGTCGAGCACGGTCTCCCCCCCGACGGGCTCGATCCCGGCTCCGATCTCGACGACGGCGTCGCCCGCGACGCGCACGTCGAGCGGGGCCACCCCTTCGATCTCGGCCCGCGCGATCAGCACGAGATGCCGAGCTCCCGGAGCACGGCGTCGGTGTCGGCGCCGAGCGGGCGGGCGCGCTCCCGCGGGGATCGACTCCGGGGGGGTGCGACCCGCTCGCGCCGCGTTCCGACGACGACCTCCCACGCGTCCCGCCCTCCGCGCACGCCGGCCACCTCTGCAGGCTGCGCGAAGGCCAGGGCGTGCGCGACGACGTCGCGCAGCGCGAGCTCGACGAGTTGGCCGCCGCCCTGCGACCAGGAGGCGAGGGCGGCCAGCGCGGCGTGCAGTCCGGTGAGCGGGTCGGCGATCGCGTCGCCGCAGAAGAGGGGCGTCCCCGCGGCCCGACCCGTCGCCGTGGCCAGGCCGGCGGCCACGCCGGCGTCGTCTCCGAACGCGACCCAGTTCGCGCCGGGACCGCTGCGGCCGTAGCCCGTAATGCTCACCCAGGTCAGGCCCGGCAGGGCCTCGACCAGGCTCGCCGCGTCCAGGCCGAGCTGGAGGAGCGCCCGCGGCCGGGCGCTCTCGACGACGATGTCGGCGCACTCGACCAGGTGCCGCAGTCGCTCGCGCCCCTCGGGCGTGCCGAAGTCGAGCGCGACGCTCTGCTTCCCGGCGTTGAGCAGGTCGTAGAAGGGCGTGGGCCCGAAGCGCGCCCCGTCGGGTCGCCGCGTGCTCTCGACCTTCACGACCCGGGCCCCGGCCAGCCCGAGGAGGTGCGCGCAGAGGGGTCCGGCCCAGAGCGCCGAGAGGTCGATCACGAGGGGTCGCGCGCGCGCCCGCTCCGCCTGGGGAGCGCCGCGCGCTCCGTCGCGCTGCCACGGCGCCGGCACCGGGTCGGGCTCGACCGCGACGGCGGCGGCGAGTCCGAGCAGCCGGGCCCGCTCGACGACGTCTTCCGCGCTGCGGTCGGCGACCCGGGAGGCGACGAACGCCCAGGGGTCGTCGCTCGGGCCCTCGCCGAGCCAGGCCGGCAGCAGCCACCACGCGCAGGGG
>CP070734.1:1296087-1299907 GCA_020347605.1 Deltaproteobacteria bacterium | reverse complement strand
GCTACGACGGCATCGTGATCGCGAACGCGCGGAAGGCCCCGAGTCTGTCGCTCACCAAGGAACAGGTCTTCCGCGCGCTGGCCCAGCAGGTTCCGTTCCAGGGCAAGCTCGTGGACAACCCGTACGAGACGTGGAGCGACATCGATGCGTCGCTGCCGGCGGTGAAGATCGAGGTCTTCGGGCCGCCGCCCACCTCGGGCACGCGAGATGCCTTCGTGGAGCTGGCCATGGAAGGCGGCGCAACGGCGATTCCGGCGCTCGCCGAGCTCGACAAGGACGCCTTCAAGCAGGTCGCCCACTCGATCCGCGAGGACGGCGCCTACATCGAAGCCGGGGAGAACGACAACCTGATCGTGCAGAAGCTCGAGGCCAATCCCGACGCGCTCGGCATCTTCGGCTTCTCGTTCCTGGACCAGAACATCGACCGCGTCCGGGGGAGCCGGATCGACGGCGTCGAGCCGACCTTCGAGAACATCTCCAGCGGGGAGTACGGGGTGTCGCGCTCGCTCTACTTCTACGTGAAGAAGGCGCACGTGGGTCGGGTGCCGGGCATCGAGGCGTACATCGCCGAGTTCACGAGCGAGCGGGCGGCGGGCTCCGAAGGCTACCTGGCGGACAAGGGCCTGATCCCGCTGCCGGCGGCCGAGCGCGCCGTCGTTCGCGAGAGCGGCGAGAAGCTGACCCGGCTCGGTCTGTGACGGAGCGGCGCCGGGTCGCGGGCAGCACGCTGCCCCGTGCCCGGGCCGGCAGGTGCGAACCCCGATGCATTGGATCCTGACCGCGACGCTCGCCGCGCTCACCGCCGTGGGCTTCGCGCTCGGCCGGCGCCGGGCGCTGGCCCTCGCGAGCGGCGCGGCGGGGCGGCTGCACTCGCGCCCGAGCTACCACGGGACCTTCGTGGCGCTCGCGGCGCTGCTACCGGCGGCCGCCCTGCTGCTCGTCTTCTTCGTCTCGGGTCGGCGAACCGTCGCCTCGTTCGAGTTCGTCTCCGCCCTGGCACTCGCGACCGGCGGACTCGCCTGGGCGCGAAGCCGGATCCACGTCGGCCTGCGCGCGCGCCCCATGATCGAGCGCGCGCTGGGCGCGCTGCTGCTGCTGTGCGCGATCGTCTCCGTACTGACGACCGCCGGAATCGTCCTCTCCCTGATCTTCGAGGCGCTGCGCTTCTTCCAGCTGGTTCCCTTCACCGAATTCCTGTTCGGGCTGCGCTGGAGTCCGCAGACGGCCATCCGCGCGGACCAGGTCGGCTCGTCCGGCTCCTTCGGCGCGGTCCCCGTCTTCGCGGGCACGCTGCTCATCACGGGCATCGCCATGCTCGTGGCGGTGCCGGTCGGGCTCCTGTCGGCCATCTACCTGTCGGACTACGCCGGGCTTCGGACGCGCTCGGTCGTGAAGCCGCTGCTCGAGATCCTCGCGGGCATTCCGACGGTGGTCTACGGGTTCTTCGCGGCGCTCACGGTGGGCCCGTGGGTGCGCGTCTTCGCCGAGCGGTTGGGGCTCGACGTGGCCTCCGAGAGCGCGCTGGCGGCCGGCGTCGTGATGGGTCTCATGATCATCCCGTTCGTCTCCTCGCTCTCGGACGACGTGATCCGCGCCGTTCCCCAGTCGCTTCGGGAGGGTTCACTCGGTCTCGGGGCCACTCCGTCCGAGACGATCCGCCGCGTCGTGCTGCCGGCGGCGCTGCCGGGGATCGTCGGCGCGGTGCTGCTCGCGGTCTCGCGCGCGATCGGCGAGACGATGATCGTCGTGATGGCCGCGGGCCTGGCGGCCAACCTCACCGCGAACCCCTTCGAGGCGGTCACGACCGTCACCGTGCAGATCGTGACCCTGCTGGTCGGCGACCAGGAGTTCGACAGCGCGAAGACGCTGGCGGCCTTCGCGCTGGGGCTGGCGCTGTTCGTCGCCACGCTCGGACTCAACGTGATCGCGCTATCGGTGGTGCGGCGCTACCGGGAGCAATATGAGTGACGCCACGCTCGAGACCTTCGCGGCGTCGCGACGGCGGTCCGACACCGCGGAGCGACGCCTGCGCCGCCGCTACGCGGCGGAGCGTCGCTTCAGGATCTACGGCGCCGTCGCGATCGCCACGGCGCTCACCGGCCTGGCCGTTCTCCTGCTGAGCCTGGTGAGCCGCGGCTACGGCGCCTTCACGCAGCACGTCGTGACGCTCGACGTCCATTTCGATCCGGAGCTCCTGGATCCCGAGGGAACGCGGGAGGCGCGCGCGCTCGGCCGCGCCGACTACGCGGCGCTCGTGAAGCGCAGCCTCGCCGAGCTGTTTCCGGAGGTCACCGAACGTCGCGAGCGCCGACAGCTGCATGCGCTGGTGAGCTCGGGCGCCGCGTTCGAGCTGCGCGAACGGGTGCTCGCGAACCCGTCCCTGGTGGGGTCGCGGCGGGCCGTGTCGCTGCCGCTGTCCGACGATGCCGATCTCTTCTTCAAGGGCGAGATCCAGCGCGGCGGGCCGGAGCTCGAGCGCCGGCTGCGCGACGCGCAGATCGACTGGCTCGACGCGCTCGCGAGCCAGGGCCGGGTCGCGTCCGTCCTGAACACCCGCTTCCTGACCTCCGGCGACAGCCGCGAGCCCGAGCTCGCCGGCGTCTGGGGCGCGGTCGTCGGTTCCGCCCTGACGCTGCTCGTGACGCTCGCGCTCTGCTTTCCGATCGGCGTCGCCAGCGCGATCTACCTGGAGGAGTTCGCGCCGCGCAACCGGTTCACGGATCTCATCGAGGTCAACATCAACAACCTGGCGGCGGTGCCCTCGATCGTGTTCGGCCTGCTGGGCCTCGCGATCTTTCTCAACGCCTGGTCCCTGCCGCGCTCGGCGCCGCTGGTGGGGGGCATGGTCCTGGCACTCATGACGCTGCCGACGCTGATCATCGCCGGCCGCGCCGCGATCGCGTCCGTGCCGCCGTCGATCCGCGAGGCGGCGCTGGGCATCGGGGCATCTCCCACGCAGGTGGTGATGCACCACGTGCTGCCCCTGGCGCTGCCCGGTATCCTCACCGGCACGATCATCGGCATGTCGCGCGCGCTCGGCGAGACCGCGCCGCTGCTGATGATCGGCATGGTGGCCTTCATCGTGGACATTCCCGAGGGTCTCACGTCTCCCGCGACGGTCCTGCCGGTGCAGGTCTTCCTGTGGGCCGACAGTCCGGAGCGCGGGTTCGTCGAGAAGACCGCCGCCGCGACGCTGGTGCTGCTCGCCTTCCTGGTCCTCATGAATCTGGCTGCCGTGATCGTTCGGAGCCGCTTCGAGAGGCGCTGGTCGTGAGCGCGAACGTCTCGTTCGCCGCCACGGTCTCCGCGTCGGCTCGGGTCAAGGTCGCGGTGCGGGACCTGTCGGTCTTCTACGGCGACAAGCAGGCCCTCACGGAGGTGAACCTCGACATCCCGGCGAACCGGGTCACCGCGCTGATCGGTCCCTCCGGCTGCGGCAAGTCCACCTTCCTGCGCTGCGTCAACCGGATGAACGACATCATCGAAGGCTGCCGCGTCGAGGGCAGCATCGCGCTCGACGGAAGCGAGATCAACGACGATCGCGTCGACGTCGTGAAGCTCCGGGCGCAGGTGGGGATGGTCTTCCAGAAGCCGAACCCGTTCCCGAAGTCCGTCTACGACAACGTCGCCTACGGTCCGCGGATCCACGGCCTCGCCGAGAGCCGCGCCGAACTGGACGAGATCGTGATGACGAGCCTCGAGCGGGCCGGCCTGCTCGAGGAGGTCCGCGATCGGCTGTCCGAGCCGGGCACGAGCCTCTCGGGGGGACAGCAGCAGCGGCTGTGCATCGCGCGCGCGATCGCGGCCCGCTTCTTCATGC
>CP070734.1:1292137-1295987 GCA_020347605.1 Deltaproteobacteria bacterium | reverse complement strand
GCCCGCGCGCCCAGGCGACGACCCGCCGCCCGATCCGAGCTCCGCGCCGGGCGCATGAGCCCCGAGACCGACGTCGTGGTGATCGGAGCGGGGGTCGTCGGGCTCGCCTGTGCGGCCGCACTGGCGCGCGACGGCCGCTCGGTCGTGACCGTGGAGCGAAACGCCGCACTCGCGCAGGAGACCACCGCGCGCAGCAGCGAGGTGGTGCATGCCGGGATCTACTATCCGCCCGGCTCGCTCAAGGCCGCGCTGTGCGTCGCGGGGCGCGAGGCGCTCTACGCGCGCTGCGAGCGGCTCGGGATTTCCCACCGCAGAACCGGCAAGCTGATCGTGGCGACCCGCGAAGACGAAGTCGCGGAGCTCGAGAGCCTTCGCGCGCGCGGTACGGACAACGGGGCTCCGGGTCTCGAGCTGATCGACGCGGACGCGGTGCGGCGGCGCGAGCCGTGCGTTCGCGCGCGGGCCGCGCTGTTCTCGCCGGCCAGCGGGATCGTGGACGCGCACGCGCTGTGCCTTTCCTACGCCGCCGAGGCGGAGGCCGCGGGCGCGCTGTTCGCCTACCGCCGGCGCGTCGTGGCCATCGAGTTCGGCGGCGGCGGCTTCGCGGTGCGCGCGCGCAGCCCCGAGGACGCCCTCGAGTCGCTCACCTGCACCGCCGTCGTGAACGCCGGCGGTCTGGAGAGCGACCGGCTCGCGGCGCTCGCCGGAATCGACGTCGACGGCCGCGGCTACCGCCTGCACCTGTGCAAGGGCGACTACTTCTCGCTCGCGCCCGGCGCGCCCGTGCGCGTCGCGGGCCTGGTGTACCCCGTTCCGAGCGGCCCGGGTCTGGGGATCCACGCCACCGTCGATCTGGCCGGGCGGGTGCGCTTCGGGCCCGACGCCGAGTACGTCGACCGCGTCCGCTACGACGTGGACCCGGCCAAGGCGCCGCGCTTTGCGGCCGCGGTGCAGCGCTACCTGCCGGAGCTCGACGCGCGCTGGCTCGCGCCGGACTTCGCCGGGGTCCGCCCCAGGCTGGCGACTCCGCAGGAACGCTTCCGCGACTTCGTGATCGCCGAGGAGTCGGCGGCGGGCCTGCCGGGACTCGTGAACCTGATCGGGATCGAATCCCCGGGTCTGACCGCGGCGCCGGCGATCGCAGAACGGGTGGTGCAGCTGCTGCGCGCCCGCTAGGCGCGCGGTTCGGTTTCCGTCCAGACCACGGCGACGGCCACGTTGTCGCCCGACCGGTTGGATCGCTGGGCGTCCAGGGCCGCCTGTGCGGTGTTGCGCGCCGCCTCGACGGGGCGCAGCTCGGCGTCTCCCGCGCGCGCGGATTCGACGGCCCGGCGCACGGCCTCTTCCGGATCCTCGACGCCGACGCGCCGCTCGCTCAGGCCGTCCGTCGCCAGCACCAGGGCCTGCACGCGCGCGAGATCCGCGACCTCCGCGATCGCGGCTCCCCCGAGCTCCTCGCGCGTGCTGCACTCGCGGCCCAGAAAGAAGCGCGGGTCGCAGCGCTGTCCCTTCAGCACCAGATCGTCGACGCCCGCCGCCCCCACCCGGAACACGTGGCTGTCGCCGATCGAGGCGACGAAGGCCCGCGCCTGCCCGGGTCGCACCACGGCCAGCGCGAGCGTCGTGCGCGATCCCCGCCTCGGCGTATCCGCGGTGCGCGCGATGACCGCGGCTTCGAGGTCCGACAGCACGTCGAGCACCCGCGCCGGCCAACGCCCCGGATCCAGCGGCTCGGCACCGGTCCACTCCGGCGCGAAGCGCTCGAGCAGGCATCGGATCGCCGTCTCCGAGGCTTCGCACCCGGAATGACCGTCGGCGACCACCGCCAGGATCCCGCCGTCTCCGACGGCGAACAGCGCGGCATCCTCGTTCGGATCGGTATGCCGGTAGACCTTTGGCGCGCCGCCCAGCGAGATGGCGATGGCCGCCGGACCCTCTGCGACCAGATCGATCGCACCCAGACGCGCGTGCTCGCGTCCGCAGAGCAGGGCGGACCTCACGCGCGGGAACGTTTCACTGCAGCGCGGGACATGGGCCGCGTAGTATACCCGCGCCGCGCAGCGCGAATCGCACCGGGCCGGCGCCCGGACGGAGGCCGAGCTGCTATACTCTTTCGCTCGCGGTCGCAGGCTCAAGTAACTGCAAACATTGCGTTTTCCGAGGTCCCGCAGGCTCGCTCGGGGCGTCCAGGGGAGAACGGGAGATGGACGAGGAAAAGGTCAAGGAGATCGTCTCCGGAATGGTCTTCTGGAGCGGAAAGAAGGACATGGCGATCGACGAGATCGCGATGCTCCAGCCGGGGCTCGCCCGGATCATGCCCGAGATCGGCAACCGCACCTGGAAGCTCTACTACGCCGCCAGAGCGGGCAACTGGGACAACGCGCGCTGGCAGTGGAAGGAGACCAAGAAGCTGTTCGAGGTGTGCGCCTGCACCCGCCCCAAGCACGAGGAAGCCATCGAGGAATTCCTCGCCAAGAACTGGTCCACCCTGGAGGCGCCGATCGCGAATCGGGATCTCGACGCCTTCCTCGCCGCGTACGACGAGATCGTCGAAGCCGCCAACAGCTGGCACGTGCAGAAGGACGTGGGTCACATCCGCTGGAAGGTGCCCTCCGAGCCGCCGCCCGACCTCGACCTGACGCCCCGGAAGTAGGGCGGGCGTCGAGAGGCCGCATGAGCGTGCTCGACGCCGTCGTGGTCGGCGCGGGCAACCGCGGTCGATTCACCTACGGTGGCTACGCGCGCCAGCATCCCTCCCGGCTCCGCATCGTCGCGCTGGCGGAGCCGCACGAGGCGCGGCGCGCGGCCATGTCCGAGGAGCACGGGATCCCCGCCGACCGCCGCTTCGCGAGCGACGAAGACCTCTTCGCGGCGCCCCGGCTCGCGCCGCTCGCGATCGTCGCCACCGGCGACACGCAGCACGTCGAGCCGGCCCTGCGCGCCCTCGACCTCGGCTATCACGTGCTGCTCGAAAAGCCGATCGCGCTGTGCGCGGAGGACTGCGTGCGCGTCGTCGAAGCCGCAGACCGCGCCGGACGGATCCTCCAGATCGGACACGTGCTCCGCTTCACGCCCTTCTACACCCAGGTGCGCGAGATCCTGGCGACCGGCGCACTGGGTGAGCTGCTGCACATCGACATGCGCGAACACATCGCGCACTGGCACATGGCCCACTCGTTCGTCCGGGGCAAGTTCAGAAGCCGCGCGGTGGCCGCCCCGATCGTGCTGGCCAAGTCGTGCCACGACCTCGACCTGCTCGCCTGGTTCGCGGGGCGTCCGGCCGAGCGCCTGTCGTCCTTCGGCAGCCTGCGACACTTCCGATCGGACGCGGCGCCGGCGGGCGCGCCGACGCGCTGCACGGATGGCTGTCCGGCGGCGGAGCGCTGCCCGCACGACGCCGTCCGTTTCTACGCGGGACCCGACGACGACATCGCGCGCAGCTGGCCGTGGAGCGACGTGTCGCTCGACCCCGCTCGCGCGGCGCGGCAGCGCGCGCTCGAATCCGGTCCCTACGGTCGCTGCGTGTATCACTGCGACAACGACGTCCCGGATCATCAGGTCGTGGCGATCGAGTTCGACGGGGGCATGACCGCGTCGTTCGCGCTTCAGGGGCTGGCGACCCACGAGCGTCGCACGATCCGCGTCGCGGGCAGTGCCGGGGAGCTCCGCGGCGTCTTCGAGGAGGGGGTGATCGAGGTGTCGCGCCACGGATCGTTCGAGCGCGAACGCCACGCGATCCCGGGCAGCGCCTTCGGCCACTACGGGGGAGACACCGGCCTGCTCGACCACGTGACCGGCAGCGTGGCCGCCGGCAGCACCGCCGATACGCGCGCGTCGGGCCGCGTGGCGC
>CP070734.1:1288165-1292037 GCA_020347605.1 Deltaproteobacteria bacterium | reverse complement strand
CGACCAGGGCGCGAAGGCGCCGCGATGCGCGTAGGCCACGAGCTTCTTGCGCGGCAAGAGACGCGGGTTCATGAGCGGCCGTATCGGCCCGCGCAGCGCAGGGGTTGAGCCGCGCGCGCCGCGGCTCAGGTGTGGGACGCGCCGAGCGTTTCGCGAAAGAACGCCACCATGCGCGCCCACGCGTCCCGCGCAGCCTCGGCGCGGTAGGCCTCGGGGCGGGTCTCGTTCAGGAACGCGTGTCCCGCGCCGGCGTAGATGCGCATCTCGCAGGGCTGTCCGGTGGCGAGGGCGCGCGTCTCGAACTCGCGCACCTGATCCACCGGAATCAGCGCGTCCTCCTCTCCGTAGAGTCCCAGCACGGGGCAGACGAGATCCGACGCCGCGTCGAGCGGCGAACGCGGCTTCTTCGCGGGGTCGAGACCCTCCGCGTACGCCAGCATCCCGTAGAACGGAACGCAGGCCGAAAGCCCGCGACCGCCGCAGGCGGCCAGCAGCGCGTACTGGCCGCCCATGCAGAAGCCCGTCACGCCGATCGGCTTGCCGCCCACCGCCGGGTGGGCCGCGAGCCGATCGACGCCCGCCTGCACGTCGGCCAGCACCTGAGGATCGGAGAGCTCGCGAATCCAGCGCATCGCGGCGGCCGGATCGGGGATCTCGGGCGGACCGGTGCGGCGGTACAGGTCGACCGCCAGGACTGCGAAGCCCTCGCTGGCGAGGCGCCGCGCGAGGTCGCGGAAGTGATCGTACAGACCGCGGACGTCGGGAATCATCACGACGCCGGGATGCGTTCCGGTCTCGGGGTGCGCGAGGTAGCCGAGCTCGAGGTCGGTGGTCTGCATGCCGCCGAGTATACTCGGGCGCCATGCCCTACGAACGCGAGCTCGACACCGCGCTGGCGGCGGCCCGTGAGGCCGGCGCGATCCTGCTGCGCCACTACGGCCGCGCGAAGCACTGGGACAAGTCGGAGGACAACCCGGTCACGGTCGCCGATCTCGAATCGGACCGCGCCATCGCCGCGCGCCTGCGCGCGGCGTTTCCCGCGGACGGCCTGCTGTCCGAAGAGACCGTGCACGACGCGGATCGCACGGAAAAATCCCGCTGCTGGATCGTGGACCCGATGGACGGCACCAAGGAGTTCGTGGGCCAGATTCCCGAATTCGCCGTCTCGATCGCGCTGTGCGAGGACGGCGAGCCGGTGGTCGGCGTGATCCTGAATCCGGCCGCGGACGTGCGCGTCTGGGCCACGCGCGGCGGCGGCACCGTCCGCGACGGGAAGCCGGTGCGCGTCTCGTCCTGCCGCGAGCTGGCGCAGGCGCGGGTGATCGCGAGCCGCACCGAGATCTCGCGCGGCCAGTTCGAGCCCTACCAGGGGTGGTTCCGCGAGCTCCGACCGGTCGGCTCGATCGCCTGGAAGCTCGCCTGCATCGCGACCGGCGATGCGGACCTGAACGTCTCGGTCGTGCCGAAGAACGAGTGGGACGTCTGCGCGGGCGACCTGCTGGTGCGCGAGGCGGGCGGTCTCTACGTCGCGTTCGACGGCTCCCGGCGCCGCTACAACCGGCGCGATCCGCTGATCGAGACGGGGATGGCCGCGGGACCGCCCGAGCTGCTGGAACAGTTCCGGCGGCGCCAGGCCGAGCTCGAGGGCGAGGGGCGATCCGACGCGCGCTGAGCTCGACCGCGGGCCGGCGCGCCTCAGACGTCGCGCATCGACTCGATGATCTTGAGGACGGTTCCCTTCGCGTCCCCGAACACCATCATCGTGTTGTCGTTGTAGAAGAGCGGATTGTCGATGCCGGCGAAGCCCGGATTCAGGCTGCGCTTGATCACCATCACCTGGGCCGCGCGGTCGACGTCCAGGATCGGCATGCCGTAGATCGGACTCGAGGTGTCGCTGCGGGCGGCCGGATTCACGACGTCGTTGGCGCCGAGCACCAGCACCACGTCCGTCTGCGGGAATTGCGGATTGATGTGCTCCATCTCGACGAGCTTGTCGTAGGGGACGTTGGCCTCCGCCAGCAGCACGTTCATGTGCCCGGGCATGCGCCCCGCCACCGGGTGGACCGCGAACTTCACGTCGGTGCCCCGCTTCTCGAGCACGTCGCCGAGCTCGCGAATGGCGTGCTGCGCCTGCGCTACGGCCATGCCGTAGCCCGGCACGACGATCACGGAGCGGGCCGAGCCGAAGATCACCGCCGCGTCCTCGGGCGTGTAGCGCTTGACGGTCCTCTGCGCGCCCGCGGCGGCCGCGGCGGCACCCGTCGGCGCGGCGCCGAACGCGCCGAAGAGCACGTTCCCGAGCGAGCGGTTCATGGCGTCGCACATCAGCTTCGTCAGGATCATGCCGGCGGCGCCGACCAGCGAGCCGCTGATCACGAGACCGCTGTTGCCGAGCACGAAGCCCGTCGCGCACGCGGCGAGACCGGAATACGAGTTCAGCAGCGAGATCACGACCGGCATGTCCGCGCCGCCGATCGGGATGACCAGCAGCACGCCCATCAGCAGCGCCAGGCCCATGAGCCCCCAGTAGGGCTCCAGCACCAGCGGGTCGAGGATCACCGCCCCCGCCAGACCCACCGTGAGAAGCCCCAGCAGCGCGTTCACCACCTGCTGGCCCGGATACGTGAGCGGCGCGCCCCGCATCAGCTCCTGGAGCTTGGCGAAGGCGATGATGCTGCCGCTGAAGGTGAGCGCCCCGATCAGCGCGCCGAGCGCGATCGCGACCGAGACCACGTCGCCGGGCAGCTCTTCGGCGCGCGCGTAGCGCAGGAGCTCCGCGGCCGACACCAGCGCCGAGGCGCCGCCGCCGAAGCCGTTGAGCAGCGCCACCATCTGCGGCATCGCCGTCATCTGGATGCGAACGGCCAGAATCGCGCCGATCGTCGAGCCCACGACCACGCCCGCCAGGATGACGACGTAGTCGACCACGCCGCTCACGGCGAGCGTGGCCAGCACCGCCACCAGCATGCCGACGCTCGCCAGCAGGTTCCCGAACGGCGCCGTGCGGGCGGACGACAGGTTGCGCAGGCCCAGGATGAACAGGACCGCGGCGGCCAGGTACGCGAGGTCTACGAGTGTGCCGCTCACGACGGCCGGTCTGGCTTCTTCTTGAACATGGCGAGCATGCGGTTGGTGACCAGGAAGCCGCCCACCACGTTGATGGTGGCGAACACGATCGCGACGAAGCCGAGCACCGAGCTGAGTGTCCGCTCCTCGGCTCCCGCCGCCAGCAGCGCCCCCACGATCGTGATGCCGGAGATCGCGTTGGCGCCCGACATGAGCGGCGTGTGGAGCAGCGGCGGAACCTTGGAGATGACCTCGACGCCCACGAACAGCGCGAGCACGAAGATCGTGGCAGCGACGGCGGGATCGTCCAGCATCAGCGTCCTCCGCGTCCTCGCGGCTTCGCGAGCAGATCCCGGACCCGCTCGTTCACCACCTCCCCGGCGTGGGTCAGGAGCGGCCCGGACGTCAGCTCGTCTTCGAGGTCGAGCTTCAGCGCGTCCTCCGGGACGAGATGCGCGAGGAACGTCTCGACGTTGCGTGAATACATCTGACTGGCGTGCACCGCCACCTCGCTCGGCAGATTCGAGTGCCCGAAGATGCGGACCCCGTGCGCCACGATCTCCTCGTCGAGCTTCGTGAGCGCGCAGTTCCCGCCGTTCGACGCGGCGAGATCCACGATCACGGAGCCGGACCGCATGGCCTCGACGGCGCTCGCCTCGATGAGCTTCGGAGCCGGCGCGCCGGGAACCAGCGCGGTGGTGATCACCACGTCGGCTGCGGCGACCCGCTCGGCGATCAGCGCGCGCTGCTTCGCGTAGAACTCCTCGGTCTGCTCGCGCGCGTAGCCGCCGGCGTCCTCGGCGTCC
>CP070734.1:1284168-1288065 GCA_020347605.1 Deltaproteobacteria bacterium | reverse complement strand
ATCGGGTGAGCCGTCCAGCGCCGCGCCGCGGTGCTCGAGCCAGGCGTGCGCCTCCAGCGCAACACCCGCGCGGCGCACGCCGAAGCGGAGCTCGACCGGGATGCCGGCAGCGCGCAACAGCGCCCACGCGACGAGGGAGGTCGCGAGGCAGCTTCCTCCGACGCGTACGCGACGCCCCGCTACGCGCACCAGCCGCGCCACGGCGTCGGCGCGCGCGACCGCGTCGGCCGGCTCGGGCGCCGGCTGCCGCGGAAGCAGTCGTTCCCATGCGGCGCGGACCCGCCGGAGGCCGAACACGCGCAGACCGGCCGCCGTCAGCGGCACGAGCAGCCACGCCAGCAGCAGCGTGCGGCGCGCGTCGCGCGAGAGCGCCCGGTAGCGCCGCAGGTCACGCTTTGTCGAGCGCCAGAAGCCCATGCTCGATCAGCTCCTCGGTCAGCGCGATCAGGTCGCGCTCGAGGGTCTCGGCGGGGACGTCGTAGTGCGCGAGCAGCTCGTCGAACGCCTCGCGCAGCGACGTGTGGCGGGTCATGGCGGCCCACATCCGCGTGCCGACGTCGTCCAGCCCGAAGTAGCTCTCGCTCTCGAGGTCGAGCAGCACCGATTCGCCGCCGAGCTCGCGCACCAGCACGCCCTCGGGAGCGCGTACGGCCGCCGTGAGGTCGATTCCCGCGTCCACCGACACCCCTCCCTGCCGCAGCTCGACCAGACGCACGCCGGGCGTCCGTGGCGAGCCCACACCCTCACGCAGAACATCGGCAGAACGCCGGCAGGCTTTACCGGGGGAGTTGGGAATCCGGTCCCGACCGAGCCGGCGGGCCCGGGCCGGGTTCGGGTGGAGGCGTGTCGGGATCAGCGCGCCGGGATCAGAAGTCGGACTCGGCTTCGGGCTCGGGCTCCGGTGCGGGAGCGGCCGGAGGCTGCGTCTGATCCTCCGCCGTGAGCACCAGGTCGAAGCGCTGGCTGGCGACCCCGCCGTACTCGTCGCTGGCCTGGATCTCGACCGGGTGGCGGCCCACGTCGGACGCCTCCGGCTTCCAGGTCACCTCCCCCAGGATCGGGTCGATGTCCATCGCCTGGGGGCCGGCGGCCAGGCGGAAGCGCAGGTTCCGGTCGCCATCGGGATCCTGCACCTCGACGGTGTAGCGGAACACGCCGTCGGCCGAGATCCCGCCGGGCTGCGAGACGATCTCCGGCGGCGCGTTGCCGACCATCACGATCTCGCCGTCGAGCACGGGCGCTTCGCTCTCGCCGTCGGTGGCGGCCACGCGCACCTGGATCGCGTCGCCGCGCCGCAGGCCCTCGGTCGAGAGCGTGGGACCCTCCTCCGCGACGGCCGTGCCGTTCACGGTCCAGCTGTAGCGGAATTGCACCGGATCGCCGTCCGGGTCCTCCGCGCGCGGGGTGACCGTCACCGAGGCCCCGGTCGGCACCTCCTGCCGCGGGCTCAGCTTGAGCGCCAGCCACTCGGGCGGCCGGTTGCCGACGAAGGCCTCGCCGTAGGCCGGGTCGCTCTCGGCGTCCCCGTCGGTCGCCGTCACCTCGAGCACGAGCGGCTCCCCGCGCTGCGCCACGTCGGGCAGCACGATCTCGGGTCCGTCGCTCGGGATCCGGCGCCCTCCGATCCGCCACGTATAGGTCGTGCGGAAGGAGTCGCCCTCGGGATCGGTGATGTGGACCTGCCCGCGCACCCGCTCGCCGGGCACCGGCCGCGCCGGGTCGATGCGGACCGAGTGGACCGTCGGCGGGCGATTCTCGCCGGCGGCCGCGCGCGACGTCCCCATCGAGTCTTCCGCACCACTCGTGCGGCCGGCCGGCTCGCCCGAGCCGCAGGCCAACATCAGTGCGGCCGCCAGGCCGACCCCCCAGCGCATTCCGTCTCCCCTCCCGCTCATGGCGATCCCCTCCCGTGCGGGGGGTCTAGTCGGGCAACGACCCGAGGAGCTTGAGCTTCTCGAGCACCAGGCCCCCGATCTGCCGGGACGCCTCGAAGTAGACGGCGTCCGCGGTGCTGGGGTCGATGGCCGCGCCCTTGTACTGCGGCACCCGCAGCTCCCCGAGCTGGAGTCGCGTGCCGTGCAGGCCGATCAGGACGCTGCTCGGCTTGACCGCCAGCTTGAGCCCGCGCACCGTCACGATCATGTGTTGGAGGTCGCGGTCCTCGACGTAGGCGAAGCCGCTCACCGAGTCGTACGCGGACGCCGCTTCGGGCGCGCCGAGCAGCGCCAGTCCGAGCAGGGCCGCGAGCGCGGCGGCGATGCGAGTGGTGCGTGTCATGCGTCGAACCTCCATGGCTAGGGGAGCTCCCGCCAGTAGAGCAGCCCGAAGTCGGGCGGGGTCTCGGGCGCCTCGTAGCTCTCGAGCTCCGCACCGCTCTGCTCGATGTAGACGCGGTTGCTCGATCCGTCGGGGCTGATCGAGATGCGCGGATCGGTCGGGAAGCCCACGCCGAGGTCGAGGTCGCGCGTCGGGTCCCCGCTGGCGTCGGTGAAGAAGCCCTTGCCGCAGCGCAGGTCGAACGCGTAGAGCGTCGAGTCTCCGCCGCCCGCCTCGCACGGGTTGAACACCGGGTTCGGCGTGTAGGAGACCGCGAACACCGTACCCGCGAAGATCTCGCTCCGGCCGACGAACTTCTCGCCGTCCACGCCCTTGAAGTAGTAGCCGCGGGTCGCGATCGCGACGCAGTTCTCGTTGAGCGTCACGTCGGTGAGGTCCGTCTCCTTGACCGTGGCGTAGGGCGGCACGACCTTTTCGAACGGGTCGAGGTCCGAGACCACGTAGAAGCGGTTGTTCTCCGTGTCCTTGCCCGCGTCGCCGAGCGACGTGAGATTCTGTCGCTCACCGCTGCCGAAGGCGAGCAGGAGCTTGCCCGACACGAGCGCGCCGCTGGGCCGGAAGAAGAAGCTCTTGTAGTAATCCACGCTATTCTGTGTTGCGACCGGCACCGAGAAGAACTTCTTGACGATCCAGTTGGGCTGCGAGACCAGTCCGCTGCCGTCGTTGGCGCGGTCCTCGCCCAGCTCCTTGATCACGAACTTCCACATGTTGCCGCCCAGGTCCCCGAGGTAGAAGACGTCGGCGTAGCCGTCGAAGTCGAGGTCGAAGACCGCGGGCGACGCGGCGAAGGCGTAGACCATCCGGGCCGACCACTTGCTGGTGTCCAGCTCGGCCGGATCGTACTTCGCGGCCCACAGCACCTCGCCGGTCTTGACGTCCAGCATGAAGATGCCGCGGCCCGCCGTGGAGGTTCCGAGCCCGCTTCCGGCGTCGTAGTCCACGTGGTTCGGGTCGCCCGTGGTGTGGTAGCCGGCCCCGACGATCGCCACCCAGCGCTCGTAACCCCTGCCGCCGTTGGTCGGGTCGGCCACGTTGCCGACGCGCATCCGGACGCGCGTGATCACGGGCTCGGACCAGGTCTGGCCCATCCAGGGAAGGTGCGACGTCGCGTAGGCGGTCGGGTCGTTGGCATCGTCCTCGCGCGGGAACTCCCACAGATACGCCGGGTAGGAGGCGTCGCTCGGATCGGTGACGTCGAGCGCGTAGTAGCTGCGGCCGCCCTGGCGTAGACCGCCCATCAGCAGCGTGTACCACTCGCTGCCATCGTCCTTCTTGGCCGTCGTGTTGGAGGACGGGTAGAACCAGACGTCCGCCGCCTGCGGGCTGCCGTCCACCGAGTAGTGCTCGATGGCGCTGCTGGGCACCGGCTGGAACTTGATCGCCTGGCGCACCGTCCAGGGCATGAAGCCGAAGAGCTCGTCCCCCGTGCCCTCGTCGAAACCGGGCGGGACGGCGACCGCGTCCCAGCTCCCCGCATCGAAGGCGTGCAGGAAGCCGTCGTTGGCGCCGGCGTAGATGACCCGGTCGCGCGTCTTGTAGGTGTCCTTGAACGCCTGGTAC
>CP070734.1:1280154-1284068 GCA_020347605.1 Deltaproteobacteria bacterium | reverse complement strand
GCCGCGGCCGCCCGCTCCGCCGCGCGTCGCGTTCCTCGACGTGGGCCAGGGCGACGCGACGCTGGTGCAGGGCGCGCGCGGCGCCGTCCTGATCGATGCGGGCGGCGTCCTGCCGGGTGGCTTCGACCTGGGCCGCGACGCCGTGGTGCCCGCGCTCGCGGCGCTGGGCGTGGCGCGCGTCGACCTGCTGGTCGCGACCCACGCCGACCTCGATCACCGCGGCGGCATTCCCGCGGTGCTCGAGCGCGTACCGGTCGGCGCGCTGTGGCTGCCACCGGGGGGCGTCGGCGACGCGGCGTTCGCGCCGGTCGTCGCCGCGGCGCGCGCCCGCGGCGTGCCGGTCTTCGAACGCGGCGCGGGCAGCGCGCCCGAGCGCTTCGGCGACGTGCGGGTGCGGCCGCTCTGGCCGCCCGCCGGCCGCCGGGCCGACTCGCGCAACGACCGGTCGCTGGTGGTGCAGGCCGAGGTCGGGGGCGCGCGCGTTCTCCTGCCCGGCGACCTCGAGGCCAGCGGCGAGGCCGCGCTCCTGGCGAGCGGCGCGGCGCTGCGCTCGGAGGTCCTGAAGCTCGGCCATCACGGCAGCCGCGGCGCCACATCGCCGGCGTTTCTCGAGGCGGTGGGCGCCGAGCTGGCGATCGCATCCGCCGCCTGCGCCGGGCGCTTCGAGATGCCGCATCCACAGGTGCTCGCGCGCGCACGCGCCCGGCGCATGGCGGTGTGGTGGACGGGACGGGACGGCGCCGTCCTGGTCGGACTCGGCGCGACGCGCAGCGCGCGGGGGACCGGCGAGCGCCGATCGCACTGCGGCGTGGGTGGGGCGGCGTCGGACGCGCGGCGCCTCGGCTACGCTCCGGCGCCGTGATGGACCGGGCCGAGCGATACGGATGCGCGCGACGCCGCGCAGGGGCCGCCGGGAGGCGACGGGCTCTGCGCCGGGCGCTCGGGATGGCCGGTCTGGCGCTGCTGGGCTGTGTCGACGCCGCGCAGAGATCCGACGCGCCGCCGAACCTGGTCCTGATCGTCGCGGACGACCACGGCTACACCGACTTCGGCTTCATGGGCTCGCCTCACGTCGCGACGCCCCACCTCGACCGGCTGGCGCAGGAGGGCACGCTCTTCACCCGGGGCTTCAACACGGCGAGCGTGTGCGGCCCGTCGCTCCGCACGCTGCTCACGGGACAGCACCCGTATCAGTGGGACCACCACGTAGCGCGCATGCACCGGCGCGGGGTGCGTCGCGCGCGGGGCGAGGAGATCCAGGACTTCGGCACGCTGCCGCGCTGGCTGCAGGGCCGCGGCTACGCGAGCTTCCAGGGCGGCAAGTTCTGGGAGGCGAGCTACGCGGTCGCCGGCTTCACGCACGGGATGCAGCGGTTCGGCGACGACATCGCATGGGGGGGCTCGAGCACCCACCTCGGGCGCACCACGATGGAGCCCCTCTACGCGTTCATCGACGCGCACCGCGCGCAGCCCTTCCTCGTGTGGTTCACGCCCAAGCTTCCACACGTGCCCCACGACGCGGCGGCCGAATATCGCAAGCCGTACCAGGGCCTCGGGTTCAGCGACGATGCGGTCCGCTACTACGCGAACATCACGCGGCTCGACGCCGTGGTCGGCGAGCTCCTCGCCCATCTCGAGGGGCTCGGCCTGCGCGAGCGCACACTGGTCGTCTTCCTCACCGACAACGGCTGGGACCAGGGTCCGCACGCCGAGCGGCGGCAGACGATGGACGGACCGCGCGGCAAGCGCTCCATGTACGAGCTGGGATTCCGCACGCCGATCGTCTTCCACGGGCCGGGCCGGGTCCCCGCCGGTGCGGTCCACGACGAGCTGGTCTCCACCGTCGACCTGGTGCCCACGCTGCTCGACTATGCGGGCGCGGCCATTCCGGACGCGCTGCCGGGGCGCAGCCTGCGGCCCTGGATCGAGGGCACCGGCCCGTGGACGCGCAACACCGTGATCGGCGGCCGGATGCAGACGGCCGAGGGCGGCTCCAACCCCGATCTGTCCGCGACCGACTGGCGCCGCTCGACCTTCTTCGTGCGCAGCGATCGCTGGCACTACATCTGGGACGTGGAAACGGGCGACGACGTGCTGTTCGACATGGAACGGGACCCGCAGCAACAACACGACGTCGTGTCGGAGCACCCGGTGCTCGCGCCGCTGTTTCGCGACGTGATCCGGCGCTGGCAGACCGAGATGGCGCGCGGGGTCGAAATCGAGCCCGACTGAGCGGGAGTGCCCGACCGCGGGGGTCGGCGGCGCGCGCCCGGGGGCTCCGAGGCGGCCGGCATCGGCCCGGCTTCAGTCGGGCGTCCGGCCGGTCGATCCACTCGCTTCGAGATGTGGCTCGACATCCTGGCACTGGTTCTGCTGTGCGCCTTCGCGCTGATGGGCGCCGTGCGCGGCGCGCTGGCGAGCAGCCTCAGCCTGGTCGGCCTGGGCGTCGCCTACGCGGCCGCGATCGCGCTGGCGGTGGACGCCGGCGCGCTGCTCGCGGCCGGCTTCGACCTCTCGCCGCTGCTGGCGGTGCCGATCGCCGGGACGCTGGTGTTCGTCGGGGCGTTCCTGGCCTTCGGGGTCGTCGCCTGGGGCCTGCGCGGGCTCGAGCGGCACTACCGCGGGGTCGGGCCGCGCACGCCGCTCGACCGGGCGGGCGGTGCGCTCTTCGGCGCCACCCGCGGCTTCTTGATCGTGCTCCTGATCGGCTGGCTGGCGCTCTGGCTCGACGCGGCGCGCACGGTGGGGCAGGGGCAGTGGCTGCCCGAGACCGGCCCCTCGACCGCGAGCCAGCTCACGCAGTCGGTGATCGAGGCCGGCGCCGAGGCCGCGTTCGGCGAGCGCGGGAGCGCCGCCTCGGCCGCGGCCCGCTTTGCGGCGCGGCCGGCGGAGAGCATCGAGCGCCTCCAGTCCATCGTGGATCACCCGCTGCTGCTGGAGCTGCGCGACGACGGGCTCTTCTGGTCGAGCCTCGAGCTCGGCGACGTCGAGCGCGCGCTCGAGCAGCCGAGCTTCGCCCGGATCCTCGACGATGCATCGCTGCGGCGCGATCTGTCGGGTCTGGGCCTGATCTCCGACGACGCCGCGCACGACCCCCGCGCATTCCGGCGCGAGGCGTCCGACATGCTGCACGAGCTCGCACCGCGCCTGCGCGCCCTGCGCCAGGATCCCGAGCTGCAGCGGCTCGTCGCCGATCCGGACGTCCAGCGGATGGTCGAGTCCGGCAACACGCTGGGGCTGCTGGCCCACCCGGGCTTCCGGCGGCTCGTCGAGCGCATCCTGCTCGAGCCGCCCGAGCGCCTCGCGTCGCGCCGCGCGCCGCGCGCGAAGCGCGACGTCAGCGTCACGAACTACCGCTTCTGAGCCTCAGTACAGCCCGATCATCCGGCCGGCCAGCGCCACCACGGCGAGCGCCAGCACCGGTCGGATCGCGCGCTCCCCGCCGCGCACGGCGACCCGCGCGCCGATCTCTGCGCCGAGCACGAAGCCCACCGAGAGGACCAGCGCGTAGCTCCAGTCGATCTGGTGGCGCAGGGCGAAGACCGGCACGGCCATCGCGACGAGCGCTGCGTTCACCACCATCTTGATGCTGTTCGCGCGCACCAGGTCGTAGCCGGCGTACGCGAGCGCGAACACGAGGGCGATGCCGACGCCGGCCTGGAACGCGCCGCCGTACAGGCCGATCGCGAAGAACACCGCCAGCGTCCCGCGGCCGGGCGCGCCGCCCGCGCGCGGGGCGGGCGTGGGCCGGCGCAGGATCGGGAAGAGCAGCGCGATCATCACCAGGCCGAAGAGCGTCTCGAAGGTCTCGTCGGCCAGGCTGGAGATCAAGAGCGCGCCGACCACGGACCCCAGGATCACCGGTATGAGCAGCGGTCCGGCGTCGCGGAAGCCCGAGACGCCCTCCGCGCGGA
>CP070734.1:1276120-1280054 GCA_020347605.1 Deltaproteobacteria bacterium | reverse complement strand
GGGCTCGTCGAGCAGCAGCACGTCGGGCTCGGAGAGCAGCAGCTTGGCCAGCTCGACCCGCATCAGCCAGCCGCCGCTGAAGCTCCGGATCGGACGCGCGCGGTCCTCCGCCTCGAAGCCGAGACCCGCCAGCACGCGCGCGACGCGCGCCTCCCGTTCGAACCCGCCGCCCAGCTCGTACGCGGCGCGCAGGAGGTCGTAACGCGCCGCCAGGTCGGGCGGTACGTCCCGACCGCCGTGCCCGCACGCGGCCATCTCCTGCTCCAGGTCCCCGAGCTGGCGCTCCTGCTCGTCGAGCCCCTGGAAGACGGTCGCCACCTCGTCGGCGACGGAGCGCTCGAGGGAGGGGTCGATCTCCTGGCGCAGCATTCCGATGCGGAGTCCGCGCGAGCGGTGCACGCGGCCGTCGTCGGGCGGCTCTTCCCCGGCCAGGATCCGGAGCAGGGTCGTCTTGCCGGCTCCGTTCGGGCCCACCAGGCCGACGCGGTCGCCCTGGCGCACCTCGAGATTCACGCCCTCGAAGAGAAGGCGCGCTCCGAAGCGCTTCGCCGCAGCCTCGACCCGCAGTTGCATCCGGCGAGTCTACCGTCGCCGATTCCCGCCGGGCAAAGCGGGCGCTCTAGCGCAGGGCGCCGAGCAGGGCGTCGATCTCGTCCTCGGAGTTGTAGAAGTGGGGCGAGACGCGCACCGCGCCGTCGCACGCCGAGACGGCGATGCCGCGCCGGCGCAGTCGCGCGACGGTCCGCTCGGCGGCTTCGGACGGCAGCGTGAAGACGACGATCCCCGAGGTCGCGCCGGGCGCGCGCGGGCTCACGAGGTCTGCGCCGAGCGTCTCGAGACCGTCTGCGAGCCGTGCGCACAGGGAGAGCACGCGCTCCGCGATGCGCTCGACCCCGGTTTCGAGGATCAGGTCGATCGAGGCCCCGAGCGCGAAGATGCCGGCCGGATTGGGCGGGCTGTCGAAGCGCGCCGCGCCGGCCGCGCCGCGCGCCCGCGGCGGCAGCCCGGCCCGGAGCGGATCCAGGAGGTCGGCCACGCGTCGCGCGCAGTAGAACAGGCCGCAGCCCTCCACGGAGAGCAGCCAACGGTGGCCCGGCGCGACCACGAAGTCCAGATCGCGCGACGCCGTATCGAGCGGGAGGCAGCCGACGCTCTGGCTCGCGTCGACGCAGATCAGCACGCCCCGTTCGCGGCACAGCGCCCCGAGCGCCACCAGGTCCGAGCGCGCCCCGGTGGCCGGTTGAACGAACGACACCAGCAGCAGGCGCGCGCGCGGGCTCTCGAAAGCGCGGCGCACGGCGTCCAGCGGCAGCGCGCCCTCGCGCGGCGCGAGGAGCTGGACCTCGACGCCGCGGTCGCGCAGTCCCTGAAACACGGCGAGGTTCGCGGACGGCTCGAGCTCGCAGGCGACGATCCGGTCGCCCCGGCGCCAGGCGAAGCCGCGCGCCACGCGCGCGAGTCCTTCCTCGGCGCTGCCGACGAACGACACCTCGTCCGCCGCGGAGCCCAGCAGCTGCGCGGCGCGCGCGCGCACGCGCTCGGCTTCGGCGCGAATCACGTGCGGGTAGTTGAAGGAGCCCTGGCGGCTCACCTCCTCCGCGTACCGCGTGAGCGCTTCGAACGCCCGGCTGGAGAGCGGTCCGATCCCGGCGTGGTCCAGATACACGAGCTCGCGTGTGACCGGGAAGAAGCTGCGCGCGCGCTCCCAACTCATGGGCGGCGAGCCGCGTTGCGCGGCGTTCGACTCATGGCCGGCGCCGTCGCGCGGCCAGCACGGCCTCGGGCCGCAGCGCGAACAGCGCGCCGCACAGGATGCAGCCGATCGCCAGGTTCCGGTTTCCCGCGCCGAGCCACGCGGCGACGCCGACCAGGCCGATCCCGCCCGCGCACAGCGCCGATGCGATCGAGAGCTGCACGTGGCTCCGTACCGAGCGCCCGGGTCGCGAGGCCGCCTGGTTGGAGAGGATGGATCCGAGGGCGAGTGCGAAGGCCAGCGCCAGGTACGTGCCCGACGCGTCCGCCGCTCCGCCGGGACGCGTCGCGACGAGGAGCGCGCAGACGGCCAGCCCGGCGGCCACCGACAGGCGGACGCGCCGCAGCCCCCGCCGCAGCTCCGCCGCGTCGCGCGCGGCGTCGGTCACGACGCGCGGCCCCGCGCCGGCTGCGCGCGCGCCGCCGAATCGGTGCGCGCGCTCTCGCGCTCGACCAGCTCCTCCACCGACCAGCGGGCCGGCAGGCGGACCCGCTCGCCGGCGCGCGTGCGGAACAGCAGGTGTCCGTGATCCAGCGCGTGTCCGAACAGATCCCGCACCAGCGCCACGTCCTTGCGGCAATAGGCCTCCACGTCCTCGAAACGCCCGTCCTTCCACCACGCCAGCGACTGCAGTCCGTCGCCCGACTTTGACACGCCGAGCGTCTCCTCCGCCAGATGACCGAGCGAGAGCCGGAAGCCCAGTCGCGCGTGCACCGCGTCGAGCAGATCGAAGGTCGGCAGCTCCGCCAGATCGCGATCCGTGTAGCCGCGCAGCACCGCGTAGTCGAAGCGCCGGATGTTGAAGCCCACCACGAGCTCCGCCTCGCGCAGACGCGCCAGCAGCGCGTCCACGTCGGCCTCGGCGTAGGTCTCGAAGCGATCGGCGACGGCGTCGTAGACCACGGCCAGCGCCAGTCGCATCAGGTGGGCGTTGTGCCAGCCGCCCACCTCGTCGGCGCTGCGCTGGGTCTCGAGGTCGAAGAAGAGCAGCCGGTGCGGGGCCGCGGCCGGGTCGGGCGAGAGCGCCTCGGTGCGCGGAGCGCTCTCGGCGGGGCGGGCCGGGCCGCGAAGCCCGGGTGCGCGGAGCCGGTCGTGCCCCAGGAGGAGCCGCAGGACGCGGATCGCGGCCGCCTTGTCGATCGGCCGGTTTCCGCTCCCGCATTTCGGCGAGTGCACGCAGGCGGGACAGCCCTGCTCGCAGGGACAGTCCGCGACGAGCTCGAGCGTCGCCGCGAGCAGGGACTCGAAGCGATCGAACAGGCTCGCGGCAATCCCCGTGCCCCCCGCGTGGCCGTCGTAGAAGAAGACCGCCGAGCGCTCGACCTGCGGGTGGCGGCGATACGAGATGCCGCCGACGTCGTGGCGATCGCACAGCGCGAAGAGCGGGAACAGCGAGAGCGCGGCGTGCTCCAGGGCGTGAATGCCGCCCATGTGATGGAGGCCCTCCTCGGCGAGCGCGTCCGGGATCTCGTCCGGCAGCTCGATCCAGACGCCGATCGTCTCGAACGACGAGGGCGGCAGGTCGAGCGGCTCCGTTCCGATCAGATCCTGGCCACGCACGCGCCTGCGCTCGAAGCCCGTGATGTGCGTGGTGACGCGCAGGCGGCCCTGGACGAGACGGAAGTTCCCCGCCGGTCGCGTTCGCTGGCGCTCGAGGATCTCGGTCTCCTTCTCCGACACGGCGCGCGTGTAGAAGGGCGAGTCGACCGCGCGCACGCGCACGACGTGGGCATCGAGATCGAGCTGCGTGACGAGGAACTGCCGGCCGCGGTGCAGGTAGATCGCGCCCTCGTGGCACTCGGAGCCGACGCGGGCTCCGCCGATCGAGCCGACCACCGCCGGCCGGGACTCGCCGGACGCGTCCAGCGTGATCGCGTAGCTGCGACCCGCGGCGCGCAGGTCGACCTCGCGGTGCGGGGCGCGGCGCGAGGCGAACCACTCGTCACCCGACTCGCTGCGCAAGAGGTCGCCGCTCTCCTCGAGACGGCTGCGCGTGGCGCGCAGCGGTTCGGCCTCGAGCCAGGGCTCGTCGCGGCGCAGCGGGACCTCGACCGCGGCACAGGGCAGGTGTGCCGCGGCCACCTCCGGATTGTTCGGATCCAGGACGGCGTGCTCGACGGGTCGCTCGAAGAAGACCCGGGGATGGGACACGAGGTACTGGTCGAGCGCGTCGGGCTGGGC
>CP070734.1:1272072-1276020 GCA_020347605.1 Deltaproteobacteria bacterium | reverse complement strand
GGGCCGGCCCTGCGGCGCGCGGGCGGGGCCCCGATCGTGGCACCCCGGGACCGGCAGGCGGGCGGCACCTGGCTCGGGGTGAACGCCCAGGGCCTGTTCGCAGGGGTGTTGAACCGCCCGACCGAGCGCCCGGACCCGGAGCGCCGCTCGCGGGGCCTGCTGGTGCTCGACGCGCTCCGGGCGCGCACGGCGTGCGAGGCGGCGGAGAGTCTCCGGCGCCTGCCGGGCGGGGCCTACAACCCGTTCAACCTGTTCCTGGGGGACGGAGTGGACGCCTTCGCGATCGTGTACAAGGAGAGCCCCGACGTGTCCGAGCTCGGACCGGGGCCGCACGTCCTGGGGAACGCCGATCCGGACTCGCGGCGGGTGCCGAAGCTGGCGCGGCTGTTCGAGCGCACCGAGCGCCTGGCGTCCCGGTCCGCGAAGGAGGCGGCGGACGGGCTGGTCGGCCTGTGCCGAACGCACGCGGCGGATCCGGACCCCCGGCAGAGCGTATGCGTGCACGCCGGCCCGTACGGGACGCGCAGCTCCGCCGTGCTGGTGCTCGCGGAACGGCCGGGCGAGCGGGTGTTCCGCTTCGCGGACGGCCCGCCGTGCACGAGTGAATACGAGGATTTCACCCATCTCCTGAACGAGCTCGAGACGGTTTCGCGAGCCGAGCGGGATGACACCAACGTGAGGAAGGCAACTTGAGGCGCATCGGCAGCAATATCCGGAAGCAGAATTCGGACGAGAAGGCCAACCGCCTGACTCGAAACATCATCCGTTACACCAGCAAGGAATCTCCGAAGAACGACTACCCGAAGCGCATCATCTCGCCGCCGAAGCCGTCCGCGTGCTGCACGGACGACAACCGGGAGAAGGTCGGGAACGCGCGCGAAGTCGAAGGGTTCAAGTTCGAGTACCGCATCTGCAAGAAGTGCGGGCATGCGGTGCGCTTCTTCTATCCGGCGGTCAGCACCACGAGCACTGCGGTCAAGGAATACCGTCAGTGGAAGCGCTACCTCGCCCAATGACGGGAACCGCGAGCGCCTGAACCCGGCGCGGATGCCGCAGAGCTCGCCGACCCCGCGCAATGCCGCGGTATGATCGCGCCATGGCTCCCGCCGATCCGGGCCCGGGAAAGCGACCGCTCGACGCGGCCACCGACTACCTCGAGTCGCTGATCAACGTCGAACGGCGTCCCGAGCCGGCGCCGGTCCGCCTCGGACTCGATCCGGTTCGGCGCCTGCTCGCCCGCGTGGGAGACCCGCACGCGGGGCTCTCGGTCGTGCACCTCGCCGGCTCGAAGGGCAAGGGATCGACCGCGCTCATGGCGGAGGCGATCCTGCGCGCCGCGGGCGAACGCGTCGGCACCTTCACCTCGCCCCATCTCGAGCGTTGGACCGAGCGGTTCCGGATCGACGGACGCGAGGTGGACGGCGATGCGCTCGCGCGCGCGGTGTCCTCGCTCCGGCCGCACGTCGAGGCGCTGCGGGCGTCCGGCACGCTCACGCCGACGTTCTTCGACGTCACCACCGCCGCCGCGTTCCTCTTGTTCCGCGAGGCCGGTGTCGATCGCGTCGTGCTCGAGGTAGGACTCGGGGGGCGTCTCGACTCGACCAATGTGGCGCAGGCCGCGGTCGCCTGTGTGACCAGCATCGAGCTCGAGCACACCGATCGCCTCGGCACCACCCGGGCGGCCATCGCGCGCGAGAAGGCCGGCATCGTCAAGCGCGGCCGGCCCGTGGTGCTGGGCGCGCTCGCGCCGGACGCCGCGCGCGTCGTCGAGTCCCGTGCGGCGGAGTTGTGCGCGCCGGTCGCGCGGCTGGGACGCGACTTCGAGGTGGAAGCACGGCGCGCGGGCGTCGAGGGACTCGAGCTACGGCTTCGCGACGGACCGCTGGCGGTCGACGTGACGCTACCCGTTCTGGGCGCACACCAGGCCCAGAATGCGGCGCTGGCGCTGGCCTGCGTGCGCAGGCTTCGGGCCCACGAGCCCGGCGCCCTGGCGGACGCCGCGCGGCGCGGGCTCGCGCAGGTCGCGCTGCCGGGGCGGATCGAGCTTCTGGGTCGCCGTCCCTGGACGCTCGTGGACTCCGCACACACGGCGGCTTCGGCGCGCGCACTCGCGGGCGTCCTCGAGGCGTTGCCCCGACGCCGGCTGTGTCTGGTGCTGTCGGTCTCGGTCGGGAAGAGCCTGGCCGAGATCCTGGACGCCTGGCTGCCGCTCGCGAGCGAGGTCATCGCCACGCGCGCCGAGCCGGTGCGCTCCCTCGCGCCGGACGCGCTCGCGGCGCGGGTCCGGGAGTCCGCGCCCGGGGTCGCGGTCCGCGTCGTTGCCGAACCGCAGCGCGCGATTCGCGCCGGGCTCGAGACGCTCGCTCCGGACGACCTCTTGTGCGTCGCCGGGTCCGTCTACCTCGCCGGCATCGCACGCACGGTTCTGCGCGCGCCGCAGGCGGACGCATCGCTCGTCGCGCGCGACTGGTTCGGCCGCGAGCGCGCGGCGCCGTCTCCGCCCAAGGCGCCGCGTGGCGCCTAGCGCCGAGCCCGACGCCGCTCCCGCCGAGGCCCCGGGCGCCCGCGCGGAAGCCGCCTTCCAGGAGGACGTTCGCGCCAACCTGCCACGCAACTTCGGCGCGCATCTCGCACACGGTCTGCTCGGAATGACCGGCTTCCGTCTGATCCAGGCGCCGACGTTCATTCCCCAGTACGTGTTCCTGCTCTCGGGGTCCGAGCTCGTCGTGGGTCTGGCGCGCGCGCTCCAGGGTCTGGGACACGCCGTGACGCCGCTCTTCGCGGCGACCCTGATCGAGCACCGACGCCGCGTCCTGCCCCTGGGATTCTGGGTCGGCGGTCTGATGCGCGCCCAGGTGCTCGGCATCGCGCTGGCGGGATTCTTCCTGCCCTCGCCGTGGAACCTGATCGCGACCTGCTTCTTCCTCGGCTGCTTCGGCCTCTTTCTCGGCATGCAGGGCGTGCTGTTCAACTTCCTGATGTCGAAGGTGATCCCCGTCGAGCTGCGCGGGCGACTCAACGGGGTGCGCAACTTCCTCGCGGGTCTCACGGCGGCGAGCGTCGCCTGGGTGGGGGGCTACCTGATCGAGCGCGACGCGCTCGGAAACGGCTACGCCTCCACCTTCCTGCTCGCGTTCGTGCTGACCGCGCTGGGTCTCGGGATGCTCGTCTTGCTGCGCGAGCCGAGGTCGCCCGCGGTGCGCGAGCGCGGCGGCTTCGTGGACCGGCTGCGCGAGCTGCCGGCCCTGATGCGCGCGGACCGTGCCTTCACGCACTATTTCGTCGCGCGCTCGCTGGCGACGTTGGGGCACATGGCGATGCCCTACTACGTGCTGTTCGCCGGGACGCAGCTCGCGCTCGGTGGGGCCGAGCTCACCGGACGGTCTCTGGGCGTGCTGACGCGCGACTTCCTGCTGGCGCAGATGCTCTTCAACCTCGTCTGGGGCCTGCTCGCCGATCGGCGCGGCTTCCGGGCCGTGCTCGTTCTTGCGCTGCTGGTCTGGGTGCTCTCCGTCCTGATCCTCATGCATACGCAGACGCAGGGCTCCCTGCAGCTCGTCTTCATCGGTCTGGGTGCCGGAACCGGTGGCTTCATGATGGGCGCGCAGAACCTGGCGCTCGAGTTCGGCCGGCGCGAGGACCTTCCGATGCGGATCGCCGTCGCCAACACGACCTCACAGTTGATGCTCGCGATCGGCCCGTTGATCGGCGGCCTGCTGGTCACGCTCGCGTCGTACGAGGTGCTCTTCTACGTCGCGATCGCGTTCCAGCTCGCGTCGCTCGCGCTGCTGGTCCTCCTCGTCGAGGAGCCGCGCCGCCGGTCGCGGAGGGAACGGGTCGCGTAGACCTCCGCCGGGCCTCGTCCTCGCTCTTCGCTCGGACTCGGGCTTCCGGCCTTCGCTCGCCTCCCGTCCCGGCGGGCGCCCGCTTCGTTCGCCTTCGGCTCAC
>CP070734.1:1268020-1271972 GCA_020347605.1 Deltaproteobacteria bacterium | reverse complement strand
GCGCAGGGCGCGCCGCAGCGCGTTGCGACCCCCTCGCAAGCGTGCTTCTCTCGGCGCGTACCGGGCGACCGGGAGTCACGCCGAATGAGCGTCGAGTCACAGCTTCGCGTCGGGGTCATCGGGGTCGGTGTCATGGGCCGCAACCATGCCCGGGTCTATGCCGAGCTGGGTCACCTCGTCGCGATCGCCGATCCCGACGCGGAAGCCGCCAAGGCCGTCGGGGAGCGGTTCGGCGTCCCGACGTTCGACGACTACCGGGCGCTGCTCGACGGCGCTGCCGTCGACGCCGTGAGCATCGCCACCGCAACGACGCACCATCACGCGATCGCGCGCGCCTGTCTGGAAGCCGGAGTCCACAGCCTGGTCGAGAAGCCCCTGTGTGCGACGGCCGCGGAGGCCCGCGACCTGATCGAGCTGGCGCGCGAGCGCGGGCGGGTGCTGGCCGTCGGTCACATCGAGCGGCACAACCCGGCCGTCCTGGCGGCCAAGGCCGCGCTGGACCGCGGCGAGTTCGGTCCGCTCCTCTCCCTGTCGGCTCGGCGCGTGAGCTCGTTTCCCGCGCGCATCGGCGACGTCGGCGTGATGCTCGACCTCGCGGTCCACGAGGTCGACGTGCAGCGCTTCCTGGTGGGGCGACCGGTGGTCTCCGTCTATGCGCGCGCGGGCCGGCAGGGCCACGAGCGCTTCGAGGACCGGGCGACCCTGCTGCTCGAATTCGAGGGCGATGTGACGGGCGTGATCGAGGTGAACTGGAGAACGCCGATCAAGGCGCGCACCCTCACGCTGACCTGCGAGAGCCGACTCGTCTCTCTCGATTACACCCGCCAGTCGATGACCGTCTCGTCCGCCCGGCTGCACGACTACGACCCGGGCGATCTCTCGCACGTCCCGCTCGAATACGACGTCCTCGAGACGCAGCTTCGCTGGCAGGAGCCGCTCAAGCGCGAGCTCCTGGACTTCCTCGAGGCCGTTCGGAGCGGGCGGGCGCCACTGGTGACGGGGTCCGACGGGCTCGAGGCGATCCGGATCATCGAGGGTGCGCTGGAGGCCGACCGGACCGGGGCTGCGGTGCGCTTCCGCGGTGCATGAGCCGGAGGGTCGACCCCCCGGCGGGCCGGGGGTGGCGGACGATCCGACGTCTCCGGTCGCCGATGCCGGCGCGCCGGAGGCCCCCCGCCCGGACGCCGGCCCGGCCAGCCGCTGGACGTTCTGGCTGATCCGACTCGGGGCGACCGCCGCGGCGCTCGCGCTCTGGTGGTGGATCGCGCGCGTCTCGCTCGCCGAGCTCCTGGAGGCGCTCGGCCGCATCGCTCCGCTTGCGGCGCTCGTCGCGCTCGCCCTCACCTTCGGAAATCTCGGCATCGGCGCGGTGCGCTGGCACATCCTGATGCGGGCCTACGGCGCCGTCGCGGTTCCCCCCATCGCCCAGCTCGCGCGCACGTACCTGATCGGCCTGTTCTTCAACACGTTTCTCCCGGCGAACGTGGGCGGCGACGTGTTCCGGGCGCACGTGACGCGCAAGGCGTTCCCGCGCGTGCCGGGCGCCTACCTGATCGTGCTGGTCGAGCGCGTGTTCGGGCTCGCGGGGCTCTTCCTGCTCGCCAGCGCGGTGCTGCTCGTGCACCCGATTCCCGGCATCGAGGTCTGGGTCGCGGCGTTGTGCCTGATGCTGGCCCTGTCCGGCGCGGCCTCACCCCTGCTGATCCACCTGTTCGGCCGCCGTCTTCCCTGGCGGCTGCGCGAGCTGGCCCGCGCCCTGCCGTCCGTGCATGCGCCACGGATGCTCCTCGGGGTGCTGTTTCTTTCCGTGTGTACCCAGACCGTCGCGGCCCTGACCGGCCACGCGCTGATCGACTCGCTGTGGCCCGCGGTGAGCCTCGGAGACTCCCTGGTCCTGATCCCGGTCGCGCTGATCTCCGTCTACCTGCCCACCATCGCCGGCCTGGGCGCGCGCGAGACCGCCTTCGTCGTGCTGTTTGGCACCGTGGGGGTGCCGGAGGCGGACGCCACCGCCGCTTCCCTCGCGATGCTCGCGGTGCACCTGGTCGTGGCGCTCACCGGTGGACTCGTCCACGTCCTGGCGCCCGCGCGCAGCGGACCGTAGGCGAGCCGGGGCCGGCCGCCGGGCCGCCCCGTCACTCGGTCTCGCTGCGAAGCTGGCGGGTCATGAGCCGCTCCACGGCCTCGATGGGGTCCTCGAGCTCCCCATCGAGCACGTCCTGCACCATCTCGGCGATCGGCATCTCGAGGTCGTAGCGCCTCGCCAGGGAGCAGGCGGCCCGCGTCGTGCGCACGCCCTCGGCCACCTGCCGCATGCCGGCCACGATCTCGTCGAGCTTCCGGCCGCGACCGAGCTCGAAGCCCACGCTGCGGTTTCGAGACAGGTCGCCGGTGCAGGTCAGAAGCAGGTCCCCGACCCCGGAGAGGCCGAGGAAGGTGAGTGGGTTCGCCCCCATCCGGACGCCGAGCCGCGTGATCTCGGCCAGGCCGCGGGTCATCAGCGCCGCGCGCGCGTTCTGGCCCAGGCCGAGGCCGTCCGACATCCCCACCGCGATCGCGATCACGTTCTTGAGAGCCCCGCCCAGCTCCACGCCGATCACGTCGTCGTGCGAGTAGCAGCGGAACCACGGGCAGGAGAGCGAGGCCTGCACCGAGATCGCGTAGGCCTCCTCGCGGCTGGCCAGCGTCACGACGGTGGGCCGCCGGTCGGCGACCTCGCGCGCGAACGACGGGCCCGACAGGCACACGATCCGCGGGCGCTGGGCCGGCGCGAGGACCTCCTCGAGGACCCCGTGCATCGTGAGGCCCGTCTCGACCTCGATGCCCTTCACCGTGGATACGACGATCGCCCCCGGATCGAGCAGGCCGGACGCCGCCGACATCACCTCGCGCACGCCGTGGCTCGGCACCGCACAGATCACGAGCTCGCGGCCCGCCGTCGCGTCCTCCAGATCCGCGGTCGCGCGCACGTTCTCGGGCAGCTCGATGTCCGTGAGGTAGCGGGGATTGTGGCGATCGCGGTCGATGGCCAGGGCCAGCTCGCGACTGCGCGCCCAGATGGTGACATCGTGCTCGCGCGCGCACAGGAGCGCGAGGCAGGTGCCGAAGCTCCCCGCGCCCAGAACCGCCACCGGAACGGGCATTGCGCCAGCATAACACCGCCGCAAGCGCGCGAATCAAAGCGCGTTTTGTTGACGGGGACGGGCCACGCGGCTACCGTCCCGGCGCTTTTCCCAAACCGGACGCGACGTTGCCGCGACCGCCGGACGCTGCGGAGTGATGCATGCTCGCCGAATTCAGCGGCGTCCTCCTGTTCCTCGTGATCGGATGCGTCGTGGCGGGCGCTCTGATCGTCCTCCAGCTCCTGGTCGGCCCGCGCCGCGTGTTCGACGAGAAGCAGGATCCCTTCGAGTGCGGGGAGAAGCAGATCGTGTCCCCGCACCAGCGCTTCTCGGTCAAGTTCTACCTGGTCGCCATCCTGTTCGTGATCTTCGACATCGAGGCGCTCTTCTTCTACGCGTGGGGAGCGCTGTTCGGCCAGCTCGGCTGGCACGGCTACGTCGCGATGTTGGTCTTCGCGGTCCCGCTGGTCGTGGGCCTCGTCTACGAGTGGATGAAGGGCGCTCTCGAATGGTGATCTCCGCGGCGACCCGGGCGAAGATCGACCGGGAAATCGGCAAGTATCCGGAACGGCGCGGGGCGCTCCTGCCCGCGCTGCACCTGGTCCAGAGCGAACGCGGCCACATCGACCGCGAGACGGCGGCGGAGCTGGCCGAGATCTTCGAGCTGCGCGCCGTCGACGTGATGGAAGTCGTGAGCTTCTACAACATGTTCTACGACTCGCCGCAGGGTCGGCACCACGTCTACGTGTGCACGAATCTGCCCTGCTCGCTGCGCGGCGCCCGGCACCTGCTCCGCACGCTGGAGGCGCACCTCGGCATTCGGGCCGGCG
>CP070734.1:1263936-1267920 GCA_020347605.1 Deltaproteobacteria bacterium | reverse complement strand
CGCTCTACCAACTGAGCTACTCGTGCTCGGACCCTGGATTCAAGGAAAGCCGGGGGCCCGCGTCAAGGGGCGCCCGGGCCGGGCCGACCCGGACCCGCCCCGCGCTCGAACGGGGCCTAGAGCTTGCGGATCTTCTCGCGGTCGGCATCGACGTGGCGCAGCGCGTTCCGGGTGTCGAAGACGAGCGCGGCACGCGCCGCCACGCGCGCGTAGTCCACCCCCGAGTGGTCGGTCATCACGACCACCAGGTCGGCCTCCTCCAGCACCGCGTCGGAGAGCTCGACGCTCTTCAGCACCTCGCCGTGGAGGTCGAGCTCGGAGACGTGGGGGTCGTGGTAGCGGACGTCCGCGCCCCGCTCCCGCAACCGGCGCAGCACGTCCAGCGCCGGCGACTCGCGCACGTCCGATACGTCCGCCTTGTAGGCGACCCCCAGGAGCAGGATGCGCGAGCCGTTCACCGCGATGCGGTCCTCGTTCAGCAGCTCGGCGACGCGCAGGGCCACGTGCTCGGGCATCTGGCCGTTGATCTCGGTCGCGAGCTCGATGAAGCGCGCGCTGAAGTTCAGCGACTTGAGCTTCCACGACAGGTAGGTCGGGTCGACCGGGATGCAGTGTCCGCCCAGGCCGGGGCCCGGCAGGAACTTCATGAAGCCGTAGGGCTTGGTCGCGGCGGCGTCGATCACCTCCCAGACGTCCAGACCGAGCCGGTTGCACATCAGCGCCACCTCGTTGGCCAGGCCGATGTTGATGGCGCGGAAGGTGTTCTCGAGCAGCTTCACCATTTCGGCGCTCTGCGACGACGAGACCGGGATGACCGCGTCGAACACCGGCGCGAAGACGCGCACCGCGAGGTCGGTGCAGCGCGGCGTCTCGCCCCCCACGACCTTGGGGACCGCGCGCACCGGGCAGTCGCGGTTGCCGGGATCGATGCGCTCCGGCGCGAACGCCAGCGCGAAGTCGACGCCGGCCGTCAGGCCCGACGCCTCGAGCTCGGGGCGAACCCGTTCGTGCGTGGTGCCGGGATACGTGGTGCTGCCGAGGATCACGAGCTGGCCGCTGCGCAGGCGCTTTCGGATCTCTTCGACGGCCCCGGCGATGTACGAGAAGTCGGGATCCCGGGTCTTGGTGAGCGGCGTGGGCACGCAGACGTGGATCACGTCCATCGCGGAGAGCTCGGCGAAGTTCGACGTGGCGGCGAGCAGTCCCGCCGCCACGATCTCGCCGATCTCCGCGGACGGCACGTCGTCGATGTACGAGCGGCCGTCGGCGATGGCCCGCACCTTCTCGGCGTCGAGCTCGAAGCCCGTGACGCGGTAGCCCGCCCCGGCGAACGCCGCCGCGAGGGGCAGCCCCACGTAGCCGAGACCCATCACGCCGATCTGCGCCCGGCGGGAGTCGATGCGCTCCCCGAGCTCTTCGAGTCGGGTCATGTGGAATGTCCTCTCCGGGGGGAGGGAAACGCTGTGCGCGCGTCAGGACTCGCGCGGCGGGCCGCCGGGGCGTCGCCAGCCGAAGTAGTCCGCGAAGTAGACGTAGCCGGACCACAGCGTCAGCGCCGTGGCCACGGTCAACAGGCTCATACCGATCTCGTGCGCCGGCAGACCCAGGGTCGGGTAGTGGAACAAGAGCGCGCCGATCGCGAAGTTCTGCGCCAGCGCCTTGAGCTTGCCGGGCCAGCGCGCGGCCATGATCTGTCCGTCGGCCGATGCGAATCCGCGCAGCCCCGTGACGGCGAGCTCGCGGCCGACGATCACCACCACCATCCAGGTCGCCCAGCCCGGGACGCGGCCCATCGAGAGCAGCACGATCAGGGCGGTCGAGACCAGCAGCTTGTCCGCGAGCGGATCGAGGAGCTTGCCGATCTTCGTGACCTGCTGGCCGCGCCGCGCGAGCCATCCGTCCACGACGTCGGAGAGCGCAGCGCAGATGAAGAGCCACGCTGCGACCTGGCTGCCCGCCTTGCCCGAGAACCAGGGCAGGAGCAGGAGCAGCGGCACCACGCCGATGCGGACCAACGTGATGGTGTTGGGCGCGTTCCAGAAGCGCTCGCGAGCGGGCCCCGACGGCATCGGCCGGGTCGGATCAGCGTGCGAAATCGGCATCGTACCGGTCATAATAGGCCAGAACCTTGCGTACGTATTCCCGGGTCTCGCGATAGGGCGGAATGCCGCCGTAGTGGTCGACCGCCTCAGGGCCTGCGTTGTAGGCGGCGAGCGCGAGCCGCCACGAGCCGTAGCGGTCGATCAACCGGCGCAGATAGCGAACGCCCCCCTCGACGTTCTGGAACGACTCGAAGGGGTCCTGGACGCCCAGGTGCTGCGCCGTCGAGGGCATGAGCTGCATGAGCCCCTGCGCGCCCTTGGGCGAGACCGCCAACCGATTGAAGTTCGACTCGGTGCGGATCACGGCCTTCACGAGCGCCGGCGGAACGTCCTGCATGCGCGCGACGAGGCTGATCACGCCGTCGTAGGCGCGCGCGGAGCGGGACGCGTCGGGATCCGGAGGATTCACGGGGTCGAAGCGGCTGTCGGTGGGGGCGTCCGTGAAGTGGATGACGCCCCGCTCGTCGACGTAGCGGTAGAGCGGCCCCCCCGCGAGGCCGGGGGTGGCCGCGGCCGTCGCGAGCAGTCCCGCGATCGCCGCCGCCAGCCCCGTGCTGCGCTGTCGCATCGATCGCCCGCCTCTCAACGCCCGGCAGCCCCCGCCCGTGCAGCGCGGTCTCGTTCTCCCCGGGGCGACGCCGGACGAAGCTCCACCCGTTTGATGGCGGCGCCGTACCCCTGCGGATAGACTCGCTTCCTCTCGGGTTATCGGTGCCTCGGGGCAGCGCCTTAGTCCGCCGCCCCGATTGGATGCCCCACGGGGAGTCTCGCGTGACCAAGGTTCGCGAATTCGACTTCCTCGTCATCGGAAGCGGGATCGCCGGGCTGTTCTTCTCTCTGCACGTGGCGGAGGCCGGACGCGTCGCGATCGTGACGAAGAAGCGCGGCGCGGACTCGGCGACCAACTGGGCACAGGGCGGGATCGCCGCCGTCGAGGCGGCCGACGACTCCTTCGCGGACCACGTCCGCGACACGATCCGCGCGGGGGCGGGTCTGTGCGACGAGACCGTGGTGCGCTGGGTGGTCGAGCGCGGACCCGCGATGATCGACGAGCTGATCAAGCTCGGTGTGGAGTTCGACCGCGAGCGGACGGGCGACCCCTCGGCCGGCTTCGAGCTGGGTCGCGAGGGGGGCCACTCGCGGCGTCGCATCCTGCACCACCGCGACACCACCGGACGGGAGATCGAGGGGGCGCTCCTGTCGCGCGCGGCGCAGCACCCGGGGATCGAGCTGTTCGAGAATCACTGCGCGGTGGACCTGCTCACCTCGCGTCGCGCCGGCCTGCCGGGACCGAGCCGCGCGCTCGGCGCCTACGTATTCGACGAGGAGACCCATCACGTGGAGCGCTTCCTGGCGCCCATCACCCTCCTGGCGACGGGCGGCATCGGGAAGGTCTACCTCTACACGACCAACCCGGACATCGCCTCGGGGGACGGGATGGCGATCGCCTACCGGGCCGGCGCCACGCTGGCCGACATGGAGTTCATGCAGTTCCACCCGACCTGCCTGTTCCACCCGCAGGAGCGGACGTTCCTCATCAGCGAGGCCGTGCGCGGCGAGGGGGGCGTGCTGCGCACGCTGTCCGGCGATCCCTTCATGCGCCGCTATCACGAGATGGCGGACCTCGCGCCCCGCGACATCGTCGCGCGCGCCATCGACAGCGAGCTCAAGCGTTCCGGCGACGAGTACGTGCAGCTCGACGTCACGCATCTGGATGCGGACTTCACGCGCAATCGCTTTCCGAACATCCACGGGCGCTGCCTCGAGCTGGGCATCGACATCACGAAGGACCCGATCCCGGTGGTGCCCGCGGCGCACTACTGCTGCGGTGGGGTGTGTACCGACCTGCGTGGCGAGACCGACCTCGCGAACCTGTTCGCCG
>CP070734.1:1259846-1263836 GCA_020347605.1 Deltaproteobacteria bacterium | reverse complement strand
GTCGCCGCGGCGTCCGCCCAGGAGATCCGGCGCATCGAGTCGCTCGGCGTCGAGGTGTTCGAGCGCTCCAAGGTGTTGCGCTTCACGCCGGGCAAGCCCGTCGCGATCGAGACCGAGTTCGGCGAGCTGCGCGCGGCGCAGGCCGTCGTCGCGCTGAACGGCTACGCGCCGCAGCTCGGGCTGTTCCGGCGGCGGCTGATCCCGCTCACCAACTACATCGCCGCGACGGAGCCGCTCTCGCGCGCGCAGCGCGCGGCCATCGGCTGGACGGGCCGCGAGGGGCTCGCCGACATGCGCGTGCAGTTCATGTATCTGCGGCTCACGGCCGACGACCGGATCGTCTTCGGCGGCGAGAGCGCGCCGTACTTCTACGGCAGTGCGCCCAGCAGCGGGAACTACAAGCCGGCGCTCGAGAAGCTCGAGAGCAGCCTGCTCACCACGTTTCCGCAGCTCGAGGGCGTCCGCTTCACGCACGGCTGGGGCGGCACGATGGGCTTCACGATGGACTTCATGCCATCGGTCGGATCGCTCGACGGCGCGGACAACGTGTTCTACGCGGTGGGATTCAACGGCGAGGGCGTCGTGATGACGCAGCTCGCGGGCATGATCGTGGCGCAGCTCGTCGCCGGCGAGGAAAGCCCGCTCACGCGTCTCCCGATCGTCGGGCGGCGCATGCCCTGGGTGGGTCCCGAGCCGCTTCGCTACCTCGGCATCAAGGTCACCGAGCGGATCCTCGAGCTCGCGGGCAGCAATCCGGTTCGCTGACACCCATCGAGACGCTCAGCGGGAGATCCGATTCCATGCCGGACGTAGGGGGCTTCTATCGCGTCTACGGGATGACCCAGTCGTACTTCACGCGCAAGATGACGGGCTACCTCGACTACAAGTGCATCCCGTACCGGTTCCGCGGCTTCGCGGGCGCCAATCCCGAGGCGCGCGCGGCCGGCTGGCCCGGCGGCATCCCCCCGCTCGAGACGCCCGACGGGGCGTACATGTGGGACAGCACGGCCATGATCCACTACCTGGAGCGCCTCCATCCGGATCCGGCGGTGCTGCCCCCGGATCGGGTCGCGCGCTTCCTGTGCTACGCGCTCGAAGACGCGCTCGACGAATGGCTGTATCGGCCCGCGGTGGGCTCCCGCTGGTTCATCGAAGAGAACGCGCGCGTCGGCGGCTTCGAGCTGGCCCGCGACGTGACGCGCGAAGCGCCGCTCACCGGCCAGCAGGCCTTCGACATGGTCCGCGGCTACGTGACCGCGACCTGCGCGCCGTTCGGCGCGACGGCGGAGAACATCCAGGCGTGGATCGACGAGGTGCTCCGGCCCTGGCTGCGCGTGCTCGGCGCCCACCTGGCGCAGCGGCCGTACCTGTTCGGCGCGCGCCCGTCGCTGGCCGACTTCGCGATCTTCGGCGGCAACGCCGCGCACTTCATCAACGATCCGGTGTGCCGGCGCTGGGTGGACGCGGACGGCCCCGCGCTCGTGCAGCACACGCACCGGCTGCTCGAGCCCGAGGACCAGGAGTTCGGAGACTTTTCCGCCGAGGGCGACGTGCCCGAGACGCTGGTCGCCGTGCTCGCCGACCTGGGCCGCCTCTACCTGCCGTGGGTGAGCCGGGCCACGGCCCGGGGGCGGGCCGAGCTCGTGTTCGCGAGCGGCCCGCGGGTCGAGATCGCCGCGACGCCCTTCCTCGAGGAGGCGCGCCGGGTGCTCCTGGCGCGCTACGTCGAGCTGCGCTGCGAGGCGCTCGATGCCGTGCTCGAGCGCGCCGGCATCCTCTCGTACTTCGCCGACTTCGCGCAGCAGGCGGGCCGCGTGCCCGGCTACGACGCACCGCCGCAGCCCGCCCGGAACCGCCCCTTCGGGCCGCCCGGCGAGGCCGAGGCCTGACGGCACGCGCCCGGCCGGGTGTAAGGCCGCGGACGCCTCCGGCCGTTACGCACCCCGAGATGGTGGACGAGCAGGAGCTCCGGGAGCTCGAGCGGCGACTGCGCGGGATCCCCGAGGCCGCCATGCGCCGCGAGGTGGTGCGCGAGCAGCTCGAGGCGCGCGAGGCGCCCGACGCCTACGCGCTGGTCTTCGCCGGCGTGCGGCGGCCGGAGCGCGAGCGGCCCGCCCTGCCGCACCTGCGCGAGGCGCTCCACGAGGTCCTCGTCGAGGGCGGCGGGAGTCGGGACCTCGATTACGAGCGCCGGGCCACCCTCTACTCGATCGCGGCCGAGCGCGGCGACGAGTTCGTGATGCGCCTGCTGCGCTCGGCGGATGCCGTCGCCGCGATGGAGGACCCCGGCGCGGCCCTGCCGCGAACCGTCGCCGACATCCCGCTCGGCGTGCGCCGCGCGCTGGCGCGCAAGTGGGACAAGGGACTGCTCGAGCGCCTGCTGCTCGACCCCGACCCGATCGTGATCGAGCACCTGCTCGAGAATCCGCGCGTCACCGAGGACGACGTGGTGCGCATCGCGGCGCGCCGGCCCATCCCCGCGTCGACGCTCGCGCTGATCCGGCGCAGCGGCCGCTTCGGATCGCGCCTGCGCGTCCGGATCGCGATCGCCCGCAATCCCTACTGCCCCACGGACCTCGCCATCGAAACCGTCGCGACGTTGGGCGGCACGGTGCTCCACGAGATCGCGCAGGATGCCACGCTGCACGAAGAGGTGCGCCAGCACGCGCGCGACGAGGTCGAACGCCGCAGCGTGCAGCCCGACGCGGGGGAGCCGGACGCGTCGGCGCCCTAGGCGCGCGACGGCTCAGCGCGCGGCGCGGCGCGCCGCCTCGGCCGGCGGGGCGGCCCGCGCTTGAAGCGGAGACGGGGCCTGTGCTTTGCTCCGCTCATGCTGGACCCCCGAATCCTCGCGGAGCGACGCGACGCGATCGCCGAGAGCTGCCGGCGGCGAGGCGTCGCCGTCGACGTCGATGCGCTGATCCAGCTCTACGAGCGGGAGGCGGCCGCGACGACCCGCCTGAACGACGCGAATCGCCGCCGCAACGAGCACCAGAAGGCCGGCAAGGGGAAGCTCCCGCCGGCCGAGCGCGAGGCGCACGTCGCCCAGGGGCGGCGCCTCAAGGACGAGGTCGCGGCGCTCGAGGCCGAGCGCACTGCGGTGAGCGCCGAGTTCCGCGAGGCGCTCGCCGCGGTTCCCAACTTCATCCACCCCGACGTGCCCGAAGGGGGGGAGGACGACTTCAAGGAGCTGCGGCGGGTGGGCGAGCCGCGCGTCTTCGACTTCGAGCCGCTCGACCACCTCGAGCTCGGGAAGCGGCTCGATCTCCTCGACTTCGAGGGCGGCGCACGCGTCTCCGGTCAGAAGTTCTACTTCCTCAAGAACGATGGGGTGCTGCTCGAGATGGGCGTGCAGCGCTTCGCCGTCGATGTGCTGATCGACGCGGGCTTCACCCCGTACGTCACTCCCGACCTCGCGCGTCCCGAGATCCTGGACGGCATCGGCTACAACCCGCGCGGCCCCGAGACCCAGGTCTACTCGATCGCCAACGACGAGCTGTGCCTGATCGGGACCGCCGAGATCACGCTCGGCGGGCTCTTCGCCGACCGCGTGATCGACGAAGCCGATCTGCCGCTGCGCCTCGCCGGCGTGTCGCACTGCTTCCGGACCGAAGCCGGTGCCGCCGGTCGCGAGAGCAAGGGCCTGTATCGCGTGCACCAGTTCAGCAAGGTCGAGATGTTCGCGATCACGCGTCCCGAGGATTCGGAGGCGATGCACGAGGAGATCTGCGCGCTGCAGGAGCGCATCTTCTCGGCGTTCGAGGTGCCGTATCGCGTGATCGACATCGCGGCCGGCGATCTCGGCGGGCCCGCCTACCGCAAGTACGACCTCGAGGCCTGGATGCCGGGCCGCGGAGCGGGCGGCTCGTACGGCGAGGTGACGAGCGCCTCGAACTGCACCGACTACCAGGCGCGGCGCCTGCGCATCCGCTTCCGGCGCCAGGGCGGCAAGCGGCCGGAGCTCGTCCACACGCTGAACGGAACCGGTGT
>CP070734.1:1255722-1259746 GCA_020347605.1 Deltaproteobacteria bacterium | reverse complement strand
CTCCGAACCGGTCGCGTTGGGAGGAACGGCGCCTAGGCGGAGGCGAGCGCCGGCACCGGAGCTTCGCTGACCGCAGCGGGCAGCGGGCGTCGAAGCCGCGCCGCCTCGGGCGAGGCGAGCAGCCGCGCAACGAGCTGCTGGTGCAACGTGTGCCCGCCGCGCTCCACCTTCACGTGACCGCGCAGCGGCACGCCGAGCAGAGCCAGGTCGCCGAGCAGATCGAGGGCCTTGTGGCGCACGAACTCGTCGCGCCAGCGCAGCCCCTCCTGGTTCACGACGCCGCGCTCGTCGAGTACCACGGTGTTGTCGAACGAGGCACCCAGCGCGAGGTTCGCCTCCCAGAAGGCTTCGACCTCGTTCACGAAGCCGAACGTGCGCGCGCGGGCCACCTCGCGTTCGAAGACACCGTTGTACAGCTCGAGGCTCTCCAACGACTGGCGCCCGATCGCGGGATGCTCGTAGTCGATGCGGTAGGTGACCTTGAACGAGCGCGACGGCTCGATCCGGATCCGCTTCGCTCCGTCGCGAATGTCGATCGCGCGGCGCACGCGGAGCACGCGACGCGGCACCGACTGCTCGTACACGCGCGCCGCCCGGATCAGGAGCACGAAGGAGCCGGCGCTCCCATCCATGATGGGAACCTCGGGGCCATCGATCTCGACCCGGACGTTGTCGATCCCGAGGCCGTAGAGCGCCCCGAGCAGGTGCTCGACGGTCGCGACCGTCGCCGAGCCGCGGCCCAGCGTGGTCGAGTAGGTCGTCGACGCCACCATCTCGGCGCGGGCCGGGATCTCGACGGGATGATTGCCGTCGGTGCGGACGAACACGATACCGGTGTCGGGGCGCGCGGGATGCAGCGTCAGCCGGACCGGCGCCCCGCTGTGGACGCCGATCCCGGTGCACGAGATCCTCTCGGCGATCGTACGCTGATTCACGGATCCCCCCGACACGATCGAAAGCGACCGGGCATCCGCCGGCCGAAACACTTCGGTTGTCCAACCCCGCGGCTCGGCTAAAGCAAAGCCCGTGCCGAATCGTGACGCCCGGGGGCCGTTCCGACCCGTGGCTGATTATCCATTCATCTCGGGGACTTGTACGAATCGGTCGAACACCGCTGCGGGGCGGCGAGAGGACGTGTCCGGCGGGGCATCGTTCGAGGTGACGTTTCGGTTACGGACGTGACGCGATCGTCACGGCCGCTCAGCCCGTCGCGGACCCGCGCTGGCGGCTGGCGAGGGCCTTCGCCTCCACCAGAATGTCGGCCGCGGACTGGAAGCGCGCGTCCGGGTCCTTTTCGAGGCAGCGGGCGATGATCGCCGCGAGCTCGCGGGGCAGCTTCGGGTTGATCTCGAGCGGGTCGGGCGCCTCGGTGTGAACGTGGTGGTACGGGACGTTGCCCTCGCGGAAGGGCAGCTGGCCCGTGGCCAGCTCGAACAGCGTGACACCCAGGGAATAGATGTCGGTGCGGTGATCGACGTTGTGCCCGAGCGTCTGCTCCGGGCTCATGTAGTAGGGCGTTCCCGAAACGAGCGTGGTCTGGTTGCGCACCTCCTCCATGACCTTGGCGAGCCCGAAGTCCATGATCTTCGCCTTCTTGTCGCGCGTCCACATGGTGTTCGACGTCTTGATGTCGCGGTGAACGATCTTGCGGCCGTGTGCGTAGGCGAGGGCCTCACACATCTGCGCGAGCACCTGGAGCACGCCGCGCGGTCCGATCACGCCGCGCCGCCGCAGGATCTCCTTGAGCGTGGTCCCTTCGACGTACTCCATCGCGATGTAGTAGTTGCCGTCCTGCGCGCCCGTGTCGTAGACGGTGACGATGTTCGGGTGATTGAGCTGCGCGGCGCTCTTGGCCTCGCGCATGAAGTTCTTGAGCGCCTGCTCGTTCTCCTTCAGCGCATCGGGCAGAACCTTGTAGGCGACCTCGCGATCGAGCACGGTGTCCCGGGCCTTGTAGACGATTCCCATTCCGCCCCGCCCGAGCTCCTCGAGGATCTGGTAACGCCCCGGGCTGGTGGACGTCGCCGGCAGGCCGTCGGGGCTCGACCCCGCGACTGCGGCGCCGGAGGCCCCGCCCTGGGCTCGTCGGCTGCGCGCCGCCTCGAGTCGCTGCTCGACGTCGGCGTAGTGGTAGTCGAGCGCGAGGATCTTCTCGTAGAGGTCGATGGCCTCCGCGACGTCCTCGTTCAGCTCGTAGACGCAGGCGAGCTCGTAGGTGGCGGCGATGTTCTCACGCGAGGGCTCCGTGGTGTCGAGCGCTTCGCGGAGCTTCTTGATGGAGAGCGAATACATCTTCTTCTTGCGAAAGATCGCACCGAGCAGCGACGAGGCGCGCAGGAAGTCCGGGCTCGTCGACTCGACGCGCTGCAGGACCTTGATGGCGACGTCGTCGAGCTCCTGATTCTTGTACAGCTCACCGGCCCGCAGGAACTCGCCGGCCGCCTCGAGGAGCTCGCCTTCGCGCGCGTGGTCGCCCAGCATCGCGCAACACTCGGCCGCCTTCGCGAACTGCTTTGCGCGCTCGAAGTTGCCGGCCGCACGCTCCCAGTCCTCGGCCAGCAGGAACATCTCCGCGGCCAGCTCGATCTCCTTGAACCGCTCGTAGCACTCGCCCGCCTTCGCGAAGCGCTCGAGCTTCCGGTACAGGTCACCGGCTTCCCGGTACTCGCCGGCCGCCTCGAGGTACTCCGCGGCCTCGGCGGCGTCACCCCGGTCCCGGTGGTACTCGCCGAGAATGCGCGCGGCCGCCTGCTCCTCGCCGAAGCGCTTCAGCGCATCGGCCGCGCGCAGGGGATCGTTTGCGCGCTGGAACAGGTCCGCGGCCTGGGAGAAGTGCTCGAGCTTGAGGGCGATGTCCGCAGCCTCCGCGTAGCACTGCCCGCGCTCGAGAATCGTCACCGCCTTCTCGAGCGTGCCGGCCTGCTCGTAGAGCTTGGCGGCCTGCAACACCAGCTTGCGGGTCTCCTTCCCGGCGCTCGACGCGCCCGTCTCCTCGATCAGGACCCGCTCGAGCGCCCGGGCGGCTTCCGCCCACTTCTGGCAGCGCACGTACACCTGCGCCGCATGGCGATGGAACTCCGCTTTGCTGTAGCACTCGCCGGCTCGCGCGAACTGGCCGGCCTTTTCGAACATTTCCGCGGCGACGCTGGTCCGCCCGATCTTCAGGTAGCACTCCGCCGCCTCGGCGTGGTTTCCCTGCATCGCGTGGATGGAGCCCGCGACATCGAAGTTTCCGGCGCGGGCGTGGAGCTTGCCGGCTTCCTCGAAGCGGTTCTGATCGTGACGAATCTCGGCCGCGCGCCCGAACGCCTCGGCGCGGATGAAATGCTCGGCCGCCTCGTCGAGCATGCCCGCGTGCAGGTACAGCTCCGCGGCCTCGGCGTACTCGCCCTGCTTGACCAGCGCGCGGACCTGCTTCTCGACGCGCCTTCGCGTGGTGCGATCCACCTTCGGCGCCTCGTAGGCCCCCTCGCCGCGCGACTTCGAGTGCGGCGCCGAAGCGCGCGTGCGCGGCGAGATCATCGCAAACAGAAGCAGCAGGGCGCCGGCGCCCGGGACGGCGCTGCCGAGAATCGGCCCCGCCAGGGCGACCTCCAGCTGCTCCACGTCGGGCTCCACGCCCAGTCGCGCACCGGCCAGGGCGGCGCCGCGCTCCAGGTCGGCGCGGGCCCGCTCCAGGACCGGGGCGTCGGGAAACCAGGTGACCGCGGCGCCGTACGCGCCCGCGATCAGCAGGATCGTCCCCAACAGCGCGCTGATCGCGCGCGCAAGCACGCGGAGCACGGTCGCCTTCCTCCGTTCGGTGAGCCGGCCGACGCAGCGCGGACTCCGACCCGGTCTCTATCGGCTCGTCGCGTCCAACGGGTTAGCGGCGGCCGCGGGACTCGCGGCACGGCGGCCGGGCCGGCTGCGGCCCCGTGCGGCGGGCCGCTCCGGTGCCGCGCGGGCTCCGCATCCCCTGAGGGACCCTTTGCCGGGGACCAGCGGAGTCGGCCGCGCCCCGCGCGAGCGCCGCGTCAGTCGA
>CP070734.1:1251564-1255622 GCA_020347605.1 Deltaproteobacteria bacterium | reverse complement strand
CCGCAAGGGCGAGCACCGCCGGGAGCTCGAGCAGTTCGGCAAGCAGGGCTTCGTCCGCGCGCGGATCGACGGGACCCTCTACGACCTCGCGGACGAGATCGAGCTCGCGAAGTCGCGGCCACACGACATCGACCTGGTGGTCGATCGACTGGTCGTGAATCCGTCGGTTCGCGGCCGCCTCACCGAGTCGATCGAGACCGCGCTGCGGCTGGCGGAGGGTCTGCTGCTGCTCGACGTGGGTCCGGGACGATACGAGCAGCTGCTGTCCGAGCGGAACGCCTGCCTCGACTGCGGCGTCTCGCTTCCCGAGATCGAGCCGCGCCTGTTCTCGTTCAACAGCCCACACGGTGCCTGCGAGGCGTGCTCCGGACTCGGAACGCGCCGGGAGCTGGACCCCGATCGCGTGGTACCCGATCCGGGTCGGCCGCTGGGGCGGGGTGCCATCGAGCCGTGGCGCGGGCGCCGGGCGGGGCACTACTACGCGCAGCTCCTCGCGTCGCTGGCCCGCCACTTCGACGCGGATCTCGAGGCGCCCTGGCGCGACCTCCCCAAGCGCGTCCGCGACGGCATCCTGTACGGAACCGGCGGCGACGAGGTCGCCTTCGCGTTCGACCACGGCGGCCGGACCGAGACCGTCAAGCGGCGCTGGGACGGCGTGATGGGCGAGCTCGAGCGAAGGCGCGGTCCCGGTGAGCCCGACGCGGCGCAGGACGAGCTGGCCCGCTACGAGTCGCCGCGTCCCTGCCCGGAGTGCGAGGGCTCGAGGCTGCGCCCCGAGGCGCGTCACGTGCGCGTGGCGGGGCTCGGAATCCACGAGCTCTGCGCGTTGCCGATCGCGGGGGCCATCGACGTGCTCGACGGCCTGTCGCTCACGGCCACGCAGCAGGCGATCGCCGACCGCATCCTGCGCGAGATCGGCGAGCGGCTGCGCTTCCTGTGCGACGTGGGGCTCGACTACCTGACCCTGGACCGCAGCAGCGCGAGTCTTTCGGGCGGCGAGGGACAGCGGATCCGCCTGGCGACGCAGGTCGGGTCGAGCCTGGTGGGCGTGCTCTACATCCTCGACGAGCCGTCCATCGGGATGCACGCGCGCGACACCGCACGGCTCCTGGCCACGCTCTTCCGGCTGCGGGATCTCGGCAACAGCGTCATCGTGGTGGAGCACGACGAGGCGATGATCCGCGCCGCGGACTGGGTGATCGACATGGGACCCGGCGCCGGGATCCACGGCGGCACGGTCGTCGCGGAGGGCGGCGTCGAGGAGATCGAGAGCGACGACGCCTCCCTGACCGGACACTACCTCTCCGGCCGCCGCGCCGTGCCGCTGCCCGCGCAGCGGCGACGCCCCGGCAAGCGCGCCGTGCGGCTCACGGGGTGCCGCGAGCACAACCTGAAGGACATCGTGTTCGAGCTGCCGCTCGGTCTGTTCACGGTCGTGACCGGCGTCTCGGGCTCGGGCAAATCGACGCTGGTGAACGACATCTTCCAGCGCGCTCTCGCGCAGCGCCTCCACGGCGCCAAGGAGCCCCCGGGCCGCTTCGAGCGGATCCAGGGGCTCGAGCACGTCGACAAGGTCATCGACGTGAACCAGGCCCCGATCGGCCGCACGCCGCGCAGCAACCCCGTGACCTACACCGGTGTGTTCGACGGCATCCGGAAGCTCTTCGCGCAGGTACCGGAGGCGCGCGTCCGCGGCTACGGCGCTGGCCGCTTCTCGTTCAACGTGAAGGGCGGTCGCTGCGAGTCCTGTCAGGGGGATGGAATCCTGCGCATCGAGATGCACTTCCTGCCGGACATCTTCGTGACGTGCGAGGCGTGTGGCGGGCGTCGCTACAACCGCGAGACCCTCGAGATCGCCTACAAGGGGCGGAGCATCGCCGACCTGCTCGACATGACGGTCGAGGAAGCGCTCGCGTTCCTGGAGAACGTGCCGTCGGTGAGCCGTCCGCTCCGGACGCTGCACGAGGTCGGCCTCGACTACCTGACGCTGGGCCAGCCGGCGACCACGCTGTCGGGGGGCGAGGCGCAGCGCATCAAGCTCGCGCGCGAGCTGTCGCGGCGCGCGACGGGGCGCACCGTCTACATCCTCGACGAGCCGACGACCGGACTCCACTTCGCCGACGTCGAGAAGCTGCTCGGCGTGCTGGGCAAGCTCGTCGACCTCGGCAACACGGTGCTCGTGATCGAGCATCACCTCGACGTGATCAAGACGGCGGATCACGTGATCGACCTGGGACCCGAAGGCGGCGAGCGGGGCGGAGCGATCGTGGCGATCGGCACGCCCGAGGAGATCGCGCGCGATCCCCGCAGTCACACCGGCCGAGCCCTGGCTGCGGTGCTCGGCGCCTGAACCGCGTGCCGCGCCGGTACCCCGCGCTTCCGGACGCGCTGCTGCTCGTGGCGCTCTGCTGGCTCCTGGCGCAGCTCGCGGGCGCCGTGCTGGTGCGTCCGCTGGGGGTCCAGCTCGGGGTCGGCGCGGGGCTCACGATCGCCGTGGTGGCCGTCACGGCCTTCGCCTGGCGCGCCCTGCCGGAGCCGCGCGGCGAGCGGGTCGGCCTGCGCGGGATCGGGCTGCTGGATCTCGCCTGCGTCGCACTGCTGATCCCGGTCGCCTTCGCCGGAAGCGAGCTCGAGCAGCTGGTGCGTTCCGCCTTCCCCCCGCCCGACCTCGAAGCGGTCGCCCGGTCCCGCCGTGCGCTGGTGGCGACGGAGACCCCGCGACACGTGGCGCGCAGCGTCGCCGTCATCGTGCTGCTCGCGCCGGCGCTCGAGGAGTGGCTGTTTCGAGGGCTGCTCCAGCGAGGGCTCAGCGATGCGCTCGGCAGCGTCCGGGGAATCCTGGTGACGAGTGCGCTGTTCGGACTGTGGCACGGCTCGTTCGGGTTGTCGGTCGCGGCCTGGAGCGGCGCCTTCTGTGCCGCGTTCGTGTATGGGATCCTGCTCGGCATCCTGCGACACCGCTCGGGGTCGCTGATCGCGCCCCTTCTGCTGCACGCGGGGATCAACGGAATGGCCGTGCTCGGGGCGGCGCTGCGGAACACGCTCCCGATCCCGGTCTGGAACGCACCCGGAACGCACGTGCCCGGCACCGTCCTGGTGCCGGCGCTGCTGGCGGTCTGCGCCGGCGTGGCACTCGCGCTTCGCGGGCCGCGCTAGTCGGCCGAAGAGCGCATCCCGCGGGTGCCGGCGCTCGCGGGGCCCGGACCGAGCAGATCGAGCCGCTCGCGCAGCGCCGTGACGACCGCCGCGTGCACCTCGGCCTCGCCGCCGCGCGCGTCGATCCGCACCAGGTAGGGGCGATCCAGGCGGTGGTAGATGTCGGCGACGCGCTCGAGGAACTCGCGCTGCTCGAACGCCGGCTCGTCGGGGTCCGGGCGCGACCGGGCACGCTCGAGACCCGCGCTGGGTGGAATCTCCAGGAGCAGCGCGAGATCCGGCTGCGGGAACTCGGCCTCGCTCTGCCGCAGGATCTCGGCCGGATCGAGGCCCAGCGCGCCCTGATAGGCGACCGACGACAGGTAGTAGCGGTCCGACACGACGACCCGGGCGGCGGCCAGCGCAGGCGCGATCACGCGCGCCACGTGCTCGCGTCGGTCCGCTTGGAACCAGTGCAGCAGCTCGTCGGCCGGCACGCGCTCGTGCGAGGCCGCCATGGCGCGGATGCGACGGCCGTACGGGCCGTCGGTCGGCTCGCGGGTGGCGACCACGTCGTGGCCGGCCGCGAGCAGCACCTGGACGAGGGCGGCCGCCTGCGTGCTCTTGCCGCTTCCATCCAGGCCCTCCAGGACGACGAGTGATCCGCGCTTCACGCGCGGATCGTGACGCGCCGTTCACGCGGGCGCGACCCGGGCGCGCGGCGACGCGGCCAAGTCCCCGGAATCCGGAGACTTCGCCTGGACGCAGCGACCGCTCGGGCTCGGCACGGCCCTTGCTCCGACCGATCGACGTCCCGCATTCGCCCCTCTATCGGGACCGGGGGCAGGTGGGACTGAGGCGCCGGGCGGGAGCCTTGGCTCGGCGCGGGAAACAACGACGGGGTGAGGCCCGCGTCGTGGTTC
>CP070734.1:1247404-1251464 GCA_020347605.1 Deltaproteobacteria bacterium | reverse complement strand
GCCTTGGCGAGTCCGTAGTCGTCGCTCTGGATGCGCACCTCGACCGGCGGGCCGATCGGCGGGCCGTCCTGCTCGGCGACCACCGAGAGCTCCTGGATGCGGTCGCGCTGGCTTTCGCCGTAGCGCAGCATCGGCTCGCGCACCGCGCGCAGCACGTGCTGGGGTGCGAAGCGATTCTCGTCGCTGGGGGTCATGACCAGCAGGATCCGCGTCAGGTTCGGCCCGGTGAGCTCGTCGTAGTTCGAATCGACGCTCTGGCCCACGAGCGTCGAGTAGTCGACGATCTCGGTTCCGACGAAGGGCGCGAGCTCGCGCTCGAGTTCCTGCGCCACCGCGTCCGTCTGCTCCAGGCCGAAGTCCGACGGCGTCTCGAGCAGGACGTTGAAGTTGTCGAACTCACCGGGAAAGAGGTCCACGGGCAGGTGCGTCCAGGCTCCCGCGGCGGCCACCAGCGTCGCGAGCAGCAGCGCGCCGAAGGAGAGCCGGTGTGCGAGCACGACGTCGAGCGCCCGGCCGTAGGCGTCCCGCGCGCGAAACAGGCCCGACTCGACACTTCGCCGCAGGCCGGCGATGGCGCCGCCCAGGGCGAGCAGCCGTCCCCAGGCGCCCGTCCCGCGCGGGGCGTGCGCGCCCGCCGCGCGCCCGCTGCGGCGGCTGCCGAAGTCCACGTAGTGGGCGGGCAGGATCAGCAGGCACTCGAAGAGCGAGGCCAGCAGGCAGACCACCACGGCCTTGGGCAGGATCGACACGAACTTGCCCGCGGTGCCGTCGATCAGGAGCAGCGGCAGGAACGCGGCGCAGGTGGTGGAGACCGCGCAGATCACCGGCCACAGCACCTCTTCGGCGCCGCGCACCACCGCCCGGCGCAGTGGCTCGCCCTCCTCGACGAGCCGGTACACGTTCTCGAGCACGATGATCGCGTCGTCCACCAGCATGCCCGAGACCAGCAGCATCGCGACCAGCGTCGTCGAGTTGATCGTGATCCCCAGGATCGGGAAGAAGATCATCGCCGTGAGGAAGCTGAAGGGGATGGCGATGCTGGTCAGGATGGCGTTGCGGAAGCCGATCGTGAACCAGAGGATCGCGACCACGAACACGACGCCAGTCGAGAGGTTCTCCGCCAGGGCTTGCATGCGCGGGGCCACGAAGGCGGACGTGTCGAGCGTCGTGTGGAGCTCCACGCCGACGGGCAGCAGCGGGCGGTACGCGTCGAGCGCGCGCTCGATCCGCTCGACCAGATCGATCACGTCGTAGCCGACCCGCTTGGTGACGCTCAGCAGCAGGGCGGGGCGGCCGTTGTAACGGGTCGCGTAGCGGCGCTTCTCCAGGCCGTCCTCCACGCGCGCGATCTCGGCCAGCCGCACGTAGGTGCCGTTCGGGTTCTCGCGCACCACGGTGGCGAGCAGCTCCTTCAGGCTCTGGTAGTCGCCGCGTGCGCGCAGCGTGGACTCGCCGGCGTCCGTCTCGAAAGTGCCCGCGGGAAGGTTGAGGTTCTGGCGCCGGATGCGCTCGACCACGTCGGTGACCGTGAGCCCGAAGCGGGCCGCGACGTCGCGGTCGACCAGCACGCGAATCTCGCGCTCGCGCTCTCCCCGGATCTGGGCCCGGTTCGTGCCGGGGATGTCCTCGAGCCGCGCCCGGACGTCGCGCGCCACCTCGCGCAGCGGAATCTCGCCGACGCCGCCGACGTCGGCGACCGCCACGAACACGACCGGTTGGACCTCGGCGAGCGTGACGTCGCGCAGCACCGGCTGCTCGGCGTCGGCGGGCAGATCGTCCACCCGGTCGAGGGCGGTGCGCAGGTCGTTGAGCGCGGCTTCGTACGCGAGCGCGCCGAGGTTCTCGTCGAAGTCGACGATGATCTCCGACAGGTTGGCGAGCGAGGTGGAGCGCATCTCCTGGATGTCGGAGATGCTCGCGATCTCCTCCTCGAGCTTCTGGGTGACCAGCCGCTCCACCTCTTCGGCCGAGGCCCCCGACCAGACCGTGCTGACGTAGGCCGTGTTGAGCGTGACCTCGGGGAAGTACTCGACCGGCGTGCGTTGCAGCGCGACCCAGCCGCCCAGCAGGCAGACGAAGAAGAGCACGTTCACGAGCACGGACTGCCGCACGCTGAAGCGCGGCAGGCTCACGCGCCGGTCTCGTCGCGGGCGGCCTCGACGCTGCGCACGCGAACGCGGAGGCCCTCGCGCAGCTCGCGCAGACCGCTGATCGCGATCTGTCGACCGCTCTCGAGGCCGCTCCGCACCTCCACGAGATCCGGCCGGAACGGCACCGGGCGCGTCTGCACGAGGCGGCGGCGCACCAGCGCGACGCCGTCCTCCCCGTCGACGGGCTCGAGGGTGTAGACGTAGTCCAGCTCGAACTCGCGCAGCACCGCGCGTCGCGGAACCCGCAGCGTGGGGCGCGCGTCGCCGAGCTCGAAGCGCACGCGGCCGAGCATGCCGGGCAGCAGCCGCTCGTCGGAGTTCGCGATGCGCACCGGGACCGCGTACTGTTTGGTGGCGGCGTCGGGCGCACGACCGCGGCGCAGGATCCGCCCCTCGAACCACTCGCCGGGGTAGACGTCCACCGCGACGCGCACCGGCGCACCGTCTTCCAGCGCCAGGATCTGGCGATCGCTGACACCCACCTCGATCTCGATCTCCGACAGGTCGACGATCTCGGCCACGGGCTGGCCCGGCTGCAGGTACGCCCCAGGCTCCAGATCGAACTGATGCACGACGCCCGCGAAGGGCGCCTCGATGCGCGTCTTGGCCAGCCGGGTCTCGGCGTCGAGCAGCTGGGCGCGCGCTTCGGCCACCCGTGCCGCCGTGCGGCGCGCCTCGGTCTCCGCGCGGTCGAGCTCCGCCGCGGAGTTGACGCCGCCCCGCGACAGGTTCTGCTGGCGGCGCAGCTCGGCCCGGGCCAGGCGCTCGGCCGCCTCGGCCTGCCGCGTGGCGGCCCGGGCGCGCTCGACCGCGGCCTCGGCAAGAGCGGGGTCGAGCCGCACCAGAAGATCGCCGGCCTCGACGCGTGCGTTCTCCTCGACGGCCACCTCGACGACCGCCCCGGCCAGCTCGGCACCCTTGACCACGGATCGCACCGGCTCGAGCACGCCCGAGACCTCCGCGACGAGCCGGGCGTCGACCGCGCGCGCCAGGAAACCATCGACGCTGACGACGGGCGGTGCGGCGCGCGCCGGCCCATCGCCGACGTCGGTCCGGAGTGTCGCCTTCTCGCGCTCGAGGCGCGCAGCGGGCGAGGTGTGGAGCAGCCAGGCCCCGAGCGCCAGCACGCCGGCCGCCACGCAGAGCACGAGCGCGGGGACCCGCCACGGGGCTCGCGCGCGGGCCTCCGACCGCAGCTCGGCGGGGTCTGGCTGGGGGGTCGGCGACGTCGACACGGGGGGCTCCGGGGCTGCGGGGGCGCGGCGCGCTCCGATATTCATAGCGGGCTGCGGGGGTCCCGCCACGCGCGCCGGCCGGCGGCCCGCTCGGCTCGGCATCGCTCGACGGATCCGGGAGGGGATCTCCTGTGCGACCGTGCTCCGTCCTCGGGTTTCGGGCAGGATACGACGCACTCGGGGGCGGGCGCTGCGCGGGAGATCGGGCGTGCGGGAAATCGCCTAGCCTACGGCTCGAACCAGGGCACCGGCGCGCGCCGCGAGAGCGGGCGCGAAGATCGGATCGAACGCAGCAGAAAGGAGTTCGCCATGGCCGATTTCAGCAAGATCCCCTGGATCGCAGAACACATCGAGCTCTACCGGACGGACCCGGAGAAGGCGCACATGTGGGATTCGACACCGCTGGGAGGGCCCGGCCTGCTGCCGACCCTGTTGCTCACCACGAAGGGGAGGAAGTCGGGTGAGCCGCGTTCGCTACCCCTGATCTACGCTGAGGTCGGCGACAGCTACGTCGTCATCGCCTCGAAGGGCGGCGTGCCGAACCACCCCATCTGGTACCTGAACCTCGAGGCGAATCCAGACTGCGAGCTGATGGTCGGACCGAAGCGCGTGTCCGCGCGAGCCCGGGTCGCCGAGGGCGAGGAGCGCGAGCGCCTCTGGAAGCAGATGGCCGAG
>CP070734.1:1243213-1247304 GCA_020347605.1 Deltaproteobacteria bacterium | reverse complement strand
GGGCTCCCAGGCGTGATAGATGATCACCTGTCCCGGCTGCACCGACGGGGAGATCTTGGCGAGCAGCTCGCAGCTTCCCACGTCGTTGAACACGCGCACGCGATCGTTCTCCCGGATGCCCCGGGCCGCGGCGTCCTCCACGCCGAGGAAGACCGTCGGCTCGCCGCGTTGGAGCTGAAGCATGTGCGGCTCGAGCGAGAACGTCGAATGGATCGACCAGCGCTGATGCCCCCCGGTGAGCCGGAGCGGATAGTCGCCGCCCGCCTTCGGCATCTCCTTGTGGATGGGCAGCTGCTCTCCGGCGGCCAGGAACCAGTCGTGGTCGAGGTAGAACTGCATCCGGCCGGTCAGGGTCGGCCACGGCTCCTTCTTCTCGGTGAACCACTGGCCGGAGTAGACGGTCTCGCCCGGCTCGTAGTCGCTGCAGATGTTCGTGTGGGTCCGGAACGGGCCGACGTCCTCGATCGGGACGACGCCCTTCGAAGCGGCCTCCTGCCAGGGAATCTTGCCGATCTCGGGGGATCCCCGGGTGACGATCTCGTAGTAGGGCAGATCGTCCTCGGGCACGAAGCGCCCCTTCTTCGACCACTTCTCGTACATCTTCGAGAACTCGATCGGCTTTCCCTTCACGTCCGGAACGGAGCTGATGCCGCGCGCGCGGGCGCGCTCCTCGAGCTTCTTCGCCAGCAGGCCCGAGACCTCCCACTCGCCCTTGGACTCCCCGACCGGGTCGACGGCCTTGTCGCCGACCACGTAGTAGGGCACGTAGCTCTGGGCGTACTTGATGCCGCGCCTCTCGTAGTAGAGGCAGTTGGGCAGCACGATGTCCGACATGGCACAGGTCGTCGACATCTGGATGTTGAGCCCCACGATCAGCTCGCACTGCGGCCAGAGGTGCTCCTTGGCGAGCTGGGGCGCCGGCCAGCGGCGCAGGGGATTGACGCGCGTGTGGAAGTACATGCGCGGCTTCTTGCCGTTGCCGGGGTAATCCGGGAACCAGCCCGCCTCGAGCGCGTGCTGGACGGCCTCCTTGAGCGGCATGCCCGGATTCGCGTCGTGATACGACGGATCGTCGACCACCTTGTCGAGACCCCCGTGCCGATACAGGAACAGCAGCGCGGGTATGTTCATGTACATGTAGTCGTCTTCGTACTGCTTGGTGTACTTGAACACCTCGCGCACGGTGGGCTTGAAGACCTTCATGAGCGCCTTCTGCCACCAGCTCGGCGGGTGCTCGGCCATCACCTCCTCGAGGCCGCTCATCATGAACCAGGCGCCGATCTTGAGCCCGGCGCCGCGCTTGCCGACGTTTCCGGTGAGCGCCAGCAGCAGGATCATGCTGCGCTGGAAGAGGTCGCTGTGGTGGTGCTTCATGATGCCCCAGGATCCGAACATGCTGACGGCGTTCGCGCGGGCGAGCTCGCGCCCCAGCTCGGCGATCTCCCCGGCGTCGAGTCCCGTGATCGCGGCGGCCTGCTCCGGCGTGTAGTCGGCGAGCCGCACCCGGAGCCGCTCGAAGACGGTGCGCACGCGCACGCGGCCGCCGTCCAGCAGCGTCACCTCGAAGGCGCCCTCGAGCGCCGGGTCCAGACCGTCGAGCGCGAGCTTCGTGCTGCGGCCCAGACCCTCGCTGCCCGGTGCGGGAACGGCCTTCCCCTGCGCGCGGTCCCAGAGATAGAAGACGTTGTCCTTGCCGCGCTTCTCGAGATCCGCCTGGCGCAGGAACTTGCCGGTATCCTCGCGGACGAGCAGCGGCAGGTCCGTCTGCTCGAGGACGTAGCGCTCGTCGTAGAGGCGCTCGGACACGATCACGTGGGCCATGCCGAGCGCCAGGGCCGCGTCGGTGCCGACGCGCAGGTTGACCCACTGGTCGCAGTGCATGGTGGAGGCGTTGTAGTCGGGCGCGACGCTCACGACCCGGGTGCCGTTGTAGCGGGCCTCCCAGAGGAAATGCGCGTCGGGGATCCGCGTGTAGGAGGGATTCCCGAGCCACAGGAAGATCAGGTCCGAGTTGAAATAGTCGTCCGAGGTGCTGTCCATGTTGAACAGCCCCCAGGTCATGATCACCCCGAGCGGCATGTCGCCGGCGCACGCCCAGCCGTCGAGCTGGGTGCAGCCGAGCATGTTCATGAGGGCCATCTCGGCGCCCTCGGACCCGTAGCCGGCGTTGGCCGTGCCGCTGTCGTAGATCACGCACTCCGGGCCGTCCTCGGTCGCGACGTCGAGCCACTTGTCCGCGATCTCGGTGAGCGCCTCGTCCCAGCTGATGCGCTTCCACTGGCCGCCGCCGCGCGGCCCCACGCGCTTGAGCGGGTACTTGAGACGGCTCGGGCCGTACATGAGCTGGCTGGTGCAGATGCCCTTCTGGCAGCCGCGCGGATTGAAGTCGGGATAGGAGGGGTTCGTGGCCGCCATCACGGCGTTCTGCTCCTCGCGCAGCACGATCCCGTCCTTGACGAAGAGGTTGAACGGGCACGCGGAGACGCAGTTGATGACGTGGTGGGCGCCCTTCACGACATGGTCCCAGGTCCACTGCTGGCGATACAGGTCTTCGAAGTCCTGGTACTCGGGAGCGCCCGCAACGTCGGGCACCACCGTCGCGGTGACCACCTCCGGGGCCGGCGCCGACTCGCGACCGCAGCGGAGCTGGAGCAGCGACAGGGTGAGCACCGCCGCGGAACCCTCGAGAAAGCTTCGTCGCGTGAGTTCGGAGGTCATCGGCCCTCCCCTACCCCTGCTCGATCCGCGCGGGGTCTTCGGCGAAATCGGGGAAGATGTCGCGCGGCCACTGGTAGACGATCAGGGTCTCGAGCAGCTCGGAGCGTTCTCCGCGGCGGCGCCGGGCCAGCTCGCCCTCCAGCGTCTGGAGGGCGGCATCGACGCCGTCACCGAACAGCCCCCGCAGGTACTCGATGGGAATCCGCGGCTTCGACCGGTCGGGCCCGCCGCCCGCGTTGATCCGCGGAGGCGCCAGCGGCGGCACGTAGTAGACGTTCGGCTGCGTGCCGTACTCCGGATGCAGCGGCAGCGCGACCTTCCACTTCGTCACCAGCTTGTGGATCGGGCCGTTCGGATCGTCGAGGTAGCCGACGAAGCGCAGGCGCCCGGGGCACTGCCGCGCGCACGCCGGCGCCACGCCCTTCTCGATGCGCGGGAAGCAGAAGATGCACTTCTGGCTCACGTCGCGCGCGTGGTTGAAGTAGATGCGCTTGTAGGGGCACGCCTCCATGCAGAAGCGGTAGCCCTTGCAGCGCTCCTCGTTGAGCAGCACGATGCCGTCGCCTTCGCGCTTGTAGATGGCGTTTCGCGGGCAGGCCTCGAGGCACGCGGGATGCGTGCAGTGGTTGCAGATCCGCGGCAGGTAGAAGTAGTAGGCGTTCGGGTACTCGCCGGCGCCCTGATCCTCGTCCCAGTTGGGGCCCCAGCTGGGATCCTTCTTGGGCCGCAGCTGGACCCTGTCGCCCTTGCCGCCGTGGAACACCTCGTCGTAGTTGAACTCCCAGGCTTCGCCGAATTCCTCGCGGCTCGGAAGCCGTCCGGCGCGCGGCCGATCGTCGGCGTGGAAGCCGCCGCCCGACTGCTCCCAGTCCCGGGGCGTGCCCCGCCCGGGCATCGTGTTCACGACCGCCCACCACTGCGAATCCATGCCCTCCTCGCGGGTCCAGAGGGTCTTGCAGGCGATGACGCAGGTCTGGCAGCCCAGACACTTGTTCAGGTCGAAGACCATCGCGACCTGTCGCCGGGGCTTCGCGAGTTGACCGTCCTGGATCCTGCCGATCGCGCTCACTGCCATCGAATCACGCCTCCGGATGAGAGAAGAGCCGCCCGAGCCGGCTCGCCGTCATGACTCCAGCGTCACCGGGTGCCAGCTCGGTGAGAAGCTCTTGAGACCGCCGCGCTCCCCGTTCGCGCCTTCCCAGACCGCGAACGCCATGTTCAGCGTCTGCCCGACATCCATCTGCACGGCCTCCCCGGCGCCGGCCGACACCCGCAGCGGACGGCGAAACACGATGCGCCAACGATCCTCGACGTAATCCGACGCCGTCCGGATCGAGCTCTCGTCCGTGACGCGCGAGGTGCTCGTGGCCCCC
>CP070734.1:1239010-1243113 GCA_020347605.1 Deltaproteobacteria bacterium | reverse complement strand
TCGCGCGGCCCGCGCTCGCGCAGCTCGAGCTCGTCGAGCTGGATCACCTTCGCAAAGTCGAAACGGTCCAGGTCGCCGCCGACGCGGTCGCGTTCCGCCGCGATGGCTTCCGCACGGATCGAATAGGCTTGGGGCATGGTTCCTCTCCGCTGGTCGGATCATCCTAGGCCGGGACCTCCGCGCCTTCAAGCGCCGCCCGGCGCCTCCGCTACCCTCGGGACGCGTCCGGGAAAGGAGGGTCTTCGTGAGTCCAACCATGCCTGAAGCGTGGCGGCGCCGCCGCGCCCCCGCCGCGCTCCTCGCGGGTCTGCTGCTGGCCTGCGGCGGAGGCGGCGGCAGCTCGACCCACGAGGTGCGCGGCGTGATCCGCGACGTGCAGCACGAGTACCGGCAGCTGATCGTCGAGCACGAGGCCATCCCGAATCTGATGGCGGCGATGACGATGAACTTCGACGTCGCCGACGCGATCGATCTGGGTGCGCTCGAGGCCGGCCAGGTGATCGAGTTCACCCTGGAGGTGACCCCCCGCAGCTACACCATCACGCGCATCGAGGTGGTGGGTCGGGAAGCGGCGGAGGGCGCGTCGTCGGGAGGCGGCCTCGACGCGCCCGGCACCGGACGCGCGCCCGATTTCGCGCTGACCGATCAAGACGGGCGCGATCTCGCGCTCGCGGACCTGCGCGGCAAGTGCGTCCTGATCGACTTCGTGTTCACCACCTGCGACGGCCCGTGTCCCATCGTCACGGCGCGGCACGTCCGGCTGCAGCGCGCGCTCGACACCGAACTGCGCCCGCGAACCCACTTCGTGTCGATCTCGCTGGATCCGGAGCGCGATACGCCGGACGCCCTGCGCGCCTATGCGAGCGCGCGGGGCGCGGACCTCTCGAACTGGTCGTTCCTCACCGGACCGCCGGAGCAGGTCGCCGCGGTCGTGGAGCGCTACGGAGTGGGCTCGAAGCGGGAGCCCGGCGGCGAGATCGAGCACATCGTCGCGGCGTTTCTCGTGGACCCGCAGGGCCGGATCGCGGAGCGCTACCTCGGACTCGACCACGATCCCGAGTCGATGCTCCGCGACCTGCGGCGGCTCCGCTGACGGCGCCGCGGGGCGCTACGGGTCGCGCTGCGGCGCCGGCCGGTTCCGCACCATGAGCCGCATCAGGTCGACGACCTCCGGTCGCTTGTAGTCGCCGTGCGCCCCGATCAGGTCGAGCCAGCCGATCGTGAAGTCGATCCACGGATTCTCGAGATCCTGCCCGTAGCTCCCGGTGCGGACGATCGAGGAGGCCTCGACGCCGAAGACGCCTTCGCAGACGGGCAGGCCGCACGGCGACGCGTCCGCGGAAAACGCTTCGAGCTGGCGCGGCGTGTAGACGGGGTACGGGTCGTGCGCGAGTCCCGGCGCCGCCGCGTGTCCCGACGCCTCGTGCAGCGCGCCGAAGCTCAGGAATCCCTTGCTGAGCGTGCCCCACCGGACCTCGCGGCCGAGTGCGCGATCGAGGGCGTAGACGGGGATCTCGACGAGCGGGAGCTGTGCCAGCGTGTCCATGACGTGGTCGATCGGGTGTGTGACGAGGGCCCGCGTCTGCTCGTAGGCGTAGTTCGCGGGCAAGGCCACCAGCGTGAAGGCCAGCGTGGCGGGAACGCTCAGGACCTCCGCGACCAGGCGCCGCACCCGCAGCGCCGCGCGGCTCCGGAGCGTCGGTTCTTCGGGAGCCGTGTCCGGCGGCGGCTCCGCGTCTGCGTCCGCACGGTCGCGCGGCGAGGTCACGACGTCGGCCACCGTGCCGACCGTCGTCTCGATCCCGCTCTGGATGGGGCTCAAGACCTGATACTCGAAGAGTCCCTCGAAGCCGGTGAAGCTGTACGCGTTGATCAGCGCGTTGGCCAGCGGATACAGAAACCCGTTGGCGTTGTCGTGCCGGCTCTGGGTCACCATGACGGGGTACTCGGCAGACCGATGCAGGTTGGCGGGGACGAGCGCGGGCTGGAGCAGAACGGCTCCCTTCACGCGGTCTGCCGCGACGAACGCTTCGGCCTGGACCGGCAGGCCCAGCATCCGGTCCTGCATGAGTCCCGAGAGCACCCGCGTTCCGAAGCTGTGCCCCACGAGGTAGACGTCCGGCCGCGTTTCCGGATCCGGGTATACGGCGGTGAAGATCTCGTTCAAGCTGTTGCGAAGTCCCCCGAAGCCGATCCGGTCCGCCTGTGCGGACTTCGACCAGAACGACAAAGGGAAGAGCAGCGTGTCCGGCACGAACGCGAGTGCGTCGGCGAGGGCGGGGAAGGGCAGCAGGTCGTTCAACAGCTTTCGCACGCCGGTCTGTGACGAATCCCAGCCGACCGCGATTATCGCCGTGGTGCGGGGTCCGGTGCCCGACCCGCCCGCGCCCATCTCCCGAAGCGTCTTGAGGTAGGTCGAATACGACGACTCGCCGTCGTTCGCCCAGCCGTAGCAGAAGATCACGATCCGGTTGATTTCGGGGCTGGTGCGCAGCTCCTGGATCGCGAGGGCCTGCTCGAGCGGGTCCATCAGGTCGCCGCGCCGATTGAAGGTGAGAACGTAGAAGCCGTGGAACTCGCGCCGCTCCGCTCCGTCCGTCGGCTGCGCGCCGCCCGTCGCCGGCACCGCCAGGCACGCCGCCAGCGCGAGCCCCGTGATTCGACGCGCCGCTTTCGTCCGAGCCCTGCGAGCCGAGACCATGCGCGCTGCACCTCCGTTCGGACGCGATCGCGCCATGCGCAGATCGACCTCGGCTCAGGGTATCAGAGCGGGGCCGCCGGGCGCGTTCGCGCGCCGCCCGATCCGCTCGGCAGCGACCCCGGTTCTGCTAGCGTCTCCCCTCCATCATGGGCTCGACCGAAGCACTCGCCGGCTTCCACCCCGCGGTCCGGGCGTGGTTCGAGCGCCGCTTCGCGCTGGGTCCGACCCCTCCGCAGGTCCGCGGCTGGCCGGCGATCGCGCGCGGCGACGATACGCTGATCGCGGCGCCCACCGGCTCCGGAAAGACGCTGGCGGCGTTCCTGTGCGGCATCGACCGCCTCTACCGCGAGGCCGAGGCCGGGCGCGACCTTCCCGACGCCGTCGACGTCGTCTACGTCTCGCCGCTCAAGGCCCTGGCGGTGGACATCCACCAGAACCTCGAGCTGCCGCTGGCCGAGATCCGCGCGCTCGCGGCGGAGCTCGGCTTCGCGGTTCCCGAGATCCGGGCCCGGGTGCGCAGCGGCGACACGTCCGCGTCGGCGCGCGTGGCGATGCAGCGGCGCGCGCCGCACTTCCTGATCACGACCCCCGAATCGCTCTATCTGCTGGTCACCGCCGAACGCAGTCGCGAGATGTTGCGCAGCGTCCGGACGGTGATCGTGGACGAGATCCACGCGGTCGCGCGCGACAAGCGCGGCTCGCACCTGGCCCTCACGCTGGAGCGGCTGGACGCCCTCTGCGCACGGCGTCCGTCGCGCGTCGGTCTCTCGGCCACGCAGCGCCCGATCGAGGCGATCGCCCGGCTGCTCGTCGGCAGCGGCCCCGCGCGCAGCGATGCGGAGGGCCGACCCCGTTGCACGATCGTGGACGAGGGGCACGTGCGCGCGCTGGACCTGGCCATCGAGACGCCCGACAGCGAGCTCGAGGCCGTGGCTTCGAACGAGCAGTGGGACGAGATCCTGTCCCGCATCGCCGCACACGTGGAGCGGCATCGCACCACGCTCATCTTCGTGAACACGCGCCGGCTCGCGGAGCGCGTCGCGCACCGGCTCGAGGAGCGGCTCGGCGGGGATCGCGTGGCGGCGCACCACGGGAGCCTGTCGAAGGAGCGCCGGCTGCGCGTGGAGGAGCGGCTGCGCGCCGGAGATCTCGCCGCGCTCGTGGCGACCGCCTCGCTCGAGCTCGGCATCGACATCGGACCGGTCGAGCTCGTATGCCAGATCGGGTCGCCGCGCAGCCTCGCGACGTTCCTGCAGCGCGCCGGTCGCTCGGGTCACGCCCGCGGGCGCACGCCGAAGGCCCGCCTGTATCCCACCTCGCGGGACGAGCTGGTCGAGTGCGCGGCGCTGTTGCGCGGCATACGCGGTGGCGTGCTCGACCGCGTACGGCCGCCGGTCGCGCC
>CP070734.1:1234803-1238910 GCA_020347605.1 Deltaproteobacteria bacterium | reverse complement strand
CCGCCGACGGGCAGGCGGAAGGCGGGGGCCTCGGCGGCCGCCGCGCAGCTCTTCTCGACCGTGGTCGCGAGATCGTGCTCGTAGAGCAGGGCGCGGGGCGTGCAGTCGTGCAGCAGGCGGGTGATCTCGGGGACGACCCAGCGCAGGTTCACCGGCACGGCGATCGCGCCCAGCCGCGCCGCGGCGAAGACCGCCTCCAGGTAGGCGGAGCGGTTCGCCAGCAGGATCGCGACGCGGTCCCCGCGCCCGATGCCCGCCGCCGTCAGGACCGCGGCACAGCGCGCCGTGCGCTCCTCCAGCGCCGGGTAGTCGAGGCTGCGCTCCGGATCGACGACCGCCACCCGGTCGCTCGAGAGCTCGGCGCGCCGCGGCAGCCAGCTGCCGACGTTGTGCGTGGCGGATCGCACGGTCCGGGGCATACCGGAGCCCCGTGCTCCGCGCCAGCGGCCGTCTGGGCGGCGCGCGCGGGAACGTGGTACAAGCGGGGCAGCGGGGCAGCGCGCGGGGGATCGCGATGAATCTCATGGGCGAGCCGGCTCACGTCGGTCGGCACTGCGGATCGAACACCTATCGGGTGACACCGGACGTGGTCGCCTTCTACGCAGAGGCGCTCGACGATACGAGTCCGCTGCACGCGGAGCTGGCGCCGCCGCTGCTCTACCACTCCGAGTGCTACAAGTTCGTCGGCCAGTGGTACCTGAAGAACCTGTTCGGAAACCTGCACGCGCGCCAGGAGTGGCAGCTCCTGGCTCCGATCCGCGTGGGCTCCGCGGTCCGCAGCCGCTCCACGATCATCGAGCGCTACCGCAAAAGGGGCCGTGATTACGTCGTCAACGAGACCGACCTGTGCGACGCCGACGACGGACGCCTGCTCGTGCGCGGCCGCACCCATCAGTCGTTCCTGCCGCCGCGCGACCGGTCCGGCGAGACCGACTTCGTGGTCGACGAGAAGACGGCGCGCAGCAAGGCGCCGCCTCCGCCGTTCCCCACGGCGACCGGGCCCGACCTGGCCCCGGTGAAGAAGACGATCGACGCGCGCCGCTGCTGGATGTTCTCGGGGCCGGCCCGCAACTACCACACGGACGTCGAGGAGGCGAAGAAGCTCGGCTTCCCGAACATCGTCGTGCAGGGGATGATGACGACGTGCTTCGTCGCACAGGTGATGCAGGACCACTTCGGCCTGGGCTTCCTGGCCGGGGGCGCCATGGACCTGAAGCTCACCAACGTGGTGTGGGTCGACGAGACCGTGACGGCCTACGGGAAGATCCGAGAGGAGGTTCCGGAGGGCACGCAGACGCGGGTCCACTGCGACGTCTGGGTCGCGAAGGACGACGAGACCCGCGTCCTGGTGGGCACCGCGAGCGCGCTTCGGCCGACTCCCGAGCCGGCCGCCTAGTCGTCGGCCGCGCCGGGCGCGCGCGCCAGCTGGTCCTCCCGGACCCGGTCCACGTTGAACTTCGCCGCCGCCCGTTCCATGTGGTCGAGCAGCGCGTCGGGCGCGGGCGCGGGCTTGCCGCGCGGCCGGAAGGGGCGGAGCCGGGCCACCACGAAGTTCTTGAGGTAGGGGCTCTCGAAGCCGCGCGCCTGAAGCGCCTTCACGATCTCCGCGACCCGATCGTCGATCGCGAGCAGGCGATCCGCGCAAGCCTCCCGCAGCGCGAGCATCGCGTCGAGGCCCTTTGCCGCGAAGGCGTCGCTGGCCCGGAGCGCCGGCGCGTAGGCGCCTCCGGCGAAGCGGGGCCGCTTCGCGTAGGCGAAGCCGATCGTGACCAGCGACGGCTCGTCGAGCTCGAGCGCGAACTCGGTCTCCTTGCGCTTCGGGTCGATCTCCGCGAGCCCCTGCGCCATCCGCAGCGCTTCGCGCGCGCGGTCCCGAAGGTTGTGCGCCTTCTCGGTGTTGAGCGCCAGGATCCGGTAGGCGAGGGCGGGATCCGGCGACACGAGCGCGGTCACGGTCTTCGCGCCGAGCCGGAGCAGCGCCGACAGGCGGTGCAGGCCGTTGGGTGTCCAGAACCGCACCGGCTCCTGCGCCTGCGGAGCGGCAACGGCGATGATCGGATCCAGGAAGCTGCCGAGCTGCTCGAAGACCTTCTGGAGTCGCTTGGCGTGCGGCTCGGAGAGCTCGCGCTGGAACGGCGTCGCCGCCACGCGCTCCACGGGCAGCGCTGCGAGCAGGAGGTGCGCGCCCCCGATCGGGTCGCGGTAGTGCGCCAGCACCGCGCCGTCGGCGGCCTCGATCGCCTCCGTCAGCGACGCCACCTCCCGAGGCGTGTCCGCGGCGGCGACCTCCGCGACGCTCAGCCCCACGGAGGACGGCTTCACCGGCTTTCGACGCGCGCGTTTCGCGGCCATCGCATCCCCCGTCGGCGGGATCGCGCTCGGCTCGAAGGCAGCATACCGCTGCGGGCCGCCCGGCGTCGCACTCGATACCCTCCGGTGATGGTTCTTCCCGCGGTCGCCCAGGCGGTCGAGGCCCTCGACCTCGTCGGCCAGCGGATCCTGGTGGCGGTGTCCGGGGGGCTCGACTCGACCGCGCTCGTTCACGCCCTTCGAGCGCTGGATTCGAGATTCTCTCTCAAGCTCCTGATCGGTCACGTGAATCACGGGCTTCGGGGGGACGCCTCCGAGGCCGACGAGGAGGCGGTACGCCGCCTCGGAAGCCGCCTCGGGATCGATGTGCGGGTGGAGCGCGTGGAGCCGCACGCGCTGCGCAGCGGGCGGTCGAGTCGGGAGCGGCCCACGCTCGAGGAGGCCGCGCGCACGCTCCGCTACGCAGCGCTCGACCGGATGGCCACGGCGGGCGGAGCCGGACGGATCGCCACGGCGCACACCCGCAACGACCAGGCGGAGACGGTACTGCTGCGTCTGTTCCGGGGGACCGGACCGGACGGGCTGGGCGGAATCCGGGAGCGCTCCCGCGATGGGCGCATCGTGCGTCCGCTGTTGCGCCTGAGCCGCGCGGAGCTCGAGCGCTTCGCGCGCGATCGCGGGCTCGAGTGGCGCGAGGACCCGACGAATGCGAGCCGGGAGTTCGCGCGCAGTCGACTGCGCCGCGACTGGCTGCCGGGTCTCGAGGCGGATTTCAACCCCCAACTGCTCAGGGCTGTTGCCGATCTGGCCGAAGCACAGCGGAGGGATTCGGATTGGATCGAGGCCCTGGTGGACCGCGAGGCGGAGCGCTGGATCGCGGTGGAGGAAGGGCCGGGGGGGCGCTCGTTGCGGCTCGATCGCACACCGTGGGACGCGCTGCCGGAGGCGCTGGCGCGCAGACTCGCGCGATGGGCGCTCGTGGAGGCCGGCATCGGGCGCGACGTGTCGCGCGTGCACCTGGAGCGGGTGCTGTGCTTCCTGCGCGACGCGCGCTCGGGAGGGTACATCGAGCTGCCCGGCGATCGCGTGCTCGCGTGCGACGCGGACGCCTTCCGGCTCGGTCCGCGGCGCTTGACCCTGCGGGGCGCGTGCTAAGATTCTCGAAATTCCGCGCGCGTTTGCGTTTGCGGACCGCCGAATCGCGAGGCTGCGAGTGAATCAGGACTTCTACAAGAAGATGGCCTTCTGGATCGTGCTCCTGGTGATGATCCTGCTGATCGTCACCGTGCTGCGGCAGGGGCAGCCGCGCGTCACCGAGATCGCCTACAGCGACTTCCTGGAGAAGGTCGAGAACGGCGAGGTCGAGAAGGTCACGATCGAGGGCGGCCAGGACGGCGCCCAGGTGACCGGCACCTACATCGACGGCGGCAGCTTCCAGACCTACGCCCCCGCGGTCACCGACCAGCTCCTCGCCGACCTGAAGAAGCGTCAGGTCGCCTTCACCGCCAAGCCGGCCGAGGCGTCGATCTGGCCGCACCTCGTGATGTGGGCGCCCTTCCTGCTGATCATCGGCATGTGGCTGTTCGTGATGCGCCAGATGCAGGCCGGCGGCGGCAAGGCGATGAGCTTCGGCAAGTCGCGCGCGCGGCTGCTGAGCGAGAACCAGCAGCGCGTCACCTTCGACGACGTCGCGGGCGTGGAGGAGTCGAAGTTCGAGCTCGAGGAGATCATCGAGTTCCTGCGCGAGCCCAAGAAGTTCACGCGCCTGGGCGGCCGCATCCCGAAGGGCGTGCTGCT
>CP070734.1:1230582-1234703 GCA_020347605.1 Deltaproteobacteria bacterium | reverse complement strand
CCCGCCAAGAGACCGAGCGGTCCCGCGGTCGCGAGGTTCTCGATGCCGGCCGCCAACGCGGACAGGGCGACCACGGCGGTGGCCTCGCCGGTGGCGCGCCGATCGGCCTCGACCTCTTCGTAGAGTTCCGCCTCGAGCCGCGCTGCGCGAAGGGCGCGTCGAAAGATGCTCACGGGGCTCCCCCAGCCGCGGCGGGACGCGGCGATCGCAGGCTTCCGAACGTACCCGACCCGCGAACGCACAGCGACGTCGAGAAGCTAGACTGACGCTTCCGGAACGGATCGAGGCGACAACATGAGCGACACGAGTCGCACGCTCCGCGCGGCGCTCGAGAGACCCGAGCTGGTGGTGGCACCGTTCGTCTACGACGGGCTCCAGGCCCGGCTCGCGGAAGCCGCGGGCTTCGAGGCCGCGTACATGACGGGCTTCGGCACGGCCGCCGCGCGCGGGCTGCCCGACCTGGGGCTCCTCACGATGAGCGAGATGGTCGAGAACGCCCGCACCCTGGCGCGCAGCGTGGCGATTCCCATCGTGTGCGACGCCGACACCGGCTACGGGAGTCCCCTGAACGTGATGCGCACGGTGCGGGAGTACGAGCGAGCGGGCGCTGCGGCGCTGCACATCGAGGACCAGGTGTGGCCCAAGCGCTGCGGCTTCCTCGAGGGCAAGGCGGTCATCCCGCGCGACGAGATGGTGTCCAAGGTGCGGGCGGCGTGCGACGCCCGCCGCGACCCGGATTTCGTGATCATCGCGCGCACCGACGCGCTTGCGCCCGAGGGCTGGGAATCGGCGGAGCGACGCGCGCGCGCCTATCGGGATGCCGGAGCCGACCTCGTGTTCGTCGACGGCATCCGGAGCCTCCGCGACCTCGACACCTACGCCGAGCGCCTGGCCGACCTGCCCCGGCTCTACAACGGCCAGCTCCTGCCCAGCCGGGAGATCGAGCAACGCGGCTTCCGGCTCATGATCCACACCGGGACACTGGCGATCGCGTTTCGCGCCGTGCGCGATGCGCTTGCCGAGCTGCGCGAAACCGGCGCGATCCGCGGTGCGGGCGACCTGCGCACCTTCGCCGAGCTGGTGACGCTGCTCGGCGTCGGAGCCGCCCTCGAGACCGAGAAGAAGTACACGCCGTGAGGCCGCCGGCCCGCCATGCGAACGCGCAGGCCGTCAGGACTCGCCGGCCCCCCTTCGGCGCCCCGCGCGCCACTGCCGCATCACGACGAGATAGATGCCGAGATTCACGATCAGCACGCCGAGGCCGAGCACCCACTGCACCTCGCGCGTGAGCGCCGGGGGGTAGAGCACCGGAAGCACGTAGTGCTCGACGAAGCCCGAGCGATAACGGGGTAGACCGGCTCGGGCGCGAAACCAGTTCTCCAGGGGCGTGAGGGGGCAGATCCAGCCACCGAACTCGACGGCGGCGGCCCACAGCGCCGCCGGGATGTGCGCCCAGGCGAGGCGCTTCCAGCGCAGGACCAGCACGCCTCCCAGGACCGCGAAGAGCGCGAAGCCGGCGTGCGCCAGGACGGTGGCGTCGGCGAGCAGGGCATACAGCGTCGCCGCGTTCGTCAGCGGGCGCGTCCTCCGTCCAGCCGCCGCGAGCGGGCCGCCGGGGCCCGATCGCGTTGCGCGACGAAATCGACCGTCATCGTCCGGTCCGCGCGAGCCGACGCGCGCGGAACGCGCGGCATTCCGTCAGGTATTCCTGCAGCTCGTCTGCGACGAAGCGCGCGCGATCCCACGGCTCCGTAGAGATCCGAGCGCGTCCGCTGGCACGGACCACGTAGGCGTACGCCGACGCGTGTCCTCCGGCCGAAAGCCGCACCTGGACGGGTCGGCGCTCGTACAGATCGCCCTCGAAGTCATCGAGCCGTTCGAGCGAGCGCGCATCGACCGACGTGTAGACCACCCCGGCGGTACGGGCGCGCGGCGCGCGCACCAGTCCCGGGTAGACCTCGCCTTCGACGCGAAACCGCGCGAAGCCACGGAGCGTGCCCGCGGCCCGCGGGAAGCGGCGACCCGTGACCGCCTCCATCACGGCGGGGATCTCGAGCGTCCCGTACGCGAACACGGCTGTGGTCGACACCGATGCGCCTCCCGGCGCAGGGTACTGTGGGCATCCAGCGGCCCGAGCCCCGGAACGCGGCCGGCGTACGCGCGCGGCCCACCCGCGAGTCGGTTCCGGCGGGCGTCGGCAGCCGGACCGCGCGGAGCCTAGTCGGCGATCGGCTTCAGCTCGACGCGGCGATTCCGGGCGCGGCCGTCGCGCGTGTCATTGGGCGCGACGGGATCCGATTCCCCGAAGCCCTGCGCACTGAGGCGGCGCTCTTCGACGCCCGTCCCGATGAAGTACCGCTTCACCGACTCCGCGCGACGCTCGGACAGTCCCTGGTTGTACTCCTCGGGACCGGTCCAGTCGGTGTGGCCGTGAATCTGGACGTCCAGCTGCGCGCAGTCCTGCAGGATCTCGGCCGCCACGTCCAGCACCACGGCGCTATCCGAGGTCACCTCGTCACGATCGAAGCCGAACTCGATGCCCTGCAGGCGCACGACGCCCGCGCAGGGGTCGGGCACCGCGGCCGGCGCGGCGACGGGCGGCGGGGCGGACGCCGCGAACACGCTGCGCGTGAACGCCGTCAACGACGAGGCGTCCGCAACGGTCTGCGCCGCGCGAGCGCTACCGCACGGCGAAACGCCGGCGAGCTCCGTCAGGAAGTCGCGACCGGCCGGATCGTCCCCGGTCTGGATGGTGTGGATGCACAGCTCGCCCCGATAGCCCTCGACGAGCGCCGTGGCGATCCCGATCGAACGCTCGGGGAAGTCGGGCAGGCCGTCCGAGAAGATCACGAGCGCCGTTCGGCCCTGCGCCTGCATCAGGGCTTCGCCGACCTCGGCGAGCACGGCGTGCAGCGGAGTGGGCCCGCCCATGCCGTCGATCGAGCCCATGATCTCGAGGTCCTGCGTCGTTGCGGCGAGGGTCGATCGGTCGAACGCATCGAGCGGTGCGACGATCCGGTCGTCGCCGCCGAAGCCCACGGCGCCAACCCGATACGAATCGGGATTCGCGGCTCGTGCGTCGGCGTCGGGCATCGAGGCGACAAAGGAACGGGTCAGGGCCTTGGCCTCGGGGAACGTCTCGTTCGCGTACATCGTTCCGGATGCGTCGGTGATCACGATCACCTGCTCCGTGACTCGCCATTCGTCTTCGCCCAGCTCCAGCGGGGACACCGCTAGCGGACTGCGCTCCGGAAGCGGCTTTGCACAGCCAACGGCGACGACGAGAATCAGGGGTAGGATTCGGTATGCGGACATCATCGTATCCTCTCGGGCGGAAGGGGGGGCCCCGAGCGGCCCTGCGCGTCGCGACGGTGGCGACCTCGAGGGGGACCTCCCCGGAGGTGACCAGCCGGACGGGGCTACTTGTACCACGAAATATGTGCCGTCGCGCGGGCATTTGGTGTCGCGCGGAGCCCGGTTACGGCCGATCCGACGGTTTCCGCACCCACAGGCGGGCCGCTCGCGCAGCTCCCAGGATCGGCTCGCATGCGCCGCGCGGGGGCGGGCGGCCCGTGCGGATCCGCGCGGCATGTGTGCCCGCGCCGCGCGAGGGTCGCGAAACGCCCGGTACAGCGGGGTCGTACGGCGGCGCTTGCCGCCCTTCAGCGCATCGGCACCGCGAGCATCGGGCACTGCACGCGGCGCAGGACCTGCTGTGTGATGCTCCCGCGCAGCGCATCGAGCACTCCCTCGCGGCCGAGCGTCGGCATCACGATCAGATCCGCGCGCGTCTCGCGCGCCGCCTTCGCGATCTCCCGCACGACGTCACCGGCTCGCGCGAGCCTCTCGAAGCGGCAGATTTCCGAATCCGGCAGATCCAGCTCCGGCAGGTCGGCCGCATCGCCCACGTGCAAGAGCGAGATCTCGACCGGGGGATCTCCCATCAGCGCGGCGGCCCGGGCCGCGTAGGCGATCGCGCCGACCGGACTCGGATGGCGGTCCACCGGCAACAGGATCCGGCGCAGGCTCATCTCTCCGTCCGCGAGCGAGACGAATCCGCGCGCGCCCCTCGGAACGAAGAGGGTCATCGTGCGGGAGCGCTCGGCCAACCGCTCCGCGAT
>CP070734.1:1226329-1230482 GCA_020347605.1 Deltaproteobacteria bacterium | reverse complement strand
GTTTCCGGCAGCAAGCCCGGGGGGCGCGCGCTCGAGCCGAGGAGCTTCAACGCCCGCGTGCTCGGCGACGACCTGCTGCGGATGCGCGACCAGAATCCGCAGATGCAGATCATGGGCCGCATCTTCATGACGATTCCCGAGGCGCGCACCCTGCTGACCCGGGCGCCGGGCTGGATCGGTCTCGCCCTGAAGCTGATGCTGCGGTACTGGCTCGACATTCCCTGGCGGTTCAAGTCGAAGCGCGACCGCAACCTGGCGATGGGCAACGCGCTGGTCGGCATGCTGCGCCGCTCGCTCCTGGACCGCGGCGTTCCGCTGTGGCTCGAGACGCCGGCGCGCGAGCTCGTCGTCGAGGGCGGCCGCGTCGTGGGCGTCGTCGCGGAACGCGAGGGCCGCACGCTGCGGATACGCGCCGAGAAGGGCGTGGTGCTGGCGGCGGGCGGATTCGAGGGCAATCAGGTGATGCGCGACACGTACCTGCCCAACCCGACGCGCGTCGCGTGGTCGTGCGCCAATCCCAACAACACCGGCGACGTGATCGACATGGCCGTGAAGCTCGGCGCGGGGCTCGACCTGATGGAGGACGCCTGGTGGGGGCCGGTGACCGTCGTGCCGGGCGAGCCGCACGCGCGCATGCTGGTGATCGAGAAGTCGCTGCCGGGCAGCATCCTGGTCAACCAGCGGGGCGAGCGCTTCGTCAACGAAGCCGCGCCGTACACGGACGTCGTGAACGCCATGTACGAGAAGCACTCGCCCGAGGCGCCCTGCGTTCCGGCCTACCTCGTGTTCGATTCCGTCTACCGCAAGAAGTACCCGTGCGGACCGGTCCTGCAGGGCTCGCAGCAGCCCGACTGGGCGCTGCCCAGGGCCTTCCGCCAGGGCTATCTGCGCAAGGCCGACACGCTGACGGCGCTCGCGGCGCAGCTCGGCATCGACGCCGGAGGCCTCGCGGCGACGGTGGAGAAGATGAACCGCTACGCCGGCACCGGGAAGGACCTCGACTTCCATCGGGGCGAGACGATCTTCGACCGCTACTACGGCGACGCGGAGGTCGAGCCCAACCCGTGCCTGGCCCCGATCGCGTCGCCTCCCTTCTACGGGCTCGAGGCGTATCCGGGCGAACTCGGTACCAAGGGCGGGCTTCGCACCGACGCCCGCGCGCGCGTCGTGCAGGAGTCCGGCGAGCCGATCGCGGGTCTCTACGCGATCGGCAACTGCTCCGCTTCGGTGATGGGCCACACGTATCCGGGTGCGGGCGCCACCTTGGGGCCGGCGACGACGTTCGGCTACATTGCCGCGCGCGACGCGCTCGGCGGCTGAGCGCGACGAACGACCACCCGAAGCTCGATCCCGAACGCGCACGCCGAGGGAGCGGACATGTCACTGCGGGTCGAAACGGTGATGCTGGGTCCCGACACGGACCAGTACGCGGGCGAGGGCCAGGCGGCGATGAGCGTCGGCCGCATCGCCGCGGAGGCGCGCACGGCCGAGGCGCTGGGCTTCGACGGCGTCACGACCCCGGAAGCGGGCCACGACCCGTTCCTGCCGCTCGCGATCGCGGCCGAGCACACGCAGCGCATCGCGCTCGGTACCAATGTGGCGATCGCCTTTCCCCGCAGCCCGATGGTGACGGCGCAGATGGCCTGGGACCTGCAGCAGCTCTCCGGTGGACGCTTCCAGCTCGGTCTCGGCACGCAGGTGAAGGGGCACAACGAGCGCCGCTACGCGGCCCCGTGGACGGCGCCCCCGGGTCCGCGCATGCGCGAGTACCTGCTGTGTCTCAAGGCCATGTTCGAGAGCTTCCAGAGCGGCAAGCAGCCCGACTTCAAGGGGCGGCACTACCAGTTCACGCTGATGTCCCCGTTCTTCAATCCGGGGCCGATCGACCACCCGCACGTCCCGCTCTACATCGCCGCCGTGAACGAATACATGGCGCGGCTCTCCGGCGAGCTGTGCGACGGGCTGCGGCTCCATCCCATCGCCACCTTTCGGTTCACCGAAGAGGTGGTGCGGCCGGCCGTGGAGGCCGGCGCGCGCAAGGCCGGGCGCGAGCGCGCGGACGTGGACGTGATCGGGGCGCCGTTCCTGGCCGTCGGTCGGGACGAGGGGGAGATCGAGTCGGCGAAGCAGGCGCTCAAGCAGCACATCGCGTTCTACGCATCCACGCGGACCTACCACTCGGTCCTCGAATTCCACGGCTGGCAGGACGTCGGTCTCGCGCTGCACCGGCTTTCGGTCGAACGCAAGTGGAAGGAGATGCCCGGGCTGATCAGCGACGAGATGCTCGCGGAGTGGGCCGTGATCGGCACCTACGACGAGCTGGCGGGCGCGCTCAAGCAGCGCGCGGCGGGAATCTTCTCCACCCTCCTGCTCGATCTTCCGGCCCGACTGCGGCGGGATGAAGAGCGGGTCGCGGAGATCATCCGGGTATTGCGAGCGCCGTAGCCGTCGCACGAAGACACGGAGGCAGACGAGATGGCATCCGAGGACCACCTTCTGTTCGACGTCGAGGACGGCGTCGGCGTCGTCACGCTGAACCGCCCGGACAAGCTGAACGCCATCAACTGGGACCTCGCGGCCGATCTGGTCGAGCTGTTTCGCAGCCTGCGCACGCGCGACGACGTGCGCACCATCGTGCTGACGGGAGCCGGTCGGGCGTTCTGCGCCGGTGGCGACGCGGAGTGGCTGAGCGGCTCGGCGGATCGCGGCATGCCCGGCCTGTCCGAGGTTCCGCTCGAGCGCTATCAGCGCAAGACGCCGGCCGGTCCGGTCGCCGAGTTCGTGCGGATGATCGTCGAGGTGGAGAAGCCGGTCATCGCGGCCCTGAGCGGACCCGTGATGGGGGCGGGACTCTCGTTCGCGCTGGCGTGTGACCGCCGCTTCGGCGACACGACCACGCGGATGTCCGCCGCGATGGTGCGCCTGGGCTTCGCGCCGGATTGCGGCGTCACGTACTTCCTGCCGCGCATCACGAGCCTCTCGACCGCGCTCATGATGGTGGAGACCGGCCGGATCCTCGAGGCCGAAGAGGCGCATCGGGAGGGGCTGATCGACGAGCTGGTGGAGAAGGGTCAGGCGCGGAAGGCGGCGATGGAATACGCCAAGCAGCTCGCGAAGGGCCCGAGCGTGGCCGTCGACCTCGCGCGGCGCTTCATCCACAAGTCGCTCTCGTCGACGCTCGACGAGATGCTCGACTACGAGGCGGTCGCGTCCACCATGTCCGCGCACACCGAGGACGCGCGCGAGGGCACCCGGGCGTTCGTCGAGAAGCGCAAGCCGGAGTTCAAGGGCCGCTGACGCGCGGGGACTACCGCTTCAGGATCACGGCGGTGCCGTTGCCGCCCAGGCCGAGCGTCTGGCCCAGGGCCAGGTTGGCGTCCGGGACCTGACGCGCACCCGCCTCACCGCGCAGCTGCCAGGCGAGCTCGCACACCTGGAAGACGCCCATCGCCGTCGTCGCCTCTCCGAAGGACAGGAAGCCGCCGCTCGGATTGATGGGCAGCCGGCCCGTCGGAAGCGTTTCGCCGCGCTCGAGCAGGTGCTCCGCCTCGCCCGGTTTGCACAGCCCCCAGTCTTCGGGAAAGGCCAGCTCGTAGTAGACGGTGTTGTCCTGCAGCTCGACCAGGCTCAGGTCTTCGGGTCCGGCTCCCGCCTGCTCGAACGCCTTGCGCACCGCGATGGCGGCCTCGCTGTGGTAGGTGCGTCCGGGCGGGGTCATGCTGGCCAGGCCGCGCGGAATCCCGTCGTCGAAGCGCGCGGTGGCCACGGCGCTGCCCGCCACCCAGACGGGGCGGGTCGTCCACTGGCGGGCCTTCTCCGCCGAGCAGATGACCGCGGCCGCCGCGCCGTCGCTCACGGGGCAGATTTCGTAGAGTCGCAGCGGGTAGCTCACCAGCGCGGAGCCCAGCACGTCCTCCAGCGTGAACTCCTTCCGGAAGCGCGCGTATTCGTTGTGCACCGAGATCTTGTGCGCCTTTACGGCGACCTGCGCGAGCTGCTCCTCGGTGGTCCCGTACTCCTCCATGCGCTGCCGGCACAGGAGCGCCCAGAAGGCCGGCCCCGGCATGCCGATGCAGCGCTGGCGCAGGTACTCGGGGTCGGTCTCCTCCTCGACGCCCGAGGTCTGGATGAAGCCCTTGGGCATCTTCTCGCC
>CP070734.1:1222036-1226229 GCA_020347605.1 Deltaproteobacteria bacterium | reverse complement strand
GGCTACGAGGCCGCGGATCCGCTGATCGGCCTGGCCTTCGGCGGCTCGCTCATCTCCGTCTTCGCCCGGCTCGGCGGCGGCATCTTCACCAAGGGCGCCGACGTGGGCGCCGACCTGGTCGGCAAGGTCGAGGCCAACATTCCCGAAGACGACCCGCGAAACCCGGCGGTGATCGCCGACAACGTGGGCGACAACGTGGGCGACTGCGCGGGCATGGCGGCGGACCTCTTCGAGACCTACTGCGTCACCGCCGCAGCGGTGATGCTGCTCGCGTGGATCATCTTCGAGGGCAACGACTCCATGTTCCTCTACCCCCTCGCGATCGGCGCGGCGAGCATCGTGGGGACGCTCCTCGCGATCCCGTTCGTGCGCATCGGCGAGCCGGCCGCGGGCCAGACGCCTCCCGTGATGCGTGCCATGTACGTGGGGCTGGGGGTCGCCGCGGTGGTGTCGATGGGGCTGATCTGGCTGATCAACCTGTACACGGAGATTCCGGCCACCGACGCCGGAGGCTTCGCGATCACGGGTTTGCGCCTGTGGCTGTGCGCAGGGGCGGGCATGCTCGTCACCGGCGCGATGATGTGGATCACCGACGTCTACACCGGAGACGGCTCGCCCTTCGTCGAGCGCATCGCGCGCTCCAGCGAGGGCGGACACGCCACCAACATCATCAGCGGGCTGGCGGTCGGCATGCAGTCGACCGTGGTTCCGGTGATCGTGATCGTGGCGGCCATGCTGGTCTGCCACGAGATCGCGGGGCTCTACGGCGTGGGCATCGCCGCCATGAGCATGCTGTCCATGGCGGGGATCGTGGTGTCGATCGACGCCTACGGCCCCATCACCGACAACGCGGGCGGCATCGCGGAGATGGCCAAGATGGGCGACAAGGTGCGGAACGTGACCGATCCGCTCGACGCCTTCGGGAACACCACCAAGGCCGTCACCAAGGGGTACGCGATCGCCTCGGCCGGCCTCGCGGCGGTCGTGCTGTTCGCCACGTACATCGAGGACCTGAAGCGGCTCGGCGGCGAGGGCGTCAGCACGGTCTTCGACCTCTCGGACACCAGCGTGCTCGCCGGTCTCTTCCTCGGCGCGGTGATTCCCTTCATCTTCGCGTCGCTGGCCATGAACGCCGTGGGCGTGGCCGGCGGCAAGGTCGTCGACGAGGTGCGGCGCCAGTTCCGCGAGATCAAGGGCATCATGACCGGCAAGGCGAAGCCCGATTACGGCACCTGCGTCGACATCGTCACCCGCACGGCGCTGCGCCAGATGATCGTTCCGGCGCTGATTCCGACGCTCTTCCCGATCCTCGTGGGCCTGCTGCTCGGTCCGCAGGCGCTCGGCGGCGTCCTGATCGGCTCGATCGTGTCCGGCATCTGCGTGGCCATCTCCATGACCACGGGCGGGGCGGCCTGGGACAACGCGAAGAAGTACATCGAGAGCGGAGCGCTCGGGGGCAAGGGCTCGGAGGCCCACAAGGCCGCCGTCACCGGCGACACCGTGGGGGATCCGTACAAGGACACCGCGGGTCCGGCCATCAACCCGATGCTCAAGGTGATCAACATCGTCGCGTTGCTGATCATTCCGTTCCTGTCGTAGACCCGGCGAACCGGGAGGGCTCCCCGACGGACCGCGAGCCCGCAGCGCATCCCCGGGACAAGCTCTCGCGCGAGCTGTCCTTGAACGACGTGACGATGCTCGTCGTCGCGTCGGTCATCGGCTCGGGCATCTTCTTCACGCCCGGTCGCGTCGCCGACCTCGTGCCCCACGCGGGCGTCATCCTGCTCGCCTGGCTCCTCGGCGGGGCGCTGTCCCTGGCCGGCGCCTTTGCCAACGCCGAGCTCGGCGCGATGTATCCCCGCGCCGGCGGCGATTACGTGTACCTGCGGGAGGCCTTCCATCCCTGCGCCGGCTTCCTGGTGGGTTGGCTCACGTTCTTCGCGATCTTCTCCGGCACGGTGGCGACGCTCGCCGTGGCACTGGCGGGGGGGCTCACGGCCTTCGTGCCGCTCGGCGAGGGCCGGACGGTGATCGTCGCGATCGCGTTCATCGCGGCGACATCGGCGATCAACTACGTCGGGCTGCGCTGGGGGGCGCGCGTCAACAACCTCACGTCCTACCTGAAGATCGCTGCGCTGCTGGCCTTCTGCATCGCCGGACCGCTCCTGGGGCGGGGCGCGGTCGCGCACGCCGAGACCGGCGCCGTGCGGCTCCCCGCGATCTCGCTCGCCGCATTCGGGCTGGCGCTCTCTCCCATCCTGTTCACCTACCTCGGCTGGAACGCCCCCATCTACGTGGCCAGCGAGATTCGCAACCCCGCGCGCAACCTGCCGCGTTCGCTGTTCCTGGGGCTCGCCATCTGCGTGGGGATCTATCTGCTCATCAACGCCGTCTACCTGTACGCGCTTCCGCTCGAGGACCTGCGCGGTGCGGTGAACGTGGGCGAGGCCGCCGCGCGGGCGCTCTTCGGGCCGCTGGCGGGAAGCCTCGTGGCGCTCTTCGTGCTCGTCTCGATTCTCGGCACGCTGAATGCCACGATCCTGGTCGGGCCGCGCATCGCGTATGCGATGGCGATCGACGGCCTGTTCTTCGCGGGCGCCGACCGCACGCACGCGGACTACCGGACGCCGCACCGCGCGATCGTCGTCCAGGGACTGGTCGCCATCGCCCTCGTGGCGGTGCTGCAGACGTTCCCCAGCGTCCTCGACTTCACCGTATTCGCGATCGTGCTGGCGGCGATCGCCGACACGCTGGCGCTGTTCGCCCTGCGCGCGCGCCGGCCCCATCTGCCCCGGCCCTACCGCGCCTGGGGCTACCCCCTGGTCCCGGCGCTCTACCTCGTAGCCAACGCGGGCATCGCGCTCGTGATGCTGGATCAGCGCCCGCTCGAGTGCGCGATCGGACTGCTCTCGCTGGCGCTCGGGCTGCCGTTCTACTGGCTCTTCGTGCGGCGGCCGGCGTCCGCCGACGAGGCGTGACTCTTTGCCACACCCCACCATCTCTTGCCGCGTCCTCGACCGATTCCCGCGGTGCTGCGAGCCCAGACGCCCTACCGGCGAGTGCGGGCGCTTATGACCCCAGTCATAGCGGTGGCCACGGGCCTGGGCTACCCAAGGGCCCGACGCGCCCCCGGCCCTCCGACTGGAAGCTGAGGCGGCGGCACGCGGAGCACGAGATGCGCTGGACGCAACGGGAGGGAGCATGAAGACGCGCACGCCGATGTCCTGGGGGCTCACCATCCTGGTCGCCGCAGTCTCAGTCCTGTGGGCGGCTGATGTCGGCTCGTACCAATACTATTCCGACAACAGGGGCGCCGTGGGGCAGTGCGCCGCCTGCCACGGGGCGTTCGCCGCAGCACCGTACGATGGCCCGTTTGGAGCAACCCCCGGAATCTGGCCGGACGGGCTTCACGAAGTCCATCGGCGGGACATGCTGAGTGGGGACTGTGACACCTGTCATGGGGGCGCCAACACCTCGGGCCGGCAGGTGGAGTTGCGTAGCTCGGCTGGCGGTGCAGGACTGGATCCGATCGCCTGCCTGGGCTGCCACGGTCGGATGGAGCCGGACGCGAGCGATGCCGTGACCGGCGCCGGTTTGCGTCAGCACCACACCAACAACGACATCGGCCTCTGCTCCGCCTGTCACGAGGATACGGATCCCGGCAGTTTCTTGACCGCCGGCGAGGACATTTTTCCGCCCTACTACGTCCCTCCCACCGCCGCGCATCCCAACAAGCCCTTCGATCCCTGTAACTTCGAGGGGGTCGGCGAAAACTACGCGGGTGACTCCGCCGGCCTCGACAACGACGGCGACAACGCTTACGACATGGTCGATGATGACTGCGTCGTCCCTACAACTACGACGACTACGACCACGACCACGACGACTACGACAACGACCACGACAACGACCACGACGACGACCACCACCACGACCACCACCACGACGACGACCACTACGACCACTACGACCACTACGACTACGACCACGACCACAACGACGACCACGACGACCACGACCACGACTACGACGACGACCACGACCACAACGACGACCACGACTACGACGACTACGACCACAACGACCACGACGACGACCACTACGACCACTACGACCACGACCACAACGACGACCACGACGACCACGACCACGACTACGACGACGACCACGACCACAACGACGACCACGACTAC
>CP070734.1:1217739-1221936 GCA_020347605.1 Deltaproteobacteria bacterium | reverse complement strand
CGCGACGACGTAGCCGACCACGGCGCAGAAGAACCCGATGAGGGAGAGCCAGGCGATCTTGCGCCCGCGCCAGCCCCACCAGCCGCGCGCGACGAAAAGCAGCGAGTAGACGACAAGCCCCGCGCCGGTCGTGAGGACCGTCGGGTCGAGCCACCAGCGCGCCGCGATTTCGGGCGTCACGGCGATGAAGAGCCAGCCCGAGAGCAGGCTCAACGCGAGGAAGGGCAGGCCGAACGAGGCGGCGTAGAGGTTGAGGCGGTCGAGCCGCTCCAGCGAGGGCCCGCTGCGCGACACCGCGGCCTGCGGGTTGCGCTTGAGCAGGCGGATCTGCCACAGGTAGAGCGCCCCCACGCCGGCCGCGACGGAGAAGCCCACGAAGCCGAGGACCGCGAGCACGATGTGCGCGACCTTGCCCGCCGCGAAGCCCGGCTGGACGCCCCCCTCCTCCGGCACGAGCAGGAAGGCGAAGAGCGTCATCAGCGCGAGCGTCGGGGCCGCGACCGCCACGAGCAGCGGCATCCCCTTGCGCCGGTCGATCAGGTAGCCGCCGGCCGCGAGCAGCCAGGTCGCGACGAGAATCACCTCGTATCGGCGGATCAGCGGAAACTGGCCGGTCCGGAGGGTGATGGCGATCAGGAGCAGCGTCAGCGCGACCACGCCCGTCGCGAGCATCGGGCGCAGGGGGCGGCCACGGCGCTTCCCCGTGATCACGCGCAGGCCGACGATCGCGGCGCCCGCGAACACGGCCAGCGCGGCGTAGAGCAGGCCCCCTTCGACCGGCGTCAGGATCCAGCTGCCAACCATGTGGTCCCAGGATTCTACGCCGGAGTGCAAAAGGGGACGCGCGCGGGCATGGTTGTGGCCGGGGTGTATAACCCCTGCGTGGACCGGATCGACGTGCGCACCGACGCCCCGGCGCCCGAGGCCCTCGCGGACGCGGTGCGCGTCCTCCAGGCCGGCGGCCTGGTGGCGTTTCCCACCGAGACGGTCTACGGGCTGTGCGTCGATCCGCGCAACCGCGCGGCGGTCGAGCGGCTGTACGCGGTGAAGGGCCGCGAGGCGGCCAAGGCCAGCGCGTACCTCCTCGCGGACCGCGCGGCGGCCGAAAGACTGGCCGGCGGGCTCCCGCCTCTGGCCGCGCGAATCGCCGACCGCTTCTGGCCCGGGCCGGTGACGCTGGTCGTGCCCGGCCGGCGCGAGGGGCGCTGGGTCGGACTGCGCGTCCCGGCGCCCGCCCTGCCGCGCCGGCTCGCCGCCGCCTTCGGCGGGCCGCTTCTGCAGACGAGCGCGAACCGGAGCGGCGAGCCCGCGGCGCTCAACGCGGCGGGCGTGCGCGCGGCGCTGGGCGGCGACATCGAACTGCTGCTCGACGGAGGCCGGACGCCGGGCGGCCGCAGCTCGACCGTCGTGCGCTGCGATGCGCGGCGGTTCGGGATCCTGCGGCGCGGCGCGGTGCCTCCGGCCGCGATCGTCCGCGCGGCCACCGAGCTGATCCTCGTCGCGTGCACCGGCAACCTCTGCCGCAGTCCCGTCGCGGAGGCGATGCTGCGCGCGGAGCTGGCCGTGCGGCTCGGGTGCGAGGTGTCCGAGCTGGCGCGCCACGGCTACCGCATCGGGTCGTTCGGGACCATGGCGATGCCCGGCTACCCCGCCACGGACCACTCGGTGACCTGCGCGGCCGACCTCGGCCTCGATCTGTCGCAGCACCGGAGCCGGCCGTTCAGCATCGGCCTGCTGGAGCGCGCGCACCGCGTCTTCTGCATGGCGAACGGCCACATGGAGTTCCTGCGGCCGTACTTCGACGGCCGCGAGGACGACCTCCAGCTCCTGGACCCCGACGGCAAGGAGATCCGCGACCCGTACCGCAAACCGCTCAAGGTCTACCGCAGGACCACGGAACAGATCGCCAAGGCGGTCGAGGCGCGCGTCGACGAGATCCTGGGGATCGACGACGACGCGGAAGAGTAGCGGTCCGCCGGCTGGCGTACACTGGCGCCATGAGAATCGCGGTCGGAGCGGACCACGCCGGGTACGCGCTGAAGGAACGAATCGCCGCGCGGCTGCGCAAGGCCGGCCACGACATCGTGGACTGCGGCTGCCACAGCGAGGAGTCGGTGGACTACCCCGAGTTCGGGGCGGCCGTCGGGCGCGCCGTCGCGGGAGGCGAGTGCGAGCGCGGCATCCTCGTGTGCGGCACGGGCATCGGGATCGGGATGGCCGCGAACAAGGTCCCGGGGATCCGCGCCGCCTCGGTGCACGACCGCTTCACCGCGGAAATGTCGCGCCGGCACAACGACGCCAACGTCCTGTGCCTCGGCGCACGGGTCATGGACGCCAAACACGCGGAGGAGGTCGCGGAATTCTGGCTTGGCCTCCCCTTCGACGGCGGCCGCCACGAGCGCCGCGTCGGGAAGATCAACGCGCTCGATTGAAAGCGCCGACCGGTTACGAACTCGGTTCGGCGTACGCCAAGGACCGGACCGGCGTCCTCTACCGCGCTGTCCAGCTCAAGCTCGACCGCCCCGTCACGATCAAGGCGCTGCGGGCGGACCTCGAGGCCAACGAGCGCGCGAGAGAGCTCTTCCTCGAGGAGCGCGACGTCGTCACCGGTCTCGAGCATCGCAACCTGCTGCTGACGATCGATGTCGGCGAGATCGAGGGGCGGCCCTACTTCATCACCGAGTCGACGCACGAGCCGACGCTCGCCGAGGCGCTGCGCGCCGGCGAGCCGCTGCGGGAGCTGCGCACGGTCAACATCGCGCTCGGCCTCGCGCGCGCGATCCACTACCTCGACCAGCGCGGGCTGATCTACAAGAACGTGCGGCCGCACAACATCCTCCTGCCGCGGCCGGGCGCGCCGAAGCTCGTGACGTTTCGCTACGTGCGGCGCATCGAGGAGGCGAAGTCGTTTCGCGGCGCGAACGTGCAGAGCGGCGCGTACTGCGCGCCCGAGCTGGTGCGCGAGGACCTCGGCCCCGTCACGATCAAGGCGAATCTCTACGCCCTGGGGGCGCTGCTCTATCAAATGCTCGCGGGCGAGCCCCCGGTGGCCGGTCCGTCGGCCGAGGCGCGGGCGGCGCACGCCGCGGGCAAGGTGCCGGCGCTCAAGGAGAAGCGGCCGTACGTCCGCCAGCGCGCGCACACGATCGTGAACCGCCTCCTGAGCCACGACCCGCGCCGCCGCCCGGATCCCGGGAGCGCGGTGGCGCTGATCGAGGCCTACCGCAACGACCCGCTCCTGACGCGCCCCCTGAAGCCCCGCCGCAAACGCCGCCGCCGGTAGGACGTACGAGGTACGCCGGGGTAGCAGCGGATCGCCGGCGTGCCTCGTACGGATCAGCCGCGGGCGAGGTCGCGGACCGTCTTGCCCGTCGCGGGGTCGCGCAGGTCCGGGGCCACGTCCGCGAGGGGGACCACGACGTACGGTAGTGCCAGCTGCGCCGGGTCGGGAGGTGCGCCCGCTTCCCACAACACATCGAGGTCGATCGGTCGCGGCGCGTTGGGCGGCGCCGGACGCACGCGGCCCAGCTCCTCCTCGATCCGGCGCAACTCGGCCCGCAGGTCCTCGACCTCGGTCTCCAGCAGCACCACCGCGTTGAGGAAGTCCGGGCCTTGCGCCCCGCCGTGCGGCGCCGAGCGGTAGACCCCCGAGCGCGCCGGCAGGGAACCCAGGCGCTCGAGCGCCGCGAACGCGGCCGGGATGTTGGTCTCCGGGTCGATGTTCGACCCGAGCGAGATCCAGACCCTCACGCGCGCTCCCGCCGGATCTCCACGGCCACGCTCCGCGCGAAACGCAGCGCGCCCGGCTTGTCGACCTTCACGGTGATCGCCGAGAGCTTCGGGAACTCCGCCAGCGCGAGATCGGCGATCGAGCCGGCGAGCCTCTCGAGCAGCCCGTAGCTCGACGCCTCGACGTGCGCGATCACGCGCTTGGTCAGCGCGCGGTAATCGACGGAGTCGGCGAGGTCGTCGCTTCGCGACGCGGGACCGAGATCGACCTCCAGCACGAGGTTGATGCGAACGTCCTGCCTCGCCTCGCGCTCCCAGTCGTGGACCCCGATGATCGTGCGCAGGAGCAGGTCCTGGACGTGAATGCGGTCGGTCATGACGACCGCTACGCTACCGCGTCCCGGCGCGCGCTTCTAGCGATCCCGCGCGCGGACCCCGCCGCCGGTGTCGGGCGGTCCCGGCCGGCGC
>CP070734.1:1213439-1217639 GCA_020347605.1 Deltaproteobacteria bacterium | reverse complement strand
AGTGCGGCGGGGCGGAGAGGGTGTCCTGCGGGACGACGCGCACGTCGTCGAGCTCCACGCCGAAGTAGTCGGCCAGAAGCTGTGCGGCCAGGGTGTACTGACCCTGACCCTCCAGGGCGAAGCCCACGCGCACCACGATCTTGCCCAGCATGTCGATGCTCACCGTGGCGCCCTCGGGCACGCCGGTGCCGGCCATGCCCACGATCGCGTAGGCGTTCCAGTCGAACACGCCCGGCTCGATCGTGCTGACCAGGCCGATGCCGACCAGCCGGCCGCTCTTCCGCGCCGCCTCCTGCTCCTCGCGCAGCCGTCGGTAGTCGGCCATCTCGAGCACCTTGTCGAGCGCCGCCTCGTAGTCGCCGCTGTCGTACTCGTTCCCGCTCGGAATCGTGTAGGGGAAGCGGTCCTTCGGGATGTAGTTGCGGCGCCGGATCTCGGCCGGGTCGAGGCCGAGATCGCGCGCCGCGATGTCCATCATCTGCTCCAGCACGAGGTTGTGCGGCGGCGGCCCCATGCCGCGGTACGGGCTGGCGGGGAGCTTGTTGGTGGCGACCAGGGTGAGATCGTACGCGGCGGTGGGGATCGCGTAGCAGCCGGTGAACGACGTCAGCGGCTTGGCCGCCGAGAGCGCGCCGTAGCCCTCGCCGGTGGCGCCGAGGTCGTCGAGCAGCGTGACCTTGAAGCCCGTCACGGTGCCGTCCGCCGTGACCGCGAGCGACGCCTCGTAGTGCCGGTCCCACGCCTGGCTCCCGCCGGCCACCAGGTACTCCATCCGGTCCTCGATCCACTTGACGGGGCGCCCACCGCTCTTGCGCGACAGCAGTGCGGTGATGTCCGTGCCGCGCGCGCCACCCTTGCCGCCGAAGCTCCCGCCGTGCGGGTGGCTGATCATGCGCACCTTGTTCGAGGGCAGGCGCAGCGTCAGCGAGCGGCCCAGCCCCATGTGCGACGGTGACTGGAAGCTTCCCCGGCAGGTGAGGGTCCCGTCGACGGGATCCCACTCGCTGATCACGCCGAAGGTCTCCATGGGATTGGCGCCCAGCCGGTTCCAGCGGAACGTCTCGGTGACGACGCGGTCCGCAGCGCGGAAGGCGGCTTCGACGTCGCCCCACTGGAAGACGCGCTGCAGCATCACGTTGGAGCCGTGTTCCTCGAAGACGAGCGGGCCGCCCGCTTCGAGCGCCTCGCGCGGATCCACCACCGCCGGCAGCGGCTCGTAGTCGACCTCGATCTGCTCGAGGGCGTCCTCGGCTTCGTAACGGCTGGTCGCGGCGACGGCCGCCACCGGCTCGCCGACGAAACGCGTCTTGTCGACGGCCAGGCAGTAGCCTCCCCAGCCCTCGGGAGCGGTCGGCCCCGGGTCCGTCCAGCGCCGCGCGTCCTCGCCGGTCACGACGCTCACGACGCACGGCAGCTTTTCGGCCGCGCCGGTGTCGATGCGCAGGATGCGGGCGTGGGGGTGGGGACTGCGCAGGATCGCGCAGTGCAGCATGCGCGGCAGCGTCACGTCGTCGATGAACTGCGCACGCCCCGTGAGCAGCAGCGGGTCCTCGACGCGCGGAACGGCGCGACCCACGAAGCGCGGCGCGCGGGTGGGAAGGTCGGCGAGCGACTTCGGGATTCCGTCGGCCATGCGCGCTACGTCCCGCCGGCTCCGGCCGGCGCCGGGTCGCCGCGGAGCTTCGCCGCCGCCAGACGCGCCGAGCGCAGGATGGCCTGGTAGCCGGTGCAGCGGCAGATCTGTCCGCCGAGCGCATCGCGGAGCTCCTCGTCGGTCGGATCCGGCCGGTCGTGCAGCAGCTCGAAGAGCGACATCAAGAAGCCCGGCGTGCAGAAGCCGCACTGCAGCCCGTGCTCCTCCCGGAAGGCCTCCTGGATGGGGTGGAGCCGGCCGTCCGAACCGAGCCCCTCGACGGTCATCAGGCTGGCTCCGTCGGCCTGCACTGCGAGCATCAGGCAGGAGCGAACGGTCTTGCCGTCCAGCAGGATCGTGCACGCGCCGCACGCACCCTGTTCGCAGCCGACGTGCGTGCCGGTCAGCCCCAGCTCCCCGCGCAGGAAGTCGACCAGCGTGGTGCGCGGCTCCACCAGCGCCTCGAAGGATTCCCCGTTGACCGTCAGGGATACGCGTCGCGGCGTCATCGCGTGGCTTCGCTCCACTCCGCGCCTCGAACCCGAGTTCCCGCCACCGTCACGGGGCGAGCCCCGCGCGCGCGGCCGCCTCGGCGAGACCGCGCCGCGTCAGGACCTGGGCCAGATGGCGGCGGTACTCCGCCGAGGCGTGGACGTCCGACAGCGGCTCGTCGATCGCTTCGCCCGCGCTGCGACCGGCCTCCGCGAAGAGCGTCTCGCCCGGGGCCTCGCCGACGAGAAGCTGCTCCGCCGCGCGCGCGCGGACCGGCGCCGGCCCGACGCCGAACAGCACGACCCGCGCGTCGGCGCAGCGGCCCCGTCGGCCGCGCTTCAGCGTCACCGCCACGCCCGCCATGGCGAAGTCGCCGTGGCGCCGGGCGATCTCCTGGCAGGCCCAGCCCGTCCCGTCCCCGAAGGTCGGGAAGCGCACCTCGGTCAGGAGCTCGGCGGGCTCGAGCGCCGTCGTCAGGTAGCTCACGAAGAAATCGGCTGCGGCGATGCGGCGCTCGCCCCGGGGCCCGCGCGCGGTGAGCTCCGCGTCGAGCGCCACGGCGACCGCGGGGTACTCGGCGGCCGGGTCCGCGTGCGCCAGCGATCCGCCGACGGTGCCGCGGTTGCGGATCTGCGGGTGGGCGATCAGCAGCGTGGCGGCGTGCAGCAGCGGCTGCCGCTCACGGACCAGCGCCGAGCGCTCCACCGTTCGCTTGCTCGTCATCGCGCCGATCACGAGGCCCCGCCGGGTCTCGCGGATGGCGTCGAGGCCGGCGACCTTCGTCGCGTCCACCAGGGCTGCGGGTCGCGCCAGCCGCATGTTGAGCAGCGGCATCAGGCTCTGTCCGCCGGCGAGGATCTTGGCCTCGTCGCCGTGCTCCGCGAGCAACGCGACCGCCTCGTCCACGGTCTCGGGCGCGAAGTACTCGAAGGGGGCCGGCTTCATCGGGGTCGTTTCTATGCGCGTCCGGGTGCGGGGGTCAAGCCCGAATCCGTTAGCATACCCCGACGGAAGGCGGGCTGCCCGACGGCATGCGGGTCTCGGGCGCAGCAGCGATCTCCCGCCGGTTCCAGCATGCGAGACGGATGGGCGGGTTCCGGGAACAGGAGGGCGGCGGGACGATGAGCTTTGGAAACTGGGAGCGCGTCGAGGCCGCGGGCCTCGAATTCGACGAGATCATCTACGAGAAGAAGTTCCACGCCGAGCTTTCGGGCGGTGTGGCTCGGGTCACGCTCAACAAGCCCGAGAAGTACAACGCCATGACGCTCCACACGGTCGACGAGATGTTCCGCGCGTTCTACGACGCGAACCACGACGCGGACATCGGCGTCATCGTGGTCGCCGGGAAGGGCAAGCACTTCGGCGTGGGCGGCGACGTCGAGTGGGAGACGTGGGGCCTGCGCGAGGCCTTCTACAACCGCTATCCGCACAACCGCCTGATCCGCCTGTCGCGCAAGCCGGTGCTCGCCGCGGTCCACGGCTATTGCCTGGGCGGCCACAACCACATGGCCTATTGCTGCGACTTCACGCTCGCGGCCGACAACGCCGTGTTCGGTCAGGCGGGTCCGCGGGTGTCGAGTCCGGCCGATGGATTCTTCGTCCCCTACCTCGCGAAGGTCGTCGGGGCCAAGAAGGCGCGCGAGATGTGGATGTTGTGCCGGCGCTATCCCGCGCCGCAAGCGCTCCAGATGGGCCTCGTGAACGAGGTCGTGCCGTTCGACCGCCTGGAGGACGAGGTGGACCGGTGGTGCGAGGAGCTCCTCCGCGTGAGCCCGGGCTGCCTGGAGATCTTGAAGGCCAGCTTCGACCAGGAGATGGACGGCTACGCCGAGATGGGCGTCATCTCGAGCCAGTTCTATCCGGACTGGTTCGACATGCCCGAGGGCCGGGAGGGGGGTGCGGCCTTCACGCAGAAGCGCACGCCGCGCTTCTGGGAGATCCGCCAGCGCGAGGCGGCCGCGCGCGAGAAGCTTCGCGAAGAGTACGACGAGCGGCAGGGCAAGTCGGCCGACGAACGTCGGCCGACGCGCAGCGAGCCGTAGGCGAGCGAAGGCCGGAAGCCCGAGTCCGAGCGA
>CP070734.1:1209104-1213339 GCA_020347605.1 Deltaproteobacteria bacterium | reverse complement strand
CGCCAGGAGCGGCGCCGCGCTGCCGAGATCGCCGAGGGTCACGAGCGTGACGGGATGGCTCGTGACGATTCCGGCGCCCCGAAGCGCGATCAGTCCGATGAACAGTCCGATGCCCGCCGAGATCGAGAGCTTGAGCGTTCGGGGAATGGCGTCGATGATCCACTCCCGCACCGGCAGGATGCTCAAGATCACGAACAGAACGCCGGAGATGAACACGACGCCCAGCCCGACCTGCCAGCTGTGGCCCAGGCCCTGAACGACGCCGTAGCTGAAGAAGGCGTTGAGCCCCATGCCGGGCGCCAGAGCGACGGGGTAGTTGGCGTAGAGCCCCATGATGGCGGTGCCGATCGCCGCCGCGAGACACGTGGCCACGAATACGGCTCCGAAGTCCATCCCGGCATCGGCCAGCAGCGCCGGATTGGCCAGGGTGATGTAGGCCATGGTCAGGAAGGTGGTGACGCCGGCGAGGAGCTCGGTGCGCAGCGTCGTGCCGTGTTCGCGCAGTCGGAACCAGGATTCCACGCGCATCCCCCGAAGACCGCGCGGCGAGGGGCCGGTCATAGGCTGTCGAGGGGCACGAGCTCCGCGCGCGGCGTCTCGATCTCGCCTTCGGGCAGGAAGAAGCGCCAGAAGACCAGCCCGAAGGCGCGCCCCTCGGTGTCCAGCCAATTGGGAACGCCCGGGTCGCGGTGCGCCAGCACGGCGCGAAAGCTGCCGTCGGACTCGAGCCGGGTCTGGACGCGGTTCAACGAGACGGGGCGGTGCGCGTAGTCGTAGGTCTGCATGTGGCGGGTCCAGAGCGACACGTTGGCGCAGCGGCAGGCGGGCCAGCGCGCGTGCATCACGAGCGCCTGGTCCGGTCCGATCAGATACGGCGCCATCGAGTAGGCGGCGTCTGCGGCCGCGAGTCCCAGGTCGCCGGGCGGAACCGGAGCGGGAAACACGTTGGGCACGAGCGACACGAACCGCGGCGGCTGGCGGCTCACCATGGGCGGCTGCTCGAGCGTGCGGCTGCGCAGGAAGCGGCCCACGCGGCGGATCCCGGCCGCCACGCGCGCGTCGTCCGGAGGCGGGGAGGGCGGCGCGCCGCCCACGACCTCGATGCGGAGCGCGGGGTTGCGTCGCGGGTCCGCGGCCGCGGGCAGCCGTTCCTCCCAGTAGTGGCGCGTCGTGATGCGCGACGCACCGGCCTCGAGCGGCAGCCAGTTGCGCTCGCGCGGCGCGCCGCCCAGGTGGATCTCGAAGCGCCCGCGATCGTCCACGTCGAATGCCGTGTCGTTCAGCACGCCGGCCGTGCGCGTCGCCATGCTGCCGTCGCCCGCCCCCACCTCGACCGTGATCGACACGTAGACAGCCCCGTCCATGCTGCCGCGCACCACGTAGCGGCGCTCGGGACGGACGGGCGCGTCGTAGTAGATGGCGTCGGGGTTGTCGCCCGTGAGCTTGCGCCACGGGGTCACGATGCGGCGGAACTCGGGCTGGTCGGGATCGCTCTCGAACGCACCGACCAGCCCACCCTCGAGCAGGTGCAGGAGCGCGCGGTGGGCGCCGACCACGTCGTCTGCGCTGGCCAGGTTCCACTCGGGACCGGCCCAGCGCTCGTCGACCTCGGCGATCAGATCGAGGAGCTCGCGCAGCGCGTTCCGCGACTCCGTGTCGATTCCCATCGCGTCTCCTCAGTCTTCCAGCGCCACGCCGAAGCGTTCGATGTACGGCGCCAGGCGGTCGCGAAGCTCGGCCGCGTCGAAGCCCCACTCGCCGGCCGTGTAGCGGTGCACGCCGAACTTGCCGCGCGGCTTCTCGCGCAGGTAGCGCTGCACGCGCTCGGCGTGCGTCTCGGCGAATGCGCGTCCCATGCTCGCGTAGGCGCGGCGCAGGGTCTCGACCGGGTCGTTCATCAGGTCCTGGAAGTGCACGTCGACGAAGCGCTTCGGCAGCGCTCCCCCGTCGCGCAGCGGGCCGACGGCGTTCAGCGCCGCTCCGAAGGCGGCGTCGATCAGGGCCGCCAGCGTCGTCAGGTCGACGTCGTCGCTGCGCATCCACTGCACCATCGCCGCGGTGCTGACCGTCGACGGCATGGTCCGGGCGGGATCGCGGTGGGTCTGCACGACCCAGGCGTCGGGATAGCGGGCGAAGAGCAGCGGAAGCGCCATCAGGTGGCTCGGCGTCTTCAAGAGCCAGCTCGCGCGCGGACGCCCGTGCTGGAGCACCTGGAGGATGCGCCGGTGGAACGCGTAGGTCCGCTCCATGTCGGGCGCTGGGACGCCGGCGATCGACATCGGCCAATGCGGGCCGCAGAAGCAGGGTTCGGTGAGCGTCACGCACTCGACCGGCAGGTCGGAGCGCAGCTCGTGGATGGCGGCGAACTCGGGCTGCACGTCGGCCCACAGCTCCTGCTCGCACTCGCCGAGCGCCGCGCGCCGATCGCGCTCGGCCTCGGGTACGGGCAGCGGATGCAGGGCCTCCCAGGCCAGCGGCGCGCGCAGACCGGGGTCGAGATGGAGCAGCTCGAACAGGATGGTCGTGCCCGACCGCGCCGGGCCGGTGACGATGACGGGCGCTTCGATGCGCTCCCGGCCGATCTCCGGCTCCGCGTCCAGCGCCCGCGCGAGCTGCAGGCGCGTGCGCAGCGAGCGCAACAGCTCCTGACGCGTGAGCAGCCGCCCGACCACGTGGAGCGGCGCGGCGTCGATGGCGCGCGTCAAGTCGCGGAACGCGTCGCGCCAGGCGGGGTCTCCGAAGTCGCCGAACGGTCCCCCGCCGAGCGACGACTCGGCCAACGCCAGAAGCTCGTCCGCGTCGATCGGCACGAGACGGCGCGCACCGAGCACGCGTCCGCCCAGCGCATCGCCCATCCGGTTGAGCCGCCGGACCCAGGCGGGTCGCTGGTAGCGCTGCGCCATGCTCTCGAGGGAGCGCATCCCGGGACCTCCTCCCGTACCCGCGCGGCCGGGAACGGCACGCGCGCATTACGTCCGATCCGGACCCCGGGCGTCAAGCTCCGAGCGGAAGGGGTGGCGTGCGTTTCCTCGATCTCTGTGCGCAATGCCGCGACCGCGTCCCGTTCCTGACGATCTGCGTTCGCGAGGCGCATCCCGCCGACGGGTGGTCCCCGCCACTCCGCCCGGGCAAGGCCGACAACCCGCGCCGGAGCGCACGCGCGCGCGGCGTCGGTCGGCCGTCGCCATCGAATCGATTCGTCACTGCGCGCTCGGAACGTCGGCTCAGCGCTCGAAGACGTGGTGGCCGGCGGGCTTCCGCGTCCGGATCCTCGTGACCGGAGCGCCGGCCAGCTCGATGTCGGCCTCGATGGGAACCGGGCTCGTGACCTCGACGCGCTCGGGTCGCGCATCGACCGCGAGGAGTCCGGCCGGCGTCGGAACCCGGCCGCGCGCCCAGTCGAGATCCCCGAGCCGCGGCGCGACGCGTGCCGTCGTGAAGCCCGCCTCGGCCGGCTCGACGCCCAGGGTCCGGGTCACGAGGTCCCGCGTCGGTGTCGAGCCCCAGCCGTGGCACGTCGTGCCTCCGTACCAGGTCTCCGCCCACGACGTCCGGCTGCGCTCGAGCAGCGCCGCCCAGTCGCGGCACAGCGCGGGGATCCGGTGCGCCTGGCCCGCCGCTGCGACGGCGTCGTGCACCACGTACCGGAAGAACGGTTGGGCGACCACGATCTGGCGGTCGACGTCCCACCACGGCGGCGGCGGGCCCGCCACCAGATACGGGCCGCCGACGCCGTGTTCGCCCGGCCGTGGCTCGCGCGCGTCGCCGTGCGCCCGCGACCAGGTGGCGTGCACGTGGCGATCGGCGTCCAGCATGGCATCCACGAGGGCCGCGACGCGCGGCCCGGGCGCGAGACCCGCCACGATCGCGCTGGCCTGGGCGTGCTGGCTGAGCGGGCGCTGCTGCGCGCCGTGCACGACGTGGTCGACGTAGAGGCTGCGCTCCGCGTCCCAGAAGCGTTCGAAGGCGGCGGCCATGCGCGCATGTCGATCTCGCGCGGCGCGCGCCCGGCCCGCGTCGCCGAGCCATTCCGACATCTCGGCGAACTCGAGCAGCGCGCGGGCGTAGAGGGCGTTCAACACCGAGCTCTGGCCCGCCACCGAGACGCTGCTCCAATCGATGATCACCCAGCCCGTCACATCCGTGAGTATGCCGTCCGCGTCCGCGTAGTCGTCGAGCCAGCGGAAGATGCCCTCCGCGACGGGCAGCAGCGCCCGGACGCGCGCGCGATCGCC
>CP070734.1:1204766-1209004 GCA_020347605.1 Deltaproteobacteria bacterium | reverse complement strand
TCGAGGCGGAGCAGCTCGAGCGCTCGCTGATCCTGCCGCCCGACGTGTTCGGCGCCCACCCGACGACCGATGGGGGCCTCTTCCACGTTCACGACGTGCCGCTCGTGAACTACCTGACGGCGCCCTTCTATCTGTTCGACGCGATGGACGAAATGGACAAGATCGACGTGGCCAGCCTCGTGCCGGTGACGCGCGCCGCCATCCGCATCATCGCGTCGACGCGCGGCGTCTCCGCCGCCGCGATGCGGTCGCAGCGCGTCAGGACGGGCGGCGGTACAGACCCGCGTGGCGGGCGATGATCAGGTACTTCTTGAACAGGCGGTTCGTCTCGTCCTCGTATTCGCTCTTCTCGTTCGGGTCGGCCGGGTCGAAGAAGCAGGTCGGGTCCTCTTCCATGTAGTCGCCCGTGTGGAAGTACGCCATCGCGCGGCAGCCCCCGCAGGTGTACTGGTAGCGGCAGCGCCCGCAGCGCCCCTTGAGCTGGCTGCGGTCGGTGATGTCGGCGAACAGCGCGCTCGACTCGACCAGCTCGTCGAGCGGCTTCTCGCGCACGTTGCCGCCACACAGGACGTCGAGCAGGACCGGGCACACCGACACGTCGCCCTCCGCGTTGATGGTGAGCCAGGTGCCCGCCCAGCAGCCGATCGGTGGATTCTGCGGCACCGAGCCGTTGGAGGCGCCCCCGGACACCTCGGCGTGGAGCTCTGGCGAGAGGAAGAAGGGCGTGTAGCTGACGTAGCCGTGCACGTGCCGGCGCAGGACCGGATGGAAGCGCTCCTCGAGGTCGGCGCGGTCGAATCCCTTCTCCTGGAAGTAGGCGTCTCCGGAGCCGCGTCCCACGAGGGGCGAGCGGTTGTACGAGATGCGCCGCTTCAGGAGGTACTCGACGGTCTGCTCGAAGCTGTCGGCGTTGTGCTTGCCGATCGTGATGATGACGTGGCGGTCGATCTTCAGCTCGCGGCACAGCTCGAGCACCTCGAGCGTCCGGTCCACCTCCGCATCGCGACTCCACTGGTTGTTCGCGTCGATCGAATTCAGCCCGACCGCGATCGTGACGCGACCGCGCGCCGCGTCCTTGATCGCCTCGAGTCGCTCGCGATCGAGCAGCTCGCAGTTGCTGCAGACCTTGCAGTCGTAGCCGAGGTCGACCGTGAGCCGCAGCAGATCGTGCGCGTCGGCGCGCAGCAGGAACTCCCCACCGCTCCAGCCGACCGCGACCACGCCCACCCGCTTGGCGGGATACAGGACCAGGTCCCGGATCTCCTCGTAGCTGAGCTCCTGCTTCCGGCTCTCGCGCACGCGCCGCGTGTCGTTGCTGCCGGTCATGCACATCGGACACTGCAGGTTGCACAGCCGCGTCGCTTCGAAGTAGATCGCGGGAAATCGGTACCCCAATGTCCCCCTCCCCATGGGACGCGCAGCCGGGCCCGGGCGGCGCCGCAGCCACCCGAGACCACCGGCCGCCGATCTGAGCCGCGAGGCTAGGGGGCTGCGCCGGCCGCGGGCATGATCGCGGTCATATCGCGGCGCCACGGGCCTCGCGCATGCTCCGATGCGGCGCCGGCCGCTCCCGAGCCAGCTCCAAACGGCGGAGAGCGAAGATGAAGGCAGTGGTCTATCACGGTGCGCGGGATTTTCGCTACGAGGATGCGGCGGACCCGGCGCTCGAGTCGCCGGGCGACGCGCTGGTGCGCGTCACCCGGAGCGCGATCTGCGGCTCGGATCTGCATCTCTGGAACGGCCTGCCGATCCCCGACCGCGGCTTCGCGGTGGGACACGAGTTCGTCGGCGTCGTGGAGGCGGTCGGCGCCGGCGTGCAGAGCGTCCGCCGCGGGGATCGCGTCTTCGCGTCCTGCACCCTCGGCTGTGGCACCTGCGAGTCGTGCCGGCGGGGCCTCATGAGCGGCTGCGCGGTGACGACGGCGGGGGGCACCCGCAACAACGTGTTCGGCTTCTCGGCCGCCTACGCGGGCGGCCAGGCCGAGGCCGTCCGCGTGCCCTTCGCCGACGCGAACCTCTTCCCGATCCCCGAGGCGCTGAGTGATGAACAGGCGCTGTTCCTGACCGACATCCTGCCCACGGCGGACATGGCGTGCGAGCTGGCCGCAGTCGAGCCGGGCGACCGCGTAGTGGTGATCGGCAGCGGCCCGGTCGGAAGCCTGGTCCAGAGCTGCGCGCGCGTCCGCGGCGCGGCGCGCGTCATCGCGGTCGATCTCGACGACGCCCGGCTCCTCCGCGCGCAGGAGCGCGGCTGCGAGGTCGTGCACCCGGGGCGCGAGAACCTGGCGGAGCGCGTGCTCGAGCTCAGCGACGGCCGCGGCGCCGACGCGGTCATCGAAGCGGTCGGCCGACCGGAGCTCGTATCCGCGGCGCTCGGACTCCTGCGGGCCGGTGGACGCCTGGCGGTGGTCGGCGTGCTCTTCGCGCCGGTGGAGATTCCCTGGGCGCTCGTCTTCATGAAGAACCTCACGCTGCGCTCGGGTCTCGTGAACCCGCAGCGCCACGTGTCGCGACTCATCCCGCTGGTCGAACAGGGACGACTCGACCCGACCGAGCTCATCACGCACCGGCTGCCGCTGTCCGAAGCCGCGAAGGGCTACGAGATCTTCGCGGAGCGACGCGACGGCGTGCTCAAGGTGGTGCTCCAACCGTAGGGGCTCGGCCCATGACCGCAGCGCGTTGAAGTCGCATGGTTGGAACGGCCCACGCCGCGCCCCGCCTGGACCTCGCCGAACGCCGCTTTGTCCTGCTGTTCCTGCCCGTCGCGATCGGATTCGGCGGCCGCATGGCGCTGATCGCCTTCAACGGACCGCTCGCCCAGCGCTTCACCGACAATGGCTATCTGATCGGACTGTTGCTCGCGACGGGACCGCTCGTCTCTGCACTCGTGAACCCGGCCGTCGGACGCCTGTCGGACCGCACCTGGACCCGGTTCGGACGCCGGATGCCGTACGCACTCGTCGGCGTCCCCCTCTCCACGCTGGTGCTGTTCGCCATCCCCTCGTCACCCGGGTACGCCGCGCTGCTCGGGCTCTTCCTGTTGCGCGCCGTCTCCATCTCGGTCGGGGGCGTGCCGCTCATGTCCATCATCCCGGATCGCATCACGTCGGCGGCGCGCGGACGCGCGATGTCGCTGTTCCTGTTGGCCGGTGGTGTGGGGGCGATCGCGATCCAGGCCGCCGGAAAGCTCTACTGGGAGCGCGACTTCGCGCTCGTCTTCTACCTGACGGGCGCGCTGGCGCTCGTCTTCGCGGTGCCCCCGCTCTTCTTCATCCGCGAGCCGCGCCCGTCTCCGGAGGACCTGCGGACGGCGCGGGGAGCCTCTCGCCTCGGACCGCGCGCGATGCTCGCGGCGGTGGTGCGCGCCGATCCGATGGCGCTGTTCCTGGTATCGGCGACGCTCCGCTATCTCGGCGCCGGTATCATCGTCACCTATCTGACGCTGTTCGCCGTCACCGATCTGGATGTCGCGGTCGGCGATGCGGCGCTCGCGATGGCGGTCGCGGGGGGCGTGCGCCTGGCGCTCGCGCTGCCCGCCGGCCGGCTGGCCGACACGCAGGGACGCAAGGGGCTCGTGCTCGGCGCGACGATCGCGTCCGCGGTGCTGTACCTGCTGACGGCGCTCGCCGTCCGGGACCTCGCCGGGCTCTACGCCGTGCTGCTGGTGGCCGCGGTCATCGGCACCATCGAGATGACGGCGAGCGGACCGCTGTTCATGGACCTGCTGCCCGCCCATCGCCGTGGCGAGCTGACCGGTGTGAACATGGTGCTCGGCAACGTGTGCCGGGGCGTGGGCGCCCTGCTCGGCGGCGCCGCGTTCGCATGGACGGGCGGGTACCGGGCGAGCTACGCGACGGCGGCCCTCTGCTTCGCGGTGTCGGCGCTGATCCTCGCGAGGCTGCGCGTGGCACCGCCGCCCCGAACCGACGCGATCCCCTGAGCGCGCGGCGCGACCGCCGTTCAGCCGCGCGAGATCTGCTCCAGCATCGAGGGCTTGAGCACGCTCACGTCGCGGACGAGCTGGGCCGCGAGGTGCTCGCCGAGCGTGGCGCGCGCCGGCGCGGCGCTGGCCTCGGGCACGGCGTCGAGCTGCTCGAGCGGGTAGGAGAAGTTGATCAGCTCGATCGCGGCGGCCTCCTTGCCGCTGATCCACTCGCCGGTGAGCGCGTAGTACTTGGCCTTGGCGAGGCCCAGCCGGTGCACCCACATGCCCGTGAGATGGCAGCCCCAGACGCGCG
>CP070734.1:1200347-1204666 GCA_020347605.1 Deltaproteobacteria bacterium | reverse complement strand
AGGATCTGGAGCGCGGTCACGTATTCCAGGTCGACCGGAGGGTCCTTGCGCTGAAAGAGCAGCTGCACTTCGCGGTCGAGCGCCACGATGCGCTCCGGGCCCAGCTCGGCGTGGTGGCCGCGCTCGCGGCGCAGGGAGACCGGTCGCAGGCGGGCCACGGCCGCGCCGTCTTCGACGAAGAGGTCGCGCGGGCTCCCCGTCAGCACCTCGTGCCCGCGCCGCTGTGCCTCGAGCATGAGCACGAAGGTGGTGTCCGCGTCGATATCGACGGACTCGATCGGGTCCATCAGGAACGCGGTGACGAGGGGTCGCGCGGGCATCGGGCTCGGCCGAATCGGTAGCGCACCGGGGGGACGGTCGGCTACGCTTCCCGTCCCCCGGAGAGCTTTGCATGACGTGGGACGAGGCATCTCGAGCGCTTCGCCGGCTGCTCGCAGGCGTCGCGGTGGCGGTGGTGGTCGCCGCCTTGGGCGGGTCGGCCTTCTACCTGCTGATCCTGCGCGATCTGCCGGATCTGGAGCGGGTCGAGGACTATCGGCCGCTCCTCACCAGCCGCGTCCTCGACCGGAACGGCCATCCGATCGGCGAGTTCTACGAGGAGCGGCGCCGTCTCACGCCCATCGAGGAGATCCCGCCCCACATGATCCACGCGATCGTGGCGGCGGAGGACGACGCCTTCTTCGAACACCGGGGTCTCGACTACGGCTCCATCCTGCGCGCGGCCTGGGTGAACTTCTGGGCGGGCCGGACCCGCCAGGGTGCCAGCACCATCACGCAGCAGGTGGCCAAGAGCCTGCTGCTGACGCCGGAGCGAAGCTATCGCCGCAAGCTGCGCGACATGATCCTGGCCCATCGGATCGAGCAGCGGCTCGCGAAGGACGAGATCCTCTTCCTGTATCTCAACCAGATCTACTTCGGCCGCGGCGCGTACGGGATCGCGGATGCGGCGCTCTCGTACTTCGGGAAGTCCGTCTCGGAGCTGACGCCGTCCGAGTGCGCGCTGCTGGCCGGACTTCCGCAGCGGCCCTCCGAGTACTCGCCGTTCGTGGATCCGGAAGCCGCCGAGCGGAGACGCCAATACGTGTTGCGCCGCATGCACGAGGTCGGATACCTCGACGAAGCGGCGTACGAGCAGGCGCTCGCGGATCTCCCGGTGCTCGCGCCCGCTTCGCTGGGCGAAGACTTCGACGTCGCGGCCTACTTCACCGAGGAGGTGCGCCGCTACCTCTTCGAACGCCTGGGCGGCGAGACGGTGCTGCGCGGCGGCATCACGGTCGAGACCACACTCGACATCGAGCTTCAGCGCGCGGCGACCGCAGCCGTGCGCGACGGTCTCACGGCGCTCGACCGCCGCCTCGGGTATCGGGGGCCGGAGCGTCGCGTCGCGCCCGACGCGATTGCGTCCCTGCTTCCCGAGCTCGCGGAGCGGAACGGCTGGGATCCGGCCGAGGCCGGCGATCCGCCGCCGCTGCCCGCGGATCGCGATCTGTATGGGGTGGTGACGCGCGTGGCGCCGGAATCGCAAACGGCGCGCGTCGCGTTCGCGCCGGGCGTCGAAGCGGTCGTGTCGCTGGAGGACGTGCGTTGGGCCCGCACCCCGAATCCCGCGCAGCGCGAGCATCCGGTCCCGTCGATCGACCGCGTCTTCGCGCCGGGTGACGTCACGGCATTCCGCCTGCGCCCGCCGGATCCCGACGCGGAGCCGGCGGGCTCCGCGCTGCCGCGGGTCGCCATCGCGCAGGAGCCCGTCGTACAGGGCGCGCTGCTCTCGTTCGACGTGGAGACGGGGGACGTGCTCGCGCTCGTCGGCGGCTACGACTTCGAGAAGAGCGAGTTCAACCGGGCCATCCAGGCGCTGCGCCAGCCCGGCTCCGCCTTCAAGCCGATCGTCTACGCCGCCGCCCTCCAGCGCGACTACAGCCCGGTCTCCATCCTCTGGGATCGTCCCTTCGTGTCTCGCGACGACGAGTCGGGTCTCGACTGGAGGCCGCAGAACTACGGGCGCAAATTCCTGGGCCAGATCACGCTGCGCGAAGCGCTCGCGCGCTCCGTCAACAATGCCACCATCCACCTCGCGAACGATCTGGGCGTGCGATCGGTGATCGCGGAGGCGCGCCGACTCGGAATCGAGTCGCCGCTGGCGCCCGACCTCTCCCTGGCGCTCGGCTCCAGCTCGGTTTCGCTGCTCGAGCTGCTGCGCGCCTACGCGGTGTTTCCCTCGCAGGGCCGACTCCTGCGCCCCCGCTTCATCAGCCGCGTGCTCGACCGCGACGGCAACGTGCTGATCGAGGACGTCGCGCTCGGCGATTCCCCCGAGGCCGCGGAGCCGGACGGCGACGGCATCGACGCGGACGAGGCGGGCGACGCGCGCCTGCAGCTCGCCGCCGGGAATCGACTCGAGGCGGAGGCTCCGCTCGACGGCGAGCCCAGCAACGGACGCGACACCGTTGGTATCGACGCCGTCCCGCCCGGCCATGTGATCTCTCCCACGCTCGCATACCTGATGACGGATCTGCTGCACGGCGTCGTCGAGGATCCGCGGGGGACCGGCGGCCGGGCCCGCGCGCTGCGGCATCCGGTGGGCGGCAAGACGGGAACCACGAACGAACAGGCGGACGCCTGGTTCATCGGGTTCTCTCCCGACATCGCGACGGGCGTCTGGGTCGGATTCGATCAGAAGCGCGTTCTCGGCCGCGGTGAGGCCGGCTCGACCGCGGCGCTGCCGATCTGGATCGACTACATGCGCGTCGCCCTCGCCCGGCGCCCGGTGCGCGACTTTCCGGTTCCGCCCGACATCGTCTTCGCGCGCATCGACCGCGGTACGGGTCTGCTCGCCGACGCGACCAGTGAGAGCACGTACTTCCAGGCGTTCTACGCCGGTACCGAACCCACCCAGACGTCCGCGCAGGCGCTGGCCGCGAGCGAGTCGGACCGCCTGCTGCGTCTCGATCCGTTCTGATTTCGAGTGTCGGGGGTCGGCCACCGCATGTCGTTTCGATCCCGGGATTCGACAGCGCGCCGGGCCGCCGTCTAGGAGCCGTCGCCGTGGCAGAACGCCTTGCCGACGGACGGACCCCGCCGCGCCCCGCGCGCGTCGCCGCCGCGCCGACCGGCGCGAGCGTGCAGCGCGACCTCGACGGACTGCTACGCGCCACCCTCGAGCGGCTCGAGCGCGCCTCCGGCTGCGCCTCCGCCACCGTCTGGCGCCGCGGCGCGGGCGGCGATGCGCTCGCGCTCGACGCGAACACCGAGGTCACGGTTCCGGGCAGTCGCGACCTCTTCACCGCCCTGGCGCGCCTCTCGCGCCCCACGGACCTCGGGGCGCGCGGCGTGCCCGGGGCGCTGCGCGACATCGCGACGGAGCACGGCTACTCGGCGGCCGCGCCGATCGGCGGGGGCGCCGGTGAGGCGCAGGCGGTGCTGTTGCTCGCCGGGCCGGACGACGCACCGGGTCGCGTGCGTCCGCACACGCTCGGCGCGCTCCGCGACGCGGCGCGCCGTCTCGAGGTGCCGCTCGCCGCGACCGCTTCCGCCGCGCGCCTGAGCCAGCTCGACGCCGACGTCCAGGAGCTCGACCGACGCGCGGCACTGGGCCAGCTCCTCGCAGAGGTCGTTCACGAGATCCGCAATCCGCTCGTGTCCGTGAAGACGTTCCTCCAGCTGTTGCCGCAGCGCTTCGACGATCCGGAGTTCCGCACCCGCTTCGCGAGCGTGGTCGAAGAGGAGCTGCGACGCATCGAGCGCCTGCTCGACGCCGCGCTGGACCAGGTGCGACCCCGCGCCGCCGCGCCGATCGCCGGCGGGGTCTCGGTCGCGCAGGTCCTGGAGTCGGTCGGACTCCTCGTTTCGCACCGCGCCGCCGAACGCCGCCTGCGGCTGGAAGTGGACGCGGCGCCGGATCTGCCGGATGCGGCCATCAGCGAGGACGGGCTGCGGCAGGTGATCCTGAACCTGGCGCTCAACGCCATCGATGCGACCGACGAGGGCGGGCTCGTGCGCCTGCGCGCGCAGCGCGCGCGCGACGGCGTCGAGGTGGTCGTGGAGGACCAGGGCTGCGGCATCCCGAAGGCGTTGCGCGACCGCGTCTTCGAGCCGTTCTTCTCGACCAAGTCCGACCGGCCGGGCGGCCTCGGTCTGGCCATCTCGCGCAGGATCGTGGAACAGGCGGGTGGCCGCATCGCGATCAGCGACCGCGCCGGCGGTGGCAGCGCCTTCCGGCTGCATCTCGGCTGCTGCCGCGACTGAGCCCGCGAAGCGAGCCCCGCCGGGCCTCGTCCTCGCTGCTCGCTCGGACTCGGGCTTCCGGCCTTCGCTCGCCT
>CP070734.1:1195918-1200247 GCA_020347605.1 Deltaproteobacteria bacterium | reverse complement strand
TCTCGGCGAAGGCGTTCCCCATGTCCAGGAAGACGATGCCGGTGAGGCCCAGGCTCTCGGAGATCGGGAAGCGGTATTCGAACGAGAAGGAGACGAACTTGTTCCCTCCGATCACGTCCGTCTCGTCGAGATCGTCGAAATCGTCGATGTCCTCGTCGTCGAGGTTGTTGCACTTGCCGTTGCCGTTGCCCTGGTTGTTGACGCCGGGGGGCTCGTCTCCGTCCTGACACACCGTGGAGATGACGGTAAAGGGCTCGCCGTTGACCAGGAAGGTCGTCGTTTCGATTGCCCGACCGACCGGCAGGAAGTCGTTCCGCGTCCCGAGCAATCCGCCGCGCCGCAGCACGGCGCGCCGCGGCCCCACCGAGCGCGCCTTGAAGCCGCGCAGCTGGAACGTCCCGAGACCGCCCAGGAAGTAGCGCTGCGTCAGCGGCAGCTCCAGGTCGGTGTCGATGTTGCCCAGCGCGTCCACGCCGACCCGCACGAAGTCGTCTCCGGTGGGAAGCTCGGGAAGGTCGAAATCGTCGACATCGTTGAACGGGATCGTGTACCCGGCACGGGCCGAGAAGCTGAACGTGGAGCGCTCCATGGGGAACCACTTCGGGGCGGCGTAGTACCAGGTCGCGAGGCCCTCGGCGCGGGCGTACTTCGTGAATCCGCCGAGTCCGGCGAACTCGACCGAGCCGCCCATGCGCATGCCGCGGGTGGGCGCCAGCCGGTCGTCGCGCGTGTCCCAGCGCGTCGAGAGCGCCATCAGACTCGTGCTCTCGGCTCCGTTCAGGATCTCCCGGAAGATCAGCGACGCCGCGTTGACGAACGTATCCTCGTCGATCTCGCGGTTCGAGAAGCTGTAGCGGGCGAATCCGCGCCCGGTGTTCTGCTCGTTCAGCGCGTGGCCGAAGGTCAGGTCGAAGCCCTCGTTGCGCTGCTTGAAGTCCTCGAACTCCACGTCGCTCATGAAGATCGTCGTCCCGAAGCTGAAGTCGCTGTCGAGGAAGTAGGGGTCCGAGAAGGACAGGAAGAAGCGATTCGATTCCTGCCCGAAGTCCGCCGAGAGCTGGGCGGCGTAGCCGCGCCCGAAGAGATTGCTCTGCGCGAGGCTGCCGGTCAGCACGAAGCGGTCCTGCGACGAGAAGCCGGCGCCGAAGCTGAACGAGCCGGTCGGTCGTTCGACGACGTCCACGTCGAGGTCGAGCAGCCCCGCCTCGTCGGTGGGCACGGGCTCGAACTGGACCTCCTCGAAGAAGCCCAGCCCCTGAACGCGCGCACGCGAGATCTGGACGGAACGCGCGGAGTAGAGCTGACCCTCGACGAGCTGCATCTCGCGCCGGACCACGGAATCCACCGTGGTCGTGTTGCCCTCGACTTCGATGTTCCGGATGAAGTAGAGCGGACCCTTTTCGACCTCGAAGACCACGTCGACGCGCCGGACGTCCTCGGAGACATCGGTCCGGGGATTGACGCTGGCGAAGTAGAACCCGCGCTGCGTGTAGTGCGCGGTGAGCCGCTCGACATCCCGGGTGAGGGCCGAGCGGTCGAACACCTCCCCCTCCTTGAGCTCGAGCTTGCCGCGCAGTGCGTCGAGGTCGACCGTCACGTCTCCCTCCACGTCCAGCGTACCCACCTGGAAGCGCACGCCCTCGACGATGTCGACCACCACCGTGATTCCCACGTCTTCGCGCTCCACGCGGGGCTCGGAGATCTCGACGCGCAGGAAGCCCGCGTCCATGTACTTCTGCTCCACGTTGCGCAGGTCCTGGGTGAAGACGGGCTCCGAGTAGGTTCCGGAATGGTCGAGAAAGCGCGTCACATACGACCAGGGCCGCCAGGGCTTGGTCTTGAAGCCCTCCCGGAGCTCGTCGTCGCTGAAGTGCTCGTTGCCGACGAAGTCGATCTGCCGCAGACGCAGCTTGCCGTTCTCCTCGACCTCGAAATGGATCGCCACCGTGTCCGGCGAGATCGCTTCGATCTGGTAGTTGACCTTGGCGAGGTAGTATCCCTGTGCGCGATACAGCGCCTCGATCCGCGCGCGGTTCTCGTAGAGCAGCGGGAGGTCGAGCGTGGAGCCCGTGGTCAGCGTCAGGGCGTCGCGGATCTTCTCGGAGTCGATCGACTCGTTGCCGGTGATCGAGACCTGTCGAACGACCGGGTTCTCTTCGACCTCGAAGGTGACGATGCGACCCTCGACGCCGTCGCTCGCGAAGACCCGCACGTTCCGAAAGAATCCCAGCGCGTAGACCTCGCGCAGGTCCTGCGCGATCTGCTCGGGACGATACGGGTCTCCCGCGCGCGTCGAAACGCGCGCGCGGATCGCGTCGGCCTCGATGCGCTGATTGCCTCGGACGCGCACCTCCGCGACGGAAACGCGGGGTCCGACCGCGGCCGGGAGCGCGGGCTCGAGCGTGCCTTCCGGCACGACCTCGAAGGTCACGACCACGCCGGCGTCGCGCGGCTCGGCGGAAACCGTGGCCGCCGCGACGCCCGGCTCGGCGCGCAGACGCGCGGCATCCGCCTCGGCGTCGGCCGCGTCGTAGGCACGGCCGACCGCGGTGCGCAGCTCGGAGCGCAGCGCGGAGAGGTCGCGGTCCAGGCCCAGGATGACCACCTCCAGAACCGTGGCTTCGCGCTCGCGGGTCAGGACGGTCACGATGCGGTCGGCGAGCGCGTTGAGGCGGCCGAGCAGCTCCTCCTCTCCATTCGCGGTGAACACGAGGCTCTGACTCGCGCCGTACACCGGATCGGCGGGCGTCAGCCGGACGTCGAGGCTGTAGCGACCGGCCAGCTCGGTGACGGTACCGGCAACGACGGCATCCGCGCCCAGTGTTTCCGCGAGGTCCCGTGCCCGTGGATCGGCCCGCTGCGCGGGATCGAGCCGCGCCAGGGCGTCGCGGACTGCGGTCGGGTTCACGACGAGGACGCGACCGCTGGCCTCGATGCGCGCCCGCAGCAGGCTCGCCAGGCTCGCCTCGAGGTGGGCGGGCGCGGACGCGCCCCGCACCGGAAAGGGGACCACGACGACCACGGGCCGCGGGGTGTCGGCCGCCCAAGCCGGCAGGCGCGTAGCGGCAACGAGTGCGGAGGCGAGGAGGATCGACCCGAGGAGAGCGAAGGCGCGCGGTCGGCGGCGCAAGAATCCTCCCAGCCGACCCGGCCCGAGCGTCGTGAGCGCTCCGCGGCTCGGTGTCGGGCGCTGCGGATTCTACTGGCGGGCCCTTTCGCCATCAAGCGAAAAGCAGAAATTCTCTACTTTCATCGGGGGGTTAGGCTGCGGGATCGACGGCGAGCGAGGCGCCCGTGCGGGATCCCGCACCCACCAGGGTCACCGCCGTGCCGAGCTTCTCGGCGAGTCTCCCGCTGTGGGTGGCGACCACCAGCGCGGTCCCACGCGTTCGGTTCATCTCGAGGAGCAGGTTCTCGACCGTCTCGGCCGTGCGCGGATCCAGGTTCCCGGTCGGCTCGTCCGCGAGGAGGAGCGGCGGATCGAGCAGCAGGGCCCGCGCCACCGCGACGCGCTGGCGTTCTCCGCCGGAGAGCTTTCCCACCTTGTGGGTCATGCGATGCGACAGCTCCACCTCGTGGAGGATCGCCGCCGCCCGCTCCCGCAGCTGGGCGAACGAGAGGCCCCCGATCAGGCCCGGCAGCATCACGTTCTCGATGGCGTCGAATTCCGGGAGCAGATGGTGGAACTGGAAGACGAAGCCGAGCTGCGCGTTTCGAAAGCGGGCGAGCTCCGGCGCCGGCTTCTCGAATACGTCCTCGCCCCGGAACCACACGCGGCCCGCCGTCGGGTGATCGAGCGTCCCGAGCACGTGCAGGAGGGTCGACTTGCCGACACCCGATTCGCCGAGGATCGCGAGCCGCTCGCCCTCGCCGATCCGGAGATCGATGCCCCGCAGCACCTCGATCGTCCCCTCGCCGGTGGGAAACGACTTCGCGAGACCCTCGACGCGGAGCAGCTCGCTACTCATACCGAAGCGCCTCCGCGGGATCGAGGCGCGCACCGCGCCGGCTCGGAAGCAGGGTCGCACCGAGTGAGAGGATCAGGGCGATTCCGGCGATGACGACGACCTGCATCGGATCGACGTCCGCGGGAAGCGTGGAGATCTGATAGACGCTGGCCGGCAGCGTGTCGATTCCCGTGATCCGCTCGATCTGACGCTGCACCCAGCCGAGCTGATGGGTCACGGCGACGCCGGCGGTGATGCCCAGCGCGATGCCCGCCACACCGATCAGCGTTCCCTCGATCGCGAAGATCCGCTCGATCACGCTGTCGTCGGCGCCCATCGCCTTGAGGATCGCGATGTCGCTCGACTTCTCCATGATCATCAT
>CP070734.1:1191468-1195818 GCA_020347605.1 Deltaproteobacteria bacterium | reverse complement strand
GCCCTCGCGCAGGTAGGTCAGGATCTCCGGCTTCGCGGTGGCGGGTAGCGGGCGGCCGTCCAGCAGGCGCGCGTCGCGTCCGGGATCCGCGACGAGCATGCGGCTCGCATCGATCGCGGGGGGCGGCGGGTCTTCGGGCGAGCACGCCAGCAGCACTGCCGCGAGCACCGCACCTCGGGCCTCAGTCCACGTAGCCAAGGGCTCGGAGTCCTTCCCGGTCCTGTTCGCTGAGCGCGGGGGGCGCGCCGGCGGACGCCCACGGTGCCAGCTCGCGCAGCGCCGCGCCGAGTCGGCTGCGGACCTCCGGCTCGGCGTCGGGGGCGAGCGACGCACCCCCGCGCTCGAGGTCTCGCAGCGCCAGGCCGCCCGGTTGGGTCTCGCGAAGCTCGTAGCGCCCGTCGCGGATCGCGCGCCAGCGCGTTCCGCCGCGCAGCGGCTCGAGCTGGGCCACGGCGATCCGGTCGCCGTCCTCGCGCAGCAGGCTCTGCCCGGCGAGCCCGTCGGCCTCGACGCCCAGCAACGCGAGCGCCGTCGGCGCCACGTCGATCAGGCGCACCGCGTCGGAGCGCACGGCGCCGGGCCGGCCGGGCATGCGGATCACGAGCGGGACGCGAACCAGCACCTCGCCGAGGCCTTCGCCGTGCGCCAGGTACAGGTTCTCCTCGCCAAAGGCCTCGCCGTGATCGGCGGTCAGGATCACCAGGGTGTCCTCCAGGAGCCGGCGCTCGCGCAGCCCCTCCAGCAGACGTCCGATCTGGCGGTCCGTCTCCGCGACCTCTCCGTCGTAGCGCGCCAGGTAGTCGCCGAGGCGGCCGTGCCCCAGCCACTGGTAGGCCGGGATGGCGCCCCGGCCCGAATTGGTGCGGCTGCGGTGCAGGATGCGTTCGCGCTCCGCGCCCTCGGCGCCGCGCTGCGCGTCGTAGCTCGGTGGATCGTACGGCCCGTGGGGCTCCTGGTAGTGGACCCACAGGAGGAAGCGCGCATCGGGGTCGCGCTGGTCGAGCCAGCCGAGCGCCTGGTCGGTGAGACGCCGCCCCGGATTCTCGGGCTGCGGGCGGACCGCCTCGCGCCCGATGAAGCTGTGCGTGTACGTCTCGAAGGCGCGTTCGAAGCCTCGCCCGGGCCGCAGCGCCCAGTTGCCGACGAACGCGGCGGTGGCGAAGCCGGCGCCCCGCAGCCGTTCGGCGAGGGTGGGAGCGCCGGCCGGAATCCGGCCCGCGTTGTTCAGCACGCCGTGCTGGGCTGGAAGCTGCCCCGTGAAGAGGCTCGCCATCGACGGCACCGTCGCCGACGCGTGGGCGTAGGCGCGCTCGAAGCGCAGCGACTCGGCCGCCAGTGCGTCGATGGACGGCGTGTCGGCCGCGGCATAGCCGTAGACGCCCAGCCGATCGGCGCGCAAGGTGTCCACGGTGATCAGCGCCAGGTGACGCGGGGCGGAGTGCTGCGCCGGGCCCGGATCGCAGCCGATCGCGGTCGCACCGGTCAGCGCCAGCGCCGCGCAGCGGGCGAGCCGGCCGAGCCAGGCCGTCGGCGTCGAGCGGCGGACGGCGCGTCCCCGGAGCCGTCCCGTGCGCCTGCCGCCCACGAAGATCAGTTGTCTTTGCCGCCCACGTTGTAGCCGAGGGCGCGCAGCTGGTTGAGCCGCAGCTCGTCCATCTCGAACTCGACCGGCTGCAATCCCTTCTCCTCGACGGCGGCCAGGTGCTCGTCGATCTGCGCGTCGAGCACCCTCACGACCTCGGGCTCGCGCTGCGCGACGTTGGTCCGCTCGCGCGGATCGGCGATCCGATCGAAGAGCTCGCGCCGGTCGGTCGTGAGGTGGCGGATCATCTTCCAGTCCTCGGTGGTCACCGCCACGAACGGCGCGGGCTCGGTGTCCTCCTGTCCCCAGGTTCCGTCGAGCTGCGAGAACATCGCGCGACCCTTGAAGCCGTCCTGCTCACCGAGCATCAGCGGCACGAGCGAGCGCCCCGTGACGCCGGCCGGCGTCTCGATGCCCAGCAGGTCGAGGATCGTCGGCCAGATGTCGACGTTCTGCACCAGCGTGTCGATCACCAGTCCCTCTTCGAGGCGGAACGGCAACGAGAAGATGAGCGGCGTGTCCACGACCTCTCGATACAGGGTCTTCGCGTGTCCCTCGCGCCCGTGGTCGCGGAACTCCTCGCCGTGGTCCGACGCGATCACCAGGATCGTCTTGTCGAACAGGTCCTGGTCGATCAGCTCCTGCAGCACCATTCCCAGGTTGGAGTCCGTCCAGCGGATGGCGTTGTCGTAGTAGTCCTTGTACTGGGTGCCGAACAGGGCGGAGTTCTGATCGTAGGCGTACTGGTGAACGTCCATGTAGTGCAGGTACAGCATGAAGCGCCGGTGGCGGTACTGGCGCATGAACTCGATCGCGGCCTGCGTGATGTCGAGGTCGGTGCCACCCACCTGCGCGCCGAGCTGCCGGCGCTGGAACTCCATGCGGTTCTCGTTCATGCGCGGGTGGATGTAGACGTCGAAGCCCTGGTCGAAGCCGAAGTTCGCGTCCACCCAGCCGTTCCGGTACAGGCCCGCCGTGACGAAGCCGGCCTCCTTGAGCAGCTCCGCCGGCATCTCCGCCTCGGCTCCGAGACCGTGGCCGTAGCGCAGCACGCCGCTCATGGCGGGATGCTTGCCGGTCCACAGCGACGCCATCGAGGCCTTCGTCCAGGACGACTGCGCGGTCGTCTGGCTGAAGCGCACGCCGTAGCGCGCGATCTCGTCGATCACCGGCGAGGTCTCGCGCTCGTAGCCGTACGCGCTCAGGTGGTCGGCCCGCAGCGTGTCGATCAGGACGAACACGACGTTGAGGTCGTCCCGCGCGGCGAGGCCCTCGAGGTCCTGGATGGAGCCCGCGTCGCGCGGCGGCGGGGAGATCCGCACCGTGACGAGCACGCCGATCACGAAGAACAGCGCGGCGAGAATGAAGTAGGTCCTGGGTGAATCGATGATCCGGCGAAACATGGGGAGCGATGGCCTCCAAACGAAGAACCGGCGAGCATACCGCGCGGGTCTGCGGGCCGGAAGGGGCGGGCCGCCGCATCGCCCGCCGCGGCAACGGCGAAAGAAAAGGGCGACCTCCCTTCCGGGAGGCCGCCCCTTTGGACCCAAGGCCCTCGATCTAGGACCTTACTTCCTCATCCGCCGGCGACCGTAGAGCGCCAGACCGGCGATTCCCGAGCCGAGCAGCAGCAGCGTGCCGGGCTCCGGGACGAGGTGGATCGTGATCGCCGCCAGCGACGGAATGAACGCGCCGGTCGCGGTGTTGAAGATCTGCACCGGCGACACGAGCGTGAGCGTATCCGTAGCGGCACCGCTCATGGTCGTCCCCGACCCCATGAAGGTCTGGGTCGAGCCGTAGCCGTAGGGCACCGACGAGCTGGCGACCAGGAACACCGACAGGGGGTTGTGGATCGTGTACGGCAGGTGCGTCAGGTTCGGCGCCGTCGGGTTGTAGACGTTCGCCGTGCCCGTCGTCCAGCCCGCACCCGACACCTTCACGTAGATGCCGAGGCCGACGGTCGTGACCGTCGAGCCACCGCCCGCCACGGCGAGCGGAACCGCGAGGTTCGCGACCGGCAGCACCGTCGAGCCGGCGCCGTGGGTCGAGAAGACGCCCACGAACGCCGTACCCTGGATGCCGCCGAAGCCCGCAAGGCCCGTGCCGGGGCAGCTCACGTTGGCGTGACCCGCCGTGCAGCCGCCGCCCGCGACCAGGTTGATCGGGCCGTTGGCGAAGGTGGGCAGCGCGATCTGGATGATCGGGAACGCGTTCGGAACCGGCGCCACGAGCGAGGTCCCGAAGGCGCCCGCCGGCAGGGCCAGCGAGGTGATCGGACCCAGGCCGCCCGAGCCGTTGATCGTGGCGACACCGCCACCCGGGGCGGGAATCGACGGCAGCGTGCCGATCGTCAGCGACAGCGCGCCCGTGAAGGGCACCGTCGCGGCGTTGGCCGGCGCTGCCATACCGATCGCGAAGGCCGCTGCCACCGCGATGCCTAACAACTTCCGCATGACATGTTCTCCTGTTGTTGCCTGTGCGCGTCGCTCGACGCCCACAGTGAGAGTGAATCAGACACACACCTGAGCAAGCGCCATGCCAACGCGGATCGAGCCCCTCGATCGGATTCAAGCATCCGATTTATATAGACTATCCGCGAATCACCGCCCTCGGGGAGGACTCCCCGCCGGCTCCCTTGAGAATGCGCGTTCCACTCCATGGGCAAAATCTTTCCTCCGTGGCACCGCGGCTCAAGAGCTCTCCTCGAGCCGCCGCGCCTCCGCGAGCCATGGCTGGCTGGGATCCGATACGCCTTCGAGGGCGCGAGA
>CP070734.1:1186990-1191368 GCA_020347605.1 Deltaproteobacteria bacterium | reverse complement strand
GGGGTGCGGGCCGCCCGGGCCCCGCGCCGCGCAGCGCCGAACGCCCGCCCGGCCGCCCTCTCGGGCACCCGCGGCGCGCGGCGTCGGCTCGACGCGCGAGGCCCCTCGATTTGACCCGCAACGACGGCTTTTCTATAGTACCGCGTTCCCCGAGGCTCCAGCCGCTCCGGGTTCTGTCACAGGCACGGCCTGATCAGGCTGCCGAGGTCTAGCGCCATGCTGTCGCTGGAAGACATCGACACCGGTACCCGCGTCGTTCACAAGAACACCGGACTCCGCTACACCGTCGCGGATCTCGGCGACGACGAGGTGCTCCTGTCCCCCGAGTCCTCGGATCACGAGGATCTGCTGGTCCCGGTCGAGCTGTTCCGCAAGGAGTTCGTCGCGAGCGACCGCTACCACGTTCCGCGCAGCCGCAGCCGCAGCCGCGGTCGCCGCGCCGCGGCCTCGAGTCCGCCGGTCCGACGCCTTCCCTCGGGACCCAAGTTGCGCGGCCGCATCAAGAAGATGGTGCGCGAGCGCGGCTTCGGGTTCATCCGCGGCGACGACGGGAAGGAGGTCTTCTTCCACCGCTCGGGTCTCGGCGCGGCCGACTACGACATCCTCGAAGAGGGGGACGTCGTGGAGTATGTGATCCAGGAGAGCCCGCGCGGTCCGCGCGCCGAGAACGTGAAGCCCGTCGCACAGCCGACGGTGACCCCCCCGCTTCAGTAGCTCCCGGCCGGCGTCCGCGCGCGTGTCGGCTCAGGGGTCGTCGCGCAGGGCGCGGTGGACGATCGGTAGCCGCCGGCCGTGGCCGAAGGCCTTTCGCGTCGTGCGCAGCACGAGCGGAGCCTGCCGTCGCTTGTACTCGTTCCGGTCGACGCGTCGGACGATCTCTTTGACGAGCGCGCGCGTCGCGTTCGGCGGCGGCTCGATCGCGTTCGCGTCGAGACCGCCTTCGATCACCTGCTCCAGCACCGCGTCCAGGATCTCGTAGGGCGGCAGGTCGTCCGTATCGAACTGGTCGGGGGCCAGCTCCGCCGAGGGCGGCTTCTCGATCGTGTGCCGCGGGATCCGCTCCGCTTCGCGGTTCGCGTATCGCGCGAGCGCATAGACGTCGCGCTTGTAGACGTCGCCCAGCACCGCCAGTCCGCCGACCGTATCTCCGTACAGCGTGCAGTAGCCCACCGACAGCTCGCTCTTGTTGCCGGTGGCCAGGACGATGCGGCCTTCGGCGTTGGCCACGGCCATCAGCAGCGCGCCGCGAATCCGGGACTGGATGTTCTGCTGCGCGACGCCGTAGTCGTCGCGCGCCCCGAACAGCTGGCGGAACGCGTCGAGATAGGCGCCGTACATCGGTTCGATGGGCACGCGGCGGGTCTCGATGCCCAGGTTGGCGGCCAGCGCCCGGGCGTCGTCGACGCTGTGCTGCGACGAGAACGGACCGGGCATGATGAAGCCCAGCACGCGCTCGGGGCCGAGCGCCCGGGCCGCGAGATGCGCCGTCACGGCCGAGTCGACGCCGCCCGAGAGGCCCACCACCGCTTGCGGCGGCAGGTCCTGCTTCAAGAAGTAGTCGCGGATGCCGAGCACGAGGCCCGCCTCGAGCTGGGCGGCTCCGGTCGGCTCCGCGACCGCGTCCGGAGCCGCGCCGGGCTCGGACGTCCCGAGGTCGACGAGCTGGAGCGCGGGCTCGAACAGCGGCAGTGTGTCGATCACGCGGCCGTGCGCGTTCACTGCGAACGAGCCGCCGTCGAAGATCAGCGAGTCGTTGCCCCCGACCTGGTTCACGAAGACGATGGGGACGCGGCGCTGCGCGGCCAGCTCGCAGAGCATGCGGCGTCGCTCGAGCGGCTTGCCCACGTGCCACGGCGAGGCGGAGAGATTGAGCACGAAGTGCGCGCCGGCGTGTTCGAGCTCGGCCACCGGGTCGAAGCGGTAGGGAATCACGTTGGCCCACGTGTCCTCGCACACCGTGAGCCCGAGCGACGGCGCGGTCGCGTCGATCGACACGGGCGCGCGTTCCTCCGAGGGACTGAAGTAGCGGTCCTCGTCGAACACGTCGTAGGTCGGCAGCAGCGTCTTGGCGCGTGTCGCGATCCGGCGGCCCCGCGCGAGCAGGACGGCCGCGTTGACGAGTGGCTTGGGGCGGGCTTCGGGCGCGGGCAGGACGGCGCCGAGTGCGATCGGAATGCGCTTCGAGAGGGGCAGCAGCGCGTCCAGCTCGCGGACCTGGTCCTCGATGACGGCGCGCCGTTCGAGCAGGTCCATGGGCGGGTACCCGAGCAGGGCGAGTTCGGGGAACACGGCGAGCTCGGCCCCCGCCTCCGCCGCCTTGACCACCATGTCCTCGATCTGGCGTCGGTTGCCGGCCAGGTCGCCGATCGTGGGATTGGTCTGTCCGATTGCGACGCGCACGCAGCGAGGATCGGGGGCGTGTGAGTCGTCGTCAAGCCGGGGTACTCTGGCGCGATGACGCTTCACGCCCACGAGCTGGTCGGACCGACATCGCACTTCTACGTCTCACAGCGTTTGCGCCTCCACTACGTGGACTGGGGGAACCACGGGGAAACGCCGCTGCTGCTGGTCCACGGGGGACGCGATCACGCCCGCAGCTGGGACTGGGTCGCGCGCGATCTGCGCCGCGATCACCACGTCTTCGCGCCCGACCTGCGCGGCCACGGGGACAGCGCCTGGGCGATCGGCGGCACCTATTCGATGGTCGACTTCGTCCTCGACGTGGCCCAGCTGCTCGAGGCGGTGGACCGCTTCCCCGTCACGATCATCGGTCACTCGCTCGGCGGCGCCATCGCGCTCCAATACGCGGGCGTGTTTCCCGAGCGGGTGAGCCGGCTGGTGGCCATCGAGGGGCTCGGCCCGTCGCCGCGGCTGATCCAGAAGCGCCGCGCGACGCCGGCCTGGAAGCGCATGGAGGACTGGATTCGTCAGATGCAGAGCTTCGCGGCGCGACGCCCGCGCCACTACCCGACCATCGAGGCGGCGGCGGCGCGCATGCGCGAGGCGAACGCCTTCCTGTCGGAGGAGCAGGCGCAGCACCTCACCGTCCACGGCGTGATGCGCAACGAGGACGGCACCTACTCCTGGAAGTTCGACAACTACGTGCGCGCGTTCGCGCCCTTCCGCTTCGACACCGAGGACATGCGCAGTCTGTGGGGCCGGATCGCCTGCCCGACGCTCCTGGTCCGGGGAACCGCCAGCTGGGCGGGCGACCCGGTCGAGGACGGCCGCATCGAGGCGTTCACGGCGGCGCGCTCCGTCGACATCGAAGACGCGGGACACTGGGTCCACCACGATCGCCTCGACGAGTTCCTGGGGGTGGTTCGCGCGTTTCTGGCGGGTCAGGGGTAGTAGATGAGGATCGCCTCGGCGATGCAGGCCCGCTTCGGAACCCCCTCGACCTCGAAGCTCAACACGTAGACGACCCGGCGGCCGCCGCGCGGCACGTCGCGCACCGCCTTGACGCGGACGTGCATGCGCACGCGCGCGCCCGCCGGCACGGGCTGCTTGAGCCGCACCTTGTCGAAGCCGACGTTGATCACCGAGCTGCAGCCCTCGATGCGCCCGACCTGCTCCATCAGCGCCGGGGCCAGCGACAGGACCAGATAGCCGTGGGCGACGGTCTGACGGAAGGGGGACTCGCGGCGCGCGCGCTCCACGTCGACGTGGATCCACTGATGGTCGCCGGTCGCCTCGGCGAAGGCGTCGATCTGATCCTGGGCGATGGTCACCCATTCGGAGCAGCCGATGTCCTTGCCGACGTAGTCGCCCACGGCCGCGAGACTCGGGATCACGATCGGGTTGGACACACTCGTCTCCCGCAGCGACGGGCGCCGGACCGGTCGCGCTGGCGGCTCAGCGGTCCGGCTCCAGCAGGCGTCGCAACCGGTCCAGACCGCGTTCGAGGATCCGCGCGAGCAGGGCGGAGACGACCCAGCCGGTCCCGGGGAGCGCCGGTCGGAAGCGCACCACCCAGCGGACCCGCGTGGATTCGCCGTCGCGCGTCAGCACCACCTCGCCGCGCGCTTCGCGCAGCGGCGCACCGGCGAGCAGCGCGTACTCGAGCCGCTCCTCGGGCTTGAAATCCGTGATCTCCTCCTCGACCACCAGTCCGCCGCCTCGCAGGGTTCGGACCGCTCCGACGCCGTTCGGGTCGGGGAAGCCCCGCCGGCGCCGCACCGCCTCGCGCAGCGGCAACCAGTCCGCCAGGCCCTCGTGGTCGGCGATGCGGCTCCAGACCACGGCCGGCGGGACCCGGTAGCTCGCTTCGACCTCGACTCGATTCACGGTTCGCCTCCAGCGGGGCGACCAGAGTAGCATCCGCGCCGCGCGTGAACGCAAGGGCCCGCTGGCCAGTCGGCCGACGAACGTCGGCCGA
>CP070734.1:1182508-1186890 GCA_020347605.1 Deltaproteobacteria bacterium | reverse complement strand
GGCTTCGACTTCACGTCGGCGATCCCCGCGATCACCTCCATCGACTCCGGGATCTTCGCCAGCAGGCCGCGTTCGTCCCACTGGCCCGCGTAGGAGCACTCGACGTGGACGCGGTCCACGTGCCCCTCCAGCGCCTGGAACAGCGGGATCAGGTGGCGCAGGTGCTGCTCCTGCGTGGCCGGCCGGCGACCCATGTCGCCCAGGCAGAAGTGCAGCGTGCGGCGCACGCCGCCCACGGCGCGAAACGGGTAGACGATCCAGGGCACGAGCTCTTCGACGCGGCGCGCCTGCGTTACGCGTGCGATCGCCTCGAACGGCGCGTCGAGCTGGATCTCGGCTGCGCCGGCGTCGGCCATGTCGCGCACCTCGGCCTCCACCACGCGCGCGACGTTGTCCATCTGCTCGGGCAGGCGCGGATCGGAGGCGAACGAGAGCGTCAGGGTCAGCGCGGACGGGACGGCCGCCTTCTCGAGGTCGGGTTGGATGGCCCGCTCGCGCCGGTAGGCCAGTGCGTGACCGGTGCCGCGCGGGGCCGCGATGTCGCCCACGATGCGGTAGCGGCCGATCCCCTCGGCGCCGGCCCGGTGGTCGCGCTTCTTGACCACCTCGAGACCCGCGAGCCGCGGCGGGACGTGGTGGACGAAGTCCGGAGCGAACACCTCGCCGCCCATGATCTGATCGAGTCCGCAGGCGAGCTGCTCGTCCATGGCGATTCGCGCGGCCGCCTGCAGAACGTCGTGGGCGTCCGCGTCGCCGAGTACGCCCTTGTAGTATTCCGTGAGCCGCGGCTTGAGACCGAAGGGAATGGGCCAGCTGCCGACGGCGGTGGTGCGAATCACGTGTCCGTTCCCGACTCCGCTCCGGGTGGGCAGGATAGCGCGCGCCCGGCCGCCGCCTCCGACGACGTGGTAGCGTTCGCGCATCGCCGATCGGGAATGCACAGGCGGGCCGCGTCGCGCGTCGCGAGGATCGCGTGCGCGCAAGCGTTACAGGTCGAGCCGCCCGCGGCGCGTCTCGCGAGCGCCCGTAAGGTCCGGCCGCCATCGGCCGATAGATCCGGTCGTCGGCGGCTGTGCGGACGATCGAAGGAGGGGAGCGGATGAGCGCCCGGGAGCTGGGCTTCGACGAGGATCGCCTGGAGGCGCTGACGCGCGCGGTGGAGGCCGACGTCGCGGCCGAGCGCTACGACGGCGCCGTGATGCTGGTGGCGCGGCGCGGCGAGATCGCCCTGCACCGGGCCGTGGGCTTCGCCGAGCGTGCCAGCCAGCGGCCGGCGCACACCGACGACGTCTTCTGCCTGTTCTCGGTGACCAAGACCTTCACCTCGGCGGCGGTCCTGCGGCGCGTCGATCGGGGCGAGATCCGGCTCACCACACCGGTCGCGGAGATCGTTCCGGAGTTCGGCGTGAAGGGGAAGCAGCGCGTCACGGTCGCGCAGCTCCTCACCCATACCGGCGGCCTGTCGTCGGAGCTGCCGCCGATCCCCATGGAAGAGCTCGGCAACCTGCAGTCGGTCGCGGCGGCCGTCTGCGACCAGCCGCTGATCTCCGCGCCCGGCCGGATGGTGAGCTATAGCCCGATCGGTGCGCACGCGGTGCTCGGCGAGCTCGTGCGCCGGCTCGACGGCGGCGGGCGCTCGTTCCGCGACATCCTGACCGAGGAGCTCTTCGAGCCGCTCGGCATGAAGGACACCGCGCTGGGACTGCGGGCGGATCTGGCGGCGCGCCGCGTCCCGGTCGTCGTGCGCGACCGGCGCCCCGGGCTGTTCGTGCCCGAGCTGCTCGAGGCCATGAACGTGTTCCTCGACGAGACGGCCGAGATCCCGGGCGGCGGCGCGGTCTCCACGGCCAACGACGTGTTCCGCTGGGCCGAGGCGCTGCGTGGCGGGGGCGCGCTCGGAGGCGTGCGGATCCTGTCGCCCGCGATCCTGGCGCTGGCGGCGCAGAATCACACGGGCGACGAGCCCAATCACATCTTCGACTACGCGCGGGAGCTGCGCGGCTGGGATCCGTATCCCGCCTGCCTCGGACTCGGTTTCTTCCTGCGCGGCGAGGGCATCTTCCCGAACGGCTTCGGCGTGATGGCGTCGCCCGGCACCTTCGGCGGGCTCGGCGCGGGCTCGACGATGTTCTGGGTCGATCCGGAGCGGGAGCTCGTCTTCGTGTGTCTCACCGCGGGCCTGATCGAGGAGTCGCACAACATCGACCGTCTACAGCGGCTCTCGGATCTCGTATTCTCGGCGCTGACCGACTGACCTCGGAAGGCGCCCGGCCCGTCCGGCCCCGGTCGCCTCCGGTTGGAGGTGCCGATGGCCCGCTCGAATCCCTCCCCGCCGCGTCACTGGAGCGTCCTGCAGCCCCTGCCGGCCCCCATCCTGGTCGAGATGGCGCGGCAGGCCGAGGCGCGCGGGATCCACGGCTGCTTCGCGCCCCAGGTCTACGGTCCGCCCTTCCTCCCGCTGGCGGTGGCGGCTGCGGTGACGAGCCGCGTCCAGCTGGCGAGCGGGATCGCGATCGCCGCGGCGCGGAGCCCCTTCGAGACCGCGATGGCGGCCATCGACATGGATCGCATCTCCGGCGGCCGCTTCGTGCTCGGTCTCGGGGCCAGCGTGTTGTCCTGGTCGCGGGGCATCTACGGTGCCCCGGACCACAAGCCGCTGGCGCATCTGCGCGAGACCGTGGCGGCCGTGCGCCACATCGTGCGCGGCGCGCACACGGGACTCGAGCCCTTCGAGGGCGAGTACTACCGGGCCGACTTCAAGGAGCTCTCGCCGACCGAGCCGCCGCTGCGCGAGGCGATCCCGATCTGGATCGCCGCCCTGCGCGCGCCGATGGTGCGGCTCGCCGCGGAGATCGGCGACGGGCTGATCGGGCATCCGATGTGGTCGATCGAGTGGGCGGCCGACGAGATGGCGCCCGCGCTGGAGGCCGCGCTCGCGAAGGCGGGCCGGCGGCGCGACGCGATCGAGTTCAACGCCTGGCTGTGGGCGGCCCCGAACCCGGACGAGGCGGCCGCGATCGAGGACGCGCGCCCCACGATGGCGTTCTACGGCGGCGTGAAGCAGTACGAGTCGTTCTTCGAGGCCCACGGCTTCCTGGACGTGGCGCGCAGGCTGCAGCAGGGCGTGCAGCGCGGCGACTACCGCAGCGTCGCGCCGCTCGTTCCCGACGAGATGGTGCGCACCTTCGTCGCCGTCGGGGAGCCGGAGAAGGTGCGCGAGCGGATCGGCCGGCTCACGGGCATCGCCGACTCGCTGTGCGTCGTCCCGCCCGCCTACGCGCTGGGCCCCGAGAAGGCGCTCTACTACGCAGCCTCCATCGCGGAGATCTTCCAGGCATGAAGCTCGAACACCTGCTCACGTACCGCGCCGACCTGAAGGCGCCCGTGGAGGTCGGCACCGGACCGTTCGGAACGCGGACGATCTTCGACGTGACCGGCGGCACGGCCGAGGGCCCCCGGCTGCGGGGCCGGCTGCTCGCGAGCGGCGGCGACTGGCTGCTGGTGGATGCCAACGGCACGGGCTTCCTGGACGTGCGCGGCACCCTCGAGACCGACGACGGCGCTCGCATCTACATCCACTACCACGGCGTGCTGGTGCTCAGAGAGGAGATCCTCGCCGCGCTGGCGCGAGGCGAGGCCACGGACTTCGGCGACACCTACTTCATGACCCAGCCGCGCTTCGAGACCGGCGACCCGCGCTACGCCTGGCTGAACCGCGTGGTGGCCGTGGCCGAGGGGCGGGTCCTGCCGAACGCCGTCGAGTACCGCGTCTACGAGGCCGTGAACGGCTAGTCGGCCGACGCGCGGCGCGAGCCGTCCGCGGGGCGGCGCTTGACAACCTTCGAAAGTTTTATAGAATTGGAAATATGGAAAAACAAACCGCGATCGGCGCACTGGCCGCGCTGGCCCACGAGACCCGCCTCGACGTGTTCCGACGGCTGGTCCGCGGAGGCCCGGACGGCCTGGCAGCCGGAGAGGTGGGGGAGGCGCTGGGCATTCCGGCGGCCACCCTGTCGTTCCACTTGAAGGAGCTGAAGGGAGCGGGCCTGGTCCGCTGCGAGCGCGCGGGTCGCTCGAGGATCTACAGCGCCGACCTGGGCGCGGTCCGGGCGCTCGTCGAGTTTCTCACCGAGAGCTGCTGCCAGGGGTTCGGCGCGCGCCGGCGCGCAGGGGGTTCGAAGGGCGCCGCGCGCCGGCGCCCGACTCATTCGAAGGAGGGAAGGGCATGACGACCTGTCGACGACCGCAGGATCCGGATGCGGTGCGCGAGATGGTGCAGGAGGGCTACACGCGCGTTGCGCAGGAGCGCGGCGCCGGGGGCGCGGAGCGCGCGGACGCACAGGGCCGCCGCATCGGCTACAGCGACGCGGAGCTCGAGGCGG
>CP070734.1:1178019-1182408 GCA_020347605.1 Deltaproteobacteria bacterium | reverse complement strand
CCCTTGGGGCCGAGCGTCACGCGCACGGCGTTCGCCATCTGGTTGACGCCAGACAGCAGCTTCGAGCGCGCGTTCTGGTCGAATTGCAGTTCCTTCGCCATGTCTCGGTCTCCTACTCCAGCACGCCGAGGACGTCGTCCTCGCGGATGATGAGGTGCTCTTCGCCTTCGATGTTGATTTCGGTGCCGCTGTACTTGCTGAAGAGCACGCGATCACCCTTGTGGATTTCGAGGGGCCGCACGGTTCCGTCTTCCAGAACCTTGCCCTTGCCCACGGCGATCACCTTCCCCTCCTGCGGCTTTTCCTTGGCCGTATCGGGGATGATGATGCCGCCCTTCGACTTCGACTCCTCTTCCACGCGCTTCACGATGATGCGATCCTGAAGCGGACGGATTTTCATGGATCGGGTTCCTCCAGACGCGAGCTCCTGGGAGACGCGTCCCGGTCGATGATGGTTCGCAAAGATGGTTTGGAGCCGGTACCCCAAGCTCGCCGGCCCCACTTAGCACTCGATCGGCTCGAGTGCCAAGCGCGGCGCAGTCTATGCCCCAGTCCCCACCTGTCAAGCGACCGGGCCCGATCCGGTCCCGCCGGGTGAGGGCGCCGCGGAATCCGCTCGCTTGACTTTCGCCTTCCTTTCCGGGAAGCTCGGGGGCGAACAAAGGTCGAAGGGGACCCCCATGGCCCTCACCCGGCGCCAGCGCCAGATCCTCGATTACCTGGAGCGCTTCATCGCCCAGCACGGCTACTCCCCCAGCCTCCAGGAGATCGGCGGCCACTTCGGCCTCTCGTCGGTGGCGACCGTCCACAAGCACGTCCAGCACCTCGTCGACAAGGGGCTGGTCCGAAAATCGTGGAATCGCTCGCGGTCGGTCGAGCTGGTCTCGGACCCGGCCGCCGACGGCACCACGCTGCCGCTTCTGGGCAGTGTCGCGGCCGGCGCGCCGATCGAGGCGATCGAGGTCGAGGAGCGCATCGGGGTCCCGCCCGAGATGATCGGGTCCGCAGGCGAGAGCTTCGTGCTGCGGGTCCGCGGTGACTCGATGATCGAGGAGCAGATCCGCGACGGGGACTACGTGGTGGTCGAGAGCCGCCCGGTCGCCCGCGATGGCGAGACGGTCGTCGCGTTGATCCGGGGCGAGGACGCCACGCTGAAGCGGCTCTACCGCAACGGGGCCACGGTCCGGCTCGTGCCGGCCAACGCCGCGATGCAGCCCATCGAGGTGCCGGCCCAGGAGGTCGAGATTCGGGGCGTGGTGCGCGGACTGCTCCGGCGCTACTGAGCTGCGCCGGCTTGACAAGCGCCGCCGCTCTACTTAGCCTCGAACATTATTTCTGAGTAAAGTCGAGGGGTTATCTTTGATTCGGGCCACTCGGTCGATCGACTTCTCGGCCTCGCTTCGCTACGCCCGCGGCGACCTCTCGGACGCGGAGAACCGCCGCCTGTTCGGTCGCCAGGCGTCGCAGCACGGGCACAACTACCGGCTCGAGGTGACCGTCCGGGGGGAGCCGGACCCCGTGACGGGCATGCTGATCGACCTGAAGGAGCTCAAGGAGATCCTCGAGCGGGAGATCGAGGCGCGCTTCGACCACCGCGACCTCAACGCCGACACCCCGTACTTCGAGAAGGATCCGCCGACGCCCGAGAACCTGGCGCGGGTGATCCGCGAGCTGCTCGTCGAGGCGCTCCCCGCTGGCATGCTCGACCGCATCCGGCTGCGGCAGGACGAGGATCTCTGGGTCGACGTCGTCGAACCGGAGAGCTCCGAATGATCGAGCTCACGCGCCGCTACCGCTTCCCCGCCGCCCACGTGCTGCGCAGCGCGGCACTGTCCGACGCGGACAACCGGCGGATCTACGGGAAGTGCGCGACCCCGCACGGCCACGGTCACAACTACGGCCTGGAGGTGACGGTGCGCGGGCCCGTGGACGCGCGAACGGGACGCATCCTTTCGCTGGAGCGGCTCGACGAAATCGTGCAGCGCGAAGTGCTGGATCGCTTCGGCTATCGTCTGCTCAACGAAGATCCCCTGTTCGAGCGCGCCGTGCCGACGGCCGAGAACATCGCGCGCGCGCTGACGAGGTTGCTGGCCGGGCCCGTGGCGCGCCAGAGCCGCGCCCGCGTGTCCCGCGTCCGGCTGGTCGAGACGCGTCGCAACAGCTTCGAATGCGAGGGCGAGCAATGAACGGTTCCGACGACCCGATCCGCGGACTGGTGGGCTCCTTGCTCAAGGAGCTCGGGGAGGATCCGGGGCGCGACGGTCTCGAGCGCACGCCCGACCGCGTCGCGCGTTCGATGCGGTACCTCACGCAGGGCTACGCGCTGGATCCGGCGAGGACCCTGAACGAGGCGCGCTTCGACGTGTCCTACGACGAGATGGTGCTGGTCAAGGACATCGAGTTCTACAGCCTGTGCGAACACCACCTGCTGCCGTTCTTCGGCCGAGCCCACGTCGCGTACGTGCCGGACGGCCACGTCGTGGGACTCTCGAAGATCCCGCGCCTGGTGGAGATCTTCGCCCGCCGGCTGCAGGTCCAGGAGCGGATGACGACCGAGATCGCCGACACGATCGACCGCGTGCTCGCGCCCAAGGGCGTGGGCGTGGTGCTCGAGGCCCGGCACCTGTGCATGATGATGCGCGGCATCCAGCAGCAGAACAACTTCGCGATCACCAGTGCGATGCGCGGCGAGTTCCAGCAGGATCCGAAGACGCGCGCAGAGTTCATGAACCTCATCCGTCACCGGACCGACGGACTGCCCTGATCCAGCCCCCCGCGTCCGAGCCGGGTTGCCGGGGGCGACGCCCGCGATGATCCGCTTTGACATTCCGTCTCGAGGCTCGTAAGGTGAACCCCGATCCTGTGGGTGGGGGGTTCGTCGTTCACATCGCCGCGATGTGATCGTCCTGACGCGCTCGAGGGCTGCAGCCGTCCGATCCGTTGCGCGGCGCTCCGAATGGCGGGCCGGTTCGCTCCGGCGCGGTCGACGATCGCGCCGGGTGAAGGAGCGCGGTCGTGGACGTCCCGGCGCGCGGCTCTCAGCGGCTCGACAACGCCGCGGATTCGCCTTCCCGGCGCCCGGCGCGCGCGGGCGCCGCGCGGACGCCGGGCGGCGCCCCGAATACCGAAGGCGATCGCAGCCCGCTGATCGCCTACTTCCGCGACATCGCCGTGCTTCCGACGCTCTCCCGGGAGCAGGAGGTGTTTCTCGCCAAGGAGCTCGAGGCGGCGAACGCCGCGCTCAAGGACGCGATCCTCGCCGTGCCGCTGGCGGCCGAGGAGACCGTGCGCATCTGGCGCGGGCTGCGCACGCGCAAGCGGGTGACGGGACGCCTGAGTGAGTCGTTCGGCAGCGGCTCGAGCGACGGCGGGCAGTACACCGCGCGGATCGACGCCATTCTCGGCGGGGTCGAGCGGCTGCTCGCGCGCCGCGCCGCGCTCATGCGCCCCGCGAGCGGAAACGCGGCGAAGCGCGCGCGTCTCGACGCGCGGATTCGCGCGGCGCTGCTGGAGGCCGATCTCTCGAGCCAGCACTACGAGCGTCTGCGGCGGCTGTTGGTCCGGCGTCGCGACGCCCTGCGCTCGCGCGCCGCGCGCGGTGCCGAACCCCCGGACCCCGGGCGAGAGGGGCCCGCGCGGCGCACGCGCGCCGGTCTGGCCGAGCTCGGAATGCCCGCGGCCGAGTTCCACGCGCGCGCGGACGCGGTCGAGCAGGCATTCGAGCGGCTCAGCGAGGTCAAGAACCGGTTCGTGGCACACAACCTGAAGCTGGTCGTCGCCATCGCCAAGAACTTCCGGAACCTGGGACTCTCGTTCCCCGATCTGATCCAGGAGGGCAACCTCGGTCTGATCCGCGCGGTCGAAAAGTTCGACTATCGCCGCGGCCACAAGTTCTCGACCTACGCGCTCTGGTGGATCCGCCAGGCGCTGATCCGGTCGATCCAGAACCAGTCGCGCACGATCCGGCTGCCCAGTCACGTGCACGACGCGCTGCTGCGCTGCCAGCGCGTGGAGCGCGCACTCGGTCCGAAGCTCGCGCAATCGCCCTCGGCCTGGGACGTGGCCGACGAGCTGGGCCTGCCCGTACACGAAGTGGAGCAGCTGTCGCGCTTCGGCGGCGAGCCCGTGAGTCTCGAGAGCGAGGCGCAGGGAACCGACTCCAAGACGCTGATCGACTTCATCGCAGACCCGAACTCGCCGCTTCCCACGGAGGGGATCGACCGCGCCCAGCTCGAGCGCGTCGCGGAGGAGTCGATCCAGGTGCTCGCCGAACGCGAGCGCAACATCCTGCGCTGGCGGTTCGGGATGCTCGGGGAGTCCGACCACACGCTCGAGGAGATCGGCGGAAAGCTCGGTCTCTCCCGGGAGCGCGTGCGCCAGCTCGAGGCG
>CP070734.1:1173468-1177919 GCA_020347605.1 Deltaproteobacteria bacterium | reverse complement strand
GCGCCGCGGCGCGGGCATCCGCCGCAGCCACCGCGGCGCGCTCCGCGTCGTCGAGCAGCGAGAGATCCGCCGGGGCGCCGAGCGGCAGCGACGGGAGCGACGCGGGCCCCGGCTCGGGCCGCACGACGAGCACCTGGCAGGCGGGCGCCCCGGCCGACACGTTCCCACGGCAGCCCGGGCGGCCCCGGGCCTGGGAGGGCCGTTCGAACGCCGTCGCGGGCAGCGACGCCGCGAGGAACAGGAGCGCGACGAGGCCGCGCCACGGCGCCCGGCGCCTGCGCGCGTACGTGTTCACGGCCCTGCTCGCCTCTCGATACCGCTCCGCCGCGCTTCCGGTCTGCATCCGCACCACTAGGGTCCGCTGAGCCCCAGTTTCGCGCACGCCGCCTTTCCCTGCACGAGGGCCTCGTTGCGGGAACGGAAGGGGCGGAGCGCGCTCAGGCCGGCGCGGCGCGCATTCGACAGCAAGCCTCGCCCGAGACTGGTCGCGAGTGTGCTCGTCACGGGCCGGAACACCGGATTCGCGAGCGGCCCCCGCACGTCGACCTGTGGGGCCACGCTCAACAGTCCGGGGTCGCGCGCCGTCGGAACGAAGCGCAGCTCGTAGACGCCGCGCACCAGGTCGATCCGCCCCGCCCCGGTCACGGCCACCTCGCCTCCCTCGAGCAGGATCGTCTGCGCGGTGGCGATCCCGTCTTCGATCTCGAATTCGGCGACCGTGCAGCCGAGCCGCGGCGCCTTCGGCGTGCGCAGCATCGGAAAGGCCGCGCGGCCGAGGTTCACCACGAACATGCGCCCGTACTTCGACGCGACGGTGCCGTCGCGGACCACCACCCGCGTGTTGCCGGAGAGCGATGCGCGCAGTGCGTCGAGCGTAGCACCGCGGCTCTTGAGCCCGAGCGTGGCGTCGAGCAATCCGCTCACCTCGGAGTCCTCTTCGAACTGCGCCATCAGGACCGCGAGATCGATCGCCTTCGCGTCGAGGTTCACGGCGAGGTGCGGATCGGGCGTTCGCGCGTCGACCTCCGCCTCGGCGCGCACGCGGCCCTGCTTGTAGCTCGCAGCCGCATCGCCGATCAGCAGCTCTCCGTCGTGTAGCCGCACCGTCACGTGCGCGTTCTGCACGTCGAGTCCCGCGTAACCGGTGATCCGCTTCGCGCGCAGCTCGAGGTCGAGATCGAGCGCGCGCAGCTCTTCGAACGGAAGCGTCTCCGCCTCGGGCGGCACGAGAGCCGCCGGCTCCGCAGCGGCTGTGCGGCGGACGAAGCCCAGATCCGCGATCCGGACGTGCGGCGATTCGATGCGCGCCCGCAGCGCGGGACGCTCGTCCGGCACGAACGAGCCAGACGCGTCTCCGCGCAGTCGCGTCTCTCCCACGCGCAGCGCCACGCCCGTCGCGCGGAGCGCCTCGTTGGAGCCGCGCAGCCGGCCCTTGAACTCGACCGGGCCGATCGGCGCCAGCTCCAGCTCGGCCGCGGCGCCCAGCACTGCGAGGTCGCGTGCGCGCAGCTCGGCGACGACCTCGAACTCGTCGCGCCCGAACAGGTCGTCGAGCTCAGCCGTGAGTCGGACCTCGACGAGGCCGCGCTCCCCCGCGCGCAGCTCCAGGTCCTCGATGCCGAGCGTGCCGTCGGCGTCGCTCAGGCGCGCCGATCCGTCGATGCGAGCGATCGGCGGCAGGCTTCGTCCGAAGGCCTCTCCGAGCGCGCGCAGATCCGCCGTGCCGAAGCCCACGTCGAGCGAGATGCGGCGCCGCTCCAGGATGTCTCCGATGGACCCGGAGACGTCCACCCACGAGCCGCTGCGACGCCCCATCCGCACCTGGAGCGCGTCGATGCCGAGTGCGCCGTCGCGGTCCAGCACGCGGCCGCTGAACTCCAGCGGACCGAGGTCCGGAAGCTCGGGCGCCTGGACCAGCGCCGCGACCGACGCGATCTCGCGCGCACTCCCGCGAACCACGACGTCGATCTCGCCGATCCGCGACAGGTCGTCCCAGCGGCCCTCGGCGTCCAGGGCGATTCCGGGCTCGGGCGCTTCGGCGTGGAGCTCGGCGTGAAGACCGAGGCTGCCGTCGTCGTCGGAGAGGGTGGCGGTCGCGGTCGCGCTCGCGACGTCGGGGATCGGCGCGTCGACCCAGGTTTCGAGGAAGTCGAGATCGCGCGCCGCGAGCCCTGCCCGCAGCTCCACGCCGCGCAAGCCCGCGAGGTCGTCCACGCGCCCCTCGACGTCGGCCTCGAACGGGTCGTCGCGCGTCGTCTCCAGATCCAGCGCTTCGAGACCCAGCGTGCCGTCGAGGTCCGAGATGTGCGCCGTCAGCGCGATCGCACCGAGGCCGGGCAACGGCCAGCCGGCCAGCGCGAGGTCGGGGATCTCCGCCGAGACGCGGAGGTCGACGCCCGCGAGGGCGCGCGGCGCCGCGAGGGTTCCTTCGGCCTCGATGTGCGCGTCGTAGATCCGCGCCGCGATCCGCACGGGGAAGGGCCGCGTCGGCTCGAGCAGCTCGTGGAGGGGCCCGATCCGCCCCTCCAGCTCGCAGGGCGCACCCTCCACGGCGCCGCTGGCAGCGATCGAGATGGGTCCCCTCCGCTCTTCGCTCTCGAGCTCGATCGCGTCGAGGCGAAGCGAGCGCACGACGCCGCTGACGCCGTCGCGGCGGAAGACCCGCAGATCCTTTCCGGCCAGCCGCCGGACTTCGAGCACCACGGGATCGTCCGCCGGCTCCGCGACGTCCCCACCGAGCTCGAGCGGCAGGGCGAAGCCACCCTCTGTGTCGGTCTCGATGTTGAGCTGGCCGTCTCGCAGCTCGAACGCGTCGATCGCGACGATGCGCTTTCGCAGCGGCCAGAGCGCGACGCCGATCTCGATCTCGCCGACCTCGAGGAGGTGCGGCGAGGGTCGATCGGGAAGGTTCGCGACGCGCACGCCGCGCGCGTCGAGGTGCAGGTAGGGCAGCAGGGACAGCTGCAGCGCGTCCACCGACACGGCGAGCCCGAGCGCGTCCGTGAGGTCCTCCTCGACGAGCAGCCGGAGCCGGGCGAGCGTGAGCGAGCGGGCCGCGAGATCGGCCGCGAAAAGCAGTGCCGCGACGACTGCGATCGCGATCAGCAGGTGGCGGTGGCGACGCACGCGCTGTCCTCCGGCGCCGCTTCGCAGCGCACCGGGGATCGTACCAGCGATCGCCGCCGGACTCGCGCCTTTCGGACCGACCCGTGTGGCGATGGCGCGCGGCGTGCGGGCAGGCGATGATCCACGGCCCATGCGCGACCACCTGCCGCTGCGCGCCGCGTGCGCGGTGTTGCTGCTCGTCGGGTCGGGCGCCTGCCTCGACCCCGAGGACGTGCTCGCCCCCGAGCGGGACATCGTCGTGCCGGTGCGCCGCCCCGAAGCCGCCTACGAACGGCTGTTTCCGTACTACGTCGAGCTCTGCGCGGTGACGCAGATCCGGCCGCTCGGAAAGCCGCCCGGCGGCTCACCCGGGCACGCGGTGATGTACGTGAAGGGGGCCTGCCAGGACCCCGCGGCGCCCTTCCCGACGCTCGTGCTCTGCCCCGGGAACGTCACGGACGCCGCGAAGCCCAGCCACGGCGCGGGCATCAGCGTCAACAAGGCCTTCAAGAACGTGAACTGGGTGGCGACGCCCGGGAAGCGGCTCTTCCTGCACGGAAACCTCGAGCCGTCGGAGCGGCTCACGCAGGCGCGCTTCGACGCGGCCGTGCGCGATGCGCTCGAGCGCGGCGTGTTCCGGGGCGTCGAGATCCACCGCTCCGACGACGCGCCGGCCCTCGAAATGGCGACGTTCGTCGCGCGCGACTCGATCGGAACCGACTTCGCCCTGCGTTACGGCCGATCGGTCTTCTGCATGCGACTGCCGATCACCCGGGCGATGGTCGGCGCGGTGATGGACTACCTGAACGAGCTCAACCGCGAGTATGCGACGGGGGAGGCGGACTACAACTGGAGCGGCTATTCCGACAACTGCGCGCACACCCTCCACAACGCCCTGGCCGCGGCCGGCATCTGGAAGCCGAAGGGCGTCGGACTGATCAAGATCCGCCAGTTCTTCCACATGGCCGTCCCGGCCAACGAGTTCGTCGACCTCGCGGCACTCGCGCTCGAGTCTCCGCTCGACGACTTTTCGGGGATCTACCGGAACGAGCTCCAGCGGCAGACGTTCCTCGAACAGGGCTGGCTGCCGATGCAGCCGGGCGCGATGCTGAAGACGCTGCCCGTCCACACGGAGAACGACCTCTACGACACGCGCTTCCGCCTGCTGGTGCTCGAGTCGCCGTTCCGGACCGGGGAGACGAAGCGCGCGCAGCGCCTGCTCGGCGACGCGCGGCATACGGAGCTCCGCGCCAACCTGGGCTGGTTCCGGTCGCGTTACGACGCCATCCTCGCGGCGCCCGCCGGCGCTCCGCGCGCCGCCGCGGGTGGCGGGGAGTTCGAACGCG
>CP070734.1:1168893-1173368 GCA_020347605.1 Deltaproteobacteria bacterium | reverse complement strand
CTCGAGCGCCGCGGCGGCGACGGCGGCTACATGGTGCTGCTGCAGACCGAAGACGTACAGAGCGTCCGCAAGCGCTGCGGCGAGCTGGGTGTGCGGATCGTCTGGCAGGCCGACCTGCCGGACATCTCGGGCACCCATCTCCACCCGCGCGACGTGGGCGGCGCGATCCTGTCGATCGACGAGGCCCGCCCCCCGGCGTCGTGGCGCTGGGGCGGGCCGGACTGGGAGCGCCGCGTCCGCTCCGACATCACGCGCGAGATCGTCGGCGTCGAGCTGCAGGGCGACGATCCCCGGGAGATGGCCCGGCGCTGGTCCCGCGTGCTGGCGCGACCGGTCCGGGAGACCGAGCCCGATCTGTGGGAGATCGCGCTGGAGCGCGGCGCGATCCGCTTCGTGGCGGCGCGCGACGGCCGCGGCGAAGGTCTGTCGGCCTTTGCGGTCGCGGCCTCCGACCGCGATGCGCTGAGAGACGCCGCCCGCGCGCGCGGCGCACTCGGAGACGACGGCTGCGTGCGGGTCTGCGGCACCCGGATCGATCTCGAGTAGGTCCGCGCTCCGGCCGGCGCGTTACACTCGCCGGGTCCGCAGCCCCAACCGCGTACCCGAGGAGAATCACGGCATGTACCCCGGTGCCCATGCGAAGACCCATCCCGACAAGCCCGCCGTCATCATGGGCGGCCGCGGCGCAGTCACGACCTACCGGCAGCTCGAGGACGGCTCCAACCGCTGCGCGCAGCTGCTCCGCTCGCTGGGTCTCCGCGCCGGCGACGGGATCGCGATCTTCATGGAGAACCACCCGCGCTTCTACGAGCTGGCCTGGGCCGCGCAACGCTCGGGCCTCTACTACACGGCGATCAGCTCGCAGCTCACGGCGCCCGAGGTCGAGTACATCGTGAAGGACTCGGGGGCGAAGCTGCTCGTGACCTCGCACGCGAAGTCGGAGGTGGCCGCGGACCTCCCCGCGCGGCTCGCCGGGCTGCGCGCCCGCTACATGCTGGGCGAACCGCTGCCCGGCTTCGAGTCCTACGAGGACGCGGTCGCCGCTCAGCCGGCGCGACCGGTCCCGGACGAGGCCGAGGGCCAGGATCTGCTCTACTCGTCGGGGACGACCGGCCGACCCAAGGGCGTCAAGGTTCCCCTCGAGCTCAAGCCGCTCGGCACGACCTCGCCGCTGCTCGCGCTGCTCGCCGGTCTGTACGGCGCCGGTGCGGACAGCATCTACCTGTCGCCCGCGCCGAGCTACCACGCGGCGCCGCTGCGCTTCACCATGAGCATGCTGCGGCTCGGAGCGACCTGTGTGGTGATGGAGAAGTTCGACGCCATCCAGGCCCTGCAGCTGATCGAGAAGCACCGCGTCACCCACAGCCAGTGGGTGCCCACGATGTTCGTCCGCATGCTGAAGCTCCCCGAGGCGGAGCGCGCCCGCTTCGACGTGTCGAGCATGCGCTGCGCCATCCATGCCGCTGCGCCCTGCCCGATCCCGGTGAAGGAGCAGATCATCGAGTGGTGGGGACCGATCCTGCACGAGTACTACGCGGGCACCGAGGGAAACGGCTTCACGGCGATCAATTCGCAGGAGTGGCTGGCGCACAAGGGGTCGGTGGGCCGCGCGCTCTCGGGCCGGGTTCGCATCCTGGACGACGGCGGCGAGGAGCTCCCGCCCGGGGAGTCGGGCATCATCTACTTCGAAGGCGGGCCGAGCTTCGAGTACCACAACGATCCGGAGAAGACGGCGCAATCCTTCAACGACAAGGGCTGGTCGACACTCGGCGACGTCGGCTACGTCGACGACGAGGGCTACCTGTATCTCACCGATCGCAAGGCCAACATGATCATCTCGGGAGGCGTCAACATCTACCCCCAGGAGGCGGAGAACGTCCTCGTGACGCACCCGAAGGTCATCGACGTGGCGGTCTTCGGCGTTCCGAACCCGGATTTCGGCGAGGAGGTCAAGGCCGTGGTCCAGCCCGCCGAGGGCGTCGTGCCGGGCCCCGAGCTCGAGCGGGAGCTGATCGAGTTCTGCCACGCCCAGCTCGCCCGGCTCAAGTGCCCGCGCTCGATCGACTTCGAGAACGAGCTGCCCCGGCACCCGAACGGCAAGCTCTACAAGCGCCTCCTGAAGGAGCGCTATTGGAGCGGCCACGAGACCACGATCATCTGAGCCGCGGAACGCCGTCACCGCCAGCCGGCCGTGGGCCCGTACCGGCTCCGCGCGCGGAACCGACGCGGGCGCGAGCTCAGACGCGGGCGGGCGGCGCCGGCAGGCCCGGAATCTCGGATCGGGCCCGGAAGATGGTGCCGCCGCGCTCGGGCCGCTCGGTGTTGTCCGCGCTGACCACGTAGAGATCGCAGCCGTCCGCGCCGCCGAAACAGAGGCTGGTGACGTGGCTTGCGGGAATCGCAATGCGGCGGTCGCGCGCGCCGTCGGGCGTGAAGCGGTGGACCGCGCCACCGCCGAAGCTGGCGACCCACACCCCGCCCTGCGCGTCGACCGCCAGTCCGTCCGGCGCACCGCCCTCGAGCGACGCGAAGACGCGCCGGTTCGACGTGCGACCGTCGGCGTCGACCTCGTGCGCGAGGATCTGCCCGGCGGCGCTGTCGGCGTGGTAGAGGATCGCGCCGTCCGGCGAGAAGCCGATTCCGTTGCTGAGCCCGACGTCGCCGTACAGCGCGACCCAGGCGCCGCCGGGGTCGATGCGGTAGAGCTCGCCGGCCTCGCGCTCGCGCCCCAGGTCGAACGGATCGCTGCGCAGCGAGCCGACGTAGACGCGCCCCGCCGCATCCGTGAACAGGTCGTTGAACCCGCCCACCCCCGGCGGCCGCTCGAGCAGGATGCGCGTGGCTCCCGCGCGAACGTGGCAGACGTCGCGGCCCGAGATCACGAGCCCGCCATCGCGGTGCAGGGCGATGCCGCCGACACCCCGCCGCTTCGGGACCACGGTCGCGACGCCGCCGTCGCGCTCCCGCCGGTACACCCCGCCGCGCGTGACGTCGCTGAAGTAGAGGCCTCCCGCCGCGTCGGCCCGGGGTCCCTCGATCAGTCCGTAGCCCCACGCCAGGGTTTCGAGATCCACGAGCCGCTCCTCCGCCGGAACGCGGCGCGCCCTATTCGGCCGCGCCGGGCGCCACCCGCAGCGCGAGCGTCGCGCGATACACCCGGCCGTCCGCGCTCTTTGCGGTGAGCGCGAGGATCCGCTCGCCGCTCCCGAGATCGGCCGCGTCGAGTCGCGCGTGCAGGAAGTAGCGGCCCCACGGCTCGACCTCGAGCGGCTCGCCGTCCAGCGTGAGCGACCCCGCCGCGAACGCGCCGTCCGCGTCGGCCGCAACCGCCACCACGTCGACCGGCGCCGTGAGACGCTCCGCAGCGGCGGGCGCCTTGCTGCCCGGGAAGAGCGGCGAGCGCTCCCGGCCCACGGGATCCACGAACCCGACGACGGGCTTGCCGATCTCCTTCCAGGCGGAATACAGCCGCCCGTCCTTCGCGTAGAACAGGCGGTAGCCACGCGGATGCAGCTCCGCCGGGAGCGCCCAGCGAAAGCCCGAGAGCGCGCCGGTGGTGATGTGGGTCGTGCCGTCGCGCTCCTCGAAGCCGTTCCAGTGCACGTGGCCGGCAATCGCGTACGCGACGCGGTGCCGGGCGAGCAGTCCCTCGTCGTCCGCCGGCTCGGCGTCGTCGCCGATCCGCTCCGTCCAGCTCGGGTCGATGTGGAACGGCTCGTGGTTGAGCACCACGAGCACCCGGTCCGGGTGGGCGGCGAGGTCGGCGTCGAGCCAGTCGCGGACGGCGGACTCCATGCGCTCGTAGACCCAGCGCTTCGGTTCGCCGGCGCGCGGCTCGGGCCGGTGCGTGTCGAGCGCCGCGAAGTGGAACGGGCCGCGGTCGAAGCTGAAGTGCGTGGGACCGTGGTACTTCTCGAAGAAGTATTTGCCGTAGCGCGGATCGTCCGGCGCGAAGGCGTCGTTGCGATCTCCGGCGATCTCGTTGTTGCCGATGGTTTCGTAGAACGGAATTCCCAGCGCTCGCGTCTCGTCGCGATAGAAGCGGAACCATCGATCGATGGCTTCGGGCTCACCCTGATTCCCCTCCAACACGAGGTCGCCGGTGCTGATCACGAAGCTCGGCGCGAGCGACGCCACCTCGGCGAGCGCGCCGCGGACCGCGGGGCCGACCCGGCCCAGCGCGCTGCCCGGCTCCAGGAAGGCGTCGAAGTAGCGCAGGAACACGGTCGTCGGGCGCGCGCGCGCGACGTCGCGCTCGGGGCCCAGCGCGTCGCGCAGCACCGCGACGATGTCGTCGCGCGTGCGCGGCGCGTACGCCTTTTGCATCGCGCGCAGCGTGGCCCAGGCCGCCATGCGATCCGGAATCCAGCCCGGAATGAGTCCCGGCAGCGCGCCGAAATCCGCGGCCTCGGGATAGGCGTGCACGTCCGTGATCTGGATGAAGAAGAAGTCGTCGGCGCTGCGCGCGGGCGTGA
>CP070734.1:1164313-1168793 GCA_020347605.1 Deltaproteobacteria bacterium | reverse complement strand
ACGTGCTCGCGATGCGCGCGCTGCTCGAGCCCGACACGCCGGTCGCCGGACAGATCTACTTCGTCACGGACGACTCGCCGGCCGTGAACTTCTTCGACTTCATGGAGCCGATCCTCCACGAGCTCGGCTACGCGCTGCCGCCGAAGTCTCGCAGCGTACCCTATCCGGTGATGTGGACGCTCGGCGCCGTCCTCGAAGGCATCGCCCTGGCGTGCCGACCGTTCGTCCGATTCGCGCCGACGCTCACGCGCTCGAGCGTCCGATTCATTTGCCACGATCACACCTTCGTCGGCGACAAGGCCCGTCGCCACTTCGGCTACGAGCCCATCTACTCGGAGTCGGATGCGATCAAGCGGACGATCGAGTGGTTTCGGAGCCACGGGCCGTAGTCAACGCACGGGGGCCGGAACCGGCTCGGGAAACCAGTGGCGGGTGCGGTTGCACGCGGCACAGACGGAGAGCATCACGGGCACTTCTACGAGAACGCCCACGACCGTCGCCAGGGCCGCACCGGATTCGGGCCCGTAGAGGGCAATGGCCGTCGCCACCGCAAGCTCGAAGAAGTTGCTCGCACCGATCAGCGCACCTGGAGCCGCCACGCTGTGTGGCACCCGCACGAGCTTCATGAGGCCGTAGGCGAGGCTGGAATTGAAGTAGACCTGAATCAGGATCGGAACCGCGATCAGTGCGACGTGGAAGAACCGACTCATCAGATTTTCCGCCTGGAACGCGAAGATCAGCACCAGGGTCCCCAGGAGCGCAAGGGTCGTGACGGGCTGGAAGCTGGGCAGGAAGCGGTTCTCGAACCACCCGGTGCCCTTCCGTCGCAGCAGGACGATGCGGCTCACGCTTCCCAGGGCCAGCGGAACGACGATGAAGAGGAGAACCGAATAGAGCAGCACGTCGAAGGGCACCGTGAGGTCGCTGGCCCCGGTGATGAGAGAGGTGACGATCGGCGCGAAGAGCAGCAGCATGATGAGGTCGTTCAGCGATACCTGGACGAGTGTGTAGGCCGGATCGCCGTCCGTCAGGTACGACCAGACGAAGACCATTGCAGTACACGGTGCGGCCGCGAGGATGATCACGCCCGCAAGATACTGATCGGCGAGGGCATCCCCGATCCAGGGATGGAAGAGGTGCTCGAAGAAGAGCCAGCCCAGCAGAGCCATCGAGAAGGGCTTCACGAGCCAGTTGACGAAGAGCGTCACGAGAACTCCGCGCGGACGGCGGCGCACGTCGAGCACACTGGCCAGGTCGATCCGCAGCATCATCGGGTAGATCATCAGCCAGATCAGGATCGCGATCGGCACGTTGATCTGGCTGCCATCGCCGAACTCGACGCGGCGGAGCGCGTCGGTGAGGCCCGGGAAGAGCGTCCCGAGCGCCACGCCGACGGCCATGCACACCGCCACCCAGACGGATAGCCACCGCTCGAAGATGTTGAGGCGCTTGGGCATGTCCCGCGCCACATCGGCGGCCGCTGTAGCCCCCATCACGTCTCCTCCGCCGAACGCGTCTCGCCCTTCCCGATGTCCGCGAGGCGTGACTGAAGGCTCAGGCGGTCCGCCGACTCGACGCTGAGGGTCGCGAAGAGATCGATGCGCCGCTCCAGCTCGGCGCAGATGCGACGGAAGAGCAGCCGCTGCTCGTCTTCCGGACCTCCGAAGGCAGCGGGGTCCTGGACTCCCCAGTGGGCCGTGATCGGCTGGCCGGGCCAGGCCGGACACGCTTCACCCGCCGCGTCGTCGCAGACGGTGAACACGAAATCGAGGCTCGGGGCGCCCGGCTTCGCGAACTCGTCCCAGCTCTTGCTGCGCAGGCGCGAAGTGTCGTAGCCCCGCTCCGCCAGGACCTCCAATGCCATCGGGTGCGGCTGATCCTTCGGATGGCTACCCGCGCTGTAGGCGCGGAATCGTCCGGCTCCAAGGCGATTCAGGATGGCCTCGGCGATGATGCTGCGGGCGGAGTTGCCCGTGCAGAGAAAGAGAACCTTGTAGGTCCTGGCCATCCTTCCCGTGCTTTCGCAGGACCGTCACGCACAGCGAAGTCGGACTCTCGGTGAATCCAGCCGCGCTCGGTCGGTCGCGAGAACCTCGATCTCCGAGAGACAGGACGTGACGCATCCGAGCAGCCGTGCCTGGAGCGGCGAGCGCTTCTGCGGGAGTGAGTAGAACTTCCACTTTCCCTCGCGACGGACGCGAACGAGACCGGCCTCCCGTAGAATCGCAAGATGCCGCGACACCTTCGGCTGGATCTCGCCCAGCACCACGCAGAGGTCGCAGACGCACAGTTCACGCGCGCCGAGCAGGTTGAGAATCCGCAGGCGCGTTTCGTCTGCGAACGCGCCGAACAGGCCCGTCGGCGTCGGTAGGGGTGAAGCGGTCGAGGCCTTCATATATGGGAAATCATATATGATCTCCGTACCGCATCAACCCGGCTCGAGTCCGGCGGTCGCCGCCCGAGCTCGCGCGGAGGGTGTCCGCTGAACTGCCGGTCAGCCGGTGACGGAGCGGATGTAGGCGACCTCCGCGGGGTCGTAGGGCGTGCCGTCCCGGCGCAGCACGTCGTGGAACCAGGGCGAGGGCTCCGATTCGTAGGTCTTCACCCAGGAGTCCCAGGAGTACTCGGTCTGGGTGCGCCCCGCGACCAGTCCCCAACAGTACGCACCCACCCCCTGCGCCTTCATCCAGCCGAGGTGCGGATCGAACGTGCTGCCGAGACTGCGCGCCATGAACTCCGTGCACAGGATCGGCCGCTCGTAGCGGCGGAGCGAGCTCACGCGCCGGTTCAACGCATCGAGATCGCCGTAGCAGTGGAAGGAGATCACGTCGGACTGATCGAGGCTCAGGCGTTGAAGGTCGGTGAGACCGGCCGCGTCGTCCCAATCCCCATCCCACACGCCCACCGTGAGGGGCTGGCGCGGGTCGACCTCCCGCGCCCAGGCGAAGGACTTGCCGAGCAGCTCCAGGGCGCGCGCCGCCTTGTCCTCGATCTCCTGCGCGAGGTACGCCAGGTTCGGACTGTCGGGCTCGTTGAAGAGGTCCCAGCCGTCGATGCGCGGGTCGTCCCGGAAGCGCGCGATCACCCCCTTCACGTAGGGCTCGAGGGCGTCCTGTCGCGCCGGGTCCGAGAGCACCTCCGCGCCCGGGCTCTGCACCCAGCCGGCGTTGTGGACGCGCAGACGCGGCTCGGGCTGGGCGCCCGGCTTCGGATACGGGTTCCACACGCCGTCGAACAGCACCGGCAGGGTGCCGATGCCGCGGCGGTCGGCCGCGACGAGGAAGGTCTCGATCCGCTCCAGGAAGCCCGCCGGGTCCTGCTGCCAGGCGAGGTCGTGCAGGAAGACCCGCAGACTCGTGAAGCCCAGCTCGGCGGCGAAGTCGAGCTCCCGCTCCAGGGTCGGGAGGTCGAAAGTCTCCGCCTGCCACATCTCGAGCGGGTTCGACGCGCTGCTCGGGACGAAGTTGCAGCCCACGCGCCAGCCGCGCTGCGCCTGCCAGGCGCGTGCGCGCTCCGGCTGCCACGGGCCCGCGGGCTCTCGCGACCGATCCGCCATGGCGTCTTCCTCCGGGTGTCGACGGCCGCCGGTGCTCGGCAACGGCCGGCGACGGCGACCCGCAGGATGGATACCGTAGCGCCGCTCCGCTGAAACCCACTTCAGCACGCGCCGTACCGCGATTCCTCGCCGCGCCGAGCCTCGGGGTGCGCGGCCGCGACGTCGCCCGGCCCGGTCAGGCGGACGACGTCGCCGAGCGAATCGGCAGCGCCGTGTAGCGCCGGCCCGTGGCGTCGCGCAGGGCGTTGGCGATCGCGGGCGGCCCGACGATGAGCGCCGTCTCGCCGGCGCCGGCAGGTGGGATGTCGCGCGGGCTCACGATCTCGATGTCGAATTCGGGCGCGTCGGTCATGCGGGGGATGGGGTAGCGGTCGAAGTTGAGCGAGGCGATGTCGCTCTCCTCGATCTCGACCCGTTCCATGAGCGCCATGCCGATCCCGAAGATCAGGTTGCCTTCGATCTGCGCCTCGAGCTGATCCGGGTTTATGGCCAGGCCGACGTCCTGGACACAGCACATCCGGAGCACGTGAATGGATCCCGTCGCGGCATCGACGCGGACGTCCGCGCTGGCCGCCACGAAGCTCTTCTCCTCGTAGATCCCGCAGGCGTAGCCCCGCCCGAAACCCGGCTCCGGGGGCCGCTCCGCCCGCTCGGCCAGCGCGCGCGTCCGGCGCAGACAGGCCGCCAACCGCGCGTGCTCCGGGGCGAGGTTCCGCAATCGGAACTCCACCGGGTCCAGCTTCCGCACGCGCGCCAGCTCGTCGATCGCGGACTCGATGGCGAAGGTGTTGGGGGCCGCGCCCAGCGAGCGCCAGCTCCCCAGGTCGACGGGAAGGTCGACGTCCCGGTACTCCACGCGCGTGCGAAGCGCCGCATAGGGCGGCCGGCTGCCCCGCGCGACGCCGAGATCCCCGATCCAGCGGG
>CP070734.1:1159715-1164213 GCA_020347605.1 Deltaproteobacteria bacterium | reverse complement strand
GATTCCTCGTGACGGCAGCTGACGACGCGGAGCCCCTCGCGCTGGGCGCCGGCGAACACCTCGATCATCGGGCCGGCCACGACGCCGAAGATCGTGTCCACGCCGGCAGCCTTGAGCTGCCGCGCCGTGATCTGGCCGCCGTCGATGTCTGCCATGCGATCCGTCTCCCGCTCGCCCGAGTCTACACCCGCGCGAACGGCTAGCGCGGTCTCGCGCCGCGCTCCGCGCGCGGCTGCGGCGCCGCATCGGCGAGAACGGTCTCGATGTCGTTCAGGAGGATCGGCGTGAACAGGAAGCCGGCGCTGTAGATGTTGCGAACGTCGCCCTTCGCATCGACCAGGAAGACCTTGAGGACGTGACGGATGCGCCCGCTGTCCCCGCCGTCCGGACCGCGCAACCGCACGGCATCCTGACCGAAGTCGGCGAGCACGGCGGCCAGCGCCTCCGGCGTCTCGAGCGTCAGGAACCGCCAATCGCCGACCGGCGCGAGATGGCGGCGGGCGGCCGCCATCCGCTCCGGCGTGTCGCGCGCCGGGTCGATGCTGAGCGTCACGAGGCGCGCGCGCCCGGCCAGCGCGGGTCGCTCGGCCAACGCGTGATCCAGGCGTTTCAGGGTCGCCAGCGCCAGTGGGCAGCCGGTCGCGTCCGTGCAGTCGAGGTAGGCGAACGACACCAGCGCGACCTGGTCCGACGCGAGACCGAGCAACGGCTCGCGCGTGCCGTCGTGCGCCAGGAGCGGGTAGTAGTCGGAGACGCGCTGGATGGGCGGCAGCTCGTAGCTGCCCGGCGGCGGCGCCTCGAAGCGCAGCGACTCGGAGGCTTTAGGCGGCGGGGCCGCGTCGTCCGGTTCGTGCGCCGGCGCGCGCGAGCTCGCCGACGCGCCGAGCAGCGCGACCAGCGCGATGGCAGCGGCGTCGCGTCGGATCATTCGCCCGCGGCCCTGCCCGCCGGGCCCGCCGGCTCGAGCCCCGCGTAGAAGTCGAGCTTCCCGAAGCGCATGATGTGGGGGCGCCCGAGCTTCTCCGCGTAGAAGTCGATCTCGAAGCGCGGCGTGAGCTGCTTGCCGTCCCAGGCGAACGCCTTCAGGAACTGCTCGTCCGCGTCGCCGGTCTTGTCCCAGTTGGCGAGCAGCGACGACGTGAAGTAGACGCGCTTGCCATCCCAGGACTGCGAGACCATGTTCACCTGCGACCCGATCTTCCGCTCGTAGATCTGGACCGGCTTGCGCGGATTCGAGACGTCGAAGACCCGCACCATGCCGTCCATGAAGCTGTCCACGAAGAGAAACCGATCGTCCGCCGATAGACTGATGTCGACCGGCAGCGGGATGGTGGACGGATCGCCGATGTCCGCGAGCTCCACGGCTTCGAAGCTGCCGTCGTTTGTGCGGAAGATCCCCCAGAGCTTGCTGGTGAGCGCCGTCGTCGTGAAGGCGTACTCGTGGCGGGGCTGGAGCGCCCAGCGGATCTCGAGCGGGGCGCCGGGCACCTCGAGGATCTGAAGCGGCTTCCGCGCGTGGTAGTCCCAGACGACCATCGTATTGCCGAAGTTCTGCATGGCCTCGGCGTCTCCCATGAGCTCGGGGAGGCGCCGCATGTAGTTCGCGTGGCCCGTGAAGGAGGAGGTGAGCATGCGGTTCAGGTTGGCATTCACGCGCGCGTCGTACCCGTACTCGGCGCCCTCCGGCAGCCAGACGGTGCGGATGTAGTCCCCGGCGTTGCTGTACTCGACGAACGCGGTGCGTCCGCCCCAGTCCTTCGTGTTGGAGAGCCCGGTGATGAGCATCCGTCCCGGCAGCGCGTAGAAGGTGTGGGGACCCACGACCCCGCCCGACGCGTCGGCGAAGTTCTCGATGGTGCGCACGTGCTTGGGATGCGCCGGATCGGACGCCACGTCGAAGATGTCGATGCGGCTGTCGTCGAGCCCCCCGCCCCAGAAGTAGCGGCGGTCGTCCGTGAATCCCCCGTGATGGACCTCGTGACGGCCACCCACGGAGACCTGGCTCACCACCTTGCCGTAGTCGGCCCGCGCCGGATTGGCCCCGACCGTGACCAGCTTGTCCGAGCCGTCGCCCACGCCCTCGACGCCGAGCGTCCAGACGTAGACGAAGTCCTCCTGTCCCGTGACCTTGACGAGGTACGGCGACTGGCAGGTCTCGTCGGCCCGCGCCGCGTCGAAGCCGGCTCCGAGGCCGATCGCGGCCGCGGCCGCCCATCCGATCATCCGTCTCGCGCGCATCTACGCCCCTCCCGGTGAAGACGCGAATGCTATCACCTGGCAGGTCGAACGCGATGCCGCCGGCGCCCCGAGCCGCGCATCCGGGCCCGCACCCCCCGGCGGCGCGCCCGCGTCAACCGGCCGCGGGGCTCGGCCGCAGCGTCAGCGGTAGAGCGCGGACACCGAGCTCACGCTCCAGAATCGCCGACAGCTCGGCGCGTTCCGCGGGACCCCGCGTCACGAGCTGGGCGCAGCCGTCGCCCTGCGATCCCACGCCCTTGCCGCCGTACGCCAGCCGGCCGGTGGCGGTGTGCGTCAAGACGGCGCGGAGCCTCGGTGCCGCGAGCGCTGCGGACGCGGGTGCCACCTTCGCGTCGAACAGCGCCTGCGCCTCGCGCATCAAGGCGCCGAGCGCGGCTGCATCGCCGCAGCCCACGGCGCGCCGCGCGCGCGCGAGCAGCTCCGCGTTGCACCGGCCCAGCGCCTCGCGGACGCCCGCGGCCCGCTCGCCCGGCGTGTCGGGAAAGCACGCGTTCAGATCCGTCAGGATGCGGCGCGTATCCTTGTCGCTCCGCAGATCCACGATCAGGAGCTCGAAGCTCGCACCGGGCTCGAGCGGCTCGACGTCGAACTCCGAGCCGTCGAAGGTGAGGAAGGAGAGCCTCCGGCCGTACGCGCAGACCTGATCCATGCGGCCGCATTCCGAGCCCGCGAGCCGCTCGCCGGCGTACGCGAGCTCCATCTCCTCCCGCGTCGAGAGCATCAGGCCGTACGCCTCGGAGTACGCGCGCGCGACGAGCACGCAGAGCGCGGCCGAAGAGGAGAGACCCTTGCGGATGGGCAGGTCGGCGCGCGTGATCTCGACGAACAGCCCCCCGACCGCGTACCGCCTCCGGATCACCGCCGCCACGCCGGCCGCGTAGCTCATGAAGTCGTCGGAGCGCGCCACGGCCTCGAGGGCGTCGGGCTCGGCCTCGATGCGCACCGGACCGGCGCGGCGTCCGTCGGGCAGCGCGCTCGCGATCTCGAAGCTGCGCGGTCGGCGCTCCAGCCGCGCCGTCAGGCCCTGGTCGGTCCCCGCCACGAGGCAGTAGCCGGGCGCGAGCGCCGGCCGCGACGCGCGATAGCCACCCGCCCAGTCGGAGTGCTCGCCGAACAGGCAGAGGCGACCCGGGACGAAGAGCTCGATCAAGGGGCCTCCGCGGTGCGCGCGCGCTGCGCTGCGCGGGGAGGGTAGCCCGGGCGGACCGGGGTTTCGCGAAGCGGCTAGAGTCCGGCGCGTTGGCCGATCTCGAACGAGACCGCGGCGCGGCCGGCCGGCCGCGCGTATCGGTGCTGCTGCCCGCCTGGAACGCGGAGGCGACGCTCCCCGCCGCGCTGATGAGCGTGATGCGGCAGACCGAGACCCGTTGGGAATGCATCGTCGTCGACGATGGCTCGCGCGACACCACGCTCGACATCGCGCGCCGCTTCGCCGCGCGCGACGCCCGCATCCGCGTCCTGGAGCTTCCCCACCGCGGTCTGGTGCCGGCGCTGCGCGCCGGACTCGAGGCCTGCCGAGGGCGCACCGTCGCGCGCATGGACGCCGACGACCTGATGCACCGCGAGCGGCTGCGCGCGCAGCTCGCGTGGCTCCGCGCGCATCCCGATCTCGGCGCGGTGGGCTGCCACGTCCGACTGTTCCCGCGGGCGCGGCTGCGCGAGGGTCTGCGGGAGTACGAGCGCTGGCTGAACGCCATCGACTCGCCCGAGCGCGTGCGCCGCGAGGCCTTCGTCGAATGCCCGGTCGCCCATCCGACGCTCGCCATCCGGCGCGCGCTGCTCGAGACGTTCGGCTACCGGGATCGCGGCTGGCCGGAGGACTACGACCTCGTCCTGCGCCTGCTCGGGGCGGGGCACGCGATCGGCGTGGTTCCGCGGCGGCTCGTCGCCTGGCGCGACCGCGCCGAGCGGCTCTCGCGCACGAGCGACCGCTACGCGATCGAGCGCTTCACCGCGTGCAAGGCCGAGTTCCTGGCCGCCGGGTTCCTGGCCGGGAGCGAGCGCTACGTCCTGTGGGGGTACGGCGGTACCGGCAAGGCGCTGCGCCGCGCGCTGCTCGCGCACGGCCGGCGCCCGGCGCACATCGTCGAGCTCCATCCGGGGCGCCTCGGCGAACGCATCCACGGCGCACCGGTGATTCCCCCCCACGAGCTCACCCGGGTGACCCGGCGGCCCGTCGTGGTCTCCGTCGCAGGCGAGACCGCGCGCAGCGAGATCCGGGCCGAGCTCGCCGCGATGG
>CP070734.1:1155112-1159615 GCA_020347605.1 Deltaproteobacteria bacterium | reverse complement strand
GCTGCCCGCGCTCGGCGTCCTGGTGGCCTGCCAGGGCGTCCCGATGAGCGAAGAGGCCCTCCGAGAGGCCGTGGGCCACAACCCTCGCCTCGAATCGTCGCGGCGGGCCGCCGTGGATCCGCCGGAGCAGCGCGCCCTGCGTGAGCGCGCCCTGCGAAATCACTTCGTGCGGGCCCGGCTCCAGGATGCGCGCGCGTTTCGGGCGCAGGACCGCCTCGAAGCCGCCGAACGGGCGCTGCGCGACGTGCTCGAGGCCGATCCCGACCACGCGCGCGCCCATCGCCTGCTCGCCGTCGTCCTCGAAGAGCAGGGCCGGACGCGAGAGGCCGCGCTCTACCGCGCCCGGGCGGACGTGCTCGATCCGCCGGCGCCGCCCCTGCCGGACGGCCCACTCGAAGGGACCGCAGCCGGCGTTCTCGTGGCCCTGCTCGACCCGGTCTCCGAGCGAAACGCGCGCCGGGGTGAAGCCGCAGAATGGGTCGCGAGCGTGACGCGGCACCTGCGACTGCGCCTGCCCGGCGCTTGGATCCTGCGCACCGCGCCGGAGACCGTGCCCGCGATTCGAGCCTGGTTCGACTCCCTCGACCCGAGCGCGGTGCTCTCGGTCCGCGTCGAGGCCGCCCGCTGCGGCGAAACGACGAAGGACGGAGCCTTTGCGCTGGCGAAGCTGCGCGCCGTGGCGGCGCTGCCGGACGGGACCCGCGTCGCGGTTCACACGGTCCGCGAGCTGCGCTTCGACCCCAGCGACGCGGAGGACTGCGTCGAGACCGTGCTCGCGCGCGCGCTGGAGCAGGTACTCGCCCTGCCCGACGTGCGCGAGGCGCTGGCCGGGCACGGGGACGCACCGCACCTCTGGGCGTCGGCACAGATCCGCGCGCTCTACCCGGCCCTGGGAGAGGCCATCGAAGAAGAGATCCAGCGCGGTCTGGACCAGCTCTCGACCGGCCGCGTGGCCGCGGCGGAGACGTCGTTCCAGCGCGCGCAGGAGATCGATCCCGAAGACCCGCACGTCCAGGCCTACCTCGCGGAGGCGGAAGCGACGCTGGCGATGCTGAAGGAGCTGCCCCCCGTCGGCGCCGGGCGCCCGGGCTCCGCCCGCGGCGCCGCGGGCGTCCTCGATCCCCAGCTCACGCCGGAGCGGCGAGCCGCGCTGGAGCGACGGCTGGCGACCGAGAAGCGGCGGCGCGCGGAGCTCGTGGCCCGGCTCAAGATCAGTGAGGCGGAGGCGCGCGTCCCGAGCCGGGAGGCGCTCGCCCTGCTGCGACCCGTCGCCCTTCCGGGCCCCGACGCGGCCGGACCGCGCATCGTCCGGCGCCGCACCGCGGAACCGATCGAGGCGCGCGCGCTGTACGGAGATCGCGGTGAGATCCAGATGCGATTCTACTTCGCGGACGGAGGCAGCTTACCCGTGCTGCGCGAGGACGACCGGGACGGAGATGGGCGGCCCGACCGCTGGACGGGCTACGCGGGCATCATCCGACACGATCTCTGGGAGGACGCGCTCGGGACGGGGATGCCCGACGTGCGCTGGGTCTTCCGGGACGATGGAACGGAGGTCGAGCGGATCGAGATCGATCGCGACTTCGACGGGCGGCTCGAACGCGTGCTGCGCTACGCCGCCGGGACGCTCGTCGCCGAGGAGAACGACACGAACGGCGACGGCAGCGTCGACCGGATCGAGCGGTTCGACGCCCGCGGCGACGTCGAGCTGCTCGAGGAGGACGTGAACGGCGACGGGCGGTTCGACATCCGCACCCGGTTCCGCAACGGAAAGCTCGTGAGCCGCGAGATCTGGGACCCGGACCACGTCGAGGGACCGCTGCAGCGGGACGTCTGGGTCGAGCTGCCGAGCGAGCTTCCGCCGGTGTCGAGCGACCGCCTGCACAACTGAGCCCCGCCCCGGGCTCAGGGAACCAGCTCGACCACGCCCCGCGCGAGGAGGTCCTGCAGCGCCGCTGCGACCTTCGCGTCCGACTCCGGCACCATGTCGAGCATCGCGCCGACCGTGAACGCCTCCTCCGCCAGCTCGATCAGCGCCTCGGCGGTCTCGTCCAGCGAGCTGCGCTCCGCCTCGAGCTTTGCCGGATCGACGCGCAGACGCGCCGAGGACGGCAGCTCTTGCGTGCCGATCTGCTCCTCTTCGTCGAGCTCGCTCAGCGCGCCCAGCACCGCGGCGTCGATGCGGATCGACCAGTCCGCGTCGTCGGCAGCGTCCGCGACCGCGTGGAACTCGAAACGCCCCTCGCTCCACGAGAGCAGGCGCTTGAGCGCCTTCGCACCCGAGACGGGACCGAGGCGCACGGACACCAGGTTCCCGTCCCGGAACACCAGCGTTCCCACCTGATCTTCGCGGGTGACGGTGACCGTACCCAGCGGCGAACACGTGGCCAGCATCTGCAGGAGATTCGGAAACCCGAGCTCCTGGATGGCGCCGGTGATCCCGCCGAGCCTTCGGGTGTGTTCGGCGGCCTGGACGTTGTCGACGAAGCTCTGGACCTTGTGCTGGGGCGAATCCCCGGTCTCGAACCGGATCCCGAGCGCCGCGCGGCCGCTCTCGGTCTCCGCGTGTCGCACCACCTTCGCATCGACCTCCAGCTCCTCGCCCGTGGTGGGGTGGACGAGGGACACCCGCACCTTCTCTCCAACCGGCACCCGCTCGCCGTCGACCGCCAGCAACACGCCGCTGCGCGACAGGTCGCGCGTGAGCGCCTCGAGGCGACCGCTCGAGGTGTCGAGGTGGGCGGTCACGCGCGCGGGGGCCCGCGGCGCGTCGCGGAGCGCCGCCTCGGGCGGCTCCGCCGGGTCGCGGGGCTTCGGTCCGGCGAAATCGCCCAACAGGTTGCGGAGCGTGGGCGTATCCATCAGGAACTGCACGGCGATCCCCGGCGTGCCGCCCGCCCGGGCGAGCTCCTGCGGCACGATGTGGACGACCTCCGCGTCGAGGTGGAACACCTCGTCCCGGAACAGCAGCTCGAGCTGTATCTCCACGAGCTCGCGTGGTTCGAAGCGATCCGCGCTGATGATGAAGACGCCGCCGTTCGCGAGGCTTCGCCAGTACTCGCGCGTGAACTCGTCGCGCGTGAGGAAGGACAGGCAGAGCGGCGCGCGGCGCGGTGCTGCGGGGCCGCCGCTGCGCGCGGATGTGCGCGTCTTGCCGGTCATCGGGCGCTCGCCACCTCCAACCCATCCGTATCGGCCGGGTGGGCCGACGGCTGGACGTGGAATCCCGGCGGTGGGAGGCGGCTCAGATCCGCTCGAAGTACCGGGCTCGCTCGAAGTCCGTGACGGTCGACTCGAAGTAGCGCTGCTCGCTGCGGGCGAAGTGGAGCAGGTGCTCGACGACCTCGTCGCCGAAGGCGGCGCGGGCGAACTCGCTCCCCTCCAGCGCCGCGATGGCGTCGGGGAGGGTGCGGGCAATCTCCGGCAGGGCGTCGCCGGCGTAGGCATCGCCTTGCACGGCCGGCGGCGGCTCGATCTGCCGCTCGATCCCGTCCAGGCCGGCGGCGAGCAGCGCGGCGTACGCCAGATAGGGGTTCGCGTCGGCGCCGGGGATCCGGCACTCGACGCGCAGCGAGGCGCCGCGGCCGACCACGCGGAAGCCGGCCGTCCGGTTGTCGTAGCTCCAGGCCACGCGCGTCGGTGCGAAGGTGCCCGCCCGATAGCGCCTGTAGGAGTTCACGTTCGGGGCGAAGAACCACGCGAGCTCGCGCGCGTGGGCGAGGAGCCCGCCCAGGTAGAAGCGGAACGCGTCGGAACCCTCGATCGGCGTGCCGGGCAGCGGCTTCGCGTGCTCCGCGAAGCTCGAGGCCCCGCGCTCGCTCCACAGGCTGCTGTGGATGTGCAGGCTGTTCCCCGCCAGCTCGGCGTAGGGCTTCGCCATGAAGGTGAGCGACCAGCCCGCGGCTGCGGCGATCTCCTTCGCGGCCAGCTTGTACAGCACGTGCCGGTCCGCCATCTCGAGCGCCTCGGCGAAGCGAAGGTTGATCTCGTGCTGGCCCGGCCCCCACTCGCCCTTGCTGAACTCGACGGGAATGCCGGAGGCGTCGACGTGGCGCCGAATCGCCCCGATCACCGGCTCGGCGAACGCTCCGGACAACACGTGGTAGTCCTCGACGTAACGGCTCGTCGGCTCGAGCTCGCGGTACTCGCGCTCGCGCGCGGTCGCGTACGGCACGCGAAACAGGAAGAACTCGAGCTCGCTGCCCATCATCGGCACGAAGCCCCGCTCGCGGGCGCGCTCGATCTGCCGCTGCAGGATCCGGCGCGGCGAGACCGCGATCGGCTCGCCCGATTGCGTGTGCTTCGAGTCGCACAGCACGACCGCCGTCCGCTCCAGCCAGGCGGCGACGCGCAGGGTCGAGAGATCGGGGGTGGCGTGCAGATCGCCGTAGCCGGACGTCCAGTTCGTGAAGGCGTAGCCCGGCGTCGGGTCCATCTCCATGTCGCACGCGAGGAGGTAGTCGCAGACGTGCATGCCGTGCGACGCCACCTCTTCGGCGAAGA
>CP070734.1:1150509-1155012 GCA_020347605.1 Deltaproteobacteria bacterium | reverse complement strand
GTGTCACCCGCGTCGAAGGTGACGCTCAGGACGTTGAAGTCCTCGCCGGGCGCGCCCAGCCCCGCGATGGCCGACTTCAGATTGGCGGTGATCCTCGGGCAGACGTGGCGGCAGCGCGTGAAGATGGGGCTCACGATGAGGGGCTTCCCCGCGAGCGAGCGAACGCGGAGCTCGTCGCCGTTCGCGTCGACGAGCCGGGCGTCGGCGATCCGGCGGCCGATCGTCCCGGTCTCGTTCGGTGGCAGCGCCGGCTGCGAAAATGCAGCCGACGCCGACAGCGTCGCGCCGAGGACGGCGGCGAGCCGCAGGGCGCGGAGCCGGGAAACCACGTGGCGGCTCCGCTTCTAGTCCGGCGTGTAGCTGGGCGAACCGAAGAAGGTCGCCCTCGACACGTCGTACAGGACGGGCGCGTAGGCAATCGCGCAGATCAGCACCCCGATGACGATCCAGGGTCGGAAATTCGCGACGAAGCCCGCCGGCTCGTCGTGATACGCCTCCGCGACGGGGAACCCCAGTCCCGGCTCCCTCTGGCGCTTCGACAGCAGCGTCGAGACGAGCACCGCGAAGTAGACGACCATGGCGAACAGCATGATTCCGCCGCCCGCGGCGACCACGCGCGCCATGCTCGCCCACTGCGGCACGAACAGCTCCGAACCGGGATTGGTGTAGCCCAGGCCGAGATTGGTGCGCCGCGGCTCCCCGTCGATCCCCGAGATCGACATCCCGATCGAGAGCAGGGCGACCCCGAGCAGCCACAGGTAGGGGACCGCGACGTTCCAGGACTTGAGCCGAACCGGCTTGCCCGTCAGCTCCGAAACCAAATGGAGCGTCATCGCGATGAAGGCGAGGAAGACCGGGCCCGCAATGGTCGTGTGGAAGTGACCCGGGACCCATGCCGTGTTGTGCACCAGGTTGTTCACGCTGTAGGAGGCGTTGATCAGACCCGTGACGCCGCCGAACAGGAACAGGAACAGTCCGGCGAAGAAGTAGCCGAAGAGCCAGCGCTCCCGGTCCCAGTACGGCAGCCGCGTCCACCAGCGCAGGAGCCCCGTGCCGCCGTTCTGGCGCGCCGCGTACTCGAGCGATGCCGCGAGCGTGAACGCCGTGATGAGGCTCGGCAGCGCCACGCCGTAGGTCAGGAGGGTCTGCAGCCACTTCCAGCTCACGCTGATCCCCGGATCGCCGAACTGATGGTGCACGCCGACGGGCGCCGAGAACACGATGAACAGCATGAACACGAGGCGCCCCGCGAAGTCCGAATACAGCTTCCCGCCCGCGATCCGCGGCAGCATCACGTAGTACATCACGTAGGCGGGAAGCAGCCAGAAGTAGACCAGTGGGTGCCCGAAGAACCAGAACAGGGTCCGGGCGAGCAGCACGTTGATCTCGCGGACCATCCCGAGAGACCACGGGATCAGCATGACGATGACTTCGTAGGCGAGCGGCAGCGTCGCCATCATCCAGACGACGAAGGTCGCGAAGATGCCGACGATCGCCAGCGGGGTCTTCCGACCCGGGTTCTCCCGCCGCCACGACCGGTAGAGGGGAATCCAGTTGAAGAATGCCACCCACGAGCCCACGACGAGGAGGGCCGCTCCGATGTAGAAGGTCGGATGCGCCACGAGGGGCGGGTAGAAGGTGTAGAGGATGGAGGCCCGCCCCGTGAACATGGCGAAGGCCGCGAGCAGCGTCCCGACGGTCATCAGCGCGAAGGACACCCACGCCGCTCCCACCGGGGGCTCCCGGCCCAGGAAACGCGCCACCAGGGCGTTCCCGAACGCCACGGCGAACATCGTCGTGAACACGATGGCGTTGATCACGCCATGCAGTGTGAGCCCCTGGTAGTAGTCGATCCCGAGGAACGATTCCGCCCGGATGATCCCGGCCCGGTAGAGGGTCTGCACGAAGCCGTGGTAGATCCCGAACGCCAGCAGGACGGTGGGCACGAGCAACTCGAGCAGGATCAGCCGCCTCGAGGCGTCGGTCAGCGAGACTCTCTCCTCTCCCGCCGACTCCATGACCCTATCGCTCGGCGACCGTGATGGTCGCGGCCATCCAGTGGTGATCGATGCCGCAGAACTCGTGGCAGACGATCCGGTACTCCCCCGGCTCGTCGAACGTCACCCGCTTGTAATTGACGGTGCCGGGTACGGCCATCAGGTTCACGTCGGTGCCGAGGATCTGGAAGCCGTGCAGGACATCGTCGCTCGTGAGGTACAGGTCGACCGTTGCTCCCGCCGGGACCTCGAGCTCTTCCGGCTCGAAGAACCACATCGCCGCCAGGTAGTGGACTTCGTACCAGTCCTCGCTGTGCTCGATCACCTCCCCCTCGTCGAAGGGCTCCATCTCCGTGAAGCAGGTGGGGAGGGTGATGTCGAGGCGCGCCACCGCGAACACCGTCGCCGACAGGAACACGACGAGCAGGGCGCTCGCCATGCCGAGTACCAGCTTCTCGGCCCGGTCCATCTCGCCCCCTTCCGCGACGCGCGGCGCCCGTGTCAGCCGCGTCCGACGATGGCGCCGTAGACGCCGAACCAGATCACCACATACAAGACCATGAGCAGCACGAACGAGGCGATCGCCCCCCGCGGATAGAACGGTTCCCGCATGGAGCGGCAGCTTAGACTGCCGGGGCCGCGACGTAAACAGCATGTCGCGGAAGGCGGCCGGCCGTCTTCGCGAGCCACGTCGCGCCGGAATCGGGCCGCCGGCGCCGATCCCTACGAGGCGCCGTGGTGGCGGGCGTGGGTGCGCGTGATGCTCTCGACCGTGCGCAACACCTCCGCGTCGGAGAGCGGCGGCCGGCAGTGGACGCGGTTCCAGCACAGGAGCAGCTCGCCGGCGAGCTCGGGATCGACCCCGTGCCCGAGCAGGTGTCCGGTGAGGGACGCAAGGGTGTCGTTGCGCTCGCCCTCGGGCACCGCGGCGCGCACGCGGGCGCGCCAGCCGGGGAGCGGATTCCCCGCGCCCGGGTTCTCGCCGCGCACGGCGTCGAGGAGCCAGCCCGGCAGCGGCGCGAGCGGGATCTCGTCCGGCGCGCGTCCCCGAGCCCAGCGGTAGCGCGCGCCCGAGGCGTGGAGCGCGGGCGGCGCGACCACCAGCCCGCCGTCGCCGCGCAGATCGAGGCCCGGGGCGAAGCCGACGCGGTTGCGCACCTCGCCCCCGGGATGGGCGAAGTAGAGGTGGCGGCCGCCGCCACCGGTCCGCGCCTCGACGCTGGGCGGGAGCGGCTCGTGACGGGCTTCGAGCCGCGCGAGGCTCTCGGTGCCGCCGTGTCTCGGGTCGACGTCGACCACCACGAGGCCGGAGACCGCGCCGGTGACGATGCCCGGGCTGACCTCGCGGCGGCGGCCGAACCAGCCGCGCAATTCCTCCTCGCTCGGGCGGCGGCGCTGGAAGGTCTCCCAGCGCACGATCGGCCGCTTCCCGCCGCTCTCGACGGGAACCACGCTCCAGCCGCGGGCGAGATAGGCGAGCGCCGCTTTTTCGCAGTCGGCCTTCGCCATGGCCGTCCCCCGGGTGCGCCTGCGAGCAACGGTAGCGACCGCGGCGGCGGCGCGAAGCAGCGCCTCGCCGGCGAGACGTCGAACGCCGCCCCGCCTCCGCCTTTGGGGTGCAGCTGGGGCCCTCAAGTTGCCGTCTACAGGGCCGATGGGGAGCGGGTGAGTCCGCTCGGGATTTCCGCCGCGCGCACGGCATCGCTGCCGGCCGTGCTCGCCCTCCTGCTGCTCGCGGTCGCGGCGCCGTTCGCGATCCGGGGGCGCGGCGCGGCACCGCCCGCGCCGCGCGAAGCTCCCGCGCACCCGAACGTGCTGCTCTTCTCGATCGACACGCTGCGCGCCGACCACCTCGGTTGCTACGGCTACGCGCGCGACACCTCACCGAACCTCGACGCGCTCGCCGACCGCTCGCTGCGCTTCACCGAGGCGTTTGCGCCGGCGCCCTACACGCTGCCGTCGCACGTGGCGATGTTGACCGGGATTCACCCGCACGCGCTGGGCATCGAGAACCGCCGCAGTGCGATTCCAGCGGAGACGCGGCTGCTCGCCGAGCTCCTGTCGGAAGCGGGCTACCGCAGCGCCGCCTTCGTGGACTCGATGCCACGCGGCTTCGTCGGGGGCTCGCGTGGCTTTGCGCGCGGCTTCGACGAGTACACGCACATGCCCGAGCGCGCGAAGCGCGGCTACCGCTACGACATGGCCGCGACGGCCGACGCCGCGGCGCGCTGGCTCGCAGGGCGGGCGGACGACCGCCCCTTCTTCCTGTTTTTGCACACGAAGTCGGTGCACACGCTGCCGAGCCGCGCCGGTGGCAAGAACCCGATGCACTTTCCGTACGACAAGCCCGAGCCGTATCGCTCGCGCTTCCTGTCGGACGCGGCGGCGGGGCTGTCGTGGAGCGAGCCGAAGCTGGGCAGCGGCGTCGACTACCTGCGCGCGCTCAACGAGCGGCTTGCCTCGGGCGAGATCTCGCCGGCGGACATCCCGCGCGAGCGCGTCGACG
>CP070734.1:1145903-1150409 GCA_020347605.1 Deltaproteobacteria bacterium | reverse complement strand
CCGCTACGACCCGTCCGCGGAGGGCAGGTTCGGATTGCGCGCCAGCCTGGACGGCAACCCCGGGCTCGACGCCGACTGGGGAGAAATCCACTTCGCGGAGTGGGCGGCGGGCGAAACCCGTTTCGCCGAGCACTTCGAGCCGCTCGAGGGAGACGGCGACGCGGGCCTGCCGCTTCTGGATTGGCTCGCGCTACACGAGCCCGCACGCGCGGGCAAGCGGCCGTTCGTCGAGCTGAACGGTCAGCAGCAGGGGGTCGGCGAGCGGATGGCGCGCGCGACGGCGGCGCGCCTGTTCGTCTGGAACACGCTCCGCGAGCTGACCGGGGCGGGACCGCTGGCGGATCGGATTCGCGCGGAGCTGGAGAAGGAGTTCGAGGCCGACTTCCAGAGTCGCCTCTACGAGCTCAACACCGAGCACCTGGCGCGCATTGCCGAGCTGCGCGCCGGCGACGACCAGCAGGCCGTGGTCCGGCTGCGGGATCGGCTCATGACCCTCGCGGGCTACCCGCCCAAGGGCCAGCCGCAGGGAGACGTCGAATGATCGCGGCCGCGGCGCGCGTACCCAGCTTCCGCCACGGGGTGCATCCCGTCGAGCACAAGGAGGCGACCCGCGGCCAGCCCATCGCGCGCATGCCCTTCGTCGACGAGTACGTGTTGCCCCTCTCCCAGCACATCGGCGCTCCGTCCAAGCCCGTCGTTCAGGTGGGAGATCGCGTGCGCCGCGGTCAGCGGATCGCCGATCCGGCGGGCTTCGTCTCGACGGCGCTGCACGCCCCGGTCACCGGGACCGTGGCGGCCATCGAGCTGCGGCTCCACCCGAACGGTCAGACGATGCCCGCGATCGTGCTCCGCGCCGACCCCTACGACAGCCAGCGGCTGGTGTCGGCTCCACCGCTCGATCCCGCCAGCGTCGCGCCCGACGAGATCGTGAAGCGGGTCCAGCTCGCGGGCCTCGTCGGCCTCGGCGGTGCGGCATTTCCGAGCCACGTGAAGTTCCAGGTTCCGGAGGGCAAGCGGATCCGCTTCGTCGTGATCAACGGCTGCGAGTGCGAACCCTACCTGTCGTGCGACCACCGCCTGATGGTCGAACGCCCCGAGGCGGTGGTGCGCGGCGCCGAGATCATAAAGACCGCCGTGGGCGCCGAGCGCATCTACATCGGGATCGAGGTCAACAAGCCGGACGCGATCGCCGCGCTGCGCGCGGCGGCCCCGGACATCGACGTGATCCCGCTGCGCGTGAAGTACCCGCAGGGCGCCGAGAAGATGCTCGTCGACGCGATCTTCGACCGGGAGGTTCCCGAGGGCGGCCTGCCGCTCGACATCGAGATGCTCGTCAACAACGCCGGCACCACGGCCGCGCTCGCCGACCTGTTCGACCACGGGATTCCGCTCGTCGAGCGCGTCGTCACGGTGACCGGTCCGGCGTTGGAACGGCCCAGCAACCTGCTCGTCCCGCTCGGAACACCCGTCGCGGCCGTCGTGGAGCACTGCGGCGGGCTTCTGCCGGATGCACGCCAGGTGATCCTGGGTGGCCCCATGATGGGCATGGCCCAGAAGAGTCTGGACGTCCCCGTGCTCAAGGGCACCTCGGGCATCCTGTGCCTGGACCGGGCGACGAGCGCCGACTTCCAGGAGCTCCCCTGCATCCGCTGCGGGCGCTGCCTCGAGGCGTGCCCGCTGTTCCTCAACCCGACGCGCCTGGCGCAGCTGATCCGGGCCGAGCGGGTGGACGAGCTGGAGCGCTACCACCTCTCGAGCTGCTTCGAGTGCGCCGCCTGCTCCTACGCGTGCCCCTCGCGGATCCCGCTGGTCCAGGAGAAGGTGAAGGAGCTGTTCGGAAAGGAGCCGCACAAGGGTGTGAATCCGGACGAGGTCGTCGCCGTTGGCGCCGCCATCCAGGCCGGTGTGCTGGCCGGTGAGGTGAAGGACGTCCTGCTCCTCGACGTGACACCGCTCTCGCTGGGCATCGAGACGCTGGGTAGCGTCAATACCAAGCTGATCGACCGCAACACCACGATCCCGACGCGGCGCAGTCAGATCTTCTCGACCGCGGCCGACAACCAGCCCCAGGTGGAGATCCGGGTGCTCCAGGGCGAGCGCGAGATGGCCGTCGACAACCGCGAGATCGGCCGTTTCATCCTGGACGGCATCCCTCCCGCACCGCGCGGGATTCCGCAGATCGAGGTGACCTTCGACATCGACGCCAACGGGATCCTGTCCGTCACGGCCAAGGATCAGGCGACCGGCAAGGAGCAGTCGATCCGGATCGAGGGATCGGGCGGCCTCGCCAAGGACGAGATCGAGCGGATGGTGAAGGATGCGGAGGCGCACGCCGGTGAGGACAAGACGCGCCGGGAGGCCATCGAGAAGAAGAATGCGCTCGACTCCCTGATCTACGGCGCCGAGAAGACCCTCGTGGAGAACGAGGAGAAGCTGCCGGACGAGGAGAAGACCCGCGTCCGCGGCATTCTGGAGGATGCGAAGAAGGATCTCGAGAGCGGTGACGCGGCCAGGCTCGACGCCGCCCGCCAGCGGGTCGAGCAGGGCATGCACAAGATCGCCGAAATCCTGTACAAGAGCGGGGGCGCCACGGGGGGTGCCGAGGCCGGCGGGGCCAGGTCGCAGGCGGAGGGTGCTGCGAAGGGCCCCGATGAGGACGTGATCGACGCGGAATACACCGAGGAAAAAGGGGACGGCTGATCCCCACCGAGGCGGCGGTGTCTGACCCGACCCGACCCGACCCGATGAGCGAGCTCTTCGGGGATCTCACCCATCGTCTCTCCGGCGACCGCTGGCAACCGGCGATCGACGTGTTCGAGACGGAGAAGGCGATCGTCGTCCGCGTGGAGCTCGCCGGGGTGCGCCGCGGCGACCTGCAGGTATCCGTGGACGGAGACGTGCTCCGGATCCGCGGCGTGCGCCGCTCGCCCCCGGAATCCGACGTGGAGCGGCTGCACCGGATGGAGATCGCCTTCGGGCCCTTCGAGCGCAGCGTGCCGGTGCCCGTCCCGTTCGAGCGCGACCAGGTGGCCGCGCACCTGGCGGACGGCTTTCTGCGCGTGACCCTGCCCAAGCGCGTTCCCGCGAAGCGCAAGATCGAGGTCGAGCGTTCCTAGCATGAACGACGACTACGAACAGTACGAGGCGTTGCTGGCCGCCGAGGCCGACGCCGAGGGCGAGGGCGAGACCGAGGTCTTCGTCGAGACGGAGGGGCGGGCCCGCGTCGCAGACCTGGATCTGCCCGCGGACCTGCCGGTCCAGCCGCTGAAGAACACCGCGCTGTTCCCCTTCCTGCTCGCGCCCCTGCTCGTGAACACGCCGCGCTCGAAGCGGCTCATCGATCACGTGCTGGTGACGCCGGATCGGCTGCTGCTGACGGTGGCGGTGAAGCAGGCGACCGAGGCGAGCCCGGGGCCGGACGACGTGTATCGCGTGGGGACCGTCGTGCGGGTCGTCCGCATGCACAAGTTCCCGGACGACTCCTACCGCATCCTCCTGCAGGGCGTCTCGAGGGCCCGCATCCTCGAGTTCACGCAGGAGGAGCCGTTCCTGCGCGGGCGCATCGAGCGCATCGAAGAGACCGGAGACCCCGCCTCCGTGGAGGTGCAGGCGCTTCGCCGCAACGTCTCCCAGCAGTTCAACGCGCTCGTGACGGAGAGCCCGCGACTCTCCGACGAGCTCCAGGTGCTGGCGGGAAACCTCGAAGATCCGTCCAAGCTCGCCGACCTCGTCGCCTACTACCTCGACGTGGACATCGCCGCGAAGCAGGCGCTGCTCGAGGAGCGCGACATCGCCGCGCGGCTGCGCGAGGTGCTCGCGGAGGTGGCGCGGGCGCGCGAGGCCAGCCAGATCGAGGGCGAGATTCGCGAGAAGGTGCAGAGCGACATGGGCAAGTCGCAGCGGGAGTACCTGCTGCGACAGCAGCTCGAGGCCATTCGACGCGAGCTGGGCGAGGCCGAGGAGGGCGACGCCGAGATCGATCAGCTGCGGGACCGCATCGAGACCGCCGAGATGCCCGAGGAGGTTCACAAGCAGGCCACGCGCGAGCTCGAGCGCCTGTCGCAGATGCCGCCGGCGGCCGCCGAGCACGGCGTGATCCGCACCTACCTGGATTGGCTCGTCGAGCTGCCCTGGTCGAAGCTCTCCGAGGACCGGCTCGAGATCGAGGAGGCGCGCCAGATCCTCGACGAAGATCACCACGGCCTCGCAAAGGTGAAGGACCGCATCCTCGAGTACATCGCAGTGCTGTCGCTGAAGCGCGACCTGCGGGGCCCGATCCTGTGCTTCGTCGGTCCGCCGGGTACCGGCAAGACGTCGCTGGGGCGTTCGATCGCGCGCGCGCTGGGCCGCGAGTTCGTCCGCATGTCCCTGGGCGGGGTGCGCGACGAGGCCGAGATCCGCGGCCACCGCCGCACCTACGTCGGAGCCCTGCCGGGGCGCATCGTCCAGAGCCTGCGCAAGGCGAAGACGCGGAATCCGGTCTTCATGCTGGACGAGATCGACAAG
>CP070734.1:1141162-1145803 GCA_020347605.1 Deltaproteobacteria bacterium | reverse complement strand
CTCGAGCGTGGTCTCCCGCAGCTTCTTCCGCTCGGTCTCGAGCAGGGCGCGGCGCGACAGCACGATGTTGGCCCGGCGCTTGTTGAACTTGATGACCTTGAAGTGGAGCTTCTGACCGACGACGTGCTCGAGGTTCCGCACCGGGCGCAGGTCGACCTGCGATCCCGGCAGGAACGCCTTGACGCCGATGTCGACCGAAAGGCCGCCCTTCACGCGAGCGACGATCGCGCCTTCGACGGGCTCGTCGGCCTGGTAGGCCTTGCTGATCTCGTCCCAGATCTTGAGTCGGTCGGCCTTCTCCTTGGACAGAACCACGAGGCCATCGCTGTCCTCGGCGTCCTCGACCAGCACCTCCACCTCGTCGCCGACCTTGATGAGGACGGTGCCGTCGTCGTCCATGAACTCCCAGATGGGAACCATGCCCTCCGACTTGAAGCCGACGTCCACCTGGACCTGCTCGGAGCCGATCTCGAGGACCTTGCCCTTGACCACCTGGCCTTCTTTGAGCGCCGGAGACTCCTTTTCGAAGAGCTCGGCGAAGCTCTCGCTACCCGCGTTTTCAACTAACTGCGTCATGAGTCGTGTATCACTCTCCTTGGATGGCCACTTCGAAGTGGCCGGGATTTCCGGATTCGGCTCCGGATCGGCCATTCACCTCTCGCGATCCCCGCCGGCCCTCTCCGAAATGCGCGCCAGCCTCTGGCGCGCGGCCGCGATGAACCGCTCCAACGCATCGGGGTCGCCGTCGTCGAGCGCGGCCGCCAGCGCGCCGATCTCGTCTCGCACCGACTGCAGCGCCGCGCCGACGGCCTTGCGATTCGCCAACAGGATATCGCTCCACAGCTCCGCGTCGCTCTGCGCGATGCGCGTGAAGTCCCGGAAGCCCGGCCCCGCCACTTCGCCCGCGGCCTCGGGCGCCGCCCGCAGCGCGCGCGCGAAGGCGAACGCGAGGGCGTGGGGCACGTGGCTCATCCAGCCCACCTCGGCGTCGTGGACCGAGGGATCGCGCAGCACCACGCGCGCACCCAGCGCGGTGAAGAACGCGCTCACGCGCGACAGCGCGTGCGGCGGCGTCTCTCGCGTGGGTGTCAGCACGCAGGCCGCCCCGTCCAGCAGGTCGGCCCGCGCGTGCTCGATGCCGCGGTGGTGGCTCCCCGCCATCGGGTGCGCACCCACGTAGGCGACGCCGCTGGGCAAGAGCCCCGGCAGCGTATCGACCAGCGGCGCCTTCACGCTGCCCACGTCGGTCACGATCGCGTCCCGCTGCAGGTGCGGGGCCGCGGCTCGAATCTGGTCGGCCATGCTCGAGACCGGCGTGCACAGGATCACGAGACCCGCGCCGCGCACGGCCTCCGCGAGCGACGTCGTGGCCTCGATCGAGCCGCGCCGCCGCGCCTCGGCCAGCGCCTCGGGGCGGCGCCCCGTCCCCGCCACCACGGCCGCGACGCCGCGCGCCTTCGCCGCCAGCGCGATCGACCCGCCCAGCAGGCCGAGGCCCAGCACGGCGATCTTCTCGAACCGCTCGGTCACGGCGACCCCTCGCGCAGCCGGCGCAGTGCGGCGATCAGGCGTTCGTTCTCCTCGGGCAGCCCGATCGTGATGCGCACCTGATCGTCCAGACCGAACCCGGAGAGCGGGCGCACGATGACGCCCTCGCGCAGCAGCGCTTCGTAGACGCCCGGACCCAGCTCCGCCATGAGAAAATTGGCGTCGGTCGGGCACACCGGGATGCCCAGCGCCGTGAGCTCCCCGGTGAGGTAGTCGATGCCCTCTGCGTTCACCCGGCGCGACGCCTCGACGTGCGGGGCGTCGTCGAGCGCGGCCAGCGCGCCGACCTCCGCCAGCCGGTTCACGTTGAAGGGGTGCCGCGCCCGCTCCAGGAAGGAGGCCAGCACGGGATCGGCGATCGCATAACCGATGCGTTGGCCGGCCAGGCCGTAGATCTTCGAGAAGGTGCGCATGGCCAGCGTGCCCGGGCGCCGCGCGATCCAGCCGAGGCTGTCGGGAAAATCGGGCCGCCGCGTGTACTCGAAGTAGGCCTCGTCGACCGCCAGCACGACGTCTTCGCGCAATCCCGCGACGAAGCGGTCGAAGGCCTCGGCTCCGACGCTGGTGCCGGTCGGGTTGTTCGGGTTGCAGACCAGCACGAGGCGCGTGCGGGGTGTCACCGCGGCGGCCATCGCCTCGAGATCGTGGGTGAACGCCGCGTCGAGCGGCACCCGCACGCCCGTCGCACCGGATCCCTGCACGACGATCGGGTACATCGCGAAGGAGGGCCAGGCGAACACGACCTCGTCCCCTTCGGACAACAGCACCTTCGCGAGCAGCTCGAGGATCTCGTCCGAGCCGGTGCCGAACACGAGCTGCTCGGGCTTCACCGACAGGCGAGACGACAGGGCCGCGCGCAGCGCGTAGCTCGATCCGTCGGGATAGCGGTGCACGTTGCGGGTCTCGCCGCGCATCGCCTCGATGGCCTTCGGCGAGGGGCCGAGCGGGTTCTCGTTCGAGGCGAGCTTGATCGAGTTGCGGATGCCGAGCTCGCGCTCCAGGGCCTCGATCGGCTTGCCCGGCTGGTACGGCTCGAGCGCCGCGATGTGGGGCCGGATCCATCGCTCGAACGCCACGGCTACGACGTCCCCGCGCGCTTGCGGACCGGCGCGGCTGCCCGTGGAAACGAGCCCAGCACCTTCGACCAGTAGGCGCGGCGACTCGCGTCGGCCAGGGCCCGGGCGACGCGCTCCTCGTCCCGGTGTCCCTCGAGGTCGACGAAGAAGAGGTATTCCCAGACGCGGTCCTTCATGGGGCGCGATTGGATCGCCGTCAGATTGACGCCGTGCTCCGCAAACGGCTCGAGCAGGCGGTGCAGCGCACCGGCCTCGTCCTTTCGCACGCTGAACACCGCCGAGGTGAGATCGTTCCCGCTCGGCGGCGGTGACGTGGCTCCGATCACGAGGAAGCGGGTGGTGTTGTCGCGGCGGTCCTCGATACAGGGCTCGACGACCTCGAGCCCGTAGGTCTCGCCGGCGATGGAGCTCGCGATCGCGGCGACCGCCGGGTCTCCAGCCGCGAGCTGGGCCGCGGCCGCCGTGCTCGGCGTCTCGACGCGTTCGACGCTCGGCAGGTTCTGCTCGAGCCACTGGCGGCACTGGGCCAGCGGCTGGGGATGGGACGCGACGCGCCCGATGTCCTCGCGACGCCCCGTGCGCGACAGCAGGAAGTGCGAGACCGGCAGCAGGATCTCACCACAGATCGCCACCTGGGAGACGACCAGGGCGTCCACGCTCGCCGTCACGGTCCCCTCGGTGCTGTTCTCCACCGGAACCACTCCGAAATCAGCGGTTCCGCGCTCGACCGCGGCGAAGATGTCGCGAATCGACGGCACCCCGACGATCGCCGCCTGCTCGCCGAACTGCTCCCGCACGGCCAGGTGGCTGTACGTTCCCTCGGGTCCCAGGAAGGCCACGCGGAGCCGCTGCTCCAGGGACCGGGTCGCCGAGATGATCTCGCGGAACACCGGCCCGATGCCCGCGCCGGGAAAGGGGCCCGGATTGGCGGCGACGAGACGCGCGACCAGATCGCGTTCGCGCGCCGCGTCGTAGACCGGCTCGCCCGACGCGCGCTTCAGCTCTCCGACCTGCAGCACGATGCGACCGCGCTCATTCAACTTCTCGAGGATCGCGCGATCGACGGCGTCGATCGCCTGGCGCAGGCGCTCGAGCTCCGCCGAGCGTGCGGGCGCTGCTGCGCGCGTGCTGTTTCGCCGAGAGTTGCTCATCCCTCGTCCATTCGTCCCACGGGTCGGCTCGCCAGGGGGGACACGGGGGCTGCGGCGCGAGATCTCGCTAACCCCCTGAAAAGACTGGCGCAAGATACCAGGGCGACCCGGCCGCGCAAACCCCCTTGGACGGTTTTCTCCGAAATCCCGAGGGCTTATCGGCAGCGCCCGCGCCCCGCGCGGCGGGCCCCGGGCCCGAACCGCACTGCAGAGCGTAACTCTCTGCGCTGAAAAGGGAAATTGTTCACTGCGCCGGGCCTCGAAGCATCAAGGCGCGGGTCGGCGCGGTCGATACACGATGCCGGGAGGCTGCATCGGCGATGCGCCCGGTTCGTACCCTATGGGGGCGCTGGCCCCAGGCGAGCGTGCCCGCGAAGGTATTCCTCTTCGTGCTGGTCGCGGGCCTGCTGCGCCTGCTGGTCGTGGGCAGCGTCACGCTGGACGGCGCGCACGCGCTGCTCGGCGATGGGGTGCGGCGGCTGCTACAGGTCGCGGCACAGCGGGGCGCCGCGGGCATCGACGCCGTGCTGGCCGCATCCCACGCCCGGGTCGAGCGCCTCGCGGAATCGGAACGCCTGCGCGTGTTGGCGGCGTTGCGGACCCGAGCTTCCGCGCGTGGGCAGATCACGGCCCTGCTCGCCGACGAGCTCGCGACCGCTTCGCCCTTCGACTCGCTGTTCGTGCTGGATCCCGACGGCGAACTCGTCGCCGCCGCAGGCCAACCTCCCCCGCTCGAGGCGGGGATCGCGCGCCGGCTCGCCGCCGAGGCGGAGGCCGCCGTTTCCAGCGTCCTCGGCCCGGACGGGCAGGCATGGGCGGTCACCTCCGCACCCCTCCGCGACCGACGCGAGCGCAGCGCCGCGAGT
>CP070734.1:1136365-1141062 GCA_020347605.1 Deltaproteobacteria bacterium | reverse complement strand
ACCCGAGCCGTCGCAAGGCGATCGAGACGGCGCACGCCGTGCAGGCGCTGCCGGACAACGAGGCGGTCGTCGCAGACCGCGACGTCGTGGTGCTCGCCGTCAAGCCCGCCGTGGCGGTCCCGGCGCTCGAGACGCTGCGCGCCGCGCTCGACGCGGCGACCCTGACGCGTCCCCTGTGGATCTCGATCGCGGCCGGCGTACCCCTGGCGGCGCTCGAGTCCGCGCTCCCGGAGGGTGCCCGCATCGTGCGCGTGATGCCGAACACGCCGGCCCAGGCCGGCGCCGGAGCGGCGGCCCTGTGCCCCAACGCCCACGCGCGCCCCGAGGACCGCGCGACGGCGCGCGCCCTGTTCCAGGCGGTGGGAATCGCCTGGGAGTGCCCCACGGAGGCCCTGCTCGACGCCGTGACCGGACTTTCGGGAAGCGGCCCCGCCTACGTCTTCGTGTTCCTCGAGGCGCTCGCGGACGCGGGCGTCCGGGTCGGGCTGCCGCGCGATGCCGCGCTCGCCCTGGCCGCGCAGACGGTCTACGGTGCGGCGAAGCTCGTGATCGATTCGGGGCGCCATCCCGCTGTGCTGAAAGACCAGGTAACCTCGCCGGGCGGCACCACGATCGCGGGGCTGGAACGGCTGGAGGCCGGCGGCCTCCGGGCCGCCGTCTACGAGGCCGTCGCCGCGGCCACGCGCCGCGCGAAGGAGCTCGGCCGGGAGTAGAAGGAATCAAGAATTCCCGGGTTTGGACCGATCTCTTGCCGGGAAACGAAGGAGCCGGGGACCATGCGCCTGACACCGCTCGACATCCAGAATCACCGGTTTGCGACGCGAATCAGGGGACTTGACCCGGAAGACGTGAAGCAGTTCCTGCGCGTCGTGGCGCAGGATTTCGAGTCCCTCGTGCAGGAGAACGGGATGCTGCACGAGCGCGTGCGCCAGCTCGAGGCGAAGCTCGAAGAGCACGTCGCCAACGAGAACTCCCTGAAGCAGACCCTGGTGACCGCCCAGAGCGTGAGCGACGACCTGCGCAACACGGCCGTCAAGGAGGCCGAGGTGTTGATCGGCGAGGCCGAGGTGAAGGCCGAGAAGATCATCGACGCCGCGCACCGCAGGCTCTCGAAGCTCACCGAGGACATCCGCCAGATGAAGATGCTCCGGACCCGGATCGGCGCAGCCGTGCGGACCACGATCGAGACCCATCTGAGCCTGCTCGAGGGACTCGCCGAGGACGATCCGGAGGACCCGCTGCTGGACGGCAAGGTGGCCTACCTCACGCGGACGAAGACCGCGCTGGACTCGGAGGGCGGCTCCTGAACGCCGACGACCCCGGCCTCCGCATCTCACGGATGGCCGAAGGGGTCGCGGTCTGGATCCACGTGACCCCGCGGGCGCGGGTCGAGACGCTCGGCGGCGTCCACGGAGACGCGCTGCGGGTCGCCGTCCGGTCGCCTCCCGTGGACGGGGCCGCCAACGCGGCGGTGGCGAGCGCTCTGGCCGCGGCGCTGGGCGTTCCGCGCGAGAGCGTCACGCTCGCGGCGGGCTCGCGCGGACGCCGCAAGCGGGTCCACATCCGCGGCGATCCGGTGGCGCTCGAGACGCGGCTCCGCGGTCTGGCATCGGCGGCGGGTGTGAGATAGACACCGGAGTCCGGCCGCGAGGCGGCGGCCCCGCGCGGTGGGACGAGAGAGCCATGCCGACCTACGAATACTCCTGCGGCAAGTGCGGCTACGAGTTCGAGCGCGAGCAGCGCATCACGGAAGAGCCGATCCGGCGCTGCCCGAAGTGTCGCGCGCTCAAGGCCAAGCGCATGATCTCGACCACGTCCTTCATCCTGAAGGGCGGCGGCTGGTACTCGGACCTCTATTCCTCGTCGAGCGGCAAGGCCGGGAAGTCCGAGGCGGGGGCGGCGAAGTCCGAGACCCCCGCGGCCTCGGAGTCGAAGAGCGAGTCCAAGAAGGACACGTCGTCGGCCGCGAAGAAATCCAAGACCAAGACGTCGGCCGCCTAGGACTCCGAACCGGGCCTGATATACTCGGATGACCGCAGAACGGGAATTCATCCGATCGTGACCGACGCAACGCGCACGACGACCGTCGTCGACGGACTGGCCCTGTCTCGCGATCTCCGCAACCAGATGGCGGAAGAGGTGGCCAAGCTCGTCTCGAGCGGGCGGCGCCCGCCCTGCCTCGCCGTCGTGATCGTGGGCGACGATCCCGCCAGTCGCTCCTACATCAAGGGCAAGCGGCGCGCCTGCGCGCGCGTGGGCATCGAGTCGGTGGAGCACGATCTGCCGGCCGACGCGGCGGAGCGCGAGCTGCTCGATCTCATCGATCGGCTCAACGCCGACGACGGCATCGACGGCATTCTGGTGCAGAGCCCGTTCCCCGATCACATCGCTCCGGCTCGGGTCACCGCCGCCATCGACCCCGCCAAGGACGTGGATGGCCTGCATCCGCTCTCCCAGGGCCTGCTGCTCGCGGGCGTGCCGTCCCTGGTGCCGGCGACGCCGCTCGGAATCATCGAGGTGCTCGACCGCTACGCGGTCCCGATCGAGGGCGCGCGCGCGGTGGTGATCGGGCGCAGCATCCTGGTCGGCAAGCCGGTCGCGCTGCTGCTGTTGCAGCGCAACGCGACGGTGACGCTGTGCCATTCGCGAACGCGCGACCTGCCCGGCCTCGCGCGCGAGGCGGACATCCTGATCGCAGCCACCGGCCGCGCGCGCATGGTGGGGCCGGACTGGATCAAGCCCGGCGCCGCGGTGATCGACGTCGGCGTCAGCGTGATCGACGGCGAGATCGTGGGCGACGTCGACTTCGACGCCGCACAGGGCATCGCGGGCCTGCTCACGCCGTGCCGGCGCGGCATCGGCCCCATGACGATCACGATGGTGCTCCGCAACACGCTCCGCGCGTACCGGTCCCGAACCGGGGCGTGAGCGCGCTGCGCGAGACACCGCTCGCCGACACCCATCGCCGCCTCGGCGCGCGGATGGTGGAGTTCGCGGGCTTCTCCATGCCCGTGCAGTACAGCTCCATCCTCGACGAGCACGCCGCGGTCCGGAAGTCGGCCGGCCTGTTCGACGTCTCGCACATGGGCCAGATCCACCTGACCGGTCCCGGCGCCGTGGCGAGCGCGGAGCGCCTGCTCACGCGCCCGGTCGGCGACATGCGTCCGGGGCGCGTGCGCTACGCGCTCCTGTGCAACGAGGACGGCGGCGTCGTGGACGACGTGACGATCTATCGCCTGTCCGACGATGCGCTCTTCCTGTGCGTGAACGCGTCGAACATCGAGAAGGACTACCGCTGGGTCGTGCGCCACGCCCGCGCCGATGCACAGGTGCGCGACCGCAGTGACGAGACCGCGCTGATCGCGCTCCAGGGACCGGCCAGTGCGGCCGTGATCGAGCCGCTCACCCCGCTCGCGCTTCCGCGCCTGCGCCGCTATCGCTGCGCCCAGAGCGAGGTCGCCGGCGTCCCCGCGCTGATCTCGCGCACCGGCTACACCGGCGCCGACGGCTTCGAGCTGTACGTCGATGCGGCGCGCGCCGTAGCGCTGTTCGAGGCCCTGCTCGAGGCGGGCGCGCCGCGCGGCGTGCGGCCCGCCGGCCTCGGGGCGCGCGACACGCTGCGGCTGGAAGCCGCCCTGCCCCTCTACGGCCACGAGCTCGACGACACCACCTCGCCGCTCGAGGCCGGCCTCGACCGCTTCGTCGCGCTCGAATCGGACGGCTTCCTCGGGGCCGAGGCGATCCGGCGCCGACGCGCCGCCGGTCACCCGCGCCAGCTCGTGGGCTTCGAGCTCGAGGAGCGCGGCATCGCGCGCACCGACTACCCGATCCAGCACGCGGGCGAGCCGGTCGGTCGCGTCACGTCGGGCGGACCGTCGCCGACGCTCGGCACGTCGATCGGTCTGGGCTACGTCCCGCCGTCGCTGGCCGGCACGGGCACGCGCTTCGAGATCGCGATTCGGGGCCGCCCGGTGCGCGCGCGCGTCGTCGAAACGCCGTTCGTTCGGACCGTGGACCGCGCGCGTCCGGATTCGAGCCCCCGGGCCTAGACGATCCGGCCGGGAACCCGCTACAAAGGGTCCGCGCCCGACCGCTGCCAACCGGGGCGGCGGGTTTCCGCGGCGCAGTTAACCTGAACGATGTGGTCGGTCACGGAGGCTTCGTTGGAGGAATACGAGATCCCGGAGCGGCTTCGCTACACCCGGGAACACGAGTGGGCGCGGCTCGAAGAGAACCGCATCATCGTCGGCGTGACGGATTACGCCCAGCGCGAGCTCGGCGACATCGTCTTCGTCGAGCTCCCGGCCGCCGGCACGGCGGTCGAGGCGGGCGAGCCCTTTGGCGTGATCGAGTCGGTCAAGGCCGTCTCGGACCTGTACGCGCCCGTCACGGGGGAGATCGTCGAGGTCAACAGCGGCCTCGTCGAGCGACCCGAGGCGGTGAACGAAGACTGCTACGGGGACGGCTGGCTCGTCGCGGTCGGCGTCGAATCCAGCGACGAATACGAGGCGCTCCTCGACGCGGAGGCCTACCGCCAGCACCTGGCCGAGACCAAGAGGTAGCGTGCGCTACATCCCGCACACCGACGAGGAGGTGCGGCAGATGCTCGGTGTGGTCGGCGCACCGAGCATCGAGGCCCTGTTCGCGGCGATCCCCGAGAAGCTGCGGCTCGACCGGCCGCTCGACCTGCCCGCCGC
>CP070734.1:1131567-1136265 GCA_020347605.1 Deltaproteobacteria bacterium | reverse complement strand
GCGGCGCTCGAGCGCGCCGTGGATCTCGCGCCCGAAGACGCCGAGCTGCGCCGTTCGCTCGCGCGCGCACTGCACGCGAAGGGCGACCACGAGCGCGCGCTGGCCCTCCTCACGGCGCGCGGGTCCGGCACGCCGGACGCGGCCGATCTGCGGACCGCGGCGTCGATCCACGCGGATCGCGGCGAGCGGGGCGCCGCGCGCGCTGCACTGGCGCGCGCCGTGGAGCTCGAGCCCGAGTCGCCCGAGCTGCGCGATGCGCTGGCCGAGGCCCTCGAGGCGAACGGCGAAGCCGCGGCGGCCGAGGCGGAGCGCGCGACGGCGCGGGGCTTCCGGGGCGGGCACCTCGTGGAGCTTGCGCGCGACGCCGCGGACGCGGCCGACACGAGCCTCGCCGATGCGCCGGAGGCGTCGCACAGCGCCGCCGATCTCTTCGACGAGATCTTGACGACCTTTCCCAAGCGGAATCCCCAGACCGGACGCCCGATCGCCACGGTGGCCCTCACCGACCTGCGTCTCGAGACGTACGAGACCGCGGATCGCGTCTGGGAGTGGCTCGCGCCGCGTCGGCTCGACCGGCTCCGCTTCGAAGCGGCGCTCACCACCGCCCTGTCCCGCCACTTCGAGCTGGCGCCGGTCGAGAAGATCGAGCTGATCGCGGCCGAGCTCGAGCACCTGCAGGACGCTTCGCCCGATCCGAGCGCCGTCGCGATCGTGAACGCCCACCTCGAAACCGACGCGGTCTTCACGGTGCTGTGCTTCGCGCGCTCGCTCCGCTGGACGGGGTTCGCCGAGCCCGCCGGGAGCTACGCGGTGGAGCTGCGCATGCTCGCGGGCGCCTCGCAGCCCGCGGTCGTGGTGCTGGAGAACGGTCTCCGGCTTCCCGACGACGCCGGCGCGGTGCAGTGGAACCCGCGCGCGCTCGCGATCTACGCCTTCGTGGTGCTGCTGCTCGCGTCCCCGTTGCTCCGCGGCTGGGGCACGCTCCTGGTTCGCATCGAGTACGAATCGCTGGGCAAGAGTGTCTTCAGCATCCGCGTGTCGAAGAAGCCCGAGAAGGCGAAGCAGGGCAAGTCGCGTCGCAACGCCTCCAACCGCATCGCCCGCTTCCAGCGTCGACTGCGCTTCGTGGGACGCTACCAGCGGCACATGGTGGGCAAGCAGACGCGCTTCGCCTGGCTTCCGGCGCGCACCTATCACGTCGCGGTGCACGGCCTCCTCCAGGATGCCGTCAACGACGAGGTCGTCGGCAACTATTTCGAGGAGAAGATCGCGCGCGTGCGGCGCGGCCGGGCGGTGGAGCTCGGCTTCGACTTCCGACCCACCGAGTGCCCCGTCGAGGTCACGGTGATGCGCGGGGATCAGCGCGACTGCCAGGCGACCGTCGCGCTACGGGGCGACCTGCACTCGCAGCGTTACGCGCGCGACGGCACTGCGATCCTGTACCTGGGCAAGGGGCGGCACGGCATCCTGATCGGCTCGACGGACCGCGTGGCCGAGCGAGAGGTGGAGATCGACACGCTCGAGCCGCGTTCGGTCCTTCTCAACCTCGCGGACGAAAACCTCCTGGTGTTTCGCGACTGCCCCGCGGCGGTCGAACCCTACCTGCAGAACGATCTCGAGGCGGCGGCCCGCGCCCTCGAGCGGGGCGGTCAGGCGGAGCATGCGAACCTGCTGCGCGCGGAGCACTACCAGACGCTCGGCCAGACCGAGAAGGCCGCGGTCCACTTCGAGGCGGCCGGCCGCGACGCGGAGGCGGCCGATCTGCGCGCCGCGCTCGCCGACCACGCCCGGGCGGCTGCGCTCTACGAGCGCGCCGGAGACTATGCGCGCGCGGCCGAGATGTATCGGCTCGGCGGCGATCCCGCGCGCGCCGGCGCCGCCTACGAGTCGTGGGGCGAATTCGATGCGGCGATCGAGTGCTTTCGCGAGGCGGGCGATCGTGCGCGCGAGTCCGATCTCCTCGAGAAGACGGGCCGCTATTACGAGGCGGCGCAGCTCTGCATGGAGCTCGGCGACGTCGACGCGGCCATCCGCGCCCTCCAGCAGATCGACGGCCACCAGCCCGAGTACGGCGAGGGCTGCCGGCTCCTCGCGCAGCTCCTCTCCGAGCGGGGCGAGTTCGACCTCGCCATCCAGAAATTCGAGGAGGCGATCACGATCGCGGGTGACTCGCGCGCCCCGATCGAAACCCAGGAGCAGTTCGCGGATCTGCTCACCCGCGCCGAGCGGTACGAGGCCGCGCTGGAGGTCTACGAGCGGATCCGGGCGCGCGAATTCCACCACGCGGGGGCGACGGCGCGGATCGCCGAGCTCAAGACCCGGATCGCCGAGGCGACCCAGCCCGTGGCGCCCGCCGTGACCGAGAGCCGCTACGAGATCCTCGGCGAGCTGGGCCGCGGGGGCATGGGGGTCGTGTTCAAGGCTCGGGACCGCCGTCTCGGCCGCACCGTCGCCCTGAAGCAGCTGCCGGAGAACCTGCGCGACCACCCCACGGCCGTCGCGCTCTTCCTGCGCGAGGCGCGCGCGGCGGCCGCGCTGAATCACATGAACATCGTGACCCTGTTCGACGCCGGCGAGGAGAACGGGGTCTACTTTCTCACGATGGAGCTGCTCGAGGGCCATCCGCTCCAGAAGATCCTGGCGCACCGGCGGCAGCTGACGCCCCGCGACGTCGGCCGCCTCGGGCTACAGGTCGCGGCCGCCCTCAACTACGCGCACGGCCGGCGCATCGTGCACCGCGACATCAAGACCGCGAACCTCTTCTTCACCCGCGAGCGCGTCCTCAAGGTCATGGACTTCGGCCTCGCCAAGATGCTCGAAGAGGTGCGGCGCGCGTCCACGGTGATCGGCGGGACCCCCTACTACATGGCCCCCGAACAGGGCGCCGGTGAGGCGGTGGACCACCGAGCCGATCTCTACGCGCTCGGTGTGACGCTCTTCGAGCTGGCCACCGGCGGCGTACCGTACCGGGACGGGGACGTGATCCATCACCACCGCCACTCGCCGATTCCGGACCCCCGCGAGCGCGTGGACGGCATCCCGGACGTCCTCGCCGAGCTGATCCTCGCGCTGATGGCGAAGGACCCCGACGACCGTCCCGAGTCGGCGGCCGTGGTGTCGGCGCACCTGCAGCGCGTCGTCGACGCGAGCGCCTAGCGGCGCTCCACCGCGCTAGCGCGCGCGCGGCTGGCGAACGGGCTTCCCGCCAGGACGAAGCGGTACAAGAGCTCACGGCCCTCCCGGATGCCGATCCGAGGCGTGGCGACCACCGCGGGGGCGGGCGCATCCGCGGGCGCGCGGCGAAAGCAGATCGGGCCGCGCAGCGCGCTCGTGCCGTAGTCCGCGAGCGTGATCGCCAGGGCCCGCGCGAGGCGGCCCGGTCCGCTCGCGACGGCGCGCAGCGGCGCATCGCGGTCGAGGCCCCGGTTCGCGCGCATCCGCTCCAGGCCGGCGATGGGCTCGATGGCGCGGAGCAGGACGGCCGCGGCCCGCCCGTCCTCCTCGCACACGACGTTCACGCACGCGTGGATGCCGTAGCTCCGGTAGACGTAGAGGCGGCCGGGAGGCCCGAACATGACGCGGTTGCGCGGCGTCAGACGGCGGTAGGCGTGGGAGGCGGGGTCGCGACCCGTTCCGAGATAGGCCTCCACTTCGACGAGCCGTCCGGCCAGTCGCGTGCCGTCCGACAGGTTGCGCACGAGGTACGCGCCCACCAGGTCGCGGGCGACCTCGAGGCAGGGACGCGCGAAGAAGGCGCGCGGCAGGGCTCGGCCGAGGCGCATGGCCGCTCGAATCTAGCGGGACGGAGCCCGGAAGAGGACCGGTTTCCGGCGCCCGATGCTTGAGCGGGCACCCGATCGCGCCGAATACAAGCGGCGTGTCGACGCGGATGGAGCGCAGCGCTGCGAGGGGCTTCGCCGGACGGGCGCGAACGCCGCCGGGCCGGACCCGCGTCGAGGACCCGCTCGACCCCGAGGCCGTGCACCGCGGCGACCTGCTCGCGCGCTTCGGCGTCAACGCGGGCATCGTCGCCGAGATCCGGGACCGTTACGCGGTCGACCCCGCCTCGGTGCACCCGAGCTGGGCGGAGCTCTTCGACGGCCCCGTCCGGGAGCGGCCGGCTGGCGCCGCGCCGCCCGCGCCCGGGGTCGCCGAGCCGGAGCTCGGGCCCGAGGCCGCCGAGAAGCACGCCCGCGTGCTGCGCCTGATCCACGCGTACCGCGCCCGGGGGCACCGGATCGCGCGCACCGATCCGCTCGGCGGTCCGACCCCCTACTTCCCCGAGCTCGATCCCGCGCACTACGGGCTCGGCGACGACGACCTGGAGCGGCCGTTCATGGCCGGCGACCTGCCCGGCGGCCCGGTGCAGACGCTGGCGCAGATCCTGGATCGGCTCCGCGCCACCTACTGCCGCTCGCTGGGCGCCGAGTTCACGCACAGCCAGGATCCGGGCCGCAAGCAATGGCTCCAGCGGCAGATGGAGGAGACGCAGAACGCGACGCAGTTCGAGGCGTCCGTGCGCCTGCGGATCCTCCAGAAGCTCGCCGCGGCCGAGCTCTTCGAGCGGTTCATCCACACCAAGTTCCTGGGCCAGAAGCGCTTCTCGCTCGAGGGCGCCGAGTCGCTGATCCCGCTGCTCGACCAGATCGTCTCGGACTCGCGCTGGGACATGAAGTTCCTCGGCATGCAGATCATCGT
>CP070734.1:1126752-1131467 GCA_020347605.1 Deltaproteobacteria bacterium | reverse complement strand
TTCACCGTTCACGGTGTCGCGTCCCGCTTCCCCGCGGGCGCGCCCGGCCCGCGATCGACGCGCGTCCGGTCGCGCCTGACGAAGAACGTGTATTGAAAGGTCCGCTTCACTTCAGCCAATCGAAGGTAGGAAGCATCCACGAAGCGCCTCAGCGCGGCGAACTCGCGAAACGATCGCGCCGAATCGAGGTTCCCGATGGCCGGAAAGGCGTCGCCGCCGACCACCACCACGAAGGCCGGCGGCCGGGAGCGTAGCGCGGCGATGAACTCCTGCTTCCAGCGGCGCGTGAGGTCGCTCTCCGGCCCGCTTCGAGAGAAGGGATAGATCTCCACGAATCGCGACGGCGACGGGCGCCGGCTCTCGAAGTGGATTCCCCGCGCCCGCCACGCCCCAGATCAGCACGGATTCCCCGGGCTCCGTTCTCCTCGCCAGGAAGCGTGCGATCTCCGACTCCTCGCGGCGCGCGTGCGCCTCGCTCGGGGCGCTCCAGAGCTCGAGGTAGGCGCGTGCCGTGTCACCCCGTGCGAAGTCGGCGAGCGCCGCGACGACGAGCAGCGCCACCGCCAGCCGGCGCGCCTGGACCCGCAGCCCGCCCGCCGCCGTGGCGCCGGGCAGCAGGCGCGCGACCAGATAGCCGCACCAGGCGCACAGGAGCAGCTGCAGCGGCACCCGGTGATAATCGATGAGCTTCCCCTGCAGGAGCACGAGCGCGGCGACGCTCAGGGTCAGCGCGGCGGGCAGGCGAAGGCCGGGACGCACGGCGCCCATGGCGAGGCCGACGAGACCCGCGAACCCGACCGGTGTCGCGGCGCTCGTGCGCGCCAGGTAGCGGAGCTGGTCGAGCAGCGCGTAGCGCTGGCCCGCGTACTCGAGGTTGTAGACGATCAGACACTCGTGTGCGTCGAGCAGGGCGCCGTGCCGCGCCAGGTAGGCGACGCCCGCCCCGACCCCGAGCAGGAATCCGCCCGCGAGGCCCGGCCACGCGCGCAGCAGCGCGTCGGCGGTGCGGCCGCGCTCTGCGAACAGGGGCGCCAGGGCGAAGACCACGCCGAGTGCGGCGAGCGGCGGCTTCAGCCAGAAGACGCCGGCCATCGCGAGCCCGATTCCGAGGTGCAGCGCGTGGTCGCGTCCGCGGCTGCGCCCGACCTCGAACTGCAGTCGAAGCGCCAGGAGCAGCGGGAGCAGCGCGAAGCCGTCGCGCTGAGCGGTCGGCCGATATCCCAGCGAGAAGTACGTGATCACCGCAAACAGGACGGCGAACGCGGCGGCGAGCGGTCCGAAGCCGCGCCGGCAAACCGCGTAGAGCAGCGCGAACGCCGCCAGCATCCAGGCCAGATCGAACAGGCGCAGCGCGGACATCGTGTAGCCGAAGGCCTCGTGCGCGGCGAAGTGCAGCAGATAGATCCCGATCCCGTCGTGTCCGCAGAAGTCGCGGTATGGCACCCCGCCGGCTGCGAGCTGCTGCGCGCCGTGCGAGTAGAGACCGTGCTCGCCGGCGAACGGCAGGCGCGTGTAGGGATGGGCGGCAAACGCGAAGACGAGTGCCGCGAGCACGAGCGTCGCGGCGGCGAGCGCGCCGCGCGGACGCGCCGCGCGCGTTTCCCTCGGTACGCCGACCGTCACGCCCGGATCACACGCCGCCCGCGCGCTGCGCTGCGGGCGGCCGTTCGCGCGCGCCGCTCAGCCAAGCGGATCTTCCCGGTGCGGCGACGGCGGCGCCGTCGCGTCGCGCGGCGCCGGAGGAATCTTCTCCCACAGCGCGCGCAGCTCCGGGCTCTCGCGGACGGCGCGCGCCCGAATCAGATCGCGCCGCGCCTCGTCGAAGCGGCCCTGCGCGAACAGCAGGCGCGCGGCGCGCTCGAGGTGGATCGGGTCGCTGGGATCCCGCAGCGCCGCGGCGCGGAACGCGCGAATGGACGCATCGATGCGGCCCTCCCGCGCGAGGACCATTCCCAGGAGCGCGCGCGGCAGCGGCTCCGCAGGCCGCTCCCGGACCCGCTCGCGGAGCCGCTCGGTGTCCTCCGGCGCCTCCCGCCCGAGCAGCAGGCGGCGGTGCACCTCCGTCAAGCGCCGGTCGGACGCGTCGCCGCCGCGCGCCAGGATCACGAGCGAGCGATAGGCGCGAACCGGATGGAAGTTCCGCAGCAACGTCCGGCGCAGTCGCTCGGGGCGTTCGGGCCAGGCGAGCCAGTCCGCCGCGACGATTGCGTAGCGCGCGTCGGAGGCGCGAAGTCGCTCCATCTCGGCGCGCTTGCGCGCGTCGGACAGCACGTAGTCGCCGGGGCCGTAGTGCTCGCCGAGGATGCGCGTCGGATTCCTCCGGTCCAGCAGGATGTAGTAGGTGGCGTGGAGCGGCAGGGCCAGTACCGGTTCGTCCGGCTCGCAGCACGCGTCGAAGAAGGCGCGCACCAGGCGGATCTCCTCGGCGAGCTCCCAGCGGACGCGCAGCGTGTCGCCCAACACCTCGACCGGCTCGCGAGCCCTCCGGACGCGGGCCGAGCCGGAATACTCGTCGCTCGGGTGGACGTGCGGGATGCCCGCGATCACCAGCCACACGAGCGCGGCGGCGGCGGCCACGAGCAGCACCGGCGGAGCCGCCGCCACGAGGCGCCCCGGTCCCGCAGCCGCGCGGCGCGCGAGCACGCGCGCGAGTTCGGCCGCGACGAAGGTCGTGAGGAGGTACAGCGGAATCGCGCTCTGAAGGAGCCGGATCAGGAGCATGGGGAGGTAGGCCTGGCTGAGCGTAGCGACCGCGACGGCCAGCAGCGACAGCAACAGCACGCTCGTCGCGTCGAGCCCGTGGCGCCGAAGCCGTGCGATCAGCGCAACGCCGGCGGCGGGGTACACGACCAGCGGCGCCAGCATGAGGATGCCGACCGCACGCCCCTCGGCGGCGAGTCCGAACGTGTCCGGTGAGAGCAGTCGGCCGAGGGACCCGCGGTGCGCCCCCATCTGGCCGAAGGCCCTCACATAGGCCATCTCGACGAGCGCCGGAAGCGCACCGAAATGGGCGTAGTAGGCGGCCGTCAGGGCGACCGGCAGGCCGAAGCCGGCCAGCGCGGTCGCGACGCTTCGCGACGCGCCGCGCAGCGACGGCGCCGCCCCGACCCCGAAGCGCGCAGGCGCCAGCTGCGGAATCGCCGCCGCCCCGAGCGCGATCGCGAAGCCGGCCAGACCCAGATCCTGGCGCGTGACGAAGATCAGTCCCGCGGTGCCTCCCATGAGCGCGGCGCGCCGCAGCGTCGGCTTCTCGAGAAACCGCGCCAGGACCAGGAAGAAGCTCATGGCGCAGAAGCCCAGCAGCGCCTTGTGCCAGGGGCCGGGAACCAGCGCGTATACGACGGCCGGCAGCCAGGCCAGCCCGGGCGGGACCAGGCGCAACGCCACCCGGTGCGTCAGGACGACGGTTGCGACCAGGATCGCGACCCACACCGTCCGCGCCAGCACGATCGACGGCTCCGCGAGCGAGAAGACGGCCGCGAACAGGTGGTGCTCGAGCGGAGCGTAGAAGGTCAGGACGTCGCGGTAGAGAACCTCTCCGTCGAGCATGCGCAACACCGGATGGAGGTACCACCCGTCGTCGTTGATCATGAGGCCGTGACGGCGCAGCGGAAGCAGGTAGGCCAGCCCGCCCAGAACGAGTGCCGCGTCGACGAGAGCGCCCCGCCTCGGGGTCATGACGCAGTGCAACACCGGGCGCGCACGATCCAAGAGGGTACCCTAGGCACCCCGCGGCTGCCCGGCGCCGCGTCGACGCGTCGGGCGACGGCGCGACACCGGATGCGGGCGCGAAGCGCCGGAGGCATGGGAAGCGCGTCATGATGCGCAGCACCGCGACGCCGACCTCGACACGCCGGATGCGCACGGCGTGCCTGCTCGTCGCGCTCGCCTGCGGGCCGGCGGGCTGTCGCCCGGCCGCCGAACGCCCGAACGTCGTCCTGGTGTCGATCGACACGTTGCGCGCCGACGCCCTGTCCGCGTCCGGCGGTCCCGTCACCACGCCGGTATTCGACGCGCTGGCGCGCCAGGGCGTGCTGTTCCAGCGCGCCATCGCACCCTCGCCCGAGACGGCGCCCTCCCACGCCACGCTCTTCACGGGCGTCGACGTGCTGCGGCACGGCGTGCTCGCCAACGGGACGCCGCTGCGCGGCGATCCGCCGACCCTCGCCGAGGCATTTCGCGACGCGAACTACGCCACCGCGGCGTTCGTGTCGAGCTTCGTACTCGATCCGCGCTTCGGTTGGAGCCGCGGCTTCGAGCGATACGACGCGTCGTTCGACGAGCGCGGATCGACGCTGTCGAAGGATCACGCCTACGAAGGGGCGTTCTGGGCGGAGCACGAATTCGGCGGATTCGACCGCCGGGGCGCCGCCACGACGCGCGCAGCCCTGGCGTGGCTGGAAGCCGCACCCGAGCCGTTCTTCCTGTTCGTCCACTACTTCGACCCCCACGCCCCGTACCAGGCGCCGCTTCCGTTCGAACGACGCGCCGCGCAGGCCAGCTACGAACTCGCGGATCGGCGGGTGCCCGGTCTGTCGCCCGCCGCGCTCGAAGAGCTCGTCCGCCGCTATCACGGCGAGGTCCTCTACACGGACTTCTGGCTGGGCCGCCTGCTCCTGGGTCTCGACCGCAAGGACGTGCGCGAGCGCACGCTCATCGTCGTCACCGGCGACCACGGCGAGGGACTGGGCCAGCACGGCTGGCTGGAGCACGGC
>CP070734.1:1121931-1126652 GCA_020347605.1 Deltaproteobacteria bacterium | reverse complement strand
CCTCGAGCAGGCTCTCGATCCGAATCCCGTAGGCGTCGGTCTCGTAGTAGCCGGGCTCGTTGCTCAGGATCATGCCCGGGCGCAGCGCCACGCGGGTCGAGCGCGGCGCGATCGCCTGCGGGCCCTCGTGCACGCACAGGAAGTGACCGACCCCGTGGCCGGTTCCGTGGCCGAAGTCGAGACCCGCGTCCCAGAGCGGCTTGCGCGCGAGCGAGTCGATCTGGCTGCCGGTCGCGCCTTCGGGGAAGCGCGCGGTCGCCACCGCGATGTGTCCCCTCAAGACGCGCGTGAAGCGATCGCGCTGCGCGTCGCTCACGTCGCCCAGAGCGACGGTGCGCGTGATGTCGGTCGTTCCGTCGAGATACTGCGCGCCGGAGTCGAGCAGGTACAGACCCGCGGGCGCGAGCGTCGCGCACGCGCCCGCCCTCGGACTGTAGTGGACGACGGCCCCGTTGGGTCCATACGCCGAGATCGTCTCGAACGAGATTCCCTGGAAGTGCTCGCCCTCCGCGCGGAACGCGACGAGGCGGTCGGCACACTCGACCTCGTCCGGTCGCGCACCCTGCGCGAGCGCGTCCTCGAGCCAGCGCAGGAAGCGACACACCGCGGCGCCGTCCCGCACGTGGCAGGCGCGCATGCCCGCCCGCTCGACGTCGTTCTTCAGCGCCTTGGCCAGGACGACCGGGGATTCCTTCTCGTAGACGCGCGCACCCTCGAGGCGGCGCACCACCCAGGTGGACGTGGCCAGCGGATCGACCCAGACGGTGGCCTTCTCGCGCGCGAGCGCACGCAGCTGCGCCTCGAAGTCGCGGTAGGGCACGACCTCGACCGCGTCGTCGAGGTGGGCGCGCACCGTGGTGTCCAGCTTGCTCGGATCGATGAAGAGCTGGGCCGAGCTCGGCCGGACGATCGCGTAGGCGATTGCCAGCGGATTGCACGCGATGTCGCGACCCCGGATGTTGAAGAGCCAGGCGATCGAATCGAGCGCCGTCAGGACGTGTGCCTGGCAACCGGCCTTGTGCATCGCCGCGCGCAGGTCGCCGAGCTTGTCCGCGATCGAGCGGCCCGCGAACGACGCGTCGAGCACCGCGACGGGCTCGCAGGGCAGCGCTGGGCGATCCGGCCAGCCCCGGTCGATCAGGTTCTCGTCGACCGCGACGAGCTCCGCGCCGGCGCGCGCCAGATTCTTCTGCCATTCCCGCCATTGCTCGTGCGTCACGACCTGTGGGTCGACACCGATCCGCGCGCCCGCGCCGAACTCGCTCTCCAACCAGTCGGAGGGGGCCGGAACGTCCGGGGCGCCGTGCCGCATCAGCGTGTAGTCCGCGGCCGGGAGCTCGCGGGCGGCCTGCAGCCAGTAGCGGCTGTCGGTCCACAGATACGCCGCGTCGCGCGTCACGATCGCGGTTCCTGCGGAGCCGCTGAAGTTCGAGATGCGGCTGCGCCGCTGCCACGGCGCGGGCACGTACTCGCTCTGGTGCGGGTCCGCGCTCGGCACGATGTAGGCCGCGAGCTCGGAACGCGCCATCTCGGCGCGGAGCGCGCTCAGGCGCTCGCGGATCGCGGACTCGGACGCGCGGCTCTCCATGCGCGACATCTCCGACCGACCCTCCCTAGCCCGCCGACCGCTGCGGAAGCGGAGGCTGGCCGCGTCCGGCGCGCGCCCAGCGGCCGTAAGCGAGCCAGCCGACGGTCAGCGCGGTGTTCGTGAGACTGTAGACGAGCCCCGCGATCCACATGCCGGTGGGGCCGAGGTCGGTCCGGGTCGCGAGGGTATAGGCGAGCGGTGCGCCCAGGAAGAGCGCGCTGGTCAGCGAGATGAGCATCGGGGAATTCATGTCGCCCGCGCCCTGGAGCGCGCGAAAGCTCACGAAGTAGAACGCGTGCAGGCACATCGCCGCCGCGGAGAACATCAGGTACTCCGCGGCGATCGCGGCGACCGCCGGATCCCGCGTGAAGGCGTCGACGATCGCGTGGCGGAAGACCAGCAGAAACGCCGCGCACGATCCGAGCACCGAGAACTCGAGCGCATAGGCGACCCGGATCGAACGCCACGCGCGGCGCCGGCTGCCCGCCGCGAGATTCTGGCCGACGAGCGTCGCACACGCATTGGCGATCGGGAACGCCAGCATGTTGAGCGTCAGCTCGATCCGCAGTCCGATGGTGTAGGCGGCCTGCACCTTCGTCCCCAGGTGACCTGCCAACGCCATGAAGTAGATCAGCATCACCGTGCGCGCGAGCATGTGGAGCGCCGGCTGCCACATCACCCCCAGGAGCTGCCGCAGCACCTGCGGGTCGGGCGCCAGGTGCCGCCGGCGCAGGTGCACGCGGCAGCGACCGCTGCGAAGCGCCCAGATGGCCAGCGTCAGTGAGACCGCCGTACCGCAGGCGAGGCCGACGGCGACGCCCGACACGCCGAGCGCGGGCGCGCCGAAGTTGCCGAAGATCAGGCAGTACTCCGCGAAGATCGCGACGGGTGTCGAGACCAGGGTGATGAGCAGGGGCGTGGTGGACTCACCCGCCCCCGTGAGGATGAAGCTGAACAGCATCACGAAGACGTGGCCGAACATCAGTCCGAAGGTGAGCCGCAGGTACGGCACGGCGGTCGCGATCGCGTCCGGATCGCTGGTCACGAGGGCCAGCAGCGGACGCGGCACGAGCGCGCCCGTTGCGGTCAGCGCGCCCAGGGCGGCGCCCAGCAGGAGCGCCTGGCCGGCGGCGTGATCGGCGGCCTCCCCGCGTCCGGCCCCGACGCACCGCGCCACCGTCATCTGCGCGCCGATGCACCCGCCGAGCAGGAGCAGGAAGGGCACCTGCCGCAGCGCCTGGTTGGTCATTCCGACGGCGGCCGTCGGGACCGGTCCCAGCTGACCCAGGAAGTACAGATCGACGATCTGGTAGGCGCCGGCCCCCGCCAGGCTCTGCAGGATCGCGGGCAGCGAGAGAACCACCAGCGAAACGACGAGGGCGCCGCGCGTGTGATCGCGGTCGCGAAGCAGCGCGAGCCAGCGCCCCGCGCGTCCGCTCGGAGCGACCGTCTCCGCGGCAACCGCCCGCGCGGACGCCGCCGGCGGCTCGGAGGCGGCGAGCGGCGCGGTCCGAGGCGATTCCTCCACCCGAGCAGAGTAGCAAGCCGCGGTTCCGGCTCGGCGCCCCGTCGGGTCGCGCGGCTCCGCGCCCGGCACCGCGAAGGCGTTCTCCGGCCCGCGAGTTGCCCCCGACCCCGCACTTCCGCGACATTCGCGAGCGAACCCGCGCGAGGAGTGCTCCCGGCGTGAACCTGTTCTGGCTGATCCTCGGCCTGGCGCTGCTGGCCGGCGCCGGCGACGTCCTCGTGCGCGGTGCGGCCGGCCTGGCGCGCTGTCTCGGCATCTCGTCGCTGGCGATCGGGCTGACCGTCGTCGCGTTCGGCACCAGCGCTCCGGAGCTGGCGGTGAACCTGCTGGCCGCCATGCGGGGCAGCAGCTCGATCTCGTTCGGGAACATCATGGGATCGAACATGGCCAACATCGGCGTCATCGTGGGCGTCACGGCGCTGATCCGGCCGGTCCAGATCGAGCGTCAGGTCGTGAACCGCGAGCTTCCCATGATGCTCCTCGCCACCGTCGCCGCGATGGTGATGGGGTTCGACGTGGCGCTGGGCCAGCACGCGTCCGACTCCTACGATCGCGCAGACGGCCTCGTGCTGATGCTCTTCTTCCTGGTCTTCGTGTACTACACGATCAGCGATCTGCGCCGTCAGCGCGCCAACAACGCGACCGCAGAGCCGCGCGGTACCCGCCCGGATGCGCATCCGCGGTCGATCGCGCGGCACGTGGCGATGGTTGCCACGGGAATCGTCGGGCTCGTGGTCGGGGCCGAGATCACCGTCGACGGGGCGATCGGCGTGGCGCGCGGGCTCGGCGTATCGGAGGTCGTGATCGGACTCACGCTGGTCGCGGTCGGAACCAGCCTGCCGGAGCTGGCCGCTTCGCTGATGGCGGCCGTGCGCGGTCAGATCGATCTCGCGGTCGGCAACGTGATCGGTTCGAACATCTTCAATCTGCTGCTCGTGGCGGGCTTGACCTCCTCGATCCGCGCCATCGAGGTGCCCGCGGGCGGGCACCTGGACCTGCTGATCGTGACCGCCCTCTCGTTCCTCCTGCTGCTCGTGTCGGTGAGCAACAGCCGCGTCATCATCCGGATCGAGGCCGCCACGCTACTGCTCGTCTACCTGGCGTACATCGCATTCCGCTCGGTCGTTGCGTTCGCGGCATGACGGCGCGCCGCGCACGGTGGCTGGTTCCGGCGACCCTCCTGCTGCTGCCCGCCGCGCTGTTCGTCGCGGAATCGTGGTCGCCCAAGCCCCAGATCGACGACGCCTACATCAGCTATCGCTACGCGGCCAACCTCGTCGAGGGGCACGGCCTGGTCTTCAATCCCGGCGAGTACGTCGAGGGATTCACGAATCTCCTCTGGACGCTGCTCGTCGCGTGCGGTCTCGGGCTCGGATTCGAGGCGACCGCGACCGCGCACGCGCTCGGGATCGCGAGTGGCATCGCCACCCTGATCGCGACGTTCTTCTACGCGCGCGCGGTGCTGCCCGCCGGCTGCGACGCCGTCGCGGCGCTCGCGAGCTGGGTCGTGGCCGCCTCGATCCCCTTCGCGCTCTGGTCGACGTCGGGCATGGAGACGCCGCTGTTCGCAGCGACCGTGACGGCGGCGCTCGCCGCGCACGCCCG
>CP070734.1:1117108-1121831 GCA_020347605.1 Deltaproteobacteria bacterium | reverse complement strand
CGCGCGCGTGAGCCGGTCGCCCCGGGCGCTCCGCGTCGCTACGGATCGGGATACGGGGCGCGGTAGGCGTCGCCCGCCAGCGCCGCGACCGCCCGGAACAGCACTTCGACACGGTCGGCGGATTGCAGCAGCGTCGACGGCGTCTCACCCGGATGCGCCAGGATGCGCGTGATCGCCTCCGCGTACTCGTCGGGCCGGATCTCGAAGCCTTCGATCTCGTCGAGCGCGCTCTTGTCGTTCAGGAAATACGTCTCGTTGAGCGCGAAGAGCGCCTGCGTGAGGTGCGCCGCGAGGCGCGTCATGCACCCCATCGCGTTGTAGACATCGCCCCGGCCCGCGAACGTCTTCAGGAAACGCAGCGTGAACTCGGCGCCCCACAGGTTCCGCTGCACGAGCCGGCGCTTGAGCGCGGCCGGATACGCCGCCACCTGTCGCTTGCGCGCTGCCAGCAGCCCGTTCGGATCGTGCAAGGGCACGCAGATCGCGATCTCGGCCAGGTAGCTCGTAGCGTGGAATCCGTGGGTGGGCGTCTGCGCGTAATCCCACGCGCTCTCGCCCGCCTGTGCCTCCCCGATGACGCGGTCGACCTGGTCCAGGTTTCGATAGATCAGGTCCAGGCGGCCCGCCCGCGATCGGATCCAGGCGCCGCCGTTCATCCACGGTCCCCATTCGTAGAAGTCGGTGACCACCGGCGCAGGGCCCGGGTTCGCGTGGGCGGCGACGCCGCGAATCGCGGCGATCGCGAACGGCGCGGCTTCCCGGTAGTAGAGACCCAGATCCACGTCGGAGTCCGGCTTCGGCGTGCCCCGCGCGTACGACCCGCCCAGCGCGACCGCGACCACGCCGTCCACGTCGGCGAGCGCGCGCACCAGCGCTTGCGACACCTCGCGCTGCACCGCCGGCAGCGCAGCGGGCAGCACGTGCGCGGCGCGGTGTTCGCGCACGGGCTAGAGCCAGCCGTCCAGCTCGGCGAAGGCTCGAACCGGCAGCGCAGCGACGCCCTTCGCCCGCCAGGGAACGGCGAAGAACCGGAAGTGGCGTCCCAGCAGCGCGTCGAGGTGCGTGAGGTTCTCGACGATCGGGATCTCCTGGCGCAGCAGCCGGGTGTGGGCCGGGCGGCGCGGATCGCGCGTGTCGTCGACGTTCGGGGTGTCGACGCCCACCAGCGCGACGCCCCGGTCGATCAGGGCGTCGATCGCGTCCGCGGCGAGGAAGGGAAACGCGTGGTAGGCGTTCTCGCCCCAGTGCACGTCCCAGCCGAAGTTCAGCAGCACCGCCTTGCCGGTGAGGTCCAGATCCGGGGGCAGCGCGGCCGGACCCACCGCCTCGTGCGGGCGCCGCCCGCGCAGGTCCAGCGCGACGCCGGGCAGGATGACCTCCTCGAGGCGAAGCTCCGAGATGTCACGACCCGCCGGATAGCGATGATACGGCGCGTCGAGAACCGTGCCGATCGACGTCCGGAAGTGGATCTCGGTGATCGCGAACTCGGCCTGATCCGCGTAGCGCGGCCGCGATTGCTCGTGGGTGAGGAACGGAAACACGCGCGCCGAATACTCGATGCGCGTGCCGTCTGCGCCCTGCAGCCGCAAGCCGGGCATCCCGTCCTCGAAGACGTGCGACAGATCGACGTAGGGGGACCCGCTCACCGCGGGCTCACCGTCAATCGAGGCGCTCGACGATCGTCGAGATTCCCATTCCCGCGCCGATGCACTGTGTCGCGAGGCCGTAGCGCGTGTTGCTGCGCCGCAGCTCCTTCGCCACGGTGGTGACCAGCCGGGCGCCCGTGGCGCCGAGCGGATGACCGATCGCGAGAGAGCCGCCGTTGACGTTCACCCGCTCTTCGGGAATCCCGAGCTCGCGGAGCGATGGAATCACCTGCGCGGCGAAGGCCTCGTTGAACTCGACCCGGTCGATCTCGTCGCTGGTCATGCCGGCGTGTTGCAGCGCCTTCTTGGTGGCCGGGATGGGACCGATCCCCATCAGCTGCGGCTTCACGCCGCCCACGCCCATGCCGATGATCCGCGCCAGCGGCTCGAGCTTGAGCTCGAGTGCCCGCTCCTCGCTCATCAGGAGCGCGGCCGAGATGCCGTCGTTGGTCGGGCACGAATTGCCGGCCGTGATCACCAGCTCCTTGTCTCCGAAGCTCACGATCCCGCGGACCGGGTTCAGGCCCGCGAGCCCCTCCGCCGTCGTTTCGGCTCGGATGCACTCGTCCCGTTCGAAGGTGACGACCTCGCCGTGCTCCTCCTCGAGCCAGTTTCCCTGGTCGTCGAACACCGGGAGTTCGACCTCCAGGGGAACGACCTCGTCCTTGTAGATACCCGCCTCGTAGGCCGCGTGGGTCTTGTGCTGACTGCGGACCGCGTAGGCGTCCATCTCCTGCCGGCTGAGCGAGTACACCTCGGCCACGTTCTGCGCGGTCTGCGTCATGGACTGGAGCGGCGGGGAATCCAGGATGTAATCCGGAAACGGCACGGAGAAGTACTCGGAGTGGTCGTGCGCCATGTTGCGCTGCGTCTCGTTCAGCTGGAACAAGCGGGCGTTGAGCTTCGTGATGCGCGTCGCCGGCGCGCCCCCGCCTCCACCGAGGCTTCGACCCATGCGCTCGATGCCGAGCGCGATCCCGCAGTCGGTGGCGCCGACGGCGATCGACATCGCGATCCGGTGCAGCGTCTCCATGCTCGATCCGCACTGGCGGTTCGAATTGAAGCTGCAGACCTCCATGGGCAGGCCGGCCAGGCGCGCGACGGCGCCCAGCAGCACGAACTCGCCCTGGCCCATCACATTTCCCAGCCCGACGTCGTCGATCGTGCGGGCGTCGAGTCTCGGATGGCGCTCCAGCAGGGCCCGCAAGACCGTCGCGCCGGCCTCGTCCAGACGCGTGGCCACGAGCTTGCCGCGGCCACCTTTCGCGAACGCGGAGCGCGCTCCATCCACCAAAACGACGTTTCGTAGCTGCATACCATCCACCCCGGTGAGTCGTGGCGGCACCGCGCCGGCGAGACCGCTTCCGGTCCGAACGCTCAATCAGATCGCATCTCCCCGGCGGCTGTCAAGCTGCGCCCTGCGCAGCTGGCGCGCGCCGGTCGCGTGCCGCGAGACGCCAGAGTGCGGGGACGGATGGGTCGTTTTCAAGGCTCCCGGTGTGGGCTTTGGCCCCGATGTGGCGTCTTGCCAGGAAGATGCGCACACCGCCCCCGAGAATGCGCTAAAAAGCCTCACCGCGCCGGCCGGAATTCGGGGTCGCCGCTCCGAACCGCGGAGGCGTCCCGCTCGTATTACGGCCCGGGGAGGGTGCCAAAGGAGGCACGATCGATGCGAACCGAATCATCGCGAGATTTTCCCGAACTCGAAGGCGAGCGGATTCCGCGCGGCGACACCGGCATCCGGATCCTGCTCACGCTTCTCTTCGTGCTCGTCTGGACCGTCGTCGAGAGCGTTCTGCTGATCGTCGTCGTCTTCGAGCTCGGCTTCGCGCTCGTCACCGAGCGCGCGCCGGGCGACCGCGTGCGGGACTTCGCGAACCGGGTCGTCGCCTACGTCTATCGAATCGCGCGTTACCTCACGTATAATGACGAGCAGGCGCCGTTTCCGTTTGCGGAGTGGCCGGCGGAAGTGGAACCTCCGAGCCCGGCGAGTCCGCGAGCCGAGGGCGGCGCGAAGCCAGACTGACGTGAGCCCGCCCCCCCGCAATCCCTGGCCGTCCCAGCCGGCGGCGGTCGCCTCTGGGCAACAATGGGAAACCGATTTCCCAGTCCCCGAGGGGTATGCGCATTCTCGAATCGGAATGCGGCTGCCTCAGGGTGTCCAGGCGCAAGAAATATTTCGCAAAACGTGGTTTGAGGCACGGCTTTTGCTCAATTCGAGAGCTGAACCCGCGCGGCGTGAGAGGCCGCAGGAGTACTGATGACGAGAACTCTGGATTCCAGCAGGAGGAGCGAGGGCTCGAGGAGCCCGCAGCCCGTCGCAACGGCCGAGCCGCCGCGACGGCGTGTACCGCGCCGGCTGGGAGCGACGCTGATCGCCCTGGGCGTGAGCGCGCTGTCGTGCGACCTCGGGCGTCAGGCGGCGCTTCCCACGGTCGACGGGGGCCCGCCGGCCCTGGCGCATCACGCGGGCGCTGCGGACGTCGCGCTCCCGGCGAGCGAGACGCGCGACGCGGAGTTCCGCGCCGTCCTCGCGACGCTCGAGCGCTACAGGACCGGGCTGGCACGGTTCGAGGAGGAGGCGCTGGCCGAGGCGATCATCACGCAGGCGCGGCGCCACCAGGTCACGCCGTCGCTGGTGTTGGCGGTGATGCACGTCGAGAGCCGCTACAACAACTTCGCGGTCTCGCCGGTCGGTGCGCTGGGCCTGATGCAGGTGATGCCTCAAACCGGTGCAGAGGTCGCCTCCTGGTTGGGCATCCGCTACGTCGGACCGCAGTCGCTGTTCGACCCGGAGACGAACGTCGCGATCGGCGTCGCCTACCTGAAGTGGCTGCTCGACCGCTACCACGACCTTCCCACGGCGCTGGCGGCCTACAACTGGGGCCCGCAGCGCATCAGCTCGCGGCTGCGGCGCGGCGTCCCGCTGCCCACCGATTACCCGCGGCTGGTGCTCGACTCGTACGCGAAGCGCACGATCGACCGGTCGTAGGCTCCGCCGGGCCTCGTCCTCGCTCATCGCTCGGACTCGGGCTTCCGGCCTTCGCTCGCCTGCGGCTCGCTGCGCGTCGGCCGAC
>CP070734.1:1112213-1117008 GCA_020347605.1 Deltaproteobacteria bacterium | reverse complement strand
CTCTCCGAAGGCTCGATTCACACGCTGAAGATCAACCGAACCATGGTCGACGGCGTCATCGAAGCTTCTCATGGGGCCCACTTCACCGAGTGCCCGCCGGACTACCCCCGCGACGAGGTCTTCCAGAAGGAGTACGCCGCCACCGCCAAGGACCCCGAGGCGTGGAAGGCCTTCAAGACCCGATATCTCGATCTGGCCAGCGAAGCGGAGTACCAGCGGGCGGTGGGAGCCCGATGAGCGAGTTCACGCGCGCCGAGGCCTGTGCCGTGGCCATCGCCGAGACCTTCCGCGGGGACGGCGAGATCCTCGTGAGCCCGATCGGCACCCTTCCCCTGATCGGCGCGCGCCTCGCCAAGCTGACCTTCGAGCCCGACATCCTGCTGACCGACGGCGTCGCCGCCATCGTCGCGAACGTCCAGCCCGTCGGGGGAGCCACCGGACCGGAGCCGATCGTCGAGAGCTGGATGCCGTATCGCAGCGTGTTCGACACCCTGTGGTCCGGCCGGCGACACGTCATGATGGGCGCCACCCAGATCGACCGCTTCGGCAACCAGAACATCTCGTGCATCGGCGACTTCGAGCGCCCGAAGGCGCAGCTCCTGGGCATGCGCGGCGCGCCGGGCAACACGCTGAACCACCCGACCAGCTACTGGGTCCCGAACCACAGCCCGAAGACGTTCGTCGCGACGGTCGATGTGGTGTCGGGCGTCGGCTACGACCGGGCCGCCGCGCTGGGCGCGCGCGCCTCGCGCTTCCACGAGATCCGCCGCGTCGTGTCGAACCTGGGCGTGTTCGACTTCGACACGCCGGATCACGCCATGCGCCTCGTCTCCGTGCATCCGGGCGTGACGGTGGCCGAGGTCGTGGAGAACACGGGCTTCGAACTCGTGGTCCCGGACGACGTGCCGGAGACGCGCGCCCCGGGCGAAGAGGAGCTGCGTCTGCTCCGCGAGGTGATCGACCCGGATGGGATTGCGGCCCGGGAAGTGCGAGTCTAGACGGCGTCGAACCGGAGAGAGCCCCCCATGCCCTCCGCACTCCACACGAAGCTCTGCGACGTCCTCGGCGTCCGCCATCCCATCGTCCAGACGGCGATGGGCTGGATCGCGACCCCGGAGCTGGTGGCGGCGTCGGGCAACGCGGGGGCCTTCGGCTGCCTCGCGACGGCCAACCTGCGGCCGGACGAGGTCGACGCGGCGATCCGGAAGACCCGGGAGCTCACCGACGCGCCCTTCGGTGTGAACTTCCTGATGGAGGCGCCGGGCGCGGACGAGATCGTCGACGCCATCGTGCGCCACCGGGTCAAGGCGGCGAGCTACAGCCGCTCGCCGAACCCCGAGTTCATCAAGCGCTTCAAGGAGGCCGGCATCCTGTGCATGCCGACCTGCGGCGCGGCGCGTCACGCGCAGAAGGCCGTCCAGCTCGGCGCCGACCTCGTCATCGCGCAGGGCGGCGAGGGCGGCGGGCACACCGGCTCGGTTCCCACCTCGATCCTGATTCCGCAGGTCGTCGACGCGGTCGACGTCCCCGTGGTCGCCGCGGGGGGCTTCAAGGACGGCCGCGGTCTGGTGGCCGCGCTGGCGTTCGGCGCCGCCGGCATCGCCATGGGCACGCGCTTCCTGCTCACCGCGGAGAGCCCGCTGCCCGCGGCCACGGCCCAGCGCTACTTCCAGGCCACGGTGAACGACATCCCCATCACGACGCAGGTGGACGGGATGCCCCAGCGCGTCGTGATGAACGAGCTCGTCCAGCGGCTCGAGTCGAGCGGCTCCGTGCGGTTGCTGTTCCGCGCGTTGCGCAGCGGGCTCGCCTACCGCAAGCTGTCCGGCGCTTCGATTCCCGAGCTCCTGCGATCGGCGCTGGCGATGCGGCGCAGCGAGAAGCTGACCCGGTCGCAGACGCTGATGGCGGCGAATGCGCCCATCCTGGTCAAGACGGCCATGGTCGACGGCGACCCGGCCCACGGCGTCCTGCCGAGCGGGATGGTGTCGGGGGTGATCGACGACCGGCCCCGCTGCGCGGAGCTCATCGAGCGGATCATGGCCGAGGCCGAGCAGACGCTCGCGGCGCTCGCGCGTTGAGGACGCGAACATGTCGGTGACCGTGACCATCGAGAAGGGCGTGGCCGAGGTCTACCTCGACCACCCGCCCGTGAACGCGCTCGACAGCGCGGGCTGGGAGAAGCTGGCGGAGACCCTCGCGTCGGTCGGGCGGGATTCCGGAACGCGCGTCGTGATCCTCGCGGCCCGGGGTCGCGGCTTCTGCGCGGGCGTGGACATCAAGGAGCTGGCGGCCGATTCGAGCGTCATCACCCGGGTCAACAGGGGCTGCTACGACGCCTTCGCCGCCATCCACGACTGCCCGGTGCCGGTGGTGGCGGCCTGCCACGGCTTCGTGCTGGGCGGCGGCATCGGCCTGGTCGGGTCCTGCGACATCATCGTCGCCAGCGACGACGCGAGCTTCGGGCTGCCCGAGATCGACCGCGGCGCGCTCGGCGCCGCCTCGCACCTGCTGCGCATGTTCCCGATCCAGAAGGTGCGCAAGATGCTCTTCACCGGAGAGCCGATCGGCGCGGACGAGGCCTACCGGCTCGGCGCGCTCGAGGCGGTCGTCTCGCGCGACGCGCTGCTGCCGAAGGCGCGCGAGATCGCGGCGTCGATCGCAAGCAAGAGCCCGAAGGCGATGCGCCTGGCCAAGGAGTCGCTGAACGGCATCGAGACGCTCGACGTCAAGAAGAGCTACCGCTTCGAGCAGGGCTTCACGCTCGAGCTCTACACCTCGCCCGATTCCCAGGAGGCGCGCGACGCCTTCGTCGAGAAGCGCGCCGCCCGCTTCGGCGACGAGGACGAGGAGTAGTCGCGTGCATCTCGCGTTCACGCCCGAGCAGGAGGCCTTCCGCGCGGAGGCGCGCGGCTGGCTCGAGGCGCACGTACCCGCCGAGCCGCTCCCGTCGCTCGATACGCGCGAGGGCTTCGAGCGGCACCGCGAGTGGGAGCACACGCTCAACGACGGCGGCTGGGCCATGGTGCCGTGGCCGGTGGAGTTCGGCGGCCGCGGCGCGAGCCTCTTCGAGTGGCTGGTGTTCGAGGAGGAGTACTACCGCGCCGGCGCGCCCGGGCGCGTGAACCAGAACGGCATCTTCCTGCTCGGCCCCACCATCATGGAGTACGGCACGGATGCGCAGAAGGCGCGCTACCTGCCGAAGATGGCGTCCAGCGAGGAGGTCTGGGCACAGGGCTGGTCGGAGCCCAACGCGGGCAGCGACATGGCCGCGATCCAGGCGACGGCCCGCGTCGAGGGCGACCACTACGTCCTCTGCGGACAGAAGACGTGGGCCTCGCGGGGCGCCTACGCGGACTGGCTGTTCGGCCTGTTCCGCACCGATCCGGACTCGCAGCGCCACCGCGGCCTCACCTTCATCCTGGTGCCGCTCGACGCTCCCGGCGTGACGGTGCGGCCGATCGAGCAGCTCGACGGAGAGGCGGGCTTTGCCGAGGTCTTCCTCGACGACGCGCGCGTTCCGCGCGAGAACCGGCTCGGCGACGAGAACCAGGGCTGGTCGGTCGCGATGGCGACCGCGGGCTTCGAGCGCGGGCTCATGCTGCGCAGCCCGGCGCGCTTCCAGAACACCGCGCGCAAGCTGGTCGAGCTCTACCGGGAGACCGTCGCGAGCGGCGAGCCGGTGGATCCCGTGCTGCGGGACGCCGTGGTGCGCGCCTGGATGGATGCCGAGGCCTACACGCTCAACACCTACCAGACGGTGTCGCGCCTGCTCGAGGGCGGGAAGATCGGCGCGGAGGCGAGCCTCAACAAGATCTTCTGGTCCGAGCTCGACGTGCGGATGCACGAGACGGCGCTCGAGCTTCTGGGCGCGCGCGCCGAGCTCTTGCCCGACGCGCCGGCCGCGCAGGGCGTCGGCAGCTGGCTCGACGGCTTCCTGTTCGCCCTGGCGGGACCGATCTACGCCGGCACCAACGAGATCCAGCGAAACGTGATCGCCGAGCGCATCCTCGGGCTGCCCAGGAGATAGCGTGCGCTTCCACTTCACCGAAGACCAGCGGCTGCTGCGCGACACGGTGCGCGACTTCCTGAAGCGCGAGTACACGGTGGAGCACGTGCGCGCGCTCTGGGAGACCGAGACGGGCCGCTCGCCGGCGTTCTGGTCGCAGCTCGCGGAGATCGGCCTGCCGGGTCTGCTGGTTCCCGAAGCGCAGGGCGGGATGGGGATGGACGAGATCGATCTCGTGCTGCTGCTCGAAGAGACCGGCCGCGTCGCGCTCGCGGAGCCGGTGGTCTCGACGGCCGCCGTCGGCGTGCCGCTGCTCCGGGACTGCGGCGCCCAGCCGCTCGCCGAGCGCTGGCTGCCGAAGGTCGCCGCGGGCGACGCGATCCTCGCCGTCGGATCCGCCGTGAACGCGTTCGTGAGCGACGCGCACGTCGCGCACCTCCTGCTCCTGCCGCACGGCGACGAGCTCCACGCCGTCGAGCCGGACGGCGCGAAACGGACGCGCCAGCGCGCCAGCGATCCGTCGCGGCGGCTCTTCAGCGTGGAGTGGACGCCGTCGAAGGCCACGCGCGTGGCCGCGGGTGTGGCGGGCCGCGCGCTCCTCGACGCCGCGCTCGACCGGGGCGCGCTGGCCTGCGCGGCGCAGCAGCTCGGCGTAGCGCAGCAGCTCGTCGACATGGCCGTCGCGTACGCCTGCCAGCGCGAGCAGTTCGGCAAACCGATCATCGAGCAGCCCCTGCTGAAGACGATGCTGGCCAAGATGGCGGTGAACATCGAGGCGGTGCGCGC
>CP070734.1:1107318-1112113 GCA_020347605.1 Deltaproteobacteria bacterium | reverse complement strand
ATGCGAACCTGGCGCGCTGGGACGGCGCCTACCGCGCGCGACCCGCCATCGGAGGCGTGCTCTCCCTGTAGCGCGCTTCCGTCGCGTCGCGCTGGAGGGCGCACCCGTCACCCGCGGAGAATCCCATGATCAAGCTCAGCTTCTGCGTTCGGCGGAGATCGGATCTGTCTCCGGAGACCTTCCACCGCTACTGGCGCGAGGTGCATGCGCCCCTCGTCGAGCGGCACGCGGCCGCCTTGCGGATGCGCCGGTACGTGCAGTGCCACACCCTCGAGGACGCGGCCAACGACGCGCTCCGCGCGTCGCGCGGCGCCGGGGAGCCGTTCGACGGCATCGCCGAGGTGTACTGGGATTCGCGGCAGGCCCTCGAGGCCGCACTCGCCACGCCGGAGGGTCGGGATGCCGGCCGAGAGCTCCTCGAGGACGAGCGGAACTTCATCGACCTCGCGGGCTCCTCGCTGTTCCTGACCGAGGAGCAGCGGATCTTCGACCGCTAGCCCCCGGTCACCGACGGGGGGCGCGCCTCGATGCGCGAGCGGGGTCCGGGGCGCACACGGGTGTTGCCTTACGCCACACCCGCGCGCGCCTGCGCACACCGACGACGGAACGCCCCACAGCTGCGTCGCCGAACGACCCACTCGCAGCCGCTCGCACGCCTTCGCAGATCGGCAAGAACCATGGCATGCACGTTGCAGAACCTCCCCCAAATCGCAGAGCGAGCGGAGGTGTTCCCCATGCGGCGAGCTCGCGGACTCCTACTCAGTGCGATCACGGCTCTCGTTCTCGCGCCCTCCGGCGGGGCGCAGGGTGTGACGGTCGATCAGACCGACGCATTCCAGGACGGGACGACGCTGGGCTGGCGGACCGGCCCCGCCAACCCGAATCCACCCGTCTGGATCTCCGACGGTGGACCCGCCGGAGCGGGCGACGGCTTCCTCCAGATCTCGGGGAACGGCGGAGAGGCCTCCGGCGCCAACCTGGTCGCCTTCAACACGTCCCAGTGGGCGGGCGACTACGCCGCCGCAGGGGTCGGCGCGATTCGCGCGGACCTCCGCAACCTGGGCTCGACCGACCTCGTGATCCGGATCCTGGTCGAGGGTCCCGGCGGGGGCTTCGTATCGCTCGATGCGGCCAGCCTACCCGTCGGAGGCGCGTGGCAGGAGGCGCGCTTCCGACTGCGCCCCGAGCTGCTCGCCGGGGTCGGCGACGTCGAGGCCACGCTCGCAGCGGTGAGCAAGCTCCGGGTGCTGCACGCACCGACGACGGACGGCGCGGAGCCCGTTGCGGGCGAGCTGGGGGCGGACAACCTGACCGCGCTCGGTGCCGGCGCCTGCGACCTCGTCGAGCTGCGCGGCGCCGCGCGGTCCGTCTGTCGCGCCTACTGCGAGCGACTCGAGTGCGTCCCCGGCGACGCGCGTCACCAGTGCAGCAAGCTCGAGGCGCGCTTCGCGATCAAGGCCGGCGGCACCCTGCCCTGCGCGGACGACGACGGCGACGGCGTCGGAAACGTCTACGACCTCTGTCCGCAGGACCCCGACCCGACCCAATCCGACAGCGACGGCGACGGCGTCGGCGACGCCTGCGACAACTGCCCGCAGGCGGTGAACGCGGGTCAATCCGACGGCGACGACGACGGCGTCGGCGACGTCTGCGACAACTGCCCCGAGGATCCCAATCCCGGACAGGAGGACACGGGCCAGGCGATCGGCGTGGGCGACGCCTGTGATTGTCCCTGCTTCACGACATTGGACGCGCTCGAGATCGCGACGGATGCGAGCTGTGACCCGATCTGCGTGCTGGCACGGCCGACGGGACTGAATCTCACGGCGTTGCAGTGCTCGGTCGACGACCCCGACTTCTCGGCCGTGGTCGAGGAGTTCACGGACTTCGGCGGCGAGCCGCTCTGCCAGCTCAACCTGCGCCCGCCGGACCCGTCGTTGGTCGTGCTCGGCATCGGTGAGAGCCAGACGCTGGCCTGTCGCTCCTATGTGATCGAGGCGGCTACGGCATCCGGGCTGCAGTGCCACTAGGCGTCTTCGGACGAGGCGAAGGGGACGAGACCATGGGTACCGGTGGATTGGGCTTCACGCGCGTTGTGGTGGGAGTCGGAGCGCTGCTCGTCTCGGGCGGCGTCTCCGCCGATGTGGTCACGCTCGAGGCCAGCAAGGACAACACCCTCTACGAGGATGCGAGCGGATCCTTGAGCAACGGTGCCGGAGCGCGCCTCTTCTCCGGCGCCACGGGGAACGTCGGCGTGCGCCGCGCCCTGATCGCCTTCGACGTCGCGGACTCGGTCCCAGCGGGCTCCACGATCAACAGCGTGACACTCACGCTCTACATGAGTCGCAGCCAGCGCGCGGGCACCGAGACCTTCAGCCTGCACCGCGTGCTCGCCGACTGGGGCGAGGGAACGTCGGTCGCGCCCGGTCAGGAGGGCGGCGGTGGCGCAGCGTCTGCCGGCGACGCCACCTGGATCCACACCTTCTACCCGTCCGCCTTCTGGGCCACGCCCGGCGGCGACTTCGCGCCGACCGCGAGTGCGTCGATCAGCATTCCGGCCCGGCGGGATCCCTACACCTGGGGCTCGACTGCGGGCATGGTCGCGGACGTACAGGCCTGGATCGACGATCCGTCCAGCGACTTCGGCTGGATCCTGATCGGCAACGAGGCCGTCAACGAGACGGCGAAGCGCTTCGACAGCCGCGAGAACGGCACCCTCGAAAATCGCCCGGTGCTCGTGGTGGACTTCACCGCGACGGTCGCGACGGGCGCGTGCTGTTCCGAAGCCGGCACCTGCTCGGTCGTGCCGGATCCGGGCACCTCGTGCGACGGGACGTACCAGGGCGAGGGCAGCGCGTGCACGCCCAATCCGTGTCCGCCGCCGATCGGCGCGTGCTGCCTGCCCACCGCCGACGCACAGTGCATCGAGGTGGAACAGGCCAGCTGCACCGCGTCGGGCGGAACCTACCAGGGGGCGCTCACGGAATGCGTAGACATCCAGTGTCCGGTGGTTCTCGAGCCCTTCGTCGATCCGCTGCCGCGGCCGGCCGTGGCACAGCCGACGAGCGGGCTGCCCGGCGGGGCCGCGTCCTACGACCTCGCGATGCGCGAGGTCTCGCAGCAGCTGCACCGGGACCTGCCCCCGACGACGGTCTGGGGCTTCGGAGACGGTCCGACCGGCGCCACGTACCCGGGCCCGACCATCGAGGCACGCGTCAGCGAGCCCGTGACGGTCACCTGGCTCAACGACCTGCGCGACACCGCGGCCGGTGGCGATCCGCCGCCGCTGCGCACGGCGCACTACCTGCCCGTCGATACCTGCCCGCACGGCGCCGCGGAGAACGCGGGAGCCAAGGCGGTCGTGCATCTGCACGGAGCGCACGTTCAGGCGGCCTTCGACGGCTACCCCGAGTGGACCTTCGGGCCGGGCGAGTGGGCGGTCTACAGCTACTCGAACTGGCAGCTTCCGTCGACGCTCTGGTATCACGACCACGCGCTGGGGATCACGCGGCTCAACGTCTACATGGGTCTCGCGGGGTTCTATCTGCTGCGCGACGCGTTCGAGGAATCGCTGAACCTTCCGTCGGGCGAGTTCGAGATCCCGATCGCGATCCAGGACCGCACCTTCAACCCGGACGGCTCGCTGCAGTATCCCGTCGTCTGGCAGGATCTCTTCTTCGGCGAGACGATCCTGGTGAACGGGAAGGTGTGGCCCTACCTCGACGTCAAGCAGGGCAAGTACCGGCTGCGCCTGCTCAACGGGTCGACGTCGCGGACCTACCGGCTGGCGCTCGACAGCGGCGCGCCCTTCGTGCAGATCGGCGCCGAGGGAGGCCTGCTGCCCGTGCCCCAGACGCTGAACGAGATCCTGCTGGGTTCGGGCGAACGCGCGGACGTGGTGATCGACTTCGCGCCCTATGCGCCCGGCACCGAGATCCTGCTCACGAACAGCGCGCCGGCGCCCTTCCCCGGCGATGCCGGCGTCGGCGTGATTCCGAACATCATGAAGTTCGTGGTGGGGAGCGTGGCGGGGCATACGGACCCGCTGCCGGCCACACTGCGGCCGCTCCAGGTTCTGGACGAGGCGGACGCCAGCGTGTTCCGGGAGTTCCATCTGGAGAAGGCGACGATCCAGAACGGCTGCAGCCCCTTCGAGTGGCTGATCCGCTCGATCGACGTGAGCCAGTGCGACGTGCCCGGAAACGATTCGCACTGGCACGACATCTGCGAGAAGCCGCTGCTCGACGAGACGGAGGTGTGGACGTTCGTGAACCGCTCGGGCATGACGCATCCCATGCACCTGCACCTCGTCATGTTCCAGGTGCTCGACCGTCAGGCCTTCGAGGAGATCGGCGGCGAGATCGTACCGATCGGCAGCCGCGTGCCGCCCCCGCCGCAGGAGGCCGGCTGGAAGGACACGGTGCAGGTCGGGCCCAACGAGATCGTGCGCGTGATCGCGCACTTCGAGAACTACGAGGGCCTCTACCCGTACCACTGTCACATCCTCGAGCACGAGGACCACGAGATGATGCGGCAGTTCCAGGCCGTCGCGCTGACGCCGGCCTGCAACGACGGGGTCGACAACGACGGGGACGGGCTCGTCGACTTCGCGGGCGGCGACCCGGGCTGCGACTCGGCGACCGACCTCGGCGAGCGAACGCCCAGTCGTCGCTGCGACGACGGCATCGACAACGACGGCGATGGCCTGGTCGACTTCTCGGGCGGCGACCCCGGCTGCGCAGCCCCCGCCGGTGCGCTCGAAGACCCGAAGTGCAACGACGGCATCGACAACGAC
>CP070734.1:1102343-1107218 GCA_020347605.1 Deltaproteobacteria bacterium | reverse complement strand
AGCTCTACGTGTACGACCGGCGGCTGCTTCGTTACGACGCGAAGCCGCGCGATCTGTACACGTCGGAGAAGCTGCTGATCCAGGTCGACTACTACGCCATGTGGCGCATCGACGACCCGCGGCTGTTCTTCGAGAGTATCAAGACCTACGAAGAGGCGAGCCGACGGCTCGACACCGTGACGTACGGCGAAGTTCGCAAGACGCTCGCGCAGCATCCGCTGAGCGATCTGCTCTCGCCAGAGCGGACGGCGCTGATGAATCAGATCACCGAGGCCTGTGACGCCACCCTGAGCTCGCTCGGGATCCACGTCGCCGATCTGCGGCTACGGCGCACGAACTACCCGGAGACCAACCTTGTCCGGGTCTTCGAACGCATGCGGACCGAGCGCGACCGCTTCGCGAAGCGCTATCGCGCCGAGGGCGAGGAGGAGGCGCGGGCGATTCGCAGCCGGGCAGAGCGCGAGAGCGAGGTGCTGCGGGCCGAGGCGCAGCGCAAGTCGGAGCAGATCCGCGGTGAAGGGGATGCCCGGGCCACGGGGATCTACGCCGAGGCGTACGGCCAGGACACCGAGTTCTACGCCTTCCTGCGGAGTCTCGAGGCCTACCGCAAGGCGCTCGACTCCCAGACCACGGTCATCCTCTCTCCGAGCAGCCCGTTCCTGCGGTACCTGTTCCAGGACAGCGGCCGGCCGAAGGTCGCTCCCTGACGCTCACTCCTGGAGTGCGCGATACCGCCACGCGGCGATCGCGAGGAAGGCGACCGTGACGCCCCACAGCGGAAGGGCGGGGTGCAAGAGGCCGCTCTGGCCGGCGAGGAGGGCGAGCGTCCAGGCCAGGAAGTAGAGCGAGGCCGCGCCGAGCGACCAGAGCAGCGCCCGCGCCAGCGAGTCGCCCCGCTCGACGTCGCCGATCGCGAACGGAATTGCGAGCAGCACACACACCAGGATCGCGAGCGGCTGGGCGAGGCGCGCGTGGAAGGCGGTTTGCAGCGACGTCAGCACGCGCGAGTCCGACGCCTGCTCGCGCATGCGGCGCTGGAGCTTGTTGAGCGAAATGGCCCCGACCGGGGGCAGCGCGTGCTCCATGTCGGCGCCGCTCACTCCGAGATCCAGATCGAGCTCGGCGACCTCTCGCAGCTGCGGCGAAGCGAGGAAGTCGCGGATCCTCGCATCTTCGAACGCCCAGCTGCTGCCGTCGACGTGAATGGCCTTGCGCGCTTCGATGCGGCGCCGGAGGCGCCGCTTCTCGTCGAACTCGAACACCGTCACGTCGACCAGGGCGACCTCGTCCGCCACGTATGCGCCGGCAGAGAAGATCGAGGCGCCGGTCGAGAACCACCAGCGGCCGTTGCGGAGCTCGGGGCGGCGAATAGGGCCCTCGGAGCCCGCGTCGAGCTCCAACAGCGCCTGGCGAGCGGGCACGACGAGCCGATCCTCGATGAAGCCGAGTGCGCCCGCCAGCAGCGCGCATGCCACCAGGATCGGCGCCAGAGCGCGGCGCAGTGGAATTCCCCCGCACCGGATGGCGGTGATCTCGCGGTTACGAACGGCGCGCGTCAGGCTCCACACGACTCCGGCCAGACAGGCGAGCGGCAGGGCCGGAGGCAGCAGCTCGAGCCCTCCGAGCAGCACCCTGCGGAGCGCCGCTCCGGGATCCTCGCCGAAGTCGTCGGCGTGGAGCAGGACGTCTGCGGCGGCCACGGTGAGGGCCAGGGCCAGGAGTATGGTCGCGGAGCTGGCTGCGAACTGAACCAGCAGGTAACGCGAGACGATCCGCACGCGCTCAGAATAGGCCGGGCGAGTCTCCTCGCAACGGCCGCGCCATGGAGCGCCAGCCCCGCCGTTTGCAAGCCCAGTCTGGAGGCCGTACAAAGTGGGATTGATGCGGATCTATCGCGGCAGCGGCAACTTGCCGGCAACGGAGCGGGGTAGCGTGCTCACGATCGGGAACTTCGATGGTCTGCACCTCGGACACGAGGCTCTCGTCAACGCTGTCGTGGATCGCGCCGGCGAGCTCGGGCGATCGGCGGCCGTGTACACGTTCGACCCGCACCCGCGGCGCGTGCTCCAGCCGGACCGCGATCAGCCGCTGCTTATGACCTGGCCTCAGCTCGAATCGGGGTTGGACGGCCTGGGGGTGGACGTCCTGATCCGCGAGCCCTTCACCCTGGAGTTCGCGTCTCTCGGAGCCCAGGAGTTCCTGACCGAGATCATCCACAAGCGCATGGCCCCGACGGAGCTCTTCGTCGGCAGGGACTTCCACTTCGGCAAGGGGCGGGGCGGCTCCGGTGACACGCTGGCGCAGGTCGGGCCCGAGCTCGGCATCCGCGTCGTGATCATTCCCCAGGTCCGCGCGGGCGGAGCGGACGTCTCCAGCACGCGGATCCGAGAGGCGCTGGCGCACGGCCGGGTCGAGGAGGCCGAGTGCTGCCTGGGCCAGCCGTACGAGATCTGGGGCGCGGTGGTGAGGGGTGAGGCGCGTGGGCGGCGGCTCGGCTTTCCCACCGCCAACGTCGAGACCGACAACGAGATCCTTCCGGGGAATGGCGTGTACGCCTCGACGGTCCGCCTGCTGGACCACTCAAACCCCGGGGCCGAGGCCCTGCCGGCCGTCACGAACGTTGGGGCGCGCCCCACCTTCGACGCGGGTCGGGTCCTCGCCGAGGCGCATCTGCTCGACTTCGAGGGCGACCTCTACGGGCGCCGGCTCTCCGTCGCCTTCCACGCGCGCATCCGGGACGAGCAGAGATTTCCGAGCCCCGAGGCTCTCGCCCGCCAGATCCGGAAGGACGTAGCCACCGCGCGTCGGCTGCTGTCCGCGGAGCACCGGTGAGTTCAGAGGTCCCCGCGCGCGAGGCCGACGGCGTCCGGGCTCGCCGCGGCGGGCCGGCGCGATTTGCGTTCGATTGGCGCGTGTGGTTCGGGCTGCTGGTGACGGCGGTCGCGCTCTACTGGACGCTGCGGGACGTCCCGCTGCGCGAGCTCGGGGCGTCACTCGCGAGTGCCCACACCGTCCCGCTCCTGCTGATGATCCCGTTCCACTGGCTGGGACTGTGGTTTCGCGCGGTGCGCTGGCGGCACCTGGCGGCGCCGATCGCGCAGGACACGCTGCCGCTCGGTGCGCTCTACCGCGCCACCGCCGTCGGCTTCATGACCATCAACATCTTCCCGCTTCGCATCGGAGAGCTCGTTCGTCCGTGGGTGCTCTCGCGCGAAACAAACGTGCGCGGATCGGCCGCGCTCGGCACACTCGTGCTCGAGCGCGCCATCGATTTCACGATGCTGGCCGCCATTGGCGCCGTGGTCCTCTCGGCGCACACCGCGACGCTGCCGGGATGGGTGCGCAGCGGCGCAGTTGTCTTCGCCGTGCTGAGCTGCGTGCCGTTCGTCTTGGCTCTGGCTCTCCGGCGCAACGAGGAAGCCACCATCGTTCTGCTCGGACGTCTGGCGAGTGCGCTCCCCGGCCACACTGGCGAACGGGCCGTCGACCTGATCGCCGAGGTGTGTCGCGGCCTCGGGGCGCTCCAGGGGAGGAGGGCGATCCTGGTGGTGTTGGGCTACTCCGTCTTCATCTGGGGCTGCGTATTCGCCGCGCCCTTCGCCCTCGGGCTCCTGGCCTTTGGAGTCGATCTCCCGCCAGGTCGATTCATCCTCGCCACCTACACCACGCTGACCTTCACGGCGCTCGCGATCGCTACGCCGAGCGCACCCGGCTTCGTCGGTGTCTATCACTTCGCCTGCCGCGAGTCGCTGAAGCTATTCGGGATTCCCTCCGCTACGGCCGTGGCCTACGGCACCGCCCTGCACCTCTTCTACTGGTTTCCTGTGACCTTCTTCGGGCTCCTCGCGGCGCTCCGCACCGGCGCCCGCCTCTCGGACCTCGCCTCTCCCGAGCTCGGTAAAGCTCACTCCGGCCAGCACCGATAAATCTCCGGGAACGCGCGTTTTTTCGGGATTCGAGGCAATCCAGGCCGGAGGGGTGCGTTGAAAGATCGCATCGGCGAGCTGCTCGTCCAGAAGAACCTGCTCTCCACCGAGCAGCTCAAACGAGCACAGGAAGAGGCCAAGCTGTCGGGGAGCAGGATCGGGCTCCAGCTCACCAAGCTCGGCTTCGTGGAAGAAGACGAACTCGCCGAGTTCGTCTCCGGCCAGTACGGCGTCCCTTCGATCAACCTCGACGACTTCGTCATCGAGGACGGCGTCATCAGTCTGATTCCCGAGGACGTCGCGCTCAAGCACTGCGTCATCCCCGTCAACCGCGCCGGCTCGACCCTCATTGTTGCCACTGCCGATCCGTCCAACATCTTCGCCATCGACGACATCAAGTTCCTGACCGGCTACAACGTCGAGGTGGTCGTCGCCGCCGAAGTGGCGATTCGGCGCGCGATCGAGAGGTACTACGATGCCGGCCAATCGATCGACGAGGTCATGTCGGGCTTCGAGGACGACGAGTTCGAGGTCGTCGCGGACGCCGAGTCGGTCGACATCGCCGAGCTCGAGAAGGCGACCGAGGACGCCCCGGTCGTCAAGCTGGTGAACCTGGTTCTGACCGACGCCATCAAGAAGAACGCCTCGGATATCCACATCGAGCCCTACGAGAAGGACTTTCGCGTCCGGTACAGGATCGATGGGGTGCTCTACGAGGTGATGAAGCCGCCCCGGAAGATGAAGAACGCGCTTTGCTCGCGCGTCAAGATCATGGCCGAACTGGACATTGCAGAGCGACGGCTGCCCCAGGACGGCCGCATCAAGCTCAAGATGGGCCGCGATTCCGAGATGGACTACCGCGTCTCGGTCCTTCCGACGCTGTTCGGCGAAAAGATCGTGCTCCGCCTGCTCGACAAATCGAACCTGCAGCTCGACATGACCAAGCTTG
>CP070734.1:1097352-1102243 GCA_020347605.1 Deltaproteobacteria bacterium | reverse complement strand
GCGACGCGAGCCCCTCCTCCGGCGCCTGACGGCTCCGTCCACGCGCGCGGTGGCCAGCCGGGGACGTGGCGCGCCGCCACACCCGGAGCGCCGCTCCGCCACGTCCAGCGCGCCCCCACGACGCGTCCGGGGGGTGTTCGCCGTTCCCGCAGCGGGCACGCGAATTGCAATCTCATCCCTCGCTGGCGCACCGGAGAGTGCGACCCTCGCGGGACGGCTCCTTGCCGGCGCGCGTGGTTCGGAGGAACCAACATGGCCGAAAAGAAATCGGAGGAAACGCGCGTCACGCGCTGGGATCCCTTTTCGGACTTCGATGCCCTGGCTCGCTGGAGCCCGTTCCGCGAGCTCGGCGCCTTCCCGTCGCGGCTCTCGCGCCTGTTCGACGAAGTTCTCGGGGAGCGCGCGCTGCGCGCGCTGTCTCCGGCCATCGACGTTCGGGAGAGCGACACGGAGTACGTCGTGACGGCCGAGCTGCCCGGCGTTCGCCGCGAAGACGTGAACGTCGATCTTCAGGAGGGCGTGCTGTCGATCCACGGCGAGAAGCGGCGCGAAGAGACGGAGGCGAAGGGTCGCTGGATCGAGCGGAGCTACGGCAGCTTTCATCGGTCCTTCTCGCTGCCCTCGGACGCGGCGTCCGATCGCATCGACGCCAAGTTCAAGGACGGAGTGCTGACGATCACGATTCCACGCGCCGAGCAGAAGAAGCCACAGGTCATCGCCGTCAAGGAGTGACGTTCGGCGCCGGCCGCGCCGAGAGGGCGGCTCGGGAGGCGTGCGCCTCGAGGCGCGCCGCGCGCCGGTCTCGCGGGCTCAGCGGGGCCGGCTGCGCTCTCCCAGGATCCGGCGCGCGCGCGGCACGAGGCGCGGAGCCAGTCGGAAGCGCCGCCCGATCTGCTGCGTGATCCAGTCCACGCCCTCCTCCGGCGAGTCGGTCAGGCGCACGAGCTCCGCGTCGTCGGCTCCGATCGTTCCCTCCGCGACCATGCGATCGCGGACGAAGCGGATCAGCGGCTCCCAGTAGTCGCTGCCGAGGAGAACCACCGGGAAGTTCGCGATCTTCCCGGTCTGGATCAGCGTGGCGGTCTCGAAGATCTCGTCCATCGTGCCGAAGCCGCCGGGAAACGCGACGAACGCGTACGAATACTTGAGCAGCATCACCTTCCGAACGAAGAAGTGTCGAAAGGTGACCCAGTCGTCCAGGTACGCGTTCGGCTCCTGCTCGCGCGGCAGCTCGATGTTGCAGCCGATCGAGTAGCCGCCGGCCTCGCGGGCGCCGCGGTTCGCGGCCTCCATGATGCCGGGTCCGCCACCCGTCATCACGCTGAACCCCGCCCGCGCGATGCGGTTGCCCATGTCTCGGGCCAATGTGTAGTAGGGGTGGCTCTCGCCGAAGCGCGCCGATCCGAAGACGGTGATGCAGGGTCCGACGAAGTGCAGGGCGCGAAAGCCGCGCACGAACTCCGAGAAGATGCGCAGCGCGCGGAGCAGCTCCTGTCGGCGGCTCTGCGGGCCTTCCAGCAGTCGGACTTCGCTGTTCCCGGCGCCGGCCTTCCCCCAGCTCTCCGGAGCGGCCCGATCGGAGGGCTCGTGCGCGGGCTTCGGCGGCGGAGCGTCCATCGCGGCGGAGTGTCTCCGCTGGTCGGGCCGCGCGCAAGGATGCCGTCGTTCCGGTCGAGCGCAGCGCGCGGGTCCTCAGGGTCCGCGGGTTCGCGCCAGTTCGAACGCGATGATGCCGGCGCTGGCGAGGAATCCCAGCACCGGAACCCAGGCCGGAACGATCGCGCTTCCGCGGGGTGGCGGCTCCCGGTACTTGATCCGCAGGAGGGACAGGTTCACGATCGCGAAGATCGACAGCGTGACGAGCGACGTGACGCGCGCCAGAGGCTCGAGCCCGAACGCGAGCGCCAGGGCCATCACGGCGAACGTCACGGCACCGGTCGCGAGCAGCGGCGTCCGGGTTCGCGGGCTCACGCGCCCGAAGCGCGCCGGAATCGATCCCTGGTCCGCGAGCCCGTAGATCACGCGGGAGGCCATGATCACCTGCACGAGCGCCCCGTTGACCATGGCGACGATACTCACGAGGCTCACGGTGGTTGCCGCGCGTCCCGTAGTACGCTCGATCACGAGCGCGAGGGGCGCCTCGCTCTCGGCGAGCAGCGCCGGCGGCACCGACAGGACCGCGACGATCGCGATCCCACCGTAGATCACGGTGGTCAGCACGAGGGTGATGACGATCGCGAGCGGGAGGACGCGTCGAACGTCGCGCACCTCTTCGGCGACGTTCACCATGTCTTCGAAGCCGAGAAACGCATAGAAGGCGAGCACCGATGCGCCCAGGATGCCCGACCAGATGGCCGCGTCGGGGGGAGGCAGCAGCTCCGGCAGCCGATCCGGCAGCTCGGCGAAGCTGTCGCGCGCCACCCAGGCGACGAGCGCCAGTCCGCCCACCTCGATCAGCGTGATGAGGCCCGCGACGCGCGCCGACTCGCGGATGCCCCAGGCGGCGAGCGCCCCCAGCGATCCGATCAGCAGGACGAGCGCCAGGGCTCGCGGCACCGGAACGAGCTCGCGCAGGTACCCGACGAAGCCATTCGCGATCGTCGCAGCCGAGACGCTGCCCGAGGCGACCACGAGGAGGCCGACGGTCGTCGCAAGCGCAGGCCGTGAGAAGGCCTCGCGAACGTAGAACGCCTCGCCTGCGCTCTTCGGATACCGGGAGGAGAGCTCCGCGAAGCTGAGCGCGCTCGCGGCGGCGAGCGCGGACGCGACCAGGAACGCGACGGGCGCATACATGCCCGCGCCGCCCGCCACCTCTCCCACCAGCGCGTAGATTCCCGCGCCGATCGTCGTGCCGAGACCGTAGAGGGTGATCAGCGGCAGCGAGAGGCTGCGCTCGAGCGTGGTTCGGGCCGGCATGCCTGGCGTCGCGGATCCGACGGCGAGCGGGCGCGCGACCCTACGCCGAGACGCGTCGCACGGTCAACACCGGGCAGGGCGCGTGCTGCACGACGCGCTCGGCCGTGCTGCCGATCAGGGCGTGTTTGAGCCCCGAGCGTCCGTGCGTCCCCATCGCGATCAGGTCCGCGTGGGCGGTCTGCGCCTCTTCGGTGATCACGCTCGGCGGGTAGCCCTCCCGCGCGATCGTGTCGACCTCGAAACCGCGCCCGCGCAGCAGTTCCGCGGTGGGCTCGAGTCTCGTGCGCGCTTCATCGCAGGCTTCCGCGATCAACGCGGGCCCGATCGGGATCCGTCCTGCCAGCGGCGTGAACTCGACCGGGAGATGGTAGGCGTGGAGCAGGACGATCCGCTGGCCGGGTCGCGGCTCGCCCAGCACGCGCAGCGCCGTCTCCGTCGCGAGCGCTGCGTCTTCGGAGAAGTCCGTGGGAATCAGCACGGTGCGCACCTCGCGCGGACGCACCGCGCCGTCGGGTCGAACCGTCAACATCGGACACGCGGCGCCCCGCACCAGCTGCTCCGCCGTGCTGCCGAGCAGCACGTGCTTGAAGCCCGTCAGTCCGCGGGTGCCGCTGACGAGCAGGTCGGCCTCGCACTTCGTCGCCCAGCCGAGCACGGTCGGCGCGGGAACCCCGGTCTCGAGCTGGTACTCGGCCTCCAGGCCGCGAGACCGCACGCCGCTCACCAGGTCGTCGAGCTCGCGCAGACACGCTTCGCGTACCTGCTCGTGGTAGTCGGGCGGAAGGACCAGGAACGGCGGCACCGAGCCGGGTCGCAGGGCGGGCGACATGGCGTGTCCCAGGACGATGCGCGCGCCGTGCGGCTCCGCAATCGAGACGGCCCACTCGAGCGCCGCGCGCGACGCGTCCGAGAAATCCGTCGCAACCAGGATGGTGCGGATCGGGTCCGGGGATGTTCCAGCCATGTCGTCCTCCCTGCCCCAGAACGCGAGCGGGCCGCGCCGGACGCTCGTGCGCGCGATTTCCGGATCGCCTTGGGTCGGTGAGATCCAGTGACTCTATGCCACAGATCGCGGCTACCCGCCTCACTCGACGACCGCCGGAGATCCCGTACCTCGACTCGACGGTGGCATGAATCGTGCTGCATTCGAAGAGTGCAGGAGCTGTGCCATGCCCCTCCCCGAGCGCTCGGATCCGGGCGCTGCACGTCGCGAGTCTCCGCCGGACGAGCCGCCCCGCAGACCGGAGCTGCCGCGCCGGCCGGGCCCCGGTCCGACCATCGGTTGGCTGCCGCTCGTGATCTACGCGACCGCCGCGGCGCTCGTTCTGTGGTGCTCGCAGTACGCCCTGCGGGACGTCGGCGTCGCCGCAATTCCCTACAGCGAGTTTCGGGAGCACCTCGAGCGCGGCGAGGTCGTCGAGGTGCTGATCGGCGACACCTACGTGGAGGGCAGCCTGGTTCCGGACCCGGTCGCGACGGGCGAGGCCGCTTCGAAGCCGCGGCGCTTTCGCACGGTGCGCGTCGAGGATCCGGAGCTGATGCAGGCGCTCGCCCAGGCCCGCGTCAAGGTGGTGGGCCAGCGCAAGAGCCCCTTTGGCCAGCTACTGCTCGTCTGGCTCCTGCCGCTCGGCATCGTCTTCCTGCTCTGGATGCTGCTGTTCCGCAACGTCGGCGCACCCGGCGCCTCGGTGATGAGCTTCGGCCGCAGCCGGGCGAAGCTCATCGCGGACGAGGCCGTCGGCGTCACCTTCGCCGACGTCGCGGGTTGCGAGGAGGCCAAGCTCGAGCTCACCGAGGTCGTCGACTTCCTGCGAAACCCCGATCGCTACCGCGCGCTCGGCGCCCGGATTCCGAAGGGCGTGCTGCTGGTCGGGCCGCCGGGCACCGGCAAGACGCTGCTGGCGCGGGCCGTAGCGGGCGAGGCGGGGGTTCCGTTCTTCTCGATCAGCGGCAGCGACTTCGTCGAGATGTTCGT
>CP070734.1:1092327-1097252 GCA_020347605.1 Deltaproteobacteria bacterium | reverse complement strand
GCGCCGGCCTCCTCGGCGATCTTCGCCTGCTCGGGGGTCGTGACGTCCATGATCACGCCGCCCTTCAGCATCTCTGCCAGGCCGACCTTGAGCTCGAAGCTCTCGGCCGACGTGCGAGGCGCTCCGCTGCCGTTCGCTCCGTTACCGTCCGCGCGTCTCGTCATCGCCCTTCCTCCCTCGGTGTGCGTGGGAACCTCTCAAACCGGTACGGCCGCACGGCGCGGCGGCGGTCCCGCCGCGAGCCGCGCGTGAATCCGTTCGCCCAGCTTCGCGACGCCGCGCTCGATGGCCGCTTCGTCGGCGGTCGCGATCGTGAGCCGCAGCCCCCGCGACGGACGGCCGTCGTGGTGGAACAGGAATCCCGGGGCGAACAGCACGCCGGCCGCCTGCGCATCCTCGAGCAGATCGCGACTGTCGAGCCCTTCCGGCAGCTCGACCCAGATCTGGTAGCCGCCGCTGGGCTCGCTCCAGCGCGCGCCGTCCGGGAAGTGCCGGCGGAGCGCCGCGAGCATCGCATCGCGCCGGCTGCGCAGGGTCCGGCGCAGCCGCGCCAGGTGTCGGTCGTAGTCACCGTCCGCGACGAATTGGGACAGCGCCGCCTGCAACACCAGCGCGCCGCCCAGGTCGGTGGCATTGCGCATGGCGAGCAGCGCATCGATCAGTCGTCCGCGCGCCGCGATGGAGCCCACCCGGGCCCCGGGGAACAGCGACTTCGAGAACGAGAACAGGTGGACGACGAGCCCGGCCGCGTCGAGCGCCGCGAGCGGCGGCAGCGCGCGGCCGCTGTAGGCGAGGTCCATCTCGTAGGCGTCCTCGACGACGGGCTTGCCGTGTCGCCCCGCGCACGCGAGCAGGGCCTCCCGATGCTCGACCGACGTGGATGTGCCGAGCGGATTGTGGAAGGTCGGGATCGTGTACAGGAGCTTCACGTCCGGCCGCGCGAGGGTGTGCTCCAGCGCGGCGAGATCGAGCCCCGTCTCGCGCATCGGAACCGGGGCGGTCTTGAGGCCCAGCGAGGCGATCGCCGAGAGCACGTTGCTGTAGGTGGGCTCCTCGACCGCCACCACGTCGCCGCGCTCGGCGAACAGGCGCATCGCGAGCGCGATGCCCTGGCTGGCACCCTGGCACAGCACGATCTCGTCGGCCGAGTGACGCATGCCCGCCGCGGCGAACCGCTTCGCCAGCGCCTCGCGAAGCCCGCGGTGCCCCTGCGGGCCGCCATAGCTCAGCAGCTCCGCACCCTCGCTCGCCAGTACCCGATTGAGCGCCCGGCGAAACGCGTCCGCGGGATACAGCGATGGATCGGGCACCAGCGCGTGGAACGCGATCGCGTCGCCATCCGCCGCGTAGCGGGGCCGCGCGTTCTCGAGGTCGATCAGGCGCTCGACCGGCGCCGTGAAGACGGGCTGGAAGGCGCCCGGTGCGTCGGGTGTCACGGGCTCCGCGGCCGCAGGGGCGCGCACGAAGGTCCCGCGGCCCACGGTGGAGGTCACCAACCCGCGGGCCGCCAGCTCCTCGTAGGCGAGCGAGACGGTGCCGCGGTTCACCGCCAGCTCGCTGGCCAGCCTCCGGATCGTCGGGAGCCGGGTTCCCGAGCGCAGCCGGCCCGCCTCCATCTCGGCGCGCAGGTAGTCGGCGATCTGCAGGTAGATGGGCGCGCTGCCGCCGTCTCCACGCTGGATCGGGATGTCCATGGGCGAGGAGTCTAGCTACAAGACAAAAACGATACAATCTGACAATAGGCCGGACATATTCGTGATTTCATCCGGTTTTTAACAGGACAATTTGGGAAAAATGTCGTGACAATCGGCTCGGAGTGCCCGTCCGGGCCCGGCGGCGGCGCTCAGCGCTGCGGGAGGGCGCGCGCCAGCACCGCCACGCCCAGCACGCCGGCCGCGGCCGACGCGCACAGGATCCCGACCTTGGCGCCGTCCGTGAAGGACGGATCCTCGAAGGCCAGGCTGGTGATGAAGAGCGCGACGGTGAAGCCGATGCCCGCGAGCAGTCCGGTCGCGAGCAGGACGGTCCAATTGACGTGGTTCGGGAGCGTCGCCAGGCGAAGCTTCACCGCCGCGTAGCTGAACAGCGTGATGCCGATCGGCTTGCCGATCAGCAGACCCAGCGCGACGGCGGTGGCGACCCCGACGGTCCGCTCGCTCGCCAGCATTTCCGTGCCCACCACCACGCCGGCGTTCGACAGGGCGAAGATGGGCATGATGACGAAGCCCACCCACGGCTCGAGCCGGTGCGTCAGGAAGTCGAGGGGGGAGAGGATCTCGCGGCTCTCGCTCAGGCGGCGCAGGAGCTCCTGCCGATGGCGGTTGTCGAGTGCCGCGTCGTTGCGCGTGACGAACTCGCGCAGGGACAGGATCGACTCGAAGGTGCGATCCAGCACGCTGCGCACCGGAACGTCCGTGACCGTTGGGGTGAGAAGACCCAGGATCACGCCGGCCACCGTGGCGTGGACACCGGACTCGTGCGTCGCGAACCAGGCGAACCCGCCCACGACGATGTAGGCGGGAATCGCGCGAACGCCCGCCAGATTCATGGCGTAGACGAAGGCGAAGATGGCGGCCGCGGTTCCCATCCAGGCGATCGAGAGGTCGCTCGTGTAGAAGATCGCGATCACGGCGATCGCGCCGAGGTCGTCCGCGATCGCCAGCGCCAGCAGGAACACCTTGAGACCCGGCGGCACGCGAGAGCCCAGCAGCGAGAGCGCCGCCACGGCGAACGCGATGTCGGTGGCCATCGGGATGCCCCAGCCGCGCATCGCGGGCCCGCCGAAGTGGAAGCTCGTGTAGATGAGCGCCGGCGCCACCATGCCGCCCAGGGCCCCGAAGATCGGCAACATGGCGCGCTGCAGGGAGGCGAGCTCCCCGGCCACCAGCTCGCGCTTGATCTCCATGCCGACGACGAAGAAGAAGATCGCCATCAGTGCGTCGTTCACCCAGCCGTGCAACGACAGGGAGATGCCGAACGATCCCAGCTGAACCCCGAGCGGCAGCTCCCAGAAATGGTGATAGGTCTCGCCGTAGTGCGGGAGATTGGCCCACGTCAGCGCCACCACCGTCATCGCGAGCAGCAGCAGCGCACTCGCCGTTTCGATCTGCGCGAAGCTCACGAAGGGCTGGGACAGGCGCTGCGCCATGCGCTTCGGCCGCGCGCTCGTCGCGCTGGTGCTCACGCGTCCGACTCCGGTTCCGCCTGGAGCGCGCGGTTGAAGCGGTTCATGACGACGCTGAGCTTCTCGACGAGGAAGGTCTCCACGGCGCGGACCGCCTCGTCGAGCCGCTCCGGAAGGTGATCGGCCTCGTCGCTCGAGAAGCCCTGCAGCACGTAGTCGGCCGTGTCCATGTGGCTCGGCGCACGGCCGACGCCGAACCGCAGTCGGGGAAAATCGTTGCGTCCGATGCGGGCGATGATGTGCGCGAGCCCCTTGTGACCGCCGGCGCCGCCGCCCGGTCGCACGCGCAGCTGCCCGAAGGGCAGGTCGGTGTCGTCGGAGACGATCAGCAGGTCGGAGGCGATGTCTTCGACGGGCAGGTAGCTCAGCGCTTCCTCCACTGCGTCTCCGGACAGATTCATGTACGTCTCGGGCTCGAGCACGCCGACGTCGACTCCGGCCACGCGCCCGCGACCGAAGCGGCCGCCGAATCGACGGCTCGAAACCGAAAGGCCGTTCTTCTCGGCGAAGCGCTCGACGATGCGGAATCCGGCGTTGTGACGCGTGGCGGCGTACCGACTGCCCGGGTTTCCGAGACCGACGATGAGCTTCACGCCAGGAGCGGCGCTACTCGCCGCCTTCCTTCTTCCGGGCCTCCTCTTCGCCGGTCTTCGCCTCCGCGGCCGCTTCCGCCTCGACGCCCTCGGCCTCCGCCTCCGCCTCCGCCGCTGCAGCCTCTTCTTCGACGGCGCGCGGGGCCACCACCGAGACCACGGAGAGCGAGCCGTCCGACAGGATCGTCGTGCCCTCGGGCGCCGCGAGATCCCTCACGTGAATCGAGTCGTCGATCTCGAGCGCCGACACGTCGATGTCGATGGAGTCGGGAATCGCGCGCGGCAGGCACTCGACCTCGATCTCGCGCAGCGTGTGATCGAGGATTCCGAGCCCCTGCGACACACCGGTCGGAATGCCGACCAGATGAACCGGGACGGACACCTGGATCGTGCTCGTGAGGTCGACGACGTTGAAGTCGGCGTGCAGCAGGCCGCCGTGGATCGGGTCGGTCTGAAGCTCCTTGACGATCACGACCACGTCGTCGCGGCCCGCGACGTGGAGATCGATCAGCGTGTTGCGTCCCGCGTCGCTCTCCTGGATCAGCCGTTCGAGGGTGCGCGGATCGGTGCTGAGCGGCAGCGGCTCGCGGTCGCGCCCGTACACGATGGCGGGAATGCGCCCGCTGGCCCGAAGCTTGCGGGCGCTGCCCTTGCCCGTCGCTTCGCGGTGCTCCGCGGAAAGAACGAAATCGGCCACGTCGGTGTCTCCTCGAGAATCGTTTCGTGGGTTCCCGGTGCTAGACGAACAGCGAGCTCACGCTCTCTTCGTTGTGGATCCGCCGGATCGCCTCGGCGAGCTGGGTGGCCGTCGAAGCGACGAACACCTTCTTGCAGTCGCGCGCGTCCGGCCGCAGCGGAATCGTGTCGGTCACCACCAGCTCGCGGAGCGGGGACTCTTCGATGCGTTTGATGGCGGGGCCCGAGAGCACCGGATGCGTGATCGCAGCGTAGACGGCGCTGGCGCCCTCGCCCTCGAGCGCGCGCGCGCCCTCGGTGAGGGTTCCGGCCGTGTCGACCATGTCGTCGACGATGATGCAGACCTGACCGTCGACGTCACCGACGATGTGCATCACCTCGGCGACGTTCGGTCCGTCGCGCCGCTTGTCGATGATCGCGAGCCGCGCGTCGAGGCGCTTCGCATACGCCCG
>CP070734.1:1087301-1092227 GCA_020347605.1 Deltaproteobacteria bacterium | reverse complement strand
CGCGCGCGTGAGCCGGTCGCAGGCTTCGGCGGCGTCGTCCGTGAGCTCCTTCGGGTGGTTGAAGTGCGTGTTCACCCAGATCGGGTGATGGCGCTCCAGCATCCGGCACAGCGATTCCGTGACGCGGTAGGGAAGCGTCACCGGCAGTCGCGTTCCCAGCCGGATGATCTCCACGTGCGGGATCGCCCGCAGCTCGCCGAGCAGCCAGTCGAGGCGAGCGTCCGAGAAGACCAGCGGGTCCCCGCCCGTCAGCAGCACGTCGCGGATCTCGGGGGTGCGGCGGATCCAGTCGAGGCCCCGCTCGAGCTCCCTCTTCCGCATCGTCCAGTCTTCGTCGCCCACCATGCGTTTGCGCAGGCAGAACCGGCAGTAGAGCGCGCACTCGTTGTTGACGCAGAAGGCGATCCGGTCCGGGTAGACGCGGATCACGTTCTTGACGGGCGAGTGGGCCACCTCGTGGAGGGGATCGGCGAGTCCGAGCGGGTCGTCGAGCTCCGCGCCGCGCGGCACGACCTGGCGTCGGACCGGGCAGTCCGGATCGGCCGGGTCCATGAGCGCCGCGTAGTACGGCGTGATCACGAAGCGGAAGCGCGCCGCGAGCGCGTCGATCGCCGCGCGTTCCTCGGCGGTGACGCCCACGACCCGCGCCAGGCCGGCGACGTCGGTGATGCGGTTTCGCATCTGCCAGGTCCAGTCGCGCCAGCGCTCGGGCGCAACGCCCTCGGGAACCGGGACCGCGGCAACGCTCACGGCGCGAGTCCGAGCCGCCGCAAGCCCGCCTCGAACACCTCCGCCAGCAACGCCTCGAGCGGGCGACCCGCGAGCTCGGCCAGCACGCCGAACGAGCCGTCCCGCGCGAAGGTGGGGAGCGGGTTGATCTCGAGAAACCGGGGACGGCCGTCCGCGTCGATCCGGAAGTCCGCGCGCGCGAAGTCGAGGCAACACAGCGCGTCGTAGGCGCGCAGCGCCAGGCCGACGAGCGCATCCTCGAGCGCCGGTTCGAGCGTCCCGGGTACGCAGTGGTCGAACCCGGCAGCGGGCGGCGTCGCGCTCTCGAGCGCATGGAGTCCGATCCGCGAGGAGGCCTCGAGTGCGCGCTGGAGCACGGGCAGCGCCCGCGGCGGATCGTTGCCGACCACGGTGACCGTGTATTCGGGCCCCCCCACGAACGCTTCGATCAGGGCGGGCTGGCGGTAGCGCTCCACCACGCGGGCCACCTCGCGCTCCAGCGCGGCGCGATCTTCGACGCGCGAGCTGAGGCCGATGCCCTTGGCGGTTCCCTCCCACCGCGGTTTCACGAACAGCGGAAAGGGCGCGGGCAGCGCCAGCTCGCGGACCGCCGCCGCCGACCGCGCGACCGCGTGCGGCGCGACCGGGACGCCCGCCGCCGCGACGACGTTCTTGGTCCAGAGCTTGTCGAGACTCAGCGACAGCGTCAGGGCATCCGACCCGAGCGCGGGGATGCCCAGCATGTCGAGCAGGATCGGGGCCCAGGCCTCGCGATTGCGCGAGCCGTAGCCCTCCGCGATGCACAGCGCGGCGTCCAGCGCCGGCAGCTCGCCCTTGCCCGCCCCGGCCAGGAGCGCGTGCGGATTTCCGATGCGCCGCGACCGGTGCCCGAGCCGCGCGATGGCGGCCTCGAGCGTCGCGACCGTCGATTCCGGCTCGTACTCGGCGTCCGCGTCCGGCGGATCGCCGTCGCGGCGCGGATGGGTTCCGAGCAGATCGTAGACGAGTCCGATCACCCGCGTTTGCATCGCGCGATTCTACCGCTCGCCTCCGGCAGCCGCGAAGCGGGGTCGACCCCGTCGCGCCGCCCGACCGCGCCCGCGCGACGGCCGCGGCCGGCGCGGCTACGATGGGCCTCCGCACGTAGGGGGGGCGGCCCGGATGCAGGTGGATCGGCAGGTGCTGCTGGCGTGGCTACTGGTCGCGCTGTGGACCGCGCTGGTCTGGACGCTGTCTGGAAACGAGTTCTCCGCCAGCGCGACCTCTCGCTTCCTCGGGCCGCTCATGCGCTGGCTCTTGCCGTCGATCTCGGAGTCCACGCTCGAGGCGCTGCACGGCGCCGTGCGAAAGACGGCACACGTCGCCGAGTACGCCGTGCTGGCGCTGCTCGCCCTGCGCGCGCTGCGCCTGTCGGCCGAGACGTCCTGGCTGCGTTCGGCCGCGCTGGCGTTCGCACTCGCGCTCACCGTGTCCATCGCCGACGAGACCCACCAGGCCTTCGCGGAGGCCCGCACGGGCTCGACGTGGGACGTCGGTCTCGACGCCGCCGGCGCGTTCGGAGTGCTGGCCGTCGCCGGCCTCTGGCGCCGTCGCAGGGATCCCGAGCCGCGCGGCGGCGCGGCCACGCACGTGGGCACGGGGGGCCGCGCGTGAGCCCGGCGGCGCCGGCCGGGCCGGGCGGTGTGCTCGAATGGGTGGAGCGCATCGGCAACCGGCTCCCGGACCCGTCCACGCTGTTCCTCGCCGGCGCGCTCACCGTGATGCTGGCGTCGCAGCTCGCCGCGAGCCTCGGGTGGACGGTGGAAAAGACGATCGCCCGCGACATGCGCGCTCCGGTCCTCGACGCGCGCGGCGCGCCGGTCGTAGACCCCGCGACCGGCGCGCCGGTCAGCGCGGCGCTGACCGACCCGGCGACCGGCGAGATCCGGCGCGAGCTTTCGCGCGTCTCGCTGCGCGCCACCTCGCTGCTCTCCGCGGACGGCGTCTTCTGGGCACTCCGCAACATGGTCTCGAACTTCATCCAGTTTCCGCCTCTGGGCATCGTGCTGGTGGGCATGCTCGGCATCGGCCTCGCCGAGCGGACCGGCTTCGTGGGCGCGCTGCTCAAGGCCACGCTGCTCGCCGTGCCCGCGCCGCTGCTCACGCCGACCGTCTTCTTCGTGGGCGTGATGTCGTCACTCGGGCTCGACGCGGGCTACGTCGTCCTGCCGCCGGTCGCCGCCGCCCTGTACAAGGCGGTGGGGCGCTCGCCGCTCGTCGGCCTGGCTGCGGTGTTCGCGGGCGTGTCGGCCGGCTTCTCGGCCAACCTGCTCATCACCGCGGTCGATCCGCTGCTGGCGGGCTTCAGCCAGGCCGGTGCGCGCATCCTGGACGCGCGCTACGAGGTCGCCGCGACCGCCAACTGGTGGTTCATGATCGCGTCGACGCTGTTGTTGACGGGCGTCGGCTGGGGCGTCACGGCCCGAATCGTCGAGCCGCGCTTCGGCGCGGCGCAGCCGGCGACGGCGCAGCGTCGCGCCGGGGGCCCCGAGCCGCTCACGTCGGCCGAACGCCGGGGCCTGCTCGCCGCGCTGGCCGCCGCGGGGATCGTGGCGACCGCCGTCGGCGCGGCGGTCGGGGTCCCGGGCGCGCCGCTCTACGGCGCGGGCGTGCACTTCGACCGCTGGATCGAGGCGATCATCGCCCTTCTCTTCCTGGGATTCTTCGTGCCGGGCCTCGTCTACGGAGTCGCGACGGGCTCGCTGCGGAGCGACCGCGACGTCGCGCGGACCCTCGGCGACACCATGGCGGGGATGGGTCCGTACATCGTGCTCGCCTTCTTCGCGGCGCAGTTCATCGAGTACTTCCGCTACTCGGGGCTCGGCGAGATGCTGGCCATCGCCGGGGGGCAGTTGCTGTCGCGCGCGGCGCTGCCCGCGCCCCTCTTGATCCTCGCGTTCGTGCTCGTCGTGGCGGTCGGCAACCTCTTCATCGGCTCGGCCTCCGCCAAGTACGCCTTCTTCGCGCCGGTCTTCGTGCCCATGTTCATGCAGGTCGGCATCAGCCCGGAGCTCACCCAGGCGGCCTATCGCGTCGGAGACTCCGTCTCGAACGTGGTGACCCCGCTCAATCCGTACCTCGTGATCATCCTGGTGTTCATGCGGCGCTACGCGCCCGAAGCGGGCGTCGGCACGCTGGTGGCGCTGATGCTGCCCTACTCGATCGCGTTCACCGCGGCGTGGGCCGTGCTGCTGCTCGTGTGGATGGGCATCGGCCTGGAACTCGGCCCCGCCGGGCCCCTGGTCTACGCTCCGGAACTGCCGTGACGGCGGGCGTGCTGGGCTCGCTCGCATCGAGACTCGGCGACGCGCCGACGGCCTTGTCCCGGAAACGGAGGATCTCGCCGTGAATGCCGCCCTGCTGGCCTTCATGACCTTCGCGTTCTTCGCGCTGGGCTACCGCTACTACGCGCGCTTCCTGGCCCGGCGCGTGTTCGGACTCGCGCCGGACGAGCCGGTGCCGTCGGTCGAGCTTCGCGACGACATCGACTACGTCCCCACGCCGAAGCACGTCCTCTGGGGCCATCACTACACCTCCATCGCGGGTGCGGCGCCGATCGTGGGCCCCGCCATCGCCGTCATCTGGGGCTGGCTGCCCGCGCTGCTCTGGGTGGCGTTGGGAACCGTGTTCATGGGCGCGGTCCACGACTTTTCCGCTCTGGTGATCAGTCTGCGCCACAAGGGCCACTCGATCGGGGAGATCGCGGGCGAGGTGATCAGCCCGCGCGTCCGCACCCTGTTCCTGATCATCATCTCGCTGCTGATCTGGATCGTGCTGGCCGTCTTCGCCTTCATCATCGCCACCCTCTTCGTCTCCAACCCCGGCTCGATCTTCCCGATCCAGATCCAGATCGCGGTCGCCCTCCTGCTGGGCTGGAGCTGTTACCGACGGGGGCTCGGATTCTTCTGGCCGTCGCTGATCGGCTACGCGGTCCTGGTGGCGTCCATCTTCTTCGGCAACGCGTTCGCCGACGCGTTTCCGTTCGTCAAACAGATCTCCGTGACGAGCTGGGTGTGGTTCCTGCTCCTCTATTCGTTCGTGGCGTCGGTGCTGCCGGTCTGGCTGCTGCTCCAACCGCGCGACTACCTGAACGCGCACCAGCTCATCACCGCGCTGGTGCTGCTCTCCCTGGGCCTCGTGGTGCTGAGCCCCACCGTG
>CP070734.1:1082268-1087201 GCA_020347605.1 Deltaproteobacteria bacterium | reverse complement strand
TCCCCCGCCGCGAGGTCGCGCAGATGGTCGAGCTCGCGAACCTGCGCGGCGCGCGCATCATCGGACCCAACTGCCTCGGCATCATCGCGCCCGACGAGGCGAAGATGGGGGGCATCGGCGGACCCGCCGTCAACACGCGCAAGGCCTACAGCCGGGGCGCGGTGGGCATCATGTCGCGCTCGGGTGGGATGACGACCGAGATCGCCAACACGCTCACGGCCGCCGGGCTCGGGCAGTCCACCGCGGTCTCGATCGGCGGTGACGCCGTGATCGGCTCGAGCTACGCCGAGCTGATGCCGCTGTTCGAGGCGGATCCCGAGACGCGGGCCATCGCCATCTACTCCGAGCCGGGCGGTCGGATGGAGGCGGAGCTCGCCGACTGGGTGCGGGAGAACGACTCGCGCCTGCCGATCGTCGCGTTCATGGCGGGCCGCTTCATGGACGAGATGCCCGGCATGCGCTTCGGCCACGCCGGCACGATCGTCGAGGGGCGCGCCGACACGACGGCCGACAAGATCGAGCGCATGCGGGCGTCCGGAATCTCCGTGGCCGAGCGCATCGAGGACATTCCGGCCCTGCTGAAGCAGCGCCTGGGGGAGGCGAGCTAGCCGCGATGCCCGGGCTCTTCATCGACGTCGAGGTGGACGAGCGGGCGGCTTCGGACCGGGCGGTCGCCGCCAAGCTGGTCGAGGTGTGCCCCGTCAACATCTTCGCGCAGCGGGACGACGGCGCGCTGCGCATCGTCGACGAGAACCTCGACGAGTGCGTGCTCTGCGACCTCTGCGTCGAGGCGGCGCCCGACGGCGCCCTGCGCGTGCGCAAGCTCTACGAAGCCTGACGCGCGCCGCGCCCGATCCCGCCCCACGACACACCCTCCCCGACCCGCGCCGTTCGCGTGTAGAATGGGTCCGTGCGAATGCCCGCAGCCGCACGGGCGGCGCTCGCAGCGGCCCTGGTGGCCGGGTGCGCGGGGGCCGGCGCCGGCGCGAACGCCGGACCCCGCGACAACTACCTTCGGCACGTCGCCTTTCGCCTGCTCAACGAGAGCGTGCTCTTGCGCTGGCAGGACCACGAGATGCCCCTGCAGGTCTACCTGCCGCGTCCGCCGCAGGGGATGTTCGACGACCCGGAGGCGATCTTCGAGGTCGTGCGCGACGGCGTGACCGATTGGGCGGATCTCGCCGCCCCGGGTGTCCCGAGCTTCGAGTTCGTGGACGATCCGGGTGCGGCGGACATCCCGTTTCGCTGGGAGGAGCGCCCGACCGGAAAGTGGTTCGTGGCGCACTGCGTGTACGACATTTCGCCGCGGCAGCGCCGCTTCGGCGTCGCGACCGTGCTCGTGACGGCCCGGCACTACGACGGCAGCGACGTGAGCCTCGAGCTGCTCTACCTGACGGTGTTGCACGAAATGGGGCACGCGCTGGGCCTCGGCGGCCACTCCCCGGAGCCCTCCGACGTGATGTACGGAGCGCTGGCTCAGCAGCGCGGCGGCCTCAGCGAACGCGACCGCAACACGCTGCGCGCGCTCTACGATCGGCCCAACGGCTCGCGCGTCGTGGGTGCGCGGCGCGAGCGGGCCTACTGACGCCGAGCTCCGCGCAGGGGGGAGCGCGCCGACCCGCGCGCGTCAGGCCGACAGCTCGAGCATCTTCTCGATCGGGCGCAGCGCGGCGAGCCGGACGTCTTCCGGCACGGTCACCTCGGGCTCGAGATCCCGCAGGCACAGGTAGAGCTTCTCGAGCGTGTTGAGGCGCATGTAGGGACACTGGTTGCACGAGCAGCTCTCGTCCTGCCCCGGCGCCTGGATCAGCTCCTTCTCCGGCACGCGCTTGCGGATCTGGTGGAAGACGCCTTCCTCGGTCGCGATGATGAGGGTCGGCGCCGGCGACTCGACGGCGCGGTCGATGATGCCGGTGGTCGAGGCGACGAAGTCGGCCTGCGCCAGCACGGCCTCCTCGCACTCGGGATGCGCGAGCACCTCGGCCTCCGGGTGGCGCACCTTGAGCTGCGCCAGACCCTTGGCGCTGAACTGCTCGTGCACCACGCACGCGCCCGGCCACAGGATCAGGTCGGGGCGGTTGGCCTTCTGGGCGACGAAGCGCCCGAGATGGCGGTCGGGCGCGAAGATCAGCGGCCGGCCCTTGAAGTGCTCGACCATCTGCACCGCGTTCGACGAGGTGCAGATCAGGTCCGAGAGCGCCTTCACCTCGGCGGACGTGTTGATGTAGCTGACCACGGCCGCGTCCGGGTGCTGCGCCTTGAACGCGCGGAACGCGTCGGCCGGGCAGCCGTCCGCGAGCGAGCAGCCGGCTTCCATGTCCGGAATCACGACCGTGCGCTCCGGATTCAGGATCTTCGCCGTCTCGGCCATGAAGTGGACGCCGCAGAACGCGATGACGTCCTTGTCGACCTTCTGCGCCGCGCGCGCCAGGCCGAGCGAATCGCCGACCGCATCGGCCAGATCCTGGATCTCGGACTCCTGGTAGTAGTGGGCGAGGAGCACCGCGTTGCGCTCCGCCTTGAGCTCGAGAATGGCCTCCTCGAGGTCTTCCGGGAGCTCTTCGGGCGGGCTCGCGGGAGCGGCGAGACTCATGCTTCGAAGCTAGCGCGTTCCTGCGCGCGCGGCTCGATCACGAGCGTGGGCACGCCGCACGTATCCCGCCGCACCGTACACACGCGCGTACCCGGCTTGCGGCCCGCGCGCACCGGAGAGACGTCGAAGCCCGCGGCGACGAGCCGTCGCCGGGCCGCGTCCGCGTTCGCCACGCGGTAGGCGAGGCCGAAGAAGCGGTCGGGCGCGCTCGCGTCCGGCGGCGCGTCGAGCCGGCCCACGACCTCGAGCGTGACGCCGCCGATCCGGAAGAAGAGCAGGCGCAGGCCGCGCTCGGCATCGCTGCGGTCCAGCGCGAGACGCAGGCCGAGCCGCGCGCCGTACAGCGCGGCCGATGCCTCGACGTCCGGACTCGCGACCACCACGTGATCGAGCCCGGTCACCTCCGCCTCCGGCTCGGCGGCGTGACCCGCGGGCGGCAGGGCTTCGGCGGGCGAGCGGTGCTCGATCGCGAAGAGCCGCAGGCCGCGCGTGGCGCGCTCGGGCAGGAACACGCTGCGCCACTGCCGCCGCGCACCGCGCGCCGACTCCCGCCCCTCCCCGTCCACCGGCTCCGACGCCGCGACCCCGCGCGCGCGCAGGTCCGCCGCCAGCGCCGCCGCATCCGCGGTCGCAAAGGCCAGCGCGAAGACGCCCTCCGGCGCCTCGCGGATGCGGCGCCCGACGCTCCCGGCGGGCACATCGCCGGCGCGCGCGGCGAGCAGCTCGAGATAGCTGTTGTCGAGCCGGAACAGACAGTTCGCGGTGCCGAGCGCCGGGTGCTCGCCCTGCCAGGACGGCGCGCGACCCAGCAGCGCCGCGTAGCGCGCCGCGGCGCGCGGCAGGTCGTGGACCGCCACGACCACGTGATCGATCGCGCTCAGCAATCCTCGAGGTCCCAGAAGAAATCCTTGTTGGTGAGGACCTCCTCCTCTTCGCGAACGCGGGCCTCGCCCGTGCCGGTGGGCTGCGCCGCGCCGCGCTCGATCCGCGCCAGCTGGTCTTCGAGGTCCTGCGTCTCGCGCTCCCAGTAGTCCACGGTGCCGAAGTGGGGGAACGCGTCGGGAAACGCCGGATCCTCGAAACGCCGCGCGATCCAGGCGGCGTAGTGGACGAAGCGCAAGGCGCGCAGCGGCTCGACGAGTCCGAGCCAGCGGGGCTCGAAGTCTCGGAACTGGCGGTAGGCGTCGATCAGCACGTCGCGCTGGCGGGCGGCCTCGGCGTCGCGGCCCGGGATCAGCATCCATACGTCCTGCACGGCCGGACCGACGCGGCAGTCGTCGAAGTCGAGGAAGAAGTAGCCCTCCCGCCCGTGCAGCAGGTTGCCGAGGTGGCAGTCGCCGTGGATCCGGTGCACCGGCACGCCGTCGGAGAGCTCGTCATAGATGGAGACCACCTGCTCCACGGCCGCCCGGTAGCGGCGCCGGCACTGCGGCGGCAGCGCGTCGAGCGCTTCGAGCGCCTCGAGCGGCGCGAGACCATGGCTGTGCGACGAGAGCTGCGGGCGCGATTCCATGCCGCGCGCCGCGCCCACGTTGTGGATCCGGGCGACCAGCCGGCCCAGCACCGACACCTGCTCGTCGAGGAGCTCGTCGGGTGCGCGGCCGCCGGTGCGCGGCCACACCGCGTAGAAGATGCCCTCCACCTCGTGCAGCGTGTCGCCGTCCGGAAACACGATGGGGGCACACACGGGGATCTCGGCCTCGCGCAGGTCGAACAGGAAGCGGTGCTCCTCGAGGATGGCGGCGCGCGTCCAGCGCGCGGGCCGGTAGAACTTCGCCACCACGTGCGAGCCGTCGGTGAGCCGCAGGTCGTAGACGCGGTTCTCGAGGCTGTTCAGGGCACTGCAGTGGCCGGTCGGCTCGAAGCCCCCGGCCTCGACGGCGCGCAACACCCAGTCGGGCGTGAGGCGGAAGAAGAACTCGGTCACGGCGCGGTAGGATACCCGAGTCGGCGACCTCGACCCGGCCCGCGCCGATTGCCGGACGAGACCGATTTCGTTAACGTTTTTGAACACTTGCCGTGAGGATTCGCGATGTCCGAGGTCCGGCGCGAGCGACCCTGGCGGATGCGCACGTACTCGGGGCACACGTCGGCCGCCGCGAGCAACGCGCTCTACCGCACCAACCTGACCAAGGGCCAGACCGGGCTCTCGGTCGCCTTCGACCTGCCCACCCAGACCGGCTACGACTCGGACCACCCGCTGGCGCGCGGCGAGGTGGGCAAGGTGGGCGTGCCGATCTCGCACATCGCCGACATGGAGCGACTGTTCGAGGAGATCCCGCTCGACCGCATGAACACCTCCATGACGATCAACGCCACCGCGGCCTGGCTGCTGGCGTT
>CP070734.1:1077100-1082168 GCA_020347605.1 Deltaproteobacteria bacterium | reverse complement strand
GCTGCACAGGAAGGCGGCCCAGTTCGCGAACAGGCCGACCGCCACGAGCGCGCCGCCCACGAACTCGACGATCCCCGCGATCCAGAGCAGCGCGCTCATCTCCGCGGGTCCTCCGCCGAACAGCCCGAACAGCTTCTGGGCGCCGTGGCACAGGAACAGGAACCCCACCACGATGCGCAGCAACGCGTAGATGCGATCCCCGTGAGGCGTCAAGAAGGCCGTCATGCTTCGTCCTCCGATCGAGGTTGGGGCCGACGTCGTTGGCGACGGCGCGCAAGGATGACAGCCGGCGGGCACGCGGGTCAAGCACGTCTCGGTTCGGAGGGATTGCGCGGCGGAGCGCGGCGTGCGATCAGCGGATCGACAGGTGGCTCCACTCGGCGCTCACCACGCCGTCGAGCTCGAGAATGCTCTCGAGCACCTCGGGCGCCTGGAGTTGGCCGCGGCAGCGGATCCGGAGCTCCAGCTCGAAGGGCGCCGAGCCGATGCCCAGGCGCCCGGACAGGTCCTGAACGCTGATCCGACGTTCGCGCAGCAGCGCCAGCAGCTCGCGGCTCACGGGTACGAGCTGCGACGGCGGGCCGCGCACGATCAGCCGCCGGTAGATGATCGGCGTCACCCAGCGGAACATCCGGTCGAGCGCGATGAGCACGACCAGCATGATGCCCGCTCCCGACAGCGCCAGGCCGTACTCGCCCTGGCCGATCACGATGCCCAGCACGGCCACCGCCCACACGCAGGACCCCGTCGTGATGCCGCGCACGATGTCGCCCGAGCGGATCACCGCGGCCGCGCCCAGGAAGCCGATGCCGGTGACGATGCCGGCGCCGATCCGGTTGGGGTCGTAGACGATGCGCTCGACCAGCGTCGTCGCCTCGGCGCCCGCCGGCAGGAGCTGCGAGGCCCGGATCAGGAGCGCAGACGAGAGGCACACCATGATGTGGGTGCGCAGGCCCGCGGGACGCCCGTGCGACTCGCGCTCGAGGCCGATGGCGCCACCCACCAGGATCGCGAGCAGCAGAGGCGTCGGATCGAGCTGGGACAGTTGTGTGAAGATCGTCGGGAGGTCCATGGCGTTTCGGCCGGCGCAGCGGGCCTGCGGAGGCGGTAACCGAGACAGATCGGCAGGAGCGCGGGCGCGATTGAGCGCGATCGGCGCGCCGCTCCGGGCGGGTCTAGGAGAGGTCCTGCGGGGCCGCGAAGCCGGTCAGCGTGCCCACACCCGGAGACAGCCCCCGCCAGCTCGCGACCTCGAAGCGAAGCGCGGCGCAGGCCCCCGGCGGGAACTGCGCCGCGAGCCGCGCGATCGCGCTGCGCTCACCCGTGCCGACGAGCGCGCGCGCGACGTCCGCGATGCCGGGATTGTGGCCGAGCAGCAGCACCGCCGGCTCGCGCGCGTCGACGCGTGCCACGCGCGCGAGCAGCGCTGCGGCGGACGCCAGGTACAGCTCGCGTTCGATCGACACGGCGGGTTCGACCGCTAGCTCGGCTCGCAGCCGCTCGAGGGTCTCGACCGTGCGGCGCGACGAGGAGCACAGGATCAGCGAGGGCCGCACGCCGAGCTGCGCCAACTGTGCGCCCACGCGCGTCGCGGCCGCGCGGCCGCTCGCGGCCAGGGGCCGGTCGTGGTCGTCGACGCCCCGATCCGCAGCGGCCTTCGCGTGGCGCACCAGGTAGAGCTGCCTCATGCGCGCGGAACGTAGCGAGGCCTGCGCGCCGAGGCGCCGCAGACGTTCCCTCCGCGTGCGTGCCGGCGCCTCGTTCGAGCCCGGGCGCACCACCGGGTCCTGCGCGCCTCGCGTAGAATGCGGGCGGAGGCGGCGGCATGGGCATGACGATGGCCGAGAAGGTGCTCGCCCGTGCGTCGGGGCGGGACGCCGTGACGCCCGGCGCGTACGTCACGGCGAAGGCCGACCGCGTGATGGCCCACGAGGCCTTCACGATCTGCGCGCTCAAGCTCCTGAAGCTGGGCATCGAGTCGGTGTTCGATCCCGAGCGCGTGCTGGTGATCCTGGATCACTACTTCCCCGCTCCGACCGAGCAGATGGCGCGCGGACACGCGCTGGCGCGCGAGCTGTCCGAGCGCTTCGCGATCCGTCATTTCCTGGGACACGCCGGCATCTGCCATCAGGTCCTGACCGAGCGGGGCCACATCCTCCCGGGCCAGCTCGTCTTCGGCAGCGACTCCCACAGCACGACGTACGGCGCGCTGGGCGCGGCGGGCAACGGCATCGGCCTGACGGAGATGACGTACGTGCTGGCGACCGGCGAGCTGTGGCTGCGCGTACCGCCCACGATTCGCTTCGAGCTCGACGGCGAGCTCCAGCCCGGCGTGATGTCGAAGGACGTGATGCTGTACCTGACGGGCGCCTTCGGGACCGACGTCGCGCAGTACCGCGCCATCGAGTACGCGGGCGAGGCCGCGGAGCGCATGACCATCGCGAGCCGCATGACGCTGGCGAACATGGGTGCCGAGCTCGGCGCGAAGTTCGCCTTCTTCGCGGCGGACGAGCGGACGCGGGAGTACCTGGCGCCGCGCGTCGGCGGGGACGTGCCCCGCTTCGGCCCCGACGCGGACGCGCGCTACGAAGCCGTCCACCGCGTACACGTCGGCGGACTCGAGCCGCAGATCGCCTGCCCCAGCAACCCCGGCAACGTGAAGCCCGTCTCGGAGGTCCGCGGCGTGCGCGTGCACCAGGCGTTCCTGGGCTCGTGCACCAACGCGCGCCTCGAGGACCTGGCCGTCGCCGCGCGCATTCTGCGGGGCCGCGCCGTGTGCGACCGCACCCGCCTGATCGTCACGCCCGCCTCGCACCAGGTGTACCTCGACGCGACCCGCGCCGGCTACACGGAGATCCTGCTCGAAGCCGGGGCCCACATCACGGCGTCGGGCTGTGGCGCCTGTCCGGGCGGCCACAACGGGGTCGTGGGGCCCGGCGAGGTGTGCCTGTCGTCGACGAATCGGAACTTTCGCGGCCGGATGGGCAGCCCGGAGGCCGATATCTACCTCGCGTCACCCGCCAGTGTCGCAGCCGCCGCGGTCGCGGGCGAGATCGTGGACCCGCGCGAGTTCTGGGGTTCGCCGTGAGCACCCGCGTGCGCGGACGCGTCTGGCGGTTCGGGGACGACGTCGACACGGACGCGATGGCGCCGTGGAACACGATCTCGCTGCCCTTCGAGGAGCGGCGCCGGCACGTGCTGCAGATCCGCCCCGAGTTCGCGCGCGACGTGAAGCCCGGCGACGTGATCGTGGCCGGACGCAACTGGGGGTGTGGCTCGAGCCGCGAACACGCGCCGGAGAACCTGAAGCGGCTCGGCGTGGGCGGCGTCGTCGCCGAGAGCTTCGGGCGCATCTACTTCCGCAACGGCATCGCCATGGCGTTCCCGCAGCTGGCCTGCCCCGGCATCCACGCGGCCTGCGCGGAGGGCGACGATCTCGAGTTCGACGTGCGCAGCGGACGCGTCGTGAACCACACGCGCGGCACCGAGCTCGAGGCGCCGCCCTACACCGACCAGATGCTCGCGATCCTCGAGGCGGGCGGACTCCTCGAGGTCCTTCAGCGCCGCCGCGCCGCGGCCGGCGCCACGGGGCGCGCGTGACGCGCAAGCGCGTCGTGGTGATCGAAGGCGAGGATGCCGCGCCGGAGGCGGTCCGACCCAGCGTGGCGCTGCTCGAACGCCTGGGTCTGGACATCGAGTGGATCCATCCGCCGGTGGGGCAGCGCGGGATCGACGCGTGCGGCTCCGCCTTTCCGGACGCGGCGCGTGCGGCGATCGACGCCTCCGACGCCACCCTGTTCGGGGCCACCAGCGGCAGGAGCGTGGCGGCGCTCCTCTACCTGCGCTGGGGCAAAAAGACCTACGCAAATCTGCGTCCGGCGCGCTACCTCGCGGGCTACCGGAGCCCGCTCGCGCGCCCCGAGGGCGTCGATCTCGCGATCGTGCGCGAGAACCTCGAGGATCTCTACGTGGGCGTCGAGGGAGACCTCGAGACGCTGGCCGCGCTGCGCCTCGAGAGCGCGACCGCGCGCCGCCCGATCGCGGACCTCGCGCCGGGGCGCTTCGCGCTGAAGGTGATCAGCGAGGCGGGCACCGACCGCGTCGCCCGCTTCGCCTTCGAGCTGGCGCGGCGGCGCGCGCGGCGCGGCCGGCCGGGCCGCGTGACCTGCGCGACGAAGCACAACATGCTGCCGCGCAGCGACGGCTTGTTCCGGGAGCGCGTCTCGGCCATGGCGCGCGGGTATCCCGACGTCGCGTTCGAGAGCTTCATCGTCGACGACTTCGCGCAGCGGCTCGTCACCGAGCCGCAGCGGTTCGACGTGGTCGTGCTCCCGAACCTCTACGGCGACATCCTGTCGGACCTGGCGGGCGGCGTGATCGGCGGGCTCGGCGTGGCGCCGAGCGGCTGCTACGGCGACGGCTACGCCTACTTCGAGTCCGCGCACGGCACGGCTCCCGACCTGGCGGGCCAGAACGCGATCAACCCGACGGCGACGCTGCTCTCGGCCGCGCTCCTGCTCGAGTACCTGGGCTTCGAGGCGGCCGCGCAGCGGCTCTCGGGCGCCATCGAGCGGGTCTACGCGGAGGGCCGCGTGCGGACGCGCGACCAGGGCGGCAACGCCAGCACCACCGACTTCTGCGCAGCCGTCGAGCGCCAGCTCGGCTGAGGCCCCGGCCCGCAGCCCGGGCCTCCAGGCCCGCCCGCGCCCTGTGGACAGTTCGAGTGATCACTATTAGAGTTCTCGCATGGATTATCGGGTGGAGCAGCTCGCCGCGGCGGCGGGCGTCACGGTGGACACGGTTCGGTTCTACCAGGGGCGCGGCCTGCTCGCGCCGCCGGCCCGCCGCGGCCGCGTGGCGCTCTACGGCGACGCCCACCTGGAGCGCCTGCGTCGGATCCGGGGTCTCCAGCAGCAGGGCTTCACCCTCGCGCAGATCCAGCGGGTCCTCGGGGAGCCCGGGACGGCCGCGGACCGCAGCGGGTCGCTGCTCTCGGCGCTGGTCGAGCAGAGCGTCGGCGCCCGCACGCTCACCCGCGCGCAGCTGGCCGCCGAGGCCGGCGTCCCCG
>CP070734.1:1071918-1077000 GCA_020347605.1 Deltaproteobacteria bacterium | reverse complement strand
CCGCAGGTAGTCGGAGATCTCGGTGGTGGTGCCGACCGTCGAACGCGGGTTGCGGCTGACGGTCTTCTGCTCGATCGAGATGGCCGGCGACAGGCCCTCGATGGACTCCACGTCGGGCTTGCCCCGCTGCTCGAGGAACTGGCGCGCGTACGCCGAGAGCGACTCGACGTAGCGGCGCTGACCCTCGGCGTAGATCGTGTCGAACGCGAGCGACGACTTGCCGGACCCCGACAGGCCCGTGATCACGACGAGCCGGTCGCGCGGGATGCGTACGTCGATCCCCTTGAGGTTGTGCTCTCGCGCCTGGCGAACGACGATGCTGCGGCGGGTCGGGGCTTCCGTCGTCACGGACCCCCGGTCGCGGCGGCGTCCTCCGGTTCGCCGCTCGGCCGTGACCGAGGCGCGGGCGCCGCCGCGATCGTCTCCTTGATCTCGATGTAGGTCTGCGCGCGCAGCTTCTCGATCCACTCCTCGTACTTCGCCTCGAGCTGCCGCGAGTACGCCTCCTGGTAGAGCGCGTCCTCCACCTCCTCGAAGTCGGGCTTGCGAAACGTACGCCGGTCGACGAGATGGAGCAGGTTGTAGCCGAAGCGCGTGCGGAGCAGATCGCTGGTCTCGCCCGGCGCGAGAGCGCGGACGGTGGGAGCCATCCAGGACGCCAGGGCGTCCACGTGCACCCAGCCGACGTCGCCCCCCGTCGCGGGGCTCGCGTCCGACACCTCGCTCGCGACCGCTGCGAACGGCTCGCCGGCGCGGATCCGCGCGAGCGCCGCGTCCGCCGTCTCCCGCGCCGCCGCGACGTCCGCCGCCTCGGTGCCGCGGAACGACACGACGATGTGTCGCAGGTGGACCTCCTCGCCCGCGTCGGGCTGATCGTCGAAGCGCTCGGCGTAGAGCGCGCGCAGGTCCTTCTCCTCGACGTGCACCTGGGCGCCGATCACGCCGTTCAACACCTTCGTGCGCTGGATCTCGCCCCGGATCTGATCGCGATAGCTCGCGTAGTCGAGGCCCTGGGCTTCGACGCTCTGCCGGAGCTCCTCGAGCGTGAGGCCGTTGGCTTCGGCGATCCGCGCGATCGCCGCATCGATCTCCGGCTCCGAGGCATCGATCTCGACGCGGCGCACGAGCTGCTCGAGGAGGCGCCGCTCGACGAGCCGATCGAGCACCTGCGCCCGCACCCGCTCGATCTCGGAGCTGGGCGCGCCCGCCTCCCGCAAGCGGGCTTCCATCGGGGACGTGATCTGCGTGACCTCGGAGACGAGCACGACGTCGTTGCCCACCTGCGCCGCGATGCCGTCCAGCAGCACCTCCTCGGCCGCCGCCGGCGCCGAGAGGCCGCTCGCGGCCGCGACGAGACCGAGCAGACGGCGCGCAACCCGGGAACGCATCTCTCCTCCACGGCGCGTGCGCAAGCGACCGCGCGTGACCCGGGAAGGTACCGCGCCGGAGGCGTTCGTTCAGGCGCCCGCGCGGGGGCGCTGCGCGTCGGTCTCGCCGCGGGCGCGCATCGCGACCCGTCGGGCGGCGGCCGGGTCGCCGCGACGCCGACGCTCGGAGCCTGCGGGCCATCGCGTTCGGGCTCACCGGATACGCCGGCGGACTCGACGCGAAGCGCCGCTGGCTCGACCCCGAGAGGTCCGCTGCGGCGCGGTGCTAAGCTCGCCGCGTGCCGGGCGAGACCGCGATCCATCACGTGTTCATCGAAGCCAACGGGCTTCGCTTCCACGTGGCGGAGGCCGGTCACGGAGAGCGGCTGGCGCTGCTCCTGCACGGCTTCCCCGAGACCTGGTACTCGTGGCGCCATCAGCTGCCGCTGCTCGCGCGGCTCGGCTACCGCGTCTGGGCGCCCGATCTGCGCGGCTACGGCGAGACCGATCGGCCGCCGAGGCTCCGGGACTACGCGATCGAGCGACTCGAGGAGGACGTGGCGGGGTTGATCGACGCGTCCGGGGCGCGCGAGACGCTGCTCGTCGGACACGACTGGGGTGCCGCCATCGCCTGGATGTTTGCGATGCGGCCGCTGCGGCCGCTCGCGCGGCTCGTGATCATGAACGTACCCCACCCGCGGGCGATGCAGAGGTCGATGCGGCGCTGGAGCCAGCTCCGGCGCTCCTGGTACATCTTCTTCTTCCAGCTCCCGTGGCTCCCCGAGGCGCTCTTGGGGGCGCGCGGCGCCGCCGCCATCGGCGGCGCGATCCGCCGCTCGGCGGTCGACGCGAGCCGCTTCCCGGACGAGGTCCTCGCGGTGTATCGCGAGGCGGCCGCGCGTCCGGGCGCGCTGACCGCGATGCTCAACTACTACCGCGCGCTCGTGCGCGGTGGCGGTGCGTGGCGCATGCGCCGGTTGGGTGCGCCCGTCATCGAGACGCCCACGCTGTTCCTCTGGGGCGAAGAGGACGTCGCGCTCGCCACGCACACGACCCATGGCACCGAGGCGTTCGTGCGCGACCTGACGCTGCGCTACCTGCCGGGCGTGTCGCACTGGGTCCAGCAGGAGGCGCCGGAAACGGTGAACGCGATGCTCGAGGCGTGGCTGACCGGCGCGGAGGTGCCCGAAGCGGATGCCGTCTGAGCGCGCGAACGGACCGGCCCCCCGCCGCGCGACCGACGCGGCGTCGGGCGGCGGTCGCATCTACGTCGACCTGGACGACGTTCTGTCCGACACCGTGACCGGCCTGCTGCGCGCACTCGAACGGCTCCGCGGCAAGGTCGTGCGGTTCGAGGAGGTGCGGCACTTCGACCTGGGTCGTTCCTTCGGGCTGGGCGCCGACGAGCTGGCGCGCTTCATGCGGGAGATCCATCGCCCGGAGTGGTTGGAGGCCCTGGAGGTGCGCATCGGCGCCGCGGACGTCCTGGGATCCTGGTTGGAGCGCGGCTACGAGGTGGCGCTGGTGACGGGGCGACCTCCGCACACCAACGCCGCGTCGCAGCGCTGGCTCGCGAAGCACGGGATCCCGCACAGCGCCTTCCACTCCGTCGACAAGTACGCCCGCCACGGCGACGGCGACGCGTCGCTCTCGCTCGAGTCGCTCGCGGAGATGGAGTTCGCGCTCGCCGTCGAGGATTCCCTGGAGACGGCGGTGTTCCTGGCCGACGCGCTGGAGCTGCCGGTCGCGCTGATGGACCGGCCCTGGAACCGCCGCATGGAAGACGTGCCGACACGCGCCCGCGCGCGGATCACGCGCGTCGGGGGATGGCACGACGTCGCGAAGCGCTTCGCCGCGCCGTGACGCAGCGCCGCAGCGCCCCGCGCGCGAGGAGGAGAGCGATGCCGCCGAAGATTCGCAGGGTGGAGAAGTCGGACGCCGAGTGGCGCGCGCGGCTCACCCCCGCGCAGTACGAGGTGTGTCGGCGCAAGGGCACCGAGCCGGCCTTCTCGGGCGCCTATTACGACTGCAAGGACGGAGGGCTCTACCGCTGCGCGTGCTGCGAGAACCCGCTGTTCCGCTCGCAGGCGAAGTACGACTCGGGAACCGGCTGGCCGAGGGCGTCGAGCAGCGTCGGCACGAGATCGACGTGCGAGACGGGTGGCGAGATCCGACCCGGCCGAACGCCGGGTCCCCAGACCACGAGCGGCACGTGCAGGAGCTCCTGATACGCGCTGTGGCCGTGCTCGAATCCGTCGTGCTCGAAGAACTCCTCGCCGTGGTCGGAGGTGAGCATCACGAGCGTGTCCGTCAACAGCCCGCGGGCCTCGAGCCCGTCGAGCAGCCGGCCGACCTGTGCGTCGACGAACAGCAGCTCCTCGTCGTAGGCGGCCTCGATGAAGCGCCGATCCGCTGCGTCGAGCTCGACCCGGCCGGCCCGGATCTGCAACAGCGGGTTCAGCGGCAGCTCGAGCGAGCCCGTGTAGCCGGCCGTGAAGCGGCCGCGGACGCTCGGCGGCGGGTCGTACGCGAGGTGGGGGTCGAAGCAGTGGACCACCAGCAGGAACGGGCGCGCGTCGCGGCCGTCGAGCCAGCGCAGTGCGCGGTCGACCACTGCGCTGGCGCGCCGGTTGCGCCGCGCGTCACCGCGGACGTAGTCGTACGACTCGATGCCGCGCGCGATCCCGAAGCTCGGATGCAGGAACGGGTTCGTGACGACGGCCGCGGTCGCGTAGCCGCGTTCGGAGAGCCGCTCGGCCAGCGTCGGCGTGGCTGCGTCGAGCCGCGCGAACGTCCGCTCGGGCGGCTGCCGCACGATGAGCTGACCGGCGCGGTGCTGGCTCGGGTGGCGGCCGGTGTAGATCGCGCCGAAGCTCGGGAGCGTCCACGGGGAGCTGGCCAGCGCCTGCTCGAAGAGCGCTCCCCGTTTCGACCAGCGATCGATGTTGGGAGACGTCGGTCGCGCGTGCCCGTAGGCGCCCAGGTGGTCCGCGCGCAGCGTGTCGATCACGATCAGCACGGCCGAGGCCGGCCGGGCGGGGTCTCCGCGGCAGCCGGCCAGCAGCGCGAGTGCCAGCAGCGCGGGGCCTAGGCGCTCTCGCATCCGGGGCTCGTTTCTTCGTGGGCGTCCTGCATCAGCGGGCCGGCGCTCCGTCCGAACGCCGCGCTGCGAACGGTCGGCCCATCTCGCGCTTCCAGTCCGCGATCCGGTCGCGGAACATCGCGACGAGCACCGGGTGATCGGCGGCGACGTTTCGATCTTCGTCCGGATCGGCTTCGAGGTCGTAGAGCTCGTCGAGGTTCCGATCGGCGTACCAGATGTAGCGCCACTCGGGCGTGTGCACGAAGAAGGCCGCTTCGCGGTTCGCAAGCCGCCCGTCTCCGAGCTTCTCCCGACCGGCGGAGAGGCGGGTCCGACGCGCGCTGCCCACCAGCGACACCGGCTCGGGTTCCCCGCCGCTCTCGAGCGGACCGCGCAGGCTGCGCCCCGGCAGATCGGGCACGGGAGGGACCCCGGCGTAGTCGAGCAGGGTCGGAACGAGGTCGACCGACGACACCAGCGCATCGCTCACCCGGCCGGCGGGGATGCGCTCTGGCCAGCGGAAGATCAGCGGGGTCCGGAATCCCAGCGAGTGCATCGAGAGCTTGCCCTTCGGCCCGCCGCCCGGCAGCGCGACGTGTTCGGCGTGCGGCTCCTGGTCCCAGCCGTTGTCGG
>CP070734.1:1066722-1071818 GCA_020347605.1 Deltaproteobacteria bacterium | reverse complement strand
CGAGATCGTGACCGAAGGGCTTCTCGATGACGACGCGCCGCCACGCCTCGGAGTCGCCTTCGACCATCGACAGCAGGCGCGCCTCCGCCAGCCGGGCCACCGCGACGCCGAACAGGTCCGGCTTCAACGAGAGGTAGAACAGCCGCCCGGTCGCATCGCCGCCGGGCAGGGCGTCGAGCCGCTCGGAGAGCTTCGCGAGCGAGTCGGGGCTGCCGACGTCGCCCGACTGGTAGTGGACGCGGGGGGCGAGGCTCTCGAAGGCGCCGCGCGCGGCGTCGGGCATGGCGTCCGCCAGCTCGTTGCGGAAGACCTCGTCCGTCTTCTCCGAGCGGGACACCCCGACGACCGAGAACGTCCGCTTGGCGCGCCCGTCGGCCGTCAGCCGCGCCAGGGCGGGCACGAGCTTGCGGCGCGTCAGGTCGCCGCTGGCGCCGAAGATCACGATCTGGGCGGGAGACGTCATTCCGGGCGCTGCCCTCCGGGGTCCAGCGGAGGGTGCCACGGTCGCCGCGGGCAGCCCAATCCTCGAGGAGTCGGCGCAGCCGCCGCGCGCGTGCGTTCCGGGCGCTCGCGCGCATCGCCGCGTTCGCGGCGTCGGCTTCCGCACGGGCGACGCGCAGGAGGCGATCCGGCCGGCACGGCGGAGGGGCGGGCGCACACCGCGCGTCGCGCTGGCGCGGGCCCGCTCAGCGGTCGCCGAATTCCTCCGAGCGTCGATACGCGGTGGGGCAGTCGACCGTCTTGATCTTGCCGTTGGCGCCGGTGACCATCACGTGCGTGACCACGAAATCGCGCGAGGTTCCCTTCTCGCACTCGTCCTTGATGCGCCCGTAGTAGTCGGCCGCACGCGCACGGCCCTCGCGCTTGCGCTCTCGGGCCATGCGACGCTCCTCGTCGCGCTGGGCCACGAGACGCGCCTCGGCGGCCTCGTCCACCTCGTAGGTGTGGGAGAGATGAAGATTGCGCACGAGGGTTCGCTCGGAGCCCAGGTAGGAGATCGTCACGGGCAGCGCAAACTCCACGTGGATCGTCCGCTCGCCATCGACTTGCTCGCGCCAGATCTCGATGTCGTCCTTTTCGAGCGGTAGGGCATCGGAGCGGGCCGCCTCCAGCGTCTTGTTGCGGATGGACTTGTCGGTCAGCTTGTGCGTCCCGTCCGCGAGCAGCGCCGAGACGAGGTGCTCGAATTGGCTCTGCGTCGTGTACGCGGGCAGGAAGCAATAGCCGCTGTACAGGGCGAAGCTGATCGCTGCGGCGACGATGAGTTTCACGGCGAGAATCCCCCGAGGCGAGAAACCGAATGCGGGGCGGGACCCGCGACGGCGTCCCGGCCGACCCGATTCCGTGTCTGGTTCGTAACGCTGGAGCTGCCGCGGCCGCTCGTACTCACAGCCCGATGCAGAGCAATCCTCCGGCGTTTCGACCGCTCCGACGCCGGCCTTGAGTGCGCGGTTGCGACCGGTGGAGCCTACGGCACGCCGGCCGAGCGGGACGAGGGGCCCCGCAATCCTCGCAGCGAACACGAGCAAGCGGGGCCTCGATGGGCTACTCCGCACCGACGGCGGGCTCGTACGACCCGCTCGGGGATCGCGACACCACCATGGAGCCGAAGATGCGCGTGGTCGTGAAGCTGTTGAAGGGACTGCTGTACCTGGCCGTCGGCCTGATTCTGGCGGTTGCGGTCCTCCTGTTCGGGATGCGCTTCGCAGACGGACCGTACGCCATCGTCCCGGGGGGCGCGTTCACCTCGGGAGAGCGCTACGCAGGACCCGAGCCGGACTGGTCGTTCGTGAAGGACCGGCAGGAGATCGAGTTCCAGCTGCTCGATCCCGCGCGCTCCAGAACGACCTGGATCGTGGAGCACGAGGGTCGCATCTACATCCCCTGCGGGTACATGAACTCGACGTGGGGGCGCTGGTGGAAGCGCTGGCCGATCGAGGCGGAGAGGGACGGACGCGCCGTGCTGCGGGTCGACGGGATGCTCTACGACCGCCAGCTGATCCGGATCCGGCACGGCGACGCGCTACCGGCCGTGCTTTCGGAGATCGGTCGAAAGTATCTGCGCGGCGCCGCCACGGGGTCCGCGGAGGAGCAGGCGCAGGCGCTGGCCATGGGCCTGGAACGGATCGCCGACGGCTCGCTGTGGATCTTCGAGCTCGCACCCCGGTCTTGAACGGGCCTTCGATCGAACCGGTCGAGCGCGCCCATCCGCCCCGCAGGCTCCCGACGACCTAGGTCTTCGGTTCGAAGAGGACCTTCTCCGTGAAGACGGTCACCACCTCGCCGCGCTGGTTGGTCAGCGCGTGCTTCAGGTCGACCAGGATCTGCCCGCGGCTCGTCGTCCGGTCGACGCAGGCCTCGAGCTCGACCTGGAGCGTGTCGCCGGGAAAGGCCGGGTGCTTCACCGCGGCCTCGATCCCCACCATTCCGTGGAAGGGACCCATGCCCTCGTCCCGGGCGATCGCCTCCACGACCTCGCTCACCCGCGTGGCCACGAGTCCCATGCCGAGCGAGATCAACAGGGGCGCGGGCGCGAAGCGCCGGTTGTGGGTGCCGGGCAGGCGCTTCACCGACTCCATGTCGATGAAGGGCGGCTCGTGGAGTCCGACCAGGTTCACGAAGTTCACGATGTCGGTCTCGGTCAGGGTCCGCCGGTGGGAGGTCAGGCAGTAGATGCGCCGCCCGTTCTCGACGCGCGTCTCGACGTGGCGGGGCATGGCTCTCTCCTCCTAGGCGCGCCGCGTTAGCAGGCCCTGCAGGATCAGCTCGGCAATCTCGTCGGCCGTCTCCTTCGGCGAGGCCTCCGCGATCTCGGCGACTTCGGGTCGCGCGAACTCGCGGCCGAGGCCGCCGAGCACGTGGGCGACGGCGGCCGTGTCGATCGGCGCGATCTGGCCCTCGGCCACCGCGCGGTCGAGCAGGCTCTGCGCCACCGCGATCCGGTAGCCCTCGTGGGAGGAGAAGAGCCGACCCGAACCCGCCACCTTCGCGAGATCGGCCGACAGCACCAGGGACTCGGGCTGGACCGCCTCGTTGGTGGCCTTCAGGTAGGCGCGCAGCGCGTCGAGCGGTGGCATCTCGGGGTCGAGCGCCTCGACGGCCGCGCGCCCGATGCGGTGCAGGCGGCGATCGACGACCGTGAGCAGCAGCTCGTCCTTGCTGGGCGCGATCCCGTAGAGCGTGCGCAACGAGCAGCCGACGTCCGACGCGATCTCCGCCATGGTCCGCTCGCCGAGCCCTTCGCGCAAAAGCGCGGTCTCGAGCTCGTCGAGCAGCTCGAGCTGCCGCGCCGAGAGATCCCGCTCCGCCTCGCGCGAGAGCAGCGGCTTCGGCGCGCGTACGCCTGGGAAGCGCATGCGGCGATCCCTGGCGGCCGGCGCGCTCACGACAGCAGCGCCACCGGCAGATCGACGACGCGGGCGCGCAGCCACTCGCCCAGGCTCTTGGCCTGGGGATCCTGACGCGTCGAGGCCGCGACGCCTTCCTGGAGCAAGCCGTGGATCACGAAGTTGAGCGAGCGGATCGCCGGCAGGCGATGGCGGTCGACCGGCAGCGCCGCCGTCTCGGGCAGCAGGGTCTTGAGCCTCTCGGTGCTGAGGAACGCGTCGAGCCACGCAAACGCCGCGTCGTCGCGCGCGAACACGCCGAGGTTGGCGTTGCCGCCCTTGTCGCCCGAACGCGCGCCGAACAGCGTGCCGAGAGGTCGGCGCTGCGTCGGCCCGCTCGGCGCCGTGGCCGTCGGGCCGGGCGCGGGCTCGACCCGGACACGTCCGTCCGGGATGACCGACGAAACCTCGCGCGGGGCCGCGCCGAGCACGACGACTTCTTGCGGGACGATCTCGGACGGAATGCAGGCGGACTCCATCACGCCGTAGGGCCGGCCCGGCCCCGGTCCGCCGCCGACGCCGAAGAAGCCCGGGATGTTGGCGAGCGCCAGCTCGATCACGGCGTTCGAGAAGGCGCGGCCGACCTTCTCCGGGTCGGGGTCCTTGGCGCTGATCTTCAGGATCGCGACGGCCTGCTCGTTGGTCTCCGCGTCGGGGCGGTCGGTGCGCACGAGCCGGGTCGAGACGTGGGCGAAGTCGTCGGGCGCGATCGGGCAGGCCCGCCAGAAGCCCTTCTCGACCAGCGCCGCCTTCTCCTCGATGTCGAGGCCCGTGAGGCAGATGCTCATCTCGTTGCGGAAGCCGCCGGGGCGGTTGATGCACACCTTCAGCGTGGACGGCGGCGGCTCGCCCCTCGTGCCGTGGATGCGCACGCGATCGGGACCGACCGCCTCGAGCTCGATCGTGTCGAAGCGCGCCGTCACGTCCGGGCCGAGGTAGGCGGGCGCTCCGATCTCGTAGAGGAGCTGCGAGGTCACCGTGCCGATCGAGACCTGTCCGCCCGTGCCGTCGTGCTTGCCGATCACCGACGACCCGTCGGCGGCGACCTCGGCCCACGGAAAGCCGACCCGTTCCATCCCCGGCACCTCGCGGAAGAAGGAGTAGTTGCCGCCGGTCGCCTGGGTGCTGCATTCGATCACGTGGCCCGCCACCACGCCGCCGGCCAGCGCGTCCCAGTCCGTGCGCCGCCAGCCGTGATGCCAGGCGGCCGGGCCGCACACGATCGCCGCGTCGGTGGTCCGGCCCGTGATGACGATGTCGGCGCCCTGCTCGAGCGCATCGACGATGCCCCAGCAGCCGAGGTAGGCGTTGGCCGTGAGGAACGACGAGGCGTCCTTGATCGGCTCGCCCGTGTCGAAGTGGATCAGCTGGTCGGACGCGATCAGCTCCTGCATCCGGGGCAGCAGGTCGTCGCCGCGCACGTAGGCGATCTTCGGCCGGAGACCGAGCCGCTCGGCGACCTCGGCGACGGCCTCGGCGCAGCCGTCGGGGTCGAGCCCACCCGCGTTGCTCACGATCTTGATGCCGCGGTCGAGGCAGGTGCCCATGACCTGCTCCATCTGGGTGACGAACGTCCGCGCGAAGCCGCGGTTGGGATGCTTCATGCGCGTGCGCGCGAGGATCAGCATGGTGAGCTCTGCGAGCCAGTCGCCCGTCAGGACGTCGATGGGCCCGCCTTCGACCATCTCGCGGGCCGCCGAGAGTCGATCC
>CP070734.1:1061503-1066622 GCA_020347605.1 Deltaproteobacteria bacterium | reverse complement strand
CCGCACCGGCGCTTCGACTGGCTTGCGATGGACCTCGCGGACGTCAAGGCCTTGCGCAAGGCCCTGGGCGGGTCGATCAACGACGTCGTTCTCACCATCGTGACCGGCGCGGTGCGGCGCTTCCTGCAGCGGCGACACGTGAATCCGGCCGACACCGATTTCCGCGTGATGGCGCCGGTGAGCGTGCGAAGCGAAGAAGATCGCGGCGTGCTCGGGAACCGCATCTCCGCGTGGATCGTCGATCTTCCGATCGCCGAGCCCGACCCGCGCAAGCAGCTCGCGCGGATCGGCGAGCGCACCCGGGAGCTCAAGGAATCGAAGCACGCGATGGGCGCCGAGCTGCTCACGCAGGCCGCGGAGTGGAGCTCGTCGACGCTTCTGGCATTGGGCGCGCGGAACGCGATCCGGCTCTTGCCCTTCAACATGGTCGTCACGAACGTGCCGGGGCCCCAGGTCCCGCTGTATACGCTCGGTGCGAAGATGCTCGAGGCCTATCCGCACGTGCCCCTGACCGACAACCTCGGGCTGGGCGTGGCGCTGCTGAGCTACAACGGCAAGCTGTTCTGGGGATTCAACGCCGACTACGACCTCGTGCCCGACCTCGACGCCTTCGTCGCCGCCGTCGAAGATTCCTGCGCGGAAATGCGCGACCTGGCGAGCGCCGCCCTGCGCAGCGAGAGACGCGCCGCCCGCGCGGCGGAGGCGGCGCCCGCCGAAGCGGAGGCGTCCGCGGAGCCGCCCGTCCCCCGCGTCGAGATCGAGGCGTATCCGAAGCGGATCCGAGTGTCGTGGAACGGCGAGACGATCGCGGACAGCAAGCGCGCGATCCGCGTGCTCGAGGCGAATTGCGATCCGGTGATCTACCTGCCGCGGGACGACGTGCGCATGGACCTCCTGGTCCGGACCGACCACGAGACCTTCTGCCCCCTGAAGGGGGAGGCGTCCTACTTCTCCATCGCGATCGGGGGCCGGACCTCGGAGAATGCGGTCTGGGGCTACGAGAACCCTCTGGACGCGGTGGCCGGGCTCGAGGACTACGTCGCCTTCTACCGCGACCGCGTGGACGCGTGGCTGGAGCTGGACGCGGCGTAGTAGGCGCGGGCGCGGCGGCCGACGCGCGGCTTCAGGGTGCGGCCGGCGCCTCTGCGGCGGGCGCCAGCGTCTCGAGACGCTTCCGGAACCTCTCGCAGGGATCCCGATCGTCGACGCGGGGCGTGAACCAGACGTAGTCGAACGGGGCACCCGCCTCGAAGGCGCGGGCCAGCTCTCCATCCGCGTCGAGCGCCTCCCCCGAGACCTCCAGCATCGCGACGCTCACGACCGGAGTGTCCGCGGACATGCGCGCCAGGTAGACGGGCACGCCGCGGTCGGTGCGGACGTGCCCGGTGCCGGCGATCAGGACGGCGCCGTCGCTCCCGGCCGCCGCGGCGTCGAGCAGGGCGCGGGCCAGCTGTGCGTCGCGCGCCCGCTGCACGTCGACCATCCGGGCCAGGTAGTCGCCGAGGGCGTGTCCGCAGTGCGCGCTCCGGATCTCCTCTTCGAGCGCCCGCTGCGCGTCCGGGGGTAGCGGCGCGTCGAGCGCCAGCTGCGCGCGCGTGGCGGGCTCCAGGCCGGGCAGGCCCTCGTCGCGCAGCACCTCGATCCATTCCTTCGGAAGGTCCGCCGCGAAGATCGGCAGGCGCGCGCGCAGCGCGGTCTCGAAGATCGGCGCGTAGAGCTTCCACGCCGGCCAGCCGCTCGCGTCCCAGCGCAGCGCGGTGCGAACCTCCCGGGACGTCACGGCGGGCTGTGCGCGCAGCTCGGCGAGAGCGGGCCCCTGGTCGACCGAGATCATCTCGAAGGCAACCGCCGGTCGCCGTCCCTGCTCCACGAGCGCAGCCAGCAGATGCGCCTGCAGTCGATGGTGATCGGGATTGTCGTGCTTCTCGCCGAGCAGCACGAGGGGGTGATCGGCGATGCGCGCCCGCAGCTCCGGCTCGCCGATGCTCCGCCCCGCAGCCACGTCCCAGAGGGTCCCCACCAGCGGGTGGCCTGCGTGGAGGCGTGCGCGCCACGCGCTGCGCGGCCACAGCGCGCAGCCCGCGACGAGACCGCACGCGAGGAGCACCAGCGTCCAGGACCGAAAACGGGGCACGTTTCCGGCCCGGGGCTCGGCGCTCAGTCCCCCCAAGCGAACGCCAGCTCGACCGCAAGGTCGGGATGCAGGCTCTGCTTGACCGGGCAGGTCTGCGCGGCGCGCTCCAGCACCGTGCGCGCCGTGACGGGGAGCCCCGCGGGCATCTCGACGCGAACCACCAGCCGTCCGACGCGTCGGCGGGGCTCGGTCACCATGTGCTTCTCGACGAGCGCGCGCGCGCCTTCGAGCTTCCAGTCGTGGCGCCGAGCGACGATGCCCATGACGGTGAGGATGCACGTCGCAAGCGCCGTCGCGAGCAGGTCGGTCGGCGAGAAGCTCTCGCCGCGCCCTTCGTTGTCGCGCGGCGCGTCGGTGCTGAGCCGGCACCCCGACGGCTCGTGAAGACAGCTCGTATGGAGATCGCCCTCGTAGCGGGTCTCGATCCGCACCATGGCAGCGCTCCTTCTCGGGGAGCGTAGCCCGAATGGGCCCGGTGGCCGATCTACGCCACCGTCGAGGCGAGGACGAGCTGGGCCGCGAAGTAGAGCGGCAGGCCCCAGGCGCGGTTGGCGAAGGACGGGGCGACGAAGCGATCGCGCGCCACGGAGAGGTCCGACACGTAGAACATGAGCGCACCGAGCGGGATCCGCAGATCGCCCGACGCGGCGGCCGCGCCGACCGCGCAGACCGCCATCGCGGAGATCACCAGGATGTAGGCGTAGACGGCGCCGCGGAGCTCACGCGTCACGTGCGGGCGCAGCCAACGCCCGACGACGTAGATCGGAACGAGCGCCCACGCCGCAGCAGGCAGGAGCCACGACGGCTCGAGACCACGCACCGCAAAGGCCGCCGTGAAGGCGACATGCCCGAGCAGGAAGCTCAGGATGCCCACCTGGAAGATGCGCGGTGCACCCTTCGGAATCAGGAGCACGTCGCCGCCCATCGAGAGCACGAGCGCGCCGAGCACCCAGCGTCCGTACGCGGGCCCGTGGGCGGAATCCAGGGCTCCCGCGGCCAGGCCGGCGGCGATGAAGCCCAGCGAGGCGAGCGGCTTTGCGATCCAGATCCCGCGTCGCGAGCCACGCGATTCCGCCACCAGCAGGGCCACGACGGCGAGCCCCGTGAGCGTGACGAACGGCAGCATGGCAGCCGGCATGGGAGCGAAGCTCCCCGATGTCGACGGGGCGTGCAAGGGCGGGTTGCGGCCCCGCGCGCGGACCGCCGAGGCCGGCGGCTGCGCGGCGGCGGCCGGCGCGCCGCAGCGCAGCGGCAGCGCGGGCCGGGCGGCGTCTCGATTGCGCGACACATCCAGCGCGGTTCGCGGTAGCATGCGCCGCCATGGATCCCGACCGGCTCTACTTCTACGGACTCGTCTTCCTGCTGGTCTCGGCCGCCGTGGCGCTGCCCACGCTCCTGTTCGTGACGGCGCCGTACGGGCGCTATCGCCGCGAGGGCTGGGGGCCGCTGCTTCCGAGCCGTTTCGCCTGGGTGGCGATGGAGCTCCCCGCCATCGTCGTCTTCGCCGTCGTGTTCTTCCGGGGCGAGCACGCCGCGCAGCAAGTTCCCCTGATCTTCTTCGGACTCTGGCAGATCCACTACCTGAACCGCGCCATCGTCTACCCGCTGCGCGCGCACATGGAAGGCAGGGGCTCGGCGCTGACCGCGGTGCTGCTCGCCTTCGTGTTCAACTGCGTGAACGCGAGCCTGAACGCGTTCGCCATCACCCACGGCTGGCTCCGGCACGATGCAGCCTGGTTGACGGACCCGCGCTTCCTCGTCGGCGTGCCGCTGTTCGCGGCCGGCTTCGCGTTGAACCTCGACGCGGACGCGCGCCTGCGGGCGCTGCGGGCGCCGGGCGAGCGCGGCTACAAGATCCCGTACGGCGGCGCCTTCCGCTGGGTGAGCTGTCCGAACTATCTCGGTGAGATCGTGGAGTGGTGCGGCTGGGCGCTCGCCACCTGGACCTACGCCGGTGCGGCGTTCGCGATCTTCACCGTGGCCAACCTGCTGCCGCGCGCCGTGTCGCACCACCGCTGGTATCGGGAGCAGTTCCCGGACTACCCGAAGGAACGCCGGGCCATCGTTCCCGGGATCCTCTGATCGCGAGGCGGCGATGGCGGACGCGATCCGGTACGGAATCATCGGCGCCGGCATGATGGGCGTCGAGCACATCAAGAACATCGCGCTCACGCCCGATGCCACCGTCACGGCCATCGCCGATCCGCACGAACCCTCCCGCGGCTGGGGGCGCCAGACGGCGGGGCCCGACGTGGAGGTCTACGCGGACCATCGCGAGCTCTTGCGCCGCGCACCGGTCGACGCGATCGTGGTCTCGACCCCCAACCACACGCACCGCGCCGTGCTCGAGGACGTGTTCGACGCCGGCAAGCACGTGCTCGTCGAGAAGCCGCTGTGCACCACGATCGAGGACTGCCGCGCCGTCGAGGCCGCGGCCGAGCGGCACGCGGGCGTGGTCTGGGTCGGGATGGAGTACCGCTACATGCCTCCCGTCGCGCGCCTGATCCGGGAGGTGCGGGACGGGACCGTCGGCCGTCTCCGGATGCTCGCGATCCGCGAGCACCGGTATCCCTTCCTTCCCAAGGTCGGCGACTGGAACCGCTTCGCCCGCAACACGGGCGGCACGCTGGTCGAGAAGTGCTGCCACTTCTTCGACCTCATGAACCTGATCGTGGGCGCGCGCGCCACGCGCGTCTACGCCTCGGGAGGACAGGACGTCAACCACCTCGACGAACGCTACGGGGGCGAGGTGCCCGACATCATCGACAACGCGTACACGACCGTCGACTTCGAGAACGGCTGCCGCGCACTCCTCGACCTGTGCATGTTCGCCGAGGCGTCGCGCAACCAGGAGGAGATCGCCGCCAGCGGAGACGCGGGCAAGGTGGAGTGCTTCGTGCCCGAGGGAAACGTCGTGATCGGACGTCGCAATCCCCGCACGATCGAGACGCTGGCGGTGCCCGTCGAGGAGCGGCTGCTCGAGGC
>CP070734.1:1056257-1061403 GCA_020347605.1 Deltaproteobacteria bacterium | reverse complement strand
GACGCGCAGCTGCGCGTCGAGCTGCTGGCCGCCGCGGAACGCATGCGGGGGCGCGACTGCTTCGAGGTGCTCGGCGTTCCCCGCAACGCCAGCGAAGAGAAGATTCGCGCCGCCTACGCCGAGCTGGCGACGCGCATGCATCCCGACCGCTACAGCGGTGCCAGCGATCCGGTGAAGCGGCTGGCCGCGGACGTGTTCAAGCTCGTCGAGGATGCCTACGAGACCGTCTCGGACGAGAGCCGGCGCACGGAGTACTGCCTGAGCCTGAAGCAGGGAGCGCCTCCGGAGCCCGAGGTCGAGGACGACCAGCGCCCGCTAAAGGCCGAGGCCCTGTTCCAGAAGGGCGAGGAGATGCTTCGCAACAAGGACTACCTCGGCGCGCTCGGCTGCTTCCACCGCGCCACGCGCCTGTACCCGAACGAAGGCGAGTACCACGCCCACCAGGGCTGGGCGCTCTACCTCGCTCGCCCCGAGGAGCTCAAGGAGGCGATCGCACTCGTGCGCGAGGGTGCCAAGCTGGCACCCGACCGGGAGAAGCCCTACCTGTTCCTCGGCCGCCTGGTCAAGGCACAGGGCCGGGTCGAGGTGGCCGAGAAGCTCTTCGCGCGAGCCGTCCAGATCAAGCCGGACTGCGTCGAGGCGATTCGCGAGCTTCGCCTCATCGATATGCGGCGCAAGAAGAAGAAGGGATTGATCGGCCGCCTGATCGGCCGCTGACGGCCTCGGAACCGCCATGGGTGAAGCGCCCGCGATCACGGGAAGGAAGATCTGGCTGGACGGCCGGCTCGTGGACTGGCACGACGCCACCGTCCACGTGCTCACCCATACGCTCCACTACGGTCTGGGCGTCTTCGAGGGGATCCGCTGCTACGCGACGGCCGACGGCCGTTCGGCGGTGTTCCGGCTGCCGGAACACGTGCAGCGCCTGTTCAACTCGGCGCACATCAACCTGCTCGAGATTCCCTACACCCGCGAGGAGATCCAGCGGGCCGTTGTGGAGACGCTGCGCGCGAACGAGCTCACGGAGGGCTACGTCCGCCCGATCGCGTTCCTGGGCGAGGGCGCGATGGGGCTCAATCCCGCCAACAACCCGGTGCGCGTGGCGGTCGCGGCGTGGTCGTGGGGCAAGTATCTCGGCGAGGAGGGCATGGAGCGCGGCATTCGCGCGAAGGTCTCGTCCTTCGCCCGCAACTTCGTGAACGCGAAGATGACCAAGGGCAAGACGTGCGGAGACTACGTGAACTCGATCCTCGCCAAGCGCGAAGCACTGCTCGACGGCTACGACGAGGCGATCATGCTCGACACGCAGGGTCTGGTGGCGGAGGCCACCGGCGAGAACCTGTTCGCGGTCCGCGCCGGCGAGCTCTGCACACCGCCGCTGCCGACGGTGCTCGAAGGCATCACGCGCGCGACGGTGATCGAGCTGGCGCGCGACAAGGGGCTCGCCGTCCGCGAACGGCCGGTCGCACGCGACGAGCTCTACATCGCCGACGAGCTGTTCCTGTGCGGCACCGCGGCCGAGGTGACGCCCATCCGGGAGGTGGATCGGCGCCGCGTCGGAAACGGCGCGCGCGGACCGATCACGAAGCTCCTGCAGAGCGCCTTCTTCGAGGTGGTCACCGGCCGCGACCGCAAGTACGACCGCTGGCTGCACTACACCTAGGCCGGCCGCGTCCAGCCCGGCGGTGCGGCGCCTCGCGCGGCCGCCGCCTCCGCGCGCGCCGTGCCTGGCTCCGATGAGTCGCGCGCGCGTGTTCCCGCGCGAGGTGCGCTCCATCCTGACGCGCACGGGCGGCTACCTCTCGGGCTACACGCACACCCTCCAGCCGTACTCCGGCTGCGAGTTCTCGTGTCTGTACTGCTACGTGCGCGAGATGGCGGTGCAGCGCGCCAATCCGCACGGACTGCCCTGGTCGCGCTGGATCGCGCCGAAGACCAACGCGCCCGAGCTCCTGGCGCGTGTCGCGCGACGGCCGGGCATCGCCGAAGCGCGCATCTTCTGCTCCTCCGCGACCGACCCGTACACGCCCCTCGAGCGGCGTCTGGGTCTCACCCGCGCCTGCCTGGCGGTGATGGTCGAGCACCCGCCGGCTCGCCGCGCTCCTCGACCCCGTCTGCGACCGGGTGGTGCTCGACGATTTCTTCGAGGGCGACGGCGCCGGCGGCCGCCGGAGCGAGGCTGCCTTCCGCCAGCTGCGCGCGCAGGGCCACGGGGCCTGGGCCCGGCCCGGCTACGCGCGGGCCGCGCTCGCGGAGTTCCGGCGCGTCCTGGGTGCGGACCGGGTCGGGTTCTCCCGGGAGGGGTTCAACGCTCTGGCCTGGGTGTCGGCACCCCTGGGCCGCTGACCGGCGTCCGATCAAGTCGGGTCGGGCTCACGTCGAAAGGCTGCCAGGAGGGAGGGCTCGATGCGCGACCTGCCCCGGCTGTTGCGCGAGTACGCCCGCCTGGAGCGCGCTCGGACCAGCACCGGCCTGTCTCCGCGGGACCTGAGCCGCTGGGAGGCACTGAAGCAACAGCTCGACAGCCACTTCTCGCCCGGCATGAAGCCGGACGCCCAGAACCGGCGGGCCAGCGTCCGGGTGCCAACCCGCATCAAGGCCCGCTTCGAGTCGCTCGGGAAGCTCCAGGACAGCATCATGACCAACCTCTCGCAGGGGGGTGTCTTCATCAACACCGCCTACCCGCTCGAGATCGGCGAGAACGTCACGATCCGGATCGACGTCGACGAGGACGGCAGCACGCTCGAGATCCCGGGTCGCGTGGTGACGACCCGCGTGGGATCGGGCTTCGCGACTCAGAAGATGGGCATGGGCATCGCCTTCAGCGACATGGAGCCGGACCTCCGGCAGAAGGTCGACGAGCTCTACGAGCGCGCGCTCGAGCGCCAGGCCCGCAGGTCCGACGAGGCTTCCTAGCCCGCCCGGCTCGGGCCCCGCTCTGCATCCGGCGTCACCTCGCCGCCCCCCGCGGCACTCACGGAGCGGGGGCAGAGGCGGACGTCCCGTGGAGGCTTTCGTGGCGGCAGGCTCGCATCCGGCGTTCACGATGACCGCCCGTCAGCAGGAGCTCGACGCGGCGCTGCGGGCGCTCGAGCGCATCCTGTCGCGTGCCGCGATCGCCAGCGACGACCGCGGCGTCCTCGAGGCGGCGCTCGCCGTCCTCGAACGCCAGAGCCGCGGCTAGCGCTCGACCCCAACCAGACCCGCACGGACGGCCCGGCGGCGGGTGGTGGCCCCGCTCCTTCGAGTCGGGCGCAGGGACGCAGCGCCCGTTCCGGCAGTCGGTTGCGCGCCCTCCAGGCGTCGCGTGAGCACCACCCGCCGCCGGGCCGCAACCCGCTACGTTCTTCGGCGCGCGCGCCGCGTGGTGTCCCGACCGCGCCGGCCGGGACGCGCACGCGGAGGTCCCATGTCCACACCCGTCGCGGTCGTCACCGGCGCGAGCCGGGGCATCGGCAAGCAGCTCTGCATCGATCTCGCGAGCGCGGGCTACGACGTCGTGTGCGCCGCGCGCTCCACCTCGTCTCAGCCGAGCAAGCTGCCGGGCACGGTCGACGAGACCGCCAAGCAGGTGGACGCCCGCGGCCGCCGCGCGTTTCCCGTGGGTCTCGACGTCCGCGACGAGGGCGCGGTGCACGCGCTCGCCGACCGCGTCTACGCCGAGCTCGGCCGCTGCGACCTGCTCGTGAACAACGCGGCCGTGGCGGTCCCGGGCCCCGCGCTGCCCGACGCCTCGAAGCGCTGGCGGCTGGCCGTGGACGTGAATCTCAATGGACCCTTCTATCTGATGCAGGCCTTCTGCCCGCGGATGGCGCCCGGCGCCGGCCGGGTCGTCAACATCTCTTCGATGGCGGTGTCGTTTCCCGAGTTCGGGCGGCCGAGCTACAGCGCCACGAAGGCCGCCCTCGAGTCGCTGACGCAGTCGCTCGCCCACGAGCTGCGCGCGCGCGTGGCGGTGAACTGCATCCGGCTCGACGTGCCCGTCTGGAGCGAGGGCTTCAGCTTCACACTCGCGGACGACGCGCAGTTCGCGTTCGAGCACCCCGTCATCATGTCGGACGCCCTGCTCTGGCTGCTGCAGCAGCCGATCGACTTCACGGGGCAGATCCTGACCGTCACCGGGTTGCGCGAGCAGGGCGTCGTCCGGCCCTTCACGCCCATGCAGCGCGACTGAGGCAGACGCGAACCGCGCGCTGCGCCTCGGCTGATATACTGCGCCGGCCGTGCTCGGCCGTCGCGCAAGCCTTTCGCTCATCGCCCTGCTCGCGGCGCTGCTCTTCGCCGGCGGGCAACCGGCGGCGGGCTGCTGGACCGTGGCGGCCGGCATTGCCGTTCTCTCGCTCGCCGACCGCGCATCGCTGAACCGGTCGATTGCGCTGGGCGCGCTCCTCGGCCTCGTACTGGGTGCGATTCCCGGAACGGACGTCGAGTCGATCGACGTGCTCGGCCGGCTCTTCATCGCGCTGCTCAAGATGCTGATCGCGCCGCTCATCCTGTTCGCCATCGTGCACGGGATCGCGCAGCTCGGAGGCCTGCGCGACCTCGGCCGCATCGGCGCGCGCACGTTCGTCCTCTATCTCGTCACGATGGCGTTCGCGGTGCTCACCGGTCTCGTCGCTGTGAATCTCTTCGAGCCCGGCGCCGGCAGCGCCCTGCGCGAGACCGGCTACTTCCGCGAAGCGGTCGGTGCGGCTTCGCCCACGCTGGGCGCGCTCTCCCTGGCCGAGACGCTCGAGCTGCTGCTGCTCTCGGCCGCGTCGAATCCCTTCGCGTCGCTGGCCGAGGGACGCATCCTGCCGATCGTCGCCACGGGCATCCTGTTCGGGATCGCGCTGGTGCAGGTCGGTCCCGCCGTCGCGCGCCCCGTCCTCGACGTCGTGGCGGCGGGCTACGCGGCGGTGATGGCGATCATCGGCTGGATCGTGCGCCTCGCTCCCGTCGGGATCCTCGCCCTGGTCGCGAACCTGGTGGCGAGCGTCGGGCTGCGCGACCTGGTGGAGAACCTGCTCGCCTTCGTCCTGGTCGTGTTCGGCGCGACGCTCTTCCACGCGGCGGTCACGCTGCCCCTGGTGGCGCGCTTCGCCGCTGGCGTGCATCCCCTCGAGCTCTTTCGGGGAATTCGCGAGGCGCTCGTCGTCGCGTTCAC
>CP070734.1:1050999-1056157 GCA_020347605.1 Deltaproteobacteria bacterium | reverse complement strand
ACGCGAGGCGCGCGCGCCGACGCGCGGCGAGCGGGCTGCCGGCGCCAACGCTCACGGTTCCGGTACCGGAGCGACGGGCGCCGCGCGGACGCCGTCCACGCCCGGCGCCGAGGTGGGCTCCCGGATCTCCAGCGAGGCGAGCGCGGCGTCGAACCAGGGCCGATAGGCCTCGTACCGGTCACTCGGGCAGTCCGCGCTCACGATGAAGAGCCGTCCGTCGCCCACCTCGATGAACGTGAGCTCCTCGACCAGCGCGCCGCGCGGCCGGCGCAGCGAGAAGCGCAGCGCGCGGCGTCCCGCAACCTCGGACTCCTGACGGCCGACCACCCACGCGTCGCCGAGGTGCGCCGCGGCGTGGCGCTCCACGTAGGACTCGATGGTCGGGTAGTTGCGCACCATCACCTGGAACGTCGCATCGAAGTCCCAGGACACACCGTCGAGCGCCACCATGCCGGTGGGCAGCTCGATGCGCATCCAGCCGGCGGGCGGGTGAAGCTCGAAGCCGTGGCGCGCGTCGACGTGCGGCGCGATCGCGAGCTCGGGCGCGCTCGCGGACGGAGCCGCCGCAGCCGCCGGCGCTTCACCCCACGGCCCCCGCCGGTAGACGGTGCCGTTGGGGAGCTGGTAGAGCGTCACGAACGAGTTCACGTCCTGCATCGAGAGGTTCTCGACGGTCGGCACATCGGGCAGCGATTCGTGCATGAGATCGGTGATGCGCCGGCTGTGTCCGTACATGCCGAGCGCATGCCCCAGCTCGTGCAGCACGACCCGCTCGATCTGGCTCGGGTTGAGCAGCCCGAACTCGTCGGCCAGGTAGACGCGCACCTCCGGCACCTCGAAGCGGACCTCGATCCGCTCGGACGCGGGGTCGCCGCCCGTGGCGCGACACGCATCCCGCATCGACGTGGCGCCGAGCACCTTGATCGACGCGTCGGGATGCGGCGCGGCCTTCCCGATCAGCCGCACGCGCAGCGCGGCCTCGCGGCGAACCGGCGTGGTGCGGAACCGGACCAGACCCTCGAGTCCGCGCTGCCACTCGGCGAGCGCGCGCCGCGCGGCCTGCGCGTAGGCGTCCGCCGTCTGCGGGTGGACCTCGTCCTGCAGCGACGCGGGAATCCGCGGCGACTCGATGTGGACCGGCAGCGGCGACCGGTCGTCGGCCCAGCGGCACACGACGAGCAGCTCGCGGCCGCCGAGCTGGACGCGGTGCAACATGAACGGCAGGTAGTTCGGCTCGATGAGCCGCGGGTGCCGCGCGCGGAAGGCGGCGTAGTCGGCGCGCGTCGGCTCGTAGGGCGGCGCCCCGGTCGCCGACGGGAGCGCGGGTGCGCCGGGCCGCAGCCAGAGCGCGAGCCCCCCGCCCACGCCGCAGAGCAGGAGCCCCACGCCGAGGGCGCGAACGCGTCGGCGCGCGGGGTTCACGAACGTCTCCGTCCGCGGCCGCGCGCGACGCGGCGCAGCTCGCGGTCCTCTTCGCGGCGGCGGATCGCCTCGCGCTTGTCGTAGCGGCGCTTGCCGCGCGCGAGCGCCAGCTCGACCTTCACGCGACCGTCCTTGAAGTAGAGCGAGAGCGGCACCAGCGTGAGCCCCCGCTCCGCCACCTTGCCGTGCAGGCGCGCGATCTCGGCGCGGTGCAGCAGGAGCTTCCGATCGCGGCGCGGATCGGGATTCTCCCGACCCGCCTGCTCGTAGGGGCTGATGTGCGCGTTCACGAGGTACACCTCTCCGCGACGCACGACCGCGTAGGCGTCCGACAGGCTGGCCTTGCCGGCGCGCAGCGACTTCACCTCGGGGCCGAGGAGCGCGATGCCCGCCTCGACAGTGTCGAGGATCTCGTAGTCGAAGCGACCCCGCCGGTTCTTCGCGATGAGCTTGCGTTCCGAGTCGGCCATGGCCGCCGCAAGCGTAGCAGGGCCGGTGCGGTCTATTCCCGGATGCGGTTCCGCTCGTCGACGAAGACCCGGGTGGCCTGCCAGCGGCGCGCCTCGGCATCCTCGAGCTGCACGTAGCTCGCGATGATCACGATGTTGCCGGGCTTCACGCGGTGCGCCGCCGCTCCGTTGATGCAGATCTCGCCGGTGCCCGGCTCACCCTCGATGGCGTACGTGTGGAGCCGCTCGCCGTTGGTGCAGTCGTAGATGTCCACCTGCTCGTACGGGAGGATGTCGGCCGCGCGCAGCAGCGCCGGGTCGATCGAGACGCTGCCCTCGTACTCGATGTTGGCCTCCGTCACGGTGGCGCGATGGATCTTGGACTTGAGCATGGTCCGCGTCACGGTCATTCCTCCGAGCGCGTGGGCGGTTGAAGCACACGGTTGTCGATGAGCCGCACCGTCGCCCGGGGCGGGCCGTCGGGCTTCCGCAGGCGTGCGGCGAGGGCGAGGAGCGTCGGTCCGGGAATCTCCCCCGACACGACGTCGAAGGTCTCGGGATCGCGCAGCTCCGCGTAATCGAGCTCCAGAAGCGGCGCCTTGCCGAGTTCGAGCGCGACGGCGTGCAGGATGCGCCGGACCTCGCGCTCGCCGCCCGACACCGCGCGCTCGGCGGCGTCGAGCGCGCGCGAGAGCACCAGCGCCTGGCGCCGCATCTCGGCGTCGAGGTGCACGTTGCGGCTCGACAGCGCCAGCCCGTCCGCCTCGCGGACGATCGGATGTCCGGCGATCTCCACGTCGAAGCCGAGGTCGCGCACCATGCGGCGGATCACCGCGAGCTGCTGGTAGTCCTTCTCGCCGAACACCGCCACGTGCGGCTTCGCCGCCAGGAACAGCTTCGACACCACCGTCGCGACGCCGCGGAAGTGACCGGGCCGCGAGCGGCCCTCGAGCGGCCGCGAAACCTCCGTCACCTCGACCCAGGTCTGGCTGCCCTCGGGATACAGCTCGCCGACGCCCGGCGTGAAGACGGCGTCGACGCCCGCTCCGCGACACGTCTCGAGGTCGCTCTCGAGCGGCCGCGGATACTGCTCCAGGTCCGCCGACTGATCGAACTGCGTGGGATTCACGAAGATCGACACCACCACCACGTCGGCGCGGCGCCGCGCTTCGTCGCACAGCGCCCGGTGGCCGGCGTGAAGCGCGCCCATCGTGGGCACGAGCGCGATCCGCCGACCCGCGGCGCGCTGTGCGTCCGCCCACATCTGGAGCTCACCAACCGTCGTCACGAGGCGCATGCGGACTACCGGTAGCAGTGCTCGGGCTCGGGAAACTTCCCGTTCTCGACTTCTTCGACGTAGCTGCGCGCGGCCTGCGACGCGAGCGCGCCGAGGTTGGCGTACTGCTTCACGAAGGTGGGGCTCCAGCCGTCGGTGAGCCCCAGCAGGTCGTGCATCACGAGGACCTGACCGTCGCAGTCGGGCCCCGCGCCGATGCCGATCGTCGGCACCGCGATCGACTGCGTGATCTCGCGCGCCAGGTCGGCGGGCATCGCCTCGAGCACCACGGCGAACGCGCCGGCGTCGCTGGCCGCCTTCGCCTCCGCGAGCACCCGCGCGCGCGCCTTCTCGGTGCGGCCCTGCACGCGGAAGCCGCCCAGCTTGTGGATCGACTGCGGCGTCAGGCCCACGTGCCCCATGACCGGAATGCCTGCGCCCACGATCCGCTCGATCGCCGGCGCCACGTCCCGCCCGCCCTCGAGCTTCACCGCGTGCGCCCGGCCCTCCTTGACCAGCCGCACCGCGTTGCGGACCGCCTCCTCGGGCGAAACCTGATAGGTGCCGAACGGCATGTCGCCCACCACCAGCGCGCGGCCGGCGGCGCGCGCGACGAGCCGGGTGTGGTAGATGGTCTCCTCCAGCGTGACCGGCAGCGTCGTCTCCTCGCCCTGGACGACGTTCCCGAGCGAATCGCCGACCAGCAGCACGTCGACGCCGGCCGCGTCGAAGATCCGGGCGAACGCGAAGTCGTAGGCGGTGAGCATGGCGAAGCGCTCGCCGCGGCACTTGCGTCGCGCGAGGGAGCGCACGGTGACGCGCTGCTCGCGCGTCGCGCTGGCGGTCACGACGGACATGGGGGCCTCCGCCGACCTGCGGGCCCCGATTCCAGAAACAAAAACGCGCCTGCCGGAGCATTCCGGAGGCGCGGCGAAGCTCGATCCGAAGATCGGCGGCTCGCCTTGGACGCCCCCGTCTCGGTCCGCAGCGCGGATCCGAGCGTTGTTCGGGCGTAGTCGGGCGACGTCTCTGTTCCCGGGAGAGGCGCCCGGGTCGCTTTCGACGATGGAGATCGCACCGCGCGATTCCCCTCGTCTCGCCTAGAAAGTGCGGGGAGCGGATCGCCTTGTCAAGCGCGCGGCGCCCGCTGCGCTTCGAGGCGCTCTCGCACCGCGGGCTCCAGGAAGCGCTCGTCCAGCAAGCGCGGGGCGTGCTCGACCAGCGCCTCCGCGAGCACGGCGATCCGCGCGTCGGCGGGGTCCGAGGCGGCCAGCAGGACCCACCTCGAGCCGTAGACGCGGCAGACCGCGCTGCGCGCGGGCGTGCCGTCCTCGACGGCGGAGCCGCGCACGCGTCGCACCGGCAGCCCGACCTCGCCGGCCAGCTCGACGAGACGTGCCAGCAGCGCCTCGGGCTCCATGCCGGCTACCTCGCCGCCGCCAGGACGCGCGCGAGCTCCAGCAGCGTCTCCGGGGCGAGCGTCTCGCCGCGCACGCGCGGATCCAGGCCCAGCGTCTCGAACACCCGCGCGAGCGCGGCGGGCTCGGGAGCGAGCCCGGCGTGGCGCAGCGCGTTCGCGAGCGTCTTGCGCCGATGTCCGAAGGCCGCGCGCACGACCGTCTCCACCCAGTCGAGCTCGTCGTCGCGCAGCAGCGGCGCGTCGCGCCGGGCGATGCGCAGGAAGCTCGAGTGCACGCGCGGCCGCGGAAAGAAGCAGGCCGGATGCAGATCCAGCGCGCGCTCGACCCGCACCGTCAGCCGGTGCAGCACCCCGAGCCCGCTGTAGTCCCCGGAGCCCGGCTCCGCGAGCAGGCGCTCCGCCACTTCGCGCTGCACCATCACCGACCAGCCCGCGAGCGCGTCCCGCAGCCCGAGCAGCGTGCGGAGCAGCGGGGATGCGATCGAGTACGGCAGGTTGGCGACCACCCGCACGGGGGACGCGGCGCCGTGGATCCAATCCCCCAGATCCACGCGCCGCACGTCCGCGTGGAGCGCCTCGACGTTGTCGGGC
>CP070734.1:1045687-1050899 GCA_020347605.1 Deltaproteobacteria bacterium | reverse complement strand
GGCCCGCCCCCGACAGATCCGGTATGCTCCGCCGCGCGATGGGCGGATCTTCGCAGCAGCGGCGCGGACTTGGAGAGTTGGAGGGCCCGGTGCTCGTGGCCGGCGGAGCCGGCTACATCGGAAGCCACACGGTGCGCCTGCTGCAGGAGCACGCCGTCCCCGTGGTGGTGCTCGACAACTTCTCGACCGGGCATCGCGCGGCCGTCCGTGCACCCTGCGTCGAGGCCGACCTCGCCGATTCCGAGCCGCTTCGGCTCGTGTTTCGAGAGCACCGACCCAAGGCCGTCATCCATTTCGCAGCCAAGTGTTACGTGGGCGAGTCGGTGGTCGAGCCCGCGAAGTACTACCGGGAGAACGTCGTCCACAGCTGGAATCTCCTCGAGGCCATGCGCGCGGCCGACTGCGAGCAGATCGTGTTCTCCTCCACCTGCGCGACCTACGGCGTGCCCCGCGAGATTCCGATCGAAGAGGGACATCCGCAGGCGCCGATCTCGCCGTACGGACGAACCAAGCTCGCCATCGAATACATGCTCGAGGACTATTCACGCGCGTATGGGCTGCGCTTCTCCGCGCTGCGCTACTTCAACGCCGCCGGAGCCGCGTCCGACGCCAGCTTGGGAGAACACCACGAGCCCGAAACGCACCTGATTCCGCTGATGCTGCGCGTCGCCAGCGGTCGCTCCGAGGAGATCCTGATCTTCGGGGACGATTACGAGACGCGGGACGGGACCTGCGTTCGCGACTACATTCACGTCGAAGACCTGGCGGATGCCCATCTGCGGGCATTGCGGCTGCTCGAGGCAGGACGGCAGCAGGTGGTGTGCAACCTCGGTACGGGCCGTGGGTATTCCGTGCGCGAGGTCCTGGATGTCGCGCGCCGCGTCACCGGTCACCCGATTCCCGCGCGCGTCGTCGCGCGTCGCGAAGGCGACCCGGCGGAGCTGGTCAGTGGGGGGCGGCGCGCCACCGAGCTGCTGGGCTGGACGCCCCGCCGCTCCGAGCTGGAACAGATCGTCCGCGACGCGTGGAATTTCCAGTGCGCGCACCCCGACGGATTCCCCACGTGAGGCGAGCCGCTGCGAGGGCGCCGCAGAGCTGCGTCGAACGTCGATTCGGGAGCCTCGCGGCTCCCGGCACAGCCCGGCGCCGGTGGGTGAGCTGATGCGTGCGGGTCGCGTGCCCGGCGTGTCTGCGGCGGCGTTCGCGCAGGCTCTGCTGCTGGCGTTCTCGACGGGCGGGGGTACCGCGCTGGCCGACACGTTCCAGGTTCCGGGAGATTTCGACACGATCCAACAGGCGATCGACGGCGTCGCCGACGGCGACACGATCCATGTGGCGCCCGGCATCTATGCGGAGAACCTCACGGTGCGGGGCAAGCACGTGTTCCTCGAGTCCGACTTCGTGACGACGGGCGAGCGGGCCGATATCGATGCGACCGTGATCGACGGCGGGAACGGATCGTTCGTCCTCGAGGTGCACGCCGACACCGGCTCCGCGGCCACGCTGCGGGGCTTCACCCTCCGGAACGCCGATGACGGCATCACGCCGCGCAACCCGATCACGTTCCGCGACGGCCGCATCACCGGAACCCAGGACGGCATCGACTTCGAGGACGGCTCGGTCGGAGTGATCCTCGACAGCGTGTTCGACGGAAACGGCGACGACGGTCTCGACCTCGACGACCGGTCGGCCGTGCGGATCGCCGGCTGTGTGATCGCGGACAACGGCCAGGACGGCATCGAAATCCGGCTCCAGGACTTCGCCGGGGACCCGATCGAGGTGATCATCGAGGACAATTGGATCGTCGACAACGGCGAGGACGGGATCCAGCTCATCGACTACGGCGGTCTCACGCCCCGCACGTTCATTTTCGAGCGCAACGTGTTCGTCGACAACGTGGCAGCCGCGATCGGCATGATGTGCGCAGAGAACACCGACGAGAACTTCGAGGGCTGCCCGATCCCCGAGCCCGTGCTGATCGCCAACAACACGTTCGTTCGGAACAGTCACGCGGTGTCGGGCGGAGTCAACGTCACGGCGGTCAACAACCTCTTCCTGGATCAGGCCGTTCTCGGCGTGAAGAACGTGACGGGGGGGTCGTTCGTCGCCTACAGCCTGTTCTGGGGCAACGGCGCCGATGCCCAGGACTCCAACGTCGACGACGCGACCACGACGCGCGAGGATCCCCGGCTTCTCGAGACGTTCGAGCTCGCCGAGAACAGCCCGGCGATCGACGCCGGCGCCGCGTCGTTCGTCCACGGGGCGTTCGCTTTTGAGCTCGATCCCTCGGAGTACTCCGGCAGCGCTCCGGACCTCGGTGCCGTCGAGTTCGTGCCGGAGCCCGCCGCTCGGCTCGCGCGCCTCACGGCGCTGGCGTGCGCGGCGCTGTGTGCGCGTCGTCGCGCGCGGCCCCGCGGACCGCGCGAGGCCGTTCCGCCGGGCGCCCGCCCCGCCGCGTCCTCGCGGTAACCGTTCCGCGCGACCCCAGGCCGGGCCGCCGTAGCGGCCCCTCGGGGATCTGGGATCTGCGTCACACGATCGATCGCCGGATGAACCGATGAAGCGGACGCCGGGCGCCCGGTGAGCGGTGAACGAATTCGCCGTTTCCGCACGGGCGCGAGGCGAAGGACGCTATCCTCGTGAGGTAACCGGGGGGTTCGTCGGCACACGTGTTGCGGGGACCGGGATGCTTGATCCTGGTGCTCTCGATCGTGCGTGCCGCATCCGCACAGGCTCTTCCCGCCTTCCCGGGCGCGGAGGGATTCGGCGCCGACACGCCGGGCGGACGCGGCGGACGCGTGATCGAGGTCACCAATCTGAACGACGCCGGGCCGGGCAGCTTCCGCGCCGCCGCGGAGGCCTCGGGGCCTCGGATCGTCGTGTTCCGCATCGGCGGGACCATCGAACTCGACTCCCGCATCGACATCGAGCATCCCTACATCACGATCGCGGGGCAGACCGCACCGGGCGGTGGCATCACCCTCAAGAACGGGCCGAACAACCCGAAGGCCGCCCTCCGGATCGCGACGCACGACGTGGTGATGCGCTTCATCCGCTCCCGTCCGGGATCCCATTTGGCCGATGGCGGAACGCTCGACGCCCTGACGATCGCGACGAGCTCGGCGGAGGTGTTCAACGTCATCGTCGACCACGGATCGTTCAGCTGGGCGACCGACGAGGTCGTCAACGTCTGGTACGACGCCCACGACATCACGATCCAGTGGAGCATCATCTCCGAGGCACTCGACTGCGCCACGCACCCCGAGGGCTGCCACGGCATGGGTATGCTGCTCGGCTCGGAGGGCTCGCGCGACATGTCCATCCACCACAATCTCTTCGCGCACAACCGGCAGCGGAATCCCCGTATCAAGACCGTCGGCACCGTCGACGTCGTGAACAACCTCGTCTACAACCCCGGCTTCGGGGACGGCTGGCGCGCGCCCAGCCTGATCGACAACAACTTCTGGGCCATCGTCCCGGCGAACTACGTCAACAACTACCTGCGACCCGGTCCCAGCAGCTCCGCACCCAAGTGGTACATCGACGTGAACGACGCCGTCGCGGAGATCTTCGCACGCGGCAACGACGTCCCCGACCGGCTCATCAATCCCGAGTTCGAGGACATGCTCGTCGCGAGCCGGCACGCGGCGCCGCCGATCACCACGCTGGACGCCGCCGACACGCACTTCGCGGTGCTGGAGCATGCGGGCGCGAGCCTGGCGCTTGCGTGCGGCGGCACGCCGATCCTGCGCCGGGACGCCGTCGACGCGCGGATCGTGAACGAGGTCCTGACGAACACCGGTTCGATCATCGACGATCCGTCCGAAGTCGGCGGCTGGCCCGAGCTCGAAGCCGGGACGCCCTGCGACGACTCGGACCACGACGGGATGCCCGACGCATTCGAGATCCTGCACCGCTTCGATCCGCAGGATCCGTCGGACGGTCCACTCGACGCGGACGGAGACGGCTACACCAACGTCGAGGAGTTCCTGAATTCCGTCCAGGTCGTGCCCGAGCCCGGAACCCTGTTGCTGCAGCTGAGCGCCGTTGCGGTCGTCGCGCTCCGGGCGCGTTGCCGGCAGCGACGAGCGTGAGCCCCGGCGTGACCCCTGGCCGGATCGCCGGGTGATCTCGCCTCCAGGCCGAGCGAAGCGATGCAGCGGGTACCGGCCGCCGGGGCCCGCGTTCCCTCCGGGAGGCGACTCAGCCGCTCTTCGGGTTCTTGACCTTCACGAAGATGGTCCGGGTGACGGTCGCGCCCTTGTTGTCCGTCACCGAGGCTTCGATCGCGTGGGAGCCGAAGGACAGATTGGCAGCCGTGAGACTGGCGCCGGTACCGAGCAGGCCATCCTTGCTGGAGGACCAGGTCAGGCTGGCGGACAGGTCGCCGTCCTCTGCATCGATCGCGGTGCCGCTGAGCGTCACGGAGTCGGCCATCACGCTCGCACCGTCCGGGGGCGACGTGATGGTGACGAGCGGCGGTGTATTCGGGTTCATCGTAAGCGTGATCTGGTCGCTCGAGCCGACGCCGTCGCTGTCGGTCACCGACGCCGTGATGACGTGGGCGCCGAGGCTCAAGTCGGAGCGCACCACGACCGCGCCGGTCCCCAGGGCGCCATCCCGATCCGAGACCCAGGTGACCGCGCCGGACAGGTTCCCGTCCTCGAAATCACTGGCCGCCGTCCTCAGCGTCACCGCGTCTCGCTCGGTGAATTGGCTGCCGTGCGCCGGCTCCGTAATGGCAACGACCGGAACCGCGTTCACCCGGAGCGCGACCTGACCCTGCCCGCTGGCGCCGGCGCTGTCCGCGGCCGACGCGGTGATCGCATGCACACCGGCGGACAGATCCGAGAGCGTGAGGCTTGCGCCGTCGCCGAGCGCGCCGTCGAGGCTCGAATTCCAGATCAGGTTCGCCGAGAGGTCGCCGTCCTCGACGTCCGTCGCAGTGCCGGTCAGCGTCACCGCGTCACCTTCGGTGATGACGCTGCCGGCCGGGGGCGCGGTGATCGTCACCACCGGCACGGCGTTCACGGTGAGGGTGATCTGGCTGCTGCCGACCGCGCCGCCCGCGTCGGTGACCGACGCGGTGACGGTGTGCGCGCCCACGGACAGATTCGAGAGCGTGAGGCTCGCGCCCCCGCCGAGCGCGCCGTCGCGGCTCGAGCTCCAGGCGAGGCTCGCGGCCACGTTTCCGTCTTCCGCGTCGAAGGCG
>CP070734.1:1040369-1045587 GCA_020347605.1 Deltaproteobacteria bacterium | reverse complement strand
CGGCCGGCCGGCCGGCCGCAGCCGGGGCCGAAGCGGAGCCGGCAGCCGGAGACCAGATCAATCGCGATCTCGAGCCGGAAGAGCGGTAAACGGAGCTCGCGCGGCCGTCCCGATGTTCGACCCGGTTCGCTCCCACCCCGCTCGAGGACCTTCTCCGCCGCATCGGCTTTCCCGACGGCTGAGTCATCGTACGACGCGCCGAACGGCGCTCTCAGTTCCGCTTCAGGTACGCCTCGGCGGCGGGGTGGAGGGGGATCGAGATGCCGACGTGGGCGGTCTGGCGCGAGATGAACGAGGCGCGGAACTCCGCCGCCTCCACCTCGTCGATGCTGGCGAATACCTGGTCGAGCAGCTGCGTGACGAGCGCGTCGGGTGTGGCCGCCATTGTGACGAGCATCGCGGTCAGGCCCAGGGTCGTCACCGCCTCCGTCTGTCCGGGATAGGTGCGGGCCGGGATGACGTAGCGTCGGTAGGACGCGTGCTTCGCGGCGAACGCCGCGATCACGCTCGGCTCGATCGGCACGAGGCGGATCGCGCGACGGGTGGCGAGCGCCTGTACAGCGCGCGTGGGGACCGGCTCGGTCAGCAGCAGGGCGTCGACGGTGCCCTTCTCCAGCCTCGCGATGCCGCGCTCGAGCGAGAGCTGCTCGGCGACCGGCCAGCGCTCCATCGGTAATCCGCTCAGGACCGCGAGTCGGCGCGTCGTGAAGTGAGCCCCCGACCCGAGCGTCCCGATCGCGATTGGGCGTCCGGCCAGATCGGCCAGCCCCGCGATGTCGGAGCCCTCCAGGGTGACGAGCTGCAGCGCGACCGGCCACAGGCTCAGCACCGCGCGCAGTCCCACGGCGCGATCGAGCTCGGCCTGCGCGCCGCGGTACAACGCCTCGGCCACGTCGTTCTGGACGAAGCCGAATTCGGCGTTGCCGTTGCCGACCAGCAGCGCGTTCGCGAGGCTGCCGCGCGTCGGGGTCGCGTGCACGCGCAGGCCGTGCTCGGTGGCGAAAGCGGCGAACCTGGAGCCGACCTCATTGAACGTCATGAGCGGCTGGCCGGTGGCGAGCAGGATCGCCCCTTCGCGCCGTGCGATCCGGGCCGCGATCGAACGGTCAGCCGTCCGGAGCTCTTCCCGGATGATCTGCTCCTTCGCGCCCTCACCGACGGGCGGGTGCTCGAGCAAGGCGCGGACGCGCGAGAGGACGGCCTGCGCGCCCTCGCCCTCGAGCGTGCGAACGTCCGAGGGCTCGCGCGGCTCGGGCGGGGTGGCCCGCAGCGGCGCCCACACGCCGTCGTGCTGGGCGTAGAGGATGCGTCCGTACACGCGCAGCACGTCGCCCTCGACGTTCTCGCGCCCGCGATAGCCGTCGACGCCCGCTTCGGTCGCGCCGAGCAGGTAGAGCAGGGTGCCCAGGTTCAGGGCGTCCCACGAGGCGAGATCGGAGTCTTTCAAGAACTCGATCTCGGCGTTGAAGTAGACCAGCACCCCGGCGCCCGCCCCGGGGTCGCGGAACGGAGCGGTCCCCGCGCGCCGCAGACTCGTCAGCTTGAACAGCCCCGCCTCGAACTCCTCGTCGAGCCGCCGCTGGACCTCGGTCCGGAGCTCCTCCGCGTCAGGCTCGCGGGCGCACGCGCCGAGCGCACACGTGAGTGCGACTGCCAGGACGGTCCGCAACAGGCTTACGAGCATCCGCGCCTCAGAACCCGAAGACCGGCAGGGCCAGGTAGGTCTGGATCACGATCGCGTTCAGCAGGTCGATGAAGAACGCGCCCATCAGCGGCACGACCAGAAACGCCTGTGGCGAAGGGCCGAAGCGGTTGGTCAGCGCCTCCATGTTCGCGACCGCCGTGGGCGTGGCGCCCATGCCAAAGCCGCAGTGCCCGCCGGCGATGATGGCGGCGTCGTAGCTCCGGCCCAGCGCGCGGAACGTCACGATGTACGCAAACCCCGCCATGCCCAGCGCCTGGACGGCGAGCAGCACGAGGAGCGGCCCGGCCAGGCTCACCAGCTCCCAGATGCGCAGCGCCATCAGCGCCATCGCGAGGAACAGCGACAGCGAGAGCGTGCCCACCATGTCGACCGTGGCGCGGTGCACGCGGATCCAGCCGGTCAGCTCGGCTGCGTTGCGAATCACGACGCCGAGGAAGAGCGACCAGATGAACGAGGGTAGCGTGAAGGCCGCGTCCACAAGCGCCGCTGCGATCGCGCCTCCCCCGACGAGACAGACGACCACCCAGAAGAGGGTCTGGAGCAGCGTGTCCGTGGTGATCGGGTCCTCCAGTTCCTCCACCTCGAGCGGCGTCCCGGTCTGGTCATCGGTCGACGGCGTCAGCCCATTGCCCTTGATCAAGCGGCCCGCGACCGGCCCGCCGATGATGCCGCCGATGATCAGCCCGAACGTGGCGCAAGCCATGGCTAGCTCCATCGCACCGGCCAGGTTCTGAACGTCGGCGAAACGCTGCGCGAAGGCGGCGCCCGTGCCGTGTCCACCCGAGAGGGTGATCGATCCCGAGAGCATGCCGACCAGCGGATGCAGGTCGAGACCGACAGCGGCCGCTACGCCGAGCCCGTTCTGCACGATCAGGTAGCCGAGGCAGACCAAGCCAAAGACAAGGAGTTGCGGCCCGCCGCGGGCGAGCATGCGCAGGTTCGCGCCGAGCCCGATCGTCGTGAAGAAGGCCAGCATCATGGGGTTACGCAGCTCCATGTCGAACGAGAGCTCGACGCCGGCCTGCGTGTAGAGCGCGGCCGTGATCAGCGCGAACAGGATGCCGCCGACGACGGGAACCGGGATATTGTTCTCGCGCAGGAACGACACGCGTGCGATCACGAAGCTGCCGCCGAACAGTACGAGCATGGCGAGCGCCAGTGTGCCGGTGGCGTCGACCGCTCCAGTCATACCTCGACTCCTCCCAACAGCATCGCAGGGCCACCATATCCACCTAGGCGCTCCCTCGACGCCGTACCCCGATGATGCCCATCCGCAGGACGTGCGGCGCGTGTCGCGCATTCTAGCCCGCCGACGAGCCGCGTCGGAACCTTGACGAGATCGCTGGAAGAATGGTCTCCTTCTCGCCATGACGGCGACATGGGTCGACCCCCACGTGGGCGGCGTCTCGGCGGCTCAGGCCGTCTCCAGGGGATTCTGAACTGAGTCTCCCCGCTCAGGTATTGCTGGGCCTCGTGCTCGGCATCGCGGCAGGCGTCTTCTTCGGCGAAGCGGCGGCCTCCGTGCAGATCGTGGGGGACGCCTTCATCCAGCTGCTCCAGATGACGGTGATCCCGTACATCGCGGTGTCGCTGATCGGAGCGGTCGGACGGCTCGACTACCGTACCGCTGCGCAGCTCGCGCTCAAGGGCGGCGCGGTGCTGGCCGTCACCTGGGCGATCGCCCTCAGCTTCGTCGTCGCCCTGCCGTTCGCGTTCCCCGAGGCCGTGTCGGCCTCCTTCTTCAGCACCTCGCTCGTGGCGGAGCGCGAGGCCTTTGACTTCCTCAGCCTCTACATCCCCTCGAATCCGCTGTTCTCGATGGCCCACAACATCGTGCCCGCGGTCGTGCTCTTCAGCGTCGCCATTGGCGTGGCGCTGATCGGCGTCGAGAACAAGGAGGGCCTCCTCCGCGGGCTCGAGGTCCTGGACGACGCACTGATGGGGGTGACGGGCTTCATCGCGCGTTTGGCGCCGATCGGCGTCTTCGCGCTCACCGCGAGCGCGGCGGGCACGATGGGGGTCGAAGAACTCCAGCGCCTGCAGATCTACCTCGTCGTTTACGCACTGGCGGCGCTGCTGCTCGCGTTCTGGGTGCTTCCCGGGCTTGTGGCCGCGCTCACGCCGCTTCGCTGGCGAGACGTGGTCCCCCCGACCCGAGGCCCCGTCATCACGGCGTTTGCAACGGGGAATCTGCTGATCGTGATACCCATGCTCTCCCACGAAGCCAGGAAGATCGCCGCCGCGCGCGCAGCGGATCCGGACGACGCGGAGGCCGCGGTCGAGGTGATCGTGCCCGCCTCCTTCAACTTCCCGAGCGCCGGCAAGCTCCTCACCCTGACTTATCTGCCCTTCGCTGGCTGGTTCGTCGGGGTCTCGATCGATGCGACGGACTATCCGGCCTTCCTGGTGACGGGCCTGTTCAGCTTCTTCGGCTCGACGACGATCGCGATCCCATTCCTGCTCGACTTCCTGCGAATTCCCGCCGATCTGTTCCAGATCTTCTTGACGGTCGACGTGATCGCCAGCCGCTTCGGCGTGATGCTGGCGGCGATGAACACCGTGTGCCTGGCGCTGCTCGGGGCCTTCGCGATCGGCGGTGGACTGCGCGTGCGTCCGATCCCGCTGCTGCGCTTCGCGGGTCTCAGCGCCGGCGTACTGCTCGCGCTGGTGCTCGGTGTACGCCTCTTCTACGCCTACGTGCTGGATCTGGACCCCGGCACGTACCAGAAATTCGTCGAGATGGACATGAAGTGGAAGGCGCTGCCAGCCAGGATGGTGACGAAGGAGCCCGTCGTGCCGGCCCCCCTCGCAGGCCCTCGCCTGGCTCGCATCGAGAAGGATGGTGTGCTGCGCGTCTGCTATTTCGCCGACAGCCTTCCGTTCGCCTTCGTGAACGCCCGCAACCGGCTCGTCGGCCTCGACGCGGAAATGGCGAACCTGCTCGCCCTGGAGCTCGGGGTGCGCCTCGAGTTCGTCCGCGTATCCCGGAGCCGGGTGGGGGCCCACCTGAGCGGCGGGACCTGCGACCTCGCGATGTCCGGCCTGGCCATCACGACCCAGCGCGCCCGCGAGATGGCCTTATCGAAGCCCTACCTGGACCTCACCCTGGCCTTCGTCGTGCGGGACCACCGGCGGCAGGAGTTCGCGACCTGGCAGCGCCTGAGAGACGCCCGCGACTTGCGGATCGCCGTGCCGCCTTCGCGCTACTACAAGGACCTCTTGAAGTCGCGGCTGCCCGAGACGGAGCTGGTGCCGCTCGACCGCACCCGGAGCTTCTTCCAGAAGGCGGAGGAGTCGGGGTTCGACGGCCTCATGTTCGCGGCCGAACCGGGCTCCGCCTGGACCCTCGTCTACCCGCACTTCTCGGTCGTGGTGCCGGAGCCTGGCCGCGTGAAGGTCCCCATGGGCTACGCCATGCCCCTCGGGGACGAGTCCCTCGTCAAGTTCGTGAACACCTGGCTCACCCTCAAGCAGAGGGGCGGCACGATCGACGAGCTCTTCCAGCACTGGATC
>CP070734.1:1035044-1040269 GCA_020347605.1 Deltaproteobacteria bacterium | reverse complement strand
AACGGCGGGCACCTGCTCGACCTCCACGCGCTGCTGCCGGACGAGGGATTTCGGGACGGCGCCGGACACTTCGCGACCGAAGGGGCGGTGCACGGGAGCGACCGGGTCGCGCGTGCGCTGGCGCCCTGGATCGCGGCCGAGCTCGCCCTGCGGACACCGGTCGGAACCTGATGCTGTTTCCCACCTTCCAGTTCGCGCTGTTCTTCACGGTGCTGCTGCTCTTCTACCGCGCCGCGCCGCGCCCGCTGCGCAACTCCCTGCTGCTCGGCGCGAGCCTCGTCTTCTACTTCCTGTGGATACCGCTCTACCTGCTGCTGCTGCTCGCGGAGCTCGTGGTGAACTACGCGCTGCTGCGCGCGATGGTCCGCTCGAGACACCCGCGTCTCTATCTGGTCGCCTCCGTCGCCGCGAGCCTCGGGACGCTCGGATACTTCAAGTACGCGGGCATGCTGCTCTCGACGGTCGCACCCCTGGGCGAGCGGCTGTTCGACGCGACGCTGCCGGCGAGCGACGTGCTGCTGCCGCTCGGGATCTCGTTCTTCACCTTCCAGATGATCGGGCTGGTCGTCGACACGTATCGAAAACAGATCCCGCCGGTGCGCAGCTTCCGCGAGTACGCGCTCTTCATCGCCTTCTTCCCGCAGCTCATCGCCGGCCCGATCCTGCGCGGCCGCCAGCTCCTGCCCCAGCTCGAGCGCGGCGGCGCGCCGTCCCCGGAGCGCGACCGGCGCGCGATGTGGCTCGTGGTGTCGGGGCTGGCGAAGAAGGTCGTTCTGGCCGACTTCCTGCTGGCGCCGTTCGTGGATCGCGTGTTCGGGCCGGACTACGCCGGTTCGCCGGCCAGCCATCTCGTCGGCGTCTACTCGTTCGCATTCCAGATCTACTTCGACTTCTCCGGCTACACGGACATGGCGCGCGGCCTGGCCCTGTTCCTCGGGTTCGAGCTGCCGCAGAACTTTCGCGAGCCGTACCTGTCGCGCAGCCCACGCGAGTTCTGGCGGCGCTGGCACATCACCCTGTCCCTGTGGCTGCGCGACTACCTGTACATCCCGCTCGGCGGAAACCGGCGCGGACGCCCGCGGAGCCACCTGAACCTCTTCGTCACCATGTTGCTGGGCGGCCTGTGGCACGGCGCGGCGTGGACGTTCGTGGTCTGGGGAGGTCTGCACGGCGCATGGCTGGCGCTGCAGCGCCGCTTCGGACGACGGCGCGCTGCGGAGGACCGGCCGCTCGCCTGGAGCGACGTACCGGCCATCCTGCTCACCTTCCACGTCGTGTGTCTGCTCTGGATCTTCTTCCGCGCGCCGGGCTTCGACGCGGCGCTCGGCTACCTGGCGCGGCTCGCGAGCCCCGACTACGCGAGCGGCTGGCCGCTCGTGCAGCTCGGCGTGGTGGCCGGCTGCGCGGCTCTCCACGTCGCGGAACGCTTCGCGCGGACCCATGCCGTGGAGATCCGCCGGAGCCTCGACGCGCCGTGGGGCGGCGCCGTGGAAGGCGCGCTGCTCGGCGCGGTCGCCGCGCTCGCCATCGTCACGGGCGGCGCGGGCGGCGAGTTCATCTACTTCCAGTTCTGATCCGGCGGGGGAGCCGCGCGGTGCGACCGCTCTTGATCGTGAAGACGGGCAACAAGCTGGCCGAGGCGGCGTCGCGGCCCGGCGACTTCGAGGACTGGATCGCCGCGGGTACGGGCATGCCGCGGGAGCGCGTGCGCGTCGCGCGGGTCCACGAGGCCGAGCCCCTGCCGGAGCCGCAGGAGCTGGCGGGTGTCGTCGTCACGGGAGCGGCCGCGATGGTGACGGACCGCGCCCCGTGGAGCGAGCGCACGGCGGTGTGGCTGCGCGGCGCCGTCGAGGCCGAGCTGCCCACGCTGGGCATCTGCTTCGGGCACCAGCTTCTGGGCTACGGATGCGGCGGCGAGGTCGGGCCGAACCCGCGCGGGCGCGAGATCGGAACCGTGGAGGTGGTGCTCGACGCCGCCGCAGCCTCGGACCCGCTGTTCCGCGGACTCGAACCGACGCTTCGCGTGCACGCGACGCACGTCGAGTCGCTGCTGCGGCTTCCGCCCGGCGCGCGGCGGCTGGCCTCGAACGCGCACGACCCGAACCAGGCCTTCGCGATCGGCCGCCGGGCATGGGGCGTACAGTTCCATCCGGAGTTCGACGCCGCGACGATGCGCGGCTACCTGGCCGGACGGCGCGCGATCGTCGCGGGCGAGGGGCTGGACCCGGACGCGCTCTCGCTCGCGGTGTCCGAGACGCCGCACGGAAGCGCGCTGTTGCGCCGCTTCGCCGAGCTCCTGCTCGACTAGCCGGAGGCGGCAGGCGCGGCCGAAGCGGTGTCCGCGAGCTCGGCGATCAGCTCGATCTCGACGGCCATCTGGAACGGCAGACTCGCCACGCCCACGGCGGAGCGCGCGTGCCGGCCGCGCTCTCCGAACACCTCGACCAGCAGATTCGACGCGCCGTCCGCCACGGCCGAGTGCTTGGCAAAGTCGGGCGTGCAGTTCACCATGCAGAGCAGCTTCACGATGCGCCCGACGCGGTCCAGGTCGCCGACCTCGGACTTGAGCGTGGCGAGCAACGCGACGGCGGTCCGCCGCGCGGCCGCGGCGCCCTGCTCGACGGAGAGATCCTCGCCGAGCCGCCCCGTCACGAGGCCGCCCCCGGACTCGAGCGGACCGTGGCCCGACAGGAACACCAGGTTCCCGGTCGTCACTGCGCCGACGTAGTTCGCGAGCGGCCCGCTCCGCGACGAGAGGTCCAATCCCAGCTGGCGGGCCCGCGCCTCTGCGCCCATCCCGTCTCCCCTCATGTCGCGCCGGGGCGGAGCACCGCCAGCAGGACGATCGCGATCAGGAACAGCGTCGGCACCTCGTTGCGCATCCGACACTGCCGGGACGAGAGGAACACGTCGTCGGCCGCGAAGCGCCTGCGCACGTAGCCGATGTAGCCGTGATAGCTCGCGAGGCCCACCAGCAGGACCAGCTTGGCCAGCATCCACGGTTCGCCGAGATAGGCGGGGTTCACGAGCAGCATGATGCAGCCGAACAGGAACGTCGCGACCATCGCGGGCGTGGTGATGATCCGGTACAGGCGTTCGGCCATGACCTTCAAGACCGCGCTCATCTCGGGATTCGACGCGTTCTCGGTGTGATAGACGAAGAGGCGGAACATGTAGAACAGGCCTGCGAACCAGGCGACCATCGCGATCAGGTGCAGCGCCTTCAACCAGAGCAGCGGCGGGCTCAGGACCGGTCTCAGCATCGGCTCACCATAGCCGGACGCGCGCGGGGGCGCGCCCTCTAGCGCAGCCAGCGCAGACAGTCGGTGCGCTCGAGAATCGGGTCGAGCTCCGACCGGTCCGCGACGGCCGCGTAGCGTTCCCGCAGCGCCCGCAGCGACCGGGCGTGGTATTTCTGCGTGTCCTGCTCGAACCGCTCGCCTGCGAGCTCCACCGCGAAGCGCGGCTCGGAAGCGGCGAGGGCTGCCGCGTTCGCCGTCGACCAGGGCAGGAAGCGCGCGCCCACCTCGTCGCGGAGCAGCGGCTCGAGGGTCGGTCCGAGCGCGTCCCAGCCCTCGAAGTCGCCGCGCGCGACGGGCTGCAGCATCCGCTCGATCCACGCCTTCACGCGGGGCGCGCCCTTCTCGAGCCGGGCACCCGCCGTCGGGTCGGTCCAGCACTGATGGAGCTGCGCGAACAGGCCGAAGTCCGCGAAGGCGGGACGCTCGCCGAACAGGTAGCGGCGCGTTTCGAGGTGCGCCTCGACCCGCTCGAGGCAGCGCGCATACGACGCCTCGATGCACGGAGCGGTCTTCTCGCTCGACCCGACGAACGAGAGCCGGGGAACCATCCGGGCGATGACGCTCTGCGCGAGAGAGGCGATCGCCTCCTCGGACTGCCCCACGGCGTTGGCGCGCGCCAGCCGCTCGGCCGCCGACTTCTGGTCCGGCTCGTAGGTCCAGCGAAAGTGGAACATCCACTTGTTGCCCCACTCGTCGGCGTACTCCTCGAGGAGGGCGGAGACGAAGGCGAGCGCCGGATCGGCGGGATGGATGGCGGGCTCCGCGTACTCGGCCTCCAGCGTCTCGATGATGGGCGTCGAGTCCTGCAGCGCGCTGCCGTCGGGACGGATCACGAGGGGGATCAGCGGGAGCCGGGCGTGCCTCCGGAACTCCTCGATGTTGGTGGCGTTGCGCTCGATCCACGCGTGGGGGATCCGCTTGTAGCGGAAATACGAGCGGACCTTCACCGAGTACGGAGACAGCTCGGCTCCAAAGATTCGATACACGTCGGCCATCGGCCACCTCCGATCCCGGCTCGCGGTTCGCGGCATTGTAACGCCCCGTGGATGCCGCGTTCGAAGGCGGCGCGCGCCGGGGCGGCGCGCGCTTGCCCGGCCTCGCTCGCGTGGGTATCTTGCGCGGCCTCCGACGCGAAAAACGGTTTCCGGAGGAGCGCTTAGCAAATCCGGACGCCGCCCGGTCCGCCAACCTCCAGGGAGCCACGATGGATTTTGCAGATGCGCTCAGACGGGGTCTCGGACTCGAGACCGTGAATTTCAAGTACGGGCTCTCGAAGGACGAACTCTTCCACGAGGCGATCGCCAACGACCGCGGCCGAACCGAGCCCGATGGTCGCGACACCGCCCAGAAGGCATTCGCGACGAAGCTCGGCGTGCGGGGTCCGCTGATCTACTACACCGATCCGACCTGCACCGGCCGGCCGGTCCACGACACCTTCGCGGTGGCCTGGCCCCAGATCGAGGACCAGATCTGGTGGAAGGACAACCTGCAGAAGTACGACCCGGACGCCTACGAAGGCCTGCTGCGGCGGGTCGTGGAGCACCTGAACCAACGGCGATCGACGCTCTACGTGCAGGACGTCTACGCGGGCGCGGACGCCTCGTACTCCGTGCCGTATCGCTTCGTCGGCGAGTACGCCACGCACGCCATGTTCGCGCGGAACATGTTTCCGAAGAAGGTCGACGGCGTCGCCGACGCGGAGAAGAAGCGCTGGACGATGCTCAACGTTCCCTCGTTCCACTGCGAGCCGGAGCGCGACGGGAGCCGGTCGCGACGCGCCGTCATCATCGACTTCAAGAACCAGATCTGCCTCGTGGTGGGTCGCGCCGACTACTGCGGTGTGGTGAAGAAGACCATATTCACGGTGATGAACTTCCTGCTGCCCCAGCAGGGTTTCCTGTCGATGCACTGCTCGGGCAACAT
>CP070734.1:1029677-1034944 GCA_020347605.1 Deltaproteobacteria bacterium | reverse complement strand
CCACTCACCTGGTACCGCCTGCTCGTGGAGGATACCCGCTGGAGCCGGATGGGCGATTGGATCGAGTGACCGCCGCGCGGGCCGACTGGCGAGGCCGCGTTCGGGCGCTATTCTCGGCGCGCCTGTTGCGAAGCTCCTTTTAAGCCCGTCCCGCGAGGCGGGCAAAGGTGCCCGGTTGCCGAGTCAAAACGCCCGATCGGATTCGAAGGCCGAGACCCCCGCCGCCCCGCCCGGGGTGGGCGCGCGCGTGGTCCTCGACGACGCCGCGATTCGCCGCTCCTTGATGCGCATCGCGCACGAGGTCGTGGAGCGCAGCGAGGACCCGTCGCGCATCTACCTGGTCGGCATCCCGAACGGCGGCGTCCCGCTGGCGCGGCAGCTCGCCGTCGACCTGGCCCGGGTGGCGGATCTCCGGCCGCCGCTCGGCATCCTCGACACCACCCTCTACCGGGACGATCTCACGCGGACGGGTGAGCGCCCGCCGTTGCGCCGCACCGAGATGCCGGGTGCCGTCGATGACCAGGTGGTGATCCTCGTCGAAGACGTGGTCAACACCGGCCGCACCATCCGCGCCGCGATGGACGCGCTGATGGACTTCGGCCGGCCGCGGGCCGTTCAGGTGGTCGCGCTCGTCGACCGCGGCCACCGCGAGCTCCCGATCAAGATCGACTACGTGGGCAAGAACATTCCCACCAATACGCGCGAGACGGTCGAGCTCCGCGGAACCGAGGGCGGCCTGTCGGGGCCGCTCGAGGTGGTGATCCTGACCGAGCACGGGGCGGAGCGGTCGTGAGGCCGCGGCTGCGAGCGCCGGCGCCCGCGAGGAGAAGTCCATGATCGGACGCGATCTCCTGGGCATCGAGGACCTCGATCGGGGCGACATCGAGCGCATCCTCGAGACGGCCGAACACATGCTCGAGGTCGGCCGGCGCGAGGTGAAGAAGGTCCCGACCCTGCGCGGCCGCACGATCGTCAACCTGTTCTTCGAGCCGTCGACGCGCACGAGCACGAGCTTCGAGATCGCGGGCAAGCGGCTCTCGGCCGACGTCGTGAATTTCTCGCCGGCGAGCTCGAGCATCTCCAAGCACGAGAGCATCCTGGACACCGCGCGCACGCTCGACGCGATGGATCCGGACGCGGTGATCGTGAGACACGGCGTGGCGGGTGTGCCGAAGCGGATCGCCGACCGGCTCAAGGCGCCGGTGATCAACGCCGGCGACGGCGCCCATGAGCATCCGACGCAGGCGCTTTTGGATCTCATGACGGTGATGCAGGCGAAGGGCCGGATCGACGGCCTCAGCGTCGCGATCGTCGGAGACGTGGTGCACTCGCGCGTGGCGCGTTCGAACATCTTCGGCTTTCTCAAGATGGGAGCCGAGGTGCGCGTCGCGGGACCTCCCACGATGATCCCCGCAGCGGTGGAGACGCTGGGCGTCAAGGCGTACACGTCGCTCTCCGAGGCGCTCGCGGGCGCGGACGTCGTGATGATGCTGCGCATCCAGCTCGAGCGGCTGGCCGGCTCGCTGTTCCCGAGTGTGCGCGAATACACCGCGACCTTCGGTCTCGATCGCGAGAAGCTCCGCTATGCCCGGGAAGACGCCATCGTGATGCACCCGGGTCCCGTGAATCGCGGCGTCGAGCTCTCCCACGATCTCGCCGACGAACGGCCGAGCGTGATCCTGGACCAGGTCCGCAACGGCGTCGCGCTGCGCATGGCGGTGCTGTACCTGCTCGCGGGTCAACCGCTCGCGGGAGAACGGAGAGGCTCCTGGTGAACCGCATCCTGCTTCGAGGCGGTCGGCTGCTCGACCCTGCGGGGGAACGCGACGGGCCCGGCGACGTGTTGATCGAGAACGGCCGGATCGCCGCCGTCGATGCCGATATCCGCGCGGACGACGCCGAGGTGATCGACGCCGCGGGCCGCTGGGTCGCCCCCGGCTTCGTGGATCTGCATACGCATCTGCGCGAGCCGGGTCACGAGTACAAGGAGGACATCGCCTCCGGCGGGCGGGCGGCCGTCGCCGGAGGGTTCACCGCGGTGGCCTGCATGGCGAACACCAACCCCGTGAACGACGATCCGTCGGTCACGGACTACATCCTGGATCGCGGGCATCAGGATTCCCCGGCGCGCGTCTATCCGATCGCGGCGGCGACCCGCGGGCTTCGCGGCGAGATCATGACCGAGATGGACGCGCTGGTCCGCGCGGGCGCGGTCGCGTTCAGTGACGACGGCGCCACGATCATGGACAGCGGCGTGATGCGGCGCGTCCTCGAGTACTCCCGCCTCGCCGGAGTTCCGATCGTCGTCCACGCCGAGGACCGCACGCTGGTCGGAAACGGGGTGGTCAACGAGGGCGCCGTCTCCACGCGGATCGGCCTGCCGGGCAACCCGGCGATTGCGGAGGCGGTCATGGTGGCGCGCGACCTGATGCTCGCCGAGTTGACCGGCGCGCACCTGCACGTGGCGCACGTTTCGACGGCGGGGGCGGTCGATCTGATCCGCGCCGCGCGCGGGCGCGGCGTCCACGTGACGGCCGAGGTGACGCCGCATCACCTCGTGCTCACCGACGAGGCCACGGCGGGCTACGACACCAATACGAAGGTCGCCCCGCCGCTGCGCTCCCTCGCCGACCGGAACGCCTGCCGCGCAGCGCTGTGCGAAGGAACCCTCGACGCCATCGCCACCGATCACGCCCCGCACGCGGAGCACGAGAAGGACGTCGAGTTCACGGCCGCGCCGCCCGGACTGATCGGCTTCGAAACGGCCTTTGCGGTCGTGCTGGACCTCGTGCGATCCGGCGAGCTCGAGCCCCTGGAGCTGGTGCGGCGTCTCTCGACGGAGCCCGCCCGGATCCTGGGTCAGCTGGGCGGCTCGCTGGCGGTGGACGCGCCGGCGGATGTGGTGGTGCTCGATCCCGCAGCGGAGTGGACCTACGATCCGGCCAAGGGGTACTCCAAGAGCCGGAATTCGCCGTGGTCCGGGAAGACGCTCACCGGACGGGTGATCGCCACGTTCGTCGCCGGGCGGCTCGTCTACAGCGAAGAGCGCGGGGTCCTGTTTCCGTGAGTCGGGTCGCCTCACCGCCGCGCGAGGCCGTGCTGGCCCTGGCCGACGGCACCGTGTACCGCGGGACCGCGTTCGGTGCGACCGGCACGGGAATCGGCGAGGTCTGCTTCAACACCAGCATGATGGGGTACCAGGAGATCGTCACCGATCCGTCGTACGCGGGACAGCTGGTCGTCATGACCTATCCGCAGATCGGCAACGTGGGAGCGAATCCGGAGGACGACGAGGCGGCGCGCCCGTTCCTGCGGGGCTTCGTCGTCAAGGAGCTCTGCCCAAAGCCCAGCAATTGGCGGGCGCGCGAGTCCCTCGACGCCTTCATGCGTCGCTTCGGCGTGCCGGGGATCGCGGGCATCGACACGCGTGCGCTCGTGCGGCGAATCCGCGACGGCGGATTCCAGATGGCCGTGATCTCGACCGACCCCGAACGGCTGGACGCGTCGGAGCTGGCGGCCCAGGCGAGCGCGGCGCCCGGACTCGACGGCGTCGATCTCGTGGAGGAGGTCACCTGCGCGGAGCCGTACGACTGGCGCGAGGGGGGCTGGTCGGGCATCGAGGGCCAGATTCCACGCGCGCCCCGACCCGAGACGACCTACCGGGTCGTCGCGTACGACTTCGGCGTGAAGCGCAACATCCTGCGCCTGCTCCACGATCGGGGCTTCGACGTCACCGTGGTTCCGGCCCGCACGCCCGCGGCGCAGGCCCTGGCGCTGGCACCCGACGGCATCTTCCTCTCGAACGGCCCCGGCGACCCGATGGGTGTGCGGGGCGCGCCCGAGATCGTGCGCGAGCTGGCGGAGACCCAGCCGATCTTCGGCATCTGCCTGGGACACCAGATCCTCGGGCTCGCGCTCGGCGGCACCCGACGCAAGCTCAAGTTCGGCCACCACGGCGGAAACCAGCCCGGGCAGGATCTCCACACCCGGAAGGTGGCCATCTGCGCGGAGAATCACGGCTACGCCGTCGACGCCGAGTCGCTGGAGCGCGCCGGGGAGATCGAGATCACCCACACGAATCTCAACGACGGTACGGTGGAGGGTCTGGCACACGCGCGGCGGCCGATCTTCTCCGTGCAGTACCACCCCGAGGCCTCGCCCGGACCGCACGACGCGGCGTATTTCTTCGATCGCTTCCGCGAGATGGTGGCCCGCCACAAGGCCGGTACGCCGGTCACGGGTGCGCAGATCGCGAGGGGCACCTAGCCACCGTGCCGAAGCGGACCGACATCCAGACGATCTTCGTGATCGGATCCGGCCCGATCGTGATCGGGCAGGCCTGCGAGTTCGACTACTCGGGCACCCAGGCCTGCAAGGCGCTGCGCGAGGAGGGCTACCGCGTCGTCCTCTTGAACTCGAATCCGGCCACGATCATGACGGATCCCGAGATGGCCGATCGGACCTACGTCGAGCCCATGACCGTCGAGACGGTCACGCGGATCCTCGAGCGCGAGCGACCCGACGTGCTGCTGCCCACGATCGGCGGGCAGACGGCGCTGAATCTCGCGGTCGAGCTGGCCGAGAGCGGCACGCTGGAGCGACACGGGGTCGAGCTGATCGGCGCGAAGCTCGAGGCGATTCTCAAGGCCGAAGACCGCGATCGCTTCCGGCGGGCCATGACGAACATCGGGCTTCGCCTGCCGACCTCCGGCTACGCGCGCTCGCTCGAAGACGCGCGGCGAATCGTCGCCGATACGGGGATTCCGGCCATCATCCGCCCCAGCTTCACGTTGGGCGGGACGGGCGGCAGCGTCGCGTTTTCGCGCGACGAGTTCGAACCCCTGGTCGAGTGGGCGCTCGCCCAGTCCCCGCGCCACGAGTGTCTCGTCGAACAGAGCGTGCTGGGCTGGAAGGAGTACGAGCTCGAGGTGATGCGCGATTGCGCAGACAACGTCGTCATCATCTGCTCGATCGAGAACTTCGACGCGATGGGCGTCCACACCGGCGATTCCATCACCGTGGCTCCCGCGCAGACGCTCACCGACAAGGAGTATCAGGCGATGCGCGACGCCGCGATCGCGATCATTCGCGAGATCGGCGTCGACACGGGCGGGTCCAACATCCAGTTCGCGGTCGATCCCGACAGCGGCGAACTCGTGGTGATCGAGATGAACCCGCGCGTCTCGCGGTCGTCGGCGCTGGCGTCGAAGGCGACCGGCTTCCCGATCGCGAAGATCGCGGCCAAGCTGGCCGTCGGATACACGCTC
>CP070734.1:1024301-1029577 GCA_020347605.1 Deltaproteobacteria bacterium | reverse complement strand
AGTTGACCGTCACGAGCATGCGCTCCGCCCGCGGGCTGTTGAAGTGGAGGGCGCGCGCGACGAGCTCCTTGCCCGTCCCGCTCTCGCCGCGGATCAGGACCGTGCTGTCCGTGTTCGCCACCCGCTCCACCAGCTTGAGGACGCGCTGGAGCGCCGGGCTGTCGCCCACGATGTTGTCGAACCGGTAGCGGCTGCGCAGCTGCCGGTGGAGCGCGCGGTTCTCGGCCTTGAGTCGACCGTGCTCGATGGCCTGCTCGGCGAGCCGCCGGACGAAGTCCAGGTTGCGCTGCTCGAAGGGCTTCTCGAGGTACCAGTAGGCACCCGCCCGCAGCGCCTCGATCGAGCTTTCCGTGCTGCCGTAGCCCGTGATCACGATACAGGGCAGATCGGGATCCACGTCGTGAACCTGCCGCACCAGCTCGAGACCGTTGAGGCCCGGCATCTTCACGTCGGTGAGCACGAGGTCCACCGGCTGCGTCGACACGTGCTTGAGCGCCTCGCCGGCGTCGCGAGCGGTCGAGACGCTGTAGCCCGCGCGCGTCAGGATGCGCTCGAGAGCGCGGCGATACATCTCCTCGTCGTCGACGATGAGTACGTGGGACTTGGACAGCGCTCCATCCTCGATGGGGGGATGGTCGGGAGGGTACGCGGATCGCGCCCGGCTCTCAAGGGCAAAAAAGCCGGGGCCGATACAGCCGTTCATGGAACCCGTGTGCGCGACGCCTGCCGCGCGCCCGCGCGACCGGAGCGCGAGCGATGCTCCCGGCGTGATCCTTCTGGTCGACGACGAACCGCTGATCCTGCGCGCGCTCCGCCGGATTCTCGAGCGCGACGGCCACCGCGTGCTCGAGGCGGAGTCCGCGGCGGATGCGGAGACCGCGCTCGGCGACCCGGATCTCGACGTCGTCCTGATCGACGTGATGCTGGGCCGGACGAGCGGCCTGCAGATGCTCGACCGCGTCAAGGCGAGTCCGCTCGAGACCGAGGTCGTGATGATGACGGGGTACGCCAGCATCGACAGTGCGGTCGAGTGCATGCGGCGCGGCGCATTCGACTACCTGACGAAACCCTTCGAAGACTTCCACCGCGTCCGGACCACGGTGCGCAAGGCCATCGAGCGGCGACGCCTGATCCAGCGGAACCGCGAGCTCGAGCAGGAGCTGTCCGGGCGGAGGGACGCGCCCGTGCTGGTCGGCGGCTCACAGGGAATCCGCTCGCTGCGGCGCATGATCGAGGGTCTGCGGCACAACGGGAGCCACGTGCTGATCCAGGGCGAGAGCGGCACCGGCAAGGAGCTGGTCGCGCAATCCATCCACGCGGCGAGCCGCCGCGCGCCGGGCCCATTCGTTCCCGTGGACTGCGGAGCGCTGCCCGAAAGCATCATCGAGAGCGAGCTGTTCGGGCACGAGCGCGGTGCCTTCACGGGCGCCGTCGGCGCGCCGGGCCTGTTCCGGATGGCCGATCACGGCACGCTGTTCCTGGACGAGATCGGCGAGCTGCCGCCCAGCATGCAGGCGAAGCTCCTGCGCGCGCTCCAGGAGAAGGAGGTTCGCCCGGTGGGCGGCTCCGGCTCCATCGCCGTCGACATCCGGGTCGTTTCCGCAACCCATCGCGATCTGTGGGCGATGGTGGAAGAGCGCCACTTCCGCGCCGATCTGTACTACCGGCTCAACGTGGTGCGCATCACGATCCCGCCGCTGCGCGAGCGCAAGCAGGACATCCCCCAGCTCGTGCAGCACTTCCTGTCCCGGCACCGGGATCCGGAGCGTCCCATCGAGGGCGTCGACGACGAGGCGCTCGCGGCGCTGGCCCGCTACGAGTGGCCCGGCAACGTCCGCGAGCTGTTCAACACCATCGAATCGGCGCTGGCGTTTGCGCGGGGTCCCAATCTGCGCCCGGCGGATCTGTCTCTGGTGCGCCGGCACGGCGAGGCGGCCAGCGCGCCGCCCGCGACCGTGCCGCTGTCCTTCGACGCGTACGAGCGCTGCGCCCTGCAGCGCGCGCTGCGCGAGTCGAGCGGGGACGCCCGGGAGGCCGCGCGGCGGCTCGGGATCGGGCGCAGCACCCTGTATCGGAAGCTGGGCAAGCACGGGCTCCTGCCGCGACGCGCGGGGGTTTCTCCGCTCCGCCCGATCCGGTAGATTCGCGCCTACCCCCGAACGATTCGAAACGCCCCGGAGTTCCGCATGAGCGACGGTCCGCCTCGTGTGGGTATCGTGGTCGCGGCGCACGACGAGCTGACCCGCGCCGCGACCGTCGCCGCCCTGCGCCGCCTCGGCGCGGACGTGCGCATCGAGCTCGCCGGGAGCGACGACGAAGCCCTCGACCGCGTGCGCGAGATCTCTGCGGATCTCCTGATCCGGGACCACGCCTCGGCGCAGCGGCTCGGTACGCTGATCGAGGGATTGCGTCCGAGCGATCCCCCGGTGGTGGTGATCGTGCCCGCCGGGCAGGACCGGCTGGCGGTGAAGGCGTTTCGCGAGGGCGCCGCCGACTGCGTGACGCGGAGCGACGACTACGACGAAGTGCTTCCCGTGGTGGCGCTGGAGCAGGTTCGGCGCCATCGCGCCGCGCGGGACCGCAGCCGCGCCGAGCGGCGCCTGCGCGACCTCGAAGAGCTGAACGAGCACATCATCCAGAACATGAACAGCGCGCTGGTCGTGCTGGACACCGAGGGCCGGATCGCGTTCTGCAACCCGACGGCCGAGACCATCCTGGGCGTTCCGGCCGGCGAGCTCTCGGGCCGTCCGGCCTGGACGCTGTTCCCGAATACGCCGCGCGAGCGCGTGCTGTTCTCGCGCACGCTGGACGAAGGCGTCCGCTACCGGGGCGAGGAGACGGTGATCACGCGTCCCGACGGTACGCTCGTCCCGATCGGCGTGTCCTGCGCACCGCTCGCGGGCTCGGAGGGCCAGCGCCTCGGCGCGGTCGCGATCTTCCAGGACCTCTCCGAGGTGAAGGAGCTGCAGCAACAGGTGCTCCAGACCGAGAAGATGGCGTCGATCGGTCAGCTGGCCGCCGGCGTGGCCCACGAGATCAACAATCCGATGGGCTTCATCCACGCCAACCTGTTCCAGATGACCGAGTATCTGGGCGACCTGCGGCGGCTGTGGGAACACGTCGAGGCGCTGCAGCAGGCCGCCGCGGACGGCAAGCCCGACGCCCTGCGCGACGCGGCCGAGGCGCTCGAGAAGCTCGCGCGGGAGGTGGACGCGCGGTTCCTGATCGGGGACCTCGAGAACGCGGTCCGCGAGTCCCTCGAGGGATCCGAACGGATCCGTCACATCGTTCGGGATCTGCGCGAGTTCTCGCATCAGGGCGGTGACGATCGCGAGCTCGCGGATCTCAACCAGTGCCTGGATTCGACGGCCAACATCGTGTGGAGCATGATGAAGCACGCGGCCGTGCTCGAACGCGACTACGGGACGATTCCGCCCGTCCTCTGCTATCCGATGCAGCTCAAGCAGGTCTTCATGAACCTGCTCGTGAACGCCTACCAGGCGATCCGGGAGCGCGGTGAGGACGATCGCGGGGAGATTCGCCTCCGGACGCGCGTCGAAGGCGACACCGCAGTCGTGGTCGTCGAGGACAACGGCATCGGCATCACGTCCGAGCAGCGCGATCGCATCTTCGATCCGTTCTTCACCACCAAGGAGGTGGGTGTCGGAACCGGTCTGGGTCTTTCGACGGCGTTCAACATCGTACGCCGCCACGGCGGCACGATCCACGTCGAGAGCCGGCCCGGCGGGGGCGCGACCTTCGAGGTCGCGCTGCCGCTCCGGGCACCGGAACCCGCCGCTTGAGCGAGCGAACGTCGGGGCGCGCACGGCGGCTGCTCCTGGTCGACGACGAGGCCCGGATCCTGTCCTCGCTGCGGCGCGCCCTGCGCCGCGAGGGCTACGAGGTACACACTGCCGAGTCGCCGGACGAAGCGCTGCGCGCGCTCGACGCGGGCTCCTTCGATCTGATCCTGGCCGACTATCGGATGCCGGGAATGACGGGCGTCGAATTCCTGGCGCGCGCAGCCGAGCGCTGGCCGGACGCCGTGCGGATCCTGCTCACCGGCTGGAGCGAGCAGGTGCCGCGCGCGGCCCTCGAGGCCGCGGGCGTGCGCGCGCTGCTCGAGAAACCCTGGGATCCCGAGGCCTTGAAACGCGTGATCCGCGACTCCGTGGGGCCGTGATCAGGCGTTGCCCTTGGCCACCCGGTGCAGGTATTCGAGGTCGGTCTTCTGGGTGTTCTTGGCGCCGATCGCGAGGATCCGGAAGCGACGCTGGCTGCCGGTGGTGTAGTAGACGCGGCCCTTGCCCGCGAACCCCAGCTCGAAGATCGGAACGGCGCTCGGGAGTCCGCCGACCTTGCGACGCACCGAGGCGCTCGAGATGTCGTCGGAGAGTCGCTTGATTCCCTCTTCGGCCTTCAGCTTCATGGATTCGTCCCGCAGGGCCACGAGGTCGCGGATCGCGCGCTCGTCCACCTCCACGTTCCGGTAGAGGGTGCGCAGCCGGCGCCCGACCAGATCCGCCTCGCGGGATCGCGTGGATGCCTCCTTCGCGGCGAGCTTCAGCCGGGACTGGAGCGCGCGGATCTCGTCGTCCTTGCCGCGCAGATCGTCGAGCGCTTCGTCGAGCAGCTCCTCGAGCGCCTGGTGCTCCGATTCGAGCTCGGTCGCCTGTACGGATTGCTCGCGCAGACGCGCTTCGCGCTCGACGACGGCGGCCAGCTGCTGCTGGAGCGCCGCCCGCTCGCGCTGGAGTCCGCGAATCTCGTCGGCGTGCTTTCCCTCGGCCGGCTCCACCACGTCCAGCCGCTGGCGCACGCGCTCGAGCTCGTGCTCGATCTGCCGCGCGCGTGACGCGGCGGTGTCGCGCGCCGCGACGGCGGTCTGCAGCAGCGCCGCCTCGCGTCGGGTGAGCCGCCGGTAGTACACGAACAGGGCCTGCACGTGGACCGCGGCGAACAGGACCAGGATCAGGATCGACAGGACCGCGTTGTACGGCATGGAGACGCTCAGATCGACGCTCGCGGGCAGCAACAGCGCGCCCTCGCCGATCGCGGCCATGGGGTCGGGATCGGGCGGCGGTGCGCCCGGGTACACGTGGCGGCCGTCGGCGCCCGTGACGAGGGCCACGACCTGGACGCCGCCGATCCGCGTCCAGGGGGAATCCCGGAGCGCCGCGTCCACGCGCTCGTAGATGCGGTTCGCGATCGCGCGGGACTGCGGATCCACCTCGACGGCTCGGCGCAGCACGCCCTCGAAGTGCAGCTCGAGGGCC
>CP070734.1:1018900-1024201 GCA_020347605.1 Deltaproteobacteria bacterium | reverse complement strand
GAGCTTCTCGTGCAGCGCGTCGATGTGCTTCACGCGTGCATCGGGGCTCGCGAACTCGGGCGCCCGCGCCCACTCCGGCCGGTCCATCGCGGCCACGAGGCCGTCCCATTCGTCCTCTTCCAAGACGGCGATGCTGATCCAGCGGTCGTCGCCGGCGCAGGGAAACACGCCGTGCGGCGCGGCGGCGGCCAGCGGATGCCGGTTGCCCAGCGGCCCCGCGATGCGTCCGTTCAGCGCGTAGTCCATGAACGCCGGGCCCACCATCTGCATGACCGCTTCCTGCTGCGAGTAGTCGACGTGCTGTCCCTCGCCGGTGCGGTCGCGGTGGTGGAGCGCCACGAGGATCGCGAAGGCGCCCAGGATGCCGTTGTAGGGATCGGAGAAGGCGTTCTCCACGGGCACCGGCGGTCCGCCCTCGTAGCCGGTGAGACTGTCGAGCCCGGTGACGCTGGTGAGGCTCAAACCGTAGGTCCGGATGTCCTTCAGCGGACCGTACAGCCCTGCGGCGGGCATCGAGAACATCACGAGATCCCGCTTGACCGCGCGCAGCGCCTCGTAGCCGAGCTCGAGTCCCTCCATCACGCCGGGACCGAAGTTCTCCACCACCACGTCGCAGACCGCGATCAGCCGCCGCGCCAGCTCGCGCGCCTCCGGCTTCTTGAGATTCAGCGTGACGCTTCCGTTGCCGGCCCAGCAGGCGTGGTTCGAGAGGCTGCGATTCGGGTCGCGCACGCCCTCCGCGAAGGGCGGCAGCCCGCGCGTCATGTCGACGCGCGCGCGCGATTCGATCTTGTACACCTCGGCGCCGAGAAAGCCCAGCGTCTGTCCGACGACCGGACCCGCCCACACCCAGCCGAAGTTGGCGACGCGGACGCCCTGCAGGGGAAGGGACTCAGTCACGGGTGGGTCTCCTGGATCGCACTCGAGCCCGCGGCGCGGACGGGTCGACGCGCGCGAGTGTCATCGGCCTAGAGGATCCCGTCTCGTTCCAGACGCGCCAGGTCGGCGGCGCCCAGGTCGAGCTCACCGTAGACCTCGGCGTTGTGCTGGCCGAGCAACGGCGCCGCGCGGCGCGGACCCCCGGGGCTCGCGGGGAGCTTGAACGGCGCGCCGAGGTCCCGGAAGCGTCCCAGCTCCGAGTGCTCCAGGTCGACGATGTAGCCGCGCGCCGCGAGGTGTGGATGCAGGGCGGCCTCGTCGACCGTGAACACCGCGGTGACGGGGACGCCGGCGGCCTGGCACGACTCCATGATCTCGAACTTGCCGTGCTCCATCGCCCACGCCTCGATCAGCGGGTAGATGGCGTCGGCGTTCTGCGCGCGCACGAACATGTCGTCGAACATGTCGAGCTGCGCCCACTCCGGGTCGCCCATCACGCGCACCAGCCCCTTCCACTGACCGGGCTCGAGCGCCAGCATCCACACGTGGCCGTCCTTGCAGGGCAGGATGGTGGCGGGTGCGCCGAGGGGCATGCCCACGCCGGTGCGGCGCTCGAATTTGCCGTCCTGCGCGTAGCCGCCGATGTTCTGGCCGCCGACGAACGCCGCGGCGATGGCCTCCGCGCACGACACGTCGAGGTGCTGCCCCCCGCCGACCCGCGCGCGCCCCATCACGGCCGCCAGGCCCCAGGCCGCCGCGGCGGCGGCGCCGAAGAAGTCGGCGGCGAAGGTGCCGTGCTCGAGCGGCGCCTCGCCGGGGCGCCCGCAGTAGCGGCTGCCGGCGGCCGACAGGTGGAACGCGTTCAGGTCGTAGCCGTGCCACGCGCTGTACGGCCCGCTCTGGCCGTAGGGCGTGATCGAGATCATCACCGCGTCCGGGTTCGCGGCCGAGACGGCGGCGAAGTCGAGTCCCCACTCGCGCAGCCGCGCCGGCCGCTGGTTCTCGATCACGAGATCGGCGCGGCGCACGAGCTTCAACAGGAGGTCGCGACCCTCGGAGCGGGTGACGTCGAGCGTGGCGCCCCGCTTGTTCGTGTTGAGGAAGTGGAAGAGCCCGCTCTTCTCGGGGTGCGCCCGATCTTCGGGAAAGGGCCCCCAACGGCGCGCGACGTCCCCGCGGCGCGGCGGCTCGACCTTGACGACGTCGGCGCCGTAATCGGCGAACAGCTTCCCGCAGTAGGGCGCCGAGACCATCTCCCCCAGCTCGATGACCCGGATCCCCGTCAGGGCACCGTCGGGCGCGGCGTCGGACATGGGCTCTCCTGGCGCTGGGGCGGGGATTGAAGCTCGAAGCGGTTCATCTTAGTATTGGGCCCCTCACCGGATCAAGGGGCGCGCCTCGTGAGGCGCGCAGCGAACCGGACCCACACGAACGACGATCGGCCACGCGTCTGGCGCGCACGACAGGGAGGCCTCGATGGCCAGGGATCCGCTGCGAACGAAGCTCTGCGACATGCTGGGGATCGAGTTTCCCGTCATCGCGTTCACGCACTGCAAGGACGTGGCGGTCGCCGTCATCAACTCCGGCGGTTTCGCGGTCCTCGGCGAGGCCATGCACACCCCGGACGACATCGCCGCGGACATCAAGTGGATCCGCGACCGCGTCGACGGCAAGCCGTTCGGCATCGACCTCGTGCTGCCGGCCTCGGTGCCGCCCAGCGGCTCCCTCGAAGAGCTCGAGAGCCAGATCCCCGCGAGCCATCGGGCGTTCGCCGAGGAGATCAAGAAGAAGTACGACGTCCCCGAGCCCAAGGGACCGATCGCGCTGCACCAGTGGGGCGGCCTCAACCAGGCGATGGCGCGCGCGCAGCTCGACGTGCTCCTCGACGAGCGGGTGCCGGTGATCGCCTCGGGTCTCGGCAGCCCGGCGTTCATCCTAAAGACGGCGCACGAGCGCGGCATCAAGGTGCTCGGACTCGTCGGAAAGACGCGTCAGGCGAAGCGCCAGCTCGAGGCGGGCGTCGACGCGATCATCGCGCAGGGGTACGACGCCGCGGGACACACCGGATCGATGGGCACCTTCTCGATCGTCCCCGAGGTGGCCGCGATCGCGGGCGATACCCCGATCATCGCGGCGGGCGGCGTCACGACGGGCCGACATCTCGCGGCGGCGCTCTGCCTCGGGGCCTCCGGGGTCTGGACCGGAACGCTGTGGCTGGCGTCCCGCGAATCGGACGCGGACATGATCATCAAGGAGAAGCTGCTCGCCGCCACCGCCGACGACACCACCTATTCCAACTGCATCTCGGGCATGACCATGCGCACGCTCAAGTGCCCGTGGACGGAGGAGTGGGCGAAGCCCGAAGCGCCGCGAGCGCTCGCCGCGCCGTACCAGATGCTCCTCAGCTCCGACTACATCCAGGCCGCCAACGACCACCGCCGGGAAGACCTGATGACGGAGGCCGCGGGTCAGGGCGTCGGCTTCGTCACCGCGATGAAGCCCGCGCGGCAGATCCTGTTCGACATGGTGGAAGAGGCGCTCGCCGCGTTCGAGGAGATCACCGGCGAACTCGAGTGACCGCTGGCCGCGCGAGGAAGACGTGCCGAAGCACGTGCATCCCACGACCCGGGGATTCGACGCGTCCGTCGCGGGGAAGCGAGCCGAGTGCGACGGCGGCGGCCCCGTGCCGGGCACCCACTTCGCCGGCCGCCAGGAGTTCTCGGGAACGCTGACCGGCGAGTACGTCGATCACGGCGATCCGCCGTGGCGCTGGTATCTGCTCGCGCAGCTCACCGAGAAGCCCGCGGGCTACGCCGACGACGCGGTGTGGTGCGAATCGGGCAACCTGTTCCTCGTCGAAGACGGATCGAGCTGAGTCCGAAGGTCTGCTAGGGTCCCGCCCGGAGTCGAGCCCATGCGAATCGTCGTCTGCGCCAAGGAAGTCCTCGATCCGGATGCGGTGAACAACTACGCCCTCGCCGGTCGCCTGGTGATCGGCGACGACGGCAAGACCCTGACCCAGACCACGATTCCGCGGCTCATGAATGCCTACGACGAGCAGGCCATCGAGGCGGCCCTGCGGCTCCGCGATGCGGGCGCCGAGGTCACGCTCTGCGTCGTGTCCGCGGGCGCCGAGGTCGACACCCTGCTGAAGCACGCCGCCGCCCTCGGCGCCGACGAGATCGCCGCGATTCCCATCGACGCCTCGGCCGTCGACCATCACGCGACGGCTGCGCTTCTGGCGGCCTACATCCGCAGCAGCGGCGGCGCGGACCTGGTGTTGTGCGGCCGCCAGGCGTCCGACGACGACCAGGGCGTGGTTCCGGCGCTGATCGGCGAGAGCCTGGGAATGCCCGTCGTGACGATCGCCCGCGCCCTGGAGCTGCGGGATGCCGATGGGGGACGCGCGCTGCGCGTCACGCGCGTCACGCCCGACGGGGACGAGATCGTCGAGGTCGGGTGCCCGGCGCTCGTCACGATCAGCAACGAGCTGGGCGAGCCGCGGTATCCGACCACGGCCCGGAAGCTGGCGGCGCGGCGCATGAAGCCGACGGTCGTCCCGATCGAGGATCTGGGCGTGTCGGCCGGGGACCTCGAGCCGCGGGTGACCCTGGCCCGCCAGTTCGTCCCCACGGTCGACGGAAGCTGCGAGTTCATCGAGGGCGCGTCGCCGGCCGAGCTGGCGAAACGCCTGATCGAGCGCCTGCGAGAGGACCGCGTCCTGCCGTAGGCCGCGCCCTGCGGGAGCGCGTCTGGCCGGATCGAAGCGGAGGCAGCCGAGTTCATGACCGAAGCCGCGATCGCCGTATGCACGTGGGGTGGATCGGCCGACGGCGTGCCCGCCGAAGCGGCGGAGCTTCTCACCCTGGGGCGCCGGGCCGCGGCCGCCTTCGACGCGAAGCTCCACTGGCTCGTGCTCGGAGCGACGCCGCCGGAAACCCCGGAGCTCGCGGCCCGCTACGGGGTGACGGCGGTGGACCGGATCGACGATGCGAAGCTGGCGGGCTTCCGGCCGGATCCCAGCGTCGAAGCGCTCGCACAGTACTGCGCGCAGCGCGCACCGAAGCTCCTGCTCGTCGCTCAGAGCTTCGACGCGCGCCTCGTCGCGCCGCGGCTGGCGGGACGCCTCGCGTGGGCCGTCGTGATGAACGGCGTCGACGTGGCGAACGCGGGCGACGGTCGAGTCGAGGTCACCGCGTCCGCGTACGGCGGTGACACGCGCGTCGTCTATCGGGTCGGCGGGTCGCCGTGCATCGTGGGCGTGCTCGCCAACGCGGTCGTCGCGGAGCCGCTGGCGGACGCCGCGCCGACACCGGCGCTGCAGGACGTGTCCGTCGACCTCGACGGCGTCGAGGAACGGATCCGGATCGCACAGAGCGCGCGGACCGAGGGGCCGCGCCTCGAAGACGCCGAGGTGATCGT
>CP070734.1:1013493-1018800 GCA_020347605.1 Deltaproteobacteria bacterium | reverse complement strand
GTCAGGGTCGTGCGGGGCCGCTTGCCCGGCTCCAGCGCGTTGGCATGCTCGGGGTCGAGCGAGAACATCTGCGCGCGCGTCCCGATCGGAAAGCCCAGCTCCGGGATCACCGGTGACGACGGAATCCAGGCGCCACTCGGCGTGGCGCTCACCAGATTTCCGGCGCGGTCCACGGCGTCGAGATGCGTGGTGTCACCACGGCCCAGCGCGGCGGCGAGCGCCTGGGGCTCGGCGGGAGCCGGCGCGCCCTCCGCCACCAGCGGCCAGCCCGCGGGCAGACGTCCCAGACCGGGCCGCAGCTCGTACGAGGCCCGCTCCCGGTCCACCAGCCGGCGTCTGCGTTCGCTGTAGCCCTCGGACAGCAGCTCCTCGAGGGGCACCTTGGCGAAGCGCGGGTCGCCGTAGCACGCCTCGCGATCGGCGAACGCCAGCTTGGCGCACTCGATGTAGGTGTGCAGCGCGTCGACACTGCCGGCGCCCATCCCGGCCAGGTCGAACCCCTCGAGCAGCCGGAGCTGCTGGAGAAACACGGGCCCCTGCGACCACGGAGGACACTTGAACACGCGGGCCCCGCGGTACGCGGCGCTCGGCGCGGCCTCGAGCGACCCGGCGTAGCCCGCGAGATCCTCTGCGGTGAGCAGACCCGCGTGCGCCCGCCCGGTGGCGTCCTCCACGGGACGCTGCAGGAACCGCTCGATCTGCTCGGCGGCGCGGCCTTCGTAGAAGGCATCGCGCGCCGCGCAGATTCCGGCCTCGCGACTCCCGCCGCGCGCGCGTTCCGCGCCGACCAGCTCGGCGAGCAGCGCCGCATAGGCCGGATTCCGCTGTCGCGCACCGACCTCGCGCACCGGGAGATACAGCTCGGCGGTCGTGGGCCAGCTCTCGCGAACGCGCGGCTCGAGGAACCGCAGCACGTTTCGGAGGAACGCGTACATCGGAAAGCCGCGCTCGGCGAGGCCCCGGGCGGGCGCGACCACGTCTTCGAACCGCTTCGTGCCGAACCGCTCGAGCAACAGGCACCACGCGTCGAGCGCGGCGGGCACCGTGGCCGCGAGCAGACCATCGCCGGGAATCCGGTCGATGCCGAGCTTGCGAAAGCGGTCGATGCTCGCCGCCGCCGGTGCCGTTCCCTGGCCCGAGATCGCGAACACCCGGTCCGAGCCGGCTTCGTACACCAGGATCGGAACCTCGCCAGCCGGTCCGTTCATGTGGGGCTCGAGCACCTGGAGCGCGAAGCCCATCGCACAGGCCGCGTCGGCCGCGTTGCCGCCATCGGCGAGCAGCGCCGCACCCGCCTGCGTCGCCAGGTAGTGACCGGCGCTGACCGCTCCGCCGAACCCATGCAGCGTCGGTCGCGTCGCGAACTCCATCGTGGCCTCCGCTGCTTGGTTCTCGCACCCGATTCTACCCGAGCCCCGCCCCGGAACGGAAACGGGTCGGCTCCGTCCGGCTGCGGAGATCGCTAGGCTCTGCGCCCATGTCGGATGACCCGCCGAAGCCCGTCCATCGGCGCATCCACGATGTGGTCCGGCGCATCCCGCGCGGGCGGGTGGCGACCTACGGACAGATCGCGGCGCTGGCCCGGCTGCCCCGCCAGCCGCGGCTGGTGGGCTATGCGCTCCATGCGCTCCCGAACGGAAGCGACGTACCCTGGCAGCGGGTCATCAACGCCCGGGGCGAGGTCAGTCCCCGCGCGCAGCCCGGCGCCGACGCGCTGCAGCGCCAGCTGCTCGAGGCGGAGGGCGTGACCTTCGACGGGCGCGGGCGCGTGGACCTGTCGCGCCATGGCTGGCGCCCGCGGTCCCCGCGTGGCTCCGGCTCCGGCCGCCTCGGATAGAATGGGCCGCACCGGCTCGAGCCCGCGCGGAGACGGCATGGGTACGCTTCACATCGTTCCGCACACGCACTGGGACCGGGAGTGGTACCTCCCGTTCCAGGACATGCGCATCAAGCTCGTGCACCTGATCGACCGGCTGCTCGATCTGCTCGAGTCCGATCCCGGCTTTCGCCACTTCACGCTCGACGGCCAGACCATCGTGCTCGACGACTACCTCGCGATCCGGCCGGAGCGGCGCGGCGAGCTGGAGAAACAGGTCCGCGCCGGCCGGGTCCTGATCGGACCCTGGACCGTGCTGCCCGACGAATTCCTCGTCAGCCCCGAAGCGCTGGTCCGCAATCTCCTGCGCGGCACGGCGGACGCCGCGCGCTTCGGCGGGCGCATGGACGTCGGGTACGTGCCCGATCCCTTCGGCCACATCGGACAGCTCCCCCAGATCCTGCGCGGCTTCGGCATCGGCGCCGCGGTCTTCCGGCGCGGCCTCTGCGAGGAGCCCTGCGAGCTCCGCTGGGAGGCACCCGACGGATCGCAGGTCCTGGTCGCCTACCTGCGCGACGGCTACGACAACGCGGTGCACCTTCCCACCGAGACGGACGCGCTGCGCTCCGCGCTGCGCGCGCGGCGCGATGCGCTGGCCGCGCACAGCGCCGCCTCGCACTGGCTCTTGATGAACGGGTCCGACCACACGGAGCCACAGCGCGAGCTGCCCGCGCTGCTCGAGTCCCTCGACCTCGACGGCGATGCGCCGATCGTGTCCACGCTGCCCCAGTATCTGGCGGCGCTCCGCGACGAGATCGAGGCCGCCGGAACGGCGCTGCCCGTGGTCCGCGGCGAGCTGCGCAGCCCGCGCCGCCACCATCTGCTGCCCGGAGTGCTCTCGAGTCGCAGCTGGATCAAGCAGCGCAACCACCGCTGCGAGACGCTGCTGGAACGCTGGGCCGAGCCCTTCGCCGCCTTCGCCGAGCGCGTCTGCCGCGACGCGCCCGACCGGAGCGCGCAGACCGGACACCTGGCGACGCCGCGCGTGCGCGCTCCCGGCGCACTGCTCGCCGAGGCGTGGCGGATCCTGCTCACCTGCCATCCACACGATTCGATCTGCGGCTGCTCGGTCGACGCCGTCCACGACGAGATGCGCACGCGTTTCGCCGAGGTCGAGCAGATCGCCGAAGAGGTGACGCGGCAGAGTCTCGCGGCACTCGCCGAGCGTGCGGACACCCGCGCGCTCGGGCGCCACGGTGCACAGGCCGCGCTGCTGGTCGCGAACCCCGAGTCGGGACCGCGCACCGACCGCGTGCGCGCGCGCTTCGAGCTCCCGCCGGGCCTCGACCGCGTCCAGTTGCTGGAGCCGGACGGAACCCCGGTGCCCCACCGCATCGTCCTGCGGCAGGAGCGGCCGCTGGCGACCCTGGAGCTCACCAGGCGCGAGGTTCGAACCTTCCTGCGCATGGCGCGCGACGGAGTCGTCTTCGGCATGGCGGTGCTCGGCGTGGCGACCCGGCGCTGCGGCCGGATCGGCGAGATCGATCTCCAGATGGGCGAAGCCGCCGAGGCCGAGCGCGCGCGGCTCGAGGCCGGCCTGCGCGAGGTGGAGGCCCTGCTCGACGACGCCGAGATCGAGGGCTTCCGGGCCTGCGCGCGCCAGCCGAGCGAGGTGGAGGTCGAGTTCGTCGCGCGCGACCTGCCCGCCCTCGGCTACACGAGCCTCGGCATCGGCGCCGCGGCGTCCGACCCGGCGCCGCCGCGTGTCGACGACGGGGGCGCGATCGAGAACGAGTTCCTGCGCGCCGAGCTGGCGGACGACGGCTCCGTGACGCTCGTCGACCGGCGCAGCGGAGCCGCATTCACGGGTCTCCTGCGCTTCCGGGACACCGGGGATTGCGGCGACAGCTACAACTACTGCCCGGTGGACGGGGAGCGCCCGCTCGAGACGGCGGGCGAGACCCGCACGCGGCGCCGCGAGCGAGCGGCCGACGCCGAGACGCTCGAGATCGAGCGGACGCTGCGGGTGCCGGCGCGGCTGCGCGCGGATCGCAGCGCGCGAAGTGACGAAACCGTCGAGCTGCCCGTGACGCTGCGCCTGGCCCTGGTTCCGGGCGTGCCGCGCCTCGACGTGGTCTGCGACGTCGACAACCGCGCCGAGGACCATCGCCTCGAGCTGCTCTTCCCGCTGCCGGGACCGGTGGCGAGCGCCGCCTTCGACGGACACTTCGAGATCGTGGAGCGACCGACCGCGGTCCCCGAGCCCGGGCCCGATTGGATGGAGCAGCCGCGGCCCGAGCAGCCGATGCGGAATTTCGTGGCCGCGGACGGCGTCTTCGACGGCCGCCGCGCGGGGCTGCTCGTGGCCACGCGAGGGCTCCGCGAGGCCCAGGTCGCGCCGGACGGCGGCATCGCCGTAACCCTGCTGCGCGGCTTCGGCTGGCTGTCCCGCGACGACCTGCGCACGCGCCGCGGGCCCGCGGGTCCGCAGGTCGCGACGCCCGGCGGTCAGTGCCCCGGCCCGCACCGCTTCGAGCTGAGCGTGATTCCGTATGCCGCGGACCGGCTCGCCGCGACGGTCGAGGCGCGCGCCTTCCAGGTCCCTCCCCGCGCCGTGGCGACACGCATCGGGGACGGCCCGCTGCCCGCGCGCGCCTCCCTGCTCCGGGGCTCCGAGCCGGGCTTCGCACTGTGCGCGTTGAAGGAGGCCGAGGACGGGCCCGAGCTGATCGCGCGCGGCGTGAACCTCACCGCGCGCCCGCTCTCGGTGGAGCTCGAGTCGCTGCTGCCGCTGCGCCGCGCGCGGGTCGCCCGTCTCGACGAGACGCCACAGGGCGAGCTCCCGGTCGAAGGGCGACACCGGATCCGGCTCGAGGTCGGCGCCCATGCGCTGGCGACCGTCCGCCTCGAAACGCTGGACCCGGACGCACCCGCGCGGCGCGCGACCCGAACCGCGTCCTAGATGCCGGACGCGCCCGTGCCGCGACTGGGCCGGTTCCAGAAGATCTCGTACGGCGCGGGTCAGGTCGCCGAAGGCATCAAGAACAACTCGTTCGAGTTCTTCCTGTTCTTCTACTACAACCAGGTGCTCGGGCTCTCGGGGACGCTGGGCGGCGCCGCGGTCGCCATCGCCCTGGTGACCGATGCGATCACCGACCCGCTCGCCGGCTCGCTGTCCGACAGCACGCGCTCGCGCTGGGGCCGGCGCCATCCCTTCATGTACGCCGCGCCCCTGCCGCTGGCGCTCTGCTTCTACCTCGTCTTCAACCCGCCGGCCGGTCTCGGTGAGCTGGGGCTCTTCGCCTGGCTCTGCGCGTTCGCGGTGCTGACGCGCTCCGCGATGACGCTCTACCACGTGCCGCACATGGCTCTCGGTGCGGAGCTCTCGGAAGACTATCTCGAGCGCACCGTGATCGTCGCCTACCGCGTGTTCTTCGGCTTGATCGGCGTCCTGATCGCATCGGTGGGCGGGCTGCTCCTGTTCCTGCCCG
>CP070734.1:1008074-1013393 GCA_020347605.1 Deltaproteobacteria bacterium | reverse complement strand
CCGTGCCGGTCTTCCCCGCGGTGCGCAGCCCGCGCAGCGCCGCGCGGCGACCCGTGCCGCCCGGGCCGACCACGCCTTCCATCATCTGCAGCACGCTGCGCGCGGTCTCCCGGCGGACCACGCGCCGCGTGGGCGAGCTGGGCTCGGGCTGCCAGGGTTGCCCGGGAGCGCGCCGGGCGGCCACGAGCCGCGGACGCGTCCAGACGCCGTCGTTGGCGAGCGCGGCGGTCGCCGCCGCCAGCTGGATGGGCGTCACGCTGATGCCCTGCCCGAAGGCGATCGAGGCGTGGTCGGCGGGGCGCCAGTCGGACCAGCGGCGCAGCAGTCCCGTCGACTCCGACGGGAACCGGCTCTGCGTCGGTACGCCGAAGCCGAAGCCGCGAAGCACCTCGGCGTGCGCCTCGGGTCCCAGGCGCTGCGCGACCTTGGTCGCGCCGATGTTGCTCGAGACGCGCAGCACCGCGGCGGGGTCGAGCAGCCCGTGCTCGTGCGAGTCGCGGATCGTCTTGCCCGGTACGCGGAACGCACCCTGCTCGCAGTCGATGAGATCGTCGACGCCGAGGACGCCGCGATCGATGGCGCCGGCGATCAGGAACACCTTGAGCGTGGAGCCGGGCTCGAAGGCGTCGAGGAAGGCGCGCGAACGCGTCGCGGCATACTCGGTGTGACGAAACTCGTTGGGGTCGAAGCCCGGTCGCTCGGCGAGCGCGAGAATGTCACCGCTGCGCGGATCGAGCGTGATCACGATTCCGCCGCGTGCCCCGGACGCCTCGACGGCGGCATCGAGAGCGCTCTCCGCGTCCGCCTGAAGTGCCACGTCGAGGGTGAGGCGGACGTCACCGCCCGCCGACAACGAGGCGTCGAGCCCCGGAACGGCCAACAGGCGTCCGCGCGCGTCGCGTTCGACCGCGTAGGTTCGGCCCTGGCCGCGCAGCCAGGTGTCCTCGAGCTGCTCGACGCCGCGCACGCCGGCGCCGTCGATGTTCGCGAACCCGACGACCTGCGCGGCCAGTCCGCGGTAGGGATACATGCGACGCGGCTCGTCGACGACGCCGACGCCGGGCAGCGCCAGGTCCCGGATCCTCCGCGCGCGCTCCGGGGCCACCCAGCGCGCGACGAACGCGAATCCGGCGTGCCGCCGCAGCAGCTTCGCGACGCGGGATCGGCCGAGCTCGAGCTCTGCGGCGAGCGCGCGCGCGGTCGCGTCCAGGTCCGTCATCTCGTCGGGCATCACGTACACGGACGGAGCCTGCGCGGAGATCGCGAGCTCGACGCCGTTGCGGTCGACGATCAGGCCGCGCTCCGCCGGCAGTCGCAGCGTGGTGCGAACCTGCTCTTTGATGCGCGCGGCGCCGCGACCGTCCACCACCGTGAGGTGCGCGGCGCGCGCGGCGAGCGCGACGAAGGCGAGCAGCAGCACGGCCCGCGCGATGCCGATGCGCCGGGCGGCGCCCCGCAGGTCGACGGACCTCACGGACGCGGGTCCCGAGCGGCGACGCGCAGCTCGTTGCGAAGCTGGATCACCGTCCTCGGGCGCGCGAATCCCCGCTCGCGCGCGAGGCGGCTGAGCCGCATCGGATGGCGCAGCGTTCGCATCTGCACGACGACGGCGTCGAGCTCGTCTCCGAGCGCGTCGGTCTCGCGCAGAATCTCCGCCCGCTCGTAGCGCAGGCGTTGGATCTCCGTGCGGACGGCCGCGAGCAGCAGCGCGGCGATCAGACCTCCGAGCGCGACGCTCACGAGCGTACCGCGCGGCCGCCAGCCCCGAGGCCGCCGGGCGCGCCTCGGCCGTGCCGCATGCCGTTCGTTGCGCTTCATGCGACCTCCGGCAGTCGCTCGGCGGCGCGCAGGCGGGCCGAGCGCGCCCGCGGGTTCTCCTGCAGCTCGGCCGCCTTCGGTCGCACCGGTCTTCGCGTCACCACGCGCAGCCGCGGGCGTCTTCCGCACACGCAGACCGGAGTGCGTGGCGGGCAGGTGCAGCCACGCGCCTCGTCGCGGAAGCGCTGCTTGACGATGCGATCCTCGAGCGAGTGGTAGGCGATCACCACCAGCCGGCCGCCGGGCCGCAACGACTCGACGGCGGCGTCGAGTCCCTCGTCGAGCGCGGCGAGCTCGTCGTTTACGACGATGCGCAGGGCCTGGAACACCAGCGTCGCGGGGTGGTGGCGCCGGCCCGCGCCCACCCGCGAAGCCCGGATCACGCGGAGCAGGTCACCGGCGGTGCGCAGGGGCGCTTCGCGCCGCGCCTCGACGATCGCGCGGGCGAGACGCCGCGCTCCGCCCAGCTCGCCATAGCGCTGGAACCAGTCGCTGAGATCCTCGGCGCTGGCGGTGCGGAGCAGGTCGGCCGCGGTGGTCGGAGACCGGCGATCCATCCGCATGTCGAGCGGCGCCGTGTCGGCCGTCGCCGCGGCGAAGCGGAAGCCGCGCTCCGGGCGGTCGAGCTGGTGGGACGAGATCCCGAGATCGAGGAGCACCGCGTCCAGCTGCGCGATGCCGAGATCCGACAGGACCTCGCGAAGGGCTCGAAACGAAGACCGCACCAACCGCACCCGATCGCCGAACGGTCGCAAGCGCTGGCCGGCGGCCTCGAGGGCATCGTCGTCCACATCGAGGCCCACCAGGAGGCCGTCGGGGGCGTTCTCTTCGAGGATGCGGGCGGCGTGACCACCGCCCCCCAGCGTGCCGTCGAGCGCGACCGACCCCGGGCCGAGCGCGAGGAAGGCGATGCTCTCCTCGAGGAGCACGGGTCGATGCGCGAATCTGCTGGACAACGGTGGGGCGCCCCCATCGCCCCGTCGAGTGGAACCTGCGGATCGGCTGGCGAGACCGATCGCAGTTTACGCCCGGAAGAATCTGGGGCGCCCCGGAGCACCATGACCCGGTCGAACGGCTCGTGCCCCCCATTCACTTACCGCCCGTTCGGGCTGGTGCTCCGGAAGCGCCCCATCCTCTCATTGGAGGACCCAAAGTCCTCCACCCCCCTAAGCGTGAACGAAACCTCCTAGAACCCGAGCCTGGCGAGCGCATCCGAGAGCTCGCCATCGCCAATGTTCGTCTCCGTCTTGGTCAAGTCCGCGTCCAGGCGCGACTTGTCCCAGATCTCGATGACCGATCCCACGCCCGCGATCGTGACCTCGCGGCCCAGCTTCGCGTGCTCCCGCAGGTGAGGGGGCACCAGGATCCGGCCCTGCGCATCGATCGGGCACTCCACGGCCCCCGACAGGAAGAAGCGGCGCACGGCCTGGAGCTCCGGTCGCATCGTGGATGCCCCCGCGAGCCGGCGCTCGATCGCGATCCACTGCTCGTGGGTGTACATTGCGACACAGCTGGGCGCGGGCGTCAGGAACGGGATCCCGTCGCTGCAGCGCTCCAGCTCCGAGCGGAACGCCGAGGGAATGCTGGTCCGCCCCTTGGCGTCCATGTTGTGCGAGAAGCGCCCGCGAAAGGTCGGCTGTGCCACATTCAATGCCACTATCTGCGTCCTGATTGGCTAGCTCTTCCACGCCCTACCACCTCGTACCACGAGCTACATAACTTTTCTGGCTCGCAAGATCAAGCGAAAGTTGCGGCTGCGGAAAACTTTTTTCGGTTCGGCGCCAGCCCCAAGATATTGGGGTTCACCCGATGAACAGAAACCAGATCCAGTGGTGGTGCGCGGTGGGATCGGTCAGGCCGTGCCGAGGTCGGGGTGGCGCCCGCCGTGGACGCGCGCGACGTCGTCGATGACCCGGCGCAGGATGCTCCCGGGAGGCGGCTCGGCGAGGGGCGCGAGCGGGGCGATCGGGCTCGCGAGCAGCACGTCGAGCACCGCGCCGGTCCCCTCGTAGAGGCCCCGCTCCGCATAGCCGCCCTCGAGCAGGAACACGAGGCGGCCGCCGCAGACGTCCGCGGCCAGCCCGCGGACGATCCGGGTCATCTCCTCGAATCCGGATCGCGTGAGCTGCATCGAGGCCAGTGGATCGTCCCGGTGCGCGTCGAAGCCGCAGCTCACCAGGACGACCTCGGGGCGAAAGCGCTGCGCGATGGGCACCAGCAGGCGCCGCAGGACGCCGATGTAGTCCGCATCGCCGCAGCCGGCGGGCAGCGGGATGTTGACGGTGGCGCCGAGGCCCCGACCGACGCCGGCCTCCGATACATCGCCCGTGCCCGGATAGTATGGGAACTGATGCGTCGATACGTAGAGCACCGACGGATCGTCCTCGAAGCTGTGCTGGGAGCCGTTGCCGTGGTGTACGTCCCAATCGAGGATCAGGATGCGCTCCAGGCCCTCGGTGTGCTGCAGGTCGCGGGCCACGACCGCGACGTTGTTGAACAGGCAGAAGCCCATCGCGCGGGCGGCTTCGGCGTGGTGACCGGGCGGGCGGATGGCGGCGAATCCGCTCTCGAATTCGCCCCGCACCACCGCCCGCGCCAGCTCGATGGCGCCTCCGGCGGCGAGCCGGGCGACCTCGAGGCTCCGCTCCGACACGTAGGTATCCGGATCGAGCCAGGCCGGGGCCGCCGCCACCGCCGCGCGGATCGCGGCCAGGTGGTCCCGGCTGTGGATCCGCAGGATCTCCTCGTCGCTGGCGGTGCGCGGCGCTCGGCGCACGACGCGGTCGGCACGCTCGGCGATCGCGCGCGCCACGGCGCGCAGCCGGTCGGGGCTCTCGGGGTGCGGACCGGCGGGCGCGTGGTCCCGGTAGCGGGGGTCTTCGAGCACGGCCGTGTTCGGCGTGGCGCTCATCGCCGGGCATGGTATCTGAGGGGTGGGACCACGACACGACGCGGCGCGCTTGGATGAGTTCGAACCAACCCGGCACCATCGCGATCACGGGCCTGGGCAGCTTCCTCGGCCGACGGCTCGCCGAGCGCCTCCTGTGGCGCGCCCCGCGGCTGCGGATCATCGGCCTCGACGTGCGGCGTCCGCACCGTCTGGAGGGCCGGATGCGCTATCAGCGCGTCGACCTGACCGAGCCGACGGCTGGGAACCATCTCGCCGAGATCTTCCACCGCGAGCACATCGATGCGGTCGTGCACACGGCGTTTCGCGCGGCTCCGACGCCCGATCTCGAGTACGACCACGAGCTCGAGACGCTCGGCAGCCTCCACCTCATGAACGCGTGCGTGGCGGCGAAGGTGAAGCGGCTGGTGGTCGCCTCCAGCACGATGCTGTACGGGCCCTGGCCCGACAATCCCAACTACCTCACCGAGGAACACCCGCTGCGCGGCCATCCCGACGCGCACAACGTGCGCAATCGAGTCGAGGTGGAGGCGATGTTGTCCGACTGGAGCGTCCGCCATCCCTCGCTGGAGCTGACCGTGCTGCGGAGCGGT
>CP070734.1:1002627-1007974 GCA_020347605.1 Deltaproteobacteria bacterium | reverse complement strand
CGACGGGAAGAACGCGGCGTGGGCGACGAGACCGGTGAATCGCCTCCGCGTTGCCGCCGCGGACGAATCCGCTTGCGTCGGATGCGATCTTCACCCGAGCCACGGCCCGTCCAGATCGGGCGCGCCGGTGTAGATGGCCTCGAAGCGGCGCTCGCTGAAACACCAGCGCGTTTCCACCCTCCGGTAGACGTCGTGATAGGCGCCCACGGTGAAACTCGGGCTGCCGCCCCTGGTGCGGCCCAGCTCGATCACACCCCAGCGTCCGGTCGCCCGGTCACCTCTCAGCTCGAGCAGGCCGTGTTGCGGGAGCTGGACGACCTTCTCGAACAGCGACATGAGGACCTGCCAGGTCTCGAGGAGCTTCGCGTGGCCTTCGCTGGTCGCGCCGCCGATGGTCCAGCGGCCGTCCTCCGCCCAGGTCTCGATCCAGGCCTGTCCGTCGATGTGGGTCACGGCATCGGCGTAGCGAGCCACGAGCTTGCGAATCTCCAGTTCGTCCACCACCCTGAGCCACGCCGGACCCTCGATCTCCATGGCAATCCTCCGCGCCAGACTGTAGCCGCGTTCCAGAAGGTCGGTGCGAGCCGGGTGCTCCCGGACGAGGCGAGAGGAGTAGACGCGTGATCCTCATTACCGGAACCGTCGACGTCGATCCCGAGCAGCGGGAGGCGGCCCTCAGCGCCGCTCAGCCGCACATGCGCGCCACGCGCGCGCTCGAAGGCTGCCTCGACTACGTCTGGAGCGCCGATCCGCTGGTGCCGGGCCGCATCTACGTCTACGAGCGCTGGCAGAGCCGCGAGTCTCTGGAAGCCCATTTCGCGAGTCCCCACTACCCCGCGATGCGCGACACCATCGCCGCTCACGGCGTCCGCGGTCTGGAGGTTTCGAAGCACCGCATCTCGCTCTCGGAGCCCGTCTACGATCCCCAGGGACGACCGCGGGCGGACTTCTTCAGCGCGCAGGACTAGGAGCGGGGGTACACGTTCACGGGCACTGCGCTCTGAAGCGCGAGGCCGGTGATCGGGTCGTAGCGCTGATCGTCCGGGATCAGGCGCTGGACGTTGCAGCCCTTCTCGCGGACGTCGCGATCGTCCGAGGGATCCCCCCAGCCGTGGGCCAGAGCGATCACGCCCGGCGTCAGGGCCTCCGTCGCTTCGACGATGCCCTCGAGCCGGCCAAAGCCGCTGTCGACCACCACGACGTCGCCGCCCTCGACGCCCAGCGACTGCATCGCCCGGGGATTCATCAGGACCGGATTGAAGGAGCGCTTGTTGCGCAGGGAGGGGAGGTTCTGGCCCTGCGTACAGTAGGCTTCCTTCATGCGATAGGTGATCATGCGAAAGGCGAACTCCTCACCGGACTCGTAGCCGCCGCCGCCGATCACGGACTCCGCGCGGACCTCCCGCAGCTCGGCAATCACCTCGGGATGACCGGCGGCCATCTTTCGATCTTCGTGCCCGATCATGTTGGGGATGATGCCGCCCGCCGCGAGTTCACGCTCGCCCCAGACGTGGCCACCCGGATACTTGCGGATCTCGTGCAGCGGAATGCGCGAATTCGGTTGCAGGCAATCCAGCAGCTCGTCGGCCGTGGGCTTGTGGTCCATGCGGATACCCGGAATGTCGAGCTGGAGATCCAGTCGCTTCGCGAGCTCCCAGAAGATCTCCCACTCCTCCATCACGCCGTCGGGCGCCGCGACGAGCGGAGGCGTGTGCTGGCTGAAGGGGAAGGGATAGGAAAGGTCCATGAGCCGCGGGACATCGGTTCGTTCGAAGGGGTGTTTCACCGCCAGGACGTAGTGGGCAAACTTCGCCGTCGCCGACATGAAGAGGTCGTTGACCACCAGCAGGTCCAGATCCTTCAGCGCGCGAACGGTCGACGCCTCGTCGGGGAAGACGAGCGCCGGATTGCCGCCGTTCACGATGAGGGCGCGGATCTTGCCTTCGCCAGGCGTCAGGATCTCGTCCGTGAGGGTGTTGGTGGGCATCTCCTCGAAGAATCCGAGCAAGCTGAAGGTTCCCCGGATGCCCCGTATGCGCGATACGGGACCCGCGAAGTGGGGGATGGGAACGGGGCCGATGTTCTCCGGAATCTCGAAGTGGAGAACACCGCGGTTGCGAACCAGGCCGCCGCGCCGGTCGTAACGACCGCAGAGACCGTTCAGCGTCATGACGAGCTGCGTGTTGAGGTTCTGATGGCGGGCCATGTGCAGACCCGTCCCGCTCTGGGCGCCGCCTCGCTCCGCGGTCGCGAACGTCTCGGCCGCGCGACGGATCCGTTCGGCCGGCACCTGGCTGCGGCGCGAGACGTACTCGAGGTCGAAGTCCCTCACCGCCTCGCGGAGCGCGTCCACTCCGCTGACGCAGCGCTCGACGTAGTCCTCGTCGTACAACTTCTGTTCGATGATGATCTTGATCATGCCCGCCAGCAGGCTCGCGTCTTCACCGGGCTTCACCTGCAGGTGAATGTCGGCGCGGCGGGCGAGGTCGGAGCGGCGGGGATCGACGACGATGAGCTGCATGCCCCGCCGCTGGGCGTCGCGCAGACGCCGCGTGGGATTCGACTGCGGCATGATCATCAGCTGGTGTGAGACGGTGGGGTTGGTGCCGACGAACATCGCCACGTCGGCATGGTCGATGTCCAGGAGATTGGCGGCGACCGGAGCCCCGAAGAAGCGGTGTCCGGCGAGGAACAGGCTGGGCGAGTCGATCGTGAGTGAGGTGTAGAGGCCGGGCGAGCCGAGCGCGTCCAACCACTTGCGGAGGAACCACGGTCCCCCCGTCGAGGTGCGATGGCCGCCACAGCCGACGTAGGCCGCCACGGCGCCGGGCCCGTATCGGTCGACGATCTCGCGCAGCTTCGCCGCGATCTCGTCGAGCGCCTGCTCGGGGGAGACGTCGATCCTGCGATCGCCAACGCGTTTTTGCGGCGACAGCAGCCGCTCGGGGTGGTGGATGCGCTCCACCTCCGCCCGACCCTTGGGGCAGGTGTAGCCCTGGGAGACCGCGTTGTCCCGGTCGCCCCGAACGGCCAGCACCCGGTCGCCTTCCACGTCCACCTCCACCCCGCAGAAGACGTGGCAGAAGCGGCAGAAGGACTTCTTGGTCTCGATCACGCGGGGCGGCCTCTCTCGACGGGCACGTCTTCAAGCCTACCAGAGTGCGCCCCTTCGTTCCGTCCGCGCCGCCAGGCGGAGATCCGAAAGCCGCGCCAGCCGCTCGAAGTTCCGGGAATCCTCCAGCACGCCGGCGCGGAGACGGACGCGGCCATGCCGCGCCGCGGTTTCTACGGCGACGCCGGCAGGGTCGGATCGTCGCGGCGGCTTGATCCGGGACGGGAGCTGGGGGACCGTCCGGGGCACGGCTCGATTCCCGATCTGGCGGAGGACGCCCCATGCCCCCCATCGACGACCCCAAGGGCCGGCCGAAGGTTCCGTTCGAGAAGATCGAGAGCGGCGACGCGGTCGGGCCGTTCGAGTACGAGCTCAGCGAAGAGCTGATCGACCGACACCTGCGCGCCACGGAGCAGGACCGCTATCCGGACCCGCGGCGGGCGCCCGTGTCGCTGTTGGCGGCCGACGGCGTGCAGCTGGCCGACCGGTTCTTCGACATCTCGCAGTCGGTTCACGCGGGCCAGCGCCTGGAGGTGGTGCGCATACCGGTCGTGGGCGAGCGGCTGCGGGTCACGGGCCAGGCGCGCGAGAAGTTCGTCAAGCGCGGTCGCCGCTACGTGGTGACCGACACCGTCACGACCGGCGCGGGCGGCGAACCGGTGGCCCGCGGCACGACCACCGGCGTGCTGGTCTACGCCGAGGGCGACACGTCGGGCGACGCCTCGCACCCGAAGCCGCCCCCCGAAGCGGAGCCCAGGGTGTTGGAACGGCTCGGCCCGCTGGTGCGCAGCATGACGCTCGAGAAGATGCGCCTCTACGAGCCCCCGGACGAGCTCAGCATCCACACCGACGACGAATTCGCCCGTGCCGCCGGCTTGCCTGCGGCCATCGCGACCGGCACACAGTTCATGGCGTACATCTTCGACCTGCTCTACCGCACCTACGGCATGGACGCGGTGGTTGGAACGGAGCTCGACGTGCGCATCCGTCTGCCGGTCTTCGCCGGCGACCGCGTGGAGGCCTCGGCCGACCTCGTGTCGCGCGCGGGCGGCCGGCTCGCGCACGCGGTGCGCGCGCGGGTGGAGCGCGGCGACGCCATCGTGGGCCGCGCCTGGGTACCCGCGCGATGAGCGCGGTCGACGCGCCCGCCTGGGCTGCCGCGTTCGGCGAGCGCTGGGGCACGCCGGACCAGGTGCTCACGCACGTGCGCGAAGGCATGGACCTCGCCACCGGGCTGATCGAGCCCACCACGCTCCTGGCCGCGCTCTCGCAGCGCGATGTCGGCGGCAGCGCGCTGGTCGCCGTGATGGGGCTCGGCGGACTGGCCCTGTCCCAGAACCCGCGCTTCCGTCTGCGCACGGGCTTCGCCACCGTCGCCTCCGCGCCGCTGGTGGCCCAGGGACGCTGCGAGTACCTGCCGCTGCTCTTCTCGGAAGCGCGCCGCCACATGCAGCGGGTGAACGCCGATTGCGTGCTGGTGCGGCTGGCACCGCCGGACGCCGAGGGGCGTTGCTCCTACGGCTGGGCCGCGGGCTTCACGCCGGAGCTTCTGGACGTGGCGCGCGCGCGCGGCCTGCCGATCCTGGCCGAGATCGATCCGCAGCTTCCGCGCACGCGCAGTGGGCGTGAGCTGTCGGTGGACGCGATCGCGGGTGCCTGCCTGGCCCAGGGCGAGGCGGCCAGCGACGCCCCCGTGCCGCCCTCTCCGCATGTCGACGCCATCGTCGGCCGCCTGGCGCCGCTGATTCCGGACGGCGCCACCCTGCAGGTGGGGATCGGTTCGATCCCCGACGCGGCGATGGAGAGGCTCGAAGCCCGCGATCTGGGCATCCACACCGAGGTCCTCGGCCCCGGGCTGGCCCGCCTGGTGAAGCGCGGCCAGGCCAACGGCCGACGCAAGTCGGTGGACCGCGACCTGGCGGTCTGCACCATCGCGTCCGTCGATCCCGGTGTGCGCGAGCTGGTCGAAGCGGACGGACGGGCCGAGGTGCGCGCGGCGGGCGAGGTGCTGGATCCGCAGCGCATCGCCCAGCACGACTCGCTGCGGTGTATCAACGGCGCGCTGTCCGTGGACCTGCGCGGCCAGGTCAATGCCGAGAGCTTCGGCTGGCAGCAGACCGCCGGCGTGGGCGGCCAGCTCGACTTCTTCCGCGGCGCCGGCCTGCGCGACGACGCGCTGCGCATCATCGTGCTCGGCAGCGAGACCTCCCGCGGTCAGTCGCGCATCGTCGCGGG
>CP070734.1:997124-1002527 GCA_020347605.1 Deltaproteobacteria bacterium | reverse complement strand
TGATGCCGCGGTTGTAGAGATCGGCGGCGAGTCGCAGCCGGGGATCGAACGAGTCGGGCGGAGCGCCGGCCTGCGGAAACAGGAAGGCGTAGGCGTAGACGGCCGCCGCCAGGAAGTAGCTCGCATTCCGGCTCCGCTCCGCGTGCAGGAAGGACAGCTCCGCCAGCGCGAACAGGGTGTCCTCGGCGCCCGTCTCGGACAGCGCGGCGTGGAGCTCCGCCAGCGCGACCTCGGGCTCGTGGCGGAAGCGATCGAAGAGGTCGAGCCGGTGGAGCGCCTGATCCGTGGACGCGCTCGGCCGTCCGTGCGAGAGGACGTTGGTCGTGAGCGACCGGTGCACCGCGCGGGCGTCCAGCCGCTTCACACCGACCGGCGTGGCGCAGGCGCAGACGAGCAGGACTGTGAAGAACGTGGCGATCCTGTGCACGTCCGGGATCCCTCGCCGGGATTCGGCGCCGCGCGGGGGCGCCGCTGCCAGCGGGCAGGACTCTACCTCAAACCCCGCACCGCGGGGCAGCGCCATGCGCCCGGGCCGCGACGTTGCGGCGAATCGCGATCTGGTCGATCTTGACTGCGCTTCGGCTTCCGACGGAGGAAAACCCCATGGACACCACGCGAAGCGCCCGAGCCGCCCGGCGCGTCCTGCTCTGCGGCCTGGCCGGTCTGCAGCTCTCGCTGCTGGCCTGCGCGACGACGCGGCAGACGCGCAGCGTCGAGGAGTCCGGCTTCCTCGGCGACTATTCGCAGCTGCGCGAGGAGGGTGGCGAGACGGCCCGGCTCAGCTACATCGATCCCGAGATCGATTGGTCGCAGTACAGCGCGATCATCATCGAGTCGGCGACGATCTGGCACAACGAGTCGAACTCGAAGCTCTCGGCGCAGGATCAACAGGCCCTGACCGACGCGCTCTACACCGCGTTTCGCGAAACGCTGAGCCAGGACTACGAGATCGTCGCGGCACCGGCCCCGGGCGTCATGACCCTGCGGCTGGCGATCACGGAGGCGAAGGGCGCCCGCGTGGTGGGCAACGCCGTCACCACGGTCATCCCGCAGACGCGCCTGCTCTCGAGTCTGGCCGGCCTGGCGACGGACACCCAGGTATTCGTCGGTCGGGCGTCGATCGAGGCGGAGCTTCTCGACTCGATCAGCGAGGAGCGGCTGGCGGCCGCGGTGGACGAGCGCGCCGGCGCCAAGACGCTTCGCGGCATCGGCGGCAAGTGGAAGGACGTCGAGAACGCCTTCGCCTACTGGGCCGAGCGCCTGCGGGAGCGGCTCGCCGAATGGCGCGGGAGCGAGTAGCCGAGGCCCGGGTCTCCCGAGGGGCGCCTGCGGCCGAGCCGCGCCGTTAAAGGTCGTCTTCGCGGCGGCCGAACCGGGTCTGGTGCACTGCCCGCTGGAACAGCCATGACGTCCCGCCATGCGGAGCGTCGGACCGCACAGCGCGTGCTGGCCCGCCTGCACCCGACGGTGCCGGGTCGGGTCAACTTCCGGGCCGGCGACATCGAGGGCGGCGGCATGATCCTGGATATCTCCGCCGGCGGCGCGAACGTGCACGAGGCCTCGCACCGCCTCGAGCCCGGCACCAAGGTGGAGCTCTTCTTCCTCCAGCCCAAGACCGAGCGGCGGATCAAGGGGACCGCCGAGGTCGTGCGCACGACCAAGACCGGCTTCGCCGTCCGCTTCCTGCGGCTCGAGCGGGAGCTCAAGACGCTGGTGCTCGCGGCGGTGGAGAAGAGCCGGTCCGGTCGCTAGACCCCTCGCGTCGCCCCCGCGCGCGTCAGAAGTCCAGACCCAGGCCGAAGATGTAGGACACATCCGTGCGATCGCTGTCCTGCGCCGGGGACGCGTCCCAGTCCCACAGCACCTTGGCCTCGGCGAAGACGTGATCGGTGAGCGAGGCCCGGAAGCCCGTCTCGGTGTTGAAGATCTGATCGCTCGAGTCCTCGACGCTCAAGATCCACTGCATGTAGTGAAACAGCGTGATCGCATCGCGAAGCTCGTGGTCGAAATTCCAGGCGAATCGGGAGGCGATGAAGTCGGCGTCCTCGGTATCGTCGCTGAACGTCTCGCTCACCCAGCTCGGACCCCACTCGAAGCGGATCTTGGTGGTCTCGGTGTTGAACCAGCGGTAGCCGATTCCCGCGCCGAGAACGGCGCGCAGGTCGAGATCGGCGGGACCGTCCTTCTCACCGCTCGCGTTGGTGTAGCCGTACCACACGGGCGTGAGCCTGTAGTTGTACTGCGTCCGGGCGGTGTATCTCCGCTCGCTGGTGCTCTCGTTGCCGGTGTCCTCGTCCGTCTCGCGCTTGGCGCGGTACCGCGCCCGGATGATGAACTCGTCCAGGTCGGTCTCGCGCTCGATCCGGATCTCGCCGAAGCCGTCCGAGTTCTCGGTATTGCCCCGGTTGACCTCGTACGCGCCCGTCACCTTGAGGTCCCACTTCGGGCCGCGCGGCGGGGGATTGATCGACTCGATGCGATCGATCGCGAACGGCTGGACCTGGACCATGCCGCCGGGCGCCACCTGGATCGAGCCGGGGTCGCCGCGCTCGACCGGCTGGCGGACCACCGTTCCGTCGTCGAAATGGATCTCGGCGATGTCGTCCGTCTGGAAGGTCTCGACCTCGGTCATCGGAACCTTCACCGTGCCCGCGACCGCGGACTCGATCGTGAGCTCGCCGTTGCCCATCGCGACGATCGTGCCCTGCAGGCGATCGCCGTTGTTGAACAGGACCTCGTCGGCACCGCCGGGCAGGGGCGACGACAGCGCGAGGACCGAAACTGCGCAGAGCAACTTCTTCACGGAGGCCTCCTTTGGCGTGCGGCGCGTCCCCGGCGGGAGACGCGCGCGCGAGATCCTACACGAAGTCGGTGGTCGGTCGGAGGTTCGCGCGTGCGAAAAGGCCTCTAGGGAGGCGGCCCCGGACGGTCCCGATACTGGACGAGCGCGTAGACCGCCAGGAAGGTGGGGTGCGAGCCGGATCGGCCGCGCGCGCAGTCGAGGCGCGCCATCCTGCGCAGCTCACACGCAAGTGACGGGGCGAAGGCCCAGCCCCCGTCGTCGTTCTGGTCCAGCAGCACGCGCTCGATCCAGCGGGATCGGATGCGGTGCGCGTCGCGGCTCTCCTGCAGGAACGCCAGCCGCTCGAAGTAGAGATCGCTGAGCCGGAAGTCGAGGAACATCTCCAGCACCATTCTGCGCCGCGCTCGCTCCGCCCGGCGCGGAATCCCCAGCGAGCGGGCCAGCTCCGGGTGCAGCGCCAGCATCAGCCGATACGTGAACAGGCGGTGGGTGAGCTTGTAGCCGTTCGAGACGTCCCAGGTCTCGCTCAGGAGCACCTCGAAGTCGCCGGGGATCCGATCCCGGAACCGCGGGTGGAGTGCGTAGATGACCCAGCGGCCGAAGAGCGCATGGCTCTCGTCCCCCGCGCTCCAGTGGCGCTTGAGTGCCAGCTCGATCCGCTCCCGATCGGCCGGGAGCAGCGGCCGCGGCGGCTCGCCGGGGAGCGCGGTGAGGAAGCCCTGGGGCCCACGGGTCGCGAGCTGCCAGCCGCGTTCGACGTCCCGCCGGAAGCCCGGGTGATCTTCGTGGACGAGGATCTTCTTCGCGAGCCAGACCTCGACGGGCGGATGGCCGCCCCGCTCCTGGCCGATCGCGAACCGGTCGCCTCGATCCAGGAAGTCGAGGCCGCGGGCGATGGCGTCGTCGAGGCGCGCGTCGACGGAGCGCGCGGAGCCCAGCTGGACGTTCGCGTAGACGAACAGGCCGAGGCCGGCCGCGGCCGCAGCGCTTGCAAGGGAGATCGCCGCGAGCCGGACAACACGCACTCCGGGTCGGGACCCTCCGATCGAACCGACGATTCTACGACCTGCGGGCGGTACGCCGCGCGCGCGGATCATACACCGGGAGGCGAGGCCTGCCGAAAAGAGGGGCATGCCCGGCCTTCCGCTGGTGCCTCTCCCGGACGGCGGCGCGGCCCGGCCATTTGCTGGCCGGGTCGTCTCGGATACCGTATGCGCGTCGGGGGGTTCGATGGTCCAGCGGGGTTCGGCCCGGGCGGGTGCGTACGCACTCGCGCGGGGCCGCATGGTGGAGCGTCTGGCGAGCGCCGGGATCCGCGACCGTCGCGTGCTCGACGCGATGCGCGCCGTGCCGCGACACGTCTTCGTCCCCGAGGCGCTGGCGTCGCAGGCCTACGAGGACACCGCCCTGCCGATCGGCGACGGGCAGACGATCTCCGCCCCGGGCATCGTCGCGGCCATGTCGCAGGCACTCGAGCTCGAGGGCGGCGAGCGCGCGCTCGAGATCGGTACCGGGTCCGGCTACCAGGTCGCGGTCCTCTCCCGTCTGGTCGGCGCTGTGGTGTCCATCGAGCGGCTGCCGCGACTGGCGGCGCGCGCGCGGCGCGCGCTGGATGCGATGGGTGTCGCGAACGTGGTCGTGCACCTGGGGGACGGCTCGCTCGGCCGGCCCGCGGCCGGGCCCTTCGATGCCATCCTCGTGACCGCGGGCGGGCCCGCGGTACCCCAGCCCCTTCTCGATCAGCTGGCGCCCGGCGGGCGGCTCGTGGGTCCGTTCGGCGGCAGGGGCGCGCAGCGCCTGACGCGGGTGCGGCGCGGGCGCAGCGACCGGCTGGCGCGGGAGGATCTCGCGCCCTGCCGCTTCGTGGATCTGATCGGGGGACACGGATGGGTGCGCTAGCGGGGGCGGGCCGGGCGGCGGCCGCACTGCTGGTCGGCGCGGCCGTGTGCGCGATCGACGCCTGCGCCAGCGACCCGCCGCGCCGCCGCGGCGTGTATCACACCGTGAAGCCGGGCGAGACGGTCTGGCGCATCTCGAAACGCTACGGGGTGACGACGGACGCCGTGGTGCGCGCGAACCGGATCCGCGACGTCACCGAGGTGCCCACCGGGGCGCGCCTGTGGATCCCCGGGGCCGGCAAGCCGCGCCCGGTGTACCCCCCGCCGCCGGCCTCGAACCCCAAGCGCCCGGTCGCCGTCGCGACCGTGCCGCGCGCCGAGGGCGGCGCACGCGCCCTGGAGGAAACCGACCTGAAGTTCCGCTGGCCGCTCCGCGCGCCCGTCAGCTCGGGGTTCGGCTGGCGCGAAGGCCGCGCACACCAGGGCGTGGACATCCCCGCACCGCGCGGCACCTCGGTGCACGCCGCCGAGGCGGGTCGCGTGATCTACAGCGGGAACGGCATGCGCGATTACGGCAACGTCGTGATCGTGAAGCACGTGGGCTACTACGCCACGGTCTACGCGCACAACCGGCGCAATCGCGTCCAAGAGGGGGCGTTCGTCGAGAAGGGGCAGGTGATCGCCGAGGTCGGCAAGACCGGCAACGCGAGCCGTCCCCACCTCCACTTCGAGATCCGCCGCGGCGCCCGGGCGCTCGATCCC
>CP070734.1:991602-997024 GCA_020347605.1 Deltaproteobacteria bacterium | reverse complement strand
GCCACCATCACGCGCGCGGCGCCCGGGTACTCCATCGCCGGCACGAAGCCCCCCACGCGCGCGCCGGGGGGCAGGTCTTCGGTCACGCCGGCCTGGGGGCCGACGAAGGCCCCGGCGCCGATCTCGATGTGCCCGTTGATTCCGGCTTGCGCCATCACGATCGCGTTGGGGCCCACCTTCGTCCCCCCGGCGATTCCGCACTGGGCGATGATCGTCGCGTCCGAGCCGATGTCGCAGCCGTGGGCGATCATCACGAGGTTGTCGATCTTGGCGCCCCTTCGGATCCGCGTCTCGCCGAGCGCCGCGCGGTCCACGGTGGTGTTCGCCCCGATCTCGACGTCGTCTTCGATCACGACCCGTCCGATCTGTGGAACCTTCTCGAGGCGCCGGCCCTCGACGAACTCGTAGCCGAAGCCGTCGCCACCGATCGCCGCGCCGGGTTGCAGGATCACGCGGTCGCCGATCGCCGTCCCTTCGCGCAGCACCACGCCGGCGTGGATGCGACAGTCCGCGCCGATCCGGACGTCGTCGTACACCGTGACGTTCGCGTACAGGACCGAGCGGGGGCCCACGCGGCTGCGCGCGCCCAGCGCGACGTGCGCCCCCACGCTCGCCGTCGGATCGACGTCGGCGCCGTCGGCCAGGCTCGCGCTCGGGTGCACACCCGGCGGCGGAACGGGCTCCGGATGGAGGATCCGGACGGCGCGCGCGAAGTCCAGGCGCGGCTGGGGGGAGCGGATCGCCGGGCGCGTCCCGCGCTCGAGATCGGGCGGAAGAATCACGGCACCGGCGGCGCTCTTCTCGAGCTGCGCTGCGAAGCGCGGCGACGAGACGAAGCACAGGTCCGAAGGACCTGCGGAGTCGAGCGCGGCGACCCCGCTCACGGCGAACCCGGCGTCGCCTTCGATCGGACGCCCGAGCCGTTCCGCGATCTCGCCGAGCCGAATCGGCGCGCGCGCCACGGGCTCAGTGGGCGAGCAGGACGGCGATCGGAGAGTTGCGCACCACCGCCGCCGAGTTGCTGCCGAGGAAGTACTCGGTGATCCGACTCCGACCGAAGGCGCCCATGATGATGAGCCCGACGTCGGCGTCGCGCGCCGCGTCGATGATCTTCACGTCCGGGCGACCCAGCGTGGACGAGGCCTCGCGAATCGGCGTACCCAGCCCGGCCAGGCGGCGCCGCGCCTCCTCGAAGCGCGCCACGGCGCGCCCCTTGTCCTTGGAGTCGACGAACACGTGCACCGGCACTTCGAGCCGGCGACCGAGGTCGACGGTGAGGTTCGCGGCCAGGCGCGAGCCCGGCGAGCCGTCGAAGGCGAGCAGGATCGACCCCAGGCGCGGCGCTCCGGACGGCACGACGATCACCGGCTTCGACGTCTTGCGCAGCACTCCGTCCACGGTGGAACCGATCAGCGCCGTGTGAAACCGGGCGTTCTCGCCGTCGCGGCCGAGGACCAGAAGGCCCGCCGAGCGCCCGCGCTCCACGATCAGGTCGTCCGCCACCCCCTGCACGATCTCGCACGCGATCTCGACGCCGGCGCTCCCGGCGCGCTCGCGAAGCCGACGGCCGGCGGCGTCGGCGCGCGCCTTCAAGTACTCCGCGACGGCCTCGTGTGGCGGCGTCGGGACGCCCAGGCCTTCGTCCCGACGCGGATGCATGTAGCGATCCTCGAGCACGAAGATCGCCTGCAGCCGCACCTTGAGCCGCGCCGCCAATGCGGTTGCGAACGCCTCGGCGTCCGCGGCAGCTTCCGAGCCATCCGTCGCGACCAGGATCGTCTCGATCATTGCAACCTCGTATTCACCTTCGGACCCCGCTCTCGCCCCTCACGAGAGCCAGCGTCCGAGCGGCGATTCCCACACGAGCCGCATGAGTCGCTGCAGCCAGCGCGTCTTCCGTGCCGAATACGGATACCAGATCGGCTCGGACTTGGCGCCGAAGCGGTCGATTGCGATCGACCGCTGCTCGCAGTAGCTCTTGAGGCCCTCCTCGCCGTTCACCCGTCCGATGCCGCTCCGCTTGACACCGCCAAAGGGCGCCTCGGGGAGCGCGTAGGTGAGCATGCAGTCGTTCACCACCGCGGCGCCCGACCGGATCTGCTTGGCGAGACCGATGCCCTTGCGCCGGTCCCGCGTGAAGATGCTCGCGTTGAGGCCGTAGACGGTGTCGTTGGCGAGGCGGATCGCCTCCGGCTCGCTCGGCACGCGCAGGATCGGGAGCACGGGGCCGAATGTCTCCTCGCGCATGACCTCCATGTCGTGGGTCAGGTCGACCAGGACGGTCGGCTCGTAGAAGAGCCCCGGGTAGTTCGGATTGCGACGGCCGCCCGTGAGCGCGCGCGCGCCGCCCTCGAGCGCGGCGCGGACCTGTCGCTCGACGACCTCGAGCTGCTCGCGGCAGATCATCGGCCCCACGTCGAACTCGCCGCCGGCGCCCTGGCGCAGGGCCGCCGTCTTGCGGACGACGCGGTCGATGAAGTCGTCGGCCACCGCCTCGAGTACGTAGACACGCTCGATCGACGTGCAGACCTGGCCCGCGTTGGCGAACGCGCCGAACACCGCGGCGTTGGCAGCGCGCTCGAGGTCGGCGTCCGCACACACGATCATCGGGTCCTTGCCCCCGAGCTCGAGCGTACACGGAACCAGGTTGCGGCCACACACCTCCGCGACGGCGAGACCGGTGCGCGCGCTGCCCGTGAACGAGATCTTGTCGACACCGCCCTCGACGAGGGCCGCGCCCGTTTCCCCGTCGCCGCACAGCACGCCGAGCACGCCCTCCGGGAGACCCGCGGCCTCGAACAGCTCGCCGACCAGCTGTCCCGATCGGGGCGTCACTTCGGACGGCTTCAAGACGACGGCGTTGCCCGCGATCAGCGCCTGAACGGTGGGGTTGAGCGCGAGCAGGAACGGCACGTTCCACGGCGTGATGATGCCGACGACCCCGAGCGGGCGGTACGTGATCCGCAGCTGCTTGTGCTTGAGCAGGTGCAGCGGGATCTTGCGATCGGCGAGCACCCGCCGGGCGCGCTTGGCATGGAACTCGAGCGCGTCACAGGCGGGCAGGATCTCGCTGGCCAGCACCTCCGACCGCGGCTTGCCGGTCTCCGACACGATTCGATCGATGAACTCCTCCTGGCGCCCGAGCAGCACCTCGAGCGCGCGGCGCAGCAAGCGCCCGCGCCCGTCGAAGCCGAGCTCGGCCCAGGCCGGTTGCGCCTTCCGGGCCAGCAGGATCGCGTCGCGCACGCGGGCCTCGCCGGCCAGCTCGACCGCCCCGAGCGGCTCGAGTGTCGCCGGATTCGCCAGCCGGATGCGGCGGGATCCGTCGCGCGTGGACTCTGCGGGCTCGACGAGCGCCATCGGGCTCTCTTTCGCCATCGGGAAGAGGTGGAGCGCGAATTCGAGGGTACGAGACCCCCGAGGGGCGTGTCAAACCAGTGTGTGTTGGCGGCACCGGAGCGCGCGGAATGCGGCTTGCGGGGCGCGGTCAGGACGTGCGATAGGGAGGCGTGGCCGACGAAGAACCGGCTCTGTTCCGCGCCTTTCCGGATCTGCGCGCGCGATTGCCGCACCGCCCGTTTCTGTCCGGGCCGACGCGCGTCGAGCCTCTGGAGCTCGGCGCAGCGGCCGGGGCGGAGCTCTACGTGAAGCGCGACGACACGAGCTGCGCCCTGTACGGCGGCAACAAGCCCCGCAAGCTCGAGTTCGTGCTGGGCCGGGCCGCGGCGCGGGGCGCGCGGCGCCTGGTCACGACCGGTGCGTTGGGGACCCATCACGGGCTCGCCACCACGATCCTGGGCCGCGCGCTCGGACTCCGCACGACCCTGGTGCTGGTCTCTCAACCCGTGACGCCGCACGTGCGGGAGACGCTGGCGCTGCAGGCCGCCTACGGGGCGGAGCTCGTGTACGGCGCCCACGTCGCGGGCACCGCCGCCCAGGTGCTGCGGGTGCTCGCGGCTTCGCAGCTGCGCGGCGAGCGGCCCTACCGCGTGCCCACCGGCGGCTCGTCGGCCCTCGGCAATCTCGGCTTCGTGTCCGCCGCGCTGGAGCTGGCCGAGCAGGTGCGCGCCGGCCTGCTTCCGGAGCCCGCGCGCATCTTCGTGCCCGTCGGGACCGGCGGCACCCAGGTCGGCCTGGTGCTGGGGCTCCGCATGGCCGGGCTGCGGAGCCGCGTCGTCGGCGTGCTGGTCACGGACATCCTGCCGCCCTCGCCGCGTCGCCTGGCGCGCGCGGCGCGGCGTGCGCTGCGACTCCTGCGCCGCGCCGATCCGCGCGTCCCGCGGGTCGACGTGGCGCCCGCCGACTTCGCCCTGGTCCGGAACCAGCTCGGTGCGGGCTACGGGGCCCCGACACCGGCGGCGCGCGCCGCCGTCGAGGCCGCCGCGCGCTGCGGACTCGCGCTCGAGACCACGTACACCGGAAAGAGCCTCGCCGCGATTCTGGCCGAGCTGGCGTCGGGCGGCCTCCGGGAGCAGCCGGTCCTGTTCTGGAACACGCACAACTCGCTGGACGTCGCCCGCCTCGCCCCGAGCGCACCCCGCGTCGAGGCCCTGCCGGCCCGCTTCCGGCGTTTGCTCCGGGAGAGCGGGGACGTGGATTGAGGCGTGCGCGCGAGGATGGTACGTAACTGCGAAGAGCTCCTGCGACCGGTCGAGACCCGCATGCCCCCCGAGACGCAACGCTTCGCGTCGGCGACCCGCCGCGGCTTCCTCCAGCTGGCGGGCGCCACCGCCGCCTTCACGGCGCTGGCCCAGCTGCGGGCGGTCCCGGCCGGCGCCGCCGCAGCGACCGACAGCTCGGCGGCGCGCTTCTTCCCGGCCGACGCGACGGAGATCCTCACCCAGATCGTCGAGCGCATGGTCGACAGCGGCGAGGTGGCCGCCCCGCGCGTGCGCGCGACGCGCGCGATCGAGACGATCGACGCCCTGTGCGCGGCCCTCGACCCCGACGTGACCGCCCCGCTCGAGAGCGCGCTCTGGCTCTTCGAGTACGGGCCCATCGTCTTCGACCTGCGCTTCTCGCGGTTCACGCGTCTGGGCCCGGAGGAGCAGGATGCGTCGCTGCGCGGGTGGATGACGAGCCGTTTCCAGCTCCGGCGCCAGGCCTTCTACGCGCTGCGCAATCTCGCGTTCCTCGGCTACTACGCACAGGACGCGGTCTGGCCCTCGATCGGCTACGCGGGTCCGCTGCTGGGCCGCGAGGAGGCCGCCGGATGATCGCGAAGCTCCTGGAGCGCGGCGGCGACCTGCGCGAGTCCGCGGACGTGTGCGTGATCGGCTCCGGCGCGGGCGGCGCGGTCGCGGCGGCCGAGCTGGCGCGCGCGGGCCGCTCGGTCGTGGTGCTCGAGCAGGGCGCCCACTGGACGAAGTCGGACTTCACGCAGCGCGAGGAGGAGATGCTGCCCCGGCTCTTCGAGGAGGCG
>CP070734.1:986075-991502 GCA_020347605.1 Deltaproteobacteria bacterium | reverse complement strand
GTGAACTCCTAATCGCCGAAGGTATCGGAGGTCACGTGAAAAACCGCCTCGCCGCTGGCATCGCTGGTCACACCCTGGTCTTCCAGGATGGTGTCGGGACCGGTCCGCGAACTGCTCAACATGACCAGGATGGAGGACACAGGCGCCCCGCGGGAATCCACAAGGGCCACGGTCACCGTGGTCTCCAGAAGGCCGTCGGTGTTGTAGATCACGTCCCCGGACGACAGGGTCGAATCGTCCACCGACGGCTGACCCACGGAACTGCCGCTGCCGCCGCCGCACGCTCCTCCCAACCCTGTTGCGGCAAAAACACATAACGTAAGAACAAGTGTGCTGTCGAAACGCATGCTTGTGCTCCTTTCCCTTCTTCTAACAGGCAACATTCCGAACCGTGCAGGTCGCGGGCGTGTCCGAACGTCGTGCGCATGCGGAAGCCGTGGTCGAGGATGATCGTCCGACCCATGTGTCCCTTGTAGCCGGCGAACACGACGCGCCCGCGGGCGGGCGCGATGATCTCGGTGCCCGGCGCGGCCGCGATGTCGATGCCGGCGTGGAGCTGTCTGCGGCCCGTGAAGGGCGAGACGCGCCGGCCGAAGCGCGAGGTGAGCCACCCCTGTGCCGGCCAGATCGACGGCGTCGAGGCGAGCAGCTGGCGCTTGCTGTCGAGCTGGCCGACGAGATCGGCGAAGCTCGCCTGCCGCTCGGCGGCGCGCGCGCTGAGCCGAGTGCCCTTCTCGCGCAGGACCGCGGCGCGCGACTCGAGCGTGGCGGCCGCCGCGTCGGGCGCGGTCGTCGCCGGCGACCCGTCGGCGGCGCCGCGCTCGGTTGCGCCGGACGGATCGGCCGGCGCCTCGAGCGCCGACGTCTCGCCGTCCGTGCCGCCCTGCGACGCCGCGTTCCCAGTCGGCACCGCGGTCGCGGCCGCATCCCCGATTTCGCCGCTCTCGCCCGGCTCCTCGACGCGCCGCTCGTTGCCGCCGCCCACTGCGATGATGCCATCGGTCCGACCGGCGACGGCGGGGGGCAGGTCGGCGATCATGCGGACCTTGCGCTCCAGCTCACCGAGCTCCGTGAGACGCCCCTCGACGTCCGTGAGCGTCGTCGAGAGGGCATCGATATGGGTGCGCTGCGCCTGCGTCTCGAGCCGCAGTTGACCGAGCTCCACCACGTTGAAGCGCACGCGCACGTAGTCGGCGCAGACCGCCAGCAGCAGCGCAGCCCCGATGCCGCACACCCACATCCACCGCCGCAGCGCCTTGTGCGCCACGCGGAACCGCCGAGGCGACTGCGTGCCCTCGGGTATCACGAGTACGGTGTAATGACTCATCCGCCCCTTCCACATGCCGCTCGGAACGCTGATGCGGCCTCGCCCCGCAACCCGACCTGCGTCAGGAAACGAAGCGGAGCTGCAGATGCAGCTTCCCGAGCCGGATCTCATCCCCGTCGTGAAGCGGAGCCCGTTTCTGGGCCTCGCCGTTCACGAGGGTTCCGTTCGTGCTTCCCAGGTCTTCGACGAAGAACCCCTCCTCCCCGTAGCCGACCGCGGCGTGCTGACGCGACATCGTGGATTCCGGAATCACGATGTCGGCCCGGCGGCCCCTCCCGATCACGATCCGATCGCGATCGACGGGGATCTCCAGACCCTCGTAGAAGCCCCGCAACACGCGCAGCGACGCGGCAACCGGAATGGCTGCGGCCGCCTGGCTACGGGCCTCCCGCTTCGCTCCGACCTTGCTCCCCATCTCGGGCCTCGCCCCGCGGACCTAACGGCGCACGCGCGCCCCGGTCTTCCCGAGATTCATCGGTCCTGGGCAGCGCGGCCTTGACCCCGTACGGAGGTCACAAAGCCGGGGGCGGGGCCGGCCGAGGTACGGGGGTCGGGCCCGGATTGGGGACGGGGATTCGGGACGCGGTTTCTGGATCGGCAGGGCCCCGGGGGGCAAGCCCGAGGCGCGACGTCTCAGCGCTTCGCGTGCGCCCGCAGCAGCTCGCGGGCATGGCGGCGCGTGGCTTCGCTGATCTCCGCGCCGCCCGCCATCCGAGCAATCTCCTCGATACGCGCCTCGGGATCGAGCCGGACGACGTCGCCATGGGCGCGGCCCCCGCGGGAATGCTTCTCGACCCGCAGATGGGTGCCCGCCGCAGCGGCGATCTGTGGGAGATGGGTGATGCACAGAACCTGATGATCCTCGGCCAGATGGGCGAGGACCTGTCCGACGCGGTCGGCGATCCGGCCGCCGATACCGGCGTCGACCTCGTCGAACACCAGCACCATCCCGGCGCTCTCCTGCCGCAAGGCGTCCTTGAGAGCCAGGAACACCCGCGAGAGCTCCCCGCCCGATGCCACCCGGCGCAGCGGTCGCGGCGCGTCGCCCGCGTTCGCCGCCAGCAGGAACTCGACCGACTCCCGGCCCGAGGGGCCGCACGGGAGGCCTTCGGGCGCCTCGAGCGGCTCGAGCGAGACCTCGAAGCGCGCCTGCGGCAGCGCGAGCGCGCGCAGCGCCGCCTCCACCTGCGGACGCAGCCGCCGTGCGGCGCGCGCCCGGCCTTCGGACAATGCGGCTGCGGCGGTGCACAGCGCCTCGCACCGCGCAGAGCGCTCGCGGTCGAGCTCGGCGACGCGCTCGTCGGCCGTCACGATCGCGTCGAGCTCCTCGGCCGCGCGGTCGCGAAAGCCGAGGATCGCCTCCACGGTCTCGCCGTACTTCGAGCGAAGTCGCTCGATCGTATCGAGCCGCGCCTCGACCTCCTGCAGACGCTCCGGGTCCGATTCGACGCCGGCCGTGTAGCGCTCGAGGTCCGCGGCGGCGTCGCGCACCTCGGTGGCGGCGGCTTCGACGCGCTGCCGGAGCTCCTGGAGCGAGCCATCGAGCACGGACAGCGCGCCCAGATGGCGCGCGGCCTCGGCGAGCAGGTCCGCCGCGCTCGAGGCGTCGGAAACGGCGGGGTCTCCGGCCAGCAACGCCACCGCGGCGGCGCCTTCGCCGCGCAGGCGCTCGACGTGCGCCAACCGCGCGCGCGCGGACTGCAGATCCTCGATCTCACCCGGCCGCAGCTTGGCCTCGTCGATCTCGTGGACCTGATAGGCGAGGAAGTCCTGGCGGCGCACGCGCTCGGCGGCGTCCGCCCGGAGCGTCGCGATGCGCGCGTCGCAGGCGCGCAGGGCTTCGTAGCCGCGCTGCACGGCGAGCCGCGGCTCCAGCAGTCCGCCCTGTGCGTCGAGCAGCCGGCGCTGGGTCTCGGGCCGAAGCAGCGCCTGGGACTCGTGCTGGCTCGAGATCTCGATGCGCCCGGAGAACAGCTCGGCGAGCGCCGACACCGGAACCAGCTTGCCGGCGATCCAGGCGCGGCTGCGTCCGTTCGCCGCGATCGCGCGGCGCACGACCAGCTCGTGCCCGTCCGGCTCGAGGCCGCGGCGCGCGAGCTCGGCCTCGAGCTCGGGCAGTGCGTCGGTCCGAAACACCGCTTCGACGCTCGCCTCGCGGGATCCCTCCCGGACCCGTTCCGCGGAGCCGCGCGCCCCGGCGAGGAGCGCCAGGGCGCCGAGCACGATCGACTTGCCCGCGCCGGTCTCCCCGGTGAGTACGTTGAGGCCGCGCTCGAACTCCAGCTCCACGCGCTCGACGACCGCCAGGCCCTCGATGCGCAGCGTCTCGATCATCGCTCGCCCCAGCGGAGCTTTTCGCGCAGCACTTCGAAGTAGTTGCGGAACGGCGACACGACGAGGTGTACCGGATGCTCCGAACGCCGCACGCGGACCAGGTCGGCCTCGCCGAGCTCGACCCCGACCTGCCCGTCCACCGTGAGCTGGACCGCGGCGCCGGTGGACCGCACCCGGATCTCGATGTTCGACGACTCGGGCAGCACCAGCGGGCGCTGCGCCAGGGTGTGCGGGCAGATGGGCGTCACCACGATGGCCGCCAGACCCGGGTCGAGGATCGGCCCCCCTGCGGACAGGGAGTAGGCGGTCGAGCCGGTCGGCGTCGAGACGATCAGTCCGTCGGAGTGATAGGTGGTGACCGTGCGCCCGTCGGCGTGCATGTCGAGGTCGATCATGCGCGCGAGCGCGGTCTTCGTGAGCACCACATCGTTCAAGGCCAGGTGGCGGACGAGCTCGCTCCCGCCGCGCTCCGCGCACACCTCGAGGCGCATGCGTGACTCGGTGCGGAAGTCGCCCGCCAGGATCTGCTCGAGCGCCGTGAACACCTCGTCACACGTCACCTCGGTCAGGAACCCCAACGTGCCGAGGTTCACCCCGAGGATCGGAACCGGACGGGGCCCGACCTTGCGCGCCACCGCGAGCAGCGAGCCGTCCCCCCCGAGCACGATGATCAGGTCCACGGACGCCGCCAGCTCGGCGCGGGAGACGCCCTCCCGGTCCAGCCAGCGCGCGGACTCGCGGTCGAGGCGCCCCTCGATGCCCCGGGCCTCGAGCCACTTCAACAGGTCGCGGAGGGTTCCCGCAACCTGCGGCTGATCCGGCTTGAGACACAGCCCGACCGATTGGATTTCCATGTCCGCGCCTCGGCTTCGGGGGAGTGCGCCACCGGTATCACAGGGGCGCGGCCACCTCAACAACGGGCCGCGCGCGGCGCGTCCGGGAGGTGTCCGACCGACGGCGCCGCGGGCGCAGCCGCCCGACCCGCTAGCATTCGCCGCATGCCCTCGGGTGAGTCGCTGGACCTCTTCGAGCCGGCCCGCGCGCGCCGGGGCGATCCGGACGCGCCGCTCGCGGACCGGATGCGGCCGCGCCGCCTCGATGAAGTGGTCGGTCAGGATCACCTGCTCGGTGCGGACGCACCGCTGCGCGCGCTGATCGAGGCGGGCGCGCTGCCCTCGGTGATCCTGTGGGGCCCGCCGGGCAGCGGCAAGACCACGATCGCGCGACTCATGGCGCGCTCCGCCCGGTCCGCCGCCGACGGGGACGCCGCGACGGGGGCCGAGGCCGCGCCGCGCGAGACGCGCTTCGTGCCGCTCTCGGCGGTTCTCGCCGGCGTGAAGGAGCTGCGCGAGGTGGTCGCGGAGGCGCGCCGGGGACACGACCTCGGGCGCCGCACCGTGGTCTTCATCGACGAGATCCACCGTTGGAGCCGGGCGCAACAGGACGCCCTGCTGCCGCACGTCGAATCCGGAACGCTCACGCTGATCGGCGCCACCACCGAGAACCCGTCCTTCCAGGTGACGGCACCGCTGCTCTCGCGCTGCCGCGTCTTCACGCTCCGCGCGCTCACGCCCGAGGACCTGTGCGCGCTCGTGCGTCGGGCCGTAGAGGAGCCCGAGCGCGGTCTCCGGCCCGCCGGCCTGCGCGTACCGGACGCGGCGATCGAGGCGATCGCCGAGGCTGCGGACGGGGATGCGCGTCGCGCGCTCGGGATCCTGGAGGCGGCCGCCGCGCTGCACCGCCGACACGGCCGAGACGGACCGCTC
>CP070734.1:980443-985975 GCA_020347605.1 Deltaproteobacteria bacterium | reverse complement strand
GTGGTCCTCGGGAACTCCGACGCGGGCGCAGCGAGCCGACACGCGGCGCGGCGTGCCGGGTGCTTCGAGCTGGCAGGGGTGCAGGGACGAGCGCCCGTCCGGTTCCGCGGACGCGGCGGGCGGCGTCCAGCACAGCGCCAGGACGGAGGCGCCGGCCAGCCACGAGCTCGGGTTCCCGCGCATACGCTCGCATCGGATCCGCCCGAAGCGTCCTTGAATGACTGCGAGCGCTCCGGACGACCGGGCCGGGCGGCGAGCCGTGCGCGGCGCCGACGGGGCGTCCGGTGCCGGGAGCGCGCCCGGCGCCGATCACTCGGGGTCGGAGAACTTGGGCTCCCGCTTCTCGAGATTGGCGCGCACCGCCTCGACCTGATTGGGCGATCCGATCAGCGCCATCTGGAGGCGCTCCTCCAGGAGGAGCCCCTCTTCGGGGCTCGTCACCCAGGCCGAGCGGAACAGCTGCTTGGCGGCGCGGATCGCGTGGGGTGACTTCGTCGCGATCTCGCGCGCGAGCGCGAACGCATCCTCGCGCGGGTTGTTGCTCACGCGCGTCGCCAGGCCCAGCGCCACCGCCTCCTCGCCGGAGACCTCGCGGCCCGTGTACGTGAGCTCGCGCGCGACGTCGATCCGCGCCAGGTGGCGCAGCATCTGGGCGCCGGTCATGTCGGGGATCAATCCCCACTTGATCTCCATCACGGAGAGGCGCGCGTCCGGCGCGACCAGGCGCAGGTCGGCGCCGAGCGCGATCTGGAGGCCGCCGCCGTAGGCCACGCCGTGCAGCGCCGCGATCACGGGCACGGGCAGCTCCGTCCAGACGTACGCCGCACGCTGCGCGGCATTCGCGGGACTCCCGGCGTCGCGGCGCAGCAGCGTAGCGGCGGCTCCCTCGTCGCGAGGCGCCCGGTCGCGAGGGATTCGCGTCATCGCGGCGAAGCTCTGGAAGTCGAGACCCGCGCAGAAGGCCCGCCCCTCGCCGGACAGGACCACGGCCCGCACGGCGCGGTCCTCCGCCAGCGCGCGGCCCGCTTCCGAAAGCGCGCTGAACATGGCGGGGTCCAGGGCGTTCATCTTCTCGGGCCGATTCAGGCGAACGTCGGCCACGCCGTCCGCGGTGGTGATGGTGACGCGTTCGGACATCGGTTCCTCGCTGGTCGGCAGAACGGAGCGGATGGATCGGGAGCGTATCCGTCGCGCGGTCCGCTCGCACCCGCGCGTTTCCGGTCGCCCTCGGATCAGCCGGCGCTCCCCTCTCCGCGCGGCGCGAGCTCGACGCCGAGCAGCGCTGCGAGCTCCGCCAGTGCCCGATCCGGGTCGTGGACCTTGATCGTCGCCATGCCCAGCTGGCGGGCCGGCTTCAGATTGCGACCGATGTCGTCGAGGAACACCGCCTGCGCGGGCGGCACCCCGAGCTCCGCACAGGCGTGCTCGTAGATGCGCGGATCCGGCTTGCGCATCCCCACCGCGCTCGACTCCACGAACGCGTCGAAGTGCTCGCGGAAGCCCGCGTCGGACTCGGATCCGGCTTCGCGCGGCCAGTTGTTCGTGAGCGCGCCCGTCTTGAACCCCTGCGCGCGGATCTGCCGGATCGCGGCCAGCATGCGGGGACGGGGCGCCGCCGACGCGCCCATCTGCGCCATCAGCTCGCGCGCGTCGATCGCGTGTCCCGCGTCCGCGCAGTCGCGTTCGAAGGCGGGGTAGAAGCGCTCGAGCGTGAGCTCGCCGCGCTCGAGCCGGGACCAGGCGCCAGCGGGGGCGGTGGCGACGACGACGCGATTGACGAAGTTCGCGGGAATCCCGCGCGCGCGCTCGTAGCGCGCGATCGCCTCGAGGGGCGACCCGAGCACGACGCCGCCGAGATCGAAGATCACCGCGCGGTAGCCCACGCGGCGACGATAGCGTGCCCGCCCGAAGGGCCCGCGACCGCTGGCCGCCGATTCCGGATCGGCATACCGTGCAGCGCGATGGGGTCCCACGTCTTCGCCGGAAGCCCGCTGGATCGGGTCAGCCACCTGCGAATGGACGCCGATTGGCTCGCCGCCCGGCTGGACGATCCGAACAGCCGCTTCCTGCCGCTCTGGCGCCTCGACGTGCTGGTGCGTCACGGCTCGGGTCCCTCGCTCGCCTGGGCGCGGCGCGAGCTGCTCGAGCGCATGGATCGGGAGGTGGGCGCGGTGCTGCTGGGCGTGCGCGACGGCGTCGCGCACTTCGCGCTCGACCTGTCCGGCCTGGAGCAGCCCGACCGCGAGCTCGCGCTCGAAGGACAGGCGGAGTTCCAGGAGGTGCGCGGTCTCGCGGCCCAGCTCGAGGCCGGCGACGCCGCGATCGCGGCGCAGGCGCGCGCGCTCGTGGACTGGCACGTGCGCCACCGCTTCTGCGCAGCCTGCGGCGAGCCGACGCGGAGTGAGCAGGGCGGCTGGCTGCGCCGCTGCCCGGCGTGTGCGGTGGAGCACTTTCCGCGCACCGATCCCGTCGTGATCATGCTGATCGCGCGCGGCGACCGCTGTCTGCTGGCGCGTCAGAGGCGCTGGCCGGAGCGGATGTTCTCCGCGCTCGCCGGCTTCATGGAGCCCGGCGAATCGATCGAGGAAGCCGTGCGGCGCGAGGTGTGCGAGGAATCGGGAATCCGGGTCGGCGGCGTGCGCTACCACTCCTCTCAACCCTGGCCGTTTCCGTCCTCGCTGATGATCGGATGCCTGGGCGACGCCGAGACCGAAGCGATCCGCGTCGACCCGGCCGAGCTCGAAGAAGCGCGCTGGTTCCCGCGCGGCGAGGTGCGGGCGGCCCTGAACGGCAGCTCGCGCGAGCTGTTCGTGCCGCCGCCCATGGCGATCGCGCACCACCTCGTGCGCGCCTGGGTCGAGTCGGAGGAGTCCGGATGAGCGCGCGCGACGGGGCCGCGGGGGAGGACGGCGTCGTCCGGATTCCGGGTGCGCGCGCGCCCGACCGCCGACGGGAGGTCGACGCGCGCGGCGTGCGCATCGCGGTCTACGAGTGGGGCGACGCGACGGCGCCTCCGCTGCTGCTCGCCCACGGGGGCTTCGACTTCGCGCGCACCTTCGACGTGTTCGCGCCGCGGCTCGCGGACGCCGGCTGGCGCGTGGTCTCCTGGGACCACCGCGGGCACGGCGACTCCCAGCACACCGCGCTCTACAGCTGGGAGGCGGATCAGCGCGACATGCTGGCGGTGCTCGACTCGACGACGCGGGTGCCCTGTCCGGCGGTCGGACACTCGAAGGGCGGGGCGCTCATGACGCAGTTCATCCAGGCGCTGCCGCACCGCTTCACGCGGCTCGCTGCGATCGACGGCCTTCCCTCACGCAGTCCCGCGCCCGACGTCGCGGAGCACGAGCGCACCCGGCTTCTGGCGGAAGAGCTGTCGAGCTGGCTCGACCGGCGCCGGCGCGTCGCCACGATCGTCCGCAAGGCCGGCACGCCCGACGAGCTCGCGCGCCGGCGCGGCCGCATGAATCCGCGGCTCTCGCACGACTGGCTGCGCTATCTGGTGAGCGTCGGCGCGCAGCGCGATCCGGACGGCTGGCGCTGGAAGCTCGACCCCGCGCTCCGCTTCGGCGGCTTCGGTCCGTGGCGCTCCGAGTGGTCGCTGTTCCGCCTGCCGGGATTCCCCGTGCCGCTGCTCGGGATCCTGGGAACCGTCTCCGAGCCCATGGACTGGGGAACCCAGCCGGACGCGGTGCGACCCTATCTCCCACGCGGCTCCCGCCTGGAGGTGGTTCCGGACGTCGGCCACTTCATCCACATCGAGAAGCCGGCTGCGGTGGCCGACCTCGTGCTCGAGTTCCTCTCGGCGTGACGATCGAGCTCACGCACTCCAAGGTGACGCTCGCCTTGCACGAGTTGCGCGCAGGGGAGGGGCGATCGCTTCTGTACCTGCACGGACTCGGCCTGCGGGCGCCGTCGGCGGCGCCGTCCGAATCGGACGACTGGCCGGGCCCGGTGCACGCGCTGGACTTCACCGGCCACGGCGCGTCCACGATTCCGGTCGGCGGCGGCTACACGGCGGAGCTCTTGATGGCGGATGCCGATGCGGCCGTCGCGCGGCTGGGCGCGGTGACGCTCGTGGGCTCCGGGCTCGGCGCCTACATCGGCCTGCTCCTCGCCGGTGCGCGGCCGAAGCAGGTGCGAGGCGCGATCCTCTGTGATGGCTCGGGGCTCGCCGGCGGAGGCCCGCACCCGGTTTCCCCGCGCATGGTCTTCGTGGATCCCTCGGCGCCGGCGCCGCCCGATCCCTTCGCACTGGTCGAGCTCGGCTCCGACCTGCGTCCACCCGACTACGCGACCTCGTTCGCCCGGCTCGCCACCCAGTTCTCGGGCCTGACGCGCCCGATCTCGGTCTGCGCCGTAGAGCGACCCGACTGGCTGCGCGCGGTCGTGGAAGAGGTCGGGGTGGAGGAGGCGTCCCTGGAAGACGCGCTCGCGTACTACGCCGCGGTGGTCTGATCCGCGCTCCGGCGCGTCCTCCTCGACGCTCGTATACTGGCGGCCTTCTTCGCGAACCCGTCGAGCGGAGTGTCCGATGCGCGCCGCGGTCTTCCACGAGCCCGGCCAGCCCCTCTCGATCGAGGAGGTGCCGGACCCCGCTCCGGGCCCCGGCGATCTGGTGCTGCGTGTTCGGGGGTGCGGGATCTGCGGCTCCGATCTCCACATTGCCGACCTGCCCGGGGCGCTCCCGGCCGGGAGCGTGATGGGTCACGAGTTTTCGGGCGAGGTGGCGGAGGTCGGTGCCGCGGTGCGCGGGCGCTTCCGCGCCGGCGAGCGCGTCTGCGCACTGCCGTTCATCGCCTGCGGGACCTGCGAACACTGCCTGTCGGGCGACGGGATCCGCTGCCCGGAGATCCATGCGACGGGCCTCGGCCCGATTCCCGGAGCGTACGCGGAGTACGTGCGCGTGAGCGCCGTCGAGACGCTCCGGCTGCCCGAGTCGGTGGGCTTTCGAGAGGGCGCGACGGTCGAGCCGCTCGCGGTCGGTCTCCACGCGGTGAACGAGGCACGGCTCGAGCCCGGCGAGGACGTGCTCGTCGTCGGCGCCGGGCCGATCGGTCTCGCGACGACGCTGTGGGCGCGCTTCCGCGGCGCGCGCCACGTCATCGTGAGCGAGCGCGTACCGAGCCGGCTCGCGCTCGCCGCCGCATTCGGGGCCACGGATGCGATCGACGCGTCGCAGCAGGAGGTCCCGCGTGCCTTCGAAACGGCTGCCGGCAAGGGGCCGGACGTCATCTTCGAGTGCGTCGGTCTACCCGGCCTGATCCAGCAGTGCATCGCGATGGCCACCCCGCGCAGCCGCATCGTGGTGGCGGGGGTCTGCATGCAGCCGGACACGCTGATTCCGGGCATGGCGGTGGTGAAGGGTCTGTCGCTGCGCTTCGTGCTCGGCTATCGACGCCAGGACTTCGCGCTGACGCTCGACATGCTGGCGGCGGAGCGGATCCGCTCGGCCCCGATGATCACCGACACCGTCGCCCTCGACGGCTTCGTAGCGGCGTTCGAGGCGCTCAAGCGCCCGACGCAACAGTG
>CP070734.1:974788-980343 GCA_020347605.1 Deltaproteobacteria bacterium | reverse complement strand
CCGATCCGTCGCCGGTCGCGATCGACGAGTCGGGTGTTCCCGCCGAGCTCGTGGGGTCCGAACGCGCCCTCTACCGGCGCCAGGCCGAGCAGGAGGGCAAGCCGGAGAAGGTCATCGATCGCATCGTGGACGGGAAGGTGAAGAAGTTCCTGAAGGACATCTGCCTGCTCGAGCAGCCCTTCGTGAAGGATCCGGACCGGTCGGTCGAGAAGTTCCTGGCGGATTCTGCAGCGCAGCTCGGCGAGGCGGTGGAGGTCCGCGGCTTCGTGCGGCTGCGGCTGGGTGAGACGAACGGCTCGTGAAGGGGGCCTACCATCGGCTCACGCTCAAGCTGTCGGGCGAGCGGCTGGCCGGCGAAGGGGGCTTCGGCATCAATCCCGCGGCGATCGCGGACGTGGCCAAGGAGGTGAACGCCGTCCACGAGATGGGCGTGCAGGTCGCGATCGTGATCGGGGGCGGCAACATCATCCGCGGAGTCGCGGCGTCCGCAGCGGGCATGGATCGCGCCAGCGCCGACTACATGGGAATGATCGCCACGATCATGAACGCGCTGGCGTTGCAGGATTCGCTCGAAAAAACGGGGCTCGACACGCGCGTCCTCTCGGCGCTGGAGATCAAGGAGGTGGCCGAGCCCTACGTTCGGCGCCGCGCCGTGCGTCACCTGGAGAAGGGGCGCATCGTGATCTTCGCGGGCGGCATCGGAACCCCGTACGTCACGACGGACACCGCCGCCGCGCTGCGCTCCGCCGAGATCGGCTCCGAGGTGCTGCTCAAGGGCACGGGCGTGACCGGCGTCTACGACGACGACCCGCGCGAGAACGCGGCCGCCGTGCGCTACGACAAGGTCGGATACGACGAGGTCCTGCACAAGAACCTGCGCTTCATGGACCAGGCGGCGATCGCCCTGTGCCGCGAGAATCACCTGCCGATCGTGGTGTTCGACATGAACGTCCCCGGAAACATCCGCAGGGTCGCGGCGGGCGAGTCGATCGGCACGCTGGTGAGCGACTGACGGGGGATCCATGGCGGACGAAGACGTAGATCTGGTCCTCGAGGAGACGCGTGAGGCGATGGAGAAGTCGATCCGGAGTCTGCGCCACGAGCTCCAGCGGGTCCGCACCGGACGCGCCAACACGGCACTGCTCGATGGGATCCAGGTCGACTACTACGGCACGCCCACGCCGCTCAACCAGCTCGCCAACCTGAACACGCCGGATCCGCGCCTGATCGTCGTCTCGGCCTACGACAAGGGCTCGCTGCAGTCCATCGAGAAGGCGATCCAGGCCTCCGATCTGGGGCTCACCCCCTCCAACGACGGCAAGCTGATCCGGATCCCGATCCCGCCGCTGACCGAGGAGCGCCGCCGCGACCTCGTGAAGCAGGTGAAGAAGCACGCGGAACACCACAAGCTGGGCGTACGCGACGCGCGCCGCGAGGCCCTTTCGATGCTCAAGGACCTCGAGGGCGACGGATCGCTACCGGCGGACGAGAAGCGCCGGGCCGACAAGAAGGTGCAGGATCTCACGGACGAATACGTGAAGCGAATCGACGAGGTTACGGCGCAGAAGGAGAAGGAGATTCTCCAGGTCTGAGCCATGGCAGAGAGTGGGATCCGCGCGGAGGTGATTCCGCGACACATCGCCGTGATCATGGACGGCAACGGGCGCTGGGCCGAGCAGCGGGGCCTCGCCCGGACGCAGGGGCACCAGGCGGGCGTCGAGTCGGTCCGGGCCACCGTGCGCGCGGCGCGCGAGCTCGGGGTCGCGTGGCTCACGCTGTTCGCGTTCTCCTCGGAGAACTGGAACCGGCCCAAGGCCGAAGTCGACACGCTGATGCAGCTCCCCGAGGCCTACTTCGAGACGGAGCTCGCCGACGCGATCGAGAACGGCGTCCGCATCCGCACCATCGGGCGCCGCGACTCCCTGCCGGCCAGCGTCGTGCGGACGCTCGACGAGGCGGTCCGGCGCACGCGGGACAACACCGGAATGAACCTCGTGTTCGCGCTGTCGTACGGCGGCCGTGGCGAGATCGTGGATGCCGCGCGGCGCCTGCTGCGGGACCACGAGCTCGGGAAGGTGGATGCGGAGGCGCTCGACGAGAAGTCGTTCGCCGCCTACCTCGACGACCCGGAGCTTCCCGACGTCGACCTGCTGATCCGGACCGGCTCCGAGCTGCGCGTCTCCAACTTCCTGCTCTGGCAGATCGCCTACGCGGAGATCCACGTCACCGACGTGCTGTGGCCCGACTTCGGCCGGCGCCAGCTCGAGGACGCGATCCGCGATTTCCAGTCCCGGGAACGGCGCTACGGCCTGACCAGCGCCCAGGTACGCGCCGGCGCCGGAGAACGCTCGTGAAGCGCATCAGCCTGCTCGGCAGCACCGGCAGCATCGGAGAGCAGACGCTCGACGTGGTTGCGGCCTTTCCGGAGCGCTTCGCGGTGGTGGCGCTGGCGGCCGGCCGGAACGCGGACAAGCTCGCCGAGCAGGTACAGCGCTTCGAGCCCGCGCGCGTGTCGGTGGCGGACGAGGAGACGCGTTCCAAGCTGCGGGCGCGGATCGGCGCGCGCGCACTCGAGATCGGCGTGGGCGCGAGCGGCCTCGAGGCGGTCGCGACGGAGCCGGCCGATCTGGTCGTGTCGGCGCTGGTCGGCGCGCTGGGTCTCGAGCCGACGCTGGCGGCGATCCGCGCCGGGCGCGACATCGCGCTCGCGAACAAGGAGGTGCTGGTGATGGCCGGCGCGCTGATGCTGCGCGAGGTGAACGCGCGCGGCGTCGCGCTGCTCCCGGTCGACAGCGAGCACAGCGCCATCTTCCAGACGCTGGCGGGCCAGCGCCGCGAAGACCTGGAGCGGATCGTGTTGACGGCGTCGGGGGGGCCGTTCCGCACCTGGCCGGCGGAGCGCCTCGCCCGGGCCGGGGTCGCCGAGGCCCTCGCGCACCCCAACTGGGAGATGGGTCCCAAGATCACGATCGACTCGGCGACGCTCATGAACAAGGGTCTCGAGGTGATCGAGGCGCGCTGGCTGTTCGACGTACCCCCCGAGCGCATCGAGGTCGTGGTCCATCCGCAGTCGATCGTGCACTCGCTCGTCGAGTTCCGGGACGGATCGGTCCTGGCGCAGCTGGGGCTGCCGGATATGCGGGTGCCGATCGCGGTGGCGCTCGCCCATCCCGAGCGGTTGCCGCTCGAGATCCCGCGCCTGGATCTGACGGAGGTGGGGCGGCTCGACTTCGAGGCGCCGGACCGGACTCGCTTCCCGAATCTCGACCTGGCGTTCCGCGCGCTGCGCGGGAGCGAAGCGGCGCCCGCCGTGCTGAACGCGGCGAACGAGGTCTCGGTCGAGGCGTTCCTGGCGGCCCGGATCCCCTTCCCGGCGATCGCCGAGACGAACGCGGCGGTGCTCGAGGCGCACCTCGCGGAGCGGGCCGGCAGCGCGGTATCGAGCCTCGCCGACGTGCGCGAGGTGGATGACTGGGCGCGCGCGCGCGCGCGTGCGTGCATCGCCCGCCGGGGGGATCGGAACGCATGACGTCGCTGTCGTTCATCTTCGCATTCGTCGCGATGCTCGGCGTGCTGGTCTTCGTACACGAGTTCGGACACTTCTTCGTGGCGAAGCTGTGCGGCGTGCGGGTCGTGAAGTTCTCGATCGGCTTCGGCCCGCCGATCGGCGTCGGGCGCTTCCGCCTGCGCTGGGAGCGCGGCGGGACCGAGTATGTGATCGCGTGGATCCCCCTCGGTGGCTTCGTCCGGATCCTCGGCGAGCACGCCGAGGAGGATTCGGAGGAGATCATCACCGGCGACGGCACCGACCACCTCGGGGCCAAGCCGCTCTGGCAGAAGCTCGCCATCTACTTCGCCGGTCCCGCCATGAACCTGGCGCTGCCCGTGCTGATCTTCGCCGGCATGTTCGCCGTCGGCATGATGCGGCCGCTGCCCGTCGTGGGCAGTGTCGAGCCGGAATCGCCGGCGCAGGCGGCCGGGTTCCAGGTGGGTGACCGCATCCTGTCGGTGGACGACGAGCCGGTGCGCTGGTGGGACGAGGTCGAGACCGCCGTTCGCGAGCGGGGCGACGACCGGCTCCGCTTCCGCGTGTCGCGGGAGGCGGAAGAGATCGTGCTTCCGGTCCGCGTCGCACAGCGGCGCGGGATGGACCCGTTCGGCGGCGTGGAAGAGCGCGGCTGGGTGGGGCTCGGCCACGCCCGGCTCTCCGCCAAGATCGGAATTCCGGCGTCGGAGGCACCGGCGCGGAGCGCGGGCCTGCGCTCCGGCGACGTCGTGATCGCCGTCGCGGGGGAGGCGGTCGAGGGCTGGGCCGAGTTCGCCCGCCGCTACGCGGGCGCGGGCACGAGCGGCGAAGTCGAGCTTCGCGTCGCGCGCGGCCGCGGCGAGGAGGCGGCCGAGTCGACGCTGCGGATCCCGGCGCTCGGCTCCGTGGGCCGGCTCGGCGTGGTGCCCGCGACGGTCCTGATCGGCCGGGTCTCGCCGGACTCACCGGCGCAGCGGGCGGGCCTCGAAGCCGGCGACCTGCTGCTCAGCGTCGACGGTGCGCCCGTCGGCAGCTTCGGACACTTCGCGGAGACGGTCCGCACCAGCGAGGGGCGGGCGCTCCAGATCGCGTACGCGCGCGACGGCGAGACGCGCTCGGTCGCGATCGCGCCGGAGCTGATCGAGACGGATACGGGGCTCGGGATCGACGAGGAGCGCTACATGATCGGCATTACGGCCGACGCGGCCAGCCTACCGGGCGCGTTCGAGCCGGAGGTCCAGCGGAATCCGTTCGTCTCGATTCCACGCGCCGTCGTCATGACGGTCGATCAGACGCGGACCTACCTGCGCGGTCTCGGCAAGCTCCTGACGGGGGAGGTGTCGCGCAAGCAGCTCGCCGGGCCGATCGGAATCGGCGTGATCGCCCACAACGCGCTGCAGCAGGGCCTCGAGGTCTACCTGGCGATGATGGTCATCATCAGCATCAACCTCGGTATCCTGAATCTGCTCCCGATCCCCGTGCTCGACGGCGGGCAGATCCTGCTCTTCACCGTCGAGGGGATCAAGCGCTCGCCCGTCTCGCTGCGCACGCGCGAGGTCTTCCAGCAGGTCGGCATCGCCGTCATCGTCCTGCTGATGGGGTTTGCGTTCTGGAACGACTTCTCGCGCTACTGGGGCAAGTTCATCGAGTACGTGCGCGAGACCGCGGGTCTCTGAGCGCCCGGCGCGAACCGCGACCATGGCTCCGCTGCTGCTCGCCATCGAGACCGCCACCGACCGTTCGAGCGTCGCGCTCCTGCGCGGCGACGCGCTGGTCGCCGAGGTGCGCGCCCCGCGCGACCGGCCCGCGGCCGCGTCGCTCTTGCCGGCGCTCGAGGCGGTGCTCGCGCGCGCCGGCTGCCGCGCGGCGGAGCTGGACGCCTTCGCGATTTCGATCGGCCCCGGCTCGTTCACGGGTCTGCGCGTGGGACTCGCCACCGTGAAGGGACTCGCCTTCGGCTCGGGCCGGCCGGTCGTGCCCGTCTCGACGCTGGCCGCGATCGCGTGCGGCAGCGGGGTCTCGGACCAGC
>CP070734.1:969097-974688 GCA_020347605.1 Deltaproteobacteria bacterium | reverse complement strand
CCACGCGCGCGTGCGCGAGCGCGTGGCGCCGCTCCTGGCCGACGCCGGCGACCGGCGCTGGCTCGAGCGCGCAACCGAGCCGATCTAGTCGGCCGGTGCGGACGCGGCGCGCCCTTCCGCGTCGGCCCGCGCGCGCGCCACGATCCGCTTCCAGCGCGCGCGCTCGGGCGCGCGGCGCTGCGGATCCCAGCTCGGCTCGAAGCGCTCCGGCGCTGGAGCCCGCCGGCGGCACGTCTCGGGGCTCGGGAAGACGCCGCTCGCGAGGCCCGCCAGGAAGGCGGCGCCGAGCGCGGTGGTCTCCGTCTCGGCCGCGCGCAGTACCTCGAGCCCGGCGAGATCGGCCAGCCGTTGCAGCAACAGATCGCTGCGCGCGAGTCCGCCGTCGACCTTCAGCGGCGCGTCCGCGAGGTCGAGCGCCTCGCAGACGTCGACGCAGCGCTGTGCGATTCCCTCCAGGGCCGCGCGCACGACGTGCGCCGCGAGCGAACCCCGCGTGAGTCCGCCCAGGAGCCCGCGCGCCGCGCCGTCCAGATAGGGTGCGCCGAGACCCTGCAGGGCGGGCACGAACGCGACGCCCTCGCTCGAAGCCACCTGCCCGGCAACGCGGTCGAGCGCCGCCGGCTCGGAGAGCAGACCCAGCTCGACGAGCCACTCCACGACCGCGCCCGCGGTGATCACGGTGGCCTCGAGCGCAAACGCCTCGGCGCCGTCGGCGAGCCGCCAGAGCGGCAGCGGCCAGGCCCCCCCCACCGGCGGCGCCGGCTGCGCGCCCGTGTGCAGGTCGAGCATCGCGGCCGTGCCGAGCGTGAGCTTGGCCTCACCGGCTCGATGCACACCCTGGGCGAAAGCGGCGGCCTGTTGATCGCCGGCGCGCGCGGCCACCGCAATCGGCGCCCCCAGCAGATCGGACCCGGTCTCGCCCTCGACGGCGCTCGTGGCGGTGACGCGCGGGAGCAGCGACGCGTCGAGTCCGAAGAGCTCGAGCGCGCGCGAATCCCAGGTCCGCTGTGCGCCGAAGAACAGACCCGTGCACGAAGCCTGACCCGGATCCGTGACGAAGGCGGACCCGCCGGTCAGCTTGAAGCCGAGCCAGGCGTCCGGAGTGCCGAGGCACAGCGCGCCCCGCGCGCGCGCGGCCTGCACGTTCGCGTCGCTCCGAAGCCACCACTCGAACTTGGTCGCCGACGCGAGCGCGTTGATCGGAACGCCGCGGGCCGCCAGCTCCTGTGCGCGGCGCTCGGTGCGCCGGTCCTGCCAGCCGATCGCAGGGGCCAGGGGCTCGCGCGTCACGCGGTCCCAGGCCAGGGCCGTGGCGCGTTGGGACGCGACGCCGATGGCCGCCACGTCGCGCGCCGTGAGGCCGGCCGCGTCGAGCGCCTCGGCGAGGACCTCGACGCTGCGCGCCCACATCTCGGCCGGATCCTGCTCGACGCGTCCGGCTGCGGGGTAGCGCGCCCGGAGCGGGCGATACGCGCGACCGCGCGGCACGCCGTCGGGCGCCACGACGAGGGCGCGCACGCGCGTCGTGCCGAGGTCGAGCGCGAGCAGGTGCTCGCCGCTCACGAACGCGGCGCGTCGGAGGGGTCGGGCAGCAGCACGCCCGGATTCAGGAGGCCGTCGGGATCGAGTGCGCGCTTCAGCGCGCGCAACACCCCCACGCCGGCCTCGCCGAGCTCCTGCATCAGCACGTCGCGGCGTACGCGTCCGATGCCGTGGTGGTGCGCGATGCCGCCGCCCACCGCGAGCGTCGTCTCCATCACCCGGCGCCAGCTCTCGCGATAGGTCTCGGCCATGCGCGCCCGATCGTCGGGACGCGCGACGAAGGTGAAGTAGAGGTTGGTCCCGGACCGGTAGCTGTGACTCGAGTGCGACGACGCCAGCAGCATCCCCGGCACCTCGCGCAGCGACGCGGTCACGCGCTCGTAGAGCGCCGCGACGCGGTCCCACGTCGCGGCCACCTCGATCGTGTCCAGGATGATCCCCTTCTCGAGAAAGCCGCGGAAGCCGGGCACCTTGTTGCGGTCGCGGAGCCAGTGGTCGACGGCGGACGCGTCGGCGTCCGCGCCGCCGCACGCGTGACAGATCTCCGCCACGGCGTTCGACTCCAGCTCCACCAGCCCCTCCGCGCCCTCGTGCAGCACGATCAGCATGGCGCGGTCCGCGGGACACGCGTCCGGGAAGTGACGTCCCGACTCGGCCGCGTCGTACAGGCGCAGGACGGGCGGTCGCCAGCCGTCGCGAAGCAGCCGGCGCAGCGGCTCGATTCCGTCCTGGAAGTGCGCGAAGTGATACGCGCGGCCGCGCCGGGCCTCCGGCAGCGGGCGCAGCGAGAAGGTCACCTGCGTCACGACGCCGAGCGTGCCCTCGCTGCCCATGAAGAGCTGGCGAAGATCCGGCCCGGTCGACGCGCGCGGGGTGCGACGCGTCCGGAGCACGGTGCCGTCGGGGAGCACGACCTCGAGCGCCAGGACGACGTCTTCGATGTTCCCGTAGCCGGTCGAGAACTGGCCCGCCGCGCGCGTCGCCACCCAGCCGCCGACCGTCGAGAGATCGATCGACTGGGGCCACTGGCCGATCGTGAGCCCCTCCTGTTGCACGCGCTGCTCGGCATCGATGCCCAGGGTTCCGGCGCCGAAGGAAGCGGTCAGGCACGCCGCGTCGAGATCGACGAGTCCAGCGATCCCGCGCGTGGAGACCACGACGGCACCCTCGGGCACGCGGATCCCGCCGCAGACGCCCGAACCCCCGCCGTAGGGAACCACGGGAATCCGCGCCGCGCGGCACAGCCCGAGCGCCGTCGAGACGTCTTCGGTCGAGGCCGCCGCGACCACCGCCACGGGAGGCGGCCCGGACCGGCCCTCCAGGTCGTCGAGCTCGGAGAGCACCCACGTGTCGCGGCGGTGCGCCGCGAGCGTCTCCGCGTCGGTCGAGACCCGCTCACCGAGACTCGCTCGGAGCCGGCTCACGATGTCGCTCAGGCGTTCCCCTCCGCGCGACCTGCGTCAGGCGGCAGCGCCCTGACGCTCGAAGCCCAGCTCGGCCGACATCCGGGCCCGGGCCTCGGCCACGTGTAAGGCCGTCTGCTCCGCGCTCCAGCCGAGCGCCGCCGCCATGCGCGTCCCGATCGGTTCCAGGACGGTCTCGCGTTCCTCCGGCTCGTAGAGCGCGGTGCGCGAGCGCCGGTAGACCACGTCCTCGACGCTGACCGCGCCCTCCCGTGCAACGGCCCAGTCCACCTCTCCCGCGAGCAGCTCGCAGCCCGGTACCAGCGGCTCCGGTCCCATGCCGACGACGTCGAACGCCTCGGACCCGTACAGCCGCACCAGCCGCGCGGCGCTCGACGCGCTGCGTCCGGTGTCGCGCGACACCCGTTGCGCCAGCGCGTCGAGATCGCCGTCGAAGTCGCCGCCCGGCAGCGGCGGCTCTTCGTCCGGCTCCGGGGCCAGCGCCAGCCCGCACACCTCGGCGGCCTTCTCGAGGGCGGTTCGCGCCATCGGGCGGTAGCCGGTCAGCTTGCCGCCTGCGATGGTGACCACGCCATGCGGTCCGACCAGGACCTCGTCGCGGCGCGAGATCTCGGTGGGCGGCTTGCCGGGCTGGGCGATCAGGGGCCGCAGGCCCGCCCAGGCGGCGACGACGTCGCGCGGCGCGAGCTCGGGGGCGGACAGGTAGCGCTTCAGCGGCGCGAGCAGATACTCGACGTCTTCCAGGTCGATCTCCGGCCACACCTGTGAGCCCGGCGCATAGGTCGTGTCGGTCGTGCCGACGAACGTCACCGGGCCGCGTCGGATGGCGAAGATCGAGCGCTTGTCCCTGGTGCCGAGCACGAGCATGTTCCGCACCGGAAGCTGCTCGGCGCGCAGCACGATGTGAACACCCTTGGAGAGATGCAGCATCGCGGGGGCATCCGGGGCTTCCAGGCGGCGGACCGCGTCGACCCAGGGGCCGGCGGCGTTGATCACGGCGCGCGCGCGCACGTGGAAGCGGCGTCCCGAGACGCCGCAGACGGCCTCGACGCCGGCGGCGCGGCCCTGCTCGGTCGCGATGGCGTCGACGCGCGCGCGGTTGAGCACCTCGTTCCCGTTTCCCGCCGCCGCGCGCAGGTTGGCGAGCACCAGCCGCGTGTCGTCCGTCAGATACTCGCGGTAGGCGCACGCGTACGGATAGCGCTCGCGGTCGATCAGCGGCTCTTCCCGCTCGAGGTCCTCGCGGGACCAGTTCGAGTGCAGGTCCGGCTTCTCCACCGAGCCGAGCTTCTCGTAGGTCGCGATCCCGACCCGCACCTTCGCGAGCCCCGCGCGGGTGCCGACGGGCACGACCATCCAGCGCGGCTCGGCCAGATGGGGGGCCAGGCGGTGGATCACCTTCCGCTCGAGCGCCGCCGAGCGCACCAGCAGGACGTCGCCCATCGCCAGGTAGCGCAGCCCGCCGTGGATCAGCTTCGAGGAGCGACTGGAGGTGCCGATCGAGAAGTCGTCGGCCTCGAGCAGCGCGGCGCGCAGTCCACGCAGGCCGGCGGCCCGCGCGATGCCCGCCCCGGTGATGCCGCCGCCGATCACCACGCAGTCGAAGACCTCGCGCTCGAGGCGGTCGATCGCCGCGCTGCGGCCGGTGGTTTGGATGGAGCGTTCGGACATCTGCGCATCTTGATCGGAAGCAACGGAACGCACCTGAACCTAGCTCATCCGAAGCCGCGAGCCGCCGGCCGGGCGCCGTGCTGCTGAGCCGGAGGCTCGGCCGCGCGCCGGGCTTCCGCACTCACCGTCCCGACGGGCGGCTCCCGGCTCGGGTCCGACACCTCGGAGCCCAGCGGGGCCCGGCCATCGCCTTTTCGCTATCGGTCGCGGGCGGACGGCGCGGCGAGCCGGGGAGCCCAAGACGCGTGACGAAACGAAACGAAGGCGGGGGGCGGCGCGCGGTCGCGCTCACGATCGCGGGCTCGGACTCCGGCGGCGGCGCCGGCATCCAGGCCGATCTCAAGACGTTCCATCGCTTCGGCGTCTTCGGCACCAGCGCGCTCACCCTCGTCACCGCCCAGAACAGCGTGGGGGTGCGCGAGCTGCAGCGGCTCCCGCCCGCGCTCGTGGCGCGGCAGATCGACGCCGTGGCGGAGGACTTCGACCTGCGCGCAGCCAAGACGGGGGCGCTCGGCTCCGCGGAGGTGATCGAGGCCGTCGCCTGCGCGGTCGAGCGACACCGCATCCCGAACCTGGTGGTGGATCCGGTCATGATCTCGAAGCACGGCGACGCGCTGCTGCCGGAGGATGCCGTCGAAGCGCTCCGGCGCGAGATCCTGCCGCGGGCGGCGCTCCTCACGCCCAACCTGCACGAGGCCGCGGCGCTGCTCGGCGCGCGCGTAGAGACCGAATCCGAGATGCGCGACGCGGCGCGCGCGCTGCGCGAGCTGGGCCCCGCGGCGGTGCTGGTCAAGGGCGGCCACCGGGCGGGCGACGAGGCCGTGGATCTCTTCTACGACGGCGCCGCGTTCGTGCGCCTGGCGGCGCCGCGCGTCGACACCCCCCACACGCACGGCACCGGCTGTACCTACTCCGCCGCGATCACGGCGCTGCTCGCGCGCGGCGAGCCGCTCG
>CP070734.1:963404-968997 GCA_020347605.1 Deltaproteobacteria bacterium | reverse complement strand
CGTTGCGCCGACGGTCGAACCGCAGTGCTTCGTCGGACGTAAACGAACCCTTGTGCTTCCCATCCGCTTCTTGCCCTTTTCTCGCGCTCGGCCGATCCTGTCACCGCGATTTCACGGGCGGAAGCGCATTCGGCCGGGCCTGATGGCAATGTTCGCACGGACACGACAGATCCCGGCGTTCTCCGACCGGTCGGTGCTCGAGTGGGGGTGCGGCGTCCCGCTCCGCGGGCGGGCACGGGCCGCGTCTCTCGCCGCCGCGTTCGCGGCACTCACCTTCGCAACGGCGTGCGGCGAGTCGAACGATGCGTCCCGCGAACCGGCGAACGGCGGCGACACCGTCGTCGCTTCTCCCGGTGAAGCGCCGGCCCCGGTCGAAAGACCCGCACGGGGCAATCTCGGCGAGGCGTTCGAGAAGATCCGAGCCGAGCATCGGCGCGCCGAGGGGCGCGTGGGAATCCTGGCCGAGGAGCGGCTCTATTCACATTTCGACGAGGAGCTCATCATCCGCGACTTCTTCCAGGATCGGCGCCGCGGCTTCTTCCTGGACGTGGGCTGCGCAGGACCGGTCAAAGGGAGCAATACCTACTACCTCGAGAAGCACCTCGAGTGGAGCGGCATCGGCGTCGACGCGCTGAAGGAGTACGCCGCGGAGTGGAAAGAGCTGCGTCCGAACTCCCGGTTCGTGAGCTACCTCGTGACCGACCACTCCGGTGCCTCGGAGACGTTCTTCAAGTCCTTCGGCCGCGGGATCTCCTCGACGGACCCGGAACACGCGGCCGGAAGGTTCTGGGGGGTCGAGTGGCCAACCCAGGAGCTGCAGGTTCCATCGATCACGCTCGACGATCTCCTCGATCGCGAAGGCGTCGCGAAGATCGATCTGTTGTCGATGGACATCGAGGGGCACGAGCCGGAGGCGCTGGCCGGGTTCGACATCGAACGGTTCCAGCCGGAGCTGGTGGTCATCGAAAGACAGATCGAGAATCGCAAGAAGCGGGAGGTCTCCGACTACTTCAGACAGCACGGCTACGAGCTCATTCGGAAGTACCGCCCGTTCGACACGGTCAACGACTACTACAGGCGCGAGGACCGCTGAATCGGGAGCATGGCCAGATCGGGGGCTTCGAAGCGCAGGCGTTCGAAGCGCCGGGGACTCGTCGGACGACGGGTGATCGGACGCCAAGGCCCACGTGTCGTCTGGTTCGGAGCCTCTGGGGTCTGCCTCCGAGGCTGGATGCGGCGAACCGAGAGACTCGGGCACCGGGCTGGACCAATGCCGGGGGCAGGCTCGGAGCGGCCGAAGCCGACCCGAGGGCGTGCCACGACCCCGGGAGACGCGTCGCTCGGGGGCTACAGGAACGGGGAATCGTCGTCCAGGTCCAGCTCTTCGTCGGCTCCCGGGGGCAGCGCGGCGATGGCCTCGCGCACCATGCGGACGTGCTGCGTCTCCTCGTCCCGCAGCTCGGTGAACAGGGCGCGGATATCGGGATCGGTCACGTGGCCCAGGGCCTGGTCGTAGAAGTCGAAGGCCTTCTGTTCCGACGACAGCGCGATCTCGAAGGCCTGGCGGGCGGACATGTTGCGGCGCGGTGCCCCTTCCTCTGGCGCCTCGACGTCGAACAGGTCGTCGAGCGAGACCCGAGCGGGGGCGTCACCGAACCGGGCCTGACGTCGCTCCTGCAGCTCCTTGCCGTGCTTGGCCTCGTTCTCGGCCATCGAGGCGAACACGCTGGCCGCGTCCCCGGCGAAGCGGTGGCCGATCAGCGCCGCAAACTTCCTGTAGCGGTTGCAGGCCTCGACCTCGATGAGCACCGCGAGGTCGAGGGCGTCCATCGGGGAGAGCGTGGCGAAGTCGAGCCGGGCGTACATCGTGAACTCCTGCTTCGAGGTCGAGATCCCTCCGGCCGGGCGGAGGGGAGGTCTGCGGGTGCGGCGCGCCGGGCGCGCTCCGGGTTGGGCTGAATCTAGCGCGATCGCTCCGCCAGGCTCAATCGGGCGCCGGGGCCGGCAGGGGACCGGTCGCGTACAGTGGGGGCACGTCCAAAGATCGACGCGCGCGACCGCGTCGGGTGCACCGAGGGCAGGGCCGCGTCCCCTGGCGGGGGACCTGCAGCGCGAGCGACGATCGCGATCCTGACGGGCCTCTTCGGGCTGTGCTACGCCGAGCCGCATGCCCTCGCGTTGCGCATCGGAGACCCGCGCTACGGGCTTCCGGGTGCAGGGGCTCGCGCCCCGCGCGTGGGTCGGATTCCCGGTGATCCCGGGCGGAGACAGCGCGGCGATCCTGGCCGTCGGGTGCTCGAGCCGGGCAGACGGCGCCCCGCTGCGCGGGTCGTGAGCGAGCCCGTGGAGAACCGGCGGAGACGCGGAGGGAGATGAGCGTGGAAGACCTGGCGGGAAAGGTGGCGTTCGTGACAGGGGGCGCGTCGGGAATCGGCCTGGCCATGGCGCACGCCTTCGCGCGCGAGGGGTCCAAGGTCGTCCTCGCCGACATCGAGGTCGGCCCCCTGGAGACGGCAGCAGAGGAGCTTCGCGCAGCGGGCGCGGACGTGATCGGCGTGAATTGCGATGTCTCCGATCATTCCTCCGTCGTGGCCGCGGCGGCGCGGGCCGTCGATGCCTTCGGCAAGGTGCACGTCCTGTGCAACAACGCCGGGGTGGCTCCGTCGGGAGCGGTCGACGAGACGACGCCGGAGGACTGGAAGTGGTGCCTGGGCGTGAACCTGATGGGCGTCGTTCACGGCATCCAGGTGCTGGTCCCCGCGATCAAGGCCCACGGCGAGGGCGGTCACGTGGTGAACACGGCCTCCATTGCGGGACTGATCGCGCTGCCCACCCTGGGAATCTACACCGCGACCAAGTACGCCGTCGTCGGTCTCTCGGAAACCCTCCGAGGCGAGCTGGCGCCCTTCGGCATCGGCGTCTCCGTGCTGTGTCCCTCCTTCGTGAAGACGCGCCTGCACGAGAGCCATCGCAACCGTCCCGCCGAGCTCGGTCCCGGCCCAGGAGAGCCGGACCCGTTCATGGCCCAGATGCTCAGCACCGCGACCGATCCGCAGGTCATCGGCGAGCGCGTGCTGCGCGGCGTGAAGCGCGGTGACTTCTACATCCTGCCCCACCCGGACGTGAAGCTGGGCTTCAACGCGCGGGCGAACGAAATCCTGGCGGCCTGCGACCTCGAGTGAGAGGAGCCGCGAGGGGTACGGTATCCGCGATGTCGGCGTGGGCGAGGGCCAGCGCGAGGATTTCGCGCCCGCCGCGGCAAGGCTGCCGGGCAGCCGAGCACCCGCGACGGATTGGTTTGGAGGCGCGCAGGCGTGGCCGAGGAGCGTAGATGAGCGCGGCGACCGACCGCCGCGCGCAGGCGGGCGTGCCCGGGCGGGTCGTGGTGGCCGGTGCGACCGGCTACCTGGGCAAGTTCGTGACGCGCGAATTCAAGCGGCGCGGCCACTGGGTGCGCGCCCTCACGCGCAGCGTCGAGCGGCTCGAGCAGGCGGGCCCCTTCACGGCGCCGGGCATCGCGCGTGGCGAGGTGGACGAGGTCTTCGTCGGCCAGGCGACCCGCCCGGAAACGCTGAGGGGACTCTGCGCCGGCGGAATCGACATCGTCTTCTCGTCCATCGGAATCTCGCGACAGCGCGACGGCCTCACATTCGACCAGGTGGACTACCAGGCGAATCGCAATCTTCTCGATCTCTGCACGCGGAGCGGAGTGCGGAAGTTCGTATACGTCTCGATGCTCGGGGCGGATCAGATCGCGAAGCTGGCCATCACCCGCGCCCACGAGCGCGTGGTGAGTGACCTGCAGACGTCTGGACTCGAGTTCAGCGTCGTCCGTCCCTCGGGCTTCTTCTCCGACATGGGCGCCGTGCTCGCCATGGCGAAGCGCGGGCGCGTCCTGCTCGTGGGCGACGGAACGAACCGCTTCAACCCGATTCACGGCCGGGATCTGGCCGAGGTCTGCGTCGACGCGGCGGAGGGCGAGGCGCGCGAGGTCGAAGCCGGTGGCCCGGAGGTCTTCACCCAGCGCGAAGTGGCCGAGCTCGCGTTCGCCGTGCTGGGCAAGCCGGCGAAGCTGACGGTCGTCCCGCTCTGGCTCGCGCGCGGCCTGGCGCGCGGCATCGGGCGGATCAACCGGCAGTTCGGCGACCTCGCGGAGTTCATCGTCACGGCCGGCGAGGTCGATGCGGTCGGACCGGCGCGGGGTACGATGACGCTGCGCAGCTACTTCGAGGAGCTGACCTGACGGAGGGCGGGGGCCCTCTCGCCACGGGCTCGCAGGTGGCTTCGTCGGCGCGCCCGCGCCGACGGGGCCGCGCGGCGGGCGCGGGCCGGCCGGTCCTGAAGCGAGTGCGCACACAGCGGGGAGGATCCGATCGTGCAGAGCTTCATCGACGCCTGGATGCGCCTGACCGGACGAATCCACGTGCTCCTGTGCCGAATCCCCGGGATCGGTGAGCCCCTTGCCCGGGCCATGAGCTGGAGCCTGGCGATCTTTCCCTGGCTCGGCGGCGTGCGGCGAACCACATCGATCGCGGAGACCAAGGAGCACCTGGTCCGGTCCGGCGAACAGCTGGGCTTCCCGTTCGAGTTCTCCGAGATCGACGGCGATCACTTCACACTCGAGCTTCCCTACTGCCCCTACGGGTTCACCGGCCCCGAGCACCAGCGAGCGTGCGACACGGCCATGGACATGGACCGCGTGATGCTGCGCCGCTGCGGTGCCGAGCTCACCATTCAAGCGACCATTCCGCGCGGTGCGGAGCGCTGTCGGATGCTCGTCCGACAGCGCGAACGATCGGCATGAAGCCGTTCGCTGCGACTCCGGCCGGCGCTCGCGTCCTCTTCCTGCACCTCGCCCGGTCGGGATCGCGCGCCGGGGACCGCGACCGCGCCATCCGAAGACGGGGGGGTGAGGCGACCCGCGGCGATGGGTAGCGCGGGTCCCGGCCGGGAGTACGACGTCATCGTCGTCGGCGGCGGCATCAACGGGCTGACGGCGGCGACCTACCTCCAGAAGTGCGGACTCCGCGTGGCCTGCTTCGAACGCAAGCTGGAGGCCGGCGCGGGCTGCTGTACCGAGGAGGTCATGCACCCCGGCGTAAAGGTGAATCTCTGCGCCTGCAACCTCGCCACGCTCTGGTCCCCGGCCTACGGCGATCTGGAGCTTCAGAAGTTCGGTCTGGAGATGCTGACCTCGAGCGAGTGGGGGATGTTCCACCCCTTCAAGGATCGCAGCGCGGTGCTGTTCAACTCCTGGAACGCGCGCAAGCAGTACGAGCACTGGAAGCGCATCAACGCCCATGACGCCGAGGTGTTCAAGACCTTGTACAACGCCATCGCGCCCGGCTTGTCGGACGCGCTTCAGCGGATGCTCTACAGCCCGGCGACGCGTAGCCCGGCAGAGGCGGAGTCCGCGCAGGGCTTGGCCGGATCGTTGCGGGCCCTGCTCCCCGAGATTCCAGCGGACGCCCACGAGTTGAACGGCATCGAGCTGACCGAAGCCGTCTACGAAGACCCCAGGATCCGCGCGGCGCTGCTGGCCAACGGCGTGATGATGGGCGCGCTGCCCTGGAACAAGGGGGAGGACGCTGTC
>CP070734.1:957657-963304 GCA_020347605.1 Deltaproteobacteria bacterium | reverse complement strand
GTCGGACTGGGCCCAGCGATTCCGGCTGCGCGGCCTGCCGCGGCGGGTGCTCGTGAGCCGCCTGTGCTTCGCGGGCCTGGTGGCGGTCAACGTGGCGATCGGTGTGATCTGCACGATCGACAGCGTCCAGTGGCTCGGCAAGCCCTTTCCGGGCTTCCTGTTGAACGAGCGGATGTTCGTGAACGGCATGGGCCGCTACTCGTGGACCGGGTCGCTCGAGGGCCTCAACTTCCCCGACAAGATCCTGACGGCGAACGGTGCGCCACTGGCCACTCCAGAGGATCTCCAGCGGATCGTGCGGCAGACGCCGGTGGGCGAGCCGATCGACTACACGGTCGAGCGCGGCGACCTCATCCTCGAGCTCTCCGTCCCGACCATGCGCTTCAGCGCGGCCGACCTCGGAAGCGTGTTCGGGATCCTGGGCCTGCTGGGTGTCGTGTACCTGGTCATCGGCGTGGTCGTGTTCACGATCAAACCGGACACGGCCGTGAGCTGGAGCTTCTTCCTGCTCTGCTTCGCGGTCAGCACCTTCAGTCTCACGGCGTTCGACATCGCCGCGACGCACCGCGGCTTCGTCCGCTGGTACCTGCTGGTGCTGGCGCTGGGGCCCGCCGCGGGTCTGCATCTCGTCATGCACTTCCCCCGACCCTGGGAATACTCCCGCCGTCACCCCGGCGTGCAGCTCGCTCCCTACCTCGTCGCGGCGGCGCTGATCGTCCCGCTCGAGTGGCACTATCCCGCCACGCGCTTCCTGCTCTTCTACCGCCTGATCTTCCTGTACCTCATCACGGCCTCGGTGATCTTCGTGCTGGGGAGCCTGGCCGCCTACCTGCGGCCGTCTTCGCACATCGCGCGGCAGCGCTCCAAGGTGGTGCTGTTCGGCGCCGCGCTCGCCTTTCCGATACCGGCGCTCGGCCTGCTGGCGTCGTTCAGCGGCGCCTCGCTGGGCGGCTTCCAGGTTCACAACAACTTCGTCGGAATTCCCTTCACGCTGTTTCCCGCCGCGATCGGCTACGCCATCGCTCGCCACAACCTCTTCGACGTGGACGTGTACATCAAGCGCACGCTCGGGTACGTGCTCATGACGTCCGTCGTGGGACTGGCCTACTTCGCGATCCAGACCGCGACCAGCGGCATCCTGTCGCGCACGGTGTTCAGCGGTCAGGCCGAGAGCGTCTACCCGATCGTCTTCGCCCTCGCCGTCGTGTTCTTCTTCAACCCCGTGAACCGCCGGGTCCAGGAAGCCGTCGAGCAGCTCTTCTTCCGGAAGCCCTACGACTACAGGACCACCGTCGGGTCCATCAGCGAGGCGTTGGGCGGCGTCGCGGAGCTCGAGCCCTTCCTCGAAGGAGTGCTGCGCACGATCCGATCCGAGCTCTTCATCGAACGCGCCGGTGTGATCCTGGTGGACGACCGCACGCGCCAGGGCCGGGCGCTGTTCCTGGATGGCGACGAGGCGAGGGTTCAGGACCGGCTCAAGACGCGTCCCGTGGCCTTCGACGATCCACTCCTGGCACTCGTCGCCCGGGAGCGGAAGCTGATCAGTCGCTACGACGTCGCCGAGGACCCGCACTTCGCGCCCGAGCGCGCCGCATGCGGCGAACGCTTCAACGAGCTGGGCGCGACGCTCGCCTTCCCCCTGTTCGCCAGCGGCGAATTCGCCGGAATGCTGGCGATCGGGCACAAGAAGTCGGGCCACTTCTATTCGCGCGAGGACATCGACCTGCTCACGACCGTCGCGACCATGACCTCGAGCGCCGTCGAGCAGGCGCGCGAGAAGGGGCAGCGCACGACGCTCATGCAGCTCTTCGCCAAGCACGTCTCTCCCCAGGTGGCGGAGTCGCTCTGGGAGCAGCGCGAGCAGTTCCTCGACGGCGGACGGCCCCGCTCCCAGAAGATCACCGCGACCATCCTGTTCACCGACCTGCAGGGCTTCTCCGGCGTTTCCGAACAGCTCGATCCGGAAACGCTGATGGAGTGGCTCAACACCTACATGGATGGCATCACGCGCGTCGTCATGCAGCACGAAGGCGTGGTGGACGACTACTTCGGCGACGGGGTGAAGGCCAACTTCGGCGTGCCCGTTCCGCGGACCTCGGAGGAGCAGGTGCGCGAGGACGCGATCCACGCCGTGGAGTGTGCGCTCGAGCTCGAGCGCGAGATGGTCCGGCTCAACGGGTCGATGAAGGAACGCGGCCTCCCGACGCTGCGCATGCGAATCGGCATCTTCACGGGCCCGGTCCTCGCGGGCAGCCTGGGGAGCGCGGACCGGATGAAGTACACGACGCTCGGCGATGCGGTGAACACCGCCGCGCGCCTCGAGAGCTACGACCGGGATCTCGCGCTGGCGCATCTGGCGACGAGCCCCTGCCGCATCCTGATCGGCGACTCGACGCTGCGGCACCTGGGCGATCGCTTCGAGACGCAGCGCGTCGGCGAGGTGACCCTCAAGGGCAAGACCGAGCGGATCGTCGCGCACTGCGTGCTGGGTCGGCGGTCTGCGCCCCGCGAGATCCAGACGGGCTAGGGTTCTCGGTCCGCCATCCCGATCCGCGCGGCTTCGCGGCGCGCCCAGCCGGCGTGCGCCGCGGCGACGATCAGCAGGAGTCCCGTGCAGGCGACCACGAACCACTCGCCGTGCCGGGTGTAGAAGGTCCGCTCCGAGACGAGCGGGACCTCGCCCACCAGGTACCCGCGCACGTTCACGTCGTCGCCGTGGTCACCGCGGATCCGCTCGACGACCCGCCCGCTGGGCTCGATGATCGCGGAGACGCCCGTCGTCGCCGTGCGCACGATCGCAACCCGGTTCTCGATGGCGCGGAACACGTTCATCGCCAGCATCTGGTGCCGCGCCTCTGCGCTGTCGATGAACGCCTCGTTCGTCATGCTGACCATGAAGTCGACGCCCTGCGCGGCCATGCGCCGGAAGGCGTCCGGGAACAGGTTCTCCCAGCAGATCAGGACGCCGAAACGCGCGCGTCCCATGTCGAACCGCGTGGCTTCCCGGCCCGGCTCCGCATCCGTCACCTCCGACACGATCCACGACGGCCAGCGGATCAGACCGCGCAGCGGCAGGTACTCGTTGAACGGCAGCAGACGCATCTTGTCGTAGCGGCCCGCGAAGCTGCCGTCCGGCGCGATCAGGAACGCCGAGTTCGAAGCCCGCGGCGCCCGCCGCTCGCGCTCCGCCTTCTCCTGTGCGCTCGAGCCGACGAGCAGGTAGGCGCCCGACGTGCGCGCCAGGTTCGCGAGGTCGCGCGCCAACGTGCGGTCGTAGGGAATGCTGCCGCGAACGGATGACTCGGACCACGCGATGAGCTCGGGCTCCGAAGCGGCCGCGCGGCGCGTGAGCTCCGCGTAGCGCTCGAAGAGCTCGTCCCGGCGCACACCCGGCCGCGCCGGCGGGCGCGCCTCCAGCTGCACGAGTGCGACCCGCAGCGTCGGCACCGGCGCGTCCGGCCCGCGGGAGGACGCCGCGGCCAGCAGCATCACGCCGAGTGCCGCGCCGGCGCACGCGCCGAGACGCCTCGGGATCGTCGCGGCGCGACGCAGCGGCCGGCCTGCGTCCGGAAGCCGGGCGTCGATCAGACCGGCGAGGACGGTGTTGCTCGTGACGAGCAGGAACGACACCCCGTGGACGCCGGTGATGGCCGCGACCCCGGCCACGGGCAGCACCGAGTGCTGGGAAACGCCGAGGATGCCCCACGGAAACGAAAGGAATCCGAGGTGGAAGCGGAGGTACTCGAGCACCACCCAGGCCGCGGGAAACGTGACCGGGTCCCATTGCGGCGCGCGCCGGTGGAACCAGCGGGCGATCAGCCCGAAGACGCCGAAATAGGCGGCGTGCACGACCACCGGAAGTCCGAAGTTGAGCACGTGGATGCCCTCGATGCGCAGCATCCAGCGGGCGTGCGTGACGTCGAACAGGTACCAGGCGGCCAGCGGCACCAGGAAGGCGCGCAGCGCGCTCCCGCGCAGGATCGGCAGCAGGGCCGGCACCAGCGCGATCCACGCGAGCCAATGGAAATCGATGGGCGGGGCGCTCGCCAGCAGCAGGGTTCCGGACAGCGCGACGAGGAGGAGATCGACACCCACCCGGGTCGCCCGGTCCGCTCGCCCGCCGCTGGGGGGTGCGACGCGCCGAGCGTCGTTACTTGACGGCAACCTCGACGTCCATCACCAGGAACAGCGACTTGCACGGCAGGTCGCCGAGCTCCCCGCAGCCGGTCGGGCTGAACGTCACCGGCACCTCGGCGGACTTGGAGATTCGCTTCGGCGTGATCGTCAGCGGTTGCCCGTCGAAGAACTGGTCGAGAATGTCCGCCGCGTACCCGGCCAGCAGCGCGCCCTGGATCTCTTCGATCTGCGAATCGAACTTCCACAGGACGCAGCGGCGATCCGGATCCGCAACGCTCGGGCAGGGGTGCAGTTCGGCGACCTCGGCGAAGAACGTCACCGGCAGATCTCTGCCCCGTTCCAGCCGCAGGATGCCCCGGGCCGACTCGGCCTCGAAGCCCACGACCTCGGTCAGCTCGATGCTGATCACGCCGTTCAGCTTCGTTCCCTTCGCGTCGCTCTGGAAGGCCACGCCGCGCGGGGGCTCACCGTCCGGCGAATCGGCGTTTCCGGCCCGGACTTCCGAGGCGGCCAGCCAACAGACGGCGGCGCCGACGAGCGGGATGCCGAGAATCCTCGAGAATCGCCTCATGGGTTCCTCCTTGCGCGCCTCGCGGCGGGGCTACTTGAGCGCGGCGTCGTTCTGGCTCTGCCCGCCGAATTGTGTCGAGATGTACCAGGTCACGTTTCCGCCCTTGTTCGTGTATTGCGACGCCTCTTCCATCAGGACTCCCGATCCCGCCTTCTCGTGATCGCAGTAGCGCCGGGTACAGATCGAAGACAGAAGCACGCTGTGTCCGACCTCGTGATTGAACGTGTGCTCCACATAGGTGCGAATCACATCGGCGGCCACACTCGTGTCGTCGGTCGCGAGCCTGCAGGAGCGGGCGCCGGCGCAGACCTCCATCACGTAGTCGTGGATCTTCTGCGTGAACACGAAGCAGGGCTCCGCATCGTTCGGCGTTGCGCGCAGCGGGCAGTTTCCCAACTTGTCCGCCCGGGGGTCGCGATCCTCGATGATCATCACCGCTTTCTGATCGGCCAGCGCCGTCACGGTCCGGTTGGAGGCCGCCTGCGTGGCTTCGATCTCGTGTACGGCGATGCCGAGGCCGCCCGGACCCTCGGGGTTCGTGGGGCTCGAGATGGCGTCCGTCGCCTCTGGACCGCTCGGGATACAGCGCGGGTCGAGCGCGGGATCGCAGGGCTCGACCTCGCGCACCACGATCAGGAACAGGTCCGGTGTGAGCGGATCCACGCAGGTATGCCGCGGCTGCGTTCCGTCGCAGCTCTCGACGAACCCGGTCGTCGGGTCGGGATCGCCGAACAGCTGGAAGCCGGTCGCCTCGACGCTGTCGGGGAAGCCGTCGCCGTCGGTGTCCGGCAGGTCCTGCGCCGGGGTCGCGGTCGGCACGAGCAGCAGGACCAGCGCCAGCGCGAAGCTCCGCGCGCGGCTGCGCGCGCCGCGCAGCCACAAGAGCGGAAGCAGCAGGAAGGCGAGCTCGGCGCCGAGGCCGCAGCCGCCGCTGCGCGC
>CP070734.1:951836-957557 GCA_020347605.1 Deltaproteobacteria bacterium | reverse complement strand
GCCACGAAGACCGGCTACCAGTTCGTCGAGCACGCGCCCTGGATCGCCGAGTACGGGATCCACTACCACGTGGGCATCGACGGGATCAGCCTCGTGCTGGTCATGCTCACCACCTTCCTCATGCCCGTGGTGCTCGCCGCGTCGTGGACGGACATCACCCGCTCCATCAAGAGCTACTTCTTCTTCATGCTCTTCCTCGAGACGGGGATGCTCGGCGCCTTCGTGTCGCTGAACATGTTCCTCTTCTACATCTTCTGGGAAGTGATGCTGATCCCGATGTACTTCATCATCGGGATCTGGGGCGGCCCCCGCCGCATCTACGCCGCGATCAAGTTCTTCCTGTTCACGATGTTCGGCTCCCTGCTCATGCTGGTCGCCATGCTCGTGCTCTACTACCTCTATTTCGACCAGTTCGGGGCGCTCAACTTCGACCTGGTGGACGTGACGGGCACGGGCGTGGCGCTGCTCGACACCGAGATCGCGCTGGCGGGCGAGGACGTCTGGTGGAAGACGCAGCACTGGCTGTTCGCGGCCTTCGCCCTGGCCTTCGCGATCAAGGTGCCGATGGTGCCGTTCCACACCTGGCTCCCGGACGCTCATGTCGAGGCGCCGACCGCCGGATCCGTGGTGCTGGCGGGCGTCCTGCTCAAGATGGGCACCTACGGCTTCCTGCGCTTCGCGGTGCCGCTGTTCCCCGACGCCGCGGTGGCCGCGGTGCCGGTGATCATCACGCTGTCGCTGATCGGGATCATCTACGGGTCGCTGGTCGCGATGGTGCAGTCGGACGTGAAGAAGCTGGTGGCGTACTCGTCCGTGGCGCACCTCGGCTTCGTCATGCTCGGAATGTTCGCGTTCAACCGCGAGGGTCTCGAGGGCAGCGTGCTGCAGATGGTGAACCACGGTCTCTCGACCGGTGCGCTGTTCCTTCTGGTCGGAATGATCTACGAGCGGCGGCACACGCGCGAGATCGGCGAATTCGGCGGAATCGCCAAGCCGATGCCGGTGTTCGCCGCCCTGTTCGGCATCGTCACCATGTCGAGCATCGGCCTGCCGATGCTCAACGGCTTCGTCGGTGAGTTCCTGATCCTGCTGGGCGCGTTCGCGCGCAGCGCCGTGGCGGGGGTGCTCGCCACCAGCGGGGTCGTGCTGGCGGCCGCCTACATGCTGTGGATGTACCGGCGCGTCTTCTTCGGGGCCGTCGAGAACCCGGAGAACCGCGGGCTGATCGACCTCGACCTGCGCGAGAAGGCGGTGATGCTGGCGATGGTGATCCCGATCTTCTGGATCGGCGTGTACCCCAATCCGCTGCTGCGGCGCCTGGACGGCGCCGTCAGCGAGGTGATGCGACAGCTCCCGGCGTCGGTGAGCCAGCCGCGCGCGCCCGCGTCGGACGTGCTCGAATCCCCGCCGGCCGCCACGGACGAGCCGGCCGAGCCGGCCGAGGCCGCGCCGTGAACGCCGCACCGTCGCTCGACTTCCTCGGGGTGGCGCCGATGCTCGTGATCGCGCTGGGCTCCATGGTGGTGTTGATGCTGGAGGTGTCGCTCGCGCGGGCGGGCAGCTTCCTGGGCCGGCCGGCCACGGGCGTCTGGCGCGGCACCCTGCTCGCGCTCGTCTCCGTGGTGTTCCTGGGAATCGTGTTCGGCATGAGCGCCCACTCCTTCCTGGCCGGATCGTCGCACGTCTTCAACCTGGACCACCCGATGGTGCGGCTCGACCGGTTCGCGAACTTCGGCATCGCGGTCATCGCCATGGCGTCGGCGCTGGTCTGCCTGCTCTCGTTCGCCTACCTGTCGGAGCTTCGGATCCACCACGGCGAGTACTACGCGCTGATCCTGATCGCGACGCTCGGAACCATGCTGCTGGTGGCCGCCACCGATCTCCTGACGATCTTCCTCGGGATCGAGCTGATGAGCATCCCGATCTACGTGCTCGCGGGCTTCGATCGCCGCAAGCTCCAGAGCAACGAATCGGCGCTCAAGTACTTCATGATCGGGTCCTTCGCGAGCGCGATCCTGCTGTATGGCATGGCGCTCCTCTACGGCGCGACGGGCAAGACCGAGCTCGCGGCGATCCGCGCGGCCATCGAAGGCGGGAGCGCGACGAATCCGCTGCTCGTGGCGGGCATGGGCCTGGCGCTGGTCGGCTTCGCGTTCAAGGTGTCCTCGGTTCCCTTCCACCAGTGGACGCCGGACGTATACGAGGGCGCGCCCACGTCCGTGACCGCCTACATGTCGGTGACGGTCAAGACGGCCGCCTTCGTGGCGCTGCTGCGCTTCCTGATCGCGTTCGAGCCGCTCCAGGAGAGCCTGATCGCGGTGCTCTGGTGGCTCTCGGTGCTGACGATGATCGTCGGCAACGTGATGGCGGTGATCCAGAACAACGTGAAGCGGCTGCTCGCCTACTCGAGCATCGCGCACGCCGGCTACCTGCTGCTCGGTCTGCTCGTCGCGACGCCCGAGGGCTACTCGGCGGTGCTCTTCTACCTGCTGGTCTACGCCTTCATGAACGTGGGCGCGTTCGGCGTGGTGATCGCGCTGGCGCAGCACGGGCGCGACTGCGATCGCATCAGCGACTTCGCGGGCCTCGCGCAGACGCGCCCGGGCCTCGCGGCGCTCATGACGCTGTTCCTGCTGGCGCTCACCGGGATCCCCGGCACGGCCGGATTCGTCGCGAAGTTCATGGTCTTCGCGGCAGCCGTGAAGGAGGGCTACGTCGGCATCACGATCATCGCCGTGCTGACGAGCCTCGTGTCGGTCTACTACTACCTGCGCATCCCCGTCGTGATGTACATGCGAGAGGCCGGCGAGGAGGAGCCGCGCGCGGAGCTCTCCACCGGCGAGATGCTCGTGCTCGCGGCGTGCGGCTTCGCGGTGCTGTTCCTGGGCCTGTTCCCGAACGCCGCGCCCGGCCCGCTGTCGGGCTTCCGCGCCCTCGACTGGGCGCGCCAGTCGGTCGCCCTGTTCTTCTAGCCCCGCCGAACCTCGTCCTCGCTCCTCGCTCGGACTCGGGGTTGGCCTCCGATCGCCGGCGGTCCTGGCGGGCGCCCGCTCCGTTCGCCTTCGGCTCACGGCGCGCCGTCCTCCGGACGGCTTGCGCTGCGCGTCGGCCGACTCTCGTCGGCCGACTAGCGCGGCTCCCGGGCGCGCAGCACGCGCGCGTCACCGCGACGCAGCGTCAGGCGCTCCTCGTCGAAGAGCTCCATCAGCGGCACCGCGAAGCGGCGGGTGGTGCCGATCAACGCCTTGTAGCCCTGCGTGTCGAGCGCGCCGTGCTCCCCGAGGTGCGCGATGATGCGTTCGCGCAGCGCGTCGATCGCGGCGCGGTCGAAGAACAGGTCGCCCGGCGCACGCACCAGCGACCCCTCACGCGCCAGGTGCGCGAGCAGGTCGCCGAGCCGCTCGGCCGGCGCGCCGAGCTGCTCCGACCACTCGCGGACCGAGGGCGGCTCGAGCGCGGCGCGACGCGCGGACGCGAGGATGCGCTCGGCCAGCCGCTGTTCCGCGGGCGCCAGCGCGGGCCGGTGCTCGGCGCGCCGCACCACGTCGCGCTCGGCCTCGAGCCGGCCGCGCCCGGCGAGCCGGTCGATCACGAGGTCCACGGCGCCGGCCGCGACGTTTTCGGGGAAGGCGCCGCGCAGCGCCCCGCGCGGCATGCCGGGCCGCAGCGGCTCGCGCGCGTGGTATTGCTCCAGCGCGTGGAGCGTGCGGGCCTCGAGCGCCTCGAGCGCGACGCCTCCGAGCCAGACGCCCGAGCCGGTCACGGCGGCCTGCCCCTTGCCCGCCCGCGCCTCCAGGATGCGCCCCAGCGCCGCGGCGTCGAGACCGGTCTGGCGGCGCAGCTCGTCGGCGGCGATGCCGGACAGTCCGGAGCGCTCCAGGCGCACGCCGACCGCCGACTCCGGCTCGAAGCGCGCCAGCGTCTCGAGATCCGCACGCAGCGCGGGGTCGCTGCGGCGCCGGCGAGCCGGCGCGATGTCGAGCACGACGCCTCCGCCCAGCGTCGCACCGGCGTCCGGAATACGCGAGAAGCCGCGCAGGATGAAGGCGTCCCCGGGCAGGAGCGGCAGGGGCGCGCCCGTGAGGTGGATGCGCGCGAAGGCCGTGCTGCCCGGCGCGATCGCGGCGAAGCTGCTGGCTCCGGAGCGCCGCGTCCTGGCGATCTGCGGCGACGGCGGCTTGGGCGCGGATGTCGAAGAGCGGCGCGAGCCCATACGGCGCGATCTTCTCGTTCAGCATCCACAGCGTGTGCGCCAGGTCACCCACGACTTCGACGTCCACGTCGTAGTGCTGGTCGACTTCGGCCGGCAGGAAGTCGATGTGGAGGATCTTCTTGTCCGCGTCCGGATTCCAGAGCCGGGGGGGATACTCGACCATGTCGTAGCCGATCGTGATCACGAGGTCGGCCGCCTCGATCGCACAGGCCACGACGTCCCTCGCCTGGAGTCCGATGGTGAACAGACACTCGGGCGCGTCGCGCGGGATGCAGCCCTTGGCCATGAAGGTGCTGATCACCCCGATGCCGGTCACCTCGGCGAAGCGGCGAAGCTGCGCGCTCGCGCGCCGCCGGATCGTCCCGTTGCCGGCGAGGATCACGGGCCGCCGGGCGGTGCGGATCAGGTCGATCGCACGGTTCACGATCTTGTCGTCCGGCACCGGGCGCCGCAGTCGCTGCGGCGAGAGCGGCGACGTCCGCGCGGCGAGCGCCGCGATGTCCTCGGCCAGCTCGATGTGACAGGCTCCCGGCTTCTCCGTGGTGGCGAGCTTGAACGCCTTGCGCACGACCTCCGGGATGTTGTCCGGATGCACGATGGCGTGTGCCCACTTCGTGATGGGGCGGAACATGGACACGACGTCCATGTGCTGGTGGCTCTCCTTGTGCTGACGTTGGCTGTCCGCCTGGCCCGTGATCACGACCATCGGCGCGCGATCCATGTTCCCGTCGGCCACACCGGTGACCAGATTGGTGGCTCCCGGACCGAGCGTGCCCAGGCAGACACCCGCCTCGCCGGTCAGGCGTCCCTGCACCTCCGCCATGAACGCGGCGCCCTGCTCGTGGCGCGTCAGGATCAACTCGATCGGCGAGTCGTGGATCGACAGCGCGAGATCCGCGTTCTCCTCGCCGGGCAGCCCGAAGACGCGCGCCACGCCCTCCCGCTGCAGGCAGGAGACGAACAGATCGGATGCCTTGATCGCGGACATCGGCCGTCGAGCCCTCCCCCTCGAGCGAACCCCTGCGAGCATACCGCTGGTGCGCCGCCGCGCGAACCGCGCGCGCCGGGCAGCGGCGGCTTCGCGGCGCGGTACCTTGCGGCCGTGGCGCCGACGATCGGAATCTCACCGAGCCTGGATGCGGAGGGCCGCATCCGGCGCGGTCGCCGCTATGAGTACATCGATGCGGCGTACGCGAGCGCGGTCCGGGACGCGGGCGGCGTACCGGTCTACCTGCCGCTCCAGGACGCCGCGGCGGAGCTCGTCGCGCGAATCGACGGGCTGCTGATCCCGGGCGGCGACGACTTCCTGCCGTCGGCGCCCTACCCTGCGAGCGTCCGCTTCGTCGCCGCGGACGACGAGAAGATCGCGTTCGACCGCGAGCTCCTGGCGCAGGCCCTCGCGCACCGCATGCCGGTGCTCGGGATCTGCTACGGCATGCAGCTGATGGCGCTGCACCACGGTGGCGCCCTGATCTACGACATCGGCCACGACGTGCCCGCGGCCGGCG
>CP070734.1:945878-951736 GCA_020347605.1 Deltaproteobacteria bacterium | reverse complement strand
GCGATCCGCGTCTTCTCTCCGACGCTCATCTGCTGGAGCGCCTCCGTCCAGCAGGGCACGACGCGATTCAGCGGGATGCTGGCCGGTTCGCCGCGCTCGACCGAGCTGTCGAAGACGCTGCCGTCGCGCAGCGTGCCGTGGTAGTGGACCTTGACCGTGTCCGTCGCGGCAGGCGAGGCCCCGCTGCCCGGAACGAGCACGCGCATCACCAGCCCGGACGGGAAGCTCTCGGCGCCCTCCGCGGCCGCCTCGTCCGCGAGGAATGCGGCCGCCGCCTCCTTCTCGACGGCCAGCCGTCCCGCGCGGCGCTCCGCCGCGAGCGCATGGATCCGGGGCGAGTACTCGTCGAGGGGCACCGCGCTCTCGCGCTCTTCGAGCGCGTCGCGCAGGCCCTGCAGCACGAAGGGCACCTCCTCGGGCGCGAATGCGAACTCCTGGAGATTGCGCGAGATCATGGCGCCGAGCGCGTAGAGGGTCTTCTCCTCCTCGCTCTCCGGCGTCGCCTGCGCGCCTGCGCCCGCTCCGGGCTGCGCCTCGAGGCGCGAACACGAAACGAGAAGCGAGCCCAACAGGACGACGAGCGCGACGCGGGCGGATCGTTTCATCGGTCACCTCCGGCCGCGCAGTGTAGCCGCGGATCGCGTCCGGGCGTAGCGGCGCCCGTGGGCGTGCGCGCCCTCGGACGCCGGGGCTCGAGAGCGGCTACCCGACCTGCCGCTCGCGGTCCTTCCAGAACGGCTCGCGCAGGACCTTCTTCAGGATCTTGCCGGAGGCGTTGCGCGGGATCTCGTCGCTCCACGAGATGGAGCGCGGGATCTTGTAGCCCGCGAGGTGTTCGCGCGCGAAGGCGAGCAGCGCGTCTTCGGTGAGGCCGTTGCCGCGCCGCACCACGACCGCGTGCACGCTCTCGCCCCACGGCTCGCTCGGAATGCCGATCACCGCCACGTCGGCGACGTCCGGGTGGTGGTCGAGCGCCGACTCGATCTCGGCGGGATAGATGTTCATGCCCCCCGAGATGATCATGTCGTTCTTGCGGTCGCAGATGTAGTAGTAACCCTCGTCGTCGAAGTAGGCGATGTCTCCGACGGTCAGGAAATCGCCGCGCCGGCTCTTCTCGAACTTCTCGTGCGCCTTGTAGTAGCTCGAGAAGGCCGCCTTGCTGCGCACGAAGAGCTCGCCCGGAACGTTCGGCTCGCTGATCTCCTGACCCTTCTCGTCGATCAGCCGGAGCTCCACGCCGGGCGCCGCCTGGCCGCAGGAGCCCGGCTTGCGGAGCTGGTCCTCGGGCGCGAGCACGTTGTTCACGCCCAGCTCGGTCGAGCCGTACACCTCCCAGAGCGAGTCCTCCGGGAAGTCGGCGAGGTAGGCCTTCTTGAGCGCGAACGACCAGGGCGCCGCGTTTCCGATCATGCGCCGCATGCTGCTGCGGTCGAAGCGCGCCTTGGTCTCGGCGGGGAGGTCGCAGACCATGCGGATCGGCGTCGGCGCGGAGAAGGTGGTCGTGACGCGGTGCTGCTCGACCAGGCGCAGCCAGTCCACGGCGTCGAACTTCCGCTGCACCACGACGGTGTTGCCGAGCGTCTGCGCGATCATCATGAAACCGCCGGGCCCCGAGTGGTACAGGGGACCGGTCGTCAGGTAGACGTCCTCCGGGACGTAGCCGATCCGGGCGACGAGCTGGCGCAGCAGCTCGGGGTCGCCGAGCGCTGCGCGGACCGCACCCTTGGGGTGCCCGGTGGTGCCCGACGTGTAGATCATCGTGTTGACGGCGGCGCCGCTGGGGTCGGTGCGCGGCCCCGCGTCGCTCGCGCGGTCGAGGAGCGCGTCCACCGCCAGCATGTCGGGGCCGGGCGCGCCCCCGAAGATCAGCACGTGCTTCACCTTGGGAATCTCGGCGCGGATTCCGGCGAACAGGTCGACGTAGTCGGCGTCCGCGTAGACCAGCACGGCGTCGCTGTCGTCGACGATGTAGGCGGCCTCCTCCGGCGACAGCCGGTAGTTGAGCGGCACGGCGACGGCGCCGATCTTGCGCGCCGCGTGCATCATCCACACCACGCCCGGGGAGTTCATGCCGCACCAGATCACCTTCTGCCCGGGCTGCACCCCGAGCGCGGACAGCGTGTTCGCGAGGCGGTTCGTCTGCCGATCGAGCTCCGCGAAGCTCCAGACCGTGGTCGGTCCGTTCGGCGGATCCTCGATCAGCGCGGCGCGCTCGGGCGTCCGCCTCGCGTGGATCGCAAGGATGTCGGGGGTGGATTTCGCCATGGGATTCAGGGTGTGACGATGAGCTTTCCGTAGGTCTCGCGCGAGCCCAGGGCCAGGAGCGCCTCGGGGACCTTCTCGAGCGGATACGTCTCGAAGATCACGGGCGCGATCTTGCCCTGGGCGTACAGCTTGAAGAGCGCGTCGAAGATCTCGGGAATGCGCTCCGGCTCCCGGCTGGCATACGCGCCCCAGTGCAGGCCCACGACGCTGATGTTCTTGAGCAGGATCCGGTTGGCGCGCACCTCGGGGATCCGGCCGCCCGCGAAGCCGATCACCAGGAGCCGGCCGTTCCAGGCGATGCACTTCATCGACTGGTCGAAGACGTCGCCGCCCACCGACTCGTAGATCACGTCGGCGCCGCGGCCGCCGGTCTCCTCGAGGACGCGCGCGACGAAGTCCTCGGAGCGGTAGTCGATCGCCACCTCGGCGCCCGCGCGCCGCGCGACCTCGCACTTGTCGGCGCCGCCGGCGGTCGCGAGCACGCGCGCGCCGAGCGCCGCGCCGATCTGGACGGCGGCGATGCCGACGCCGCCGGCCGCCGCGTTCACGAGCAGCGTCTCGCCCGCCGCGAGCCGCGCGCGCAGCACCAGGCCCGCGTACGAGGTCGGGTAGACGATCGGAAACGCCGCCGCCTCCGCGAACGACATGCCCTCGGGGATGCGGTGCGCGATGCCGGCCGGAACCAGCGCCCGCTCCGCAAAGGCGCCGACCGGGATCGCCGCGAACACCCGATCGCCGACGTCGAACCCCTCGACCTCGGGGCCGACCTCGCGCACGATGCCCGCCACCTCGGCCCCGGGGACGAAGGGGAAGGGCGGCTTCACCTGATAGCGACCGCCGACCAGCAGGATGTCGAAGAAGTTGCAGCCGGCCGCCTCGACCTCGACCACCAGACAGCCGGGACGCACCTCCGGCTCCGGAGCCTCGCGGACGCTGAGCTCGCCCGGCTCCATCCAGCGGTCGACCACGATGGCGCGCATCAGCGCGGTCCGGGTCCGGCGGGCGTGCCGGCGCCCGACGCCAGACCGCGGAACAGCAGGTCGACCGCCACCTCGATCGATTCGTAGCAGCGCTCCGACGAGATGATTCCGTTGGCCCAGGGAATGCGGGCGGCGGTGGTGATGTGGTGGATCACGCGCGCAGCGGAGAACACGTCGACGTCGCGCTCCAGGTCGCCCGCCACGCAGCCGTGCTGGAGGACCTCGGCCAGCAGGCCGATGGTGCGGTCGTGCAGCGCGAGGACCCGCCGCGCGACGCGCGCCTCGCAGTGGGTCGTGGCGCGCAGCGCGATGGTCGTGAGATCCGGATCGCGCGCCAGGAGCGCGTGCTGCACGGAGAGGAAGTGGTGGATCCGAGCGCGCGTCGAGCGCGAGGCATCGTCCTCGGCGCGAAAGCGCGACCAGGCGCGCTCCTGCCGCTCGGCGAGATCGTCGACCAGCAGCTCTTCCTTCGAGCGCACGTGTCGGTAGATGGAGCTGGCGCCCATCCCGGCGCGGGCGGCGATGGCGCGCAGCGTGGCGCCGTCGAAGCCGCGCTCGCGAAACAGCTCGCGCGCCGCGTCCAGGATGCGCGCGCGACTGCGCCGGCCGCGCACCAGCCGGCCGTCGTCCGGGCGCAGCTCGCGTCCGTGCGGTCCGGTCGGCGGCGAGAGCGTCATGCCCGAATCTTCGCGTGCCGGGGGACGGCGCGCCAGCCGCCTGCCTCGACCGCCGTTCTGGCGTCGCGGTGCGGGCTACTCACCGATGATCTTGATCAGGATCCGCTTGTCGCGGCGGCCGTCGAACTCGCCGTAGAAGATCTGCTCCCACGGGCCGAAATCGAGCTTCCCATCCGTCACCGCCACCACCACCTCCCGGCCCATCACCTGGCGCTTGTGGTGGGCGTCGCCGTTGTCCTCGCCGGTGCGATTGTGGTGATAGCGCTCCGGACTCGCGTCGAACGGGGCCAGCCACTCGAGCCAGCGCTTGTAGTCCGCGTGCAGGCCCGGCTCGTCGTCGTTGATGAACACGCTCGCGGTGATGTGCATGGCGTTCACCAGGCACAGCCCCTCGCGGATCCGGCTCTTCCGCAGCGCCGCCTCCACCTGCGGCGTGATGTTCACGAAGTCCATTCGCTCGGGCACGTTGAGGGTGAGCGTCGTGCGATGGCTCTTCACGCCAGCTTCTCCGGATGCGCGAACAGGTCGAGGAGCCGCTCGACGCCGCGCGCGCAGTAGAGCCCGTCCTCCACGCGCTCGTCGAAGGTCCACTTGAGCGTGACGATTCGCCGTTTGCGCGGGGCCGGCTTGACCCGCCCCATCACACAGAAGATGGGAATCGTCCCGTATTCCCACAGGTGGTGATAGCCGGCCTCCAGTCCCACCGAGCCGAGATTGGCGACGAAGACGGACGCGAACATCGGGTCGCCCTCGATCATCGCGCGCGGCAACAGCCCGAGCTCGTTTCCGACCCGGCCCAGGCCCACGACGGCGCGCACCATGAACGCCGGCAGCCGGAGCAGCAGGCCCATCTCGCGGTCGCTCGTCGTCTGGCGTCCGCTGCGACTCGCGCGCAGCTCCCCGTGCAGGCGGTCGACCATCGTGTCGAGCGACTCGCGGGGGTCGAATCGGCGCTTCACGGTGATGATGGGCGCGGCGTCGTCCATCCGCTGCTTGGCGCTGAACGTGATCCAGATGCCGTCGCGCTGCCAGACGCGACCTCCGGCGGTGAAGCGGTTGAGTCGCGGTCGCTCGTCGAGGATTTGCGCGATCGCGCGCAGCAAGAGGTGGAAGAGGGTGAGCGGCGCCTCGGCTGGGCGCGCCCGGTTCTGCTCGTCCACGAAGCGCAGTGCGGCGTCGACCTCCACGTCCTGTGCGAAGTAGACGAGGGAGTCGTTGCGCCGCTTCGAGATGAAGGGCATGAAGCGCCGGATCGGCGGCAGCTCCTGCACGAGGCGCCCGTCCGGACGCCGCCCGAACATCAGTCCGGTTCCCGGGATGCGCGTCGCGCATCGCCCGCGCCGCTCGGGTGCGCTCGCGCACGGCGCTGCATCAGCCAGACGGGCGTTCCGAACACACGCGCGTCCGTCACCACCGCGAATCCCGCGCGCTCGTAGAAGGGCAGGTTCTCCGAGCGGTCCGTCTCCAGGTACGATGCGCTGCGGTCCGCATCGACGCGCGCCAGCCAGCGCCCCAGGAGCGCCGTGCCGATGCCCCGCCCCTGGTGGTCGGGCGCCACGCCGAGCGTCGCCAGGTACCAGTGCGGATCGCTCGGGTGATACTCCTTGAGCGTTTCGAATACGTGGCCCCAGCGCCGCGCGGCGCGCAGGCCCTGTCCGAGGATCGTTCGCAGGCGCGTGATCGCGCGCGGCGGTGGAAGCGGATAGCCGCTGGGGGGCGCCGCCACCAGCACGCCCGTGAGGCGCTCGCCGAGGCGCGCCGTCAGCGTGTAGCCGTGCGCGCGAGCGACGGGCAGGAATGCGCGCATCCCGTGCGCATTGCAGCGCTGGCGCGCGCTCGGCGAATGCGACTCCAGGACGGCGGTGTTGAGCGGGTTGTCGCGGAACGCGCGCGCCAGCACGTCCACGGCCTGTCCCACGGCGTCGGGCGCCAGCGG
>CP070734.1:939892-945778 GCA_020347605.1 Deltaproteobacteria bacterium | reverse complement strand
CACCGTAGAGGTGATCGCAGACCCAGACGGAATCGAAGCCCAGTCGATCGAATTCGGTGGCCGCGGCGCGTACCTCTTCCCAGCTGCGCTTGATCTGCGGCAGTGTGACGCCGAAGCGAACGGGGCGCGGCACGGGTTCACCTCGCGGAATCGACGGGCGCCCGAGTCTACGCGTGCGCCGGGCGCGCGGGCAACCCCGGCCGGAGCCCGCCGACCGGCGCCTGTCGCGCGGCGTCTGCGCGGGGGCCGGGGCCGGGCATCCGCGCGGCTCGCGCCGCATCTCCGCCCTTGGCAGCGCCGGCTCGTGTAAGATTGACGGGTCTGGAGCCGGCCCGATGGAAGCCCACTCGACGTCCGACGCGCCCCGCCCGCCCGGATCGGGCGACGCGCAGGCCGGCGACATCGCGGGCGCCTTCGCCCTCCTGGCCGGCATGACCCGGGACTTCGCCGACACGCTGGATCTCGAGGCGACGCTGGAGCACGGCCTCTCGTCGATCGTCGCTCACCTCGACGCCGAAGCGGGGTCCCTCTGGCTTCTCGACGACGACAAGCGCGAGCTGACGTGTCGCGCGTCGGTCGGACCCAACCCGATCACGGGACTCTCGCTGCCCGTGAGCCAGGGCATCGTCGGGCGCAGCGTGCGCGAGAACGCCTGCCAGTCGGTGTTGGACGTGTCGAAGGATCCCGGCTTCATGATCTCGGTCGACCAGAAGTCGGGACTCGCGACGCGCTCCCTCTTGTGTGCGCCACTCAGCGTTTCGGACGAGGCACTCGGAGCCATCGAACTCGTGAACCGGCGCGGGGCCGGCCGGTGTTTCGCCGAAGCCGACATCCATCTGTTGCAGGTGCTGGCCTCCTCGGCCGCCCTGGCCATCGCGAATGCGCGCATGGCGGCCAACCTCGTGGACGCGGAGCGACTGCGTCGCGAACTCGAGCTCGCGGCCGAGATCCAGCGGAATCTCCTGCCCGCACCTCACGCGGCGCCGTTCCCCGCCTACGGCGTCAACGTTCCGGCGCGAACGGTGTCCGGCGACTTCTTCGACATCGTCGAGCTCCCGGACGGGAGGATCGGCTTCTGCCTGGGCGACGTGTCCGGCAAGGGGATGAACGCCGCTCTCCTGATGGCGAAGACGGCGAGCCTGTATCGCTGCCTGGCCAAGACCGTCGAGCGGCCCGGAGAGCTGATCGGGACGCTCAACGACGAGATTGCCGACACGGCGACCCGGGGCATGTTCGTCACCATGGTGCTCGGGGTGTTCGACCCGAAGAACGGACGCGTAGCGCTCACCAACGCGGGTCACGAGCCGCCGCTCGTGCACTCCCCCTCCGGCGGGTTCTGCGCGCTTCCCGCGCAGGCGCCACCGCTCGGCATCGCGACCGGAATCGTTCCCGGTGGCACGTACCCCGAACGCGAATTCCGTCTCTCGGGCGGCGCGCTGTACGTCTTCTCGGACGGCCTCACCGAGGCCTGCACCCGCACCGGCGACCCGCTCGGGTCGCCGGGCCTCGAGCGATTGATCGCGGCCAACGCCGGAAAGCCGCTCGCCGAGCGCGTCCACAACGTGATCGCCGAGGTGGGCGAGCTCGATCCGCGCGACGACCTCACCCTTCTGGCGCTGTGCGACACGGCGCGTGGCGGGCGCTGATGGAGGGGCGCGGCGCTTCCCGGATCCTCTCGCTGCGGGTCCCGGCGCGGGCGGATCAGCTGCGCCGCGTGCGCGAGGAGGTGCGAGCCGCAGTCGACGGCTGCGGTTGCAGTGCGCAGGCGGCCGGGGACATCGTCCTGGCGGTGGACGAGGCGTGCCAGAACATCATCCGACACGCGTATGGCGACGCATGCGAGGGATCGATCGCCATCGAGATCGAGCGGGTCGGCGACGAACTCGTCTTCTCGCTCGTGGATTCCGCGCCCCCGCTCGATCCCCGCAGCGTGAAGCCCCGCGATCTCGACGACCTGCGACCGGGCGGCCTCGGGACCCATTTGATCCGCACGGTCATGGACGAGACGGACTTCGCGAGGCACCCGTCCGGCGCCGGAAACCTGTTGAGAATGGTGAAGCGGATCACGTGACGTCGAACGAGCCCGGGAGCCGGCCGTGCAGCATTCGTTGACCGAGAAAGGCGGAGACCTGGTCGTGTCCCTGCAGGGCGACGTCGACCTCGACAGCTCGCCCGCTGTACGCGAGCTGCTCCTGCGCTGCGTCGGCCGCGGCGCGACCGTCTTCGTCGATCTCTCGAACGTCTCGTATATCGACAGCTCCGGAGTCGCCAGCTTCGTCGAAGCGTTCCAGATCGCGCGGCGCAACGGCACCGCCTTCGCTCTGGTCTCGGTCAGTCCTGCGGCTCGGCGCGTGCTCGAGCTGGCCCGCCTCGACAAGGTCTTCACGATCCATGAATCCCTCCCGGGCGGCTCCGACGATGGCGCCTAGCGGTTCCGCAAGGCCCGCACTGCGGGTCGCCGAAGACATCGGACGCTGGACCGCGCGCGGACTCGATTCGATCGGGTTTGGCGCGACCCTGATCTCCCAGTCGCTCTACTGGCTCCTGATGGGCCGTCGCCGCCGACAGGCCGTCCGTGCGGCCCCGGTGTTCGCAGAGATGATGGAGATCGGCATCCGAGCCATTCCCATCGTGACACTGTTGTCTGCCACGATCGGGGTCATGCTGGCACTCCAGGGGATCTACTCGCTCAAGGCGTTCGGGGCCGAGCGGCAGGTGACGATCGGCGTGGCGCTGGGCGTCACGCGCGAGTTCGCACCGCTCATCACCGGCATCCTCGTGGCCGGGCGCTCGGGATCGGCGCTCGCCGCCCGGCTCGGCACGATGGTGATCAGCAACGAGGTGGATGCGCTGCGCGTGATGGGCGTGAATCCGGTCCGCTACCTCGTCGTTCCCAGTCTCGTTGCGATGGTGGTGATGCTGCCCTCCCTGGCCCTGTGGTCCGACTTCGTGGCGCTGTTCGCCGCGGGCCTGTACATCAGCGCAGACCTCGGCATCACCCTGGGAGCCTACGGACAGGAGATCCTCCGCGTCGTCTCCGTCGACGACATGCGTCACGGCCTGCTGAAGAGCCTGCTCTTCGCCGTGCTCATCACGACGGTCGCCATCGTGGACGGAAGCTCCGTGGAGGGCGGCGCCGAGGGCGTGGGCCGCGTGACGACGCGGTCCGTCGTGCACGGAATCACCGCAATCGTCCTGACGGACATGCTCTTCGTCTTCGCCGCGACGCGCTGACATGACCGAAGCCGCGAACTCGAGCCACGCGGATCCGGTGATCGAAGTCACCGATCTCGTCACCCACTACGGGAACACGGAGATCCTGCACGGGGTCAGCCTGACCGTGGACCCGGGCGAGATCATGGTGATCATGGGCGGGAGCGGATCGGGCAAGAGCACGCTGCTTCGGCACCTGCTCGCGCTGGAGCGCCCGACCTCCGGATCGATCCGGTTGCTCGGCAGGGAACTCACCCAGATGAGCGAGTTCGAACTCTACGCGTTGAGCCGCAAGATGGGGGTGGCCTTTCAGGGCGGAGCGCTGTTCAGCTCGATGACGGTCGGCGAGAACGTCATGTTGCCGCTTCGCGAACACACCGACCTCGACGAGGGCACCATGGAGATCATGATGCGCCTCAAGCTCGAGATCGTGAAGCTCGCCGGGTTCGAGAACCTCATGCCCTCGGAGCTCTCGGGCGGCATGGTCAAGCGCGCCGCCTTCGCGCGGGCCCTGATCATGGATCCGGCCCTGCTCTTCTGCGACGAGCCGTCCGCCGGCCTGGATCCCGTCGTTTCCTCGGGACTCGACGAGCTGATCCTGCGGCTGCGCGACGCGCTCCGGATGACCATCGTGGTCGTCACCCACGAACTCGACAGCGCGTTCCGGATCGCCGACCGGATCGCCGTCCTCGATCGCGGCGAGCTGCTCGCGCTCGGTTCGGTGGACGAGGTGCGCAACCACGGAAACCCGCGCATCCAGAATCTGCTCAACCGGCGCTTCGAGGAGGAAGAGCTGGATCCCGAGGAATACCTCGCGCGACTCACCGGGACCGCGAAGGAGCCGACGCGATGAAGGACGAACGGCGCAACTACGTCGTCGTGGGCGGCTTCGTGCTGGCCATGGTCGTCGGACTGGTGGCGTCGATCGCAGCCCTGTCCGGCCACACGGGACCCACCGACGTCTATGCCGTCCGTTACACCAACGTGATGGGACTCGCGACCGGAACGCCGGTCTATTACGAGGGCTACCCGGTCGGCGTGATCGATGCCATCACGCGCATTCCCGACGCGGCGCATCCGCACTTCCGCGTCGACGTCCGCGTCGAGCGGGGTTGGCACATCCCGGCGGACAGTACGGCGGAGATCACCGCATCCGGGCTGCTCTCGGCCGTGGTGATCGACATTCACGGGGGCTCGTCCCCGACCGCGCTCGAGCCGGGTTCGGAGATCGCCAGCGTCGAGAGCGCCAACGTGTTCTCGGCCATCGCGTCGGTGGCGGCGCAGCTCGGCGATCTCTCCGAGAACAGCCTCCAACCGCTGCTGGAGAGCCTCGGCGAGGGCGTGCCTGAGATCGTCGAGAACCTGGAGGGCTTCGCGATCGCGCTCAACGAAACGGTGGGACGGATCCGAGAGGTGGTCACGCCCGCGAACACCGCGCGACTCGAGCGGATCCTGCTGAATCTCGAGGTCACCTCCGAGCGTGTCGCGAGTGTCACCGACGGGCTCGACGAGACCCGAACGCAGCTCGACGAGGTGGTCGGCACCGTCAATCGACTGCTCGAGGAGAACGAGGGCGAGCTCGGCCATACGGTCGTCGACCTCCACGACTCCCTGGAGGCGGTCGCCGCGCGCATCGACGCGATCAGCCACAACCTCGAGGTCACCAGTCGCAACATGAACGAGTTCAGCAGCCAGATCCGATCCAACCCGGGCGTCCTCCTCCGAGGCCGGGAGCTGCCCGAAGACGTGACGGTGGGTGACTGATGCCGAACCGGCGGCTCGCGCGGCCTGTGCACCGGCGGCTCCTCGCTGCCGCGCTCCTCGCGGCTCTCGGCTGTGCGTCGGGACCGGCTCCGCGGGATCACTTCTACCGGCTCCAGGTCGCACCCCCGAGCCGCGCCCCGGCGGAGCCGACCCTGCACGGCACGCTGGAGATCAGCCGCTTTCGCGCCGACGCGCTCACGGGCGAGCGACAGCTCATCTTTCTGGAGTCGAGCGATGCGAGCGAGGTCCGGCGCCATGCCTACCACCGCTGGGTCGACCCGCCGTCGGTCATGCTCCAGATCCAGCTGGCCGGCTATCTGCGGGCCGCCCATGCCGCCGAGCTCGTGATCCTGCCGGAAGTGCGCGTGCGGCCGGACTTCCTGCTGGCGGGGCGCATCCTGCGGCTCGAGCAGATCCTGTCCGAAGCTGCATCTCGCGTCGTCGTGGAGCTCGAGCTCAGCATGACGCGAATGGCCGGGGGGGACGTCATGGTGCTCCGCCGCTATCGGGAATCTCGAGCCCTCGACAGCCGGGACGTGGCCGAGTCGGTGCGCGCCTACGGCGAGGCCACCAGCGCAATCTTCGAGCGCTTCCTCGCGGAGGTCCGGGCCATGGCGAAGCGGCCGTCCGAATGAGCGAAGCGAGACCGCACGACGCCAGCTTCACGACCCGTGCGACGAGCGCCGAGAGACCCCGGGGCTGTACGACCTTCTGCCCGAGCGCGCTCTCGCGACGGCGCCGGCTTCCGAAGGCCGTGCGTCCCGTCGCCCGCCGAGCCACCGCACAGGACCCGCAGCCGCCGCGTCCGAACGCGCGCCGAACGCGCGCCGCCGTCCGCTACCCGCTGCGCGCCGCGCTGGCGCTGGCGCTGCTGGCCGCCGTCGCGCCGGGTGACCTGAACCACTTCTT
>CP070734.1:933905-939792 GCA_020347605.1 Deltaproteobacteria bacterium | reverse complement strand
TCGACGACGCCCTCGCCCATGAGGTCCATGAGGCGGCCGGGGGTGGCGACGAGGACGTCGAGGCCCTGGCGCAGCGCGCGCTTCTGCGGTCCCTTGCCGACGCCGCCGAACACGACGTGGTGGCGCAGGCCGCTGCCGCGGCCGTACTTCTGAAAGCTCGCGCCGATCTGGGCGGCGAGCTCGCGGGTCGGCGCGAGGACGAGGGCGCGCAGGCCGCCGCGGCGACCGGCGAGGTGCTGGAGGATCGGCAGCGCGAACGCCGCGGTCTTCCCGGTGCCGGTCTGGGCGCAGCCGAGGAGGTCGCGGCCGGCCAACACGTCGGGAATGGCTTCGACCTGGATCGGGGTCGGCGTCTCGTAGCCGGCCGCGGCGACCGCTTCGCAAAGCGGCCTACTGAGGCCGAGGGCGGCAAACGGACCGCCGTGGGGGCGGTGGCTCCGCCCGTTGGGTTTCTGGATCATCACTGTCTCGAGGAGCCGTGGTGCGGCTCCGGCATGGTCTGGGACGTCCGGCCGCGCATCCGCGGCCGCTCACATCCCACCCTCGAGACATGAATCCGAACTTGAGCTCCCCGGCCGCCGGAACTCCCCGGCGCGGGGTAGGGCGCTGGCAAACGGTTTCTCGCCTTGCGGCGGGCCGCGTCAGCCTCAGCTCACGGCGGGAGTGTCCCACGGAATCCCGGCGAAGCAAGGTCGGAATCGACAGCCCTCGAGAATCCGGCCCGGCATCGACGGCTTGCGGTCAGTCGGCCTCCCTGCGGCGTGCGAAGCAGGCTGCGAGCGCCACGGCCAGCAGGCCGAGCGCGCCCGGCTCGGGCACGCCCGGCGCGCCGAAGACGGTGAGGTTGCCGCCCCCGTTCAGCGCCACCGGAACGCCCGTCGGGAAGCTCGTCCCGAGCGTGAGGTTGTGGATCGTTCCCGTCGTGAAGCCGTCGACCAGGGCGTACAGGTTCCCGCTCGCCGGATCGAACTCGATGTCCTGGATGCGGCTCGTGGTGCTGGGCGGGCCCAGCGTGCCCAGGGAGTTGCCCGCCATGTCGAACAGGTACACCGGCAGCGCGCCGGAGATCGCCTGGCTGTCCTGGCGCGTGATCGCGATCATCCCGCCGTAGATCGCGATGTTGCCGCCGCCGTTGAGGGTCACGGAGACCCCGGTCGGGAAGCTGGCGCCCGTGGTGAGGTTGTAGACGACGTCCCCGGCGTTGCCGTCGATAAGGGCGTAGAGGTCGCCCGTGGCGGGATCGTAGGCGATGTCCTGGATGCGGCTGACGGTATCGGGGGGGCCGAGCGTGCCGAGCGAGGTTCCCGCGTAGTCGTACAGGTAGACGGGCAGCGCGCCGGAGATCGCCTGGCTGTCCTGCCGCGTGATCGCGATGACGCCGCCGTGGATGGCGATGTCGCCGCCGCCGTTGAAGGTCACGGAGACCCCGGTCGGGAAGCTGGCGCCCGTGGTGAGGTTGTAGACGACGTCCCCGGCGTTGCCGTCGATGAGGGCGTAGAGGTCTCCCGTGGGAGCGTAGGCGATGTCCTGGATGCGGCTGACGGCGTCGGGAGGGCCCAGCGTGCCGAGCGAGGCGCCCGCGACGTCGAAGAGGTACGCCGGCAGGGCGCCCGAGATCGTCGGCGTGTCCTGCCGCGTGATCGCGATGACGCTGTCCGCGAGCAAGCCCTCCGCGAAACAAAGAACAAGAAGCAGCGAGACGACTCGCATGCCGGCCCTCCCTCCTCGGTGGTGGCCCGCGGGGCGGTCTCGCGACCGCGCAGCGGCAGCCCGTTTCAGCTCGATCCGGCTCGGTTCGGATGACAAACGAACCGCCTGCGCCCGACGCGTGCTGGGCGATTCGCCGCAACCGGTGCCCACTCTCGCCGGGAAGGCCGCACCTTGCGTGCCCGACGCGGGATCCGCCTCGCGAGGGGGCTTGCGCGTGCCGCCGCGCTCGCGAAGGGGAAAACCGCGCGCGGATGGACGCGTGGGAGGGCCTACTTGTAGCGCGCCCAATCGACCGGGAACCAGCCGCTGAGCCGCGCCGGCTTCAGGATGCCGTCCTTGATCGCGGGGTCGGCGTCGATCAGCTTCTGCGCTTCCTCGCGGCTGGGTGCGACCAGCACCGTCGCGCCGCCGTTCGCGTCGCGGAACGGGCCGCTCCGCAGCAGCCTGCCCTCGCGCCACAGCCCCTGGTGGTAGCTCGCATGCTCGCGCAGGCCGGGCTGCTCGAAGATCGACTTCCCCTCGATCCAGTTCGGTCCCGGCTCGTAGACCACGAGGAAGCGCTTGCCGGGCGCGGGCGCGGGCGCGGCCGAGCGGTAGAGCTCGATCGTGTTGCCGTCGGGATCGCGCACCGCGGCGTACTCGTTCGTCGCCTCGCCCTCGCGCCGTCCCCCGTGCTTCACCGCGAGCTCGACCGTTGCGGCGACGTCGGCCACCCCGAACCCGAGCTGGTGCATCGGATAGCCCTCGAAGTCGGCCTTCTCCCGCAGCGGCACCAGCTTCAGGGTCATGCCGTTGACGTCGCCGAAGAAGCACTGGAGGTTTCCCGACTGCACGGGGCGGAACCGGCCGCCGAACGCCTCGGCGTAGAAGTCCCGCATCTTCTCGACGTTCGCGCACCGGATCGCGATCGAGCGCACCGGCGCGACGTCGGATCGCGGCGCTTCCTGCGCTTCGATCGTCGGGAACAGGACCGCGAGCACCAACAGGAACAGTCCGGACCGCATGGCCACCTCCTTGGCGCGCCATCCTAGCCCGGACTTGCAGGCGTGCGTCCGTTGCCGGCGCCGGCGCCGGGGCGGTCGCGGCCGCCCCGGGGGCTCGTCCTACCAGTCGATGTAGTGCCGGTCCGTCACGTAGACCGGGCCATCGCGGCTCACGCGCACGATCGCCTTGATGAACACGGGGTCGTCGGCGTCGGCCGGGATCGGCCGCGCGAAGCGGAGGCTCGCCTTGCCCTGCTTGTTGGTGGTCAGCGTGTAGCCCTGCTCGCTCACCGAGCCCCACGTGTCCTGCTTCACGATGAAGACCTGGAACGTGGTTTCCGGCTGCCCTTCCCTCAGGTTGATCGTGACGTGCATCATCCCGTTGCCCGTCGCCTTGAAGATCACGTCGCCCACCTTGGTCGGGTCGCTCGGATTCTGGATCTCCGACTCAGGGCGGGGATTCCCCGTTGTCGGTTCCGGGTAGTAGCCGACATACAGACCCACCTTCACCGCACCGTTTCCGCCGGCCTCGGCGGACACGCCGAGTGCCAGCGCGACGAGCGCGGCGATTGCGACCAGACTCCAAACCTTCCTCATGGGTCCCTCCTTGGCACTTGGTTTGACTCCCCGGGTGGCAGGCCCCCGCACGTCGCGTGCCCGTTCGAATCCGCCGCCGGGGCCCGCGGAGCCGGGGGGGTAGGTCGCGGGGCGCCGGGGAAATCCGCGCGTCAACGTTCGCGCTCGGTGAACGCGGGCTTCAGCGCCGTGGCGTCGGAGAAGACCGTCCACCGGTCCGGCGGGAGGCCGCGAAACGCCTTCGCGAAGCGCTTCTCGCCGTTCGCGGCGCCGGCGACGCGGCGGATGAAGACGTGGACGATCCGCTGCGGGTATTCGCGCGCGATCAGGCCGTAGACCTCGGGATCCTGCTCGCCGGAGTCGCCGACCAGGAGGAAGCGGTGATGCGGCCAGCGCTGCAGGATCGCGCGGATCACGGGCGGCTTGGTCTCCAGCGAGTCCTTGAACAGGTTGAGCAGCGTCCGGTCCTTGAGCCGCACGCTCTTGAGGTGGAACGCCGCGGCGGGAAACCCGGCGTCGGCGCGAAACGCTTCGAGCGGCGGGTAGAGCTGCCAGGGCGACGACGAGACGAAGTGGAAGCTCGCGCCCTCGCGGGCCCACGCCGCGTAGGCGGGCGCCATGCCCGGCACGGCCTCGAACGGCCGCGCGAACGTGTGGCGCAGCAGCGCGTCGCGGTCCAGGACCTCGCTCACCTTGATCGTGTCGTCGATGTCGGAGATCACCGAGACCCCCTCGCGCGGCGGCAGCAGCACGCGCCCCGCGAAGCGGCGTCCGTCGCGCGCCGTCGTGATCGCCTGAAACTCCAGCACGCCGCGGCGTGCGTGGCGCTCGATCCGGTTCGCCGGCAGGCGCACGGTCCCCTCGAAGTGCCCGTTCGCGCCTGACTCCGGGAGCGTGTGCACGCGCCCGCCGATCCGGATCGAGATCTCCTTCCCGCGCTCGTTGTCGACGAGGAAGCGGCGCGCCCGCTCCGCGCAACGCCGGCCGTCGGGCGAATCGGGTGCGACCTCGAGATGCTCCTGCACCTCCTCGATCACCTCGCGCCGCCAGCCGGAATCGCGCTCGGGCTCGTAGATCCAGCCGTGGATCGGGACGACCCACGTCGCGCCGTCGCGCCAGGCGGCGGTCGGAAAGAAGACCACCTCCTCGTCGGACTTGATCTCCGCGCGTCCCGCCGGGGCGAGCAGCACGAAAACGAGCAGCGGAAAAACGCGCCGCATGCCGCCAGACTACCGTACCGGTCTTGCGGGGGGCGGGCGGCTGTGGTGTTTTCTAGGGCAGCGACCATCCAAGGAGGAGCGAACCCATGGCGATCCGACTGGGCGACACCGCCCCCGACTTCACGGCCGAGACCACCGAAGGCACGATCCGCTTCCACGAGTGGAAGGGCGACGCGTGGGCGGTGCTCTTCAGCCACCCGAAGGACTTCACGCCGGTCTGCACGACCGAGCTCGGCTACGTGGCGAAGATCAGGCCCGAATTCGAGAAGCGCAACACGAAGGTCATCGGGCTCAGCGTCGATCCGCTCGGCGCGCACCACGAGTGGGCGAAGGACATCGAGGAGACGCAGGGCATGGCGCCCAACTTCCCGATGATCGCCGACGCGGACCACAAGGTGGCGGACCTCTACGACATGATCCACCCGAACGCGAGCGACACGATGACCGTGCGCACCGTGTTCGTGATCGGTCCCGACAACAAGGTCAAGCTGACGCTCACGTATCCGGCGAGCACCGGCCGCAACTTCGACGAGCTGCTGCGCGTGATCGACTCGCTGCAGCTCACCTCGAGCCACAGCGTGGCCACGCCGGCCAACTGGAAGGACGGCGAGGACGTGATCATCGCCCCCGCGCTGACGGACGACGAGGCCAAGGCGAAGTTCACGAAGGGCTTTCAGACGCTCAAGCCGTACCTGCGCGTCACGCCGCAACCGAACAAGTAGGCCCGGGGCCTCGTTTCCAAGGGAGATGCGCCGCTCGCTGCTCGTCGCCTTCTCGTTCGGCGTCCTCGTCGGCGGGCTCGGCGCGTGGTGGCTGTGGAGCGGGCACACGCCGGCCCCGCGCGCTCCGCGGGCGGTCGTCCCCGTTTCCGTCCCCGACCGCCCGCAGGATCCCGCGCGGCGCGACGCGGCCCCGCCGGCGGTCGGCGCGACGGAGGAGTCGCCGGCCCGGGTCGAGCCCGTCCGCGAGCCGGACGAGGTGGGATTCCTGCTCATCGACTGCCGCGGCAGCCACGTCGAGCCGGGCGGTGTCGCGGTGGCGGGGCTCACCGTTCTCGGTGAGACGCGCTACGCCGACCCCGTCTCCGCCGAAGACGGCGTCGTGCGCTTCCGGCTGTGGCCCGACCGGTACACCGCGGAGTGGGAGGATGCCCACGGCCCGCGCCGCGTCAGCGTGACCGTGAGGGGAGGGAAGACGACCACGCTGCGCGTCACCGATCCGCGCGCGCCCGGCGAGGATCCGCTGAGGCCCGGCTTCGGGCGTCTCGAGGTGCGTGCCTTCGACCTCGACCACCGTCCGCTGCGCGAGGCGTATCTGCTGCTCTTCGGACGCGCCGTGGATCGGCTCGAGGAGATCGACCTCGACACCGGCGAGAGCGGAGTCTGTTCGGTCGACGTG
>CP070734.1:927914-933805 GCA_020347605.1 Deltaproteobacteria bacterium | reverse complement strand
CTTCGGCGGCGTGCGCGCCTGCCGCGAGAACGCGGAGCGACTGTTGCAGACCGGCCGCTCGGTGATCGCATTCCCCGAGGGCGCCAAGGGCGCGGCGAAGGTGTTCCGCGAGCGCTACCGGCTCCAGCGCTTCGGCCGGGGCGGCATCGTCCGGACGGCGTTGGCCGCGCGCGCGCCGCTGGTTCCCACGGCGGTCGTCGGCGCCGAGGAAGCGCACCCGATCCTGTTCAAGGTCGAGAACCTGGCGCGGTTCGTGGGCCTTCCGTTCGTGCCCGTGACACCGACGTTCCCCGCGCTCGGCCCCATCGGGCTGCTTCCGCTGCCGTCGAAGTGGATCGTCCAGTTCGGCGAGCCGATTCCCCTCGACCACCTCGAGCCGGACGCGGCCGAAGACGAGCTCCTGGTAGCGCGCCTGAACGAGGATCTGCGTTCCCGCATCCAGGCGATGGTGGACGCCTCGGTGCGCGCGCGGGAGTCGGTCTGGTCCTGAGACCCGACGCGCAACCCGCGCGGGCACCGCGGCGCTGCGATCAGGATTCGGTTTCGACGGCGACGTCCGGTTCGGTCGGCTCCGCCCGCGGCGGCTCGGCTCTCGGCAGCTCGAGCTTCTCGAGCGCGATGGCGACGCGTTCGAGCTTGCGGTCGAGCGCGCGAATGTCCTCGCGGGTGGGCAGGTCGAGCAGCTTGAGGACGCGCTCGACCGAGGACTGCATGACGTGCTCGAGATCGGGCGTGGCGAAGGCGATCCAGTCGCGCAGCGGCTCGCCACCCGCATCGGCTCCCGCGACCATGCGGCGCACGCTGCGCTGGAGTCCCTCCAGTCCCTCGCTCGCCTCGCCGACGCGCTTGCGCAGGACGTTGTAGAGGACGTCGCCGCCCCGCTGGATCAGCTCGGTGAGAACCGTGCCCGGAAGCCGCTGACTCGTGCGCTCGTTGTCCACGAGGATCTGCGACAGCGCGACGGAGGTGATGTCCTCGCCGGTCTCGTTGTCGATCACGCGGATCTCGTCGCCCGCCTCGATCAGCTCCGCGATGCCCTTGAGCGTGATGTAGCGACTCGTATGTGTGTTGTAGAGCTTGCGATTCGCGTAACGCTTGATGAGGACGTGCATGGATGGGGCGTCCCGACTCGACGGTCACTGCACCCTAGCACCGGCCGCGGCCCGCGTCAGTCCTCGACGGGAACCCGTTCCACGCGCCGGCGTCTGCGGATCGACGGAGGCGCGTCGGGCTCCTCGCCGGGCGTCGGGTCGCGCGACTCGGCGCGGGACGATTCCCGGACGCCCAGCTCCCAGAGGACCTCGCGCAGGCCCAGGAAGACGCGCAGCACGGCCCGCGCCTCGGGGTCTCTGCGCGAGCGCGTCTCCCAGCGCGCGATCTCGGCGTCCAGCGCGGTGGTCGCTCCTTCGAGCAGCCCCACCCGATCGCTGGCGCGGGCGAGCGTGGAGCCGATCTCCTCGAGGACCCGCCAGAGCTGCCGACGCAGGCGTCGCGCGCTGGCCGGCTCGTTCCGGGCCGCCAGCGCTGCGGCCTCGGTCACCGCGCGCAGGGCCCAGACCGTCTCCAGCGCTGCCTTTCGCCCGTGCCGGCGCGCCCGTGCCAGCGCCTCCTCGAGCGTGTCGGGTGCGCTGCGACCCAGGATCGAACGCGGCCGTCCGCGCGGCCTGTCAGTCGGCGACAAGGGGCGTCTCCCCCGTGCTCTCGCCGAACAATGCGTCGGCGACCCGGGCCAGACCCTCGAGGTCGTGCACGTCGAGCGGCAGCTCGGGCACCGTGCGTCCGAAGCCGCCCGCGTCCCGCGCGCGATCGAACAGACGCTGCGTGGCGCGGGCATCCTCGCGGACGAGCAGAGCGTACTGGTCGCTGGCGGCGATCGCCGCTCGCGCCGCTTCGAGCGCGGGAAACTCGGAGCCCTCGGCGTCCGCGAGCGCGCGCGCCAGGGTCGACTCCGCACGCTCGCGCTGCGCGGCGTCTTCGATCGGGTCCGGCGGCGCGCCGCCCGACGGCCAGACGCGCACGCGATTCGCGATCACGCCGGCCACCGGGACGCGGGACTGCGCCAGCCGGTCGAAGAACCGCATCGCGAGCTCCGCGGCATCTCGAGCGGGTCCCGCGGCGATCAGGAACGCCGCCTCGGGACCGGACAGGAAGCTTCGAACGCGTCGCGCGCGCTCGCGAAAGCCGTGTGACATGCCCTCGAACGCGAGCAGGAAATCCGACACGTCCTCCAGGAAGGCCAGGCCCGACACCCGTTCCAGGACCTGGAGCACGCGGTGCGCGCCGCGATGGAACACGCGGAAGCCCAGGCGGCCGGCGGCGAAGGCCGGGTGGAGGAGGATCTGCACCAGCCGGCTGTCGAGGAATTCGAGCAGGCGCGTCGGAGCCTCGAGGAAGTCGACGGCGTGCTGGCTCGGCGGCGTGTCGAGGACGATCAGCTGGTATTCGGAGCGCTCCGAAAGCTCGTAGACCTTCTCCATCGCCGCGTACTCCGCGCTGCCCGCCAGGGCGTCGGAGACGTGCTGGTAGATGGCGTTCGACAGGATGCGGTCGCGCGCCTCGTCGCTATCGGCAAAGCGCTCGACGAGGTCGTCGAAGGTCCGCTTCATGTCCAGCATCAGCGCGTCCAGCGAGCCCGCGTCCGGCACGCCGAGGGCGCGCAGGCCGTCGCGCGGGAGGCTCACGGGCTGGTTTCCGATCGCGCCGATTCCGAGCGCGTCCGCGAGGCGCCGCGCCGGGTCGATCGTGAGCACGAGCGCGCGGCGCCCGCTGCGCGCCGCGTGCAGAGCCAGCGCCGCCGACAGCGTCGTCTTGCCGACGCCCCCGCAACCGACGACGACCACGATCCTCCGGCTGGCGATCAGCGCGTCGAGATCGGATGCACTCATGCCGCGACCACGCGCGGCGGTGCCACCAGCGCTTCCCCGAGCTGCTGCAACGGCTCGCGGCCCTGGGTGCCCGTCATCAGATACGGGAGCTCGATCACCGGAAGCTCCGTCGAGGCTCCGATCTCCTCGACGTAGCGGCGGTTGAGCTCGTGGCGCGCGCGCAGGTGGGCAACGCTCGCGGCCAGCACGGACGGCCGCGGCAGCACGCCCTCGAGGCAGGTGTCCGGCAGCCGCGCCAGCTTCGCCTCGAGATTCTCGAGCCCGGGCGGGTACGGGGCGGGCATCACGGCATTCACGACGACGCGGTCGACGGGGATCCCGATCTCCTGGCGCACCCGCGCGACGAACTCCGCCGTCTCGCGGGCGGGCAGCTCCTCGGCGAGCGCCACGGGCAGCAGCAGCGTGTGATCGGGATCCCGCAGCATCGCCTCCACCCGACTGGTGTGGCGCCGGAGCGGACCCGCGCGCACCGCCGACACCACCACGCGCGGGACATCCAGGAGGGTGATGCCGTGACCCGTGGCCGGTGCGTCGACGACGATCAGATCGTAGAGCGGCTGGCCCGACGCGTCGCGCTGCTCTCCCAGGTGCCAGACCTTCCCGAGCGTGATCAGCTCCCGCCAGCCGGGCGACGCGTCCATCAGCTGCCGGAAGCCCCGGTTGCGGAGCACCATCCGGATCAGGGGACCCGCGCCGAGCTGGAGGGCGAGGTACTCGCCCAGCGCGTCGTACGGATCGACGCGCATCGAGGTGAGGCCGGGCAGCAGCTCGCGCCCCGCGTAGCCCACGGGCGCAGCACCGGGCTCCAGGAGTCCGGGCAGGTGTTCGTCGGGACCCACCTCGGCAACCAGCACGCGCCGCCCGGCGCGCGCCGCTCCGAGCGCGAGCGCCGCCGCCACGCTGGTCTTGCCGGTGCCACCTTTCCCGCTCACGATGACGAGCCGGCGCTCGAACAGGGACGACCCGGATTCCGAGGTCAAACGATCCCCAGCTCCGCGATTGTGGGAGGCCCCGCTCCGGACCTTCCGGGGGTGCCGTCAGCCGTCCGGCGGCCGAGCCGATAACGATTCGAGCAGTTTCGGTCCTGCCCAGGCGCCGGGGCTCAAGCGCCGCCCGGGCGCATCCGAAACAACTGGGGCAGAACCGGGTTCAGCCGAAAACTAGCACACGCGTGACGTGAGCCCGGCCCTGGCGGCGTCTCCCGGCTGGCGCGGGCGTCTCTGGAGCCGGCGCCGCGGGCGAGCGCGCCCGGGGTAGGGGTCGGCGGCGAGAGGGGACTCAGGCACCGTGGTCGTCACCTGCGAGAAGTGCGATACCCGCTACCGGCTCGACGAATCCCGGCTCGCGGCTTCGGGATCGAAGGTCCGGTGCTCGCGCTGCAAGCACTCCTTCGTCGTGAAGGGCCCGCCGGCTGCCTCCGGCGTGGACGCCGTCGAGGAGGTCGCGCAACAGGCGGCGTCGCGCGCGATGGCCGAGTCCCCGGACGTGACCCAGGATCTGCTCGGCTTCGGGGACGACGGCAATGCGTCGTTCTCCGGGCCCGAGCCCGAACCCGCCGAGGCGTCCGCAGGCCCACCGTCGCCGAGCGAACACGACGACGACATCGAATGGCAGTTCAACGAGGAGCCTGCGCCGCCCCCCGGCGCCGAGCCCACCCTCGAGCGCCCGGGGTCGGGCAACGCAAACTTCGACTTCGGAAACCTGTCCGGAGACGACGAATCCCTCGAGCTCGAGCGAGCGTCCGACATACGCGGGGGCCAGCCGAGGTTGCCCGACGCCCTCCGGTCGGACTCGGCACCCACGCTGGAGGATGCGCCCGCCGCGGAAGAGCGTCCGAGCCCGGAGCTGGCGCCTTCGAGCGCGGAGAACTCGCTCGACGAGATCGGTAATCCCGAGAGCTGGAACCTGCTGAGCGACGATCCCGACGGCGCTGCTGCGCCCGACGATCTCTCCGCGGCGGGGGCGTCGAGTGGGTTCGAGCTGCCGTCGGCTTCCGGGGGCTCGGCCGGGTCGGGCGACGCCGGGGAGAAGGCGAAGGTCGCGATCGGCCGCATCGCGCTCAGCACCCGCGCGGAGGTCTCGAGCCAGACGGCGTCCGAAGACCCCGTCGACGCCACACGCCACGCGTCGCCGAGGCCGTCGCTCGCGGTGAACGCCATCGGCTGGCTCGCGACCGTCGGGTTGCTCGCGCTGATCGTACACGGCGCTGCGCCGCGCACGCCCGCGGCGTCTTCCGGAGCCGTCGAGCTGGCCGGACTGCGCGTCGAGTCGGTTCAGGGTCGCTTCGTCGAGAACGCGCTGGGCGGCATCCTCTACGTGGTCTCCGGGCGCCTGCGGAACGGTGGCCCGCAGACGCGCGCAGCGGGAGCCCTGATCCAGGTCAACCTGGTGGACGCGGACGGATCACCGATCAAAGGTGCACGATCCCTTGCCGCGCCGCGTCTGCCGGAGCAGCAGCTCCGCGAGGCGCATCCCGACGACTTGCGCCGCGAGATCGAGGCGCGGGCCGTAGAGCTGGCGCAGATGCCGCTTCAGCCGGTCGACGAGCTGGAGTTCGAGGCGGTCTTCGAATCGCTGCCGCCGGATGCGGCGCGCTTTACACTGGAGGTGGTTTCGGCGGCACCGTAGCGGCAGCGGCTGCGGCGGGTGCCGGGCCGGGCCCCCCCGCCCTGGGCGAGGGCCCGTCGCGAGCGGCTACGACGGCGTCTTGCCCTCCGTGATCTCTTCCTTCTTCTCCGCCTCGAGCTCGTCCTTTTCGGTGAGCCCGGACTTGAAGTTCCGAATCGCCTTTCCGAGACCCGAGCCGATCTCGGGCAGCCGACGCGCGCCGAAGAGCACGAGCACCACCGCGAGGATCACCAGGATCTCGGTCAGGCCGAAACGTCCGCCGAACATGGGTCCTGTCCTCCGATCGTCGCACCGGCGGCCGCTGTGGCGCGGGCCCGACCCTCGAAGGGTCGCGCCGTCGGTGCGCGCGGTCAAGGCGCCCGGGCTAGACTGCGGCGC
>CP070734.1:921909-927814 GCA_020347605.1 Deltaproteobacteria bacterium | reverse complement strand
TCGCGGAGCGGGGCGAGCGATTCGCAGCGGCTGCGCGCGCGCTCGCCGGCGGCGCCGAGACGGGAGCGCCGCGATGAGCCGCGCCGAACGGCGGCCGCGCCGCCGCGAACCCGCGGGCCGGACCCGGGCCGGTGCGACGCGCCCGGCGCCGCCGCGCGCCATCGCGCGTTCCGGCGGCAGCGTCGAGGGTGCCGCGCTCGCCGCGATCGTGCTGCTCGCGTCGCTGGGCGTGGTGATGATCTACAGCGCGAGCGCTCCGCTCGCACTCGACGCGACCCTGTCGCCGTACTTCACGCGCCACGTGGCGGCCATCGCCCTGGCGGTCGGTGTGGCCGCAATCGCCGCGCGCATTCCGATTCGGTTCTGGCGCGGCGCCGCGCTGGCGCTCTGGACGCTGTGCGTGCTGCTCCTGGTCGCGACGCTGGTGGCGGGCGTCGACGTGAACGGCGCCCGGCGCTGGCTCGAGCTGCCCGGGCTGGCGTTTCGCTTCCAGCCCGCCGAGATCGCCAAGTGGGCCACGCTCCTCGCGCTGGCCGCGGTGCTCTCGCGCCGCCGGCCGCGAACGCCGCAGCTTCGAGATGTCGCCCTGCCCGCCGCGCTCGCCGCGATCCCGGCCGCGCTGCTGTTGCTGCAGCCCGACCTCGGGAACGCGGTGCTGGTGCTGCTCGGCGCGGGCCTGATGCTCTTCGTGGCCGGCACGCCGCTGCGCTTCCTCGTCGCGGGCGTGCTGGCGGGAACGACGGTCTTCCTGCTCTACGTCGGGCGGAACGCGTACGCCCTCGCGCGCTGGACGGGATTCCTGAATCCGTGGGAGACGGCGCAGGGCCCGGGCTTTCAGCTGGTGCAGTCCTTCGCCGCGTTCGGGCACGGCGGTCTGTTCGGCGTGGGACTCGGCGACTCGCGACAGAAGCTCTTCTACCTGCCCGAGGCGCACACGGACTTCATCCTCTCCGTCGTCGCCGAGGAGCTGGGTCTCGTCGGCGTGCTCGTCGTGCTCGGCGCGTTCGCGGCGCTCCTGGTGGCGGGCACGCGCATCGCGATGCGCGCGCGGGATCCCTTCGCGCTGCTCGCCGCGTTCGGCATGACCTCCCTGCTCACCGTACCGGCCGCCGTGAACGCCGCGGTGGTGACGGGAATGCTGCCCACCAAGGGGCTGCCCCTGCCCTTCCTGTCGTACGGCCGAACCTCGCTCGTGGTGTGTTTCGCCGCGGTCGGGGTCCTGCTGGGCGCAGCGCGCGCCACGCGTCCCGCGCGGCACGTCGCGGGCGCGGAGCGCCGCGGCGTCCTCGCAATGGGCCGCGTCCGATGACCGGCGTGCACGACGCGCCGCGCCGGTCGCGAACGGCGGAGGCCGGCGCGCGCGGCCGTTTCGTGATCGCCGGCGGCGGTACGGGGGGGCACGTGACGCTGGCGCTCGCGCTCGGCGAGGAGCTCGCGGCGCTCGGCGAGTCGGTGCTGTTTCTCGGCACGACGCGCGGTCTCGAAACGCGGCTCGTGCCCGAGGCGGGCTTCGAGCTCGTGACGCTGCCGAGCCGCCAGGCCGTCGGCACGCGCGCGCTGGCGCGCGCCGCGGCCGTCGCCGCCCTCGTCCCCACCACGCTGCGCGCCGGGCGCGTGCTGCACCGGGCGCGGGCGCAGCTCGTGATCTCGGTGGGGGGCTACGCGGCGGTGCCGGCGGTGCTCGCCGCCGTGCCGCTGCGCGTGCCGATCGTCGTGGTGGAGCCCAACGCGCAGCCGGGCCGCACGAACCGACTGGCCGCGCGCGTGGCCGCGCGCATCTTCGTGGGCTTCGAGGGTGCCACGACGGCGTTCGGGGGCGCGCGGCGCGCGGCGCGCGTCCGCTGCCTGGGCGTGCCCCTGCGGCGCTCCATGCGGGACGCGTTTCACGCCGCAGCGCCCCGGCGCGCCCTGGAGCCGCCCTTCCGCCTGCTCGTGTTCGGTGGCAGCCAGGGCGCGCGCCAGCTCAACGAGGCCATGATCGAGGCGGCACCGGCCCTGCGCGACAGCGCGCTCCAGGTCTTCCACCAGAGCGGCGCCGCGGATCGCGATCGCGTCGCGGCGGCGTACGCGGACGCGGGCGTTCACGCCGAGGTCGTGGCGTTCGAGCCCGACATGCCGGCGCGGTATCGCTGGGCCGACCTCGCGCTGTGTCGGGCCGGCGCGCTCTCGATCGCGGAGCTGGCGTTGGCCGGCCTCCCCGCGCTGCTGGTGCCGCTGGCACATGCCGCAGACGATCACCAGAGCGCGAACGCCCGTCAGCTCGTCGAGGCGGGCGCCGCGCGCATGTTCGATCCGCGCCGCTTCGCAGCCGCGGACCTCGTCGAGACGCTGCTCGGAATCCTCGAGAAGCCCGAACAGCTGCTGGCCATGCAGCGCAGCGCCGCGCAGCGGGCGCGCCCGCGGGCGGCCGAGGCGATCGCGGAGGAGTGTCGAACGCTCGTCATGGACGCGCGCGTCTAGAGGGGTTTCGCCGTGTTCCGCAAGATCCAACACATCCACTTCGTCGGCATCGGCGGCATCGGCATGTGCGGCCTGGCCGAGCTGCTGCACAACCAGGGCTACCGCGTATCCGGCTCGGACCAGAAGGCGGGCGCGACCGTCGAGCGGCTGCGCCAGCTCGGCCTCGAGGTGAGCATCGGACACCGCGCGCGACACGCGCGCGATGCCGACGTCGTCGTCTACTCGTCGGCGGTGCGCGCCTCCAACCCGGAGATCCTGGAGGCCGAGCGGCGCAAGGTCCCGGTGATCCCGCGCGCGGAGATGCTCGCCGAGGTGATGCGCCTCAAGGATGGGATCGCCGTGGCCGGCAGCCACGGCAAGACCACCACGACCTCGCTCGTGGCGCACGTGCTCGACGCCGCCGGCCTCGACCCGACGGCCGTGATCGGCGGCCGGGTGCTGGCCGCCGGCGTCGACCCGACCGGCGCCCGGCTCGGACGCGGCGACGTGCTGGTGGCCGAGGCGGACGAGAGCGACGGCTCGTTCCTGCGACTCGCGCCGGTGATCGCGGTCATCACGAACATCGATCCCGAGCACCTCGACCATTACGGCAGCGTCGAGGCGCTGCGCGAGGCGTTCGTGTCCTTCGCGAATCGCGTGCCCTTCTGGGGCCTGACCGTTCTGTGCCTCGATCACCCGGGCGTGCAGGCCATCGTGCCCCGCATGACGCGCCGCACGACGACCTACGGGTTCTCCTCCCAGGCGGACCTGGTGGCGGAGGACGTCACCGTGGAGTCGGACGGCATGCGCTTCCGGGTGCGGCATCGCGGCGAGCGGCTGGGCGCCGTCCGGCTGGGCCTGCCGGGGCACCACAACGTCTCGAACGCGCTCGCGACCCTGGCGGTCGCCTTCGAGCTGGACGTGCCGTTCCGCGTCGCCGCCGACGCGCTGGACGGATTCCTGGGCATCGAGCGACGCTTCGAGGACAAGGGCACCGCCCGCGGCGTGCGGGTCGTCGACGACTACGCGCACCATCCCGCCGAGATTCGCGCGACGCTGGCGGCAGCGCGCGGGCTGCATCCGGGGCGCGTCATCGCCGTCTTCCAGCCGCACCGCTATACGCGCACGCGCGCGTTGTTCGATGCGTTCGCGACGACCTTCAACGATGCCGACGTGGTCGTCATCACCGAGATCTACGCGGCCGGTGAGGAGAAGATTCCGGGCGTCGAGGCCACGGCGCTCGTCGACGCGATGCGCGCGCACGGGCACCGCGCGGTGCGCCACGTGGCCGACCTCGCCGCCGTCGCGCGGGAGCTCGCACCGGAGCTCGAGGCCGGCGATCTCGTGCTCACGCTCGGCGCCGGGAACATATCGACGCTGGGCCCGCTGCTGCTCGAGCAGCTCGAAGCGGAGGCGTCGTGATCGCGACGCGCGCGCGCCGGAGACTCGAGGACCTTCTCGGCGATCGGATCCGCTTCGACGTGCCGATGTCGCGACACACGTCGCTGTGCGTGGGCGGCCCGGCCGATGCGCTCGCCACCCCGGCCGGGCGCGACGAGCTCGCGGAGCTGCTCGCCGCCTGCGCGTCGCTCGGGATCCCGCACCGCGTGCTCGGCGGCGGCTTCAACACGCTGGTGCGGGACGAGGGCCTCGACGGCGTCGTCATCCGGCTCCAGCACTTCGGGCGCCTCGAGGCCCGGCCGGGCGCGATGCTGCGCGCCGAGGCCGGCGTCTCGCACAACCGGGTCGCGAAGTTCTGCGTGGCCAACGGCTTCGCGGGCCTGGAGTTCGGCGCGGGGATTCCCGGCACGGTCGGGGGCTGGCTCGCCATGAACGCCGGCATCCCGGCGCGCGAGGTCGCGGACACCGTGCGCGAGGTCGAGGTGATGAGCCCGACCGGCGCGCACCTGCGCCGCATCCCCCGCGCGTCGCTGCGGTTCCGGTACCGGTCGCTCACGGGTCTCGCGCCCGGCTCGGTCTTCCTGAGCGGACTGTTCGCGGTGCGACTCGACGAGCCCGAGTCGGTCCGCAAGGAGATCGAGCGACATCTCCTGCGACGCGCCGAGACCCAGCCGCTGCACGCGCCCTCCTGCGGCTCGGTCTTCAAGAATCCGCCGGGCGCCTTCGCCGGGCGCCTGATCGAAGAAGCCGGCCTGAAGGGCAGCCGGATCGGCGGCGCCGAGATCTCGAAGATCCACGCGAACTTCATCGTGAACCGGGGCGGGGCGACGGCGTCCGACGTGCTCGGCTTGATCGAGCGCGCGCGCGAGGCCGTCTCGAGGCGCACCGGGATCCAACTCGAGACGGAGGTCGCGATCGTGGGGAGGACGCGGTGACGAAGCGCTTCCGGAACGACGGTCGGCGACGCGGCCCGGTCGGGCGCGGACAACCGCCGCGCTTCGCGCTGGAGGCGGCGCGCCGACGCCATCGCGCCCGGGACCATCTGGCGCGGGTCCGCGCGCGCCGGGGCCAGACCGCGCCGCCCCGCCGGGTGCGCGCGCCGCTCCTGCTGGCCGCCGCGGCGATCGCCGCCGCGCTGCTCGCGGCCGCGTGGCTAGCGCCCGCGCTGCGCGACCAGGCGCGGACCGCCCTGCGCGGGCAGAGCCTCGTCCTGGAGACGATCGCCGTGGAGGGCGTGCGGCGCGTGACGCCGGCCGAGATCGCGCGCAGCGCGGGGCTCGAGGCGGGGGTCTCGCTCGTGGACGTGGACGTCGCGGCCGTCGAGCAGCGCGTGCGCGCCCATCCCTGGGTCGCGCGCGCGCGGGCGCTACGGCTTCCCCCGTCCACGCTCCTGGTGCGGGTCACGGAGCGCGTGCCGGTCGCGATCCTCGCGGGCGCTGCGCCGGCCCGGCTCGTCGACCGCGAGGGCGTTCCGTTCGCGGCCGCAGCGCCGTCCGACGTGGCCGCGCTGCCGCGCATCGTGGGGGCAGACGCGGCGACGCCGGACGAGCCCAACGCGGATCTCGCGACGGCCGTCGCGCTGATCGGCGCCATCGCGGCGCTCGGGATCCCGGAGGCCGAGGAGATCGCGATCGCACCGGCGGCGGATCCCGCGGGCTTCTCCTTCCGGCAGCGCGGCAGCGCGGCGCACGCGGTGCTCGGACGCGATGCGTTCGACGCGAAGCTGGCGCGCTTCGCCGAGCTGCTCGGCGCGCGGCGGCCCGAGACCGCCGCCGCCTCGCGGATCGATCTTCGCTTCCAGGACCAGGTGGTCCTGGAGGGCGTGCCGCCCCGAAACGGGGCGGAACAAGCGGCGTCGGGGCGCGGAGGCGCGCCGACGTCCACGGCGGAACGATCTGGCTAGGCCGGCGGTCCGCAGGGGGGGTGAGATGGCTCGGAACGAGGACCTGATCGTAGGTCTGGACATCGGGACCACGAAGATCTGCGCCGTGGTCGCGGAGCGCACGGAGAACGGTCTCGACATCGTCGGGATCGGGACCCATGCCTCGCGCGGCCTGCGCAAGGG
>CP070734.1:915893-921809 GCA_020347605.1 Deltaproteobacteria bacterium | reverse complement strand
CGCGCGGCGCGCCGCGCGGCCCGCCCGGCTCCAGCGCGCGTCGACGCGGACGATCAGCAGCCGCGGCAGGTCCGGGCTGCGTTCCACCGCCACGATGCCGAATGCCTCGCGCAGCTCCGGCGCCCGCAGCCGCGCGGCGACCTGCTCGGGCTGCAGCCAGTGCGCCGTCGCGCTCGCCGCCGGCACGGCGAGCGCGCACCAGCCCGCGAGCGCGGCCAGCGCGCACCGCCTCGGACGCGAACCGCGAACCGGTCGCGCGCGCACGGCGAGACGGCGGCTACCGACCGGAGTGCCGCTCGCGCGCCGCGTCCGCGGCGCGCTGCGGAATCCGGATCTTGTGGATCGGCAGGTGGTGCTGGATCTCCTCGCGCGCCTCGGCGTCGAGCGCATCGGCCGCGCGCGCGCGCCGCGCGGCGGCCGCCGTCGCAGACAGGCCCGGCGGGTCGAAGCCGTCGCCGTCGAGGTCGACGAAGATCGGATTCGTGAACGCGACGGGCCGCAGGCCGGGCTGGATCTTGTTCACGATCTCGTCGACGGGGGCGAGCGGCGCGAGGACCGCGCCCGCCTCGACCACGAAGTGGGTGTCCCGGCTCACGGTGACGGGGACCGACGCGTCGAAACGGACGATCCGTTTGCGACCGGCCGAGAACGGATTCTTCGGGCCCGCCTGCACCGCGGGCGCCGTCGAGGCGTCGAAGCTGCGCTCGAGGGATCCGTTGGCGTAGATGCGCACCTCGTCGACGGGCAGCCAGGGGGCCGCCTGAACCCGGATCGCGAGCGACAGCGCGGACGACGCCGGCACGAACGTCTCGCCCAGGCCTGCGCGCGCGCCCGTCTCGTCCTCGAGCCAGAACTCGACGAACGGACCCGAGGAGCCGGTCATGTTGCCAGCCAGGATGTTGGCGTTGAACGTCGCCACGTCGAGCGCCGACGGGTCGTCGCCCGAGCCGCCGACGAAGGTCCGCGAGTAGCCCGCCTCGTCGGTTGCGACGCGGTGCGAGTCGGACACGGCCGTGCCCACGATGAAGGGGACCGGCCCCCCGCTCACGGGCCGGTTCCGCTGGTTCAGGAGCGAGAACCAATCGTCGCGCACCTCGAGGTAGCGGCGAACGTTGGTGCCGTTGGCGATCTCCATCGCATCGAAGTCGATGTTGCGCAGGCCGTCGGGGTTCGGCACGCCGGAGGAGCCGGTCACGTCGTCGTCGAGCAGCAGGTCGTTCGGCGCGACGTCGATCGGGAGCGCCGGGTCGTACCCGAAGTTGTTGAAGAAGCCGATCGACGTGAGCCCGGAGAGACCCGCGCGCGGGTGGTTGTACTGGATCACCTGCGCGCCCTGTCTGCGCAGCCGGCTGTAGATGAAGTTCGGCGCCACGTACTCCTCGTCGATCGAGCCATCGCGGCGCGCCAGGGGTAGCACCGGCACCGGCCAGGCGTTGATGTGCCCGTACGAGTCGGGATAGCGCGGCGGATTGGGCAGCGAGGCGGTGACCTCGTTGCCGACGATCGAGGTGACGAGCGATCCGAGCCCCAGCTCGGCGATCACGGGGGCGTAGTCGACGTGGTAGTCGTGATCGGTGCTCACCATCACCTCGACGCCCTCCCCCGCAAAGCTGCCGACGCGATCGAGCAGCGTGGCGGAGCTGTCGAGGCTGCGCGCCGAGTGGATGTGGAAGTCGGCAGAGATCGCACCCGCCGTGTCCACGACCCGGCGCAGGCGGAAGGTCTTCGACACGCTGCGGCCGGCGCGCACGGTGATCTCGGCGCGCTGGAGCGTGTACTCGAGGCCGCGCGTGGCGAACACCTCGTAGCGTCCCGGGCGCAGCTGCACCTCGCCGGTTCCGTCGGCGAGGTACACGATGTTGGCCTGCGCGGGACCGCCCGCGAACGTCTCCGGCCGCAGGTCCTCGCGGCTCTGGTCCGCCTGGATCAGGTTCGCCTCGAAGTCGTACCGGAAACGCGGATCCGGCGTGCCCGAGAGTCCCTTCACGGTGATGCGGGCCGGCACCAGCGGATCGGATCCCCCCTGGACCTGCTCGCGAACCGCGAAGCGCAGCGTGCCGAGCGCCGAGAGCGGCGGAATCGGGACGGCGGTGTCGCTGCCGGCGGCGACCACGACGCCCGAAACCGTGACGGGATCGCGCTCGGGCGCGCGGACTTCGAGCGCGTAGGTTCCGACCGGCAGCACCACGCCCGCGAACGACCCGTCCGCATCGGTGCGGAAGTGGGTGAGGGGCGTCCCGTCCGGAAACGCGGCGATGGGCGGCCCACCCGTGCGGGTGGCGATCACGCTGGCCGCGACGTCCCGCGCGTCGGCCGCATCGACGTCACCGGACAGTGTCCCCGTGACGAAGCCGAGCCGACCCGCGAGCTCCTCGAGCATGGGGTTCGCGACGCTCGCGACGTCGTTGCGGCTTCCGACGTAGAGGCGCCGCTCGTAGACCAGCGAGGCGCCCGGCGGCAGCTGGTTGCCGGCCGGCAGGTTGCCGAACGCCGTCACGAGATTGCTGCTCACGCCGAACAGCGTGTTGACCGGCGTCACGACCGGCGGATCGCCGGTGCCCGGGTCGCGGCTCACCTCGACGCCGAGCAGCCCGTAGGCGACTTCGCCGGCGGCCCGCCCGCTGGGCGGGTCGAGCACGCCGTCCGCGGGCGACACGTTGCCGGGCCCCGCGGAGAAGGCGGGCAGCTCGAGCGCCAGCGCCAGATTGTCGAAGTCGAGCGCCGCGTGGTCGAAGCCGCGGTTGCGAAGCGGCGAGAAGGGCACGACGGCGCGGCTGGTCCAGGCGACCGCGTCGATGAAGCCGCCCAGCCCGGCGGCGATTTCGGCGCTGTGGTTCGTGACGGTGGTCGTCATCGTGAGAAAGGGATCGGATCCCGCCGCCGTGTACTCCGTGACGACGCGCAGCTGGCTCGGCGGTATGGGGTCGAAGCCGAGCAGGGATCCCTCGACGGTGACGGTCGCCGACGCGCCGGTGGTGGAGGCGTGGACCGAGTCGTACTCGATGAAGTTTGCGAGGCTGAGACCCCCGATCGTGAAGAGCCCCGAGAGCTGGTCGTTGTCGGCGCCCACGAGCCCCAGGTCGAGGACGTTGCCCCCCGTCGGCGCGGCTTCATTCTGGCGCGGAGGCGCCGGCACCCCGGGCGGCAGGTCGTCCTGAAGCGCGACGTCGTCGATGATGGCTTCGATCACACCGTTCGAGACGTACCAGTCGTCGATGCCACCGTCGGCGTCGGTGCCGCCGAACAGGAGCGACTCCGCGTTCTGCAGCGTCACCGGCTCGGCCCGGTAGGTCGCCGCGGGGGCGTCGGCCGGAGCCGGTCCGGCGAGAACGAGAAGAGCCGCGGGAACGAGTGCCAGCGATCGCATCGGGGGCGCCCTCCGAGCGCGGCTTCTCGCGACGAGCGAAAAGCGCGCGTATGAGCCGGGTCCAATCTCCTATTTGTACCCCGAGGCCGCCGCAGGTGTCAGAGAGGGCGCGGCCGGCGGTCCGGGCGGCCGGCCCAACGCGCTGCCGTCTCAGCGTTTTTCGGGCGGGGCGGCTCGCCGCGCATGCTACGATCGCGGCATGGTGGGCTCGGCAGCTCCGCGGGCGCAGCGCGACGCCGCGCGGGACGCGCCGTCGCGCTGGCAGCTTCTGCGCGACGTGGCGGTGTTCCAGGCGAAGCTGGCGCTCGACGGCCTGCGCGACCTGCTGCTCAGCCCGATCTCGCTCGTCGCGGCACTCCTGGATCTCGTGACCGGCGGCGATCGACCGGGGCGCCGCTTCTACGATCTCATGCATCTGGGCCGCCGCAGCGACCACTGGATCCGCCTGTTCTCGGCCGGCGACCGGATCGCGCCCAACTCGGGCCGCGAGCCGGCGCGCCCGGGCGCCGGCGTCGACGGCCTGTTCGACACGCTCGAAGCGCGCCTCGTGCGGCAGTACGAGCGAGGCGGCGCGACCGCGTCGGCCAAGCACGCGGTGGACCGCGCGCTGGACTCGGTGCAGCGCCGGCCGGGCACAGCGGGGCGGCGGCGCGCCGGCGGCGCGCTGGACCCCGGAGGAGACGATCGATGAAGCGACCCCTCGCCCTGGCTCTCGTTTCGGTCGCGCTGCTGTGCGCCTCGTGCATCTCGCTGCGCGTGCGCGACCTGCGCGACCTGCGGTTCAAGGAGGTGGAGTGCGCCTCGCTGGACGAGCGGATGCGCTGCAGCTGCTACGAGCGCTGCGTGGTCGAGGAGACCAGCTGCCGCTGCTCCGACTGACGGCCCGCGCGCCGTCGGACCGCCGGCTTCAGCCGGCCCGCTCGAGCGCGTCCGCGGTGCTCCCCGCGAAGATCGCCTCGAGGGTCTCGGGCGCGGCGGGCGGCGTGCGCAGGAGCTCCAGGTTCTCGCGCACATGGCGCTCGTCGCGCATGCCCACCACGGCGCTGGTGATGCCCGGGGTGCTGCGCGCGAACTGGAGACACCTCTGTGCGTCGGTCGTGAGATTCGGGAAGGCGTCGCGCACCGCTTCCGGAACGTGGCCGAGGACGCGGCCGCCCAGGAGTGGTGCGCTCCCCATCACGAAGGTCCCCGTGTCGCGCAGCACCTCGAGGACCGACGCGGCGCGGCCCTGCATCCCGAGCTGCGACTCGAGCCCGCGAGCCTCCTCGGTGGCGAGGCCGAAGGGGAGCTGGATGGCGCGGAGGTGGTGGTCGCCGCCCGCCACGTCGAGAGCCAGCTCGAAGAGGTCGAGCACGGACAGGTGACCGCGCTCGGTGTGCGGCAGCAGGAGGCCCTCCCAGGTACACAGCCCGTAGGCCGCGATCCGACCCTCGGAGACGGCGCGCTCGAGCGTCTCGAAGGCCTCGCCGAGCTGCCTGCGGAACGCGCTCGGACCCAGCGCCAGCAGGTGGAGCTCCGGTTCCTGGATGCAGTAGACGTCGAGTGTCGCGAGGCCCAGGTTGGCGCGGCTGCGCTCGATCTGGTGCAGCAGCAGGCGCGGCTCGAGCGAGTAGAGCCCGTTCACGACGCGGGCGGGGTCGACGAGTCCGCTCGCCACGTAGGTCTCGTGGAGATGGCGCCGCACCTCGTCGCGGGTGCGGGCCCGCTCGGCGTCCGGCGTGAGATAGCCGCCGCGCGTGACCGCGACGACCTCGTCGCGCCGGACGAGACCGCTCGCGATCGCGCGCCCGAGCGCCGCGCCGACGCAGCGCTCGCTGGTCTGGAACCGGTCGAAGAGCGCCGTGTTCACCACGTTCACGCCGCACTGCACGAGCTCGAGCACGGCCGTCCGGTACTGCAGATCGTCGACCCCGCCGGGCCGTCCGCGCCGCGTCCCCAGCGCGAGCGACGACAGATACAGGCGGTCCGGGCTGCGGAAGTGTTCGGGAAGGTGTTCGAAGCGCGCGGCGTAGCGCCGCGTCCCCTCCGCCGTGGCGCGACCGGAGAGGAGATCCACATCCGACATGCGCGCAGCGTACCGCCGCGCCCCGCCGCGCGCTAAGGTGTCGGCCTCGAGCACGGAGACCTCCCATGCGCAACCCGCGATCGTTTCGAAAGCCCCTCGCGATCGGAGCCCCGGACCCGGTCGCCGAGATTCCCGTCACCCCCTCGAGGATGATCCACTTCTTCGATCCCTCGAATCCGCGCATGCGCGACAAGGTGCCGAAGATCGCGGAGCAGGTGGACGTGCTGCTCGGCAACCTCGAGGACGCCATCCCCACCGAGCGCAAGGAGGCCGCACGCGAGGGCTTCATCGAGGTCGTCAAGGCGCAGGCGCTGCCGTGCAGTGTCTGGACTCGCGTCAACAGCCTCGACAGTCCCTGGTTCCTCGACGACGTGATGCAGATCGTGGGCGCAGTGGGCGCGCGCATCGACGTGATCATGATCCCGAAGGTGCAGGGACCCTGGGACATCCACTTCGTCGACCAGCTCCTGGCGCAGCTCGAGGC
>CP070734.1:909872-915793 GCA_020347605.1 Deltaproteobacteria bacterium | reverse complement strand
CTCGAGGAGTCGCGCATCTCGCTGTGGGCGGCGCGCTTCGTCTACTCGCTCTACGCGGTCGGCCCGCTCGACGACGTGCGGCTCGAGTTCGCGTTCAACTACGACCAGTTCGAGCCGACCGACCTCGGGCGCTGCGGCGAGCCCTACACGGTGAACGTGGCCTGCAACATCACATTCGGCCTGTTCGCGCACGGGCTCACGGGGCTGGCGCTCGGCGGGATCGACCGCCCGCCCGACCCGTGGGAGAACTCGGAGGGCTGGGAGGGCGGCGCGCGCCTCGAGTTCCGCTGGAGCCGCTTCAGCTTCGCGCTGATGGACTTCTACGGCTACAACGACACGCCGTTCCCGGACCGGATCTTCAACTACTCGCGCAACGTGGATCCGGCGACCGGCCGGCCGCGTCAGGCCGGGTCGCGTGAGCCGTGTGATCCCGGCGGAGCGGGCGTCTCCGGCTGCCTCGGCGTGATCGACCCGGTTACGGGCGAGGTCGACGTGGCGCAGACCGAGGCCGCGGCGTCGTCGGGCGATCCGGCGGTCCGCGCGCTCTCGCCGCTCTTGAACCACCACGCCAACCAGCAGGTGTTCGCGATGATCTGCGCTTCGAGCGTCGGCTTCAACGATCTGGACCGCTCCGCATGCGGTCAGACGGTCTTCAACAGCGAGGCGTCGGCGAGCCCGGCCACGGATCCCCTCGCGGTTGCGGGTGCGGTCGCGATGATGCTGGCGGGCGGCTCCCAATTCGGCCCCGGTTCGGATCAGGACGGCGGCTTCATCCTGGCCACGCTGGTGGATCTGCCAGACTGGACGTATGCGGTCGCGGACCAGGTGCTGCCGGAGCTCAACGTGGACTCGGCGGACGGACCGCCACCGCCCGTGGGCTCGCATCCCTTCCGGGCCGGCACGCTCTCGCGCCGGCTCACCGACGAGCAGGAGGCGCTGCTGGGCTGCGGCCCGTTCTACGGCACCAACTGCGACCTGGAGGGCCTCGATCTGCTCAACGCCGAGGCGAGCGTGCTGATGCAGTCGTTTCCGAGCGTCGCGGGCGCGTCGCTGTACGACTTCCGGACCGACGTGCCGGGCGTCGCGCTGCCCGGCACGACGGGCTTCTCGCCCGGTCCTCCCGTCGCCACGCGCTTCGACCCGGCGACCGGCCGGGTGGTGATGATTCCGGGCAGCCGGGGACCGCTGGACCCGGGCTACGACCCGACGCTGGACGGCTGCGTCGACAATACGGTCGCGGGCTGTGCCGGAGCCCGGACCCTCATCCATCCGGTGGCCTTCCTCGAGCACGGCGAGAGACAGGTCTTCCGCAGCGAGCTCGCCGCGCTCTCCTGGAACATGGTGGTGGCGCTGGTGGCGCTGTCCGGCGATCCGTCCGATCCCGACGAGTTCGACAACATCGAGTCGTGGGACGGAGAGACGCTGCTCTCCCAGGGCGGCAACCCGAGCGACTCCACCGACGTCTCGATCCTGCCGTCGGGCCCGGACGGGATTCCGGGCACCGCCGACGACGGCGCCAAGTGCTCGCTCGTCACGCCGCAGTACTGCGACAACATCCAGGCGTTCTACAACATCAGCGGCATGCGGCGGCAGGATCGCCGAGCCGCCGGCAGCGGAACCTTCGGGCGCCGCGACTTCGCCTGGCACGGCGGGGGTCAGTCGGTGCTGCGCTACGAGAAGCGCAACGTCATCGGCTTCTCGATGGACTTCGCGGAGGACCGCACCGGCACCAACTGGGGCTTCGAGGCGACGCGGGTCGGCGGAATTCCGATCACCGATTGGGACCAGCTGGACGGCATCCGCAAGATCGACCAGTACAACCTGACGATCTCCGTCGACCGGCCCACCTGGATCCACTTCCTCAACGAGAGCCGCACCTTCTTCTTCAACACGCAGTGGTTCTTCCAGTACGTGGACGGCTACCGCCGCAGCATGCCCAGCAACGGCCCGTACAACGTCTTGACGACGCTGACGGCCGAGACCGGCTACTTCCAGGATCGGCTCACGCCCCGGGTCACGTTCGTGTACGACTTCGAGTCGAACTCGGGCGCGGGCCTGCCGCAGATCGAGTATCGCTACACCGCGAACTTCAAGCTCACGTTTGGCTTCGCGATCTTCTGGGGCCGCTGGCAGGACAAGAAGGCCGAGCTCGAGGCGATCGCGCTTCACAATCGCGTGGGGCGGGGCGCCTACTCGACCTTTTCGGAGAATGCGGTGGCCGTCGTGCGCGACCGGGACGAGGTGTTCCTCCGGCTCACGTACACGTTCTGAGCGGTCGTTCGGGCGCAGCACTCGCGCGCGTGCGGCGAGCGGAGATGGACCGTGTCGAAGCGCCCCAATCCATGTGGCCGGACGCCACGCCACGCGTTCTTCCGTCGTGGCGAGGCGAGGTGCGACGCCGGGAGGGCTCGGCACATTCCGTGCACATTCGAGAGCGGGAGGTGACGATGGCGACGAGAGCGACGAGCGGCGCAGGAGGCCCGCGCCGACGCGACCGGCTGATTCGCGAGCGGGAACACGATACCTACAAGTCGCGGGGCAAGCTGCCGGACCCGACCGTGTGCCCGGAGTGCGAGGCGGTGTTTCGACGCGGCCGCTGGCGCTGGGGCACGGCCGCCTTCGACGCGCCCCGCACCATGTGCCCCGCGTGCCGCCGGGTCGCCGACCGCTATCCGGCTGGCTACGTGGAGGTGCGCGGTCGCCTTCTCGACGCACGGCGGGACGAGATCCTGCACCTGATCCAGAACATCGAGGCGCGCGAGAAGTCCAACCACCCGCTCAAGCGAATCATCGAGACGGAGGAAGGAGAAGATGGCATCGTCGTCACCACCACCGACATGCACCTGGCGCGCAACATCGGACAGGCGCTGCGGCGCGCGTGCCAGGGAACCGTGAACTACGAGTACACGAAAGAGGGAAACGTTCTGCGCGTGACCTGGGAGGGCTGAGTCGGCGCCCCGCCGGGCGCCGGTCGGCGAGGACAAGGAGGAGTGCCATGGCCGGTCCCTGCGCCCAATTGACGAACTTCCTGGATGAGAACTCGGTCAAATACGAGGTGATCCACCACGCCGCCGACTACACGGCCCAGGAAGCGGCACACGATACGCACACGCCGGGCATCGAATTCGCCAAGACGGTGTTCGCCTGCATCGACGGTCGCTACGCGATGGTGGTGTTGCCGGCGCATCGGCGCGTGAACTGGGATCACCTGCGCACGGCGCTGAACGCAACGGATGTGGGTCTCGCCAAGGAGGAGGAGATGGTGGACCTGTGCCCGGACTGCGACGTTGGAGCCGAGCCGCCCTTCGGAAACCTCTACGGATTGCCCGTCTACGTCAGCTCCGAGATGATGGGTGACGAGCACATCACGTTCAACGCCGGTACGCACGAAGATGCGATCCGCCTGCGCATGGACGACTACCAGCGGCTGGTGCAGCCGCAGGTGATGGACCTGTCGATGCCCGCCTGATGCCGCGCGTCCCGCGGCACTGGAAGCCACCTGGAGGCCCCCGATGAGTCACTTCCAATCGATCCTCGTCCCCATGGACTTCTCGTCCCACGCGTCGGCGGCCCTGAAGCTGGCGGTGCGAATGGCGCAGGACTCCGGCGCCACCGTGCACGTGCTGCACGCGTATGCGCTGCCGCTGGCCCTGAACTCGCCCTATCCGGTGAAGATTCCGGAGACGCTCCTCGAAGCGCTGCGCGAGGAGGCCGCGCGCAAGCTCGAGGATTCGCTGGCGGCGGTGCGGGACAGTGGCGTGAAGCTGGAGTCGCATCTCGTGCAGGCCTCGCCCGCGGCGGGGATCTGCGAGGCTGCCGAGGAGCTCGGCGCGGACCTGATCGTGATGGGGACCCGCGGGCTCACCGGACTCGCGCACGTGCTGCTCGGCAGCGTGGCCGAACGCACGCTCCGCGTAGCCCCGTGTCCGGTGCTGACGGTCAAGTCGGACGAGGATTGACACCCGCCGCAGATCCCGGGCCGTCCTCTCGTGGCTCCGTCGGAGTGCCGGTCAGGAACGGCTCGAGGATCGAGCGCGCGTCCACACGCGCCCGGATGCGAGCACACAGAAAGAAGGTGCCGGCCAGCTTGCGGTGCAGGAACATGGTCTCCGGGGGGGGCGCGTTCAGGAAACCGCGTCCGAAGGCGAGCTCGAAGCCCGCGTCGCGCGCGCGCACGGCGAGATCGGAAGCTCCGAAGTCGTAGACGCCGCGGTGTCGCAGCGGCTCGCAGACGAGCAGGATGAGATCCAGCAGCCCCTCGATGCGCTCCGGGCGTTCATCGTCGGCGGTGAACCCGATCTCGACGGCGACCGCGCGCAGGGCGCGCCGGTCGCGCGCCAGCGCGGCGCCAAACAGCCGGCGATAGAGCTGCGCGAGCGCGTCCGGGATCTCCCGCGTTGCGCCGAAGTCCAGCAGGGCGACCTTCCGAGCTTCCGGCAGGAAGAGGTAGTTGGCGAAGTTGGGATCCGTCTGCATGAAGCGGAACTCGAACAGCTCGCGGAACATGAGCCGTTGCAGCGTCGCGCCCACTGCGTTCCGGAGCGCCTGCGGATGCTCGGCGCCGCGCAGATCATCGAAGGGTCGGCCGCGGATCAACTCCATCGCGAGGATGCGCTTCGTCGTGAAGTCGTCGTGGACCGCCGGGACGATGAGCTCGGGATCGCCCTCGAGAAGCGCCGCGTAGCGCCGCAGGTTGTCCGCCTCCGCGTGGTAGTCGGCCTCGGCCCGCAGCTGCCGCTTCGCCTCCGCGATGATCCCCGACACGTCGATGCCGACGGGCAGGATCCGCGTCAGACGCAGCATGGTGGCGAGGTTGTCCACGTCGCTGTCGATGCTGCGCGCGACACCGGGGTACTGGATCTTGAGCGCCAGCTCGCGGCCGTCGGCGGCGGTGGCCTCGTGAACCTGGCCGATCGAGGCCGCTGCGAGCGGCTCGAAATCGAAACGCTGGAAACGCGACTCCCAGCCCTTGCCGTACTCGCGACCCAGCGCGCGCCGGACCTGCGAGGCGGGCATCGCATCCGCGGCGGACCGCAGGACCGCGAGGGCCTCGACGAATTCGGGCGGCAGCAGGTCCTCGCCCTCCAGCGACAGGAGCTGGCCGAGCTTCATCGCGGCGCCGCGCATGCGCGACAGGCGGCGGGCCAGCCGGCGGGCGTTGGCGACGGTCAGGAACGCGTTCGCCGCGTCCTCCGGCGTGGATCGCACCAACCGGCGCGCGCCCTCGGCGACGCCGCCCGCCGCGAACTCGCCCGCCATCCAGCCGATCCGCGCGAGGCGCTCGAGGCGACCGCGCGGCACGCGGGATCGCGCGCGCGGCTTCCCGTCCGTCATGCCCGGGCTCCGTTCGTCACACGTCGAGTGTCACGGAGGCTTCCCACCCGTCACCCACGCGCGCGACGCGCAGCCCGTGTGCGGTGGCGGCCTTCACCTCCGAGGCGAGTGTGTGTCGAGCGGGGTCGAGCCGCTCGCCGACGAGCTCCGCCGCGAGCTCGATCTCCCCGTTGCGCTCGATCCTCACGCGCTGCGCCCGCAACAGGAGGCCCTTCGCGTCGCGCAGGTAGATCAGCTCGTTCACGAACCGCAGCAGCAGCACCTCGAGGTCCGTGTCGTGGAGGCGGAGCGAGCGCGTGGTGCGCGCTTCGATCGACGCGAGGCTCTCGACCGTCGCGGCTGCGACGGCGTCGCCGGCGGCCTCGAAGACGGCCTCGAGGCTCGGACCCCGCGCGACGAAGGAGAGATCGCTCGTCACGGAGTCGACGAATTCGTAGGTGCCCGAGCTCACCCCTTCACGTTTCCGACGGGAGTCAGCCGCGCGACGCGGCGCGACAATCCCGCGAGTTCGGTGGCCTCGGCGACCGCGTCGACGCTCTTGTACGCGAAGCCCGCCTCTTCCGCGAGGCCGCGCATCGAGGCCGCGC
>CP070734.1:903834-909772 GCA_020347605.1 Deltaproteobacteria bacterium | reverse complement strand
AGCCAGGCCGATCAGCCCGGCTGGCACGCGGCGGTCGACGGGGAGCCCGCGCCGATCCTGCGGACGAACGGCCTCGTACAGGGCGTCTTCGTCCCGCCCGGCGTCCACGCCGTTCGCCTCGCGTACGCACCCGCGAGCTTCCCGGTCGGCGCGGGTGTTGCGCTCGTGGCGCTGGCCGGCTTCGCGGCGTGGACGTGGGCGGGCCGCGCGGGGCTGGGGAGGCGTGGGCGGAGATTCTGGATCCGGGAATGAGCCACGCCCGCGCGGCCACCCCGGGCCCCGCGCCGTTCCGCGAGCCGCCTCACGCGCTCAGCGGCCGAACTCCTCGAAGGCGTTCTCGACCATCTTCGCGAGTCCACCGGACTCGAAGTCTCCGGTCGTCTGCACCCGGTTCGACCACAGGATGTCGCCCGTGATTCCGTCGACCAACGAGACGTGCAGAATGGCGCCCTGGCCGGCCTCCGGGTTGATGACGCTCCCGAGCGTTGCGACCGCGATCAAGACCGTCATGGCGATGTCCTCGGCCCGTTCGCCGCCCGACTTCTTGAACCCCGAGAAGTGGCAGAGGACCAGCGCGTCCGCCTCCGCGAGATCCGCGAACAGGTTCACCTGGGGCCCCAGCGTGCGGTCGTACTTCTTGGCCTCGGACGTCGAGATGGCGGGGGTCTCGTACATCTCGTGTAGCGCCTCGACGTACGCGCCCTGAAGCTGACTCAGCTCGAAACGCAGGTCGGGGAACTCCGCCAGCATCTCGCCGTCGAACTCGACGGCGTTCACGGGGCGATCGCTCACGCCGAGCTGGCGCGAGATCAGTCCGGGCAGGCGCTCCTCGATGGTCTGCTCCTCGGCTCGCAGCGGCTCGTTGTCGCCGCGGAAGACGATGCGCACGACCTCCACTTCGGGTGGCATGACCCCGATGTGCGAGATGGTCCCGAACCGCTCTGCGAACCCGGAATGCTGGCGGACCGTCGTCGTGCAGCCCGCGAAGAACACCACGAACGCCCCTGTCAGCGCGAGACCGACCGCGGATCGGAGGCACGACGCGGAAGCGGTCATTGCGACACCTCCCGAAGGATGCGCTCGATGTAGCGCCGATCGCGGATCTGGTCCGCTTCTTCGAGGTACCGCTGCAGCTCCTCGCGCGCCGTCTCCCGGTCGCCGCGATCGTAGGCGACGAGACCCAGCCCGCGGTGTGCCAGGGCCATGGAGGGATCGAGCTCCAGCGCCCGCGCGTACTCGGCGGCGGAGATCTCGAGCTCCTGCTCGGCCCGCGCCCGGTAGGCTTCGATGCGTTCCTCGTCCACGCTCTCGCGCGCGCGCATCGCGTCCTCCGTCGCGGCACCGCGCGGATCCTCCGCGATGCGGCGGTGCGCCTCGGCCAGCTGGTAGTGGAGCACCGGATCCTCCTCGCCGTATCGCGCGCGGTAGATCTCGAGCTCCTTCAGCGCGAACGCGTAGTGCTTCGCGCGGATGCGCAGGCGAATGTTCTCGACGGCGGCGCTTCGGACCGCATCCCGGTACGCGTCGGCCCCCGTCTGCCCCTCCGGATTCGGGGGCACCCGGCCGGTCTCCAGGAGCTCGCGCGTATACGCGGCGCGTGCTGCGTTCGCCGGGTGATCCGCGTAGAAGAAGGCCGCCAGGGCTCCGGGTTCCTCGATTTCGTTCAGCAACGCGAACAGGCGGGGCGCCTCCTCGGTCCGGTAGCCGGCCTCTGCGATGGCGACGATCCCCTGGAGATCGGCCTCCTCCTCGAGCTCGCGCCCGTAGCCGCTCACCGAGGCCGCGTGCGCAAGCTGGACCATCGTCGAGGCCAGGCTGGCGCCGCCCCCTCCGCCGAAGACCGCCGCGACCGGGGCGAGGATCAGCGTCCCGACCTTCGCGAGGACGGTCTTGTTCTGGTAGGAGCGCAGCGATTTGAGCTGGTGGCGCTCTACGGTGTGCGTGATCTCGTGGGCCATCACGTGCGCGAGCTGGGCCTCGTTCTCCAGATGAGCGAGGAGACCCGTGTGCAAGAGGATGGCCCCGTTGCCCATGGCGAAGGCGTTGATCCACGGGTCGCGCAACACGGCGAAGCGGAACGCCACCTTCTCGCCGGCCGCGGCGGGCACCAGTCGGGAGCCGATCGCGTCGACGTAGGCCTGCAGATCGGAATCCTCGAACACGCGGCCCTCTTCGTAGAGCTCCGCCTCGAAATCGTCCGAGAGCGCGATGAGCTTGCGCTCGTCCTTCGCGATCCCGTACCGGGCCGCGGGATCGACGAGGGAAGGGACCTGGGTAGAGGCACAGCCCCCGACCACGAGGGCAGCGACGAGGGCCGCGAGTTCCGGGAGGCGACGCATCGTGGCGAGCCGACTTCCTGTCGGATCCTAGCATGGGTCTCGCGCCGCAAGGGTCGTGCCCCGGCCGCCCTCGACACGATGCGGCTCGGGACGGCGCGACGCGCGCCGGTCGACCACGAGCGCGGGCGCGGCCTTCGCGATGCAGCCGCGGAGCACCGTCTCGTACGCGCCGCCGTCCGCTTCGCCGCCGATCACGGGGCTTCCAGGTAGCCCAGCGCCTCGAGTTCCCGCAGCGTGTCCGCGTCCATCGGGGTGGGCGGCGGCACGCCGGGCGCGACCCGGGCGGCGTCCTCCACGACGCGGTCGAGCTCGGCGACGAGTTCCTCCAGCAGCCGCGGACGTTCGGCCGCGAGGTCGCGCTGCTCGCCGTCGTCCTGCGAGAGGTCGTAGAGCTGCGGAGGATGCCGCTCGAACCAGACGAGCTTCATCGGGTAGCGAACCAGCGCGCGCATCGCCCCGAAGACGCGGTCCTCGGGTTCGCAGTGGACACGCACTGCGCGCCAGCGCCGGCGAGCCTTGCGCGAGAAGTCGGACTCGGTTCCGAGCGCCGGGGCCTCGGGCTCTGCGAACTCCGCCACGATCGCCCTCGGAGGCAGCTCCGCGTCGGCGACGGACGGCAGCACGCGGCTGCGCAGGCCCGCGGGCGCCGGAACCCCCGCCCAGTGGAGCAGAGACGGCATGACGTCCGCCAGCTGGACCGGCTCCTGGATCACCGCCGGTCGCACGTCGGGAAGGCCGTGCACGACCAGCGGCACGCGCAACACCCCCTCGCGCACGCTGAACTGGTGGCTCACCAGCGAGTGTTCGCCGAAGTGCTCGCCGTGATCCGACGTGACGACGCGGATCCAGCTCCGCGCCGCGTCCGCATCGCGCAGGAGCTCGAGCACGCGACCGAGCTTCGCATCCGCACCCGAGACGTCGCCCAGATACAGGCCGCGCAGGACGCGAAGCGCCGCCCGGCGTCGGCGGGCGGTGCACAGGTAGTCCTCCACGTCCTGTGGGAAGCGCAGCGCGGCCAAGAGGCCCACTTCCGGCGGCAGGAACCTGGCGTTTCCCCCGCCGCGATACGGGTAGTGCGCGTCGAGCACGTTGACGAACAGGAAGATGGGACGCTGGGAGCGCCGTCCCGCCAGCCAGGCCGAGAGCGCTTCCTCGAGGCCCGTTGGGCCCGGGCGGATTCGCGCGTAGTGTTCGAAGCCCTGAACGAGATTCGCCGCGGGACCCACCCAGGGATTCTCCGAGAAGGCGGCCGTTTCGTAGCCCGCGTCGGCCAGAACCTCGGCGAGTGTGACCAGGTCGTCGGAGGCCATCGTGCGGCGCCAGTTCACGCCGTGCTCGGCGGGAAGCAGCCCCGTGAAGAGGGTGGCGTGCGATGGGAGCGTCCAGGGCGCCTGCGCGTAGGCGTGCGCATAGCGCAGCCCATCGGCGGCCAGGGCGTCGAGGGTCGGGGTCGTGTTCGCCCACTCCCCATAGGCGGAGACGGCGTCGCGACGCGTCGTGTCGAGCACGAAGAGCAGGAGCGACGGAGGCGTCGCGGGCGTACAGCTCGAGAGCGCGACCGCGACCAGGAGCGTCTGCAGTAGACGCCCGCTGCCCCGAGAGCCCGACTCCGGGGCTGCACCCGCTCGCCAGAGGACCGTTCGCACACCCGATCGAATACCACACCTGGTCCCCGGTGGGAGACGGGGCAAGGTCGGTCTACATGGTGCCGCTTGAAAGCCGTGACGCGCGCCCGCGCCGCCGGGCCCGGGCCGAAGCTGCGCGACGTCGACCCTCGTCACATCCACACGGTCCGAGCCCAGGATCGCCGCCACCAGGATGCCGCACGCGAGCGGGCTCGAGCGCGAATGGAAGGATGGAAGCTCCTGTCTCCCGGCCGCAGGCGCCGCCGTGCAACGCGCGAGCTGAGGACGCGCGGGCACACGGCCCGAGACCGGGAACGTAGGCCCCAAACTCGCACGGCGGGGTCGGCCGCCATCATGGAAGGAAGTTGAAGCGCGCGTTTACCTCCGATCACCAGACGTTCCGACACATCTCCGCAGGGGGAAGCGGTAGGCCGGGCTCCATGGCCCGCTGCGGTCCACCGGTCGTCGAGGACGAAGACCCGATTGTCTGCCGCGTTCCCAAGCACGAGTGACGCGGTCTCGCACGACCCGGATGGTCCTCGTGCTTCTTCCTGCGGAGCGTGGTTCGACGCAGGGGCGCTCAGTGCGGCGCGTCGGCCGCTCCGTCCAGGTATCCCAGGGCCTGCAGGGCCTCACGCTCAGCGGATGTGAGTGGCCGAGTCGGGGTTGTCTCCGCGATCCAGGGAGCGTCGCGCTCGAGTAGGGCGGCCAGAGAGTCGCGCGCTCGTTGCTCCTCTTCTGGCGAGGCCTCACCCCGAAGCCGGGTGAGCTCCATCCTCCCGGATTTCGATTCCACCAACCGAAAATCGCCGTCGCGCGCGCTCCGCCAACGAGCCCCGACGCTCCGGACCTGGGCGACGACCGGACGATCGCCACTCGCGCGCAGCAGCGACTCTCCCGGAAGATCGGGAGCCTCGACCCGCAGTAGCTCGAGGACGGTCGGTGCGACGTCGAGCAGGCGAACGACATCCCGCCGCACGGCGGGTTCGACGCCCGGCACCCGTAGCAACAGCGGCACGCGCAACAGGGCTTCTCCGAGCCCTTCTCCGTGGGCAGCGTAGAGATTTTCCTCGCCGAAGGCCTCGCCGTGATCCGCGGTGAATACGAGCAGCGTGTCTTCCAGCAACCCTCGCTCCTCGAGGGCGCGCACCAGCCTTCCCAGGTGAAGGTCGACGTCGGAGACCTCGCCGTCGTAGCGTGCGCTGTACTCGGAGAGCCGCCCGTGGCCCAGCCACTGGTAGCGGGGGATCGCTCCGCGGCCGGATTGCGAAGGGCTCTGGGCCAACACCACGCCGGGCTCGGCCGCCGCCACCTCGTCGTAGCTGGACGGTGTATAGGGTCCGTGCGGCTCCTGGTAATGGATCCAGAGAAAAAAGGGCCGGCTCCGATCTCGGGCGTCGAGCCACGCGATGGCCTGCTCGTTCAGCGTCGCTCCGAGGTTCTCGGGCGTACCGCGGTTCGACTCCCGGCCTCCATAGTCGCGCGTATAGCGGTCGAAGCCGCGGGACAAATTGTTGGCGGGTCGTAGCGTGAAGTTCCCGATGAAGCCCGCAGTTGCAAAGCCCGCCTCGCGCAGGCGCGTCGCGAGAGTCGGCCAGCGATCGTTCAGCCTGATGCCGTTCTTCTCCACGCCGTGCTCCGCCGGCAGCCGCCCTGTGAGCAGTGTGGCGATGGACGGAAGCGTCATGGAAGAGTGCGCGTACGCCCGCTCGAAGCGAATCGACCGATCGGAAAGAGCATCGAGTTCGGGAGTGCGCGCGGCCCCGTAGCCGTACGCGCCGAGGCGATCGGCGCGCAAGGTATCCACACTGACGAGCACGGCATTGGTCGGCCCGGGAACCTCGGCGCCGCAGCCGGCGACGAGTGCGAGCACCAGCAGGCCGCGAACCACGCGCGTCGTTCCCGCTCGCAGCCTGAGGAGGCTCGCCGCCGCGAGAGGACCGAAGAGGGGGTGGATCGGCCGGGGCATGGCGC
>CP070734.1:897765-903734 GCA_020347605.1 Deltaproteobacteria bacterium | reverse complement strand
CGGCCCCGCTCGATCATCCAGGGCGGCGGCGGCCCGAGGGCCGACGCGATCAGCGAGATGCGGTGACGAAACACGAGCTCGATCACGTCGCGCTGCCGCTCGTAGCCGACGGCGAGCTCGGAGCCGAGCTCCGCGTCGGGCGGGAGCGGCGGCACGCCGTGTTGCTCGAGCAGCCGCTCGACGAAGGCGCGATGCCCGGCGGGTATGTGCGCGTCCATCTCCTCGGCGCTCAGGCCCCCGCGGTCGCTGCCCGCGAATTTCGAGGGCAGCAGCAGGTCCACGCCGTAGGGCTTGTCGCCGACTTCGTTCTCGATCCACTCGAGCTCCATCTTCAGGTTGGAAAGCGAGTGGCCCGCCACGCCGAGCACGCCGAGACCGCCCGCCTTCGAGACGGCGGCGGCCACGTCGCGGCAGTGGGTGAAGGCGAAGATGGGGAAGTCGAGGCCGAGATCCTTCGCGAGCGGCGTGAACATGGGGTCCTCCTCGAAGTTCGTCGTCAGGCGGCGGGCGCGAGTCCCTGGAGCGTCGCCGCGCGTTCGCGCAGCGACTCGGGGCCGCCGAGCAGGTGGCGGGCGTTGGCGATGCGCTTGAACCAGAAGTGGAGATTCTGCTCGTCGGTCCAGCCGATTCCACCGTGCACCTGGGTCGACACGCTCGCGATCTCGCGGCCGATCTCGGAGACGTGCGACAGCACGTGGCAGGCGAGCCGCGGCGCCTCTTCGGGCAACGCGTCGAAGGCGTGGGCCGCGTACCAGAGGAGCGACCGCGCCGGCTCGAACTCGGCCACCATCTCGGCGCACATGTGCTTCACCGCCTGGAAGGAGCCGATCACGCGGTCGAACTGCTTGCGCTGCTTCGCGTAGGCCACCGCCTGCTCGATCATCGACTCGCAGCAGCCGAGCGCATCGGCGGCCAGCGCGACGCGTCCGGCGTCCAGCATGCGGGAACACGCGGCACCGGCGCCTTCGAAGACGGCCTCGGGCGACGCGCCGTCGAACACCAGCTCCGCCGTGCAGCGCGTGGCGTCCACCGTCCTCAGCCGCTCGATCGCGACGCCGTCGGCGTCGGTGCGCACGGCCGCCAGGGTCCCCGCGTCGAGCGCGACGAGCACGAGATCGGCGCCGCACGCGTCGAGCGCCATCAGCGCCTTGCCGCGCAGCGCGCCGCCGTCTCGGCGCACGCCCGCGCCCTCGCGCACCGAGAAGAGCTCCGTCGCGGCGACACCGACCACGAGCTCGCCGCTCGCGATGCCGACCAGCCAGCGCTCGGCGTCCGCGCCCCCGAGCGCCGCCAGCGCCGTCGGCGCCATCACGGCCGAGGCCAGGAACGGGCTCGGCGTCGCCGCCCGGCCGAGCGCCTGGGCGACGATCGCAGCGTCGAGCAGGCCGAGGCCGCTGCCGTCCTGCGCCTCGGGCACGCGGATCCCGCACACGCCGAGCTCGGCGAGCTCGCTCCAGAGCGTCCGGTCGTTTGGACAGGCCGCGTCGCGCAGCTCGCGCACGCGCTCGATCGGCACCCGATCGGCGAGGAAGCCGCGCACCGTCTGCTCGAGCAGCAGCTGGTCTTCGGAGAGTGCGAAATCCACGTGGCGTCCCCCGGCTCCGGACGGTCCGGCCGTGCCGCGCTGCGCGTTCAGCGCGGCTCGCGCGGCAGCCCCAGACCGCGCTCGGCGATGATGTTCTTCTGGATCTGCGCCGTGCCGCCTCCGATGATCAGGCCGAGTGAGAACATCGAGTGCGCCTGCCAGAAGCCGCGCTCGCGCTCGTACTTCGCGTGGTCGTAGAGCGCGCCGAGCTCGCCCATCACGTCGAGGGCCAGGGCCGCCATGTCGAAGTTGAGCTGGCAGTTCTGGAGCTTCACGATCAGTCCCGCCACGCCCGGCGACTCGCCCTTCAGGCTGCACGTCAGCATGCGCATGGCGTGGTGCTTCATCGAGAGCGCGCGCGCCTGGAGACGCATGAGCCGGTCGCGATGCACGGGGCTCGCCAGCAGCGGGACCCCGTTCACGGTCTCGCTCTTCATCAGGCGGGCGAGCCGCAGCCAGGTGCCCTCGGCGTTGGCGTTGAGCGAGCTGCGCTCGTGCTCGAGCGTCGTGTTCGCGATCTTCCAGCCCTCCCCGCGCTGGCCCACCAGGTTCGACCTCGGCACGCGCACGTCGCTGAAGAAGACCTGATTGAAGGAGTTCTCGCCGATGTCGCCCGACATGGTGCGCAGCGGCCGGACCTCGATGCCCGGCGTGTCCATGGGGACGAGCAGGTAGCTGATGCCCGCGTGCTTCTTGGCGCCGGGCTCGGTGCGCACCAGCAGGAAGCACATCTGCGCCTGATCCGCGGTGCTCGTCCAGATCTTCTGGCCGTTCACGACGAAGTCGTCGCCGTCCTCGACGGCCGAGGTCTGCAGGCTCGCCAGATCGCTGCCGGCGCCGGGCTCCGAGTAGCCCTGGCACCACAGGATCTCGCCCCGCATCGTGGGCCCGATCCAGTGCCGCTTCTGCGCCTCGGTGCCGTGGGCCAGGAGCGTGGGAACGAGCATCGAAGGGCCCTGGGCCGAGAGCCCGCGCGGAACGCCCGCGGTGTTGAACTCCTCGTCCATGATCACGGTCTCGAGCAGATCGGGCTCGGCACCGTAGCCGCCGTAGGCTTCGGGGATCGTGCGGGCCCAGTAGCCGTGCTCGATCAGCAGACTCAGCCACGCGACGCGGGCGCTCGCGTCACCCTCGCCCGGGCCGATCGGCCCGGCGGGCCGGTGCTCGGCCAGGAAGCGGCGGACCTCGTCGCGGAACGCGTCGTAGCGGGCGTCGATCCCGAGATCCATGTTCCGTCAAACCGCCGGGCGCTGCGGGCCGCGCGCACCGGGCGCGGGCGGGTCGGTCGCGCCGCCCGCGAAGCACTGGGCGATCGCCATCCAGCGCGCTGCGACCGGCCCCCGCACCTCGAGCTTCGTGTCGGCGACGTTTCGGACCTGGGTCACGACGTGGCAGAAGTCCAGGGCGTCGCCGCGCACGCACTCCGCCTCGTTCGGCTCGCCCCACTCCCAGATCGCACCCGACGGCGCCACCAGTCGCACGTAGGGCGGCGGGCCCGGGATCTCGAGCGTGCGGTTCGCGAAGGTCCAGCCGAAGGTCTTGACCCCGATCGTCGCGATGTTCTTGAGCCGGTCGGTGGGCGTGCGCGCCGCGCCGACGAGGTCGTAGATCTCCTGCCCGTGTGCCCAGGTCTCCATCAGGCGCGCAGTCGTGAACATCGCCACCCCCATGTCGGGGCCGAACCAGGGAAGCCGGCGCTTCGGGTCGCACGCGCCGAGCGCCTCGGCCAGGGCGTGGGCCGTTTCGCGCCAGCGCGCCAGCAGTTTCGGCGCGTCGAGGTCGGCAAAACGCTCGCGGGCGAGCTCCTTGTTGGTGCGGCCCGCCGCCACCGCGCGGAACAGCGCCGTGCGCTCCGGAGCGAACGCGTCCTCCCCCTCGAGGGACACGCGCGAGAGAAGGTCGAAGTAATGCAGGTGCGCCACCACGTCCCAGGGCGTCCAGGCCATGAACTGGGTCTCGCGCTCCCAGTCTTCCGGTGCGAGCGTTTCGAGGAAGGCGTGGAGCTCGTCGACCTCGTCTCGGAAGTCGCGGCATACGGGTAGCACCGCGCTACTCCCCGCCCGCCGCCCACGGCGGCTTCTCGCGCTTCAGGAAGGCCTTCATCCCCGCCGCGGCCTCGTCGCTCCGGAACAGGCGCTGCGACAGGTCGGCGGCCCAGGCGAACGCCTCGTCCGGCTCCATGCGGGGTACCTCGTGGACCAGGCGCTTCGCGAAGCCGAGGGCTTCGGGCCCGCCGAGCCGCAGGTCGGCGATCACCTCGTCGACGGCGGCGTCGAGCGCATCGGCCGGGACGGCACGGCTGATCAAGCCGAGCGCCGCCGCGCGCGACGCCGGGAAGCGGTTGCCGCGCAGGAAGGCCTCCATCGCTTCGCCCGGGCGCATCTTGGGCAGGCACACCACCGAGATGATCGCCGGCGCCACGCCGAGGCGGACCTCGGTGAAGCCGAACTTCACGTCCTCCTGCGCGATGGCGATGTCGAACGCCGCGACCAGTCCGTTGCCGCCGCCGACCACGTGCCCGCGGATCTTTCCGACCACCGGCACGCGCGCGCGCTGGATCCCCACGAGCAGCTCGGGGAACCCCACGCGCGGCCGCTCGCCCGCGGCGGCGCCCGACTGCTCCTTCAGGTTCGCGCCCGCGCAAAACGTGTTGCCCTCGTTGGTCACGAGGACGACGCGCACGCCCGGATCCGACTCGGCCCGGGCGAGGGCGTCGTGCAGGCCGTTCACGACGGTGGCGCCGAGCGCGTTGCGGTTCTCCACGTCGGCGAGGGTGACGGTGAGGATCCCGTCGGCGGCATCGATGCGGACTTCGCCCATGCGGCTCCCGGCGGCGGAGGAGGAGGGATAATTTATCTTGCGATCTATTACCTTATCTGTTACCCGTGTGTCAACACGCTTCCGGGCCCCGCGCGCCGCGCCGGGCGCTCGTCCGACGGGAACTGGAACGCATGCGACCGACCCTGCTCGCACCGCCCCTCCGATCCAACCTCGATCCGCGCACTTCCGAGTTCCGGGAGAACCGGGACGCGATGCTGAAGAGGCTCGAGGAGATCGACGCGCTGCTCGACGAGGCCGAGCAGGGGGGAGGCGCCTATCACCACGAGCGCCTCGCCAAGCGCGGAAAGCTCCCGGTGCGCGAGCGCATCGCCCTCGCGCTCGACCCCGACAGCCCCTTCCTCGAGATCAGCCCGCTCGCCGCCTACAACTCCTCGTACACGATCGGCGGTGGCGCGGTGATGGGGATCGGCGTGATCGCCGGCGTCGAGTGCGTGATCTTCGCCAACGACCCCACCGTGCTCGGCGGCGCGCTCACGCCCTACGTCGCCAAGAAGTGGATGCGAGCGCTCCAGATCGCGCGCGAGAACCGGATCCCCTACGTGAGCTTCGTCGAGTCGGCCGGCGCCGATCTGCGGCGCGGCGGCGGCTCGAGCCAGAAGAAGGACGGCGAACGGACCCCGGGCGGTGCGCGGGTCGATCACTTCGCCGAGACCGGCCGGTTCTTCTACGAGATGATCGAGCTCTCGAAGCTCGAGATCCCGACCCTGTGCGTGGTGTTCGGCTCCTCGACGGCCGGCGGCGCCTACCAGCCGGGCATGTCCGACTACAACGTGGTGATCCAGGAGCAGTCCAAGATCTTCCTGGCGGGACCGCCGCTGGTGAAGATGGCCACGGGCGAGGATTCCGACGACGAGTCGCTGGGCGGCGCCCGGATGCACGCCGAGGTCTCCGGCCTCGGCGAGTACCTGGCCGAGGACGAGCCCGATGCCCTGCGCCTGTGCCGCGAGATCGTCTCGCACCTGAACTGGCGCAAGCCGGGCCCGCCGCCGAGCCTGCGCCCCGACCCGCCCCTGCTCGACCCCGAGGAGCTGCTGGGAATCATCGACCCGGAGCTGAAGCGCCCGACCGAGATCCGCGACGTGATCGGGCGGATCGTGGACGGCTCGCGCTTCGAGGAGTTCAAGCCGCGCTACGGGCGAACGCTGGTGTGCGGCTTCGCCTCGATCCACGGCTACCCGGTCGGGCTCCTGGGCAACAACGGCGTCATCTACCCCGACTCCGCCGAGAAGGCCGCCCACTTCATCCAGCTCTGCAACCAGATCGACCTGCCGCTCGTCTTCCTGCAGAACCTGACGGGCTTCATCGTCGGCCGCGACTTCGAGCAGGCGGGGATGATCAAGAAGGGCTCGCAGATGATCAACGCGGTCACCAACTCGACGGTGCCGCACCTGACCGTGATCGTGGGCGCGTCCTACGGCGCGGGCACCTACGCGATGTCGGGCCGGGCCTTCAACAACCGGTTCACCTTTCTCTGGCCGAGCGCCAAGATCGCCGTCATGGGCGGCAAGCAGATCGCCGGCGTGATGTCGATCGTGCGCCGCGG
>CP070734.1:891555-897665 GCA_020347605.1 Deltaproteobacteria bacterium | reverse complement strand
CAGCGCCTGGACGGTCGGATTGAGCGACAGGATGAAGGGGCCGTTCCACGGGCTGATCACGCCGACCACGCCGAGCGGGCGGTAGACGATGCGGAGCTTCTTGGCGAGCGCCATCACGCCGTGCAGGCGCTTGCGCTCGGGGCGCAGGAAGCGGGCGGTGCGCTTGGCGTAGTAGTGGAGCGCGTCGCAGCCGGCGAAGATCTCCATCAGCAGGGCTTCGCTGCGCGCCTTGCCGGTCTCGCGCAGCACCACCTCGACGAACGCGTCCTGTCGCTCGAGCAGGATCGCGAGCGCGCGCAGCACGACCCGCGCGCGGTCTTCGATGGAGCGCGCGGCCCAGGCCGGCTGCGCCGCGCGTGCGCGCGCGACCGCCGCGCGCACGTCCTCGGCGCCCTGCACCTCGATCTCGCCGACCGGCTCGAGCGTGACGGGGCTGCCGAGACGCAGCCGGCGCCGGACGCCGGGCGGGGTCTCGACGGGGGTGACGATCGCCATGCAGCGCTCCGCTAGGCCGGCGCGACCCGGGCCGCGTGCGCCTCGCGCACCATGCGCGCGACGCTCATGCCCGAGCTCGAGGCCTGGTGCGTCCCCATGCAGGCGCTGCCGGCGTCGCAGCCCGCCAGGAACAGGCCGTCGATCGGCGTGCGCGGCGACGGCTTCTTGGTGCCGCACTGGCCGACGATCTGCCCGATGCCCACGCACTCGCCGCCCTGCCCCGGCAGCACGCGATCGCGCGTGTGCCGGGAGACCTCGGCCGGACCTTCGCACTCGCGACGCTCGACGGCGGCCCAGGCTTCGGGGAAGAGCTTCGCGAGCATCTCGTCGAGCTTGCCGTAGAGCATCTCGACCTCGCCCGCCTCCGGATCGGGCGAGCAGATGGTGCCCGTCACCAGGCACTGCTTGCCCGGCGGCGCCATCGTGGTGTCGAAGTTGGACGGTACGGTGATGAACACGATGACCTCGTCGGGGACGTGGCCCGCCCGCACCCGCGCGGCGCGCTCCTGGTTCCACCAGCTGTCGTCGGAGAAGATCATGTACATGCGGTGCTTCATGACCCGCTGGTTCAGGAAGTAGCGCACGCTCGCCCAGCCCCAGCCGGGGACCAGGTTCTTCACGTAGTCGACATAGCTCCGGTCGAAGTGCCGTGCGCCCACCAGCTTGAGCACGGTGGGCTGGATGCCCGCGCTGCTCACGACGATCGGCGCCTCGAAGCGGCCGTCCGCGGTGCGGACGCCCGTGACGCGGCCCGCGTCGACGTCGATCCCCTCCACCCGGCTGCGCGTGCGGATCTCGCCCCCGTTCTCGCGCACCGCGTCGGCGATGTCGTCGAGCACGCGGCCGAAGCCGCCCTTGTAGTAGCCGCCGCCGCCGCGGGTCGCGATCTGCTGCAGGATCTTGATCTGCTCCGAGGCGGCCACCAGGTCGATCGGCTCGGCCAGCGAGGCGTTCGCGTGCATCGCCATGTAGTTGTAGAGACCGTGCGGGATCGTCTTTCCCGCCAGGTACTCCTCCATGCTGACGTCGTCGAGCTTGTCGAGCTCCTCGGGCGAGAGCGACACCAGCTCGGCCAGGAACGCGAGCGCCTGCTGGCGCTCGGTCTCGTCGAGCTGCATCAGCTCGAAGAGCGGCCCCGGATCGTCGCCCGTCTGCGGCGCGATCACCGTCTTGTAGCGGCCCGAACGCCCCTTGTAGGAGAGCGACGCGCCCTCGAGCAGCAGGATCTGCTGGAGCTTCTCCTCGATGCCCAGCTCCGCGAAGAGATCTTCGAAGGCCGGGTTGCGCATGGGCACCTGGAGCTTCGGTCCGAGCTCGTAGCGAAAGCCGTTCCGCAGCGGTGTGACGGCCTTGCCGCCGGTCGTCTCGTTCTTGTCGAGCAGCAGGGTCCGCAGGCCCCATTTCGCGAGCAGGGCGGCGCAGGAGAGACCTCCCGGTCCGCCCCCGATCACGATGACGTCGTACGCGCGCTCGTTCATGGTCGTGACACTCCCGTGCGAAGCTGGTGGTAGCGAAGCACCTGGTCGGCGACGCGGATGCCCGAATCGACGGCCTGATGGGTGCCGCAGCCGGCGCCTCCGGCGTCGGTTCCCACGTAGAAGAGTCCGCGCAGCGGCGCCCGTGCCGACGGCTTGTACCGGCCGCACTGGCCGATCACCTGGCCCAGCCCGATGGTCTCGCCGCCCACGCCCGGAAACGCGGAGTCGCGCGAGATCGCGCTGGCGTCGCGCGCGTCGTAGGTCTCGCGCGATTCGACGTGTTTCATGAAGCCCGGCCAGGCGCGCTCCATCATCTCGTCGATCTTGCTCCAGAAGCGCTCCTTGTCGGCCACGGGCAGCTCCGGATCCGGCGAACACCACACCCCCGTCAGCACGCACTGCTTGCCGGGGGGCGCGAGCTCGGGATGGTTGCGCGCGGGAACCTGCACCCACGCGATCACCACGTCGGGCAGCGGCCCTCCCGAGCGAACGGCGAGCCAGCGATCCGTGGTCCAGTAGGCCCGCTCGGAGAAGATCAGCGAGTAGGGCTCGTCGAGGAGCTCGGTGTCGAGGAAGTAGCGCAGGCCCATCATGCCCCAGGAGGGCACCAGGTCCTTTACGTAGTTCACGTAGCCCTTGTCGAAGTGCTCCGCGCCGACCAACTTCAACACGGTCGGCTGCAGACCCGCGTTGCTGATCACGATCGGCGCGGAATAGCGGCCCGCTTCCGTCTCGACGCCCGTCACCCGGCCGTCGTCCACGCGGATCCGGCGCACCCGCGCCCGATACGTGACGCGGCCGCCGTTCTCGTCGACCGCGGACGCGAAGACCTCCGCGAGCCTTCCGATGCCGCCGCTGCGGGCGTACAGGCCGCCGTGGTGGAGCATGATCTGCTGAAGCGTACGGATGGCTTCGGAGGCCGGGAGCATGTCCGACGGCACCATGAACACGCCGTTCGCGAGCGCGTGCAGATACGTCTGCACCGGGCGCGGCGCGCCCCGGGCGTCGAGCCAGTCCGCGAAGCTCACGAGGTCGAGCGCGGAGGCGTCTGCCTCGGGCAGCAGCGCCAGCTCGGCGAGCACCTGGATCGCCTTCCCCATCTCGTCCTCGGCGACGCCCAGCACGCGCAGGATCCCGGAGCCGTCGGGCCCGGGATCGCTCGGGAAGGGCCGGACCTCGCCATCGGCGTCGACGTAGATCCCGCCGCGCACCTCGGGCACCGAGAGCTCCACCCGATCCTCGAGCCCGAGCTCGCGCAAGACGGCGATGCACTTGCTCTCGCGGGCCGGCGCATGGATGACGGGCCACATCTCGTAGGTGAAGCCGTTTTTCGAGACGACCATGGCCTTGCCACCGGCCTGACTGTTCTTCTCGAGCAGCAGCACCCGAAGCCCGCGACGCGCCAGCAGCGCGGCGCAGGTGGCGCCGCCGAAGCCGGCTCCGATCACGATGACGTCGAAGCGCTCCTGGCTCACGCGACGCTCCGGTTCGCATCGCGCCCGGCGCGCGCATCCAGACGCTCGACTTCGACGCGCGTGCCCCGATCGCTGGTTCCCGGCTCGCCGGTGATCATCATCGGCTGGAGGTGGAAATAGCCCCCCGCGAGCTGGAGCGGGTTGATCGGGCTCGGGGTGACGGCCTGGTGCGAGACCCCGCCCGGGAACTGGAAGGGCTCCCAGCCGTGGTAGACGATCACCTGACCCGGTCGGACGGTGGGCGAGATCTTCGCCTTGAGCTCGAACGATCCGATGTCGTTGCGCAGCCTCACCGGGTCGCCGTCTTCGATGCCGCGCGCCCGGGCGTCCGCCGAGCCCATCACGACCACCGGCTCACCGCGCTGCAGGCGCAGCATGTGGGCCTCGTCGCGCCAGGAGGCGTGGATCGACCAGCGCGCGTGTCCGCCGGTCATCTGAAGCGGGTAGTCGCCTCCGATGGCGGGATTGTCCTTGTGGATCGGAAGCTCCTCGGACAGCTCCAGGAAGAAGTCGTGATCGATGTAGAACTGGATGCGGCGGGTGAGCGTGGGCCAGGGGAGCTTCTTCTCGGTGTGCCAGGTGTTGGCGGTGATCGTCTCGTTGGGCGCGATGTCGGTGGCGTTCCCGATGTTGGCGAAGCCCAGACCGAGCTCGGTGTAGCGGGCGAAGCCCTCGTCCTTGAGCTGCTGCCAGCCGATGCCGTCCAGGTTCGACGTGATCGACAGGACCTCGTCGAGCAGCGCCTCGGTATCGTCCTCGGTGAAGCGGCCGCCGAAGGTGAGCAGGTCGTAGACGCGATCGAGCCGCCGCTCCTCGCCGGCGCGGTCGAGGAAGGTCGTGATCCCCCGCTCGACGGCGAGCGCCTGCAGCGTCTTCATGAACAGGCAGTGGAACTCCCAGTCCGACTTCGACTCGGCGAGCGGCTCGACCGCACGGGTCGTGACGTGGGCGAAGGGCGAGATCGGCGTGGCCCAGGTGATGTCGTCCTTCTCGTACCAGGCGGCGGCGGGCAGCACGTAATCGCTGTGCCGCGCCGTGTTGCTCATGCGCCAGTCGAGCGTCACGAGCAGGTCGAGCTTGGGAAGCAGCCCGTCGAGCAGTTTGTGGTAGCCGCGCACGCGGCGCAGAACGTTCCCGCCGACCTCGAAGAAGATGCGCGGCCGCGTCGGCGACGAGAACTGCCAGCCCTTGGACAGCGACTCGTTCAGATAGTCGCGGAGCTCGCGCTTCATCCACGGATCCCACTCCTTCGAGCGCCCGTAGAGCTCGTCGAGACCGCCGTGCTGGTAGAGGAACAGCGCCGACGCGAGGAAGCCGCCGCGCGCGTACTCCTGCCGGCCCATCTCGTAGAGCATCATCTCGTCGGTGTAGCCGTTCCACTTCATCTTCAGCATCTCGGGGGCCGACTTGAGTCCGAGGAGCGCCATCCCGAGCTTGGGCGACTGCGCGCCCGAGATGGCGTTCAAGGCGTCGACGCCGCCGAGCGACAGGAACGGGAAGCCGGTGATTCCGCTCCCCTTCTTCCCGATCTGCCCGGCCAGCGTGAGCACCAGGATCTGCGCCCGCTCCATTTCGATGGCGTGGTAGAACTTCGAGAAGTTCGACTGGGTGAGGACCGTCGCCGCGCGCGCGCCGGCGATCTGCCGCGCCAGGTCGCGCACCACCTGCGGATCGGTTCCCGTGATCGTCTCGGCCGCTTCCGGCGGGTACTCCGCCAGGCGCGCGCGCAACAGCGCGAAGACCGGCGTGACGCGGACCTCACCTCTTCGGGTCGCAACGCGGAACTCGCCCTCGAGCGCGGGGTCGAGCTCCGCGAGCGCGAGCGTCCTCTTCGACGCCTCGCGAATCTCGCCCGAGTTCCGGTCGAACACGTAGAAGGTGTCGGCGTCGCCGTCCGGCTCGACATCGCTGCCGCGCAGGAAGCGCTTCGTGTCCTGGCGCACCAGCAGGGGCAGGTCGGTCTGCTCGCGCACGAAGTCCGCGTCGTAGAGGTCCTCCTCCACCATGACGTGCGCGAGCGACAGGCCGAGAGCGGCATCGCTGCCGACGTCGACGGGCACCCACTGGTCCGCGTGGATCGCCGACGCGTTGTAGTCGGGCGCGATCGTGACGACGTGCGCGCCGTTGTAGCGGGCCTCGTTGATGAAGTGGGCGTTCGGGATCTGCGTGTAGGTGGGGTTGCCGCCCCAGATCAGGATCAGGTCGGAGTAGAAGAGATCGTCGCCGGAGCTCGCGAAGCAGATCTTTCCCACCGTCACGCCGGCACCCGGGTGGTGGTCGCCGATCTCCGCGTTCATGTCGAGGACCGGCGTGTCGAGCACGGTGTTGGTGCGGTAGAGGCCGAGCCCGTTGCAGCCGTTGCTGGACGCCGTACCGAGGTCCCAGACGATCGAGCCGGGGCCGTCCGTGGTGATGGCATCGATCGTGGCGCCCGCGATCTCGCGCAGCGCCTCATCCCAGGAGATCCGCTTCCACTTGCCCTCGCCGCGCGCACCGACCCGCTTGAGCGGGTGGCGCAGGCGAGCTGCGTCGTACATCCGCTGGCTGTAGCACGCCCCCTTCTGGCAGCCGCGCGGATTGAAGTCGGGTACCTCGGCGTTGGTCTGCGGATAGGTGGCGGCCTGCTCCTCCCGGAACACGACGCCGTCCTTCACGTACACGT
>CP070734.1:885273-891455 GCA_020347605.1 Deltaproteobacteria bacterium | reverse complement strand
GTGTCCCTCGGCCTCCAGGTTGAAGGCCAGTCCCTCGGCGAGGTGGGTCTCGTCCTCCACCACCAGGATGCGAGACATCTAGGAGCCCGACCCGAGCTGGGGAGCCACTTCGAGGGCCCGGCGAGACGACGCGGCCAAGGCGGCTCGCAGCGTGACCACGAAGCGGCTGCCGCGCCCCGAGCCCTCGCTGCGGGCGATCACGCGGCCCCCGTTGCGCCGCACCAGTCCGCGCACGATGAACAGGCCCAGCCCCAGCCCGGCGGCGGTGCGCTTCACGTCGCGCCCGGCCCGGTAGAAGCGCTGGAAGATCTTGCGGATCTCGCGTGGCGGGATTCCGATGCCGGCGTCGGCGATCTCGACGTGCACGCGTCCGTCGCCCGGACGCGTGACGGTGACCTGCACGTCGACCGGCCCCGCGGAGTACTTGACGGCGTTGTCCAGCAGGTTGCGGAACACGACTTCCAGCTCTGCCGCGACTCCCTGCGCGCCCACCGGCTCGGGCGCGACGAGCCGGATCGCATCGTCGGGCAACGCATGCCGGCTGCGCAGCTCCGTTGCCACCTTCGCGAGCAGCTCGCGCAGCTCGAGAGGCTCGCGCTCGCGATGCCGCACGCGCTCCTCCGCGCGGGCGGCCGCCAGGACCTGATCGACGGTGTGATCGAGGCGATCGAGGTCGGCTCCCATCCGGCCGAGGAACTCGCTGCGGCGCGCGGGCTGCGGATCGTGGCGCTGCAGGGTCTCGACGTACAGGCGCAGGGACGCGAGCGGCGTTCGCATCTCGTGGGTGACGGCGTCCAGGAACGCCTGCTGGCGCTGGTTGTGCCGCATCTCTCGGATCAGCCAGGCGCAGAGCAGAACCAGCCCGATCACGATCAGGGCGAAGAACAGCGTGCCCAGGATCAAGAGCAGCCAGTGTACGGTCGTGAGGCCCCGCGCCACCGGGCTGAGGTCGCTGGTCACGAGCATCTGCCAGCCGACCGCCAGCGCGAGGGCCAATAGCGTGAGCACGATCCCGATCGTCAGCGGGAATCCGATCGAACGCCGAGCCAAGAATCCACCTCCCGTGCGAAGGGTACGATAGAATCGCGGATTCGTCTGCGGAGGCACGTCGGCTCCATGCGCACGCTGCGCGTTCTTCTGGCTCTCGCGCTGGCCCTCGGGGCGTGGAGCGCGCGGGCGGAGCTCCCGCCCGAGGACGCGTGCCCCACGCTGACCGGCGGAGCCGGCGACGACGGACTCGAAGACGTCGGGCCGATCGCGGTGCGGGAGGGCATGATCGTCGCCTACGGCGACCTGTTCGCCCTGCGGCGCCTGCTGCCGCCCGAGCTCTGGAGGCTGCGGGACACCTTCTTCTACGAGGGCATGCGGCTCGAGGTGGGGCCCTGCTACCGCCGCTACGCGGTGCCGAGCTTCGTGCGCGAGGCGACCCGAGCGAACGCCGGCCGCGCGCGCATCGACGACGACGGCAACCTGCGCGACTTCGTGGCGGGCCTCCCGTTTCCCCCGGATGCGATCGACTCGCAGGCGGACGACGCCGGCGTGGCGTGGGCGTGGAATCTCGAGCTCCGCTACCGGGGCGCCGGGCCGCACGGCCGGTTCAAGCTGGTGGACATGCCGAGCCGCATCGGCCGGCCGCAGACCTATCTGGGCAGCTTCTTCCAGGTGAAGACCACCCACCGCGCGGACCTCGCGGAGAGCGGCTTCAAGCTGGGCCGCGGCGACGACAACCTGTGGGTCGCGGGCGGCCAGTTCACGGAGCCCTTCGACGCGCGCCACCTGGCGTGGCGGCAGTTTCGACCGACCTCGACGTTGCGGCGGTACAAGGAAGCCGATCGGACCTACGTCTACGTCCCCACCATGCGCAAGCCCCGGCGCGCGGCGACGGTCTGGAGCGACGGGCTCTTCACGCCGCGCTACACGGTCAGCGGCGATGCCGCCGGGGGACCGGTCCCGATCGGCACCGGCGGCGAGTACTCGGTCGGCGCGATCAATCCGACCGGCGGCGAGTCGGCCGCCTCCTCCGAGGACATCAAGCGGGGCTTCACCGGGCTGGCGCTGCGCCCCAACGCCTATCACTGGAAGTTCGTGGGCGAGCAGTCCGTGCTGGCGCCCCTCAACGTCCGGGGCACGGGCTATCCGCATTCCGAGGACCGCAACTGGGGCCCCTCCGGGCTCTCGATCGCGAGCGACGTCTGGGACGTCCGCCACGCCGTGGTGATCGAGGGCATACCGAAGATGGACGACCGCGACTTCGCCTGGATGACCCTCTACATCGACTACCAGACCCAGCAGCCCCTCTACGTGGTGACGCGCCGACCGAACCGCCTGGTCCACGAGGTGGGAATCCTCGCCCACCGCTTCAGCAGCCGGCTCGTCGACTATCCGCTCTGGCCCCGCAGCGGCGAGCCGGCGTTCGTGTTCGACCCCGTAGCCGCCGTCTTCTTCTCGTCGAACGACGGGGGCACCGGCTGGCGCCGCGAGTCGTTCGACGTGCGCTCGGTCCCGGTGAGCGACGCCGAGCTGCGCTCGATGACCTCCACAACCGCGCTGATCCGGGGCCGCTAGACGGCCGACGAGAGTCGGCCGTCTAGCCGCGAGCCGAAGGCGAGCGGTCACCGGTCAGAAGGAGTAGCGGATCCGCAGCGAGATCTCGTCTCGATTCTGCGCCACGGAGAGACCGGGAGTCGAGAACTCGTTGAAGCGATCGTCTCCCACGCGGTTCGAGAGGCTGGTCGGCGACACGAACATCCCCGTCCTCTTGAACCTTCCGAAGAAGCCCGAGACGCCCAGCGCCACGCTGAAGTTGTCCGTGTAGCGGTAGACGATCGAGCTCAGCACGGCGCCGGAATTCGTCTTCCAATCGTATACGAAGGTCACCGCGGGGTTGAGCCGATCCTGGAAGTACCCGGTCGAGATCGTCAGGGTGTTGCGCGCGGTGTATGGGCCCGGATCGGGCATCGAGCTCCGGTAGCCATCGATGTACCCGACGAAGGCCTGCATGTTCACGAAGAAGGCGCGGCTCGCGTTCAGGAAGCGCACGAACGTCGGCCGGTCCACCGAGATCGTGAGATTGTACTGGTCGGTCGTCCGCAGACCGTAGATCACCTCGGCGTCGGCCATGCGCCGGTCGTTCACCCACGTGAACTCCACATTCCAGCTCGTCGCGGTGCGATCCTCGGCAAAATCCATCGAGAAGCCCAGGATGTTGTTCTTGTCGTATGTGACGTAGGTGGACGCCGCGCCGTGCCAGAAGAAGTCGCGCCGCCCGAAACGCCGGTCGCGCGACGAGATCAGCGGGCTCTGCACGCCCACCTGTCCCATGAAGCCGGCGACGAGGTTGCAGCCGAGCGGTGCGGTGGCGGTGCAATCCCCGGATCCGTCCTCGTAGTTGGTCGAGAGCTGCACCATCGACATCAGGAAATTCCAGGAGAGCGCGGCGAGTTCGCTGTTGAAGCGTTGACCGGGGCTCAGGGGGTGCATCAGTCCCGATGCGTCCCCGTCCTGGTTCGGGTCCCAATCGGGATTCACTGCGCCTCCGGCTAGAAACTGACGGCGCGCACCGGGCAGCACCGCGTAGACCTGTGCGTCGATCGAGCTCACGAGGCGCGTGCCCACCGGGCCCCCGTCGAAGTCCTGTGTGCCCGGCTTGGGCAGCGTCGGGGCGGTGAGGTATGCCGCCTGCGCGGCGGGCGTGTAGACCGGATCGGGAATCGGCTGGGCGGCGGTGGGCACCGGCACGATGGGCACCCCGTCGAACGAGAGCCAGGACTGGAAGAGGACGCTCGCCTCCGCGTTCAAGAGGTCGATGCCCTGGGCATCGCAGTCCGTCCGGTAGAACGGGCCGCAGCCGAGCAGCGCTTCCTGCTCGTCGGTGAGCCGGCTCGAGAGCGCCCCGCCGCCGCCGTCCAAGGCATCTTGGCTCAGCAGGACGAGCGGAGGACCCGGGGCCGGAAAGAGCGGAAAGTTGATTCCCGCCAGCTGCGTCGAGATCCACGTCCCGACCGGAACGGGATTTTGAACATTGAACAGACCGGCCAGGCAATTTTCGGTGTTGGCAGCTGCTGTCGACGCGAGGATACCAACGGTGGAGGCGCAGATGGCCGTGAAGAGCTGGTAGTTGGCGGGTTGGAAATCGAGCGCGTTGTTGGGTCCGGTGTTTCCCGGCTGCAGGCAGTCGGGGCCATCGCCGAGCCCGTCGCCATCGAGATCGTCGCAGGAGCCGCGGGAATTCGCGATTCGCGGGTGGCCCGTCGCCGGGTCGACGTTGCGCTCGTACACCGCGTAGCGGATCGTCGTCGAGCTGTCGTCGTAGCCGTAGAAGTCCGTGATCGCGAAGCTGAAGCGCCTCCAGCGGAACTCGACGCGCGCGCCGCCCTCGATGCCCCGCGTCGACTCCCACGGGTTCGACGGGCGCTCCTCGCCGGCCAGGCCGAGGCCGGTGATGCCGTGGGTGTAGAGGCCCTGCGCCTTCAGGTCGCAGACGGGATCCGGCGTGTACGGCTCGCCGCAGTCGCCGAGGTCGCTCGGCTCGAACTGGTCGTAGTTGAACGCCAGCTCCAGGCGCACGTCGTTCAGCCGGCCCACCTCGTAGAAGGAGTAGACGAAGCGCCCGGCCCAGAGCCCGATGCGCGACTCCTCGAGGCTCGGCAGCGACGAGAGCGCGAGGTCCTGCGGGTTGAACTGGTCCTGGTTGCGGAACAGCTCGGTCTTCCCCCAGACGATCGTCTGCTTGCCGATCCGCCCCCACAGCGCCCCGTCGAGGAGCTCGAAGTCGAGGTAGAGCTCCTTCAGCTCCTTCTCGTCCTGCTGCGACGCTCCGCGGTTCCAGGCGAGCTCCGCTTGCCGGAAGTTCTGGTCGGCATCGTTGGTGCTGATCCGGCCGAGGATCCGGCGCAGCCCCGCGCTCGGAACGAACACGCCCTGCGCCTGGCCGCCCGGCGCGGCTGGATCTTGGACGGCGAAGCGCGGCGGCGGGCGGAACGGGATGCCGTTGTCGGTCCCAAAGTTCTGCGTGATGGGGTGGAAGTCCTGGTCGTTGAACGGATTCGGGATGTCGCGCCAGTTTCCGATCGGCCGCAAGAAGTTCTTGGGCAGGTACGGCCCGATCAGGAACCCACCGCGCCCGTCGAAGTAGCGGGGCCCGTCGATCTGCGCGAAGCGGAAGTCGTCGAAGCGCCCGAACAGGTACTGGGCCAGCGGTGTGGGGTTGCCGGGGGTACCGGTGCCGGCCGCGCCGATCGTGACGAGGTTGGCGCCCTCCTGCAGCGAACCGAGCGAGCTGGTGTTGAGTCCGCCCGGGCGGTGGTCGGGGAGCAGCAACGCGCCCGTGTGGGGCGCGACACGCGCGGCCCCGACGAACTCGTCGCCGACCGTGCTGCCGTCCTCGAGCGTGAAGCCACTCACGGGACGGCGATCGGAGAGCCGGCGCGGCAGCCGGTTCGCCCGGTCGCCGTAGGCGTCCGCGGATCGGAACATCCCGCAGGCGCGCGACCAGACGCAGTCGTAGCGCACCTCCAGGCGCGCAAAGGCCGACACGAACAGGAAGGGCCCCCAGCCGTCGCGGACGAAGGCGTAATCGACCTCGACGTTCAGCACGTTGTACCACTGGGTGAGGTCGAAGCCGTCGCTGGGCTCGAAGTCGCGGGCGATGCCCCGCAGCTGGACCTCGGCGAAGCCGTGGATCTGGAGGCGCTCGTCGAAGAACTCGAAGGCGGACGCGCTGGACGCCCAGAGCACCGCACACGCGATCGATCCGAGCAGCGCAGGCCGCCGCTTTCGGATCCGCCGCACGGGCTTTTGGACCCCGGCCATCGGTCACGCTCGATCGCATTCCGGCGCGCGCGGAAGCGGCGCGCGGCCCGCCGCTCCGTGCGCGCGACACCCGATTCAGAAGGTATAGCGCAGGCGCAGGAAGATCTCGTCGCGGTCCTTCACCAGCGCCAGCGTATTCTCGGTGTAGCTGTTGTAGGCCCCCTCACCGACCCGGTTGGGCGGCAACCCGAGCGGGCTGAGCGGCGCCTTGCGCTTCTGCCAGCGCCCCCAGAACGCGGCCACGCCGAAGGTCAACTGGAAGTTCGCGCTGTAGCGGTACGTGACGGAGGGCAGCAGCGCGCCGGAACCCGACTGGACGTCCCACACGAGCGTGTTGCTCGGCAGCAGACGATCCTGGAAGTAACCCGCCT
>CP070734.1:878986-885173 GCA_020347605.1 Deltaproteobacteria bacterium | reverse complement strand
CAGCTCCTGTTCGAGGACCGCGCGATCCCCGGCGTCCGCCACACGTCGCCCGCCGCTGGCCGCGTCGCCGCGATCCAGCGCGGCGCCCGCCGGGCGCTGCGCTCGGTCGTGATCCAGCTCTGCGAGGCCGAGCAGCTCGGTGAGCCTTCGACATCGGAGCACGCGCCGTTCGAGGCGTACGACGGCCGGGATCCCGACGCGCAGAGCGGCGCTGCGGTGCGCGCTCTACTTCTGGAGTCGGGCCTCTGGACGGCACTGCGCGCGCGGCCCTTCGGCAAGGTGCCGCACCCCGAGGCGACGCCCGACGCGCTGTTCGTGAACGCGATGGACACGCAACCACTGGCCGCGTCGCCCGAGGTCGTGATTCGCGAGCGCAGAGCCGAGTTCGAGTCGGGGCTGCGCCTGCTCGCGAAGCTCTGCGACGGACCGACCTACCTGTGCGTGCACGCGGACTCCGAGCTCGCGGATTCCGTGGAGGCGCCGGTCTCGGTCGAGCGCTTTCGCGGGCCGCATCCGGCGGGGACGGCCGGCGTCCACATCCACCACCTGGCGCCCGTCGGTCGCAATCGCACGGCGTGGTCGGTCGGCTATCAGGACGCGATCGCGGTCGGCCGGCTCTTCGCCACGGGCCGGCTCGCCGTGGAACGGGTCGTCTCGCTCGCCGGCCCGCCCGTGCTTCGGCCGCGGCTCGTGCGCTCGCGGATCGGCGCTTCGCTGGACGAGCACGCCGCCGACGAGCTCCGCGACGGGGAGGTGCGGTTGATCTCGGGATCGGTGCTCTCGGGCAAGAAGGCCATGGGTCCCGTGTTTGGCTATCTCGGGCGCTACCACCTTCAGATCAGCGCCCTCGCCGAGGGGCGCGAGCGCGAGCTCTTCGGCTGGGCCCGCGCCGGAGCGAACCGCTTCTCGGTGCTTCCGATCTTCGCGTCGCGCTGGCTGCGGCGATCGCCGTTCGACTTCACGACCGCGACGCAGGGCTCGCCCCGCGCGATCATGCCGATCGGCCTGTACGAACGCGTGATGCCGATGGACATCCTCCCCACATTCCTGCTGCGCGCGCTGGCGGTCGGCGACGTGGAGCAGGCCGAGAAGCTCGGCTGCCTCGAGCTCGACGAGGAGGACCTGGCGCTGGCGAGCTTCGTTTGTCCGGGCAAGATGGACTACGGCCCCCTGCTGCGGCAGTGCCTGGACCGGCTCGAGCGGGAGGGCTGATGGGGCGCCTGCGGGACGCGCTCGATCGCATCGAGCCGCACTTCGAGGCCGGTGGGCGCTTCGAGCGGCTCTACCCGGTCTACGAGATGGTCGACACCATCTTCTACGCGCCGGGCAGCGTGACGCGCACGGCGTCCCACGTGCGCGACGGGCTCGAGTACAAGCGGATGATGAGCATCGTGGTCGTCGCGCTCGTGCCGTGCATCGCGATGGCGATCTACAACTCGGGCTACCAGGCGAGCCTCGCGGTCTCCCTGGGTGCACTTCCGCTCGACGACTGGCAGTCGGGACTGTTCGCGCGGCTCTTCGGGCGCTTCGACCCCGCGAATCCGCTGCTCTGCTGCCTGCTCGGCGCGCTCTACTTCGGGCCCGTGCTCGTGGTCTGCTTCGCCGCCGGCGCGGCGGTCGAGCTGACGACCGCGGTCGTGCGGCGCCACGACATCAACGAGGGATTCCTGGTCACGGGCATGCTGATCCCCCTGACGCTGCCGCCCACCATTCCGCTCTGGCAGGTCGCGGCGGGCACTGCGTTCGGGCTGCTGTTCGGAAAGGAGGTCTTCGGGGGCACCGGGATGAACTTCCTGAATCCGGCGCTGGTGGCCCGCGCCTTCCTGTTCTTCGCCTACCCGGCCGACATCAGCGGCGACGCGCCCTGGATCGCCGCCGATTTCCTGGACGTGGACGGCTTCACGGGGGCCACCTGGCTCGCGCAGGCGTCGGTGTCCTCCGGCGCCCTCGACGATGCCAGCTGGTGGCAGGCGTTCGTCGGCTGGGTTCCCGGCTCGATGGGGGAGACCTCGGCGCTCGGCTGCCTGCTCGGTGCGGCGCTGCTGCTGTTCACGCAGGTGGCCTCGTGGCGGACGATGGCCGGCGTGACGCTGGGCACGTTCCTGATGGCGAGCCTCCTGAACGCGGTGGGCTCGGAGACCAACCCGATGTTCGCGGTGCCCTTCCACTGGCACGTGGTGCTGGGCGGCTGGGCGCTCGGGACGGTCTACATGGCGACCGATCCGGTCTCGTCGAGCTTCACCGATGCCGGGCGCTGGCTCTACGGGCTCGGCATCGGCGCCCTGGCGATCCTGATCCGCGTGGTGAACCCCGCCTACCCCGAGGGCATGATGCTCGCGATCCTGTTCATGAACATGTTCGCCCCGCTGATCGACTACTTCGTGGTGCGGAGCAACATCCGCCGGCGGCTCGCGCGCGATGCGGCATAGCGTCCGCTACACGATCCTGTTCGCGACGGCGCTCTGCGCGGTCTGCTCGATCCTCGTCTCCGCGACGGCTGTCGCGCTCCGCGAGCGGCAGCAGGAGAACAAGTTGCTGGACCAGCGCCGCAACGTGCTGCGGGCGGTCGGCCTGCTCGCGGTCGGCGAGCGCCTCCCGCGAGAGGAGATCGAGCGCCGCTTCTCCGAGAACTTCGAGGTTCGCGCGGTCCACCTCGAGAGCGGACGCTACGCCGACGAGGTCGACCCCCGGGTCTACGACCAGCGCCGGGCCCGCTCGGATCCGCAGTCCAGCCGCGCGGCGCCGGAGAATCCCGCGAAGGTGCGCCGCCTGCCCGACGTGGCGCTGGTCTACCTGCAGACGCGGGACGCGCGCGTCGAGGCGATCGTCCTGCCCGTCGAGGGGATGGGTCTCTGGTCGACGCTCTACGGCTATCTCGCGTTGTCGGGCGACGCGCGCACCATCCGCGGCATCGCGTTCTACGAACACGGGGAGACCCCCGGGCTCGGTGGCGAGGTGGACAACCCGCGCTGGCGCGCGCGCTGGCCGGGCCGGTTGGCGTTCGACGAGAGCTGGGAGCCGCGGATCGCCGTCGCGAAGGGGCGGGTGGGCCCGCCCGAGCAGGACCCCTACCGCGTGGACGGGCTGTCGGGCTCGACGCTGACCTCGAACGGTGTCACGAACCTCGTGCAGTTCTGGCTGGGCGATCACGGCTTCGGTTCCTACCTGGAGAGGTACCGTCGGGAAGGGGAAATCTGATGAGGCGCGAATTCAGGGATGCCCTGCGGGATCCGCTGATCGACAACAACCCGATCGGCCTCCAGGTGCTCGGGATCTGCTCGGCGCTCGCCGTCACCACCCAGCTGTCCACGGCCTTCGTGATGTGCGTATCGGTGCTGGGTGTGCTCACGGCCTCGAGCCTGGCGGTGAGCCTGCTGCGCCAGCGCATCCCGTCGAGCATCCGCATCATCACGCAGCTCACGATCATCGCCTCGCTCGTGATCATCACCGACCAGATCCTGAAGGCGTACGTCTACGAGATCAGCCTGAAGCTCTCGGTGTTCGTCGGCCTCATCATCACGAACTGCATCGTGATGGGCCGCGCCGAGGCGTTCGCCATGCAGAATCCGCCGGCGCTGAGCGTGCTGGACGCGGTCGGCAACGCGCTGGGATACAGCCTGGTACTGCTGGTCGTGGCGTTCGTGCGGGAGCTTCTGGGTTCGGGCAGCGTCGCGGGGATCACGGTCCTGCGCACGGTTTCGGACGGCGGCTGGTACGTGCCGAACGGTCTCATGATGCTGGCGCCGGCGGCGTTCCTGCTGATCGGCTGCTTCATCTGGGTCGTGCGGAGCATCCGGCCCGAGCAGGTCGAGGAGGTCTATCATGTTGGAGCACTACCTGAGCCTGGCTACGAGGGCGATCTTCGTTGAGAACATGCCCCTGGCCTTCTTCCTGGGGCTGTGTTCCTTCCTGGCCATTTCGCGTCGCGTCGAGACCGCGCTCGGCATGGGCCTCGCCGTGATCGTCGTGCTGGGCATCACCTGCCCGCTGAACCACCTGCTGCACCGCGCGTTCCTCGCGGAGGGCGCGCTCGCGTGGCTGCCCGGCGGCGAGCGCGTGAATCTCTCGTTCCTGACCTTCCTCGTGCTGATCGGAACCATCGCCGCGACCGTGCAGATCGTCGAGATGGCGATCGACCGGTTGTCGCCCCGCCTGTACGGCGCGCTCGGCGTCTTCCTGCCGCTGATCGCCGTGAACTGCGCGATTCTCGGCGGATCGCTCTTCATGGTCGAGCGGGACTACACGTTCGCCGAGAGCGCGGTGTTCGGAGCGGGCTCCGGGGCCGGGTTCGCGCTGGCGATCGTGGCGCTGGCGGCCATCCGCGAACGGCTCCACTACAGCAACGTGCCGCCGCCGCTGCGCGGACTCGGCATCACCTTCATCGTGGTGGGGCTCATGGCCTTCGGCTTCATGGCCTTCTCGGGGATCCAGCTGTGAGCGAGGCCGCGGTCCGCACAGCGTCCACTGCGGGCGTGCGATGCTGACGCTGGCGCTCGGCGTGCTCTTCTTCACGGGCGTGATCGTCGCCCTGGTGGTGGTGTTGCTCGTCGCGAAGCGTCAGCTCCTGCCGGAGGGGAGCGTCGAAATCGACATCAACGACGACCCGGACCGGACGCTTCGCGTGCGGGCCGGCGACACGCTGCTGGCGACGCTGGCGGCGCAGCGCATCTTCGTACCGTCGGCCTGCGGTGGCAAGGGCACCTGCGGCGTCTGCAAGGTGACGGTGATGGAGGGCGCGGGCGCGCTGCTGCCCTCCGAGGTCGCCCACGTGAGCCGCCGCGAGGCCCGCGAGGGCGTGCGGCTGGCCTGCCAGATCAAGGTCCGCAAGGACATGAAGATCGCCGTGCCGCCGGAGATCTTCGCGGTGCGCCGCTGGCGCTGCCGCGTCCGCTCGAACCGGAACGTGGCGACGTTCATCAAGGAGCTGGTGTTGGAGCTTCCCGAAGGCGAAGAGATCCCGTTCCGGGCGGGCGGGTACGTCCAGGTGCGGTGCCCGCCCCACGTGGTGCGCTACCGCGATTTCGAGATCGACGAGCGTTACCGCTCCGAGTGGGACCGGAACGACATGTGGCGCTACGTCTCGACGGTCGAGGAGGAGGTCGAGCGCGCGTACTCGATGGCGAACTACCCGGGTGAGACGGGCATCCTGCTCTTGAACGTCCGGATCGCGTCGCCGCCGCCCGAGCTTCCGGACGCTCCGCCGGGCAAGCTCTCGTCCTACCTCTTCAGTCTCGCGCCGGGTGACGAGGTCACGGTGTCCGGTCCGTTCGGCGAGTTCTTCGCGCACGCGACCGACAACGAGATGTGTTACATCGGCGGTGGCGCCGGCATGGCGCCGATGCGGTCGCACATCTTCGATCAGCTCTTGCGCCTGCACACGCAGCGGAAGATCACCTTCTGGTATGGCGCGCGCAGCCTGAAGGAGGCCTTCTACATCGAGGCGTTCGACGCGCTCGCCGCCGAACACCCGAACTTCGAGTGGCACCTCGCCCTGTCGGACCCGCTCGAGTCGGATCACTGGACGGGATACACCGGATTCATCCACCAGGTGGTCCACGACAACCATCTGAAGGACCACCCGACGCCCGAGGAGGTGGAGTACTACCTGTGCGGGCCGCCGCTCATGATGGACGCGTGCAAGGCGATGCTCTTCGAGCTGGGCGTCGAGCCCGAGAACGTGATGTTCGATGACTTCGGGGACTAGCGGCCGGAGCCGCCCGGGGCGGGCCCTCAGTCCCCGCGCGCGGGTCCTGCTGCCCATCTTCCTCGTGGTCCTGGTGGGCCTGTCGATCTGGCGCCTGAGCCGGGAGCCCGCGCCGCGCGGCCTGTACGCCGTCTCGGGCGCGACGATGGGGACGACCTACTCGGTCCAGGTCGTCGCCGCGGACCTGCCCGCGCTCGAGCGCCGGCGGATCGAAGACGCCGTCGCGGATCGCCTCTCCGCCGTGAACCGGCTCATGTCGACCTACGATCCGGACTCGGAGCTGTCCCGCTTCAACCGCCGGGCATCGACCGACGCCTTTCCGGTGTCCGCCGACACGCTCGAGGTGTTCCGCGTGGCGCGCGAGGTGAGCGAGTGGAGCGGCGGAGCGTTCGACGTGACGGTCGGACCGCTGGTCGCCGCCTGGGGCTTCGGGGCAACCGACCGCGTTCCCGCGCCGCCCCCCGCAGCGGAGCTCGCGTCGCT
>CP070734.1:872669-878886 GCA_020347605.1 Deltaproteobacteria bacterium | reverse complement strand
GTACGCCTCGGCGTAGATCCGGGCCGCCTCCGCGTCGCCCTCGCCGCGCAGGATCTCGGAGTCGCGCGTCGCCTCGGCCACCACGATCCGGGCGTCCCGGTCCGCCTCGGCGCGAATCTGGCGGGCCTGCTCTTCGCCCTCCGCGCGGAGCTTGCGCGCCAGGCGCTCCCGTTCCGTCCGCATCCGGGCAAACACGTTCTCCTCGGTGCCCGGCGGCAGCTCCGTGCGATTGAGCCGGACGTCGAGGACCTCGATGCCGAACGCGCCCAGCGCTTCGCTGCTCTGGTTCGTGATCGTGTTCATGATCTCGACCCGGCGGGTCGTCAGCACCTCGTCGAGCGTGTTCCGGCCGATCACATCGCGCACGTCGGCGTCGACGATGCGGTCGATCTGGGACTCGGCTTCCTCCCGGCCCCGGGGAAACGACTTATAGAACTGGAGGGGATTCGCGATCCTCCAGGTGACGTAGTTGTCGACCAGCAGGGGCTCCTCGTCCCGGGTCTGGATCAGCTGCGGATCGCTGTCCAGGTACAGAAGGCGCGCGTCGAAGACGCGGACGTCCTCGACGAGCGGGATGCGCAGAGCCAGACCGGGCTCGGTGAGCTGCAGCCGCGGCCGGCCGAACTGCAGCACGAGCTTCTGCTCCCCCTCGCGCGTGATCACGACGGGACCGATGCCGAGCTCGCCCGCCCAGACCAGGGAAACCGCGGCGGCCGCCACCACCAGCGCCAGCAGCGGCAGCAGCCGCCTCACCGGGATCCTCCGGGACCGATCGGGAAGTGCGGCAGCACGCTCGACGCTTTCGGATCGATGATGAGCTTCTCCGCTTCGGGTAGCACCCGCTCCATGGTCTCGAGATAGAGCCGCTTGCGCGTCACCTCCGGCGCCTTGCGGTACTCGGTCGCGAGCGCGCGGAAGCGCGCCGCCTGCCCGGTCGCCTCGGCGACGGTGGCGTCGCGAAACGCGCGCGCCGATTCGCGCAGCTCGATCGCCTTCGCGCGCGACCCCGGCAGGATCTCGTTGGCGTATCCCTGGGCCTCGTTGATGGTGCGGTTCTTGTCCTGCCGGGCGCCGATCACGTCGTCGAACGCCGCGCGGACCTGCGGGGGCGGCTGGACGGCCTGGAGCTGGACGCCCTCGATGCGCAATCCCGATTCATACCGGTCGAGCAGGTCCTGGAGCACCTGCAGGGCCTCGCGCTCGACCTGGCCGCGCTGCTCCGAGAGCAACCCGTCGATCGTCGTCCGGCCCACGACCTCCCGGATCGCCGCCTGCGCCGCGTCGCGCAGCGTCGCGCGCGGCTCGGCGATCCGATAGCGCGACTGGAACGCGTCCTTGATCCGGTACTGCACCACGAACCCCAGGCTCACGATGTTGTTGCCCGCGGTCTGCATCGCGGCCTCGCGCCCCTGCCCGTCCGGTTTCTCCGCCTCCGTGCCGACCCAGGCGCCGAACTCCTCGCGCTCGAGCGCCGCGACGTTCACGACCACGTGGGATTGGAGCGGAGGCGGCCAGTGCCAGCGAAGGCCCGGGTCGACCACGGTGCCCTCGTACTTTCCGAATTGCAGGATCACCGCCGCCTGTCCGGGATCGAGCTGATAGATTCCGAAGTACCCCCAGAAGCCCAGCACCAGCAGGCACACCAACACCACCACGGCATTCGCCAGGAGCCGCGCGACGTCGCGCCGCACCGCCGCGTCCGCGGATCCGTCGGGATCGCGAGCCGCCATCAGTGCCCTTCGCGGCGCGGCACTGCGCCGGGGCGCCGCCGCGGCGCGACGCGGGAACGGAACACGCGGCGCGCGTTCACGTGGCGCTTCCCGTGCCGCCACCCTTCTTCGCGCTGCCGGCGGCGGCTCCCTGGATGAAACCGCTCAGGATGTCGATCGGGAGCGGGAACACGATGGTGTTGGTGTTCTCGGTCGAGATCTCCGCCAGCGTCTGGAGATAGCGGAGCTGCAGGGCCGAGCTCTCGGTGGACAGGATGCGCGACGCCTCCGCGAGGCGCTGCGCCGCCATGGCCTCGCCCTCGGCATGGATCACCTTCGAACGCTTCTCGCGCTCGGCCTCGGCCTGCTTCGCCATGGCGCGCTGCATGTCCTGGGGCAGGTCGATCTGCTTGACCTCGACCGCCCGGACCTTCACACCCCACGGCTCGGTCTGCAGGTCGATGATCTCCTGGAGTCGCCGGTTGATGCTCTCGCGCTCGGCGAGCAGCTCGTCGAGCTCGGCCTGGCCGCACACGCTCCGGAGCGTCGTCTGCGCCAGCTGCGAGGTGCCGTAGAGATAGTTCTCCACCGAAATGACGGCCTTTTCCGGATGCAGCACGCGGAAGTACAGTACGGCGTTCACCTTGACCGACACGTTGTCGCGCGTGATCACCTCCTGCACGGGTACGTCCATCACGATCTCGCGCAGGCTGATCCGCACCATGCGGTCGACGACGGGAATGATGAAGCGCAGACCCGCTTCCTTGATCCCGCTGAAGCGACCGAAGCGGAAGACCACGCCGCGCTCGTACTCGGTCAAGACGCGGATGCCCGCCCACAGCAGGCCCGCGATGATCAGTACGACGATGACCGGCCCCTGGAACAGAAACGGCATGTCCCCTCCTCCCCTTGGATCTAGGCGTGGCGCAACACGCGCCGCACGCGCAGCTCGAGACCCTCTACCCGGGTGACTTCGACCCGCTCTCCCTCTTGAATCGGTTCGTCCGTGAATGCCTTCCAGTACTCGCCCCGCACGAACACGGTGCCGCTCTTGTCGAGCGCGGTCGTGGCGGTTCCGATCATTCCGATCAGCTCGTCGACGCCCGCGGTCTGGCGGCGACGAATCGTGCGCCCGACCGCGTAGACCACGATGGCCGCGAAGGTGGACAGGGCGGTCACCGCGGGCACCAGCACGGACCAGAACGACACGTCGAGATCCGACACCTCCGGCCGCTCGAAGATCATGGAGCCGCCCAGCAGGAAGCAGGCGATACCGAGGGCGAACAGGATCCCGTACGACGTCACGAACACCTCGGCGACGAAGAGACCGATCCCGGCCAGCAACAGCAGCAGGCCCACCCACGAAAACGGGATGATCTGCATTCCGATCAGCGCGAGGATCAGACAGACCGCGCCCGCGACGCCGGGAATGATCAAGCCGGGTTGGTTCGCTTCGATGTAGAGGCCGACCAGGCCGGCCAGGAACAGGATCACGAGCAGGTCGGGGCTGGCCAGAACGTCGAGCAGGCGCGTTGCCGTCGACATCTCGATGCGCCGCACCTCGGCATCCGCCACCTGGAGGGTGCGTGTCGCGCCCCGAACCTTCACCTCCCGGCCGTCGATCTGGCGGAGCAGATCCGGCAGGTCGTCCGCCACGACGTCGATCACGCCCAGTGCGAGCGCCTCGTCCTGGGACACGGCGATGGCCTTGCGCACCGCGTCGACCGCCCACTCCACGTTCCGGTCGCGCTCCTTTGCGATCGATTCCATGAAGGCGGACACGAGGTTCTCGGCCTTCTGGGAGGCGGCGCTCTTCTCCTTCTCCTCGTCCTCGTCGGACGGGGCGCCACCCAGCGAGACCGGCGTCGCGGCACCGATGCTGGTGCCCGGAGCCATCGCAGCGATGTTGGCCGCAATCGTGATGTAGGCGCCGGCGGAGCTCGCCCAGGCTCCGCGGGGGGACACGAACACGGCCACCGGTACGGAGGCGTTCAGCATCGCCTGGATGATGTCCTTGGTCGCGGACAGCAGGCCGCCCGGGGTGTCGAGCTCGATCACCAAAATCTCGGCGCCGTCCGACTCGCTGTCGGCGATGGCCTGCTGCAGGTAGTCGGACGATGCCGGATTGATCGAGCCGTCGATGGTCGCCACGTTGACGTGCCCAGCGCCAAACGCGCTCACCGGCGCGCACAGGATCAGGGCGGAAATCGCGACGCGGAGCCGCGCACGCATGGCGGTCACCTTTGGAATTGGAGCGACGGGGCGAGGTTACCCGTCTCGCCGAGCGCCGTCCACGCGACGCGACGCGGGCCGCGTGTGGCACGGGGCGGACCCGAGCAACCGAAGGCCCTCGGCGAGGCGGCTCTGCAATCGCGCCCAATCCGGGGCCTCGGCGTAGACCCGAATCAATGGCTCGGTTCCCGAGGCGCGCAGCATCAGGAAGCCGTCTTCGAGCCCGAGTCGGATTCCGTTCCCGACCTCGACGTCGCCGACGCGCCCGCCCGACACGCGCGTGGGTGGGGACGACGCGAGCCGGGCGAGCGCGGCGCGCGCCTGCGGATCGGCGGCCACCGCCGTGCGGCCACATCGAAAGCGCCCGTGCCGCGCCTCGAGCTCGCGGAGCCGCGCTCGGAGCGGCTCGCCGGTCTGCGAGACCAGCTCCGCCAGTAGACTGGCCGCGAGGATGCCGTCCTTGTCGCATCCGAAACCCGACCACGCGAAGCCGTCGCTCTCGTCCCCGGCCGCATCCGCCGCGCCGGAGACGAGCTCCGCCGACAGGTGCTTGAACCCGACCGGCCGGCGGCACACCGACAGTCCGTGTGCCGTCGCGACACGCGCTGCGAGCGAACCCGCCGCCACCGAAAGGGCCACACCCGTGCGAATCCGGCCGCTGCACGCGAGATGGTCCACCAACAGGGCCACCGCATCGCTCGACGCGATCCGCCGGCCGTCGGCGTCGACGACCGCGAAGCGATCCGCGTCCCCGTCGGTGGCGATGCCGAGGCGCAGACCGCGACCTCGCGCGACGGCCCTGCGGAGCCCCTCGAGGCGCCCGTCGGCCGGATCCGGCGCCTCGCCCCCGAAGCGCGGGTCGGGATCCCCGCGCAGCACGCGTACCGCGACACCGGCGTCGCGCATCAGCGCGTCGAAGAAGCCCGCGCCCGCGCCGTGCATCGCGTCGTACGTCACGCGCAGCCCGGAGCGCGCCAGGGCCTTTCCATTCAGCCGGCTCGCGAGAGCCTCGCGATACGATGTGGCCAACTCGACCCGGGTGTTCTCTCCCTCGACCTCCGCGGGCCGGCCGGCCCGCAGCGAGACGTCGGTCAGCGCCTCCAGTCGACGCGACACCGACGCGCTCAAGGGCCCGCCCCCTTCCACGAGTACCTTCAGACCGTGATACGCGGGCGGGTTGTGACTGGCGGTGAAGACGAGCCCCGCAGCGGCTCCGAGACTTCGTACGCCGTGCGCGGCGACCGGGGTGGGCACCGCGCCGCGCACCACGAGCGGGAGGACCCCTCGTCCGCGAAGCACGCGGGCCGCCAGCAGCGCGAAGTGCTCGCCGCAGCAGCGGGTGTCGTGCGCGACCACGACGCGAAGGCCCGCTCCACCGGGCGCGAGCCAGGCGCCGACCGCGTCGGCCACGGCGGCGACGCGGGGCGGGGTGACGTCATCCGTCAGGATGCCCCGCCAGCCGCTGGTTCCGAAGTGGATGTTCGGCATGCGAGCCCGGTCCGCGCGCGGCGCCGCCCCGGGCCGCGCGGGCGACCCCGAGCGGCCCGCCGGAATCAGCTCCGGCGCAGCTTCTGCTCCAGCTTCTTCGCGACGATCGGCGGCACGAATTCTTCGATGTCCCGGCCGAAGCGCACGAGCTCCCGCAGGCGCGAGGAACTCACGTAGAGATGCTCGAGGCTCGTCATCATGAAGAAGGTCTCGAGGTCCGGATTCAGGTGGCGGTTCATCAGCGCCATCTCGAACTCGTACTCGAAATCGGACATGGCGCGCAGCCCTCGAATCACCACGTGCGCTCCGATCTCGCGCGCGTAGTCGACCGTCAGGCTGCGGAACGCCGTGATGCGAACGCCGGGGGTGTCCCCCAGCACGTCCCGCAGCATCTCCAGCCGCTCCTTCTCGCTGAAGGTGCCGCTCTTTTCGACGTTGGAGGCCACGGCCACCACCACCTCGTCGAAGATGGCCCGGGCGCGCCGCACCAGGTCGAGGTGACCATTGGTGACCGGGTCGAAACTCGCCGGAAACAGCGCAACCGTATGGCCGCCTTTGCTCGCCGTCATGCCCGTTCTACACCTCCCTCACGGAGTGCCCCCGGCCGTTCCTCCCGGGCCGCACCCTCGCCCACCTCGAGAGGGATTTCGGCGGTCGGCCCCGCAGAGTCCGTCTCGAGGTGAGTGATCTCGGTGTCTCCGTAGCGCCGTCGCTCCAACTCCACCAGCCCCGGCACCGGCGCGCACGGCTGATGGCGCGAGCTCTCGACGATCACGCGCGCGCCGGGC
>CP070734.1:866347-872569 GCA_020347605.1 Deltaproteobacteria bacterium | reverse complement strand
CCGGCGCCCGAGCGGCGTCTGGGGTCCCCTCGAGCGGGCCGCGAGCGCATGCCGGGATATTACCTGTTCTACACTTAGATGTCGAGATCTGTAATAAACGGCGCCTCGGGCGGCCGGTGAGAGCCAGCCGCCCGGCGACGGCGGGTGGGCGCTGGACGGCGCTATTGCGGGTCCCGGGGTTGCTCTGCGAGCATCGGCCTCGGGTGGCCGCGCGGGGCCCCGCGCCGGCCGGAGGGGGGGCATGCGGACGCTGCGAACCATCGGAGCCGCCGCCGCCAGCCTGTGCCTGGCGGGTGCCGCCGGGTCGGCGGACTTCTCGGACGTCTTCTTCTTCGGCGACAGTCTGTCGGACACGGGAAACTTCTGCACCGGCCTCGAGCTCTTCGGCTACGCGCCGCGCCGCTGCTCGAACGGCGACGTCTGGGTCGACGGCCTGGCCGCCGCGCTCGGCTTCGAAGCCACGCCCTCGATCGAGCTGGGCAACAACTTCGCCAACGGGGGCGCCGAGACCACCGACCTCGATCTGCAGATCAACCTGTTCTGTCTGGCGCAGGGGATCCTCGTACCCTGCGAGGCCGACCCCGGTGCCCTGTACGTGATCTGGCTGGGCGGAAACGACGTGCTGGGCGGCCCCGACGATCCACAGGCGATGGTGGGCTCGGTCGAGAACGTGCTCGACGGCATCGAGCGGCTCCGCTCCTACGGGGCGCGACAGTTCCTGGTGCCGAACCTTCCCGACATCGGGCGCGCCTACGGCTCGTTCGAAGTCCCGATCGATACCAACGACCGCTTCACGCCGGCCGAGCGGGATCTCACCACGGCGCGGAGCCTCGCGTTCAACGCCGCGCTCGAGACCGGGCTCGCATCCCTCCGAGGCGTGCAGATCCATTCGCTCGACGTCTTCGCCCTGTTCGAGGAGGTGATCGCGGATCCGGAGGCCTTCGGTTTCGTGCCCGGGGCGATCGACCGGGTCTCCGACGACACCGACTTCGCGTTCCCGTGTCTCCTGGATCCCGACTGCGCCGCGGATCCCGACGGCCCGGTGGCCGACGGCTTCGCGCTGTTCGACGCGATCCATCCCACCGCGGCGCTGCACGCCTGGATCGCGGATCGCGCGGTGACCCTCGTGCCGGAGCCCGCACCCGGCGCGCTGCACGCCACGGGACTGGCCGTCGTTCTCGCGCTGCACGGGCTCGCCGTGCGCGGATCCGGGCGACGCCGGGCGCGTCGCGGCCGCGCCCGCGCGTCCGTGTGACGCCGCACCCGAGCCGGCTCACGAACGCGGTCGGATGCGCACGCCGTCGACCACGCGGTCGCTCGGGTAGAGCACGACGCGCTCCGCCACCTCGAGCCCCGAAAGGATCTCGGCCTCGAGGCCGTTGTGGCGGCCGCGCTCGACGTGGCGCAGACGCGCGCGCCCGCCGGCTTCGACGAAGACCGCCCAACGGTCGCCGTCGCGGAAGAGGGCGGAGAGCGGCAGCTTCAGGACGTCTGCGCCGTCCCACAACACGATGCGCGCGATCACGCGGTAGCCGTGGCCGAGGCGCTGCCAGGCTTCGGGCGGATCGCTGAAGTCGATCACGACGTTCACGCGCTGCTCCTCGATGCCGAGCGCCGAGATCTTGGTGAAGCCATAGGGCTCGACCCTGCGCACCGTGCCGCGCAGCATCGCCTCGCCGCCCCACTCCTCGATGAGCACCACCTGACCGGCCTCGACCTGCACGGCGTCCTCCGAGAGCAGGTCGACGACGATCTCGAGGTCGCGGGGGTCGCCGATCTCGAGCAGGGGCTGGCCCGCCTGGACCACGCCCTCGCTCTCGTGCAGCACGCGCAGCACGCTGCCGCTCACGGGCGCGCGCACCGGGATGCACGCGCAGCCGCCGCTCGGGTCCCGCGTGTCGAGCGGCGAGAGCAGCCGGGCCCGCGCCCGGTCCAGCTCGAAGCTCCGCTCCTTCAGCGCCGCGCGAGCGGTGGCGACCGCGGCGCGTGCGGTTCGATGCGCGCGCTGCGCCGCGTCGAGGTCGCGTTCCGAGAGCGCGCCGCGCTCCGCGAGACCGCGCTGACGCGTGAGCTCGTTGCTCGCGAAGTCGAGCTCGGCCCGGGTCCGCTCGAGCTCCGCCGCCGCCAGCTCGCGCGCGGCCTCGGCCGCGCGCATCGCCGCCTGCGCCTCGCTCTCGCTGCGCACGTCGAGGAAGGTCGGGTCGACGGGCTCGATCTCGACCACGACCGTCTCGCCGGCGACCACGATGTCGCCGACGTGGCTCTCGATGCGCCGGGCGCGCCCCGTCACCGGCGCCGAGAGCACGAACACGTCGTGCACGCGCGTCTCGCCCTCCTCGTCGACCGTGACCCGCAGCCGACCGCGTTCGACCGCCGTGACGTCCACGGCGACCGGCTGCGGCCGGAAGGCGTAGGCGAGCCCCGCGGCGAGGGCGAGGCCCAGAAGGGCCCACAGGGCGATGCGGCGCTGGCGCAGGGTCATCCGTTCACTCGCGTGTCTTCAGCACGGCGATCAGGTCGAGTCGGTCGAGGCGGCGCCGCACGAGGGCGGCCGAGATCACGGTCGCCGCCAGCGTGATCGCGACGGCGAGTCCGAAGGTCGAGGGGTCGATCACGAGCGGCACGCGGTAGAGCTCCGTCTCGAAGCGCTCGGCGATGAGCCCGGCGATCGCGAACCCGACGGCGCAGCCCGCGGGCAGGCCGATCAGCGCGAGCAGGGCCACCTCCCCGAGCAGGATGTAGGAGATCTCCAGCCGGCTCAAGCCGAGCACGCGGAGCGTCGCGAGCTCGCGGGCGCGCTCCGAGAGCGCGACGCGGGTGGCGTTGTAGGTGACGCCGAAGGCGAGCATGCAGGAGAACGCCGCGAAGAAGCCGATGAAGATCAGCATCGACTCGGCCATGGTCTCGTGGAACTTCTGCACCGCGGCGCGCCGCAGCATCACGGCCGACACCACCGGCAGCTCCTTCAGCTCGGCGAAGAGCTGCGCCTCGCGCGCCGCGTCCACCTGCAGGTGCGCCACGTTGGCGGTGGGGCGCTCGCGCAGCAGGCGGTTGAGCGCGCGGATGTCCATGTAGGCCGGCGTGCCGATGTACGTCTCGAACACGCCGGCCACCGGCACCTCGCGCGTCGGCCGGCGGCCCTCCAGAACCTCGACGGTGACGAGGTCGCCGGGACCGACGGCGAGCAGCTCCGCCAGCTTCGTGCACAGCAGCAGGCCCTCGGGAGGAAGGGGCACCACGGCGCCCCGCGCATCGTAGACGGGCTGCAGGCGCGCGTCACCGCGCAGGCCGGTGATGGCGTCGCGGCGCGAGCGCGGCCCCGCGCGCAGGCGCGCGGGCACGAAGCGCGCGGGCTCGGCGGCGAGCACGCCGGGCAGACGCGCGATCTCCCGGGTGATCTCGCTGCTCTGCGGCTCGACGAGTCCCAGGGTCACGTCCTGGTGCTGCGCCTGGAAGAAGAAATTCTCGACCATGTGGTCGATCGCATCGGTCCACTGGAACGCCGTCACGAGCAGGCCCACCGCCATGGCGACGCCGAACGAGGTGACGAAGGAACGCGCGGGCCAGCGCGCGATCTGGCGCAGGATCATGCGGGTCGGCTGATCGAAGGGGCGCTCGAGAACGGCGCTGAGCCCGCCCCGCGCATACAGGGCGGGGGCGGGCGGCCGCATCGCCTCGGCGGGCGGCATCTCCACGGCGCGGCGCACCGCCCGTGCGGTTCCGGCGAGCGCCGCGCCGAAGCTCACGACCGAGGCCACCGCGAACACCGCCGGGCTCGGCCGGAAGAAGAAGAAGGGAAAGCGGTAGAACTCGGCGTAGATCCCGGTGACGACGCGTCCGAACCAGCCGCCGAGCCCGAAGCCCAGCGCGATGCCGATCGCGGCGATGACGATCACGAGCTGCGCGTAGTGCCAGCCCACCGCCGCGTTGGAGTAGCCGAACGCCTTCAAGAGACCGATCTCGCTGCGCTCGATGGCGATCAGCCGGTTCAGCACCATGTTCGTGAGGAAGGCCGCCACCGCGAGGAAGATCACCGGCAAAATGCTGGCGAGGTTGGCGAGCTGGTCGATCTCGCTCATCAGGAACCAGTTGGAGATCTGATCGCTGCGATCATAGGCGCCGACGCCGCCGTAGCTCGCGAGCAGCGCGTCGAGACGCGCGATCACCGCCTCGGGCGGCGCGCCGCGCAGCAGCGAGACCGACACGTCGTTGAAGGCGCCGTCCAGGTCGAAGGCGGCGGCCAGCGCCTCGCGCCCCATCCAGATCACCCCGAAGCGGCGCTCGTCGGGCATCAGCGCGCCCGGGCCGATCGCGTAGACGAACTCGGGCGACAGCGCGATGCCCACGACCTCCAGGGTGCGCGCGTGGCCGTTCACGATGGCGCGCAGTCGATCGCCGGGGACCAGGCCGTGGCCCTCGGCAAAGGCCTCGCTCACGACGGCCTCGTCGGGTCGGCCCGGCGCCACGAAGCGCCCCGCGCGCAGCGTGAGGCGGTTGAGCGACGGCTCGCCGCGCTCCGGGATCGAGACGAGACGGCCGATCACCGGCTCCTCGAAACCCTCGATGTCGATCAGCGCCAGCTTCGAGATCCGCGTCTCGACGGCCTGCACGCCGGGCAGCGCTGCGATGCGGCGCGCCTGCCGTTCGGGGGCGCGCTTCAGCGTCGCGAAGACGTCCGCGAAGCGGGAGCGCTCATAGTAGGCATCCGCGGTCTCCCGCAGCGCCTCGAGCGCGCCGAGGGACATGACGAGCACGGCGACACCCGCTCCGATCACCGAGGCGATCGCCGCGACCTGTCCGCGCAGTCGCCACAGGTCGCGCACGAGCTTCTTGTTCAGGGCCGTCACGGCGCGATCACCACGACAGCTCGCGCGCGGGCCGGCGGGTGGCGTTCGCGCGCACGTCGACGATCCGACCGTCGCCGAAGTGGAGCACCCGGTCGGCCATCTCCGAGATGCCGATGTTGTGCGTGATGAGCGCCGTGGTCGTGCCGAGCTCCCGGTTGACCTGCTCGATCGCCTCCAGCACCAGGATGCCCGTCGCGCTGTCGAGCGCCCCGGTGGGCTCGTCGCAGAGCAGCACCTCGGGGCGCTTCGCGATGGCGCGGGCGATGGCCACGCGCTGCTGCTCGCCCCCGGAGAGCTGCGCCGGGAAGTGCTCGAGCCGCTCGCCGAGTCCGACCAGGCGCAGCGCCTCTTCGGGCGCCATCGGCGCGTCGGCGATCTCGGTCACGAGCGCCACGTTCTCGGTGGCGGTGAGTCCGGGAATCAGGTTGTAGAACTGGAAGACGAAGCCCACGTGCTTGCGGCGGTAGCGGGTGAGCCGCGACTCGTCGTACGCGGTGAGCTCGCGGTCCCGGAAGAACACCTGCCCCGCAGTCGGCGTATCCAGGCCGCCCAGGATGTTGAGCAGCGTCGATTTTCCGCTGCCCGACGGGCCGACCAGGACGATCAGCTCGCTCTCGTCGAGGTCGAGGTCGACGCCGCGCAGCGCGTGCACCTCTACCTCGCCCGTCCGGTAGACCTTCGTGAGCCCGCGCGACCGGAGCACGGCGCCGCCCATTCGATCCTCCGCCTCGAGGGGAGGGTATCGACTCTGGCCCTCTCGAACCGGCGCGCGGCGCGCCGGCGTCGGGGTCGACGGCCCCGCGTTGGGAGCCGCCTCCGCCCCCGGCCCGCGGGTTCACCGCGCCCTGCCCGAGGCGGGCCCCGGTCCCTCGACGCGGCCCCCGAAGTTCCCGCGAATCGAGGTGTTTTCGAGGAGCGTCCGCGCCGCGCACCGACGCGTCCCCCGCGACACCCGCGACCCCCGCGTCGGATGACGCGGTCGGTGACCGAGCGGCCGGGTCCGGCGCTTGTCGGATGTGCACGGCGGCGTCGCGGCGGGAGGCTGTTGCTCACGCCGCCCGCAGGCGGCAGACGCAGCGCAAGGAGGCTTCATCATGCGCAACGGGATCATCGGGTTCGGGCTGTTCGGGTTGGTCTGGGCCCCCGTCGAGGGCGGCGGCCCGGGCCAGTGCGTCGGATTCGGGAGCGGCGAGCCGCGGAGCTAGACTGGCCGGGCCTCGTCCTCGCGGTTCGCTCGGACTCGGGCTTCCGGCCTTCGCTCGCCTACGGTCCCGGCGGGCGCCCGCTTCGTTCGCCTTCGGCTCACGGCGCGCCGTCCTGCGGACGGCTTGCGCTGCGCGTCGGCCGACTCTCGTCGGCCGCCTTGCGTCGCCGG
>CP070734.1:859993-866247 GCA_020347605.1 Deltaproteobacteria bacterium | reverse complement strand
GAGGTGCGGCTGCTCGAGACGGGCCTGGTTCCCCAGGCCCGCCAGTCCCTGGAATCGAGCCGATCGGGCTACGAGGTCGACAAGGTGGACTTCCTGAGCCTGATCGACAGCCAGGTCGATCTGCTGGCGGCAGAGCTCAGCCTGGTGCGCGCGGTCGCGGACCGGCGCGCGGCGTTCGCCGCGCTCGAGGCCGCGCTGGGGGAGAGCCTGCGATGACGATGCGTCGATCGATCCAGACCGCATGCGTGGTGCTGCTGGCGGCCGCCGCCGGCTGGTTGGCACACGACCGCTGGGCTCGCGCCCCGGGCGCGGAGGCGCAGCCCGCGGCGGCGGGACCCTGCCCGGGCGGAGCCCAGCCCAGCTACTGGAAGGCCCCGATGGATCCCACGTACATCCGGAACGAACCCGGAAAATCCCCGATGGGCATGGACCTCGTGCCCGTCTGTCCCGGCTCGGCGGAGGCGCAGCCGACGGGCACGGTCTCGATCGATCCCGCCATGGTGCAGAGCATGGGCGTGCGCAGCGCGGTCGTCGGGCATCGGGATCTGGCGCGCCGGATCCGCACCGTGGGCCGCGTCACGTACGACGAGCGTCGCGTCGCCCACGTGCACACGAAGGTGCAGGGCTGGGTCGAGCGCCTGCGCGTCGAGTACGAGGGTCAGGCCGTCCGGCGCGGACAGCCCCTGCTCGAGATCTACTCGCCCGAGCTGGTCTCGACGCAGGAGGAGCTGCTGGTCGCCGCGCGCTATCGCGATGCGACCCGGCAGAGCCCCTTTCCCGACGTGAGCCGGGGGGGAGACGCACTGTTCGAAGCGACGCGCCGACGGCTCGAGCTCTGGGACATCCGCGAGCAGGACATCGAGCACCTGCTCGAGAGCGGCGAGATCCACAAGACGCTCACCCTCTACGCGCCGACGAGCGGAGTCGTGACGCACATGACGGTGCGCGACGGCATGGAGGTCGCGCCCAACGACAACCTGTACACCATCGCCGACCTCTCGCGCGTCTGGGTCCACGCCGACGTCTACGAGTACGAGCTCCCGTGGGTCGCGGCCAGCCAGCGCGCCGCCGTCGAACTCAGCTACATGCCCGGCGTCCGATTCGAGGGCGAGGTCACCTACGTCTATCCGTTCCTGGATCCGAAGTCGCGAACGGCGCGCATTCGCATCGAGCTGGCGAATCCCGAGGGCACGCTCAAGCCCGACATGTACGCCAACGTCACCATCGAGACCGAGATACGCCCCCAGGTCCTCGCGATTCCCGAAGAGGCCGTGATCCGTTCGGGCACCCGCAGCCTCGCCATCGTCGCGCTCGGCGACGGTCGCTTCGAGCCCCGTGACGTCGAGCTGGGCATCGACTCGGGGGACGGCTGGCTCGAGGTGCGGGAGGGCCTGCGGCACGGCGAGCGCGTGGTCACGTCCGGGCAGTTCCTGATCGACAGCGAGAGCAAGCTTCAGGAAGCCGTGCAGAAGATCCTCGCTCAAGAGCCCGCTGCCGGAACGCCGCCGCCCGAACACGACAGGGCGCACGACGCGCACGCGATGCCGGCCGGTGAGCACGACAGGGCGCACGACGCGCACGCGATGCCGGCCGGTGATCACGACAGGGCGCCGGGAACGCACGTGCACCCGCCGTCCGCCCCGGTGGAGGAGTAGGTGATGCTGCGCGGGATCATCGCCGGTTCGATCCGAAATCCCCTGCTGGTCGCGTTCGCGACCTTCGCCCTCGTCGTATGGGGCAGCTACGCGACCGTGCAGACACCCCTCGACGCGATTCCCGACCTCTCGGACGTCCAGGTCATCGTCTTCACGGAGTACCCCGGTCAGGCGCCCCAGGTGGTCGAGGATCAGGTGACGTATCCGCTCACGACCGCGATGCTCTCCGTTCCGTTCGCCAAGGTGGTCCGAGGCTATTCCTTCTTCGGCTTCTCGTTCGTCTACGTGATCTTCGAAGACGGCACCGACCTCTACTGGGCGCGCAGCCGCGTGCTCGAGTACCTGAACTTCGTCTCCGGCCGCCTCCCCGCCGGTGTACGCGCGACGCTCGGGCCCGACGCGACCGGCGTGGGCTGGGTCTACGAATACGCGCTGGTGGACCGCTCCGGACGCCACGACCTCGCCGAGCTGCGATCGATGCAGGACTGGTACCTGCGCTACGAGTTGCAGACGGTTCCGGGTGTGGCCGAGGTCGCGAGCGTCGGCGGATTCGTTCGCCAGTACCAGGTGGAGGTGGATCCGAACGCTCTCTCCGCCTACGGAATCCCGCTGGCGCAGGTCCGACACGCCATTCAGCGGAGCAACGCCGACGTGGGCGGGCGCCTGGTCGAGCTGGCCGAGTCCGAGTTCATGGTGCGCGGCCGCGGCTACCTGCGCGGGCTCGCGGACCTCGAGCAGATCGCGGTCGGCACGGATGGGCGCGGGACGCCGATCTCACTGCGGGACATCGCGAAGATCCACCTGGGACCCGAGCTGCGCCGCGGACTCACCGACCTCGACGGCGAGGGCGAGGTGGTCGCCGGTGTGGTCGTGATGCGCTTCGGCGAGAACGCCCTCGAGGTGATCCGCAACGTCAAGGCAAAGCTCGCGGAGCTCGCCAAGCGTCTCCCCGACGGCGTCGAGATCGTTCCGGTCTACGACCGATCCGAGCTGATCGTGAGCGCGGTCCGCAACCTGTGGGCGACGCTGCTCAAGGAGAGCCTGATCGTCGCGCTCGTCTGCGTCGCCTTCCTGACCCATGTCCGGAGCGCCCTGGTGGCGATCCTGACGCTGCCGCTCTGCATCCTCGTCTCGTTCGCGATCATGTATCAGCAGGGCATCAACGCGAACATCATGTCGCTGGGCGGGATCGCGATCGCGATCGGCGCACTGGTGGATGCGTCGATCGTGATGGTCGAGAACGCGCACAAGCACCTGGAGCGCGACGCCGGGACGAAGTCTCGGGGCGCGATCATTCGCGACGCCGCCGTGGAGGTCGGCCCGTCGCTGTTCTTCTCGCTGCTCGTCATCACCGTGTCGTTCCTGCCGGTCTTCAGCCTGCAGGCGCAGGCGGGCCGCCTGTTCCGGCCCCTCGCGTTCACGAAGACCTACGCGATGGCGGCCGCGGCCGTGCTGTCGGTGACGGTCGTACCGCTGCTGATGCTGTGGCTGATCCGCGGCAAGATCGTCCCGGAGCACCGGAATCCGGTGAATCGCGCGTTGCTCCGGGCCTATGACCCGCTGGTCCGCTTCGCGCTCCGGCGCAAGGCGTGGGTCCTGCTGGGCGCCGCCGCGCTGCTGGTGTCCACGCTGTATCCCCTGCGTCAGCTCGGCTCCGAGTTCATGCCGCCGCTCGACGAGGGGGACCTGCTCTACATGCCCACGACGTTGCCCGGCATCTCGATCACCAAGGCGCGGGAGCTCCTGCAGCAGACGGATCGGATGATCCGGCAGATCCCGGAGGTGGAGCGCGTGTTCGGCAAGGTCGGGCGCGCCGAAACGGCGACCGATCCGGCGCCGCTGTCCATGATCGAGACCACCATCACGCTGAAGCCCGCCGCTGAGTGGCGGCCGGGCATGACGGTCGAGAAGCTCATCGCCGAGCTCGACGCGACGGTGCGGGTCCCCGGACTCACGAACGCGTGGACCATGCCCATCAAGACGCGCATCGACATGCTGTCGACGGGCATCAAGACGCCGGTCGGCATCAAGGTCGCGGGCCCCGAGCTCGCGGTGCTCGAGGCGCTCGGCGCCCGGATCGAGGCGCTGCTGCGAGACCTGCCCGGCACGCAGAGCGTGTACGCGGAGCGCGTGGTCGGAGGCAACTATCTCGACTTCACGATCGATCGGCGCGAGATCGCCCGCTACGGATTGACCGTCGGAGACGTGCAGGACGTGATCCAATCGGCCATCGGCGGCATGAACGTGACCTACACCGTGGAGGGCCGTGAGCGGTATCCCGTGAACCTGCGCTACCCGCGCGAGCTGCGCGACAGCCTCGCCAGCCTCCGGCGCGTGCTGGTGGCGACGCCAACGGGCGCGCAGGTGCCGTTGGAACAGCTGGCCCGCCTTTCGCTCGAGAAGGGGCCGCCGTCGATCAAGAGCGAGAACGCCCGCCTCAACGCGTGGATCTATGTCGACCTCGAGGGCGTGGACGTGGGCACCTTCGTCGCGCGGGCGAAGGAGCATCTCGCGCGCCAACTCGAGCCGCCCGCGGAATACACGCTCACGTGGAGCGGCGAGTTCGAGTACATGGAGCGCGCGGCGAAACGCATGCGCGTGGTGGTCCCCGCCACGCTCGCCATCATCTTCGCGCTCCTGTATCTGAACTTCCGGCGCGTCTCGGATACTCTGATCGTGCTGCTCTCGGTTCCGCTGTCGCTGGTCGGGGGCTGGTGGCTGCTGTGGCTGCTCGATTACGACCTGAGCGTGGCGGTGGGCGTCGGCTTCATCGCCCTCGCGGGCGTCGCCGCCGAGATCGGCGTGGTGTTGCTGGTGTTCCTCGAGGAAGCCACCTCGCGCTACCGGGCGGAGGGCAGACTGCGCACGCGCGCCGACGTCGACGCCGCGGTGCACGAGGGGACGGCGCTGCGGGTCCGTCCCATCCTGATGACCTCGGCCACGACCGTGGCCGCGCTGCTCCCGATCATGCTCGGCTCGGGCACGGGGTCCGAGACGATGCGGCGCATCGCGGCGCCGATGGTGGGGGGCATGTTCTCGGTGCTCGTACTGGCGCTCGCCGTCGTCCCCGTGGTCTTCAGCCTGGTGCGCGGCTGGCGGCTGCCGGACGGCGAGGCGCCGCGCGACGGCGCGGGGCCCCCGACCTGAGCCGCCCTCGGCCGGTTACGCGCCCTCCCGCTTGCGCGGCGGGGGACCCCCGAACTCGGGCGGCAGGTTCAGCACCTCGCGGGGGAAGTACTCGGCGAGGAACTGGACCACATCGCGGACCGAGATCACGAACAGCGGACTGCCGTCCGCGTCGACCACCGGCACGTGCCGGAACCCGCTGAATGCCATTCGATTCAGCACCCAGGCGACGGTGGCGTCGCCCGGCAGGCTCTCGGGTTCCGGCGTCATGACCTCGCTGAGCGGCAGTTGGGCCGGGTTGCGCCCGTGTCCGATCACGCGCAGCAACGCGTCTCGATCCGTGAAGATGCCGATCAGGCGGGTCTGCTGCGTGCCGTCCTCGGTGACCAGCACCGAACCCCGGCGCTGCTGCTGCATGGCCGCCATCGCCTCCGCCACCGTGTGCGACGCGGAGAACACGATCGGAGGACGCTGCGGCAGGGTGTTCAGGGGCTCGGCGAGCAGACGCGCGTCGAAGCCGCGCACGGCGCGCTCCCCGGAACGTTCGTAGTAGCGCTCGTCGCCGAGGTGCTCCTCCGGCGGCTCGCGATCGGTCGGCATCGGCGGCGCCTCTCCTCCCTGAGAATACACGGTAACTCGTGCGCTCGCGCGCAGCATGAGGGGCCGCGCGGAACCGCGGCGCGCGGAGCCGCATCCCCTGCCGATCCCGCTGCGTGGGGCGCCGCTGAGACCTCGTGTCGCTCTGAACCGGCGTGCGCGCGGCGCGAGGGCGCACCCGGTACCGCGACGCGCCGCACACGCGCCGCGCGGGTAGACTCTCGCGCGCGGTCGGCGGCCCGGGTGGGCCGGCCGAAGCGCGCGGCCCAGGGGGGCCCGGGCGGGGGCCATGCCGGATGTGCTGAGAACCGTGTCGCCGGTGGACGGGCGCGTCTACGTCGAACGCGCGCTCGCGACCGAGTCCGAGATCGTCGCGGCGCGCAGCGCGGCGCGGGGTGCCCAGCCGGCCTGGCGCCGGATGCCCCTGGCGCGCCGGGCGGAGCTCTGCCGGCGCGCCGTCGATGCGTTCGTGGCCCACGCGCCCGAGATCGCCGAGGAGATCACCTGGCAGATGGGACGGCCGCTCGCGCAGAGCCCGGGCGAGGTGCGCGGCTTCGAGGAGCGCGCGCGCACCATGATCGACCTCGCCGAGGAGGCGCTGGCGGACATCGAGGTCGCGCCGCGGGACGGCGTCGAACGCTTCATCCGGCGCGAGCCGCTCGGCGTCGTATTGACCGTGGCTCCCTGGAACTACCCGTACCTGACGGCCGTCAACTCGATCGTGCCGGCGCTCGTGGCGGGCAACGCGGTGATCCTCCGGCACTCGTCGCAGACGCCGCTCTGCGCGGAACGCCTCGCGCAGGCCTTTGCCGAAGCGGACCTGCCCGCGGGCGTCTTCCAGCATCTGCACGCGAGTCACGCCGCGACCGAGCGCCT
>CP070734.1:853633-859893 GCA_020347605.1 Deltaproteobacteria bacterium | reverse complement strand
CATCTACGGGCGGCGACTTCCCATCCGCTCGAGGCCGTGAAGGGGGCGGTGATGGTGACTCGGAGCGCGCGTCGCGAGGGTACGGGCAGGACGGCGCTCGTCACCGGGGCCTCGGCCGGCATCGGCCAGGCTCTGGCCGCGCGCTTCGCCGAGCGGGGGTTCGATCTCGTCCTCGTCGCCCGTCGAGAGGAACGGCTTCGGGAGGTCGCGCGGGAGCTCGGCGAGCGGCACGGGAGCAGCGCCCTCGTGCTGCCGGCGGACCTCGGCGATCCCGAGGCGCCCCGCAGCATCCACGAGCGGCTCGGCGCCGAAGGCATCGCGGTGGACGCGCTGATCAACAACGCCGGCTACGGCATTGCAGAGGACTACACGGACACGACGTGGGAGGAGCAGGCCCGGTTCCTCCAGGTCATGGCGACGGCCCCGGCGCACCTCATGCACCTGTTCCTGCCGGGCATGATCGAGCGCGGCTACGGGCGGATCATCAACGTGGCCTCGCTCGCCGCCCTTCTTCCCGGCCTCGCGGGACACACGCTGTACTCCGGCGTGAAGGCCTTCCTGGTCAAGACCTCACAATCGCTGATGATCGAGCTGGCGGGCACGGGCGTGCACGTGACCGCGATCTGTCCCGGCTTTACCTACACCGAGTATCACGACGTGATCCGGACGCGGAAGAGCGTGTCCGAGTATCCGGGGTTCATGTGGATGTCCGCCGACGAGGTGGCGCGCCAGGGCTACGACGCCGTCATGGCCGGGAAGCCCGTGTACGTGAACGGGCGGGTCAATCAGCTGGTCGCGTTCCTCGCGCGTGTCCTGCCCGAGGGGCTCCTCATGAAGGCTGCGCGCCGCCAGGTCGTCGAGGAGTGAACGGCCGTTCAGTGCCCGATGGGTTTCGCCGATGAATGGGCCCGGAGAGCATCGGATGGGCAGGTTTCCCCTGATCGTCGTGACCGCGGTCGCGATCTGGATCGGATACACGGTCTACACCGAGGGCGCCGACAGAGCCTTCGGAGGCCTCTTCTCGATGTTCGCCCGGGAGCCGCACGGAGACGAGACCGCCGAAGACCGCCGCAGCCGCATGGAGCGGATCGCCGACGACACGGCGGAGCCGAACGACCGCAAGGAGCCCGAGAAGCCCTGGTGGCAATAGCCCGGCGGGCTCCGTCCCCGGCGCGGATGCCGCGGGGCGCGGCGGCGTGCGCCCGCACCTGAACCGGGTCTCCCAGCGGGACGCGGGCCGCCGCTACGACGTTGCGAAGCCGGACGATCGGCGCCGGCTGCGCCTTCGCAGCCGCGCGAGCATCGGCAGCAGGGGCGCCAGCTCGAAGCCGAGGCCGCAGCCCCTCCTGCGTCCGCTGGTCTCGGCGTTCCGCCACGGCGTGTCGCTGCAGTCCACGTCTGCGGCGGCGGGGCCGTCACCGCTCCCCTCGATGTCGCCGTCCCAGTCGATCTGTCCATCGCGGTCGTTGTCGATGCCGTCGTCACACCTGGGGTCTTCGCGCCAGCTGGCCGGCGTCTGGCACGCGGGATCGTCGCCGACGTCGGTGTGCCCGTCGCCATCGTTGTCGATGCCGTCGTCGCAGGGAAGGAACGGCGAGCGCTCCGACGGGTCGGTCGGGCTGGCGCAGCCGGGATCCGCCGGGTGGTCTGCGCTGCCGTCGAGGTCGTTGTCGATCCCGTCGCGGCAGGCCTCGCAGGAGGCGCCGTCACAGACGTCGAGCGCGATCCGGTCCTCGTCCGTCGCGCCCTCCCGCACGGCGATGACCTTCGGAACGTAGAGTCCGGCCGCTTCGTAATCGCAGGCGTTCGCGAGCACGACCGTCGTCAGCTCGGTGCCGAAGACCGAGTGGTACGCACCGGGCGCCGTGCCGCAGGAGGCCTGCGCCGCCGCCACGTCGGAGGTTCCGTCCGGGCAGTCGCACCAGACGTGGTAATCGATCGGTCCCTTCGCGGACCCGCGCGCGTCGAGCACCAGGTGCACGTCCAGGAGTGGCGCCTTCCCGCCGGTCGGCGGCGGGTTCAGGTAGACGCTGACCGAGGGTGGCGGCGGCGGCAGAAAGGGCGTGATGTCGTTCTTGATCTCGCCCGCGAGTTGGGGGCTCGACCGCACGGCCTCGTCCATCCACGACCCGTTTCCTCCCGCGGGCCAGGGCCTCTCGACGGTGACCACCGAGGGGGCCGCCACACCGGCTTCGTCCAGCCGTACGAAGAGCTCCGCGAAGAATGCGTTGAGCGCGTCCTGGTATTCCTGCGGGCCGTAGGGCGTGCGCGACAGCGTGCCGCCGATGCTGGCGCAGGGATCGTACGCCCGGGTGGGGCCCTGGACCGCGTTCCCGCCCTCTTCCCAGCACTCGCGCCCGATGTTCGGGCCGTCGTAGAACTCGAGCCAGGCGGGCTTGTACGCGACGGCGGCGCAGCTCGACGTGGTGTCGGCCATCTTCGCCACGACCTTCCCGGCCATCCACGCACGCAGCTCGGGGATCCGGAGGTCGACCAGGGCGAAGGTGGTCTCGAAGCGCTGTTCGACGTCGTTCCCCCGTCCGTAGCGCCCCACGCACAGGTCGGCGCTCGTGCAGTTCTGTCCGATGCCGTCGTGGCAGCAGGCGGACTCGTCCTGCTCGACCCACGCACCGTCGATGTGCGACGGGTAGAAGATCCCGTTCGGCCAGCGGGCGAGGTAGCTCTCGAACACGTCCCCCGGGACGCGCATCAGCCACTGCCGGTCGAACGGCACGCCGTCGATCGTATCCACGGCGGAGTCGACGCGCTTGATGTAGGCGTAGGGCCGGAACGAGACGCACAGGGTGCCGGGGGTGACGCCCTGACTCGCGGCGAGGGCCAGTACGTCCCGGGCGCGGCAGCCCTGGCTCGTGGGGTTGGCCACGCAGTCGAGGTTCGACAGCGCGGGGTGCCCGATGGGAAAGCCGTCGGCGACCTGCGGCTGGACGTAGAACGTCGGGAAGTCGCGAAACACGTCGACGATCTGCGAGTCCGAGTAGATCTTGAAGGCGTTGATCACCGTCTGGGCGTACTCGACCTGGGCCCGAGCCCTCGCGCCTCCCACACAGAGGAGCGTCACCGCGCTACACGCGAATACGAGTGCGCGCCGTGCGCGGTGAGTATCGCCCATTGCCACTCCGCCCCAGACGCTCAGATGCCGCCGTGCGCGGGCGCCCAGCCGTGGGTACACCCGTTCGAGCCCGCCCTGCCCGAGCGACCGCAGGGCCCCGCGCGACTCACGCGCAGCATGATACCACCGATGGAACCGTGACCGCCGTCGCGCGCGACGAACGCGTCGGCGGCCGCGCGCCCGCCCCACGCCGCGCGCCCTACCTCTTCGACGTCGCACGCGACCCCGGTGAGCAGCACGACCTGGCCGCCTCGACCGCGCACGCGCGCTCGGGTATCTCGAGGAATGAGGGTTCGGCGCGGCGAAGGAATCGTCGCGCAGACGGTGCTGGTGGCTTCATGGCTCCACGCCCGCAATCGCGTACCCTATCCGCCGCCGCGGGCTTGAACGCGAGGGATGCGATGGCGGGCGAAGCCGTGGATGAGCTGCGGGAGCGACTCGAAGCGTACGTCGGGAAGCCGATGGGCCCGCCGGCCGTGGCGCCCGACGCGGTCAACGTGCCCATGATCCGGCACTGGGTCGACGCCCTCGACGACCGCAACCCGGTGTATCTCGACGAAGCGTTCGCCGCGACCACCCGCTTCGGCGGGATCGTCGCGCCTCCGGCGATGCTCCAGACCTGGACGATGGCCCGCCCCAAGATCGAGGGGATCGCCGAGCGGGGCGGCGCTCCCGACGAGATGGAATTCGACAACCCGATCCTTCCGCTCGACGAAGCGGGCTACGTGGGCACACTCGCCACGAACTCCGAGCTCGAGTTCGTGCGCTACCTCCGGCCCGGCGATCAGCTGCATCTCACGACCGAGGTGGAGTCCATCTCGAACCGCAAGACCACCGCACTGGGACAGGGCTACTTCGTGACCTGGGTGACCACCTACATGGACGCCGAGGGCGAAGTCGTGGGCCGGCAGCTCTTCCGCATCCTCAAGTTCGATCCGAGCACCATCGGGGCGACCCGATGACGCGTGGAGAGGCGAACTTCCCGCGGAGCACCGAAATCGCCGTCGGCGACGAGCTGCCGCCCTTCGAGCTCGCGGTCACTCCCACCGTGATCGTCGCCGGAGCCATCGCCTCTCGCGACTTCATGCCCGCGCACCACGACCGTGAGTTCGCCAGGGGACAGGGCGCGCCGGACATGTTCATGAACATCCTCACCACCAACGGCTACGTGTCGCGCTTCGTCACGGATTGGGCGGGACCGGAGGCCATGATTCGCAAGATCGCGATCCGCCTCGGCGCCCCTGCGATCCCGGGCCAGCCCCTGCGCTTCTCCGGCCGGGTGGCCGAGAAGCGCGAAGCCCAGGACGAGTGCGTGATCGAGCTGGCCGTTCGAGCCGCGAACGAGCTCGGAGATCACGCAACCGGCACCGTCGTCGTCACGCTGCCGCGCGCCTGAAGCCCGGCTGGGCACCCGGGTCACAGACCCTCGGGACGCGTCCCGATCACACCCTCCGCTTCGAGGTCGCGAAGCGCGTCCGGCGACAGGCCCAGGATTCCGCACAGAACGCGCTCGTTGTGTTGGCCGATCGTCGGCGCCGGCGTCCGCAGCCACCGCTCGATGCTCTCATAGCGGAAGGGCAGCGACGGCAGCGGCATCGCCCCGACCACCGGATGTTCGGGCGTTTCGAAGTAGCCGCGGGCCCGGAGCTGCGGATGGGCCTGGAGCAGGCGGCACGGATCGGCGACCTCGGATGCGGGAACGCCGAGGTCCCGTAGCTCGGCCACGATCTCGGCCCGCTCGCGCTTGCGCGTCCAGTCGCGCAGCTGCGCGTCGATCGCGTCGTGCGCCCTGCGCCGACCCGCCCGGGTCTCGAGCTCCGGGTCCATCGCCCACTCGGGCTCGCCGAGGGCCGAGCGCAGCGCGCGCCACTGTGCCTCGCTGGCGACCGACAGCGCCAACCACTTCTCCATCCCGGGCTGTCCGTCCGCGCAGGGGTAGAGCCCCTGCGGCGCGGCGAGCGGCGAGCGATTGCCCTCGCGCATCATCCGCTTGCGATGGGCGCTCCACTCGACGATCTGCTCCGCGGCGATGTTGAGCGCGCTCTCCACCATCGTGCTCTCCACGTGGTGCCCGCGGCCCGACGCGGCGCGTTCCGCCAGCGTGACGAGAAACGCAAAGGTGGCGTGCATGCCGGCCACGGGATCGCAGGGTCCGCGCGGGATTCGCGGCTGATCCTCCTCGTGGCCCGTCAGCCAGGCCAGCCCGGAGAGCTGCTCCATCGTCTGGGCGAAACCGGTGTTGTCGCGCCACGGCCCCGAGAGCCCAAAGGCCGGCATGCGCATCATCAGGGCCTTCGGATTCAGCGCCCTCACTCGCTCCCAGCTGATTCCGAAACCGTCGAGCACGCGCGGCGTGAAATTCTCGACGATCGCGTCGCATTCCACGATGAGCTTCTCGAGCAGCTCGAGACCCTTCGGTTTCGAGAGATCGAGGGTGATGCCGAGCTTGTTGCTGTTCACGTACAGGAAGTGGGGGCTCGCCTCCCACCATTTCTCGTAGTGGGCGGCCATCATGCCCCCGATCATGCGCATGCCATCGGGACGCCCCGCCGATTCGACGTGGATGACCTCGGCGCCAAAGGTCGCCAGCGCGTGCGAAGCGGCCGGCCCGGCCCACCAGGCGGTCAGGTCGAGGATTCGCAGGCCCGTGAGGGGAAGTCGGTCGCTCGAGTCGATTGCGCGGGCCGGCCGTTCCGACGTGAAGGCGGCGGACTGCGTGTGCTCGCCCAGTCGCGGAGCGGGGCGCGGAGGCGGCGGATCGACGTCGTCGATCCGATAGGGCCGCCGGGGCTGTGCGAACCGGCCGCCCGCAGCGGGGCCGAAGACGCCGCGCGCCACCAGCTGCTCGTGGGTCTGCACGGTCTCGCCGTTGCAGATCGGGGCCACCGGAATCCGAAGCAACGACGCCCGCTCGATGACCTCCGCCGTCGTCTTGTTCATCAGCCAGCCGCGCATGATCTCGTTCCACTCGTCGAAGCGCATCAGGCGACCGGCGAACTGGGCGAGCTGTTCATCGTCGCGTAGTTCCGGGCGCTCGATCATCAGCAGGAAGTCCGAGAACTGCTGCCGCGAGTTGGTACAGAACCCGACGTAGCCGTCGGCGGTCGGCTCGATCGAGGGCGTCTCCACC
>CP070734.1:847254-853533 GCA_020347605.1 Deltaproteobacteria bacterium | reverse complement strand
TCGATCTGGGCCGGATCGTCGCGGTACTCGGGCAGCACCTGCACCCGCACGTCGTACCGCTCGCCCCCCTGCTCGAAGGTCGTGACGTCGAGCCCCGCGTAGAGCGCCGAGATCGTGCTCCCGATCTGCAGGGCCGGAACGCCGAGGTCGGCGGCGCGGTCGCGCGCGATCTCGAGTGCCACCTCGGGCTTGCCCGTTTCGTACGACACGTAGAGATCGGCGTAGCCGCCGGCGCGCCGCATGCGCTCGACCAGGTTCCCCGAGTAGTACTGCAGCCGTCCGATGTCGGGACCCCGGATGGAGTACATGAGGTCGGAGTGACGCGAGCCGGCCATCTGGATGAGCCCGATCTCCTCTACCGCGAAGTCGTCGAACGGAAGCCGGAGCGCGCGGATCCGCTCGCGCATCGCCGCCATCAGCGCGTGCTGCGTCACGCGCCGCTGGCTCTTGTGGATGAGCCGGACGTAGATCACCGCCTCGTTCACCCGCTTCTTCGCGCCCGCCCCGATCGTGGTGAAGACGTTGCGCACCTCCGGGAGCGCGGCGAGCTCGCGCTCGACCTCGTGCGCCGCGGCGCGCGTCTGGTGCAGGGTGCTCCCGAGCGGCATCTTGATCCAGACGTTGAACTCGCTGCGGTCGGAGGGCATCGTGAAATCCACCGGCAGCGCGCCGGCCAGCACTACCCCACCCGCCACCGCCGCGAGAGCCAGACCCATCACGGCCCAGCGGTGCGCGAGCCCCCCGCGGAGAATGCGGCGGTAGCCGGCTTCGAGGCCCTGGTAGCCGGCCTCGAAGGCGCGCCAGACGCGGCCGTGCCGCTCGCCGACCCGCAGGTAGCGCGCACACAGCATCGGCGTCAGCGTGAGGGCCACGAGCGTGGACAGCAGCACCGCGCAGCTGGCCACGAGGCCGAACTCGCGGAAGAAACGGCCGACCACGCCCGAGAGGAAGGCGATCGGAACGAACACGGCGCAGATCGAGGCCGTGGTCGAGACGACCGCGAGGCCGATCTCGTCGGTCGCCAGCGAGGCCGCCTCTTCGGGAGGCCGTCCCCGCTGCATGTGCCGGTAGATGTTCTCGAGAACCACGATCGCGTCGTCGATCAGCAGCCCGATCGAGAGCGAGAGCGCCATCATCGTCATGGTGTTGATCGTGAAGCCGAACAGATAGAAGAAGGCGAAGCTCGCGACGATCGCGGCGGGAATCGCGATCGCCACGATCCCGGTCGCGCGCAGGTTTCGCAGGAAGCCGAGTACGACCAGCGAGGCGAGAATCGCGCCCACCACGAGCGCGACGGCCACGTCCTCGATGGCCGAAACGATGAAGGTGGAGTTGTCGTGCGCCACGGTGAGGTCGTAGCCCTCGGGCAGATCGGCGCGGATGCGCTCGAGCTCGCGCTTCACGCGGTCCGCCACCGCCACCGTGTTCTCCCCCGACTGGCGCCGCACCATGAGCGCCACACCGCGCCGGCCGTCGAGTCGCGAAAGGGTGCGCTCCTCCGCCAGCCCGTCTTCGACGCTGGCCACGTCGCGCAGGTGCACCACGCGGCCGGCGCGCTCGACGACCACGATGTCGCCGAACGCCCCGGGTGTGACGAGCTTGCCTTCCGTCTTGAGCGCGTACTCGACATTCGGCGTCTCGATGCGGCCGCCGGGCAGCTCGACGTGCTCGCGGCGCAACGCGGCGAGCACGTCGTCCACACCCAGGCCGTAGCCGGCCAGGCGCAGGGAATCGATCCAGATGCGGATCTCGCGGGATCGCCCGCCCAGGACCGAGACGCTTCCGACCCCCGAAATGCGCTCGAGGCGCGTCTTGATGCGCTTGTCGGCGAACTCGGTGAGGTTGCGAATCGACTCGGGCCCGGCCACGAGCACCGCGAGAATGGGTGCGGCGTCGGGATCGACGCGGTCGATGATGGGCGGCTCGACGTCGTCCGGCAGCTGGCCGCGAACCGCCGCGACCTTCTCGCGGACCTGCTGCACCTTCTCCTGGATGTCGTACTCGAGCTCGAACTCGATGAAGAGCAGCGACAGCGAGTCGCTCGACTGGCTGCGCAGCGAGTTGATCCCCTCGATTTCGTTGATCGTCTCCTCGAGGACCTCGCTGACCTCGCGCTCCACCGTCTCCGGGGCGGCGCCGCGCAGCTCGGTCAGGACGGTCACCATCGGGAACTCGACGCGCGGCCACAGGTCGATTCCGAGTCGCGCGATCGAGACGAGGCCCAGCACCACCAGCCCGCCGATCAGCATCACGGCAAACACGGGCCTGCGGATGCAGGCGTCGGCCAGCTTCACGGAGCGGATCCCGGGTGCCGGTCGTCCACGACGGCGGCGGCGGTGTTCTGGCTCGGGGGACGTCCGCTCGGGACCGGCTGGACGCGCATGCCGGGGCCGAGCGTGCTCGCCTTCTCACCGATCACGATCTCGTCGTCGACGCGCAGACCGCGCATCACCTCCACGACGTCCTCGGACACGACACCGAGCCTCACCGGCGCGGCCTCGGCGCGCCCGTCGCGCACCACGAGCACGTGCGTGCGGCCGTCCTCGCGCCGCACCGCGTCGCGCGGCACGACGATCACGTCATCCTTCGCGCGCGGCAGGATGTCGACGCGCGCGAACACCCCCGCCTTGAGGTGCCGGTCCGGGTTGGGGACGCGCATCTTCACCAGGTAGGTGCGGGTGGCGGCGTCGATGACGTCGCCGACGGCGGAGACCTCGGTGGCGATCGGCTGCGCGAGCCCCTCGACGTGGAGCAGCGCCGCGTCGCCCTCGCGAATGGTCGCGAAGTGCACCTCGGGAATCGTCGCCTGGGCCTCGAGCTCCGAGATCTCCTGGAGCACCACGACCACCGTCTGGGGCTGCACCAGCGCGGTGGTGCCCTCGTCCTCCAGTCGCGCCGCCACCGAGGCCGCGTACGGCGCACGCACCAGCGTGTTGTCGAGATTTCGCTGTGCCAGCGCGACCTGTTCCTGGGCCTCGCGCTCGGCAGCGCGGGCGACGGCCAACCCCGTCGTGAGCTCGTCCATCTTCTGCTCGGCGAGGACCTCCTGACGGTGCAGGTTCCGTCCGCGCGCCAGGTCCGCCGCGAGCTTGTGGCGCTCGGCCCGCGCGCGGTCGAGACGCGCCTCCGCCTGGCGAAGCGCCAGCGCGTACGACTCGACGTCGATCTGGAAGAGCGGGTCGCCCGCCTCGACGCGATCGCCTTCCTCGACGAAGATGCGCTCGATGCGGCCCCGCACCTCGGGCCCGATCCGACTCTCACGGCGCGCGACCAGGCTGCCCGGCGCGGAGATGCGCTGGAGTACCGAGCCACGCCGCACCCGCGCGGTCTCCACCGCGATCACGGGCTCGCCCGTCTCGGGAACGGGGGGCGGCAGAGCCGCCCGCACGGTGCCCTCCGAGCGCTGGCAGCCGATTGACAGCATCAGCAGCACGGCCAGTGCTGCGCAGCCCGGTAGCGGCCAGCCGGCCCGGCCCGCGCACATCCCGACACCCCTCACGCCCGTACTCCTTCACACCTGTACCCGGCCCGGCTGAGGCAGGGTGCAAACGCGGGGCCGAGCTGCGGGCGGCCCGCGGAGCGCGGGGCACGGCCCGCAGCGCTGTTACCGGCGATTTCGGGGAGCGGTGTGTGACAAACTGTCGCAGCCGGACAGGGCGCCGTGGCAGTCGTATCCGGACGGCCGCCTCGGGCTCAGGGCCGTGCCGAGGCTTCGGGCGGGGTGCGCTTCAGGCGGGATACGTAGTCCAGCACCGCGCGGAGCTCGGCGTCGCGGTAGGCAGCCACGGTCTCGGCCATCACCGGGTGCGCATCGCGCTGCCGCGTGCCCGCGATCGCGCGCACCTGTCGCAGCAGGTAGGCGTAGTGCTGGCCCGCGAGCGCCGGGACGAAGCGCGCGGCGTCGCCCTCGGCGCGCGCGCCGTGGCATCCCGTGCAGTCACGCGCGTAGAGTCGCGCGCCCTCGGCGAGCGCCTCCGCGTCCCCCATCCCCTTCCCGTTGTCGGGGGGCGGGGGAAGCGTGGCGATGTAGGCCGCAACGTCGGCGAGCTCGCGGGCGTCGACCAGCGCGCGAACGTGGGGCTCCATCACCGGGTTGCGCCGGCGCCCCGCCCGCATGTCCACGAGCTGCTTCAGGATCACCGTGGTGTGCTGTCCGGCGATCGCGGGAAACGTGCCATCCGCGCGACCGGATCCGCCCTCGCCATGACAGACCGCACAGGTCTCGTAGGTGCGCGCCCCAGCCCGCGGGTCGCCGAGGATCCGCAGCGCCTGCGCCGTCTCGCCGCTCTCCGGCGCCCAGCCCCGCGCCGCGTCGGCCTCGGCGCTCCCCGCGGAGGCGGCTTCCGAGCGCGACGCTTCGCCCGGCGCCAGCGCCAGCGCCGCGAGGGCGAGTAGGAGAACGATCCTCCGGGACGAAGGCAGCACGCGCGCGAATCCTTGTGGGATCGGGACGGGACGTCGGAGCGGAGCGACTATATCAGAGCACGCGCCGCACGAATCCCGGCCGCGAGGAAACGCCGCCCCGGGCGGCCGCGGAACGAATCCGAGTGACGTGCTGTTCAGGACGGCCGAGCGGTGGTAGAAGGGTTGCGGGAGGACTTCGATGCGTGTTCGGCTGCTCATCCTGCTCGCCCTCGTGACGCTCGGGGGCCTGGCGATCCTATACGTGGCGGGCCGCGGACTCCTGGTCGGGGCGCAGCACGCCGGCGATCCGCAGGCGCGCGCCGTGAGCCCGGCCGTCACCGCGCAGCGCGCCGCGCGGATTCGCGAAGCCGCAGAGACGGTCGGGGTCGCGCGGCCGAAGCAGATCCTGTTCGGCGACCTTCACGTCCACACCACCTTCTCGTTCGACGCCTTCCAGATGAGCCTACCGATGGCGGGCGGCGACGGGGCGTATCCGGTCGCCGACGCCTGCGATTACGCGCGCCACTGCGCCGGCCTCGACTTCTGGTCGATCAACGACCACGGCGTCACGCTGACGCCGCGGCGCTGGGCGGAGACGGTGGAATCGGTGCGGCAGTGCAACGCCCTCGCCGGCGACGCGCGCAATCCCGACCTCGTCTCCTACCTGGGCTGGGAGTGGACGCAGGTGGGCTCGACGCCGGCCAACCACTACGGCCACAAGAACGTGGTGTTGCGGGACCTCGAGGACGGGAGCATACCGACGCGACCCATCACGGCGGGGGTCCCGCCCGGCATGCCGACCATCCGCGAAGCGGCGCCGTCGCCGTTCCTGATCGGACTGCTCGCCCTGTCGGAGGCGCGCAGCGGTGGCCTCGCGTTCGCGCGCTATCTGGCCGAGGTCGCCGACCTGCCCGACTGTCCGAGCGGCGTCCCCGTCCGCGAGCTGCCCGCCGATTGCCGGGAGGTGGCGCGGACACCGCGCGATCTGTTCGCGAAGCTGGATGACTGGGGCCACGCGGCCCTCGTGATCCCGCACGGCACCACCTGGGGCTTCTACACGCCGCCCGGCTCCGCCTGGGACAAACAGCTCGCGCCGCAGCAGCACGACCCGGAGCGGCAACGCATCATCGAGGTCTTCTCGGGTCACGGAAACTCCGAGGAGTTCCGCAGCTTCCGCGAGGTGGTCCTGAACGCCGACGGCACGCGTACGTGTCCGGGGCCGAGCGCCGACTACCTGCCGTCGTGCTGGCGGGCCGGCGAGATCATCGAGTCGCGCTGCCTGGCCGAGGGCGAGTCGGCGGAGGAGTGCGCAACGCGCGCCGCGGCGACGCGCCAGCACTTCGTGGACGCCGACCGCAACGGCGGCGCCTCGATCGTTCCGGCGACGCGGGTCGAGGACTGGCAGGACAGCGGCCAGTGCCGGGACTGCTTCCAGCCGGCGTTCAACTACCGGCCGCGCAGCGCCGTTCAGTACATCATGGCGCTCGCGCGTCGCGACGGCGGCGGCATCCCCCAGCGCTTCCGCTTCGGCTTCATCGCGTCGAGCGACAACCACTCCGGGCGGCCCGGCACAGGCTACAAGGAGGTGGCGCGTACCGAGTTCACCGAGACGCGCTTCGGGAACTTCGTTCGCACGCCGCTCGCGCAGGTTCCGGAGCGCGCGCCCAGCGCCCGCTCCGAGCCCTTCGATCCCGGCACGAGCGTCGCCCCCTTCGCGTTCTGGGAGACCGAGCGTCAGGCGTCCTACTTCCTGAACGGCGGCCTCGCGGCGGTGCACGCGGAGGGCCGCGATCGCGACGCCATCTGGGCGGCCCTGGAGCGGCGCGAGGTGTACGGGACGAGCGGACCCCGCATCCTGCTCTGGTTCGACCTGCT
>CP070734.1:840872-847154 GCA_020347605.1 Deltaproteobacteria bacterium | reverse complement strand
GTCCTGGAAGTAGCGCCCGCTGCTTCCCGCGCTCATCGCGCCGAGGGAGCCCATGCCGCGGTACACCTTGTACGAGCGACCCTGGAACAGCACCACCTCGCCCGGCGCCTCGTCGGTGCCGGCGAACAGCGACCCGATCATGACCATCGAGGCGCCGGCGGCGAGCGCCTTGACGATGTCGCCGGAGTACTTGACGCCGCCGTCGGCGATGACCGAGATCTCGAAACGACGCGCCGCTTCGACGGAATCGAGGATCGCGGTGAGCTGGGGCACCCCGACGCCCGCAACGACGCGCGTGGTGCAGATCGACCCCGGCCCGACGCCCACCTTGACGGCGGAGACGCCGACCTTCGCGAGCGCCTCGGTGGCCTCGGCCGTCGCGACGTTGCCGGCGATGAGGGGCAGATCGGGAAAGCTGCGGTGGAGCTCCTCGACGGTTCGGATCACGCCCGCCGAGTGCCCGTGGGCGGTGTCCACGACCAGCACGTCGACCCCCGCGTCGCGCAACGCCTGCGCGCGCGCGATCGCCTCGGGCCCGACGCCGACCGCCGCGCCGCAGCGGAGCCGCCCCAGGTCGTCCTTCGCGGCGCTCGGATAGCGTTCCGTCTTCTCGATGTCCTTGATCGTGATGAGACCCGCGAGCGTTCCGTCCGACTCGACGACCAGCAGCTTCTCGATGCGGTGCTCGTGGAGCAGCTCCTTGGCCCGTTCCATGGTCGTGCCGGGGGGCACGGTCACGAGCCGTTCTCCCGGCGTCATCACGTTCGCGATCGGCTGGTCGGTGTCCTTGACGAAGCGCAGGTCGCGATTGGTGAGGATCCCCACGGCCTTGCCATCGCGGGTGACCGGCACGCCCGAGATCTTGTAGCGGGCCATCACCTCGAGCGCCTGGTAGATCCGCTGTTCGGGCCGCATCGAGATGGGATCGACGATCATCCCCGACTCGGACCGCTTGACCTTGTCGACCTCGGCCGCCTGCGCGTGGATGTCGAGGCTCCGGTGCAGGATCCCGATCCCGCCGTGCTGCGCCATGCAGATCGCGGTGGCGTGCTCGGTGACCGTGTCCATGGCCGCCGACATCAGCGGGATGTTCAGGGTGATGCCCGGCGTGAGATCGCTGCGCAGGGAGACGTCCTTGGGGAGGACTTCCGAGCTGCCGGGCGCAAGGAGGACATCGTCGAACGTGAGCCCTTCTCGCATACGGCTGTCGTGCATGACGACTCGATCCACCCCCCGCGAGCTTGGCCCAGGAGATTAGTACCCGCTGTGATTCGGGTCAACCGTGCGCGGCGACGATGGGGGTGAGTCCTTCGCGGATCGCGTCGGCGAGGTCCCGCAGCGCCGCCTCGACGATCTTGAAGGCCAGCTGCGGCTCGTCGCGCACGAGGCTCTGGAAGGCGTCGCAGGACAGCAGATAGACACAGGCCCCGCTCGGCGCGCCAATCGCGGTCGCTTCCCGGGGGCCGGGGCCCGCCAGCGAGGCGCTCCCGATGGTCTGCCCCTCGCCGAGCTCGCCCAGGTCTCCGGTCCGGAGGCACTTGATCCGCAGCCGCCCCTCGGCGATCAGCAGGAGCCCGTTCGCGGGGTCGCCCTCCTCGAACAGGATCTCGCCCCGCCCCACCTGCTGGCGCTCGAGCACCTCGGACAGCGCTTCGCGCTCGTGGTCGTCGAGCGCCTGGAGCAGGTCGAATTTCTCGAGGTCCAGGGGCGTCACGGGAGCACCCGGGTGAGCATGCGCTGCATGAGCGAGAGGAAATCGCCGGCCGGCTCGAGCGGCAGCAGGAACAGCGAGGACTCGTCGATCAGCGACAGGTTCTCGCGCAGCTCTTCGGGCAGCGGACGGTCCTCCTTGTGAAGGAAGAGCGCGTGGAAGATCCGCATGCGCGGCAGCTGCCGCAGGACCTCTTCGACGGCGCGGGTCTCACGCCGGGCCTCGGCCACCGGTCCGGACATCAGGAAGATCACCGCCAGCGAGCCGTGGCTGGCCACCGACCAGAGCGGCGCATCGGCGGGTCGGGTCGGGAGATGCACGAGGCGCAGCCCCACCTCGCCGTCCACCGCCACGCGCGCGACATCCAGGAGGTCGTGCGCCGCCAGCCGGCCCTCCGCGATGCCATCGGCCAGCTCGACGCCAGGCATCTCGCGCAGGCGGGCCAGGAAGTCGAGCGTCGCGACCGGATCCCAGGCGACCAGCAGCACCTTGGCGTCGCCGGCGACCGGTTCTCCCGAACGCCCCCCCGCCAGCCACTCGCGCAGGCGTCGGGCGTGCGCGGGGGCGAACAGGCCGACCTCGCTCGGAGGCGGCTCCTCCGGCTCCCGCTCGACCTCGACCAGCTCCCGATCCACGAGGGTCTGCAGCGTGCGGAGCACCTGGTAGTCGGGATACGAGCAGCTGTCGACCACGTCCTGCACCCGCGTGTAGATCTCGAGCAGGAGCAGGACCTCCTGGGTCAGCGGGTGCACCATGTTCGGCAGCGCGGAGCTCGTCACGCGCAGGGCCACCCGGGCGTCGAGTGCCGGGAGGCTGCCGCGCAGGCCCTCCCACTCGTCCAGCTGGCGCAGACCCTCCATCAGGAGTGCGCGGGTGGGTATCTCGATGCGCGCTTCGACGGGTGCCCGATCCGGCGTGAAGGCGAACGAGCCGTCCTTCCAACCGAGCAGGCGAAACAGCGCCTTTTCACCCTCGACGGCCCCGGCGAGCGCCTGGATCACGTTCCCATCGCGCAGGTAGATGGTGCCGCGCTGCTCGCGACCCTTGCGCTCGCGCTGCACGACCTCCACGGTGCCCGTCCGGCGATTGACGTGAAACAGCTGGAGCAGGTCCGGGAGCGGGACCTGCTCGAGCTGCCCGGAGAGCGGATTCCCCTCGGCCGGCCCCGTCTCGATCTCGTCGATGCGCGACGTGCGCCGTCCCAGCCGCTCGATGCGCCGCACGAGCTCGTCCTCGTCGATCGGGGTCGGCACCACGTCGGCGTCGAAGGCGTTGGGCGGAAAGCCGGCCGGCCGGTCTCCCAGCAGCACGAAGCGAACGCCGCGGGTGCGCGGATTCGCGCGTAGGATCTCCGCCAGCTGCGCACCCGGAATCAGGTCGAGATCGAAGGGCGCGACGATCAGGTCGGGCGACTGGGCGAGCGCGACCTCGAGCGCCAGGGCGCCATTCGTCACGATCCGCGTCGAGAAGCCCCGCTGGGCGCAGAGGCCGCTCATGCGCGCGCCGCGCTGCTCGTCACCATCTGCAATCAAGATCGCCTGGGCCACCCCTCTCCCCATCAGCCGGCCGCAACCGAGATCCCGAGCTCGCTCTGCAGCTGGAACGCGAGCTGCTCCACGAGGGCCCGATCGCTCGTATGGAACAGCGATGCGCCGCTCGGCGTTTCTCCGCGCTCCCGCACCAGCGCGTAGGCGGGCCCTTCGCCGTAGTACACGAGGAACGGGGCCTGGGTACCCGTCCGACCCGGCGACACGCGCGTGATGGGGGTTACGCCCCCCGGCTCGATCGGCTCGTCCGTCACCAGCACGACCTCGGTCCGCGCGTCGGATCCGCGCAGCGCCTCGAGCCGATCGCGCAGACGCATCGAGACCCCCGCGCCCGGCGCGATGAACAGCAGCGCGCGATCCTTCGGCCGACGGCCCACCTCGTCGAGCAGGAAGCACCCCACCTGCTCGAGGCGCTCGGTCCGGTCGGGATGGGCCCGGTCGAGCAGCGCATCCACGAGCGCCGCGAACGACGGCGCATCCCGTTTGAGCTCCTGGATCGGACTCGCCCGCTCCTCGTCGAGGCGCCGCTCGAGCGTGGCCTCGAGCATGTCCGCCTGGGTGCCGTCGGCCGGGAAGCTCGCGGCCGAGATCAGCAGCCGGGGTCGCTCCGCGGGGCCGAGGTCCGCGAGCACCGGGCTCGTCTCGAGCGACTCGCGCACCCGGCGTTTGAGCGCCGCGGCGCCGAGGGCGCCCGTCTCGGAAAGCAGCACCCGGTAGAGACGGTCGCTCTCCGTCGCCACGATGTCGGTCGTCCGCACCGCGCCCCCCACCTCGAAGACCAGCGACTCGAGCCAGCGCCCCAGCTCGGTCTCCGACATCCGGTGGCGCAGCGGCTCGAGCGACGAGAGCTCGAGCTTCAGGATCGAGAAGCTGCGCGCGAAGCGCTGGGCCTTCTGGATCTCGTTGCGGACGATGTCGTCGAAGAACGCCAGCGTGTAGGCGCGCGTGGTGGGATCCTTGAGCGAGCGCCGTTCCAGGGAGCGGAAGCGAAGCGCTCCATCGACGGCGACGGCCGCGATCTCTGCGAACTTCTCGGCCGCCGCGCGGTCGCGGTCGTGAAACGGCGCGCCCTCCAGCTTGTCCGTCAGCCGCGCGATGCCGACGCAGCGACCGGCGTGCCGCAGCGGTACGAACAGCGCCTCCTCCTCGTCGGGCGGCCCGACGATCCGGGACGCGGTCTCGGCGTCCGCCAGCGATTCGAGCGGCGCGGGCAGCGAGTCGAGCGGGAGCACCTCCGGCTCCCGGTCGAGCTGGACCAGCCCGCGGGCACCGGACAGGCGCAGCGTCGTCTCGTCGCTCTCGCCCGCCAACCACACCACGCCGCCCTGCGCGTGGGTGGCGAGGCACAGGCCCTCTGCGATCCGCTCGGCCATCGGCTCGAGCGCGCGCATCGCGAACAGGCGGACGGCCCGCTCGTACAGCGACAGCACGCCCATGTACTCGAGGTTCTCGGCCATCAGCCGGGCATGCTCTGCGCGCATGCGGCGGCTCTGCAGGATCCCCTCGAAGGTCTGCGTCAGCGAGGTGCGCTCGATGGGCTTGAGCAGGTAGTCCGTGGCGCCGAGCTTCATCGCCTCGACCGCGCTCCGGACGTCGCCGACGCCGGTCAGCACCACGACTTCCTGATCCGGATCCCGCGCCTTGATCTGGCGGACCAGCTCGTGACCGCTCATGCCGGGCATCACGAGGTCCGTGAGCACGATCTCGAACGTCTCCCGCTCGAGGGCGCGCAGCGCCTCGTCGCCCCCCGACGCGGTGTGGACCGAGTAGCCCTCCTCCGTGAGGAGGCCGTCGATGAACGTGCGGAAGTAGAGCTGGTCGTCGACCGCGAGGATGCGCGCCTTCGCCATGCCCCTCCCCCGTGTCACCGCCGCCCGCGCGGGGGTCCACCGGCCGCGGTCGCAGAAGCCGCGGCGGCAGACCCGATCCAGGCCCTCAGATCATCGGCCGCTCGCCCGGCTTCCTTCAGGCATTTTTCTGGAAAACTAGTGGGTTAGAGCACCGGCTCACCGATCAGCGAGTGCGGCGTGGCCTCCGCGATGCGAACCGTGACGACCTCGCCCGCCGCGGGCCCCGATCCGCCGCCGGGCGCGAGGTTGACCACCCGATGGTACGGGTCCCGGCCGAACCGCTGCCCGCCGCCGCGACGGCTGCTGCCCTCGACGAGCACCGGGGTGGTGGAGCCGACGCGCGCGCGATGCGCGGCCAGCGTCTGCGCGCGTTGCAGCGCCTGGAGACGCTCGAGCCGCTCCTGCGCGACGGCGCCGGGTACGGGGTCTGGAAAGTCCGCCGCCCGGGTGTGCGGACGCGGCGAGTACTTGAAGGAGTAGCTGTCGACGAAGCCCACGTCGCGCACCAGCGCCAGGGTCGCCTCGAAGTCCGCGTCGGTCTCGCCGGGGAAGCCGACGATCAGATCGGTGGTGAGGGCGAGGTCGGGGCGCGAGGCGCGCAGGCGCTCCGCCAGCCGGCGGAACTGGTCCGCCGTGTAGCGCCGCCGCATCCGCGCCAGCACCGCGTCGGAGCCGCTCTGGAGCGGCAGATGGACGTGCGGACACAGCGCCGCGAGCTCCGCGTGGGCGCCGACCAGGGCCTCGTCGAAGAAGAGGGGGTGCGGGCTCGTGTAACGGATGCGCTCGATCCCCGGAATCCGCGCCAGTCGCCCGAGCAGCGTCGCGAAGGGCAGCGTGCCGGCCGTCTCGGCGCGCCCGCGACGCAGGTCGTGTCGGCCGTAGGCGTTGACCGTCTGGCCGAGCAACGTGAGCTCGAGGACGCCGCGCGCGGCCAGCGCGCGGGCCTCGCGCAGGATCGCCTCGGCCGGTCGGCTGATCTCGCGACCGCGCGTGGTCGGTACGACGCAGAAGCTGCAGAACATGTCGCAGCCTTCCATCACGGTGAGGTAGGCGCGGCCGGGGGTCTGCGACTCGAAGGCCGGATGCCGATCCGGGAGATCGAAGCGCTCGAGGGAGCGCACCTCGTCCACGCGCACCGCCCGCCCGCCCGCGGCGGCGGTCCGGGCCAGGAGCG
>CP070734.1:834418-840772 GCA_020347605.1 Deltaproteobacteria bacterium | reverse complement strand
ATCTCCGCTACCACCTGCAGCACACACGCCTGCCCCGGCCCGGCGGCGAACGCGGTCTGAAGGAGCTCGCGGGCCAGATCCTGTCCCAACCGCTCGACCGCTCGAGGCCGCTGTGGGAGCTGTGGCTCATCGAGGGCCTGGGAGACGCGCGCTTCGCAATGATGGCCAAGTCGCACCACTGCATGACCGATGGCATCGGCGGCGTGGACATCCTGCGGGTGCTGCTGCGCCCGTTGCCGGAGGTTCCGAACGAGTCGCCGCCGCGCTGGCTGCCCCAGCCCCGGCCCACGTTCGCGAAGCTTCTCGTCGACGAGTCGATCCAGGGGGCGCGTGCGTCCCTCGCGATGCTGCTCGGCATTCGCGATGGGATCGAACGTCCGGCGCGGGCCTGGGCGGGGCTGGTCGATTCCGCGACGGCGGTTCGCGACGCGCTCCGGGCCGGCCTGCGGCGCGTCTCGCGCACGCCCTTCAACGACCCGATCGGCCGCAACCGGCGCATCGATTGGCAGGTTCTCGACCTCGCCGAGGTGAAGGCGCTGGGTCGGCAGCTCCACGGGACCGTGAACGACGTGGTGTTGGCCGTCGTGACGGGGGCGCTCCGCCGCTTCCTGTTGGGGCGCCGCGTTCCCGTCGAAGACCTGAACTTTCGCGTCGTGATCCCCGTCAACATGCGCAGCGAGCGCGACGATGCCGCCAACCGGGTCTCGGCCTGGTTCCTCACGCCACCGCTCGCCGAGCCGGATCCGATCGGCCGCTTCGCGCACATCCGGGCGTCGACGGAGCGACTGCGGCAGTCGAAGACTGCGGAAGGCATCGGCGTCTTCATCCGCCTCGTCGACTGGGCCGGCTCGTCGCTGCTGACCTCGGCGGGAACCCGCCTGGCGGCGCGGCTGCATCCGTACAACCTGATCGTGACCAACGTGCCCGGGCCGCAGTCGCCCCTCTACCTGCTGGGGGCTCGCGTTCTCGAGCTCCACCCACAGCTTCCGCTGTTCGAGAAACAGGGGCTCGGCGTGGCGGTCCTGAGCTACGACGGCCGGGTGTTCTGCGGCTTCGTGGGCGACTGGGACCTGGTGCCGGACCTGCGCGAGTTCGCCGGGGCGATCCAGGCCTCGTTCCGCGAGCTTCGCGATGCGGCTGCGGCCCGCGCGACGAAGCGCGCCGCCGCCACGGCGCGCGCGGCCCCGCGTTCGCGAGCCGGGCCGGCTTCGTAGGCGCCTCAGCCGGAACGGCGTGCCACGAAGCGGCCCTGCGCGATCTTGCCCGCGTGCGCAAGTCCCTGCAGGAACTGCATCTCGCCCGTGACCGCCTCCGCGAGCTTGCGGTCGAAGCCGAGAATCCGGAGCGCGTCGTAGGTGAGCTGCTTCGAGATCATCTCGAGGTAGAGATCCACGTACGGCGCGAAGCGCTCCGTATCGGCCGCCTCGTCGACCTCACAGCCGCACTGCTCGAGGAGACCGCGGTAGCCGTCGATGTCCTGGATGTTCGGGAACTTCATGAAGCCGAGCAGGCGCTCCGCTTCGACGTCGGACAAGCCGGCGGGACCCTCGACCCAATCCGTGAAGGCGATCGTCCCGCCGGGCTTCACGATGCGAGCGGCCTCGGCGATCAGCGTCGGCTTGTCCACGACGTAGCACCAGGCGTCCTCGCCCCACACGAAGTCCGCCTCGGCAGCGGGCAGGCCGCTCTGGCACGCGTCCGCGACGATCATCCGGATGCGATCCGCCAATCCCTCGTCGGCACAGCGCTGCCGGCCTCGCTCCACCACACGCTCGGTCGCGTCGACGCCGACCATCGACGCGACGCCTCGGAAGCGGACCAGGAATCGCATGCCGGCGCCGTTGCAGCAGCACAGATCCACGCCGCGCTGGCCCGCACCGATCCCGGCGCGCTCCGCGAGGTCCTGGGAGGAGATGAGCCCCCCGATATGGATCTGCTGACCCATGATGAGTTCCCAGAGGTCGCCCTCTGCGCCCTCGTAGACCGCGTTCACGTGCGCAAGTGTGATGCCTTCGGTCGCGCGCATACCGTCCGGCCTCCCCAACGGGTTCTCGCAGCGTGGGAGGCTAGGGCGCGGCGCGTGCCGGCCGTATGACCGGGGTCATGTCCGGCCAGCCGCGGGCCGCGGCACATGATCCGCGTCATACGGTCGCACCAAGACCCCGGATACCGTGGGCCTGCGGAACGGGAGAGGACGCCCCCGGGACGCGACGCGGGAGCGGTCGCAGACCGGGGACGCGAGCTCGGCGGAATCGCAGTGCGGGGCCTCACGCGAAGAGAGATTCTCGCTGCCGGAGCGGCGGGCTCGGTCGCGCTGTCGTTGCGCGCGCTCTTGCCCCGCGTCGCAGGCGCGGCGCAGCCCGCTCCGGCGCCCCGCTATCGGGCGCCGTCGGACGTGTACCGCCGCGCCTGGCGCTGGGATCGCGTCGTGCGCGGGACGCACCTGCGCGCGAACTGCTTCAGCGCCTGTGCCTTCGATCTCTACGTCAAGGACGGCGTGGTCTGGCGCGAGGAGCAGGCCGATACGTACGCGCGCGACGCACCGGGCCTCTCCGACTTCGCGCCGCGCGGCTGCCAGAAGGGCGTCTGCTACAGCGACCTGATGCTGTCGCCGGATCGGATCACCCATCCCATGGAACGGGTCGGACCGCGCGGCTCGGGTCGCTGGCGGCGAATCTCCTGGGACGCGGCACTGACGCGCCTCGCCGACGCGATCCTCGATGCAGCGCAGGACGGCGGGCCCGAAACCGTCGTGTTCGACAATGGGACGTCGAACGTCGACAACGGGCCGAGCAGCGTGGGCGAGATGCGGCTGTTCACCCTGCTCGGCGCCACGCTGCTCGACGGATTCGGGGGTACCGGCGATCTCGCCATGGGCGCCTTCCAGACCTGGGGGACGTCCTTCGTCGACGGCAGCTCGGACGACTGGATGCGCGCCGACACGCTCGTGCTCTGGCACAGCAATCCCGCCGCCACCCGGATTCCCGACGCGCACTTCATCAGCGAGGCGCGCTATCGGGGCACCGCGGTCGTGGCGGTGACGCCGGAATACTCGCCGACCGCCGTCCACGCATCGCTGTGGATCCACCCTCGACCGGGGACGGACGCCGCCCTCGCGCTCGGCCTGGCTCGCGCGATCCTCGAAGCGGGCGCGGTCGACGAAGCGTACGTGCGGGAGCAGACGGATCTCCCGTTCCTGGTGCGCGAGGATACGGGCCGCTTCCTGCGCCAAGCGGATCTCGAGCCGGGCGGCCGCGACGACGTGTTCTACGTCTTCGACGTGCGCGCCGGCTCGGTCGTCGAGGCGCCCGGGACGCGCGGCCGCTTCTTCGACTCGCTCGACCTCGGCGATCGGATCCCGGCGCTCGACGGCCGCTACACCGTGACGACGCCCGACGGTCCCGTCCGCGTGCGGCCCGTGCTGGAGCTCCTGCGGGAGCGGCTCGCGGAGTACACGCCGGAGCGCGTCGCGCGTGTCAGCGGCGTGGGACGCCGGACGCAGGAGCGGCTCGCGCAGCAGCTCGTGCGCTCCGAGCGCACCCTGATCTACGCGTCCTGGGGCTCCAACAAGGGCTACCACGCCGATCTCCTGCAGCGATCCATGATTCTGCTCTCCGCACTGCGCGGCCAACACGGCCGCTCGGGCGCGGGCGTCCGCTTCGCGGCCTGGCTCGCCTTCGACGGCGCGAACCGGCTGATGCCCGGCGCCAGTCCGTCCTGGCTCCAACGCCAGATCCTGCGCTTCTACACACCGCCGCCCCGGGCGATGGAGGACGCCATCGCGGCCGCGTCGAAGGACGTCCTGCGCTGGATGCCGTCGCACCTCTTCCTGTACGTCCACGCGGGCCTCGACCGCGTGCAGGACGAGGATGCGCTCGATCCCACGCTGCCCCGGAGCGCGCGCGCCTACCTGCGCGAGGCGCTCGAGCGGGACCTGTTCCCGGTGCGTCCCGCCGCGGATCGCCCGCCGCGCGTGCTGGTCACGTCGGGCGTGAATCCGTTGCGGCGCTGGCCCGCGCCACAGATCGTGGAGGCGGTCCTGTGGCCGAAGCTCGCGCTGATCACCGCCATCGACGTGCGGCTCTCGACCACGGGCATGAAGGCCGATCTGCTGCTGCCCGCGGCCGGCTACTACGAGAAGCGGGGCATCAAGTACGCCGTCGCGCTGGCGCCCTACGTGGTGGTGGGAGATCGCGCGGTGCCCCCGCTCGGCGAAGCGAAGGGCGAGTGGGAGATCATGGGGCTGCTGGCGCGCCGCATCCAGGAGCGCGCGCGGGAGCGCGGCATCGAAGGGGCGTTGGCTCGGTTCTACGAGCAGTTCACCGCGGGCGGCCGCTACGCGCCCTCGGACGACCGGTCCGTGCTCGACGAGATCCTGCGCGACTCTTCCGTGACGCGCGGCGTGGGGTGGTCGGAAGCCCTGCGCGCGGGTGCGATACCGGTGCGCTCGGTCGGCGCCTGGGGCACGACCAGCGGGATCGGAAGCGAGGTGGAGCCGGGCGGAACGCTCTCCCCGTCGCGCATCCACGTCGAGGGAAAGCACGCGTGGCCCACGCTCACGGGCCGCCAGCAGTTCTACCTCGACCACGCCTGGTTCGCGGAGGCGGACGAGGTGCTGCCGCGCTTCAAGCCGCTTCCCGCTGCCGGAGGAGACCATCCGATCCGGCTGATCGGAGGCCACACGCGCTGGAGCATCCACGCGATCTGGCGCGCCCACCCCGATCTGCTGCGACTGCAGCGCGGCGTTCCGGCGCTCTGGATGTCCGTCGAAGACGCGGCGGCACGCGGGGTGGGCGACGGAGACCGCGTGCGCGTGTGGAACGACCGCGGAAGCTTCCAGATCCAGGTGAAGCTATCGCCCGCCGTCGGGGCGGGCGCGGCCGTCATCGATCACGCCTGGGAGCCGTACCAGTTTCCCGGGTGGAAGGGCAACATGGAGGTGGTGTCTTCGCCGTACAAGCCCCTTCACTTCGTGGGAGACTACGGACACCTGCGCTACCGCGTGTTCGAATCGGGGCCGGTGCACGTGCCGCGCGGCGTGCCGGTCGAGATCGAGCGGGTGGCGCGCGCCCCCGCGGCCCCCGGCGCGGAGCGCGCGACGCGTCGGTCGCACGGGAGGAGGAGCCCATGGGAGACGTGAGCCTCGAGACGGGATTGGAGCGATTCCTGCGCTCCCGCATACCGCAGGCCCAGCAGGTCAAGGTGACGGGACTGCGAGCGCACAGCGAGGGCTTCTCACAGGAGACCTTCTCGTTCGACGCGGAGCTGTCCTTCGGGGGCCGCGCCGAGCGGCGCAGCTACGTCGCGAAGCGCGAACCGGTCGCGGGCCTGCTCGAGCCCTACGATCTCGAGCCCGAGTTCCGCGTCCTGCACGCGCTCTCCGAGGATCCGCTGTGCTCGCCGCCCACGCTGTGGTTCGAGCGCGACCCGGCGGTGCTCACGAGGCCCTTCTACGTGATGGAGCGGCTTCCCGGCGACGCTCCGGTGCCGGGCTCGCGTCCGGACGGGAGCCCTCCCTTCAGCGACGCGGAGCGACAGGCGCTCGCTCCGGAGGTGGTGGACGCCCTGGCCCGGATCCACGCGATCGACTGGAAGGCGAGGGGGCTGGCATTCCTCGGCGCGCCGGAGCCCGGCCCCGCGGCCGCGGAGCGCGAGCTCGGACGCTGGCAGGAGCGGATTCGGCGCAGCCAGCTGCCGGCGGAGCCGATCGTCACCGAGGCCCTGCTCTGGCTGCGCGGCAATCTGCCCTCGACACCCGAGATCACCCTGGTCCACGGCGACTTCCGGCTCGGCAACTGGCTGGTGGAGTCCGTCGACGCGGCCCCGCGCCTTTCCGGGGTGCTCGACTGGGAGCTCGTCCACCTCGGGGACCCGCTGGAGGACGTCGCCTGGTGTGTTTCCCCGATGTGGCGGGCCCGTACGCCGTACGCGGGGGCCCTGCTCCCGGAGTCCGAGCTGCTCGACGCCTACGCCCGCGCGTCCGGTCGCGACGTCGATGCGCAGCGACTGAAGTTCTATGCGGTGCTCTCCGTCGTGAAGATGATCGCGATCGAGCTGACGGGGATCCACGCGTTCCTGGACGGTCGCACCGGAGATCTGCGCATGGCGATCTTCGATCACCAGATTCCATTTCTCGAGGCGCTGCTCGCCGTGCTGCGGGGCTGGCTCCCCGAAGCCGTGCTCGGAGGCTCGTGATGCGCATCCCCATCGACACCCTGATCGACGGCGTGGTACGCACGCTTCTCGACGCGGTTCTCCCCGAGCTCCGATCGCGTACCGTCCGCGGCCAGCTGTTCGCGGCGGTGGACGTCTTGTGCAACCTGCGCGACCGAATCGAGGTCAAGCCCGCGCTGC
>CP070734.1:827921-834318 GCA_020347605.1 Deltaproteobacteria bacterium | reverse complement strand
ATTCCCTACACGGGAGCGCCGCCGGCTGCGATCGCCACCTGCTACGACAAGGAGATCGTGCGCCTGGTCGCGCGCGCCCACGGGGTGGCGGTCCCCCGCGAGCACTTTCTGTCGGCGGACGCGAGTCCCGACGAGCTGCCGGATTTCTTTCCGGCGCTCCTGAAACCGAATCAGGCGGACGGCAGCGTCGGCATCACCCAGGACGCCGTCGTGCGCTCGCGCGACGAAGCCCGCCGCTACCTCCGGTGGCTGCGGGAGACGCTGCCCGGGCGCGACGTGCTCGTGCAGGAGTACCTGCCGGGGCCGGAGTACGGGATCGGGCTGGTCGGGAACCCCGCGCACGGGCTCCTGGCACTGCCCGCACTCGAGGTCGACTTCTCGCGTCTGCCGGAGCGTCTGGCGCCGATCCTCTCGTTCGAGTCGAAGGCGATCCCCGACTCCCCCTACTGGACCGAAATCCGCTTCGCGCGCGCCGCGCTGGCGCCGGACGTGGAGGCGCGGCTCGTGGACTGGTCGGAGTGGCTGTTTCGCCGCCTGGGCCTGCGCGACTACGCGCGCTTCGACTTCCGCACGTCTGCGGGCGGTGAGATCGCGCTTCTGGAGGTGAATCCCAACCCGGCCTGGGCAAACGACGGAAAGCTCGCATTCATGGCCGGGTTCGCCGGGATCGCCTACCGCGACCTGCTGCGCGCCATCCTGGACGCAGCGCTCGCCCGCGTCGGCGCGTGACGCCCGTCAGACGAGACGACGCGGGATCGCGCAGCGGAACGAGCGTTCCGCGAACGGCTCGTCGTTCTCGCGGGCCGAGATGTCGCACGCGAACTGGAAGCTGTCTTCCGTGGCGCTGAGCTGCGTGCGGCACTCGAGCTGGATCTTCCAGTCGTCGCGCTGCAGAAGCGTGCGCTGTACGAGTTCAGCCTGCGCCGACAGGGGATCCCGCTCCAGCACGCGGTAGCGCTTGTCGAGCGTGTAGCCGAGGTCGAGATCGATGGGCTCGATGCGCGCGATCGCTGCGCCGCCGAGCTCGCCGGCGTCGCTGTGCAGGGTGTAGACGAGCTCTCCCGTCGTGAGGTCTGTTTCGAGCGTGCGCTGGAACACGAGGGGATGCAGCGGCTCCTGGCGGATGCCGGGCGCCGCCTCGGGCGGCTCGAAGGGACGCAGCGCGCGATCCTCGGGGCGGGGCGGACGCACCGGCAGCTCCAGAAGGCTGGTGCCGGTGCGCAGGCTGAGCCGGACGGGCTTCGGCGCCGGCCATGCGATGGGCCAGTAACACGTCGAGAGCGCCAGGCGCAGGCGGTGCGCCTCCGGAAAGGCGTGGGCGATGTCGTTCAGCTGGAGCCGCACGCGGTACCAGCGGCCGGGCTCGAGCGGCTCCGGCGCTTCGTGACCGGCGCGGTGCGCCAGGTTCAGCAACCCGTATGTGACCCGCAGCGAGGCGCCGTCGGGGTCGACGTCGTTCAGACGTACGGCGAGCAGGGCGACGGGCTGGTCGACGCTGAGGTCGAGCTCGAGCGCCGGCGCCCCGAGGATCTCGACGCGCTGGGGGAGCGGAGCGGAGTCGAAGCAGAGCGAGAAGCCGTCGTCCGGACGCTGGTCGCGCGGCATCTCCCCATCCGCGCCGAAGGGGCACCACTCACCGCCCCGAACCCCGGTCGTCTGGGGTGAGCTGAACGAGAGCTGCGTCGGCGGGGCCGCCGACTCCTCGAGGTGACCGGGGTCCAGGTAGAGGCGCCGGGTTTCGATGCGCGTGCTCGGCCAGGAAGCCTCGGCCACCCAGCGACCCGGGCGTTCCTGGTACTGCGGAGCGGGCGGAACGCTCTCCTGCATCCACACCCGGAAGGCCGGCTCTGCCATGACGCCGGTGTCGCGACCCTTGAGCCAATGGTCCCACCAGCGCACGGCTTCCTGCAGGAACCCGATCGCGGGACCGGGCACACCGTCGTGGGGAAAGGCGTGCGCCCACGGACCGACGAGCCCCTTCTTCGGACCCGACAGATGGGCCAGCAGGCGGGGCACCGCGTTCGAGTAGCCGTCGGCCCAGCCCCCGATGGCGTAGACCGGGCAGCGGATCGCTGCGTAGTCCTCGCAGACGGATCCGTGTTTCCAGTATGTGTCGCGCCAGGGGTGCTGCATCCAGAGTGCGGGAAACGGCTCGATCGCCTCGATGCGCTGGCGCCACATCTCGCGCCAGGACTCGCCGACGATCGCCGGGTCCGGCGGCAACGCCGAGTAGACGGTGAGGATCGAGCCCCACTGGAGGTTCTCGTTGAGCAGACACCCGCCCATGTAGTGCGCGTCGTCCGCGTAGCGGTCGTCGGTCGAGCACAAGGTGATGATCGCATCGAGGTGCGGCGGATCGAACGCGGCGACCTGGAGCGAGTTGAAGCCGCCCCACGAGATCCCCATCATGCCGACCGAGCCGCTGCACCAGGGCTGTGCGGCGAGCCATGCGATGATCTCGACGGCATCCTGGAGCTCCAGGCGGGAGTACTCGTCGTCCAGCACGCCCTCGGAATCGCCCGAGCCGCGGATGTCTACGCGCACGCTCGCGTAGCCCGCGAGCGCGAAGTAGCGATGGATCGGTTCGTCGCGCGCGCGCGTGAAGTCGCGCTTTCGGTACGGGATGTACTCGAGGATCGCCGGAGCCGGCTCGGCGTGCGCGGAGCGCGGCATCCAGATCCGCGCCGAGATGCGGCAGCCATCCGACATCGGAATCCAGATGTGCTCGATCTCGAGGAGCTGACCGAGGTCGTGTTCCCGCACGTGGATGCGCTGCCTCGCGGCGGTTCTAGGAGTTGCGGGCCGAAGACTTTCGTCGCCGGCCCCGATGCGGCCCGAGCTCCTGCGCCGACCACAAGCCCAGTGCCAGCTTCTCGCGAACCTCGAATCCGGTCTGCAGGTCCCAGCAGTTCACGATCGCGAGCCGGAAGCCGCCGGGCGGCATCGAATGGGCTTCCGGTGGCCGGTCCTCGTGAAACGTGATCTGTATGCTGCTCACACCCGGCTGTCGCCGCAGCTCGGCGACGAGAGCCGGCGGCGGATGGTGGTAGGTCGGACCGTGGGCGCCGAACAGCACGACGCTGTAGGCGTCCCGCCGGTCGCGATCCGCGAACGACCAGGTTCCCCCCGCGTACAGGCGCACGAGTGCCTCCACCCAACCCGGACCGTAGAGATCGGGCCACTGATCCGCGAATCGGAGGTGTGCCTCGATGATCCGGCCGTCGATCGTCTCCAGATTGACCATGCCGGTGTAGCCGGAGAGCCGCTTGCGGATCCAATCGCCCGCGTAGGCCTCGAGCTCTGGACGGTGCTCTGCGAGCACCGTCCAGAAGTCGAAGGTACCGCCGCCGGAGGCCTTCCCGATGGCGTGTCGCCACCAGCGCGGTTCGCCCTTCACGAGGGCGCAGTCGCTGCTCAGCTGGTCTCCGGCGAGCAGTGGCATCCACATGTGGCCGGGCTTCTGGAAGCGCCGGTACTCCTTGCTGGACCGCAGGATCCGGCTCCCGGCGCCCATGCCGCGCATGTTGTAGATCGGCTTGCTGAAGACCGGGAAGCCCGGCGGCTCGAGCCCGTGCGGCCCGCACGGAAGGTCCTGGCTCTCCGCGATTTCGAGCTTGTTGTAGATCCATTTGAATGCCGGGTACCAGGCCCAGGCGTCCGCATCCTCGGTGGGAATATGTACGTCGTCGGGGCAGGAAACCGCTTCGAAGTACTGAAGCCGCCAGGGATCGAGTTCGTGGATCGGCATCGGCGGGGCCGCGCTCGAGCATAGCCCGGTCGGGTCGGCACTTCCTCCCGGGCGCGCGTCCATCGCCATGCCAGCATGGGGGTAGCCCGGCCCTTCTCCGATCCCGGCGTCGGGAACGGCCCCGGCGTCCGGGCCGCGGGAACTACGTGCCCGCCGACTCGGGCCGCTCGCGGTACGCGTCGTAGAGATACTGGAGCACCATGCGGTGCGTGTTGAAGAACGACGCGTTCAGCGCGATCGCGCTGCGCATGATCTCCCGGAAGCGCTGCGGCTCCGCGTAGAAGCACGGCACCACGGCCGACTCGAGCTTGTCGTAGAGGGCGCGGGCGTCGCGCAGGTCGGGCTCGGACGCTGCGTCGCGATGGCCGTCGGTGCCGATCGCCCAACCCGTGACCCCCTCGACGCAGCCCTCGACCCACCAGCCGTCCAGGATGCTCAGGCTCGGCACGCCGTTCAGCGCCGCCTTCATGCCGCTCGTGCCGGAGGCCTCGAGGGGCGCCCGGGGCGTGTTCAGCCACACGTCGCAGCCCGAACACAGAAGCCGGCCGAGCGCCATGTCGTAGCCCGGGAGATACGCCACCGACACGCGGCCGCGCAGCCGCTTGGCCGCTGCGAAGATGGCCTGGATGAGCGACTTGCCCTCCTCGTCCTGTGGGTGGGCCTTGCCGGCGAAGACGAACTGGAGCGGCCGGGACGGGGACGCGAGCGCTGCGAGCCGGTCGAGGTCGCTGAACACGAGCGAGGCGCGCTTGTAGGCCGTCGCGCGGCGCGCGAAGCCGATCGTCAACGCCTCGAGATCGAAGTTCGCGGCCGTCTCGCGGTTCACGACCTCGACGAGCGCCTGCTTGGCGCGTTGGTGGGCCCACCAGATCTCCGTGCAGGGGATCCCCACCGCGTAGCGCAGCGACATCGGATCTTCGCGCCAGTGACGGATGTGGTGGTCGAAGAGCGCTCGGAAGGAGGTCGCCGCCCAGGTGGCGGGATGCACGCCGTTGGTGATCGAGCGGATCGGGTAGCCCGGAAACATCCCCTCGCAGACCTCGCCGTGCCGCATGGCGACGCCGTTCACGAAGCGCGCGGTCAGCAGCGCCAGCTCGGTCAGGTTGAGATCGCTCCGCCCGGTGAGCGCCTGGATCCGCTGCATCGTCGCCGTTCCGAGCACGCGCGCGCCGAGCGCAGCGGGGAACTTGTCGTGGCCGGCCGGCACGGGCGTGTGGGTGGTGAACACGCAGCGGCGGCGCACGCACTCGATCACGCGCTCGGAGGAGCTCGCGTCGCCGCTGGCGCCCAGCGCCTCCTCGACGAGGGCCACCACGGCGAGGGCAGCGTGCCCCTCGTTCAGATGGAAGCGGTCGAACTCGGGGTGGCCGAGCGCGCGCAGCATGCGCACCCCGCCGATCCCGAGCACCACCTCCTGCCGCAGGCGGTACGCGTGGTCTCCGCCGTACAGCGAGTCGGTGAGCGCGCGATCGCGCTCGTGGTTCCCGGACAGCTGCGTGTCGAGCAGGTAGACGGGAACCTCGTGCCCGTGGACGCCGCGCACGCGGTAGCGCCACGCGCAGATCTCGACGCCGCGCCCCTCGATCTCCACGCGGACGCGGGGCTCGAGCGGCTCGAGCCCGTCGCCGGGCTGCCACGCGTCCGGCGTTTCGGTCTGCCCGCCGCGCGCGTCGAGCGCCTGGCGGAAGTAGCCGCGCCGGTGGACGAGCGTCACGGCCGCCATGCGCAGCCCGAGGTCGGCGGCCGAGCGGATCGTGTCGCCGGCCAGGACGCCGAGGCCGCCCGAGTAGGTCGGCAGCTCGGATTCGAGCGCGATCTCCATCGAAAAGTAGGCGACGGAGGGACCGTCCGGCATCGTGCGTTGGCAACTCCTGCGCGCGCGGCGCGGACAGCGCCGCGCGGAGGGTAGGGCATGGGCGGGCCGCCGGGAGCCCCGCCCGGGTCGCCCCGCTAACCGGCGGCGAAGCGCGCGGCCAGTGCGCGGTCGTGGGCCTCGTGATAGGCGCTCGCCAGGCGGGACCATTCGAAGACGCGGGAGTGCGCTTCGACCTCGTTGCGCAGGGCGACGCGCCCGGCGCGATCGAGCTCGCAGAAGGTCAGGATCCGCTCGGCGAGGTCGCCCGCCGCGTCGTGGTAGCGCCGCCCCCGGCGCGGCAGGATCTGAAGACCCCACGCGTCGTGGTCCGGAAACACATCCCCGGCGTAGCGGCCGAAGCCCGCCAGGTCGCTCGTGATGGCGGGTACGCCCATCGCCAGGCACTCGAGGGGCGTGTAGCCCCAGGGCTCGTAGCAGCTCGGGAACACGCCCAGGTGGCAGCCGCGTACGAATTGCTCGTAGTCGAGTCCCCAGAGCGGGTTGACGGGGCTGATGAAGTCGGGGTGGTAGACCACCTTCACGCGGTCCTCCGGCGCGTTGCCCAGCCCCAGGTGCTTCAGGTGGGCCAGCACGGGATCGCTGTCGCCATCGGCCAACACGTGGGTGCACAGAAGCGGCGCCGACCGGGATGCGAACGCGTGCTGGAGTCGCCGGTGGCGGAGCCGCCAGTACTCGTCCACCAGGTCGTCGAGACGCGGGTTCTCGCCGGCTGCGCTCGCGCGGAAGAAGCGCTCACCCACGTCGCGCGCGATGCGCTGCGCGACCTCGTCGAG
>CP070734.1:821398-827821 GCA_020347605.1 Deltaproteobacteria bacterium | reverse complement strand
GCAGCCGCACCTCGCGGTCGGCGCGTTCGAGGTCGGCGAAGGCGCTTCGCAGCGCCGCGCGCAGCCGCGACCGCTCCGCGCGGTAGGCCGCCTCGGCGCGGCGCACGAGCGCGCTCTGCTCGGCGATCCGCGCCCGCCATTTGGCGGGGTTGATCGGCAGCCGAACGCGGACGCCGACGGACACGAAGTCGTCGCCCTCCACCGCGTCTCCGGCGACGCGTTTGCGCGCGCGGTAGCCGAGGCCCAGCTCGAAGTCGGGATAGCCCTCGATCTCCGCCGCCTGCCGGCGGTGTTCGGCCCGCTCGACCTGCGCAGCCAGTGCGTGAAGCCGCGGGCTCGTGTCGTCGAGGAGCTCGAGTAGGGGATCGAGTGCCGGTAGCGGAGCGCTCTCCACGAGCGCTCCGGTGCGAGCGAACCCCACCGCGGGACGCAGGTCGAGCAGCGCGGCGAGTCGGGCTTCCGCCGTGCGCACCGCAGCTCTCCGGTCCAGCTGCTCGCGCAGGAGCGACGTCACGGCCACCTGGGCGCGCAGCACATCCTGCTGGAGGCCCCGCCCCAAGCGATAGCGCGCCTCGGCGATCTGCGAGAGTTGTCGGAGCAGCTCGAGGTTCTGGTCGGTGATCTCGAACGCGCGCTGCGCGAAGCCGAGCTCCGTCCAGGCGCGCTCGACGTCCGCCGCGACACGCCGCGAACGATCCTCGAGCCCGGAGTCGGCCGCTTCCACCTCCGCCCGGGCCGCGCGTTCGCGGCGCGACAACAGGCCCGGAAACGGAATCTTCTGCCAGAGGCCGAACTGGTGCCCCGAGAGCGGTGTCGAGTCGAAATCGAGGTCGTCGATCGGAACGTTGCTCGCCTCGTAGGAGAGCTGGGGGTCCTCCAGCGAGCCCGCGGGGCGCACCCGCTCGCGCGCCGCGTCCGCCTCCGCCGCATCCACGGCGAGCTCCGGATTCGCCTGCCGCGCCCGCTCCAGACACCAGCCCAGCGACAGCGGGCTCTCGGGTATGACGGCGGGCTCACCCGCCGCAGCCATGACGAAGGGGACCAGCGCGAACAGGATTCGCGCACGCGTTCGACATTCGACTCTCACACTCTGCTCCCTCGCGATGCGCGTTCGCCGCTTCGCCCAGGCGCGCCGCCCATCGGCGTGCGGGCGCTGCGAACGCCACGGATCCGGTCGCGCGAACACGCGCGTACCGGGCGTCGGGATCGCGCCGGGGTGCCCGGGCGATCCCAGCGCTGGGATCAGAGTCGGAAGACGGACTGGAGGATCAGGAGGTCGTCGACTGGGAGACGTGGATCACGCAGGTCGCGTCGGCATGGCCGGTTCGAGCCGCCGGCCACGAACAGGGAACGGACGGCGGGGTCGCGCAGCACGGGAATCGGAGCGCGCGCGGGCGGCTCGAACGCGCTCCCCGCGGAGGCGGTCAGCGCCTCCAGCGCGGCCGGGCAGCAGCTGCTGTCGCGATCCGTGCCGCAGCCCCCGTCGCGCTCCGAAGCGGGCGACGGGGCCGGGTGCTCGACCGGGGCGGCGTGTCGATGGCCCGTCTCGCCGCCGCCGGCCGCCGCGTGTGCCATCGGCGCCGCGTGCGCCGCGGGGTGCGAATAGGGCGCGTCCGCCGAGGCGGTCGGCGCGACCGCGCACAACACCGCGCACGTGTGGCCCATGAGCCACGCTACACCGGCGAGCGCCACGAACATCCGCCTCATGTCCGGATCCTATCCCCTCCCGGCCGCCACGGCGAGCCTCGCACGATGGCCGCTAGGTCGTCATCGGCCGTCCGAGGCCTGCAATCAAGTCTACGCGTGCGGCCGCCCGGGGGTCGCAGCCGCGCCGGGACCCGCTCGGATCCGACCCGCAAGCGGCGTGCCAGCGTCGCACCCTGCGGCTCCGCAGCCCGACCGCTGGGCGGGGCGAGCTGTCTCATACTGCGGTGTGCTGCCACAGATCGGACGCCGCTCCACGCACGAACCGGCTTTGGACAAGGCACGGGGGTTGCACCACAAACCGTGTGGACTTCCGCGCCGAGCGCCCGCACCTGAGGCGATCATGAGTCGCATCGAACGGATCCTCGTTCCGACCGACTTCTCGAGGCCGTCCACGCATGCGGTCGCGTACGCCGTCGGTCTGGCGCGCGTGCACGGATCGCGGGTCGAGCTGCTTCACTCGTACGGCATTCCGGCGCGCGCCATGGGCCAGTACGACAGCTCCCTGCCGGGCGACGTCCTCGCCACGCTCCGGGACGCGGCGGCGCGCAAGCTCCTGAAGACCTTCGAGAAGGTGAAGGCGGAGGGCGTCGACGTCGACATGCGCGTCACCGACGCCTCGCCGGCGGAAGCGATCGCGGCCTCGGCGACACGGCTCTCGGTGCAGCTGATCGTGATGGGCACGCACGGGCGCAGCGGTCTCAAGCACGTTCTGCTCGGGAGCGTCGCGGAGCGGACGGTGCGCCTGGCCCCGTGCCCCGTGATGACCGTGAAGGAGCCGCCGCTCGAGGCCGAGGCGGGCCGTTTCCGGAAGATCCTGGTACCGACGGACTTCGCCACCGAAGCACGTGCCGCACTCGAGCTGGCCAGCGATCTGGCCGCGACGTCGGGACCGGCCGAGGTCATCGTCGGCCACGCGTACTGCGTTCCCGCCGAGATCGAGGCGCTGGTGGCTGCGGAAGGGGACCCACGGGTTCACGCCTTCACCCAGACCTTGTTGGCGGAGATGGAGCGCCTGATCGAGCCCCTCACCGAGGACGGGGTCTCCGCCTCGTTCCGGCTGCGAGCCGGCAACCCGGAGCGCGTCATCGTGGACACCGCCAACGAAGAAGGTGTCGATCTGATCGTCATGGCGACCCACGGGCGAACCGGCCTTTCGCACGTCCTGCTCGGCAGCGTCGCCGAGCGGGTGCTGCGCCTGGCCCGGTGTCCCGTGATCACCGTGAGCTCGCGGGGTCACCCGACGCGGGCCGCCGGCGAGCCCAAAGGGGGGTAGAGCGAAATGCATCGGAGTGAGGAGCGCGAACGTGCGAGATGCGTCGGCTGCGGCGAGGTCATCGCGCCGCAGCGCGAACGCGGCTTCGCGATCGACCCGGACACCGTGCTGTGCGCCGAGTGTGCGCTGCGCCGCGGCGGATCGTACGACGACACGCTGGACCGCTGGGTCACGGCGCCCCGCGTCGACGACCTGCGCATCGAGGAAGCCTGAGTGGGAGCGACCGCACGGAGCCGACGCCGGATCGGCGCAGGCGCCGGCAGCTCAGATTCCCATGGCACTCAGGGCGTTGATGACGCGGGACAGGGCCGCCGTGAGGGCGGGATGCTCTTCCTCGAAGTGATGGGTCATCTCCGACAGGCGATCGCCAAACGACTGGTCGAGATCCGGCTCGACGGCCTTGTCCTCGGCGCGGTCGAGGATCGTCTGGATCTCGTCCAGCGCCTCGCGCAGCCGCTCGCGGGCATCGGCGTCCACCGCGCCGGCCACCTCGAGCTGTTCGTGAAGCTGGGCGAGGGTTTCCTTCAGCTCCCGGATCCGCTTCGCCATGCGGCGCATGTTAGCACCGTGCGGTCGGTCCCGACGACGCTCCGGGGAGCGCGGCGGAACCCGTCGTACGGGTGAACCGTCGCCGGGATCGGTCCCGGCGCGGGTCCGGGGGTTCGGAGCCGGACGGTAGGACGAGGGGACGGACGGATGGATCGACCGCGAGTCGACAACGGCGACATCGCCGACACGCTCGATCGAATCGCGGACCTGCTCGAGGCGCAGGACGCGAATCTGTTCCGCGTGCGCGCGTACCGCGCCGGCGCACGCACCGCGCGACAGATCTCCCGGTCGCTCATCGAGATTCTCGAGGACGAGGGCCTTGCGGGGCTCGAGCGGCTGCCGGCCATCGGTTCGTCGATCGCTTCGCTGATCTCCGAGCTGGCCCACACCGGGCGGGTGGTGCTGCTCGATCGGCTCGAGGGTCAGGTTTCGCCCGAGGATCTGTTCAGCACCGTGCCCGGCATCGGTGACGAGCTCGCCGAGCGCATTCACCGCGAGCTCGGCATCGAGACACTCGAAGAGCTGGAGCTCGCGGCCCACGACGGGCGCCTCGAGCGCGTCACGGGTTTCGGAGAGCGTCGCGTCCGCGGCGTGCGCGATGCGCTCGCGGGCATTCTCGGTCGCGGCGCTCGCCGCCGCCGCCGCCGTCTCCAGTGGCTCGCGTCGCGGGCCGAGGGGCACGGCGCGGGCGCCGATCGTCCCGCGATCGCGACGCTGCTCGCGCTGGACGCCGAGTATCGCCGCCGCGCCGAGGCGGGGGAGCTCCGGACGATCGCGCCGCGGCGCTTCAACCCGGAGCGCCGCGCCTGGCTGCCGGTCCTGCACGCCGAGCGCGACGGATGGTCGATGAGCGCGCTCTACTCGAATACGGCGCGCGCCCACGAGCTCGGGACGACCCGCGACTGGGTCGTGATCTACTACGAACACGACGGTCACGAGGGTCAGTGCACGGTCGTGAGCGAGCGCAGCGGCCCTCTGCGCCAGCGCCGCGTCGTGCGCGGGCGCGAGTCGGAGTGCGCGGAATACTACGCGGCACGGGCGCCGTCGTCGCCGGCAACGCGCCGGAATCCCATGGCGGCGGCGCATCTCACAGCGGATGAGCAGGAGGACCGGCCAGCGACCTGACACGAGAGGAACGAGGAGATGCAGCCCCCCACCCCCCACAGCGCGCGTCGATGCGTCGGTGGATTCGTCTTCGCGTTGGGTCTCTCTCTCGCGATCGCCGTGGCACCCCCGCCCGCACGGGCGTTCGAGACCGAAGACGGCCGTCTCCAGGTGCACGGCTTCGGCGAGGTCCAGCTGCGGGCGATCGCGCGCAACTTCAGCTCGAGCGATGGCTACGACCTCACCCAGTGGTACTGGGTGTTGAACACCGAGATCGAGTACGACTTCCTGCCCGACGGCTGGCGGTTCGTCGACATCCTCCAGGGCTTTGCGCGTGTCGAGGTCCGCTACGACTGCGTGTGGACGCGGGCGTGCGGGACCTTCTCGTCGGCCAACGTGTACGGCGATCGCGCCAAACGGCTGCCCGCTCGACTCGGGGGGGCGCGCATGGATACGTTCTCCGGACAGTCGTTCCTGAACGACCGGCGCCGAGCCGTCAGCATCCCGATCGCCGAGCTCGAGTCCCGCTACCGGCTCAATCCGAGTCGCGCGCTCGGCTTCAAGGGATCCGGACTGTCCGTCGACGCCGACGTGTTCGCCGGCGGAATCTGGAACGTCCCCTCCATCACGCCGCTCTTCGGCGTGAAGGGCATCGACGGCGAGCTCGGGACCGACGACGATCCGGCGCTGAACGTGTTCGAGCGTTTTCTGGACTACCGCTTCGCGCTGCGCAAGGTGCGGGGCAGCGAGGACCTGAACGGCGCGCAGGTCCTGGGGCCGTGGCACCCGAAGGACCGGATCGTGAACATCGGGTCCCTCCGCGATCGGCCGAATCCGTTCAATCCGAACGATCCGAACGAGCCCGTTCTGGGCGCGGGCGGCGTGGGCGGACTGGCGCAACCGTTCCGCCCCGCGCCGCTGTTCAAGGCGAACCCCGACCCGGGCGATCCGCTGCCGACCGTCTTCGACGCGCAGGGCATCTACTACCCGAGCGCGGGTCTGCGCCGCGAGCTCGGCAGCTTCGACAACACCCTGCAGAACTTCAGCCAGTCGGACCTCGCGTGGAACCGCGGGGCGAGCCAGGACGACGAGAAGGAGCTCAAGGAGCTCTACTTCGACATCGAGATGTTCGATGCACGCCTCTGGGTGCGGCTGGGGAAGCAGAGCATCGTGTGGGGCAAGACCGAGCTGTTCCGCACCACCGACCAGTTCAACCCGCAGGATCTCGCGCTGGCCTCGCTGCCGAGTCTCGAGGAGTCGCGCATCTCGCTGTGGGCGGCGCGCTTCGTCTACTCGCTCTACGCGGTCGGTCCGCTCGACGACGTCCGGCTCGAGTTCGCGTTCAACTACGACGACTTCGAGCCGTCGGACCTGGGCCGCTGCGGCGAGCCCTACACGGTCAACCCGGCCTGCGGCATCACGTTCGGCCTGTTCGCGCACGGGCTCACGGGGCTGGCGCTGGCCGGGATCGACCGGCCGCCGGATCCGTGGGAGAGCTCACGGGGCTGGGAGGGCGGCGCGCGGCTCGAGTTCCGCTGGAGTCGCTTCAGCTTCGCGCTGATGGACTTCTACGGCTTCGAGGACGTGCCGTTCCAGGATCGGATCTTCACCTACTCGCGCAACGTCGATCCGGCGACGGGCCGGCCGCGCCAGGCCGGGTCGCGTGAGCCGTGTGATCCCGGTGGAGCGGGTGTCTCCGGCTGCCTCGGCGTGATCGACCCGGTTACGGGCGACGTCGACGTGGTGCAGACCGAGGCCGCGGCGTCGTCGGGCGATCCGGCGGTCCGCGC
>CP070734.1:814803-821298 GCA_020347605.1 Deltaproteobacteria bacterium | reverse complement strand
AGCGAGACTCGAATGGCGTAGCTGAATGGCGCAGAATCGGGGAGGCGCGCGGAAGGGTCCAGAAGATGTGTCTCGGCGTCCCGGGTGAGATCGTCGCGATCGAGGAGAATGCCCTCGGCATGACGATGGGAACCGTCCGCTTCGGAGGCGTACACAAGGAGGTGTGCCTCGCGTACGTACCCGATGTCCGGGTCGGCGAGTACGTGCTGGTCCACGTCGGGTTCGCGCTCAGCCGGATCGACGAGGACGAAGCTCGGTCGGTCTTCGCGCTCCTCGAGGAGATGGGAGAACTCTCCGGGTGAAGTACGTCGACGAGTACCGCGGCGAAGGCGAGGCCCAGAGGTTTCTGGAGGCGATCCGGTCCACGATCACGCGCCCCCGGACCGTGATGGAGATCTGCGGGGGCCAGACCCACACCTTGATCCAGTCCGGGATCGACCGGATGCTGCCCGACGCGCTGACCCTCGTGCACGGGCCCGGCTGCCCGGTCTGCGTCACGCCGCTGGAGCTGATCGACAAGGCGATCGCGATCGCGCAGCGACCGGACGTGATCCTCGCATCGTTCGGCGACATGCTCCGCGTCCCCGGCTCCGAGACCGATCTGCTCGCCGTGAAGGCGCGCGGCGCCGACGTGCGCGTGGTCTACTCGCCGCTGGACGCGGTCCGGCTCGCGGCGGCGAATCCGGACCGTTCCGTCGTCTTCTTCGCCGTCGGCTTCGAGACGACGGCGCCCCCGAACGCCATGGCCGTCTGGCAGGCGAAGCGGCAGGGGCTCGAGAACTTCTCGATTCTCTGCTCCCACGTTCTCGTGCCCCCCGCCATGGAGGCGATCCTCGCGTCTCCGGACAACCGCGTGGAGGGATTCCTGGCCGCCGGTCACGTCTGTACCGTGATGGGCTACGAGGAGTACGAGCCGATCGCCGAGACGTATCGCGTGCCGATCGTCGTGACCGGCTTCGAGCCGCTCGATCTGCTCCAGGGTCTCTACATGACCCTCCAGGCGCTCGAGGCGGGACGTTGGGGGGTCGAGAACCAGTACACGCGGTCCGTTCGCCGGGAGGGAAACCGATCGGCGCAGAAGGTCGTCGCGGAGGTCTTCGAGCGCTGTGATCGCCGGTGGCGCGGCATCGGCGTCATCCCCGCGAGCGGCTACCGGCTGCGGCCGGCGCTGGCGCGCTTCGACGCGGAGTCGCGGTTCGACGTCGGGGACATCTCGACCCGGGAGTCCCCGCTCTGCATCGCGGGCGAGATCCTCCGGGGTCTCAAGAAGCCGGCCGAGTGCGGCGAGTTCGGCAGGCGGTGCACCCCGGACGACCCGCTGGGCGCCCCGATGGTCTCTTCGGAGGGGGCGTGTGCCGCCTACTACCGCTTCGGGAGGCGTCCATGAGCGCGGGCGACCGTTCCGACCTCTCCCGCGGACCCCGTTGCCCCCTGCCCATCGCGGACCACCCGACCGTCCTGCTGGCGCACGGCGGCGGCGGCCGGCTGAGTCGTATGCTCCTCGACCGCGTCTTTCTCGAGGCGTTCCGCAATCCGATCCTCGAGACGCTGCACGACGGCGCTCTGCTCGACCTCGGCGACGCGCGTGTGGTGGTCTCGACCGACTCCTTCGTGATCCGACCCCTGTTCTTCCCCGGCGGGGACATCGGGTCGCTCGCCGTGCACGGCACGGTGAACGACGTCGCCATGTGCGGGGCGAAGCCCGTCGGCCTCTGCGCCGGCTTCATCCTCGAGGAAGGGCTTCCGATGGAGACGCTCTGGCAGATCGCGTGCTCCATGCAGGAGGCCGCGCGGGAGGTCGGGGCTTCGATCGTCACCGGGGACACCAAGGTCGTCGACCGGGGCAAGGGGGACGGCGTGTTCATCAACACGACCGGCCTCGGCGTCCTGCTGCCCGGCGCCGATGTTTCCCCGCTGCGCGCGCGGGCCGGCGACGTGGTTCTCGTCAACGGCTCCCTCGGTCTGCACGGGGTCGCCGTGATGTCGATCCGCGAGGGCCTCGAGTTCGAGACCGCGCTCGAGAGCGACAGCGCGCCCCTCTGCGATCTGGTCCGCTGCATCCTGGAGAGGGCCGGGAACGGCATTCACGTGCTCCGGGACCCGACGCGCGGCGGGGTGGCGAGCGCGCTCAACGAGATCGCGGCACAGGCGCGCGTGGGCATCCGACTCGACGAGCGCGGACTGCCGATTCGGGAGGAAGTGCGCGGCGCCTGCGAGATCCTGGGACTCGACCCCCTCTACGTCGCGAACGAGGGCAAGTGCCTCGCGATCGTCGCCCGCGAGCGCGCCGACGAGGTCCTCGAGACGCTGCACGCGCATCCCCTGGGAGACGAGGCCGCCATCATCGGGGAGGTGGTGGACGAGCATCCCGGAAGGGTCGTGCTGCGGACCCGGATCGGCGGGACACGCTTCGTCGACATGCTGAGCGGCGACCCCCTGCCCCGGATCTGCTGAGCGATGCTCCGCAGCGGCGAGGTGCACCATCTGATTCTATACTCCTCGCATCAGGGCCATAGCACGGTTTTCGGGAACGATTCCGTTGTGGGAGGGATGTCGTGACGGATTCGGAAGGGCAGCGCCGGGCGGGATATCATCGGAACTGGCTCACCATCATCGGGACGGCTCTCATCTTCCTGGGCGTCGCGGGCGGTATCGTGCTGTTCCTGGTGGAGGTGCTCGCGAAGGGCGCGGCGCCGTATCTGGGCATCAACTACCTGCTCTTCATGGGCCTGCTGGTCGTCGGGTTCATCCTGGTGCCGGCGGGCATGCTGCGCGAGGGGCGGCGTCGGCGCCGGCACGAAGGCGGTGAGCTGCGCGAGCTGCGCCTGGACCTGGCCAAGGCAACCCACCCGTACGCCATCCTCAGCCTGGTCGCGAGCTTCTTCGCGGTGGTGCTGCTGGTCGGGATCGGCACCTACCGCTCCTATCAGGCGACGGAGTCGTCGAGCTTCTGCGGCCAGGTCTGCCACACGGTGATGGAGCCGGAGTGGACCGCCTATCACCGCTCCTCGCACGCGCGCGTGGCCTGCGTGGAGTGCCACATCGGCTCGGGAGCGGGCTGGTACGTCCGCTCCAAGCTGTCGGGCCTGAGGCAGATCTGGGCCGTGGCGATCAACAGCTATCCGCGGCCGATCCCGACGCCCATCCGCGATCTGCGGCCGGCGCGGGAGACCTGCGAGGAGTGCCACTGGCGGCGGAAGTTCACGGGCTACAAGGAGAACGTCCGCTCCTACTTCCTCGGGGACGAGGAGAACACGCGGCACGACCTCCGAATGCTGGTCAAGATCGGCGGCGAGAAGACCGCCTTCCTGAAGGGCTCCGGCATCCACTACCACATGATGATCGCCCGTCAGGTCGAGTACATCGCCCGAGACGAGCGCCGGCAGGAGATCGCCTGGCTCCGGGTGACGCGCGCCGACGGGAGCGTCACCGAGTACCGGAACGAGGATTACGAGATGAGCGACGAGGAGCTCGCGGGCCTCGAGGTGCGGACGATGGACTGCATGGACTGCCACAACCGTCCGGCGCACCAGTTCCCGTCGCCGGTCGAGAGCATCAACGCGGCGCTGGCCGAGGAGCGCATCTCCGCGGAGCTGCCCTACATCAAGCTCGAGGCGGTCAAAGCGCTGGACAACGGCTGGGCCTCGCCGTCGGATGCCGCCACGGGTATCGCGAACGAGATCCGGGGCTTCTACGCGCGCGAGTACCCGGAGGTGGTCCGGAAGCGATCCGACGAGCTGACGCGGGCCATCCAGGAGATCCAGACCATCTACAGCAACACGATGTTTCCGACCATGAAGGCCAAGTGGTCGGCCTATCCCAACAACATCGGACACATCGAATCACCGGGCTGCTTCCGCTGCCACACGGACGCGATGGTCTCCGAGGACGGCGACTCGGTCTTCACCGAATGCAGCGAGTGCCACCTGATTCTGGCCCAGGGCGAGAGCATCCAGCAGGTGAACGTGAACCTCGAGACGGGCCTCGACTTCGTCCATCCCGACGACTACGAGACGATGGACGAGTACGAGGAGTGCACGGACTGCCACACGGGCGGCGCCGACGTCTACGAGTAGATCCGCGACCCGACCGACGAGAGTCGGACGGCGCGCAGTGAGCCGAAGGCGAACGGAGCGGGCGCCCGCCGGGACGGCAGGCGAGCGAGGGCCGGAATCCCGAGCCCGAGCGAGGCGCGAGGACGAGGTCCGGCGGGGCTAGCGCGAGCGTCCCGCGCGCGCGAGGCCGCTCACGCGGAGGATCAGCGCGTCCAGCAGGCGGTCCGGCAGGAGCCGGGTGAGCGCGCGCATCAGCTGGGCGTCGATCCCGACCCGATAGCGCGTGCGCGGACGGCGCGCGCAGAGGGCGTGCTCGATCGCCCGCGCCACCGCCTCCGGCGGGATCGCCCGACGCGCGGCGCCGTCCACGTAGGCGCGCAGCGCCTCGATGTAGGGTCGGTAGAGCGCGGCGGCGCCCTCCGGGAGCCGCGCCAGCAGCTCGTCCGAGTACGACCTTCCCTTTCGCCAGATCTCGGTCGCGATGCTGCCGGGCTGCACGATCGACACCTCGATGCCCCACGGCACGAGCTCGCGCCGCAGGGAATCGGTGACCGCTTCCAGTGCGAACTTGGAGGCCGCGTAGGCGCCGAGGAAGGGGTTCGAGACGAAGCCGCCCATCGAGCCGACGTTGACGATGCGACCCGAGGCGCGACGGATCAGGGGCAGGAAGGCCTGTGTGACCGCGATCGGGCCGACGAGGTTCACCTCCAGCTGCCGCCGGACCTCGTCGAGCTCGATGAACTCGATCGCGCCGGGACAGGAGATGCCCGCGTTGTTCACCAGCCCGCGGAGGCCGGCACCCCCGACGGCCGCCGCCACCTGTTTGGCCGAGGCTTCGATGCTCGCGGCGCGGGTGACGTCCAGGCTCAGCGGCGTGAGCCGGTCCGAGGCGGCCGCGCGGAGGGACTTCGCGTCGCGATCCGTGCGCACGCCGGCAAACACGCGCCAGCCCTTGCGGTCGAGCTGGAGTGCCGTGGCGCGGCCGATCCCGGTCGAGGCGCCGGTGATGACGGCGCTGCCGGGGTCGGCTACCCGCACTGCGCCAGACACGCGCGCCCCCGCTCGGAGCAGCGGCCCTGCGCTTCGCGCAGCTTCTCGTCCATCTGCTTCTTCACTTCGCGCATGCAGGCCTGGACGTCGGTGCACAGCGCGTCGAAGTCGAGACCGACCCGATCCTCGCAGCGCTCCTGGATCGAACGGCAGTACGAGAACACCTCGAGCTCCTGCGTGGTCGCGTCCGATCCGAAGAAGTCCTCCTCGGCCTGCCGCATGCACGCCTTCTCACGCGTTCGGCACTCGCGCCGACAGCGCTTCACCGCGATGGAATCGCTGGCCGCGGGCTCCTCGGCCGCGGGCTGCCCGGGAGCGTTGAGCGCCGCCGCGGCGGCGAACAGCAGGAGCAGGGGCAGTCGCCTGGGACGGATCACGCTCGAGTCCTCCGGGTTCACTCACGCGCCGCGCGCGGCGGCGGCGGGCCACCGGCCGCGCGGAGTCAAGGGTACGAAGCCCGCCGCGCGACGTCGACCACGGCGATCGCTCCGCGCCCCCGCCGCGAGGCGCGAACACCGCGCCGCCGCGCGGTTGTCCGCCCCCGTTGCCGCAGCGAGCGGGCGCGCGCCAAGACCGGTCCGCGTTCCCGCTACGGAAGGCCGCGGACCAGGAACACGCCCAGCAGCAACAGCACTACGCTCAGCACGACGTTGATGCGCCCGACCCGGCCGGCCCGACGGCGGAGGCGCTGAGCCTCGGCCGAGTCCGGCCGCGCGCGCGCGACCGCCGCCACGCGCGGGCCGATGGCGAAGTCGTGCCAGGACGCCAGCGCCACGAGCCCCGCGAAGAGCGCCAGCTTGAGCGCGAGCAGCCGCCCCCAGGCGCCGGTCCAGAACGCCGGCTCGAGGAGGTTCCCCGCGCCGCCCGCCCGCTGCGTCGCCTGGAACACGCCGGTCACGGCGAGGGTACCCAGCGCGAGCCACCCGACGGCGCGCAGGCGAAGCCCCATCTGCTCGATCAGGTCGAGCGCGACGGCGCGGAACGCGTCCCGGCGGAACACGGGCATGGCGACCAGCGCGAACGCCAGGAGCCCCCCGATCCACGCGGCGGCGGCGAGCAGGTGCAGTGCGATCGCAGCGATGTACAGGCCGCGCACGCGAAACCGCCTACTTCACGACGATGGTGCCCTTGGCGCCTTCGTGCTCCTTGATGTGATACGGATGCGTGCCCGGCTCCGAGAAGGTGTGCGACCACGACTCGTCCTTGGCGAGGGGCGGGCTCTTGAACGAGCCGTCGTCGGCCACGATGCTGTGACCGCCGGGCATCTCGTCCATGTTGTGGAAGACGACGGTATCGCCGGCCGCGATGGTCAGCTCGGCGGGGTCCAGGCGGTTGTGTCCCACGTGCACCATCACCTCGCCCGCCGTCGCGCTGCTCGCGATCGCGAGCA
>CP070734.1:808142-814703 GCA_020347605.1 Deltaproteobacteria bacterium | reverse complement strand
GAAGCCCATGTCCTCCATGGCGACGGTGCCGGCGAGGACGATCAGGTCGGCCCAGGAGAGGTTGCGGCCGTACTTCTGCTTGATGGGCCAGAGCAACCGCCGAGCCTTGTCGAGGTTGGCGTTGTCGGGCCAGCTGTTGGTCGGCTCGAAGCGCTGCTGGCCGCCGCCCGCGCCGCCACGGCCGTCGGCCACGCGGTAGGTACCGGCGGCGTGCCAGGACAGGCGAATGAACAGCGGACCGTAGTGTCCCCAGTCGGCCGGCCACCAGTCCTGGGACGTGGTCATGAGCTTCTCGAGGTCCCGCTTCACGGCCTCGAGGTCCAGACGGGCGAAGGCCTTGGCGTAGTCGAAGTCCTCACCGTAGGGGTTGGAGGAGGGGTCGTGGTCGCGCAGGGGCGACAGGTCGAGTCGTTCCGGCCACCAGAACTGGTTGGACCTGGGCTCGTCCTGAGCGAAGGCCGAACTCGAAGGCACCACCGCGGACGTCGCGACCGCGAGGGCGGCCATCAGCGGAAGGAAGCTGCGTCGCATTGGATTCTCCTTCGGGATCGCAAGCAGGGGCGTCGAGGAGACGCGCTTCAATCTCGGGAAACGTTCCCTGGAATCACTCGACACCTACTGTTATCTCGCCGACAGGGCCAGCGCAACGAGAGTCCTGTCGCTGGACTGCGGCGATCCACCGGAGATCTCGCCCCGACCGCGAAGGCACACTCCGCGAATCGCGACGTCGATTCTCTCGACGTGGAAGCCTTCGGGAATCCGCGCGTCCACGAATCCGGGAGTCCGCACTCGCCGATCAGAAGGCGATGAAGTGCCCCTGTCGGCCCCGCGCGCCTCCTGCTTTCTCGTACGCGACACCCGCTCGTTCTTCTACGCGCTTCCGGCTCGACGTCCGGGTCTGGCCGTTACGGTACGTCCCGGCTGGTATCCGGTGGCGGCTAAAGACGATGAAGTATGCTGGTGGAAATCGAAGCGCAGAGGAGGGAGCTACGTGACAGATCAACCGATCTTCTGGTGGGGCTGCTTCGTAGTCTTGATCTACCTGGCAGGTGTCTTGAGCCAAACGGAGATTCCGCGGGGTGAGGGGTCTCGTAGCCTTCTCGCGCGGCATGGTCGATCCAAGATCCTCTGGTTCCTCGCCGCGGGGGTCTCCATGCTGCTGGCGGTCTATCTCTTCTTCACCGGAGATCACGAGCGCGGAATCTTCGTCGGAATCTGGGTGCCTTCCGTCCTCGCCGCAGCCAACCTGCTGATCGCCCGCGAGCGCTGAGCGAGCATCGGCAGGGTTCGCCGGCGTGGTGCCGCGGGCTCGGCGCGTCGTCGGGGCCGCTGCGCATCGGGCATTGCGCCGTCTCCCCGAGAAGGCCACCGACCGGCACCCTTCAGATCGACCCGGCCGAGCGCCTGAAAGGGCTCGAGAGGGAGAACGCCCGGCTGACGAGACTCCGGGCCGAGCACGCGCTGGACAACGCGATCCTGAACGAGAGGTGATTGGATGTAGGAACCGCCTATGTTTCGAACCGCTCCGACTTCGCGGCGACGAGCTGCTCGAACTTGGCGGTGTCGACGGCGATGAAGAGGCCGTGACCCTCTGCGACCGCGAGGTCACCGTGGTAGACCTCACCCGCCGTCCGGATCTTCCGGCCTTCGACGGAGACCAGACGCGCCTCCACGCGCAGGAGGGTCGATACCGGGGTGTGGTGGCGGTAGCGCGTGGTGAGCCCGCCGGTCATGGCGTGGGAACCGCTGAAGACGCACGCCATGCCGAGCGCCTCGTCGAGGACCGCCGCCACGAAACCGCCGTGCACACAACCGGGGGCGCCCTCGAACGCGGGTCCGAAGTTCACCTCGCCGCGGACCACCCGCGCCTCAAGATCCGGTGCGAGAGCCGCGGGGGGGGCGATCGGATTCGCGTACCCCATGATGGGGCTGCGGTCGAGAAAGTCCTCCATCCCCGCAAGTGCAGCGGGGCTATCCGACCTGGCGTCGGAGCTCTGGCGCGCGCCGAGGAGCACGTCGCTCTGGGCGCGAAGCTGCGCCGCCAGCTCCCGCATCTGCTCTGCCGAGGCGCGGCTGGTGCCGATCGCGTGCACGAAGGCCCGCAGCTCCGCCGCGACCTCCCGCTTGGCGAGGGCCTCGGCGGTCGGTTCGTCCGGCGGGTTTCCGATCGAGCGGAAGTGCTCCAGCAGGTTCTCGGATTCGTCCATCGTCTCCCTTCCTCCGGGTTCGTCGCCCGACACGCGTCGCGGGCAGCCCGAACGATTCAAGCCGCATCGAAGATGGATGGCGCCTTGCCGACGGGAACGGCCTCTGGGTAGACCGCGTTCACGGCGGCCATCAGGCCGGGGTCCTCGATGCGGTCGAGATCGAACCGCACGTCGGCGCCCTTCTCCTCGAGGTCGCGGTCGAAGATGCGCGCCACGTCGGGGATCGAGAGCGCGTCGGCCATCTGCCGCTGCCTCTCTTCCGCGTTGCGGTAGACGTCGGCCTTCCACAGCACGCTCACGCGGTACCGGTCGAGCGGCGCCTGGTAGCGGACCTCGCCGCGATCGGTCACGGCCCACTCGCCACTGCCGTCGGTCGCCGGCGCGAGCTCGGCGCGCAGCGTGACGAGTCGCGTACCCTGGTCGAACGGGCCGACCGGACCCACCTGGTGGAACATGCCGTGGTTGTCGCCGACGAGTGCGGTGTTCGCCATGTCACCCACGTACTCGTGCGGCGGTTGGTCCGGACCCTCGGGCCAGTAGAAGAAACCGCCACCTTCGACGTCGTTCATCCACCAGATCGACGTCGCCTGCACGATCGCGTAGCGATCGAAGAGCCCCGACCAGAGCATCGTGCGCAGCAGCCACATCGGCGTGTTGCTGCGGTCGCGGCCGTGAAAGCGCGGGTTGTCGGTGTGGGCCGGGCCGCTCCGGTCGATCGCGGCCATCAGGTTCACGTAGACGCTGTGTGGAACGATGACCTCGGCGCCGTAGAAGTCGCGCGCCGCCTGCGTCACGCGCTCGTGGAACAGGAACAGCTCGGAGCCCTCCACGCGCAGATCGGCGTGGACCCAGTCGTTCTGGAACCACATGGGGCTGGTGGGGACGTCCAGGTCGGCCCCCGGCCGGTACCAGCCTCCGAGCGGTGTGTACGGCGCGTTGCGCTCGAGCAGGCGCACCACGTCTGCGACGTCTTCGATCACGTCGCGCAGCCGTACGGGCGGTTCGCTGTAGCGAATCACGAGGCCGATCCTATACCCGATTCGACCGCGCCGGTAGCGTTCGACGCACGCGCCGCCACGCAGAACTCGACGAGCCCTGCGAGATGGACGCAGCGAGCGAGGCCCGCGCTCGCCCTATGGTACCTCCGCCAGCGCTTCGGCGATCAGGCTCGGGTCGAGCCAGGCGTGGTAGTCCTCGCGCACGTCGATGAAGCGCACGATCCCGGCCCGGTCGAGCACGTACGTCGTCGGGTGGGGGACGCCTTCCTCGATCGGCTCGTCGATCGGATCCTTGCGGATCCCCAGCCGGTCGATCGCGGTGCTGTCCGGATCGACCGCGAAGTGCACGTGCTCGCGCAGCCCCAGGCCGTCGATGTAGCGGAGCGTCTTGTCGTTGATCTGGTTGTCCGCCATCACCCAGACCACCTCGAGGTCCGGCGTCGCCCGAAGCGCGCTCCGCAGCTCCACGAGCCGCGCCTTGGTGTACGGTCACCAGTCGACGCTGCGCTCGAACGTGAGCACGACGCGCCGGCCGGCCAGCTCCGCGAGTCGCAGCGGCGAGCCGTCGAGCCGGCGCAGGTCCAGCTCGGGCAGCGGCTGTCCCAGCGTTCCGATGGTGCCGGCCACGTCGGCCCGCAGCCGTGCCTCGCTGCCGCGCCGGCCGAGCGGCGTCGCGCGCATGCCGAGATCGAGCGCCAGGAGCGCCAGGATGCCGAGCGTCGCGAGCCAGCGGAGCATCGCGTTCCTCCTTCAGCTCGCCGTCGCGGGCTTCGGCGGCCGCAGCCACACGAACGCCAGCGCCAGCAGCAGCAGAATCGCCGCCTCGACGCGCAGGATCTCGCCGAGGAAGTAGTAGTCGCCCAGGAACCAGGCGAGCATGCGGTAGCCGGCCGACAGCACCAGCGCGACGGCGGTCGCCGTGCCGACGCTGCGGCTCGTTTCGGGCTGGCGCATCGCGCCGACGAGGCCACCGCCCCAACCCACCAGCGCGGTGCCGAGGAATGCCATGTAGTACAGGCCGTTCGGTCCGAGCGGGACGAGGGGCCCCGGCGGCTCTCCGCCGGGGGCCATCGCCCGGAAGAAGCCCAGCACGAGGCCGACACCCAGCAGGATCAGCGGGATCCCGAGCAGGCCACAGAGCGCTCGGTAGGCGGTGATTCGGCGCATGGAACCCCTTCTACCGCGTTCCGCCCGGGTCTCGCAGCAGGTCCGCCACGAGCTCATCGAAGCACTCGATCCAGGCGTCGACGTCCTGCGGCTTCGTGGTCGGGCTGCACAAGAACATGTTGTAGTAGGGGATGATGAGGAAGCCGCGGTTGAGGGCGCGCAGGTGTGCGAACTCGAAGTAGCCTCCGACCCCGATGCCCAGCGCGCCGTCGAAGGCATCCCGGGCGGGATGCGGGAGGAAGCGCAGGTCGCAGCGGTTGCCCATGGCCGTGATGCTGAAGGGGACCTCGTGCTTCGCGATGACCTCGCGCATTCCGTGGACCAGGCGGCGCGCCGACTGTCGCATTTCCGTGTAGACTTCCTCGGTCAGCAGGTTCTCCAGGGTCGCGCGCAAGGCGTGTGTGGAGAGGGCGTTGCCGGCGACGGTGGTTCCAATGCCGGTCATGCCTCCGACGCCCTGGGGATCATCGCTGGAGAGCAGCGCCGCCAGGCGGTCGCCGATCTCCTCGCTGAATCCGTACACGGCGCACGGAATTCCGCTCGCGATGGCCTTGCCCGCGACCCAGAAGTCGGGCTCGAGGCCCCACGCGCCCGTGCAGCCTCGCGGGCCCTCGGAGAGCGTGTGCGTCTCGTCGATCAGGAGGTAGGCGCCGTAGCGGCTGCACAGGGCTCGCAGCTCCTTGTGGAAGCCCGGCTCCGGCAGGACGATCCCCGTGTTGGTGAGCGCCGGCTCGGTGAGGACCAGTGCCACGTCGCCGTCTTGGAGCGCCCGCTCGACGGAGTCGAGATCGTTCCAATTCGCGATCTTCGTGGTCGTGGCCGGGTCCTGGCCGGGGGCGTAGTCGGCGTGGAACCGCCTGCGGATGACGCCGGGTTCCAGCGTCCAGTGAAGGGTCTCGTCCACCGTCCCGTGGTAGGCCAGGTTGAACATGAGGACCCGGGGCCTGCCGGTCACCATGCGCGCGATCTTGATCGAGAAGCGATTCGCGTCGCTCGCCGACAGAGCGCTGTACCAGTAGCGGAGGCCGAAGCGCTCGGAGAGGATCTCGCTCGCCACGATGGCGTCTTCGCTGGGAAGGAGTGTCGCGCTTCCGCTCGTGCGCACGAAGTCCGAGACGGACCGCGTGACCTCGTTGTCCGGCGCGTGGCCGAACATGTCCGGCGTGTCGCCGAGGTTGAAGTCGATGTACTCGTTTCCGTCGACGTCCCAGACCCGGTTGTCTTTCGCTCGCTCCACGTAGAGGGGATGGGGAAGGTGCCAGTCCCCGTGCCAGCTGCTCATCACGCCGCCGATCATGTGCTTGCGGGCTCGATCGGCCAGCTCCCGGCTCCGCGGGGTTCGCTCGACGTAGAGCGCGAGTTCCCGCTCCACGAGCCGGCGGAGCCGCCGCAGATCGATGCGATCGTGCTTGGGGGTGAGGAGATCGGTGAGGTCTCTGCCCGTCGGGTCGGCCATCGAGAACCCTCCTCGTCCGCTCGCCCTACGGTGGAGGCCGGCGGAACGCTGCAAGAATGCTTCTCCAGACGGCGTTCGGCTACTGCCTCGGGAGTGCCGAACGGCGGCGGAGACGCTCCTCGCGTCGCTTCGCAGACAGAGTCGCCGTCTTCCTGCGGAACGAGCGGATCGGGCAGAAACGTCCCGTGGGCTTCATCGGCTAGGATCGTCGGGATGAGCGAGCAAGCGACTCGTCCGCTGCCGAGGCTTCGGTTTCCGAAGGGGATCGATGCCGACGGACACCTGCTCGAGCCGCCGGATCTGTGGGAGCGGTACCTCGAGCCGAGGTATCGCGACCGTGCACTTCGGATCCGCACGGACCCGGCCGACGGGCTCGAGTATCTCGAGATCGACGGCCGGCCGTCGAAGCTCATGCGCCGCGGCATGCTGTCGGGGGTCGGCCTGATGGACCGGGTCGGGGGGATCGTCCACGAGCGCGAGCCCACGGGCTCCGGCTACGTCGACATGGCGCCGCTCGGCGCCATGGACGCGGCCGAGCGGGTCGAGCGGCTCGACCGCGAGAACCTCGACGCGGTGCTCCTCTACCCGACGCTCTGCGCGATGTGGCTCGCCGAGTGCGAGGACGAGGAGATCACCCAGGCGTATCTGCGCGCCTACAACCGCTTCATCCTGGATTTCTGCAGCGACAGCGGGGGGCGCCTGGTCCCGATCGCCTCGCTCTCGCTCGGCGACC
>CP070734.1:801380-808042 GCA_020347605.1 Deltaproteobacteria bacterium | reverse complement strand
GGGCAACTCGGTGGTCAACGAGTGGGGTCGCTGCCACGACGTCCGCAACCTCTTCATCGTCGACGGCAGCATCTTCGTGACGGCAGCGGCGGTGAACCCGACCCACACCATCCAGGCGCTGGCCCTCTACGTCGCAGACCGGATCAAGCAGAACCTCGCCAACCTGTTCGACTGAACGCCGTACGGGAAGAGACGCGCGACATGAGCGAAGACACACGCGGTTTTGACTTCTCCCCCGCTGAGCAGCGCGCGCTGGCCCGCGTGCTGGACGCGATCATCCCGCCCAGCGACGACGGCCGCCTTCCGGGCGCCGGAGAGCTCGGCGTGGCCCGCTACCTCGAGGGCGCCGTGCAGAAGACGCCCGAGCTGCGGCCGGTGATCGCCGCGGGCCTCGCGGCCGCCGACGCCCTCGCTCGCGGCCGCGGCGCCGACGGCTTCGCCGCGCTCTCCGCAGCCGACGCGCGCGACGTCCTGAACGAGCTCGCGACACGCGAGCCGGCCTTCCTGCCCGGGCTCGTCTTTCACACCTACGCCGGCTACTACCAGCACGACCGGGTGTTCGAGGCCCTCGGCCTCGAGGCCCGCCCGCCGCACCCCAAGGGCTACGAGACCGAGGCGAACGACCTCACCCTCCTCGACCCCGTCCGCCGCCGGCGGAGGCTCTACCGCTAGGCGCCGCGCGACCGATCGGATCGGTGCTGGGCTAGAGTGGGGGGGTCGAGGCTGAGCCGTGAGTCCTGAACGCTGCGCCTGCATCCACTGCGACCTTCCGCTGACGATCGGCGAGCTTCGAGGCGGCCAGCGGGCGTTCTGCCCGCGCTGCGGGTCGCTGATCTCGAGCTGCACGCGCGATGCGCTGCAGCGGGCCCTGGCCTTCGCCGCCGCGGCGATCGTGCTGCTGATCCTGTCGAACGCCTTTCCGTTCCTCTCGCTCAAGGCCAAGGGGCTCGAGAGCGTGATGACCATTCCGGCGACGGCGGTCGAGCTGCACCGGGACGGCTATACGACGCTCGCGGTCCTCGTGCTCGGGGTCATCGTGGCGATCCCGGCGGCCATCCTCGCCGTGGTCCTGGCCCTGGTCGTACCCCTGCTCCGGCGCCAGAAGGTTCCCTGGCTCGTGCCGGCCGGCCGACTCCTCTTCCAGCTGAGCCCCTGGAGCATGGTCGAGGTCTTCGTCATCGGCGTCATCGTGAGCCTGGTCAAGATCCACCACATGGCCACCGTCGTGATCGGCCTCTCGTTCTGGTCCTACGTCGGCTTCAGCCTGTGTTTCGCCGCGACCCTGGCGAGCCTCGACCGGCTGCAGGTGTGGCGGGAGATCGAAGCGTGCAGGACGTGACCGCATTTCCGGCCGGCACCGCAGCGGCCGAGGGATTGGCCAGCTGCCACGTCTGCTACAAGCTCGCGCCGGTGGCGTTGCGCGAGTGCCCGCGCTGCGGCTCGGCGCTCCACCTGCGCAGCCCCGACAGCCTCCAGCGCACCGTGGCGCTGCTCATCACAGCGAGCCTGCTCTACATCCCGGCCAACGTGCTCCCCATCATGACGACCGACCAGCTCGGAAACGAGATCGAGAGCACGATCATGGGCGGCGTGGTGCTGCTGATCCAGATGGGATCGATCCCGGTGGCGGCCGTGATCTTCATCGCGAGCGTGCTCGTGCCGCTCGGCAAGCTCTTCGCGCTCTCGTGGCTGTGCTGGAGCGTATCCCGAAGGCACCGGACCTCGCTCCGCGAGCGGACCGTTCTGTACCGCGCGACGGAGTTCGTCGGCCGCTGGTCGATGACCGACGTCTTCGTGGTTACGATCCTGGTCGCCCTGATCCACTTCGGCGGGCTGCTGCGCATCACCGCGGGCGTGGCGTCGATCGCCTTCGGTGGCGTCGTGATCGTCACGATGCTCGCGGCGGAGAGCTTCGACCCGCGGCTGATCTGGGATCACCGGGGAGACGACGATGACTGACACCGAGGCCACCGTCTCGGAGCGCCGGCGGATCTCGAAGGTCTGGATCGTTCCGATCGTCGCCGTGCTGCTCGGGGCATGGATGATCTACTTCACGTTTACGACCCAAGGCCCCAAGATCACGATCGTTTTCAGCACCGCTGAGGGGGTCGAAGCGGGCAAGACCAAGATCAAGGCGCGCAGCGTCGAGGTGGGGCTCGTCGAGAGCGTAGCCCTCGGCGAGGACCTCGAGAGCGTCGAGGTCGTGGCGCAGCTCGAGCGCTTCGCCACGCCCCTGCTGCGCGAGGACACGAAGTTCTGGGTGGTGCGGCCCCGGATCGGCGCCGGCGGCGTTTCCGGTCTCGGCACGATCGTCTCGGGTGGCTACATCGAGCTGGCCCCCGGCGAGGGCGAGCCGGGCCGGCGCGAGTTCCGGGGCCTCGAGGACGTGCCCGTGACGCCCGTGGGCACCCCGGGCCTGCAGTTCTCGCTCTACAGCGAGCAGGCCGGCTCTGTGACCACCGGCGACCCCATCCTGTACAAGGGCTTCGAGGTGGGCCGCGTCGAGAGCACCGATTTCGACGTCGAGGGACAGCACGTCCACTACGGCGCCTTCATCGACGCACCCTACGACGATCTCGTCACCTCGAACACGCGGTTCTGGAACGCCAGCGGCATTTCCTTCAGCGCGACCGCCGAGGGGGTCGAGCTCAAGACCGGCTCGCTCCAGTCGATGCTCTTCGGCGGCGTGGCCTTCGGTCTGCCCGAGGGCGTCGGCGCCGGCTCCCCGGTGGAGAACGGCACCGACTTCGAGCTCTACGCCGACTACGGGGAGGTGAACCAGCGCCCCTACCGACACGGAATCGAGTACGTCGTCCAGTTCACGCGCTCGGTGCGCGGTCTGGAGCCCGGCGCGCCGGTGGAGTGGCGCGGTATTCCGGTCGGGAAGGTCGAGCGGCTGCTGCTGGAGGAGATGGTCCGCGAGGGCGGAATGCGCGGCGAGGGCCAGCCGATCGCAGTCCTGCTGCGCCTCGAGCCGGGCCGGCTGACGCTTCCCGACAGCGAGGAGAGCGTGGAGACCCTGCGGAAGACCCTGGAGGCGGGCGTGCGGAACGGGATCCGCGCCACGATCGCGACGGGCAGCCTGTTGACCGGCAGCCGCTACGTCGCGCTCGACATGTATCGCGACGAGCCAAGCGCCGAGATCGGCGAGTTCGCGAGCTGGCCCACCATCCCCACGATCTCGACGGGACTCGAGGGCATCGAGGTCAAGGTCTCGGCGCTCCTCGACAAGCTGAACACGCTTCCGATCGAGCGGATCGTCGCCTCCGCGGACGGCACCCTTCGCGAGCTGCGCCGCACGCTCACCGAGGTGCGAAGCCTCGTCGCGAGCGAAGGCGTCCAGTCGCTTCCGCGCGACCTCGACGCGACGCTCGCGGAGCTCGAGCGTACCCTCAAGAGTGTCGAGGAGCTCGCGAGAACGCTCGAGGACCGACCGAGCTCGCTGATCTTCTCGAGCGACCCCGAAAAAGATCCCGAGCCCAAGGCAGGTGACCGATGAGAGCCGTCCCCCTCCTCTGCGCACTCCTGCTCGTCGCGTGCGCGAGCGACCCGCCGGCGCGCACGCACTACCTGCTGCGCGCCGAGCTCCCGGACGCGACGCGCCAGATCGAGGCACCCGCCGCGATCGGCCTGGGGCGGGTGACCGTCGCGCCCTACCTGCTTCGCCCCGGCCTCGTCATCGAGTCCGACGACCATCAGGTCCGACCCGCCCGCTACCACGTCTGGGCCGAGCCGCTGGACGAGGGTCTGCGCCGCTACCTGCGCACCGAGATCTCGAACGTCCTGGGCTACGCGATCCGCGCCGACTGGAGCCAGCGGAGCGAGTGGGACTACGCCGTCGACGTGGTGATCGACCAGCTTCACGGCACGCTGTCGGGCGAGGCCCGGCTCGCGGCCGGCTGGCGCATCGCTCGCGCCGACGGCCGCGAGATCGCGGCCTACGTCCTGTCGAGCTCGGAGCCGCTCGCGGTCGGCGGCTACCAGGGCCTCGTGGACGCCGAGATCGTGCTGCTCCAGAAGCTCGCGGCGCGCATCGCCGAGTCCCTTCAGGAGGCGGTCGCCACCGACTAGGCCGGCTGGTCAGCGGAGGTGGAAGTCTTCGAGGTCGGGCTGCCGGGTCCACCGCCAGTAGTCGACGAGGCGCCACGGCGACAGGACGGTGACGCGACCGGCGCGGTTCTTGTACCAGCTGCTCTGGATCGAGGGGTGCGACCAGACGTGCCGCTCGAGCTCCCGCCGGAGCCGCTCGTCGTAGGCGTCGTGCACCTCCTGCCGGCACTCGATCGCGTCGTGGCCGGTTTCGAGCAGCGCCTTGATACACCCCAGGGTGTAGCGGACCTGGCACTCCGAGTGGAAGATCAGGCTGCCCCCGTGCGCGAGGTTGGTGCCCGGCCCGTAGATGCAGAAGAGGTTCGGGAAGTTCGGAACGGTGATGCCGAGGTAGGCGGAGGGATCGTCACCCCACTGCTCGCGGAGCTTCACGCCGCCCCGCCCCGTGATCTCCATCGGCCACAGGAAGCGGTTCGCGTGGAAGCCCGTCGCGTAGACGATCACGTCGACGGGGTACGCAGCGCCGCTCTCGCACACCACGGAGTCCTCTCGGATCTCGGCGATGGGGTCCGTGACGAGCTCGACGTCGTCGCGCTTGAGCGCCGCCAGCCAGCTCCCGTTGTCCTGCAGCGTGCGCTTGCCGAGACACACGTAGTCGGGCACCACCTTCGCCAAGAGCTCCGGATCGCCGCCGACCTGATCCTCCAAATACCGGGTGAACGTGACCCGCGCCGCCTCGTTCATCGCGCTGGTGGAGCGCTCCGGATGCGGCCAGTCGGGATCGACCGTCATCGCCTCGAGCCCGCCGTCGCAGCCCGGCCAGAAGAGCAGGAAGCGGTACCAGCGCGCGTAGTAGGGGAGATGCCGGAGCGCCCACTTCTTGCCGGCTCCGACCTTCGCGTGATAGTTGGGATTCGGAAACATCCACGGGGCGGAGCGTTGGAACACGGTCACGCGCCCCGCTGGCTCGGCGATCGCCGGCACGATCTGGAAGGCGCTCGCGCCGGTTCCGATCACCGCAATCCGTCGGCCCGCGAGGTCGACGTCGTGCCGCCAGGCGGCCGAGTGCATCGAGGGACCGCGGAACGCATCGCGGCCCGGGATGTCCGGCAGCTTCGGCCGGTTGAGCTGACCGACCGCGCTCACGAGGGCGTTGGCCGAGAGCGTCTCCTCCCGCCCCTCCCGACCGCGGACCCGCACCGACCAGCGCGCCGCCGCCTCGTCGTACTGCGCGGCGACCACCTCTGTCTCGAAGCGCACCCGCTCGCGAACCCCGTACTTCTCGAGGCAGCGCTCGAAGTACGCCTGCAGCTCCTCGCGTTGCGCGAAGAACTCGGACCAGTCCGGGTTGGGCTCGAACGAGTAGCAGTAGAAGTGATTGCCCACGTCGACGCGGCAGCCGGGGTAGGTGTTCTCGAACCAGGTGCCGCCCACGGACGGGTTCTTCTCGATCACCGTGTAGGAGACGCCGGCCTCCGCGAGGCGGATCGCCGCCAGCAGCCCCGACATGCCGCAGCCGATCACGACGACGTGGAAGTCCCGCCGGGCCGCCTCCCGGACCTCGCAGTCCCAGTGGAACGCGCGCGCATCGCGCCCGTCGAGCTCCATCTCTTCGAGCATCATGGGCACGTACTCGGCGGGGACCTCGCCGCCGACCAGGAAGCCCATCATCGCGTGGATCGTCTCGGGCGCGGGCGGCGGGGGAAGCTGGCAGCCGCCGTCGCGGTACGCCTTGATGACCTCCAGCGCCTGCGCGCGCACCGCGGCCTTGTCGTCCTCGGACATGAAGCCCTGCACCTCGTTGAGGAAGATGCCCGCGGGCCGGATCGGACCCCGCAGCAGGCTCGTGTCCCCCGTCATGTGGATCATCGACATCATGAGCGTGGGGATGCTCACGTCTTCGAGCGCGGCCGCGATGGTCGCGTCGTCGTCCCCGATCGGGAGGCCCGCGGGATGGATGGATTCGGTCATGTCGGGTGCTCTTCTCCGGCCGTCCGTCTCGATGCGCTTCACGCGCTGCGCAGGAGCTTAGACGCTGGCCGGCGCCCGCGCCGCAGACGCGAAGCCGGTCGTCCCCCGACCCGCCGCGCCCGGCGTCGCGGGATCGGCAGAACGCGCCGCTCGTGTACCCTACGCGGCCGAGACGGGGTCCAGGCATGACGGCGCCCGACAAACTCGTCAACATCCACGCCCACCTGCATGCCGGCATGGACGTGCGCGCCCGCGTGCGGGAGTGGGAGAGCCACGGCTGCGTCAAGTGCTGCGTGCTCGCCGACAGCCGCTACTGGCAGCCTCCCCGCTCCACGTATCTCGGCAACGAGGGCGTCCTGAAGTGGATGCGCGAGTACCCCGACCTGATCGTGGGCATGGGCAACGTGGAGCTCGGGCAGACGATGGGAAGCCCCGACGACATCAGCCGCCTCCGCGACCAGGGCTTCCGCGGGATCAAGCTGGAGATGCCCTCCCATCCCTACGATCACGACCGCTACATGCCCCTCTACGAGCGCGCCGAGTCGCTCGAAATGCCCGTCCTGTTCCACACGGGCTGGGTGATCCGGCTGGGCGAGCTGGACCGCGGCGGCGGGCGGTCGTCCGAGTCCATGCGAGCATAT
>CP070734.1:794448-801280 GCA_020347605.1 Deltaproteobacteria bacterium | reverse complement strand
GAGACCGACACGGGTTCGTCGGAGGTGCAGGTCGCGATTCTGACCGAGCGGATCAACGAGCTCTCGGAGCATTTCAAGGTCCACAAGAAGGATCACCACTCACGGCGCGGCTTGCTCAAGCTCGTGAGTCGGCGTCGGCGGCTGCTCTCGTATCTGCGTCAGAAGGACCTCGAGAGCTACACCACCCTGATCGGCCGACTGGGGTTGCGCCGCTAGCCAGTCCGAAGAACCGCCTGAAGGTCAGGCGGAACACCACAGGTCCGGGCGACTCGGATCGCGCGGTCGCGGGATGTGGGAATCCGCCATGGGCAGGTCGGGCCCGAGCGTCCGACATGCGCATCGCCGATTCCACATTCCGCAGCTACTCGATTCCCCTACCGTGCCGTCCCGGACCGGAGCAGGATCCCAGCTCGGGAATCCTGGGAGAACACAGCTCCATGCCGTATTGGTTCCAGTCCGAAACGGCGACCGTCGAAGTCGGCGGCCGCCCCATGACCCTCGAAGCGGGCAAGCTGGCAAAGCAGGCCGCGGGCTCGGTCGTCGTCACCTACGGGGACACGGTCGTTCTCGTCACCGCCACGCGCGCCAAGCCCCGCGAGGGCGTGAACTTCTTCCCGCTCACGGTCGACTTCCAGGAGAAGACATCGGCCGCGGGCAAGATCCCCGGCGGGTTCTTCAAGCGCGAAGGCCGCCTCTCGGATCGCGAGGTACTCGTCTCGCGCTTCATCGACCGCTCGATCCGGCCGCTGTTCGCGGACGGCTATCGCGACGAGACGCACATCGTCGCGACCGTGCTCTCGGCCGACCCCGATGAGCTGTGCGACATCCCCGCGTTCATCGGCGCCTCCGCAGCCCTGACGCTGTCGCCGCTTCCGTTCCTGGGTCCGATCGCCGCGGTCCGCGTCGGCCGCATCGACGGCTCGCTGGTGGCGAATCCGGGCTACTCGCAGCTCCCCGAGAGCGACATGGACCTGATCGTCGCGGGCAGTCGGGCGGCCCTGGTGATGGTCGAGGGCAGCGCCAACGACGTGCCCGAGAGCGAGGTCCTCGATGCGCTCAAGTTCGCGCACGCGGAGATCATCCGCCTGCTCGAGCCGCAAGAGGACCTGCGACGGCGGATCGGGAAGCCGAAGCTCGAGGTCGCGGCCGCCGCCACCGATGCGGATCTCGAGCGCCGGGTGCGCGAAGCGGCCCAGGCGCGTCTCGAGGAAGCCATCCGCATCACGTCGAAGGGCGAGCGCTACGCCGCGCTCGACGCGATCGAAGCGGACGTGCTGGAGCGCTTCACGTCCGAGTTCCGCACGCAGCAGGTCTCGTTCGACAGCCTCGAGGCCGTCGAAACGCGCCAGCGCGAGCTCCGCAGCCTCACGAGCGGTGTGACGAACATCCTGCACGACCTGCGCGCGGGGCTCATGCGCGGCATGGTCATCTCGAACGGCAAGCGGATCGACGGTCGTGCCACGACCGACATCCGGCCGATCGCGTGCGAGGTGAGCGTCGCGCCGCGGGCGCACGGCTCGGGTCTGTTCACGCGCGGCGAGACCCAGGCGATCGTCTACACGACGCTCGGCAGCGCATCGGACGAGCAGCTCATCGAGTCGCTCAACGAGCGCTACTACAAGAACTTCATGTTGCACTACAACTTTCCACCCTTCTCGGTGGGTGAGGCGCGCTTCCTGCGCGGGCCGAGCCGCCGCGACATCGGCCACGGAAACCTGGCCGAGCGCGCGCTCCGGGGAGTGCTGCCGGACCACGAGAGCTTCCCCTACACCATCCGCATCGTGTCCGAGGTGCTGGAGTCGAACGGCTCCTCGTCGATGGCCACGGTCTGCGGCGCGACGCTCGCGCTGCTCGATTCCGGCGTGAAGATCAAGGCGCCGGTGGCGGGCATCGCCATGGGACTGATCGCGGAAGGCGACCAGATCGCCATCCTGTCCGACATCCTCGGCGACGAGGACCACCTCGGCGACATGGACTTCAAGGTGGCCGGCACGCGCAGCGGCGTCACGGCGCTCCAGATGGACATCAAGATCCGGAGCGTCGACTGGAACGTGATGGCCCAGGCGCTGGATCAGGCCCGGGCCGGCCGGCTGCACATCCTCGATTGCATGGAGAGCGAGACGCGCGAGGTCTTCGGCGACCTCTCCCCGCGCTCGGAGCTCTCGCGCTACGCCCCGCGCGTCGAGGTGGTGTTCGTGAATCCCGATCGGATCCGCGACGTCATCGGGCCCGGCGGAAAGGTGATCCGCGCGATCCAGGAGACCACCGATTCCAAGATCAACATCGAGGACTCGGGGCAGGTCACGATCTTCGCGCCCGACCACGACGCCTGCGCGCGCGCCCGCCGGATGGTGGAGGAGCTGACCCAGGAGGCCGAGATCGGCCGCGTCTATCTCGCCAAGGTCAAGCGGGTCACCGACTTCGGCGCGTTCGCGGAGATCTTCCCGGGGACCGACGGACTCATCCACATCAGCCATCTGGCCGAAGGACGGGTGGACAAGGTCGAGGACGTCTGCGTGGAGGGCGACGAGGTGCTCGCCAAGTGCATCGATATCGACCCGAGCGGGCGCATCCGCCTCTCCCGCAAGGAGGCCCTGGCGGACGCCGCCGCGAGGGCGGCCTCCTAGCCGCGGATGCCCGCGCGGCGACGCGGCGGTTCCCGCCTGGCGCCGCCCGTGCGTGTCCGAATCGCCCGCCTGCCGGGCAACGGAGACCTGCCGCTGCCCGCGCACGCGACGCCGGGCGCGGCGGGGTTCGATCTGGCCGCGGCGGTGGACGTTGATCTGGTGGTCGAGCCGGGTGCCCGGACCGCGATTCCGACCGGCTTCTGCATCGCGGTCCCCGCGGGCTACGAGGCGCAGATCCGCCCCCGCAGCGGCCTGGCGCTCGCGAGCGGGATCGTGCTTCCCAACGCGCCTGGTACCATCGATTCCGATTACCGCGGCGAGCTGCGCGTGATCCTGTGGAACGCGGGCGCGGAGCCGTTTACCGTGCGGCGGGGCGATCGGATCGCCCAGCTCGTCGTCGCGCCCGTCGTGCGGGCGCAGTGGGAGGAGGTACCCGGGCTGGAGCCGACCGAACGCGGTTCGGGGGGGTTCGGACACACAGGGCTGGATGGGCCGGCCCGAAGGGCGGTCGAAGCCGGCGAGGAGAGGCCTTGAGCGAGAAGCCGATCTCGATCACGGAGCGGGAGGGTGCCCGCGAAGAGCCGTTGCACCCGAAGCCGCCGAGTCCCGTCCCGCCCGAACGGCCGCGCCGGGTCAGCGAGCTCACCCGCCGGCTCTTGACCGCGGCCGTGCTGATTCCGGCCGTCGTGACCGTGATCATCGCCGGTGGGTTCTGGTACCTCGGAGCCGTCGTCGCGATCGTGGTGATCGGCCTCTACGAGCTCTACCGATTGATCGAGGCGAAGGGCGCGAAGCCGATCACCGGCTTCGGGCTCGCGGCGGGCGCGGCGCTTCCGGTCGTCGCCTACGTGGGCAGCGACTACCACGTGACCCTGCTCACGACCGCGACGCTGCTCGCGGTGATGATCGTGCAGCTGGGCAAGGCCCAGATCAGCGAGGCGCTCGCCAGCATCTCGGGGACGTTCTTCGGCGTGTTCTACGTGGGCTGGCTCCTGTCGCACGCGGTGGGCCTGAGGGAGTTCCACACCGTCGTCGCGAAGCGCTACGGGCCGGAGGCGGCCGCGGGCGTGCCGAGCGAGGTCGGGATCTTCTACATGGTGTTCGTGGTGTCCGCCGTCGTCGCGAGCGACGCGGGCGCCTACTTCGCGGGACGCGCCTACGGCAGGCGCAAGCTCGCGCCCCAGATCAGTCCGAAGAAGACGGTGGAGGGCGCCATCGGCGGCGTGCTGGCCGGCCTGGCCGCCGGGCTGATCGTGAAGGGCGTCTTCGACTTCTTCTGGCCGCCGCTCTCGGCCGGGCTTTCGTGGCTTTCGATCGCGCTGGTGGCGCCGACCCTCGCGGTCTTCGCGATTCTCGGTGACCTCATCGAGTCGCTGCTCAAGCGCGATGCGGATCGCAAGGACGTGGGTCGCCTGCTGCCGGGAATGGGCGGCCTGCTGGATCGGATCGACTCGAGCCTGCTCGCGATACCGGTCCTTTACTATATGCTCGTATTCATGACCTACCTGCGCGAGGGCTGATCGTGATCGACCGCTACACGCGCCCCGAGATGGCGGCCCTGTGGACCGACGAGGCGCGCTACGCGCGCTGGCTCGAGGTCGAGCTCGCCGTCTGTGACGTGCTCGCCGAGCGCGGGGCGATCCCGGGCGAGGCCGCGACCGCGCTCCGCGAGCGCGCGTCCTTCGACGTGGAGCGGATCCGCGAGATCGAGCGCGAGGTGCGCCACGATGTGATCGCGTTCCTCAGCAGCGTCGGCGAGTCGACCGGACCGGAGGGGCGTTTCCTCCACCTCGGAATGACGTCGAGCGACGTGATCGACACGGCCTTGGCGCTCCAGGTGAGGGATGCCGGCCGCCTGCTCGTGAGCGACACCGACCGGCTCCTGTCGGTCTTGCGCCGCCGGGCCCTCGAGCACAAGCGCACGCCGATGATCGGTCGCACGCACGGCGTTCACGCCGAACCCACGACGTTCGGTCTCAAGCTGCTGGTGTTCCACGAGGAGGTGCGGCGCGGACGCGCGCGCCTCGAGCGCGCGCTCGAAGAGGCGGCGGTGGGCAAGATCTCGGGAGCCGTCGGTACGTTCGGCCAGCTCGAGCCGGCGGTGGAGGAGGCCGTCTGCGCCCGCCTCGGCATCGGCTTCGAGCCCGCAGCCACGCAGGTGGTGCAGCGCGATCGCCACGCCGCGCTGGTGAGCGCGCTGGCGGTGCTGGCGTCGACCCTCGAGAAGATCGCCGTGGAGTGCCGCCACCTCGCGCGAACCGAGGTCCGCGAGGTGGACGAGGAGTTCGGCAAGGCTCAGAAGGGCTCGTCGGCGATGCCCCACAAGCGGAATCCGTGGCGCTTCGAGACGGTCAGCGGCCTGGCTCGGCTGGTGCGCGGGTATGCGCTCGCGGCGCTCGAGAACAATGCGCTCTGGCACGAGCGCGACATCAGCAACTCGTCGGTGGAGCGCGTCGTGCTGCCGGATGCCAGCGCGCTGCTCGACTTCATGCTGGAGCGCACGGCCCAGCTGGTCGACGGGCTCGTGGTGCACCCGGACCGCATGCGGCACAACCTGGAACACACGCGCGGGCTGCCGTTCAGCGGCGCGCTCCTGGCGGAGCTGCTGCGCTCCGGACTCGGGCGGGAGGAGGCCTATCGCCTCGTGCAACGCCACGCGATGGAAACCTGGGAGCGCGGCGGGGAGTACAAGAAGCGGATCCTGAACGATCCGGAGATCGCGCGGTGGCTCTCGCACGAGGCGATCGACCGCTGCTTCGACCTCGACCACGCGCTTCGCCACGTCGACGCCATCTTCGAGCGAACGCTCGGATCGGAGGATGCTTCGTGAAGGCGACCGTCCACGTGAAGCTCAAGCGCGACGTGCTGGACCCGCAGGGCAAGGCCATCCAGCGCGCGTGCGCTGCGCTCGGCTACGACGCGGTGCGCGACATCCGCCAGGACAAGCTCTTCGAGGTCGAGCTCGACGCGCACGACGAGACGGCCGCCCGGGCGCTGCTCGACGAGCTGTGCCAGAAGCTGCTCGCCAACCCGGTCATCGAGGACTACCGGGTCGTCGCCGTCGAGGCGTGACGCGCTCGCGGCGGGCGTCCCGCGCGGCCGAGCGCCGGAGAGCCGCCCGACGCGCCGCCCGGAAGCGCGTTGAAACGCCGGGGCGCGGCCGGTAGACTGGGCCCGTCCCCAGCGCAGTGTTCCGCATCAGCAGGCGTTTCATCGGGCCCGGGGACGGGTTCGGCGCGAGGATTTCCGTGTTCGCGGTGGTGCAGTTTCCGGGTTCGAACGACGACCGTGACATGCGCTTCGCGCTGGAGCGCGTGCTGGGCGTGCCGTCGCGCCTGGTCTGGCACAAGGATGCGGCGCTTCCGTCGGACGCAAAGGCGGTGCTGCTGCCGGGCGGCTTCTCCTACGGGGACTACCTGCGCTGCGGGGCGATGGCGCGCTTCTCCCCGATCATGGCGGACGTGCGCCGCTTCGCCGATGCCGGCGGCCGGGTGCTGGGCACCTGCAACGGCTTCCAGGTGCTGTGCGAGGCGGGGCTCTTGCCGGGCGCGCTGCTGCGCAACCGCGGCCTGCACTTCATCTGCGACGACGTGCACCTGCGCGTCGAGCGCGCCGATACGCCCTTCACGCAGCGGGCGGAGCCGGGCGCCGTCTTGCGGATTCCGATCAAGCACGGCGAGGGCGCCTACTTCGCGCCGCCGCCGCTGCTCGCGGCGCTCGAGCAGAACCGGCAGGTCGTGTTGCGCTACTGCGGACCCGATGGCGCCGTCGACGAGGCGTCGAATCCGAACGGCTCGGCCGCCAACATCGCGGGCATCGTGAACGAGCGGGGCAACGTGATCGGTCTGATGCCGCACCCGGAGCACGCCGTCGAGCCCCTGATCGGGGGTGTCGACGGTCGGGTGATCCTGGGCTCGCTGGTCGACGCCGTGCGCGGAAGCGCGAGCGCATGAGCCCGCCGGCCGAGCCGCGGGTCGACCTCGCGCTCGCGCGGCAGCACGGGCTCACCGACGACGAGTACCAGCAGATCCTCGACATCCTGGGACGCGCGCCCACCTATTCCGAGCTGGGCATCTTCTCCGTGATGTGGTCGGAGCACTGCTCCTACAAGACCAGCAAGAAGCATCTGCGCACCCTTCCGACCGAGGCCGAGCACGTGCTGGTGGGGCCGGGCGAGAACGCCGGCGCCGTCTCGATCGGCGAGA
>CP070734.1:787442-794348 GCA_020347605.1 Deltaproteobacteria bacterium | reverse complement strand
CATCGGCTCGGCCACGAACGCCCGGGACCGACCGCCGCGAACCACCTCGACGCGCGTTCGATCCGCGCGCCGCGCTTGTCGGTCGGCGCGAGCGGGGCTAGAAAGGCCCTTCCAGACGACCGGCAGGAGGACGCGACCGGTGGCGGAAGACGCGAACAAGGAAATCGTCGCCCGGATGTGGACGGCGCTGTACGCGAAGGACTTCGATCGCGTCGCGTCCTTCATCGCAGAGGATGGCTTCTACGAGGACGTCCCGGCCCCGGACGCCGGTGCGGTCGGTCCCGCGAACGTGATCAAGCGTTTGCGCGTGGGACTCGACCCCGTCGAGCGCTTCGAGCACGAGATTCACCGGGTGGTTGCGGAAGGCGACACGGTGATGATCGAGCACACCGAGACCTGGCACTTCGGAACGGGCGAGGCGTTGAAGAACGATTTCGTGACGATCCACGAGGTGGTCGACGGCAAGATCCGACTCTGGCGCGACTACTGGGATCTGAACACGATGATGGCGCAGGCGCCCCGCTGGTGGATCGAACGGCTGGCCCAGCACAGCGGCGCCGAATGGTCGGGCTGAGCCGCGGCGCCCCGACCGAAGCGCCTCGACGGACACGACGACCCGCTAGATCGTGAGCTTCGTGTCGAGGTGGCGCAGCCGGTAGAGCGCGAAGCACGCCGCCAGCATGGGCCACGCGGCGAAGAACAGGAGATGTTCGAAGGGCGCGAGGTACTGCTTGTACGAGGACAGCGTGGAGATCGCGTGGAACGCCAACACCGCTCCGTACGTGATGCGCTTGCGGTAGCCCACCACGAACGCCAGCAGCAGCACCAGCTCGGCGGCGCCGATCGCGAGGAATGCATTCCGACCCAGTCCCCCGATGGCGTAGAAGTTCTCGTAGACCCGTGCCGCATGGGCGGGGTTGACGATCTTGTCGAGGGTCCACATCAGCATCACGAGAAAGACGCTCAGCCGCAGCGTCAGAAGCACCGTGGCGATCGGGGATTGCGAACTCACGTGGGCCGACCTCCGTCTGCAGTAGGCGCCGCGCTGGCGTCAACGCGGCGCCGCCGCGCCCCCCGGCTCCGCCTTCGACAGGCCGAGCGCGCGCTTCACCGCCTCCGCCGAGGAGAGGAAGGCGACGCGAGCGACCCGCAGGTCGTCCAGGACGATCAGCGTGGCGGCTCCGTCCTCACTCGGAAGGTTTCGCGTCTGCGAGCCGTCGCGGTCCAGCAGAATCGGATACGGGCGCTTGCGCAGCTTCGGAAGCGCGAAGAGCCGCGCCACCAGCGACGGCATGCCGCTGATGTCGGCGACATAGACCGCACGGCGCGCGGCGAGGAAGCCGGCGGGGACGCCCTCGAGGGCCTCCTTGAGCAGGTCCCCGCCCTTCATCTCCCGGCTGAAGAGGATCACGTCAACCGACCCATCGACGCGATGCGCTTCGCCGTGCTGGTCCTCGAGCGCGAAGGGCTCGAGCGTCGACCCGACCGCGTAGACGCCCGCGGCCGCGTGCCCCGCGATCACCAGGAACCCGGCCAGGGCGAAGCCACGGGCCGCCAGCGACGCCCTCGTGCGACGCGATGCACTCATGCGGTGAGCTGGCGGACGATGGTGGCGGAATCGAAGTAGACCCGCTCACAGACGAGATCCGCGCCGTCGAAGATGAAGAACGCCGTCATCCGACAGCGGAACGGGCGGCCCGTCGGCGCGAGCTCGCCGAGTGGCCCCCGGTGCGTGCCGGCGAGCCAGAACTCGACGACGACGGCGTCGTCCGCGTGCCGCAGCGAGATCAACTCGTTGCGCTGATCCGGAAAGGCCGTGCGGGTTTCCTTGAAGTACGCGCGCACGGCGGCTTCGCCGTCGTGCGTCCGCTCGGTTCCGATCAGCTCGTAGCGGGGATGGGAGAACGTGTCGATGACCGCGTCGAAATCGTGCACGTTCTCGGCTTCCATGTGCCGGCGAACGATCTGCTCGCGCGCGCGTCGGAGCGCGTCGGTCCGTTCCATCTCGCCTCCATGAACCCGGGTGACGGAGCGCCAGGACATGCCAGCCCGCCTAGCTGCCGCGCGGCACGAGCCGCATGATCTTCGGCTCGCCCCTGCGAAACGGACCGATGATCCAGTCGCTGAAGCCGTACTTGTCCCGGAAGGCCTGGACGACCGCGTCGCGCGTGGTCGGGTCCGTCACGAACTCGACGCGAAGCGGGAGGTCCTGCGACGCGACGTGCAGCACGAGGTCCGGATCGCGCTCGACGTTCGCACCCCAGCGCGTATTGCCGGTGCGGATGTAGCCCTTGCCGTCCACGACGACGAGCCAGATCTTCGTCGTTCGGGTCGTGCCGTCCTCGTTCGTCGTGGTCACGCGCACGGTCCCCTCGTCGGCGTAGCGGCCCCATTCGACGCGCTCCGCCGCAACCGCGATCGGTGCCGACGCGAACAGGAACGCGAGAACCACCGGGACGCGAATCGAGACGCTCATGTCGACCTCCCGGCGGCGCGCTCCCGCGCGCCGTCCATTCGCGGACCGTCCACCCGGATGCCGCGGTCCGCGAGACTACCACGCCCGGTCGCGGACACGCTGAGCGGCAGCCCGACGCGGATGGCCGAAGCGGACGGGCAGCCGCTGCGCCAGCTCGGCTTCGACGATCCGGATTGCCGCGAGGTGGCCCACATGGTCGGGATTTTCAACCACCGGACCCGACTCGCGGACGGCTTCGGCTGTCGCGGCCTTCGAAGCGAGCTTGAAGTTCGGAGCGCGCAGTCGCGTGTGACGGGCGGCTAGCGGACGGCTCCGCAGGGCTGGTCGGGCAGCTTGGACGTGAGCTCCCGCAGCGCGCCGTTCGCCTGGTCCCGGCTCGCGTACGCCTGGTTGATGATCACGCCCGATCGGATGCGAGCCCGGATCGGGGCGCGCGCGAACAGCCAGTTCGCGAATACGATCTCGAGCCGGTTCCCGACGTTGGCCTCGGTGAGCTGTGAGAAGTCCTCGGCGGCCGCCTTCGCGAGTCGGACGGCGATTCCGAACGGCATCCCGGCGGAGGCGCCCGGAACGACTTCGGCGGAGACCACGTTGGCGCGGCACAGCGCGTAGCGCAGCGGTCGCGTTTCCGCGGCCCCGCCATGGCTGCCGCCGAGCGCGGCCAGGACGGCGACCGCGACCGCCCCCCGCCGAGCGGGCGCAGCGCTGCGCGAGCGAGACGTCCGGCCGCGGCCGTGCGTGCGAAGATGCCCGCGAACCCCGTTCACGGAGCGCGTATCGTCACGAGGCGCGGCGCGCTGAAGTCGCGCGCAGCCGCGCGGCGCCGGCTCCCGCCGCGGCGCGGTCAGTCGAGGGTGATGAAGAGCGAGACCCGGGGCTCTTCGTCCACCGCGCGGCTGCGATGCCCGCGGCCGGTCGTGTCCTCGGCGAGCAGAACATCGCCCGGGCCGAGCCGACGCGTGGTTCCGTCTCCGACCTCGACCTCCACGCGCCCGCCGGAGAGCATCACGACGAACTGGCGGCGCGGGGCGTTGTGCCAATCCAGGTCGTAGTCGGCCCCCGTCTCGCGAAAGATCGCGCCGGTCGCGGGAATGGCTTCCGACAGGGAACCGATGGCGCCCGCCTCCCGCAGCTCGATCTCCAGGTCTTCGAAGTGGGATTCCCCGTCCGGTCCGGTGAAGATTCGCGTCACGCGCATGCGACCCCCGAGCCCGGCGTCCCGCGAAGCCGGCGCGCCCCGTCCCGCGCGGGTGCGCGAGCCGCGACGGCGGAGACGCTCAGGCCGCGCCCGAGCCGCGCTCCTCGAGGAACGCCGCCATCCGCGGCGCGACGATCTCGCGCAGCGCCACGACCGCGTTCACGGGGCGCATGAGCACGTCCAGGTTCCGGATCTTCCCGCTCGCGTCGACCGAGATGAGATCGATGCCCTGGAGCTCGCGCTCACCCACGCGCCCCGTGAACTCGAGCGCGAACTCGTCGCCCGAGCACCACTCGCGGTGATAGGTGAACCCCTCGATCGTCTCGATGATGATGCCCAGCAGGTGCTGCACCAGCTCTCGACCCTGCAGCTTCGTCCAATACGGAGGGGCGCCGAGCGTCACGTCGTCCGCCAACACCTGCCGGAGCGCGGCCTTGTCGCGCTCTGCAACGATCCGGTGCCACTCGGCCAGAAAGCCGTCCGAACCGTCCGGTCCCCGTGCCTCGCTCACGCTCCGGCGCGCCTCCGACGAAGCCGGCGGGAGCCTCCGACGAACGGGCGCACGTTCCGGAGGTGCCCGATCGGCAGACGATCCCTTCGGCCCTCGCCACCTCCGACGGCCCCCGGGCACGGGGGCGTCGATGCGGACAGGGTAGCTCGTTCGCGCGCCCGTACGGCACCGCACCCCCCGCGCCCCCGGGGCGCTGCGGTCCCGTGCCCCCCAAGAACCGTCCGACACCGATACGCGCTAGTCTCGCTGCCAAGGGGGGCGTCACGATGGGCCGGTTCATTGCCCGCGTTTTCCTGAACATCACGGGCTGGCAGGCGGAGGGCGCGAAGCCCGTTCCGTCGAAGTTCGTGCTGATCGCCGCGCCCCATACCTCGAACTGGGATCTCGCCTACCTGTTGGCCTTCGCGGCGATCTTCGACATCCGGATCTCGTGGATGGGGAAGCACGTATTGTTCCGCCCGCCGCTCGGCTGGCTGATGCGAGCGCTCGGCGGGATCCCGATCGTGCGCCACGCGCGGGGCAACATGGTCTCCCAGATGGCGCGCGCCTTCGAAGACAACGATTCGCTCGCGCTGGTCGTCCCCGCCGAGGGCACGCGTGGCTACGTACCGCACTGGAAGTCGGGCTTCTATCACATCGCCCGCCAGGCCGACGTGCCCATCGTGCTGGGATTCCTCGATTTCGCCCGTCGTCGCGGCGGCTTCGGGCCCGCGCTGTATCCGACCGGTGACATCCGGCGGGACATGGACGAGATCCGCGACTTCTACGCCGACAAGGCCGGCAAGTACCCCGATCAGTTCGGCGAGGTGCGGCTCAAGGAAGAGATGTGAGTTCGCGCGGCGGTCCGCGCAACGCGCGCCGCTGACGGCGCCGGACCTGTCGGTCCGTCCGCGCGTCGATGATCGAGAGCGCGCGGTTCAGCAACCGGGAAGCCAGCCAGCGCACCGGCTCCGGCGGCCAGCTCCGCTCGCTGCGGGCCAGAGCGGCTTCGCAGCTGTGCTCGCGTCCCCGGATCCGGTCGGCGAGCATCGCCCCCATGAGCGTGGCCTGGGCCACGCCATGGCCGGCGTAGCCAATGCCGTAGTGGACGTTGTGATGACTTCCCGCTGCGCCGAGCACGGGCAGGAAGTCGAGTGTGAGGCCGATCCAGCCGCCCCAGAACCGGCGCACCGGCAGCTCGCCGAGCTCCGGGAACCGCTCGCGGAACGCGCGTTCGAGGATCCGGAAGGCGCCCGGGTCGTAGGCGCGCGGGAGCGCACCGCCCCACGCATTGCGGACCACCTTCGCGCCTCCGACCAGCGTGCCGTGCGCGGTGAGCCGGTAGCTCTCCAGGAGCTCGTGCGAGGTGTAGATCCCCTCGCGCCCGCGCCAGCCCAGTGCTGCGCGTTGTGACGCGTCGAGAGGTTCCGTCTCGAAGAGCGCGACCCGCAGGGGCATGACGGTCGCGCGCTTCCAGCCGAGTGCGGGGGTGTACGCGTTCGTCGCCAGCACGGCCACATCTGCGGTCACCGAGCCGCGGTCGCTCCGGACGCGGACGCGCGCGGTGTCACTCAGCTCGAGCACGCGCGTCCCTTCGAAGAGCCGCACGCCGGCATCGCGGGCGGCCCGGCGCAGCCCCATCACGTAGCGACCCGGATCGAGCGTCCCGCCGCGCTCCTCGAGCACACCGCAGTGGAACGATGCGGGCAGGCCGCGCTCGCGCATCTCCGCGGCCGACAGAAAGCGAACCTGGCCGCCGAGATCGGCGGCCGTATCCGCCGCGCGGCGCAAGCGCCGTTCGTGCTTCTCGTGCACGGCCGCCAATACGTTTCCACTCGGCACGTAGTCGCACGCGATGCCGTGCTTCTCGATCAGCGCCTCGGTGAACTCGACCGCCTGATCCGCGAAGCGCACCAGCGCGGCCGCGCGCTCGCGGCCGAAGAGCCGCAGCAGCGTCGGCAGGTCCTTTCCGATCGTGGGGGTGAGGTGTCCGGCGTTGCGCCCGCTCGCGCCCGCACCGGCGAAGTCCTGCTCGAGAACCGCGACGTCGGCGCCCTCGGCCCGCAGCGAGAGCGCGGTCGAAAGCCCGGTATAGCCGGCGCCGATCACGACCACGTCCGCTGCGCGGTCGCCGTCGAGCGCCTCGCAGCGATCCTCCGGAACCTGGACCCAGGGGCTGATCTCTTCGAAGGGAAGGTCTCGGCGCATCGGCGTGTCGCTCCCACGCGGAGGTTGAAGCGCCGCCCCGCCGCCCGAGCGGCCCGCGGCCGGACGCTCGCGTTCGTCAGCGTAGCTCACCGGGAAGGCGATCAGGAGCGCGCCGCGGCGGTGTGCCGCGCACCGCTACCGATCGGGAAGCCGGCTGAACACCTCGTGGAAGCCGAGCTCCTGGACCGGAACCAGCAGGTAGCCGTCGCGGAAGCGATAGCGGAGGGTCAGGCGCTCCCCCGCGAGCGAGTCCCAGGATTCGACGTCGAGATAGTCGGGCCCTTCCTCGACGATCCGGTAGCGCGCCTTCCACTCGCTTCCGAGCAGGATCGCGGTTTCGATCCCGTCCCGGTAGATCACCGTGAGGTCGCCGAAGAACTCGGGCGCCGACAGCACCCGGACCTGCTCCTCGTTGAGCTGGCTCGCCTTGGAGAGCTCGACGAGCGTGAGCTCTCGATTCGACCGCCACGTGCCCTCGAGCTGTTCGCGCAGCGCCGGAGCGCAGCCGGCGAGCAGCGCGGCGAGGGCTACGAT
>CP070734.1:780372-787342 GCA_020347605.1 Deltaproteobacteria bacterium | reverse complement strand
GCTACAGCTGGGCGACCATCTGACCCGCGGCCTGGGCTGCGGCGCGCGTCCCGAGCGGGGCCGCTCGGCGGCGCTCGAGGACCAGGATCGCCTGCGCGAGCTGCTGGCCGACACCGACATGGTGTTCGTCACCGCGGGGCTCGGCGGCGGCACGGGCACGGGTGCGGCGCCGGTGATCGCCGAGGTGGCACGCGAGGCCGGCGCGCTCACCGTGGCCGTCGTGACCAAGCCCTTCCAGTTCGAAGGTCGCGTGCGCATGCGGCAGGCCGAGGCCGGACTCGACGAGCTGCACCGCGTCGTGGATACGCTGATCACGATCCCGAACCACCGGCTGCTGGCGCTGGCGGGCAAGGACACCTCCGTGCGCGACGCCTTCAAGCTCGCGGACGAGGTGCTGTTCAACGCCGTGCGCGGCATCTCGGACCTGATCACGGTGCACGGGCTGATCAACCTCGATTTCGCCGACGTGCGTACGATCATGAACGAGATGGGCATGGCGCTGATGGGCACGGGCTCGGGCCGCGGAGATACGCGGGCCGCGGACGCGGCCGGGTCGGCCATCTCGAGCCCGCTGCTCGAGGATCTGTCGATCGAGGGCGCCCACGGCGTTCTGATCAACATCACCGGTGGCCCCGACATGACGCTGTTCGAAGTCAACGAGGCCTCCAGCCTGATCCAGGCGGCCGCGCACGAGGACGCGAACATCATCTTCGGAGCGGTGATCGATCCCAGCATCACGGACGGCGAGCTCCGCGTCACGGTCATCGCGACCGGGCTCGACGACGAGCACGACCGGCGCGCTCGCGAGGCGCGCCCCCAGACGCTCTCGAACGTGATGCCGCTGCGGCCGGCACCGGCGCCGGCACCGGCGCCCGCACCGGCCGCGACGGCGGAGCCCATGGCCGAGCCCATGGCCGAGGCCATGGCTCCCGAGCCGCGGCCGGAGCCGCGGCGGAACGCCGAGCGCAGGGAGGAGTTCGTGTCGCCCTACGAGGACGAGCTCGACGTTCCGGCCTTCCTGCGCAAGCGGGAGAAGGGCCGGGTCGACGACCCGGAGCAGCCGGCCTTCCTGCGGCGTTCGGCGGACTGACGGCGCCGGAGCATCGTGTCCGAAGACCTCGTGAAGCGGTCGCGGGACGGCTCCGTGGTGACGCTCACCCTCAACGACCCGGCCCGGCGCAACGCCATGACCGAGTCGATGGGAGAGGCGTTCCGCGACCGCATCGAGGCGCTGAGAGACGACGAGACCGTTCGCGCGGTGGTCCTGACCGGCGCCGGCCGCGCGTTCTCGGCGGGAGGCGACCTGGACATGATCGACGCGCGCGCCCGCGCCGCGGCTGCGGATCGCGACGGCTCGGGACGCGCGGCGGTCCGGGACCAGATGCGCAGCTTCTACGACCTGTTCCTCTCGCTGCGCGAGCTGCCCTGCCCCAGCCTGGCCGCGGTGAACGGCCACGCCGTCGGGGCGGGCATGTGCCTCGCGCTCGCCTGCGACCTGCGCATCGTGGCCCGCGAGGCGAAATTCGCGCTCAACTTCGCGCGCCTGGGTCTCCACCCGGGAATGGGTGCGACCTGGACCCTGCCGCGCCTCGTCGGCCCCGCCCTCGCGGCCGAGCTGCTCTACACCGGAGAGCCGGTCGATGGGGAACGGGCGGAGCGCATCGGGCTCGCCAACCGCGCGGTCCCCCAGCCCGAGGTGCTCGCGACGGCCCGGGCGCTGGCGGAGGCGATCGCCCGGGCGGCCCCGGGAGCGATCCGCGGCGTGAAACGCGCGCTGCGCAGGACCGAGGACAGCTCACTCGAAGCGCAGCTCGACTTCGAGGCGGCGCGCCAGTCGGAGGACTTCGGAACCGCCGACGCGCGCGAGGGCATCGCGGCCGCGCGCGAGGGCCGCGCGCCGCGCTTCGGCGGCGCGTGAGCGGGGCGCCGCGCGAGGAGGCTTCCGTGTGAGGTGTGTCACACGGAGACCGGGCGAAGGTCACGATGAGGAGGGTTGACGCGATCAAGCCGCGCGGCCGAGTGGCCGACACGAACGTCAACCGAATCACACGAGAACGGGGGAACTCGTGAGCCGAGTGCTTCGCAACCACACGCTGTGGCTGACCCTGACCTACGTGGGTCTGCTGCTGCTGCTCGCGCGCGTGTACGCCTAGCCGCGTGCCCCCTGCGGGGCGCGGTTTCGGCGCTCCCCGCATTCGCGGGCTGGCGAACGCCTAACCCGGCAGGGCCTCGACCGGGCCCTGGATCTCCGTGGCATTGAAGAAGTACGCGAGCTCGATGCGGGCGGTCTCCGGCGCGTCCGAGCCGTGCACCGCGTTCCGCTCGACATCCGTACCGAGATCCTTGCGAATCGAGCCGGCGTCCGCCCTGGCGGGATCGGTCGCGCCCATCAGCTGGCGCCAGCGGGCGATCGCCTGCTCGCCCTCCAGCGCGCACACGACCACCGGCCCCGAGGTCATGAACTTGACGAGCGATGCATAGAACGGGCGCTCCCGGTGCACCGCGTAGAAGCCCCGGGCCTGCCCCTCGCTCAGCTGCACGAGCTTGAGCCCGATCGGGCGCAGGCCCGCGGCCTCGATCCGGCGCAGGATCTCGCCGATCGCGCCCTTGGCCACGGCGTCGGGCTTGACGATCGCCAGGGTTCGCTGCGTTTCGGCCATGGGCTTCGTCCCCTTTCCGAGCGTTTTCGGGCCTCGAGATTAGCTCACGCGAGGCGCAGCACGATCTTTCCGAAGTGCTCGCTCGCCTTCATCGCGCGGTGGGCCTCCGCAACGTCCTCGAGCGGGAGCACCCGGTCCACGATCGGGCGCACGCGGCCGCTCGCGAGGGAATCGGCGAAGCGCGCCCGAAAGCCCGCGACGGCCTCCGCCTTCTCGGCGTCGGGACGCGCGCGAAGCGTCGAGCCGATGATCGAGAGGCGGCGCGCCAAGAGCTCGCCCATCCCGAGCTCCGCCCGGGCGCCGCCCATCAGGCCGATCAGCACGAGACGGCCTCCGACCGCCAGCGACCGCAGGTTCGCCCGCAGGTAGGGCGCGCCGATCGAGTCCAGCACCACGTCGGCCCCCCGCCCGTCCGTGGCGGCCCGGACCGCTTCCGCGAAGTCGCCCGTCCGGTAGTTCACCGCCAGATCCGCGCCGAGATCGCGACAGCGCCGGCACTTCTCGTCCGAGCCGGCCGTCACGAAGATGCGACCACCGGCGGCCTTCACCAGCTGGATCGACGCGGTGCCGATGCCGCTGCCGCCCCCGTGGACGAGCACCGACCCGCCCTCCGGAAGCGCCGCCAGCTGGAACACGTTGAGGAAGACCGTGATGAATACCTCTGGAACCGCCGCGGCCGCCTCGAGCGAGAGCGCATCCGGCACCGGCAGCACGCAGCCCGCGGAGACCACCACCTCTTCTGCGTAGCCACCGCCCGCCAGCAGCGCCATGACCCGATCTCCGGGCTTCACGCCGCGCACCTCGGCGCCGACCTCGCGGACCACACCGGCGCACTCGAGGCCCAGGATCTCGGATGCACCGGGCGGCGGCGGATACAGACCCTGTCGTTGCAGGAGGTCGGCCCGGTTCACGCCCGCAGCCGCGACGCGGATCCGTACGTCCCCGGCTCCCATGGCGGGCGCGGGCGCGTCGCCGACGCGAAGGACGCTCTCATCACCCGGTTTGTCGACGAGAACGGCGCGCACGCCCCCTCCGAGCCCTCGAGATCGGACACGCGACCCGCAGCGCCGGACGGACCGGCACCGGGCCGCGCGCCTAGCGGAGCTGCTCCCGCGTGTAGTCCAGGATGGTGCGCGCGATGATCAGGCGCTGGATCTGGCCCGTACCCTCATAGATGTCCGTGATCCGCACGTCGCGGAACCACTTCTCGAGCAGCTCGTCCCGCGAGACCCCGAGCGGGCCGCAGATCTCGATGCACCCCTGCGTGATCAACCGCACCGCCTCGCCGGCCTTCGCCTTGCAGATCGAGGCCTCGAGGTTGTTGGGCTGGCCCTCGCCCGAGAGCCAGGCCGCCCGCAGGACGGTCAAGAGCGAAGCCTCGTAGAGCGCCTCCAGCTCCTGGAACGTCTGCACCGCAGCCGGCTGGCGGTGCAGGCCCGGGCCGTACTCGACCTCGATCCCCGCGTCGCGCAGCTTGTCGCGCGTGAAGTCGAGCGCGGCCTGCGCGATGCCCAGCCCGATCGCGGCCACGCCCGGCCGTGTCATGTTGAAGGTCTTCATGACCTTCCGGAACCCTCCCGAGCTCTGCTTCGGGATCGTCTCGTCCATTCCGAGCAGGTTCCCGCGCGGGATCCGGCAGTCCTTGAACACGTAGGCGGCGGTGTCGTCGGCCCGGATGCCGAGCTTCTTCTCCTTGTGGCTCACCGTGAAGCCCGGCGTGCCCTTCTCGACCAGGAACGACTTGATCCCCGCGCGGCCGGCCGACTTGTCGATCGTCGCCCAGACGACGACGCCGTCGGCCCGACAGCCGGTGGTCACGAAGATCTTCTCTCCGTTCAGCACCCACTCGTCCCCGTCGAGCACCGCGGTCATCGCGACCCGCGACGGGTCGGAGCCGCAGCCCGGCTCCGTGATCGCCATCGCGAGCGTCCGGTTGCCCCACTTCTCCTGCTGCTCCGGCGTGCCCGCAGCGCGAAGCGCCGCGTTGCCCAGTCCGCCCGTGTCGCGGCGCATGCGCACCGAGTAGTCGCCCCAGGTCTGGGCGGCGGTGTACAGCATGCTCAGGATGGGGAACGACGTGTCGTCGTCGCCGCGACCGGCCCACGCCTTGGCGGCACCGGGATACGAGTCGGCCTCGGGAAGCCGTTCGGGCGGGAACTCCTCCTCGTGCTCGTCGTAGTGGCGCGCGTACTTGCGGCAGACGAGCGCCTCCTCCCGCACGGCGTCGAGGATCTTCTGATCGTTGGGGGTCAGTTCGAAGTCGATCATGACGACCTCCTGGAAGACGGGCCTTCCGGTTCAACAGGTGAACATGCCCTCGAGCACGCCCAGCATTCGCGCGTTGCGATACCAAAGCTCGACCGGGTGCTCGCGGATGTACCCGTGTCCGCCCAGAACCTGGACACCGTCGTCCGCGATCTTCATCGCCCGTCGCGCCGCATAGGCCCGCGCCTGGTGCGCGGCGGCGGTCGCGTCGGCTCCCCGCTCGAGCTGGCTGGCGGCCCGCCAGACGAGCCAGCGCATGCAATCGGTTTCGATGCGCATGTCGGCCAGCATGAACGCGATGGCCTGCTTCTGGGCGATGGCCTCGCCGAACGCGACGCGGTCCTGGGCGTAGGGGATCGCGTACTCCATCACCGCCCGCGAGAGGCCGACCATCGCCGCGGCCAGCGCGGTGCGCGAGCCGTTGATGATCCTGCGCACGTCGCACCCCGCCTCGCCGCCGAGCCGCGCCTCGGGCCCCAGCTCGACGCGTTCGAAGTCGACGGTCGCGGTGGGAAGCGCGCGCAAGCCGAGGTTCTTCTCGGTTTCGCCGATCTGCAGGCCCTTCGCGTCACGGGGGACGATGAACGCGTCGGGCCCGTTGCCCGCTCCGTTGCCGACGCGCGCCAGCACCAGGAAGTGGCTGGCGCGGTCTGCGAGCGGGACGAAGCTCTTGCGCCCGGAGACGACGAAGCCCTCGCCCTTCGGCTCGGCCGTACAGCGCGGGAAGAACGCGTCGAACGCCGGATCGGGCTCCACGATCGCCAGTGAACCGACGTGATAGGTCGGCGTCGTGAAGAGCGGCAGGTAGGCGCGTTTCTGCTCCTCGCTGCCCTGGTCGACGATGGCGTTCGCGAAGAGCGACGGGCAAACGGCCGCCGCGGCCAGCGCCGCGTCGCCGAAGGCCAGCTCCTCGAGAATCAGGACGTTCGTGATCGGAGAGCGCGCCTCGCCTTCCCCGCCGTACTCGGACGGAATCTGCGTCGTGGTGAGGCCGAGCTCCCAGGCCGTATTCAGGAAGTCGTCCGGCAGCGAACTCGCCTCGTCGCACTCACGGGCGACGCTCCGAATCGCGCTCTCGGCGAACTCGCGCATCGCCGATCGGACGATCTCTTGCTCCTCGCTGGGTGCGAACGAGATCACGGCGTACTCCTTTGCTCTTCGGACCGGCCGTCGCTGCGCGACCGCGGCGGTGAGCCGATCTGGTGGAAGTAGCGGTCGAGGGAATCGCGGCCGCCATCCTTGATCAAAAGGCCCTGCTCGAGCGCCTCGTGCGCGTCGCGCAGCCCGAGTGCCACCGCGCACCAGGAGCGCGCGTCGGCCGTGTACCGGACGTCCGCGCGTTCGGCGAAGCCCGGCTCCACGTGACACTCCCCGTCGTGGATCTGCACCGTCCACACGCCGCCCCCGGTTCCGGTCAGCCGGATCTCGAAGATCCGCTCGACGCCACGGGCGCGCTCTTCGTGCAGCAGGAAGGGAAGCGATTCGAGAATGGATTGCGGCGAGGTCTCGGTGAACCCGCCCGTCACCGCGGCGTGGTCCTCCATGGCGTGGTCGACCCACCAGCGCGCGATCGCCGCCACGATGGGCTCGAGCGTGCGACCGCGCTCGGTCACCGCGTATCCGCTGCGGCCGGCGTCGCTCGCGAGCGGCTCGATGAAGCCGTCCTCCACCATCTGGCGCAGCCGACTCGAGAGCACCCGGGGCGCGATTCCGGTCCGCTTGCGCATCTCCTGGAAGCCCTTGGGTCCGGACAGGAAATGGCGCAGCAGCACGAGCGTCCAGCGGTCGCCGATCAGGTCCAACGCCCGGCCGACGGGACAGAAGATCTCGCCCGGACGGGGAATCGGCGCGGCGCCGGAACCCGGGGCCGAGCTGTTCGTCGCACGTCTCGGCATGATATCGCTATTTATCAGATATCGTTCGAAAAGTCAATATGCACCCATCACCGCTATACAATGGATTCCTAACGACCGCCCGGAAGCTGCGCCCGGGCGTCCCGGTCGCGCGGGAGCCCTTGATGCCGGCCATCCGCGCTCGTAGGCTTG
>CP070734.1:773241-780272 GCA_020347605.1 Deltaproteobacteria bacterium | reverse complement strand
GATCTCTTCCGGGTACAGCCGGTCCGGCACGCCCGCGAGCCGGTAGCCGCCGCCGGGCTCGCCGGTCACGTCGTAGCCGAGACTGCGGAGCGTTTCGACGTGCTTCCAGATCTGCGCTCGCGAAACGCCCAGCTCCGCGGACAGCCGCTCGCCCGAGCAGGGTCGTCCGTCTGCGCGCCGGAGCGCCGCGAGGACGCGGGCCGACCCGGAGCTCACCCCGCGACCCCCAGGGCCGGCGGAACCGGGCTGCGCCGGGAGCGGGCGACCCGCGCGCGTGTCGCGTTCATGGACGTCCCCCTCCCGGGCCGACGATCCGGCGAACGCGGTCGAGGCGTTCCTCGACGCTCGCACGCTCGTCGCGCAGGCGCTTCTGCTTCTCGACCTCCGCCTCCACGACCGCGGGCTTCGCGCGTTCGCGAAACTTCGGATTGTCGAGCTTCTTGGCGACGAAGCTGAGGTCCTTGTCGAGGTTCCGCAGGGCCTTCTCCAGGCGTCGCAGCTCGTCTCCGAGCAGCGAGGGATCCTCGAGCTCCACCGCGATGGAAAAGCCCGACACGCGGGTGACCGCGGCCTGCTCCGGGGGCTCCTCGTCCGCGAACCGGCACTCGGACGCCCCGGTCAGCGAGTGAATGGCACCCGCGTGCGATTCCACGAGCTGCGCGGCGGCGGTCGGAAAGGTGATCCGGATCCGCGCCTGCGGCGCCAGGCCCAGCTCGCCCCGGATCTGGCGCACGCGCCGGATCACCTCGATCAACGCGTCGATCTCGCGCTGCTCCTCGTTCGACAGGGGCGGGGATTGCTTCGGGTACCCGTGCTGCATCAGGAAGCGCCCGTCCCGTCCCGGCAGCGCCTGGAAGATCTCCTCCGTCACGAACGGCATGATCGGGTGCAGGCCGGCCAGCGCGCCGGCCAGGGTCTCCACCAGCGTCCGCTGGGACGCGCGCCGGGCGTCCGCGTCGTCACCCTGCAGCGCCTGCTTGGCGAGCTCGATGTACCAGTCGCAGAACTCGCCCCACACGAACTGGTAGAGGGCGTCGGCCGCGTCGTTGAAGCGGAAGTCGTCGAGGGCGCGGTGCGCCCGGGCGAGCGCCTCGTCGAGCCGCACCCGGATCCAGCGATCGTAGAGCGAGCCCGCGCGGGCGGGGGCGTCGGCATCGAAGTCGGCGAGGTTCATCTGCGCGAAGCGCGCCGCATTCCAGAGCTTCGTGATGAACGCGCGCGAGCCCGCGATCTGGTCGTCGCCGAGTCGGAAGTTGCGGCCCTGCGCCGACAGCGCGACGAGGGTCCAGCGGAACGCGTCGGTGCCGTGCTCGCCCATCACCTCGAGCGGATCGATCGTGTTCGACCGCGACTTCGACATCTTCTTTCCCTCGGGATCGAGGATCAGCGGATGGATGTAGACGTGGCGGAAGGGCACGTCGCCCGTGAAGTGGAGTCCCATCATGATCATGCGCGCGACCCAGAAGAAGATGATGTCGCCCGCGGTCGACAGGACCGACGTGGGGTAGAAGGTGCGCAGCTCGGGCGTATCGTCCGGCCAGCCCAGCGTCGAAAACGGCCACAGCGCGCTCGAGAACCACGTTTCGAGGACGTCCCCGTCCTGCTGGAGCGCGGCGCTGCCGCAGGCCCGACAGGCGTCCGGGTCCTCCGCGCTCACCGTCCACTCGCGACAGTCGTCGCAGCGCCAGGCGGGAATCCGGTGTCCCCACCAGAGCTGGCGCGAGATCGCCCACGGCCGGATGTTCTCGAGCCAGTGGAAGTAGGTGTTCTCCCAGCTGCGCGGATGGAAGGCGATCCGCCCGTCGCGCACCGCCGCGAGCGCGGGCCGCGCGAGCGGCTCCATCCGCATGAACCACTGTTCGGAGACGAGCGGCTCGACGAGCGTGTCGCAGCGGTCGCAGCGCGGCACCTCGTGGGTGTGCCGCTCGGACCGGATCAGGAGATTCTGGGCGTCGAGGTCGGCCACGACCCGCTCGCGCGCCGCGCGGACGGACAGCCCGGCGTACGGGCCGGCGTTCTCGTTCAGGGTCCCGTCGGGATTCAGGATGTTGATGACGGGCAGCTGGAGCCGCCGGCCGCACTCGAAGTCGTTGGGGTCGTGACCGGGCGTGACCTTCACGGCGCCCGAGCCGAACTCGGGGTCGACGAAGGGATCGGCGACGATCGGGATCTCGCGATCCAGCAGCGGAAGACGCACCGTGCGGCCGACGAGCGCGGCGTAGCGCTCGTCGTCGGGGTGCACCGCGACCGCGGTGTCGCCCAGCATCGTCTCGGGGCGGGTCGTCGCGACCTGGATCGACTCCGGACCGTCGAGCAGCGGATAGCGGATCGTGAAGAGCTGGCCCTCGACCGTGTGGTAGGGACTCTCCAGATCGGACAACACCGTCGTGCAGCGGGGACACCAGTTGACGAGGAACTCGTCGCGGTAGATCAGGCTCTGTTCGTAGAGGCGGACGAAGACCTCGCGCACGGCGCGCGACAGACCCGGATCCATCGTGAAGCGCTCGCGCGACCAGTCGCACGAGCAGCCGAGCGCCTGGAGCTGCTCGATGATCCGCGAGCCGTGGTGCGACTTCCATTCCCAGACCTCCGCCTCGAACGCCTCGCGACCCAGGTCGTGACGCGTCTTGCCGCGCTGCGCGAGCTCGCGCTCGACGACCACCTGCGTGGCGATTCCGGCGTGATCCGTTCCCGGCAGCCAGAGCACGTTCTTGCCGAGCATCCGCTCGTGGCGCGCCAGCGTGTCCTGGAGGCTCGAGTTGAGTGCGTGGCCCAGGTGCAGCACGCCCGTGACGTTGGGCGGTGGGATGACCATCGAGTAGGCCTCGCGGGAATCGTCCACGGAGGCGCGAAAGAGCCCGGCCGTGAGCCACTCGCCGTACCAGCGGGACTCGGCGGGCCGGGGATCGAAGCGCTTGGGTAGGTCGGTCCGGCGATCGCTCAAGGGACCGCGAGTTTAACGCAGAGCTATTCCTCGCCCTCGCCCTTGAGGCGCCGGATCTCTTCCTGGATCAACGCCTCGGCCATCTGGGGGATGACCTCCCAGGCGATGGCCTCGACGCGCTCCACGATCTGGCGCGCAACCCGCTCGGAGAGGTCGCCGAACGCCTCCCAGGCGACCTTTTCCAGCGACTCGTGAATCCGCTCGCGCATCATCGGCGAGAGATCCGGCGTCGCGCCGCCCACGTCCTCCGACGCGACCGCGCGGATGGGCTCGGGCACCGGCGGGGCGGTGGGCGGCGCCGCCTCCTGCCGCGGCTCCGGCGCTGCAGCCCGCGCGTCGGGGCGCTCGCCCAGCACGGGCTGGGTGGGCGGCGGCGGGGGCTCGGCGACCGGGGGCGTGGGCCGCGGCGTCGATCCTCCCATGGCGAACGAGTCGCCGAGGTCGGAGGAGGACACGTCGTAGCCGCGCGCCACGGCGGGATTGAGCAGCGTCTCGCGCGCGAGATCCGATGTGTCCAGGCCGATCGGCGCTCCCCCTTGGGGCGCACTGGTGTCATCGTCGAAATCGAGCGCCTGCGGCTCGGACGGGTTCCCGCCGGCGAGGGGCTGCACGGGCGTCGGCGTCGGCGAGCCCAGATCCACGTCCGCGAGATCGTCTTCGGAGACGAGATCGTCGTCGTCCCCCGGCCCCGCGAGGTCGATGTCGTCGAGCTGTCCCAGGTCATCGCTTCCGAGCGCGTCCCCGAAGTCGTCGCCCCCGCTCCACGCGGCGCTCGGTGCTTCCGGGAGGATCGCGACGGTCTCGTCGGCGAGGGTCGAAGGGTCGGGCCGCGACGGCACGCCCATCGGCCGGGCCGGCGGCGTCGTGTCACCGGGGGCATGCGCCGCGGGCGCGCTGGCCGCACGGGCTTCGGGGCTCGGCGTCTGCCCGCGCGACGGCGTCGCGGCGAAATCGTCGGTCATCACGACGGTCGCGGCCGCGGCGGCGGAATCGGCCGCATCGTCCATGCCTTCGTCGAAGAAGTCGTACGCATCGTCGGTCATCGCGCGGGCGCGATCCGAGCCGAGATCGGACGCGTCCGCCGGGCGCTCGGGAGCGACCGGCGGCGGGGTCTCGGGCGCCACCGCCTGGGGCTCGGGCACCGGCGCCGCCTGGGACTCGGGCTCGGCGGGCGACGGCCGGCCGGTCGCGGCGGGCGGCTGGGCGCGCGCGAGCAGCTCGTTCACCTGGTCGACCAGCGCCTGCGCTTCGAACGGCTTGGTGATGTGTCCCTCGGCCCCGACGCGGCTCGCGCGCTCTTCGTCGAACGCTTCGAACGTGCCGGTCAGCAGCAGGACCGGAATGTGGCTGAGCTCGGGGTTCGCCTTGATGGCCTCACAGACCTCGTAGCCGGTCTTTCCGGGCATCACGACGTCGGCCAGGATGATGTCGGGCCTGGCTTCGGCCGCGCGCGCGACGGCGTCGTCTCCGTTGTCCACGGTGAGGAGGACGATGTCTTCGTTCGCGAAGCTGATCCCGACGACCTTCTGGATCGTGACACTGTCATCCGCCAGCAGCAGGGTCTTGGGCATGGGTCCCCCCCGTGAATCACGCGCTGTCCGGGCCCGGCCGCCGAGGCTCGGCCACGGCCCCTAGTATCGTCGGTGTTCACGCGGCGATTGAATGATTTTTTGCAGATTAGCGTAAGGCGCGCGAGCGGGGCGGCCCCGCCTGCCGGGCCGGCCCGGTGAGCGGCTGCCGCCGGCCACGTCCGCGGCCCGGCACCGGCCCGGCCGCCGGTCAAGTCGGCGCGATTACCCTCCGATAGGCCCTCGGGATACGGAAGGGCGCGAACCGGCGCGGCTATGCACCTCACACCGGCAGCCTGCTCGGACGTTGGACGTCGTCGCGAGACGAACGAGGACCGGTTCGCCGTCGAGTCGGAGCTGGGGCTCTACCTGGTCTGCGACGGCATGGGCGGCCACGTGGCCGGTCAGATCGCCAGCGGCCTCGCGACGGAGGCCGTGGTGCGCGCGGTGAAGAGCCTCGAACACGTACCGGCGACCCTGACGGAGCGCCTGCGGTACGCGGTGGCCCGGGCCAACCAGGAGGTCCACCTGGAGGCGCGCGAGAACCCCGAGCTCGCCGGGATGGGAACCACGCTGGTGGCGCTGCTGGCCCGCGACGGACGCGTGGCGCTGGCCCATGTGGGCGACAGCCGCGCGTACCTGGTGCGCGACGGGCAGATCCGCCAGTTGACCGAAGACCACTCCCTGGTCGGCGAGCTGCTTCGCCGGCGGGAGATCACCGAGAAGGTGGCCCGCGAGCATCCGCATCGACACGTGCTCACGCGGGCGCTGGGCGTGCGCGAGGTCGTCGAGCCCGACCTCGCGGAGATGAGTTCCTGCGCGGGCGATGTGTTCGTGCTCTGCTCCGACGGTCTCACCAACCACGTCGCCGACGCGGAGATCGCGGAGCCGATCGGCGAAGAGGCCGACCTCGAGTCGGCGTGCAAGCGGCTCGTGGACCTCGCCAACGAACGCGGCGGCGAGGACAACACCACACTCGTGTTGGTGCGGGTCGAAGACTCGGGCTAGGGCCTCGCGATCGGCCCTCGCGATGCCGAGGGGCGTCGCCTCGCATCGCCTTCGGCGCGCTCCGCCTAGGGATTCACTTCTCCGCCATGGCCTTGAGCTTCGAGCGGAGGCGCAGCACGGACTTGGTGTGGATCTGGCACACCCTCGACTCGGTGATGCCGAGGATGTTCCCGATCTCCTTCATGTTCAGATCTTCGTAGTAGTAGAGCGATACGACGAGCCGCTCCTTCTCGGGCAGGGTGCCGATGGTGTCCGCGATGATGTCCTTCATCTCCGAGAGCTTCAGCGATGCAAACGGATTCTCGGAGTTCACGTCCTCGAGGATGTCCGCGAACCCGCCGTTGCGATCGGAGTCCGGTCCGGAGTTTCGGATCTCTTCCAGGTTGACCAGCGAGATGCCGCGCACCTGGTTCAAGAGCTCGTGGAACTTGTCGATCTGGATGCCGAGCGAGTCGGCGACCTCGTCCTCGTTCGCGGAGCGTCCCAGGCGCTGTTCGACTTCGCCGTAGGCGCGCTCGAGGCGCCGACTCTTCTGCCGGACGCTGCGCGGCACCCAATCGAGCGACCGCAGCTGGTCGAGGATCGCGCCCTTGATCCGGAACTCGGCGTACGTCTTGAACTTGCAGTTCTTCTCGGGATCGTACTTCTCGATCGCGTCCATCAGACCGATGACGCCGGTGTTGTGGAGGTCGTCGAGGTCGATGTGGGAGGGAAGTCGGACGGCGATGCGATTGACGATGTAGCGGATCAGCGCGGTGTGCTCGAGGACGATCTGTTCTCGCTGTGCGGGCGACAGCTCGAGGTCGTTCTCCTTGACCTCGCGGAGCAGCGTTTCCATGCAACCCTCCCGATGTGTGTGCAGCGTCCCGGCGGGGCCCTGGGTGCGTCCAGGCTGATCACTGCCGGTCGAATGCGGGTCGAATGCCGCTGGGAAGCACGCGGCATGCCAATCCGACCCGGATCCGGGACTGCTGCGCGCCGGGTTGCGGGGTGCACGTGCGATCGGAAGGCTAAGCGTCGCCGGGAGCGGGGTTTTCCCGTGGAGGGCCGAGGCCGGTCGGGGCGCGCATCCGGTCGCCGCTGCCGCCGCCGGAGGTGGCGGCAGCGCTCGGGAACCGGCAGGAGCGTCAGCGATTCGACGGTCGAGCGTCGGCCGGGTTACGAAATCGGCCTCGGGAATGACCCTCGGGGCTCAGGATTCGCCGCTCTGGAGGCCCTTTTTCTTGATCTTCTCGATCAAAGTGGTGCGATTCAGCCCCAGCAGACGTGCCGCCTGGTTCTTGTTCCACCCGGTCTGCTCGAGGGCCTGCAGGATCAGCTCGGACTCGAACTGATCGACCACCTCGTTGAAGGGGATTCCGGTGGCCGGCACGTGGGGCACCGGCGTCAGCAGGGCCGCGCCCGAGCCCGCGTACGGCTCCGGCAGGTCGTCCAGCCCGATCTCGCCGCTGCCGCGCAACACGACCAGGCGCTCGATCAGGTTCTCGAGCTCGCGCACGTTGCCCGGCCAG
>CP070734.1:766050-773141 GCA_020347605.1 Deltaproteobacteria bacterium | reverse complement strand
CCCGGGCGCAGCCGGGCCCGGCGCCTTCGGGACCCCGGGGATCGGTCTTCACGCGTCGTTGCCTCGCCACGTCGACATGGTAGTCGCATCCGGTTCGCCGGCGCACGCGCGGCGTGGGATCCGGCCGCAGCGACGGACTATCCTGATGCCCTGCGCGAGGACGGGCATGGACGCCCTGGGCGATCGCAGCGAATGGCAGCGTCGGTACGAGGCGGACGGCTATCTCGTGATCCCGAAGCTCTTCGGTCCCGACGAGCTCGCGCCCTGGCACCGGCGCTTCGTCGCGATCGTGACCGGCGCGGTGCCGCCCGCCCGGGACATGCTCGTGATGAAGGACGTGATGGTCGCCAAGGGCGCCGTGAAGCCCGAGTCCCCCGAGGCGGCGATCGCGAAGGTACAGGACTTCCACAACGACCCCGTGCTGTTCGGCTACGTCACGCATCCGAAGCTCCTCGCGGTCGTCGAGGCGTTCGTCGGTCCCGACATCAAGTCGATCCACACGATGCTGATCAACAAGCCGCCCAACGTGGACGGCCGGCACGCGCTGCACCAGGACCTGCTCTACTTCCCGTTCCGGCCCGCCGACCGGATCATCGCGGCGTGGACCGCGATCGAGCCCTGTACCCGCGCGAACGGCTGCCTCTGCGTGATCCCGGGCTCACACCGCGAGGCGCTCCTCGAGCACGAGAACCCCGACTGGGAGTGGCTCAACCTCGGGTACTTCGGCGCGAAGGGAGTCGACGGAACGACCGAGCGCACCCACCTCGAGATGGAGCCGGGCGATACGGTCTTCTTCCACCCTCGGCTGCTGCACGGCTCGGGCCGCAACCGCACGCGCGGCTTCCGCCGCGCCATCTCGGCGCACTTTGCGAGCGCCGCCTGCCGTTACCTCGACCCGGCGGCGAGCGCGGGCGGCCGACGCCCGTTCCGGCTGGTGCGCGGCCGCGAGCACGACGGCGCGATCTAGCTAACGCGAAGAGCCGCTTCGGCCGGCGGCCGCCGCCTCGAAGAAGTGGGTGAAGTTCGGCTGACCCGTCGCGGCGGTGACGCCGCCGTCGACGACCAGCATCGACCCCGTGACGTAGGACGCGTCGTCCGAGGCGAGGAACGCCACCGCGGCCGCGACCTCCTCGGCGCGCCCCACCCGCCCCATCGGGATGCGCTTGCCGTACTCCTCGACGAGCGGCGGGTGTGCGAGGAGCGGACCCGTGAGCGCCGTATCGATCGGCCCCGGGCAGACCGCGTTGACGCGGATGCCTTCGCGCGCGTGGTCGATCGCCGCGGTGCGCGTGTAGTTCACGACCGCCCCCTTGGCCGCGTTGTAGGCGGCCAGGCCGTAGTCCGCGCAGAGTCCCGAGATGGAGGCCGTGTTGACGATCGATCCCCCGCCCGCGGCCCGCAGATGGGGAATCGCGGCGCGGCAGCCGTAGAAGACGGAGTGTAGATCCACGGCGATCACGTCGTGCCAGATCTCCGGTGACAGATCGGGCGTCTTTCCGTACGCCCCGATGCCCGCGTTGTTGAACACGATGTCGAGCCGGCCGTAGGCGTCCACCGCCGCCTGCGTGAGCGCCTCGACGTCCGCCCGGTCGCGGACGTCCACGCGTTGCACGGCCACCTGCGCGCCGCGCGCCGCCAGCTCCTTCTCGATCGCGGCGAGGCCGGCGGGGTCGAGATCGCCCAGAAACAGCCGCGCGCCTTCTTCCGCGAAGCGACGCGCCGTCGCGGCCCCGATCCCCGACGCCGCCCCCGTGATGAGCGCCACGCGCTCCGCCAATCGCTCCGCCATCTCGCCTCCTCCTGTCTGGGCGCTCGACGCTAGCTCACGGCGCACTTCTCTCGCAGCGCGCAGCGGGTAGAATGGCGCCGGACCCGCCAGCGGTGGAGAAGCGATGAGCGAGGAACCGATTCGCATCGGCGTGATCGGCGCGGGAGTGATGGGGAGCGGGATCGCGCAGACGACCGCCACCGGGGGCCATCCGACGGTCTGCGCCGATCTCTCGCCCGATGCGCTGGCGCGCGCGCGCGAGGACGTGGTCACCGGACGTTTCGGATGGGAGCGCGCCGTCGAGCGCGGAAAGCTCACGCGCGAGCAGGCGGAGGCCGCGCGCGAGCGGTTGCAGTTCACGGACGCGTTCGAGGCGGCGGCGGCCGCCGACCTCGTCATCGAGTGCGTCCCGGAGCGGCTCGACCTCAAGGTGCGCGTCTTCCGCGACCTCGACCGCGCCGCGCCGGCGGAGACGATCCTCGCCTCCAACACGTCCGGCTTCCCGATCGCCGCGCTCGCGGCCGCCACGGACCGCCCCGCCCGCGTCCTCGGCTGGCACTGGGCCTCGCCGCCGCCGGTCATGCGCTTTGCGGAGATCGTCGTCACGGCGGAGACCAGCGACGCGACGCGCGATCGCGTGGTCGAGGTCGCGCGCGGCTGCGGCAAGAACCCGATCGTGGTGCGGGACAACCCGCTCGCCTGGGGCTTCGTCGCCAACCGCGTCTACTTCGCGATGATCCGCGAGGCGCAGCGCCTCGTGCAGGAGGGCGTCGCCCGCGAGGAAGACGTCAACCAGCTGATGGTCGACTGCTTCCGCTGGCCGGTGGGTCCCTTCGCCATGGTGAAGGGCGCCACGAGCGGCTGGAAGTGAGCGCGCGCGATCGCGCAGACGGAGACGGCATGAAGCGCTTCGAGGGCAAGGTGGGCCTCGTCACCGGCGGCGGGACGGGCATCGGGCTCGCGTGCGCGCGATCCATCGTCGAGGGCGGCGGACGCGTGATGCTGGCCGGCCGCCGCGAGGAGGTGGTCCGGAAGGCCGCTGCGGAGCTGGGGCCGAACGCGGCCTTCGTGGCCTGCGACGTGACGCAGGATGCGTCCGTGGAGGCCGCGGTGGCGGCTACCGTCGAGCGCTTCGGAGCGCTTCAGCTGGCGGTGAACTCCGCGGGCACCGGCTCGGCCGGATCCGTCCTGAACTCCAGCAGCGAGGACTTCACGCGCGTGCTCGACACCAACCTGGTGGGCGCCTTCCGGTCGCTGCGCGCGGAGGCCCGGACGATGCGCGCCGGCGGCGGCGGCAGCATCGTCAACATCAGCTCCATCGCCGGCACACACACCCACCGCTGGATGACCGCCTACTGCGCGTCCAAGGCGGGACTCAACATGCTCACCCGCTGCGCGGCCGACGACCTGGGCGAGCACGGCATCCGCGTCAATGCGGTGAGCCCGTCCCTCGTCCCGACCGACATCTGGGGCGGCGCCGCGGACACGAAGGAGCTGCAGAGCGAATACCTGCGGCTCATGCCGATCGCCCGGGTCGGCAGCCTCGAAGACGTGTCGCGGATCACCGCGTTCCTGCTCTCGGACGAGGCCGGCTGGATCACCGGCCAGTGCATCGCCGTGGACGGCGGCCACTCGATCCGCCAGGGCCCCGACCTGGTCCCGCTGTTCAGCCAGGGCCTGCCGGTCGAGCGCTAGCCAGCGGGCCGATGCGGAGGACGTGATGCCGGGAGGGGATCGCCGCGAGGGCCGGTGCCTGTGCGGCGCGGTCGGCTTCGAGTTCGCGCTTCCGACGCTCTTCTGTGGACACTGCCACTGCTCGATGTGCCGGCGCAGTCACGGCGCGGCCTACGTGACGTGGGTCGGCGTCGCGCGCGCGGGCTTCCGGTGGCTGCGCGGCGCGGACGCGCTCATCCGGTATCCCTCCTCCGATCACGGTACGCGCTCGTTCTGCGGCCGCTGCGGCAGCTCGCTGCTGTTCGAGTCGACGCGCCGCCCGGAGGTCGTCGACGTCGTGCTGGCGAACGTCGAGGGTCGCATCGACCGCCCGCCGCAGCTCCACGTGCACTTCGACGATCGCGCCGATTGGACCCTGGTGGGCGACGCACTGCCGCGCCTCGGGGGCCCGACCGGCATGGAGCCGCTCGATTGAATCGGACGTGCGGCACCCCGCGGATCGGGTGCCTCGAAATCACCGGCACCGCTCCAAGAGGAGGACTCTCATGACTACGGCACTCACCTGTATCGGTCTGCTGGGGCTGCTCGTCATCGGCCTCGGCCTCGGCGTATCGATGACCCGGGCGCAGACGGGCACGAACTTCGGCTATGCAGCGGACCCGGCGGATCGGCTCCACAAGATCGTGCGCGCGCACGGCAACGCGAGCGAGTACGCGCCGATCCTGGCCATCCTGATCTACGTGACCGCGCTGGGCGAGCCGGCGAGCTGGGTGATCTGGGCCGGCGTGGTCGCCACCGTCTGCCGCTACCTGCACGCCGTCGGCATGCTCGCGACGCGGACCCTCGACGCGCTGAATCCGCTGCGCTTCGTGGGCGCGCTCGGGACGTACCTGGCGGGCCTGGCGCTGGTGGTGGCCGTGTTCGCGGGCTGAGCGCGCGCCGCCTCAGAACCGCATCCGCATCTTGACGCCGCGCGCGTCGAGATACTGCTTGAGCTCGCCGACCGTGTACTCGCCGTAGTGCAGCATCGAGGCGACCAGGGCGGCGTCGGCGCGGCCCTCGGTCAGGACCTCGTAGAGGTGCTCCGGCCGGCCGGCACCGCCGGAGGCGATCACCGGAATCCCGACGGCCTCGGCGATGCGCCGCGTCAGCTCGACGTCGTAGCCCTCCTTGGTGCCGTCCGCGTCGATCGAGTTCACGACCAGCTCGCCGGCGCCCAGCGCCTCGCCCCGCTTCGCCCACTCGATCGCGTCGAGCTGCATCGGCGTGCGGCCCCCGTGGATCACGATCTCGAAGCCGGAGGGCACCGCGTCGCACGGCTCCGCACGGCGCACGTCCATCGAGAGGACGGTGCTCTGGCTGCCGATCGCGTCCGCGCACGCGGTGATCAGGTCGGGGTTCTGTACGGCCGCCGTGTTGACGTTCACCTTCTCCGCGCCCGCCAGGCGCAGCCGCGTCGCGTCCTCGACCGAACGGATGCCGCCGCCGACCGAGAACGGGATGAAGATCTGCGACGCAACCCGCTCGACGACGTCGATCAGGATGTCGCGACCCTCGCTCGACGCCGTGATGTCGTAGAAGACGAGCTCGTCGAGCCCCTCCTCGTAGTACGTGCGCGCCTTCTCGATCGGGTCGCCGATGTCCTTCGTGTCGACGAAGCGGACGCTCTTCGCGAGCTTCCCGTCGCGCACGTCGAGACACGAGACGAGCCGCTTGCTCAGCACGCCGTGCCGCTCCACTTGGCGAAGCGCTCGAGCAGGCCGAGGCCGAAGCGCCCGCTCTTCTCCGGGTGGAACTGCGTCGCGAACAGGTTGCCGCGCCCGAGCGCGGAGCAGAAGCGCACGCCGTGACACGTCGTCGCGTAGACGTCGTCCTCGCGCGCCGGCTTCGGATAGTAGGCGTGAACGAAGTAGAACTCGTCGCCGTCCCGGACGCCTGCCAAGAGCGGGTGCGGCCGCGCGATCTCGACGGCGTTCCAGCCGATGTGCGGGATCTTGAGCGCGGGGTCGAGCCCGGCGAAGCGCACCGTCTGTCCCTCGATGAAGCCGAGGCCCGGGGTGTCGCCCTCCTCGGAGCGCTCGAGGACGAGCTGGGTGCCGACGCAGATCCCGAGGAGCGGCGTTCCGGCGGCCCAGGCCTCGCCGAGCGCCTCGAACAGCCCGCTCGCGCGCAGGCTGGCGACCGCGCTCGGCGCCGCCCCCACGCCCGGAAAGATGATGCGGTCCGCCCGCAGGAGCGTCTCGGGATCGCGCGTGACGGCGGCCTCGACGCCCACCGCGCGACAGGCGCGCTCGACGCTGCGGAGGTTCCCCGCGTCGTAATCGACGATCGCGATCATGCGGCTCCTCGCAGAAGGCCGCAGGGTAGCGAACGCGGCCGTCCCCGAGCACGATCCCGGCGTGCACCGCGATCCGCCCCGCGAGCCCGCCACCGCCGAGGCCGTCGAACGCCACGAGCTGCACAACCTGGTGGTCCTGGCGCTGAACGCCGTGGTGTTTCGCGTGGGCTGGATCTTCAAGACCGAGACCGTGATCATGCCGGCCTTTCTCGACAGCGTCGCCGGGGCCGGCTGGCTGCGCGGCATGCTGCCGGTGCTGAACCGCGCGGGTCAGAGCATCCCGCCCTTCCTGCTGGCGCGACGCCTGGGTCTGGCGCCGACCAAGAAGCGCATCTTCGTGATGACCCTGTTCGGCCAGGCCCTGCCCTTCCTGATCCTGGCCGTGGCGGTGACACAGGGCGGGGCACACCCGAGACCCTGGCTGGCGCCCGCCTTCCTCGCGCTCTACGCGGTCTACTTCGCATTCATCGGCGTCTCCCAGCTCGCGATGGGCACCCTGCAGGGCAAGCTGATCCGCCCGGAGCGGCGCGGTCGCCTGCTCTCCGTGTCGACGGCGGGCGGGGCGATCGCGGCCGTCCCCTGCGCGTGGTGGCTGATGCCGGCCTGGCTCGCGGACCCGAACGGCTGGAGCTTCATCTTCGGCATGACCGGCGGCTGCCTGGCCGTCTCGGCGCTGGTCGCCCTCGCGCTGCGGGAGCCGGCCGAGCCGCATCCCGATGCGAGCGCCGGGTTGCGCCACGCCCTGCGACACGCGGCCCGCATCCTGCGCGAGGATCGGAACTTCCGGCGGCTCGTCTCGATCGCGGCGCTGTTCGGCGCGTCGCTGCTGATCTTTCCGCACTACCAGGCGCTGGGTCGGGAACGCCTCGGGCTCGGCGGATCCGACCTCATGGTCTGGGTCGTCGTGCAGAACGTCGCCATCGGGGTGGCCAGCCTGTGGGTCGGTCCGTTCGCCGACCGACGCGGCAATCGGCTCACGCTGCGGCTCGTGCTGCTCGGCGCGGCGCTCGTGCCCGTGCTCGCGATCGCCCTGGCGCACCTCGACCCGTCGGCCGGGCGGCGGAGCTTCTGGCTGTTGTTCGTCGCGCTCGGCGTACTGCCGATGGTGCTGCGCCTCCTCACCAACTACACGCTCGAGATCGCCGCGCCGGTGGATCACCCGCGATACCTCTCGACGTTGCAGATCTGTTCGTCCACACCGTTTCTTCTCTCCCCGCTCTTCGGCCTCCTGATCGACCTCACGAGCTTCGAGCTCGTCTTCTTGAGCACGGCCGCGCTCACCGCTCTGGGGGCGGCGCTCACGTTCACCCT
>CP070734.1:758850-765950 GCA_020347605.1 Deltaproteobacteria bacterium | reverse complement strand
TGGTCACCGGCTCTCGTATCGTCCGTGACGATGAGGCTTCGCATGCGCCCCTGGCTCGCGGCCGCTGTCGTCGCCGCGGCGCTCCCAACCGGGGCTCGAGGCGCCGACCCGAGTACGAAGCCCGCCGTCGCCCGCCCGCAATTCGCGCACCAGAGCGAGACGGGCGCCGGCGCAACCGTCTTCTTCCTCTCCGCCCCGGGCGAGACGGGCGCGGTGGCCGTGGGAGCCGCACACTCGTTCGACCTCACGGACCTCGCGCAGTCGGCCGAGGTCCGTTTCGTGCTCGGACACAGCCGTCATCCGGTCGCCGTATCGAGCCGCTTCTACACCGCGCCGGGGCGCCCCTACCTGGCGGCGGGCTCCAGCATCGCGGAGGACTTCGTGGTGTTCGCGCTGGACCTCGCGCCGGACGGAGTCCGGCTGCTGGATGCGGACCCGCGCGGTCGACCCGAGCGGGGCGAACGCGTCCGCGTGCTGGGCGTGCCGACGGTGATTCCGCGCGACGACGACGACATCTTCGGCACCGTGGAGCTCGTGACGGACGAGCGGCTCGAGGTGGACCTCGACGTTCCCGAGGATCTCCGGGGCTGGGGCGGTGGCCCACTGATCTCGCTGAAGACGAACCGCGTGGTCGGCGTGCTCGAGGCGGCCTGGCCGAGCGGTGGCACGCTGCGCGTGGCGGCCGCGCCGATCGGCGCGGTGACGGCGGCCATGCGGAAGCCGCTCGACGGCGGGCTGGGTCGGCCGTTTGCGGACTTCGATCCGAAGCCGGGCTCCAATCGCGCCGCGCCGGGGCGCGATGCGAAGCCGCGCGCGCCGACGGGCGCCGCGCCGGGGCGCTCCACAGAGCGCCCCGCGAAGACCCTGTTCGGCGACGTCACGGTCGAGAAGGGCGAGCTCAGTCTCGAGATCGAATACCCGCCCGACGGGGCGGTGCTCGGGGATCCGGTCGGCGCATTCGTCGCCGGCCGCGCGCTGGCGCCGATCGGCGACTTCCGGCGCATCGACGTGGTGTTCGTCATCGATACGTCGCAGTCGACGGTCGAGCCCACCGGTGCCGACATCAACGGGAACGGCGTGGTCGGCAAGCCGCGCATCGGCGGAATCGGCGCGCTATTCGGGATCGGGAGCACCGACCCGGGCGATTCGATCCTGGCCGCGGAGGTGGCCTCGGCGCGACACTTCCTGCGCGGCCTCGACCCGCGCAGCACGCGCATCGCGCTCGTCACGTTCGCCGGCGAGCCGCCCGAATCCGGCGGGCTCTTCTCGGCGGGTCGCTCTCGCGCGGCCGCGATCACCGAGGTTCCGCTCACGCGCCACTACGACGAGATCGAGTACGGGCTCGAGCGGGTGCTGAAGACGGGCCCGGCGGGCAACACGCACATGGCCGCCGGTGTCGATCAGGCCACCATCGAGCTGCTCGGCCTCACGGGCGCGCTCTCGCAGTCGGATCCGCGCAGCGAGAAGTTCGTCATCTTCCTCACGGACGGCGAGCCGACGCTTCCCTACAGCGGTTTCCTGCGCGACAACGTCCGGGCCGTGATTCGCGCTGCGAACCGCGCGGCGCGCGCCGACGTGCGGATCCACTCGTTCGCGATCGGTCCCCAGGCGCTCAAGCGGCCGATCGCGCCGGTCGAGATGGCCGCGCGCACCGACGGCGTCTTCACGCCCGTGCGCCACCCGGCGGAGCTCAGCGACGTGATCGAGCAGGTGCGCTTCGTGAACCTCGAATCCGTGGAGGTGCGCAACCTCACGACCGGCGCGCCGGCGCAGCAGATCGCGACGAACGCCGACGGATCCTGGACGGCCCTCGTGCCCCTCGAGGCCGGGGCGAACCGGATCGAGGCGGTCGCCACCGCGACCGGCGGAAAGCAGGTGAAGCGCGAGTTCTCCGTTCACTACGCGCCGGGCTCGCCGGGCCCCTACGTACCCGAAGACCTGATCGCGCGGCGCAATCGGCTGCTGGAGCAGCGTCTGGTCGAGCTCAAGCGGGAGCGAATCGAAGCGGAGCGCCTGCAGGCGGAGCAGACGCGCCGGGAGCTGCTGCTCGAGATCGACCGGGAGCGCGCGGCGGCCAAGCAGCGTGCCGAGCAGCAGCGCAAGAAGCTCGACCTCGAGCCCGAGATCGAGGACGAGACGGCGGCGCAGGGCCCGCGCTGAGCGCGCGGGATGTCGCGGCTCACGGCGCGCCGTCCTGCGGACCGCGTGCGGGGCGCGTCGGCCGACGTTCGCCGGCCGACTAGCGCGCGGGACCGACCGGATCCAGCGAGCGGGCGGAGGCGAGCGGGAGCGGGAGGTCCGTCACCTTCACGCGGCGGAGCGCCTTCGCGGTCTTCAGCTGCTTCTTCTTCTGGCGCAGGAACGCCTGGAAGCGCGCGTAGCTCTTCGGGCGCTGCTTCTTCAGCCAGGTGATGAACTGCTCGGCGGTCTCGAACAGCCATTTGTCCGGCGGGCCGTCCGTGTTGTTCTTCTCGCAGTCCTCGAACGAGAACTCGCGGCAGATCACCGGGCGGTTCTCGTAGACCCCGCACAGACCCGCGTCGGTGAGATGCTCGCAGCGACTATCCACCTTCAGGTACCAGTCGCCCTCCCAGTCGATGAAGACGCTCACGCCCGCGTGGTAGAGATACCAGACGATGTAGTCGTATTCGGTGTTGGTGGTGGGCGCGTCGATCTCGACGGCCATGTAGGTGCAGCAGAGCTGGCAGCTGAAGCAGGGATGCGTCGCCTCCTTCTGCAGAACGGGAAGCGAGGCGCCGCGCGCTTCGGTCGCCGCGCGCGCGCCTCGAACGGGGCCTCCGTTCGCCTTGCCATTTGCCCTGCCATCTTCCGGACGGCTTCGCCGGCGCGCCATCACTTCACCCCCGACAGCCCTGAACGAGCGGGATTGAACCGAACCAGTAGCGCGCCGTCGCGCCGCGGTCCAGCAAGACCATGACGTCGGGCGCCCAGCCGTGTAACTTGGGAGGCTGGCCATCCGATGACGGAACCGCAGCGCCTCCATCCCATCGAAGCCTCCCACCTGCACGCCCGGCGCGAGCGGGTCTTCCTCGTGCTGGCCGCGCTGTTCCTCGGCTCGATGACGATGCTCAACATCCTCGGCGTCACGCGCTTCATCGACATGTCCTTCGAGGTGGCGGGCGTCGAGGTCCCCTTCCTACTCGCCGTCGGAGTGCTGCCCTACCCGATCACGTTCCTCTGCACGGATTTCATCAGCGAGCTGTACGGGCGGCGCCGGGCGAGCTTCGTGGTGTGGGTCGGTCTGATGCTGAACCTGTGGGTGGTCCTCATCCTGTGGGTCGCGGGCGTGCTACCGCCCGTCCCCGAGCTCGGCACCGAGTCGCGCCTGCCGGATCCGGGTGAGTACAGCTTCGCCTTCTACCGGGTTCGCCAGCTCGCGATGGGTGCAGTCGCGGCCTCCATGGTCGCCTACCTCGCGGCGCAGCTCTGCGACGTCTTCCTGTTCCACTTCTGGAAGCGGCTGACGCGGGGGAAGCATCTCTGGCTGCGAAACAACGGTTCGACGATGGTGAGCCAGTTCATCGACAGCTTCGCCGTCATCACGATCACGCACTTCCAGGCGCAGGGCATCCCGCTGGACCCGGAGGCGCCGATCTGGCCCCAGCTGTGGGTGTTCATCGCCTCGGGATACGTCTTCAAGTTCTCGGTGGCGGCGCTCGACACGATTCCGTTCTACCTGGGCGTGCACGCCTTGAGCCGATACCTGCAGATCGATCCGCAGCGCGAGCACCACGCGGACGTGGAGGAACTCGAGCTCGGAACGTGACGGGATGCGGGCGAGGCGGCGGGGAAGCGGCGCTCAGCGCCGCGCGCGGGCGCTGAACTCCCGATGCTCGCTGAACACCTTGAGCGGCTGCCAGCCGGGCACCTGCGACATGCGCGGCATGCCGTCGGTCATCGCGCCGGTCGGGTCGATCACCCAGGGATCGTCGGGCGACTCGAACCAGAGCGTCACCATGTGGTGCTGCCCGTCCTCGGGCCGGTGGACGATCGCGCGAAACACCTCGTCCGCACGGAAACCCATGTCGCGCAGGAAGTGATAGGTGAGCAGCTCGAGCCCGTCGCAGTCGTCCCCGTTGGAGGCCAGCGTCTCCTCCAGCGTCGCCCAGTGGTCGAAGCCGCCGTCGGGCGCGTAGTGGCGCCGGGCCTGCTTCTGGATCCACGCGGCCGCCTGGCGCGCCAGCTCGCGCTTCTGCTCGGCGCGAAACGCGAAGTACTTCGATCGCAGCTCGCCGGCTTCCTCGACCTCGAGTCCCGGTCGCCGCGCGCCCGAATCCGAAACCGAAGCGGGACCGGGCGAGCGGAGCTCCTCGACGTCCTCGGTCTGGCGCTCCCGCGCCTGCCAGCCCGCAATCTTCGGGCTCCACGGATCGCTCGTCGGGGGCGGCTCGAAGTAGGAGTAGATCGGGTCGGCCGGCGCCGGCGAGATGCACCCGAAACCGATCAGGAGACCTGCGGCCAGGCCGATGGGCGCGCGTGCACTTCCGCGGGGAGCCCTCTGCATGGTGAGGAACTCTTCGGCCGAAAGCGCCGTTCAATTGAGTCTAACTATATGGAATAGAAGAAGAAAATTGATGAGGGCCGTTCGGCGAGCGCAACTGCGAACCTGCCCCGGCTGTTGCCGGCTCGCGCACCGGCAGAACCCGCATGGCCGCTCGGGGACCGCGGCCGCGCCGCCCTCGTCGGCTCCGGACCGGTGCCCGCGCGCGGGACGAACGCCCTCAGCCGGCGAGGCCGCAGTGCTTGACGAGCAGAAAGAATACGACGAAGAACAGCGCCATCGCGGGGATCCCGCCGACGATATAGAGAACCGAAACGAGATCCGTCTTTCCCTGCGCCATCGAGAGTGCCCTTCCCTGTTTCGCTTCGAGGTCGGCGGAGCCTAACCGCAGCGCGCGAGCCCGTCGAGGCCCGTCCGGAGGGGGGCCGCGGCCGTTCGTTCGCCGGCACAGGCGGCGCGCGCGGCAGTCGCCGCTCGGGTCCCTACTGCCGCCAGTCCTCGGGCACGCCGGCCAGGTTCGCCTCGATCGACAGATCCTGGAGCCGCTGCTCGGCGTGCGCCAGCTCGTCCCGCTGGCGCTTCATGTCCTGGCGCAGCTGGTAGTCGAGCGGCGAGTCGGTGGCGCCGGCGGGGACGCCCGGGGGCGCGAGCTTCCAGGTGCCCGAATCGGAGGCCACGTCCTCCAGCTTGGCCTGAGACGCTTCGAGCGCCTCCCGCGCGCTGGCGACCTCGGCGCGCGCGCTGCGAAACCGCTCCTGCCACTCGTTGCGCGTGCTCCCGCCGTGGCGCTCGACCCGATAGTCCATCGATTCGGGGAGCTTGAGCAGGCGATCCAGCCCGACCCGGGGCGCCGGAGCCGTTGCCGGTGCCGCGGGGCCGGAATCCTCTCGGACCGGCTCCTCCGCCAGGGGTGCGGTGGAGACGGCGACGGCCGAGAGCGCGGCCGCGAGGGCGATCGCGCGCGGTCTGCGCGCAAGACAGCGGCTCATCCGTTCGATCCCCTCTCCCGGGCGAGGGCGTTCGGCCCCACCTCACCCTCCGAGCCGCGGCTGGCCGGAACCCGTGGGAGTATAGCCGAGGCGCGCCAATGCCCCGGATCCCGTTCAAGGCGCGGGCGAAACGGCCGATAAACACGGTCGGGCGCATGCAGCGCTCGCGGTGTCTCGGGATAGGAGTGGCAGGAATGGACCGCGAGAAGGTGTATCGCCTCCTGCGCCTCGGCCTGCAAAAGGGTGCCTCGGACATCCACTTCCAGGTCGGCTATCTCCCCCTCTACCGCTTTCACGGCCAGCTCGTCGAGCTTCGCGTCAAGGAGCTCACGCCGGAGGACACGGAGAAGATCGCCGAGATCCTCCTCGAGAACGAGCCGGAGCTGCGCGGCAAGAAGTTCAACGAGCTGGACCTGGCGTTCGAGCTGCCCGACGAGGGACGCTTCCGCGTCAACATCTCGCGGCAGCGCCGCCACATGAACATCGTGCTGCGGGTGATCCCGCTGGGCGTGCGGACCTTCGAGGAGCTCACCCTCCCGGACACGCTCCGCGAGGTCGCGCAGATCCGGCGCGGCTACGTGTTGATCACCGGCGCGACCGGGATGGGAAAATCGACGACGCTCGCGACGATGATCAACGAGATCAACCGGCAGCGGAAGGCGAAGATCATCACCGTGGAGGATCCCATCGAATTCGTCTTCACGCACGACAAGAGCATCATCACGCAGCGGGAGATCGGCACCGACACGGCCTCCTTTCCCGACGCGCTGCGGGCGGCTCTGCGTCAGGACCCCGACGTGATCATGGTCGGCGAGATGCGCGACCTGGCGACCGTGGACACCTCACTCAAGGCCGCGGAGACGGGCCACGTGGTGTTCTCGTCCATCCACACCGCGGACGTCGCCTCGACGATCGGGCGCGTCGTCTCGTTCTTCCCGCCCGAAGAGCAGATGCAGGTGCGCGCTCGACTCGCGGACAATCTGAAGGCCGTGGTCTCGCTGCGACTCTTGATCAACAAGAAGCAGGACGGAATGGTGCCGGCCGTCGAGATCATGCGCAGCACGCGGACGATCCAGGAGTGCATCAAGGATCCTGCGCGGTCGGCCGAGATCACCGAGTTCATCGCCCGCGCGCGCTCCGAGAACATGCAGACCTTCGACCAGCATCTCCTCGACCTGCTGCGAGCCAACAAGATCTCGGCCGAGACCGCCTTCGCCGCGGCGTCGAATCCGGCCGACTTCCAGACGAAGCTCGCGCTCGAGGGAGCCAGCCCCGACATGGAATCGACGGAAGACCGACCGCTCGAGCGCCTGGAGATCGAGCCGGACTCTCGCTTCTAGCGGCTTCGGAGGCGGCCCGGTGGACGGCCAGTTCAACGCAGCAGGGGGAGACGCAGATCGGTCGATGCGCGGAGTCGACTCGCCCGACACGCTGGCGCCCATGCTGCGCTCCGCCGCCACCCGCGCCGCCCGGCACGCAGGCGGCGCGCTGGCGCTCATCTTCATGCGGCCCAGCAACGGCGAGACCGGGTCTCAGCTCCGCAGCGCGGCCGGGTTCACGTCTCCCGCGGACGCGCGCGCGGCCGGCGC
>CP070734.1:751582-758750 GCA_020347605.1 Deltaproteobacteria bacterium | reverse complement strand
TCTGCGCGCGCTCGGCGTCGAGCCCAACGCCGGATCCCGAGCGCACTTCTACGTCGGCCAGACCGAGGTGGCGCTGTCGGGCATGACGCCGCGGCCGGGCGCCGCCGAGACGCTCCGGGCGCTGCGCGCGGGCGGTCTGCACGTGGGCGTGGTGAGCAACATCGACGACGATCAGTTCGGAGCGCTCTGGAACCACTGCGGCCTCGATCCGCTGGTCGACGCGACCACGACGAGCGAGCAGGCCCGGTCCTGCAAGCCCGACGCCGACATCTTCCACGCGGCCCTCGCCAAGGCCGGACCGCTGCGACCCGAGGACGTCGTCTTCGTGGGCGACTCCGTGCCACACGACGTGGCGGGGGCGAACGCACTGGGAATGACGAGCGTGCTGATCGAGGACCTGACGTCCGACTCGGCCCATGCGCACCCGCCTGCGCACGTGATCTCGGACCTGCGCCAGCTGGTCGGAATCGCGCTCGACGCGGCGAGCGCGGCCGGCTCCGGCCCGCTCGCACGCGAAGACGCCCCCTCCTAGAGCAGCCCGTCCTCCAGGAGCTCCAGGAGCCGCCCCTGCGCGCGCTCGAAGGGGTCCCGCTCCGTCGGCGTCCCATCGGGCAGCGCCCTCGACCCGAGCAGGAAGAACACGCTCTGGACCAGGAAGAAGCCCCAGACCGCGAGGGCGAAGCCCGCCAGCGAGGCGTCCGCCAGGAAGCGCGCCAGAAGCAGGCCGCCGGCGCCCAGGCAGGCCTCCAACGCGAGCGCGCGCGCGGGCCGCCGCGCCCGGTACAGAAGTCCGCTGCGCAGCGTCGCCAGCACGAGGGCCGCGCCGATCGCCAGCTCGACGAAGGAGGCCGCGACCGCGTAGAGGACGGCGCCCAGGAGGCCCGCCAGCGCGGCGGCAGCGATCGCGCGCCGGCGGCCGGCGGCGATCCCCGCCAGGTAGACGCTGCTGATGGCGATTGCGTAGGCCGCCGCGGCCCCATCCCGGCCGAGCCAGGGCCCGAGCAGGAGCACGAACGGGATGGCCAGCGCCGCGGCGACGGCCGCGAACCCGACGCTTCGCGCGAAGCTGTTCCAGCGCATCAGGACGCCCTCCCGCGGGCTTCGCTCTTGCGCCGCAGCAGCTCGATCTCGACTTCCTCGTCGGCCACGGCCGGCGCCTCGAGGCCGCTTCCGGACGCGTCGAGCCGCCGCAGGGCGTCGAGCCGCGTCCGCGCGCGCAGGCGCATGTCGTCGAAGGCGCGCTCTTGCGCTTCGAGGCGCTCCCGCAGCGCCTCGCGCGCTTCGCACACCTCGCGCAGCTGCAGCTCGAGCTGCGCCAGGTCCTTGCGACGCGTGAGCAGCCGCCGCGTTGCGAAACGGGCGAGCTCCTCTTCCCCCTGCTCGAGCGCCAACGCGACATCTTCGTCGAGCGCGCGCGCCTCCGCGTGCAGACGCGCGGTCTCCTCCGAGATCCTCCGCTCCTCGTCCGTCAGTGCCTCGCAGCGCGCGCGCTTCTGCAGCAGCTCGAGCTCGGCTTCGCGGAGAACCTGCTTGATCAGGAGCGCGCGATCTTCGAGCGCCTCGACCACGCCGTGGGCGTCCGCCTTGAGCAACGTCGTCATGCGGTCCAGTAGTTTGATGGTCATCTCGATTCTCCTCGTCTGGGTGCCATGCCCCGGAAGGGTCAACGCTTGCCGCCGGTCCGCCGCGCGTCGCGCGCGCCCTCGCTCAGCGTCTTGCTGAACGCGTTGCGCTCGCGCGCGGGCTCCGGAGCGGCGAACACCTCCTCGACGGTCGCACCGAGGCGCTCGGCCTCCTCGACCTGCGCAGACACCCGGGCGCTCGGGATGCCGTAGTCCAGTGCCCGCTGCCGATAGCGGCGAATCTCGTCGAGGGCGCCGTCGCGATCGCCGGCCTGAACGGATTCGGCCACCCGCTGGCGCATGGCGTTGTAACCCTCGACCGCGACGCCGCGCTCCCACGCCGTTGCATCGACCGCGGCGAGGAACGCGTCGCGATCCGCCACACACGCAACGCTCGGGTTCTCGCCGAACGCGATCTCGTGGCGCTCGCCGCCGGCGCTGTAGGCGAGCGCGAAGTGCCCGAGCTCGGTCTCGCCCGGCGCGCGACTCGGCGCGCGCAGCGTCACCCAGATGCGTCGCTCCTGGCCCGCGAAGAGCGCGCCGGGCCGGAAGCTCACGAGCCCGCCGTGTCGCTCCAGCGGATAGCCGGCGGCGTCGAGCACGGCGACGCCGTCGCCCGGCCGGATGCGCACGTGCAGGCCACGCGCCACCGTCTCGCGCGCGGAGAGGAACTCATCGCTGAAGACGCTCGCCAGCGCGCGCCCGTCGGCGAGGTAGTAGTAGTTGCCGGTTCCCGCATCGGCGAGCGCAGCGAGGAGCGGCGCGTCGAAATCGTCGCCGACGCCCACGGTCGACAGCACGTACTCCCCCGCCGCGGCGCGTCCCGCGCGCGCGCGCAGGCCCGAGACCGTGGTGTCGCCCTGGTTCACGAGGCCATCGGAGATCACCACGACGCGCGGCTCGCGGTCGGCCGAGCGATTGCGGTCGACGACGTCGAGCGCGAGGTCGAGCCCGCTGGCGAGGTTCGTGCCCCCCTCCGGAACGATGCGAGCCAGAGCCGCGAGCCAGGTCTCGCGCCGCGAGGCGTCGGCTGCGCCGAGGGGCAGCGCGAGACCGGCGGCCGTCGAGTAGGTGACGAGTGCGAAGCGGTCCCGCGGACCCAGCGTTCCCAGGAGCTCGCGGATCGCAGCCCGCGCGTCGGCCATCTTCGCGCCCCGCATCGATCCGGAGCGGTCGAGAATCACGACCAGGTCGGTGGGACGTAGCGCAGGCTCGAACGCCTGCGCGCGCTCGCCGCGCAGCAGGAGCTCGATGCGCACCATGCCGTCGCCTCCCTGGAGCACGGCGCCGGTGTCGAGCTGCCCGCGAAACGAAACCGGACCGCCGCTCGGGGCGGAGAACGACAGGGGGCGCCCGCTCCCCGTGTGCGCGACGCCGCTCGGCGCCTGGCGCGCGACGGCGCCCAGCGCGAGCGTGCCGAGCAGCAGCGCGACCGCGACGAGCGCGGAACGCGCGAACTTCGATGTGCGATGGACCTTCATCTCGATGCCTCCGTTCAAGCCGGTTTCCGGGCCGGTCGATGCCATGACATCGGTATACCGCGCGACCGGAGCCGTCGTGGCAAAAGGACCGTAAACAGTTCGCGCGCGGTTTTACGTTCCGTTTACAGTCCACCCCGCGGAGAGGCTCTACACTCTCGACATGCCGGCGCAGACCGAGAAGCTCGAGATCCTGGTGGTGGAGGACGAGCTCGCCATCCAGCGGGGTCTGTGCGATGCCCTCGCGTTTCACGGCTACGCGCCGCAGGGCGTGGGTTCGGGCGAGGACGGCCTGCGCGAGGGACTCGGCGGGCGCTACGCGCTGGTGATCCTGGACCTGATGTTGCCCGGCATCTCCGGCTTCGACGTCTGCCGCCAGCTGCGCGCGGCGCGCGCCGAGCTGCCGATCCTGATGCTCACCGCGCGCGGCTCCGAGGAGGACGTACTGCGCGGATTCGAGGCGGGCAGCGACGACTACGTGACCAAGCCGTTCTCGGTGGCGCAGCTTCTCGCGCGTGTCGACGCGCTGCTCCGCCGCGCGGGGCGCGGCGCCGCGGCACACAGCGAGCGCTTTGCGTTCGGCGAGTGGGAGCTGGACCCGGCCGCGCTCGTCGCGCGGCGCGGTGAGACCCGCGTCGACGTGACGCCGCGCGAGGTCGAGATCCTGGCCCTGCTCGCGCGCGAAGAGGGACGCATCGTGAGCCGTCGCATGCTGCTCCAGACGGTCTGGGGATTCGCGTCGCCCGAGAAGATCGAGACCCGCACCGTCGACATGCACATCGCGAAGCTGCGCCGGAAGATCGGGGCGGACGGAGATTCGCCGATCGAGACGGTGCGCGGAGCGGGTTACCGCTACGCGGGACGGGGATGAGGACCCGCGACCCGCGCGCGCGCCTTCCGCGATGACGCGTATCCGTGTCGTCTTCGCGCTCGTATGCGCGGCGCTGCTGGCGTGCGCGGTACCGCTGGTCCGGCGCGCGTTCGACAGCGTGGCGCTCGAGCGCGCGGCGCGTCACGACCTCGTCTCCTCGCGGATCTTCGACGAGATGGAGCGCGCCCTGCTCGATCTCGTGAGCCGCGAGGAAGAGAGACCGTTCGAGCACTACCGCTTCTACTACGCCCCGGAGGCGGCGGTGGGCGGGCGGCCGGCGCCGATCCGCTCGCCGCTGGCGCCCCTGCCCGAGGCGCCCTACCTGCTCGGCTACTTCCAGATCGACCCGGACGGAAGCCTGCACACCCCGCATCGGCCGCGCGACGAGGCGTTCGCCCGGCACGCGGGCGACTGGCGTCCCGTCCCCGAGCTGGAGCGCGCACTCGGAGCGCTTCGCACCGTCCTGGAGCGGCACCGCCCCGCCCTGGGCGGCGCCGGCGAGCCGGACGCGGAGTTCGCCGTGGCACCCCAGGCGCCCGGCACGACGGTCGCGCTGGAGCGCGCCGAGGCGCCGCGCCCCCTGGGCCAGGCCCCGGACGCCGCACCGCAGGAGGCGGGCAAGCGCTCCCTCTACGACGCGGTCAGCGCCCTCAACCGCGGCACCGCGGAACGCGCGCCGAGGCGCGCCAAGGTGGAGCAGCGCCGGGCGTACGAGCTCTTCGAGGGCGGGGCGGGGTCGCGCGCCGCGGACGAGGAGGCCGCCGCGGACGAGGAGGCCGCCCCGCCCGCCCCCGCGACGTCGCCGGCGGTTCGCGTGAGCCCGACGCGCGCGCGGGACGACGCGCGCAGCCTCGCGCGGCTCGAATCGGACGCAGCCCACGCCGCACCGCCGGAGCCCGAGGCCGCGCGCGGCGCGCCGATCGAGGTGACCTACGAGCCGTTCGCGGGACGCCCGCTCGACGACCGACATTTCGCGCTGCTGCGCCGCGTGCGACTCGGCGCGACGAGCTACCGGCAGGGCGTGCTGATCGACCTCGCGGCGCTGACGGCGCACCTGCGCCGCATCGGCGTCGGCGCGGGCGGCCTGGCAGGCGTCGCCGAGCTGAGCTTCGTCGGAGCCGGGCTGCCGGACGACGGTCCGGACGCCGCGCTCGACGCCTATCTCTACCAGCGGCGCTTCGCGGAGCCCTTCGAGGCCCTCGGCGCCCGGCTCGCCCTGGCTCCGCTGCCGGATCCGGGCGGCTCGGCGTACGTGTACACGCTCTCGGTGCTGCTCGTACTGGTCGGATCGCTGGGGCTCTGGGCGCTGTATCGCATGGTGTTCGTCGCGGTGAGCTTCGCCGAGCGGCGCAGCAACTTCGCGGCCGCGGTTTCGCACGAGCTCAAGACGCCCCTCACGGCGATTCGCATGTACGCCGAGATGCTGCGCGACGGCATGGTCCCGGAGCCCCGGCGGCGTCAGTACTACGGAACCATCACCGCCGAGTCGGAGCGGCTCTCGCGTCTCATCGACAACGTGCTCGAGTTCTCGCGGCTCGAGCGCGGGTCGCGCGAGATGCACCTCGCCAGCGGGCCGATCGGCCCCTGCGTGCGCGAGGCCGTGGCGACGCTGCACCCGCACGCGGAGCGCGAGGGATTCCGCATCGAGATCGAGATGGAGGAGGCGCTTCCGCCTGCGCGCTTCGACCGCGACGCGCTGCTCCAGGTGCTCTTCAACCTGCTCGACAACGCGATCAAGTACGCCCATGCGGCGCCCGACAAGCGCATCACCGTTCAGTGTCGACGCGACGGCGAGCGCGTCGTCCTCCGCGTTCGCGATCGCGGTCCGGGGATTCCCGCGCGTCATCTGCCGCGGATCTTCGAGGCCTTCTATCGCGGAGAGAACGAGCTCGTGCGCACGTCGAAGGGAGCCGGCCTGGGCCTCGCGCTCGTGAAGGGCCTGGTCGGGCGCATGGGCGGCACGATCCAGGTCCGCAGCCCGGAGGATGGCGGCCTCGAGGTGACCGTCGCCCTACCCGCCGCGCCCCCCGGCTGAGCCGAGCCGCTCGCGCAGCCGCGCCACGGCCGAGACGCTGCCGAAGGCCAACAGCCGATCGCCCGCTCGAATCACGTAGGCGGGCGGCGGATTCGGCTGGGTGACGCCGCCGCGGTCGACCGCCAGCACGCTGGCACCGGTCTCCTCCCGGATGCGGAGGTCCGCGAGGCTGCTCCCCGTCTCGAAGCCCTCGGGCACCTCGATCCATTCGGTCGAGACCTGATCCAGAAGCTCGCTCAGCCACGGGTCGATGCCCAGGGTCGGCGTGTCGCGAATCGGCTCGTAGGCCTCCTCGCGCAGCTCGGCGGCGAAGCGCCCGATCGCACCTTCGGGCACCCCGAAGGCGCGCAGCGCTTCGGAGAGCAGCTCGATGGTGGACTCGAATTCCTCCGCGACGACGACGCTCGCGCCGGCCGCGTAGAGGCGGTCGACCTCGAGCACGTAGCGCGTGCGCACGATCACGGTGGCCTGCGGATTCAGCGCGCGCACCAGCGTCACGACTTCGCGGGTGGCGACCGGATCGGAGATCGCAACCGAGACCAGGCCGGCGCGGGGAACGCCGACGCGCGCGAGGATCGAGCGGCGGGTCGCGTCTCCGTAGATGAGCCGATCCTGCGGCTCGGGGGACTGTTGCACGGTGCGCGGATTGGCCTCCACCACCGCGTACGAAACGCCGCGCGTGCCCAACACGCGCGCCAGGGTCCGGTTCGCGAAGCCGAAGCCGATCAACACGGCGTGGTCCGAGAGCTGCGCCTCCGCGACGCTCGGCGGCGCGCGGCGGTCGGCGCCGCGACCCAGGAAGGAGGCGAGGCGCGGCGCGCTGGCGAGCAGGAAAGGGGTCGCGAGCAGCGTTCCCACCGAGCCCGCCACGAACGTCTGCTGGAGCCACGGCTCCAGCAGCCCGGCGCCGTGCGCGGCCGCAGCCAGCACGAACGAGAACTCCCCCGTCTGCGCGAGCGCCAGTCCGGTCAGCACGCCGACCCGGATCCCCTGACCGAGTACGAAGGCGACCAACACCGCCACGATGCCCGCCTTCAACACGACGACGCCGAGGATGTACAGGCACACCGCCGGCCAGTGCGCCCAGGCCGCCGCCGGATCGACGAGCATCCCGACCGCCGTGAAGAAGACCCCGAGCAGGACGCCGCGCAGCGGCGCCACC
>CP070734.1:744261-751482 GCA_020347605.1 Deltaproteobacteria bacterium | reverse complement strand
GGGCTCGGCATGCGGGGCGCCAGGAAGGCCAGGGCGGTGATCGCCAGGTTCATGGCCGCGGCGATGAAGAGCGAGCCGCGGATCCCCACCTCGGACAGCAGCAGGAAGCCCGCGGCGAGGCAGCCGGCCACGGCGCCGAGCGTGTTCACGGCGTACAGGCGCCCCACGCCGCGCGCCGCGCGATCGTCCCGCGCGGTGACGGCGCGCGCGAGCAGCGGCAGCGTACCGCCCATGAGACCCGTCGGGATCAGCAGCACCAGCGCGCTCAGCACGATCCGGAACGCGTTCAGGCCGGGTCCCTCGAACACCCGGAAGGCCGACGCGTAGAGCGGCTGGATGGCTTCGAAGATCCACGGCGTGAGCGCCGCGTACACGCCGATCACGCCCTCGATCACGCCGTAGGCGCGCAGCGGGTCGCCCCAGCGATCCCCGGTGCGGCCGATCAGGTAGGAGCCCAGCGCGAGGCCCGCCATGAAGGTGCAGATCACCGCCGTGACCGCGAAGATGCTGACGCCGACCACCAGCGTCAGCAGACGCGACCAGACGATCTGGTAGATGAGCCCCGCCATTCCCGAGGCGAAGAAGAGAACGAAGGCGAGGGCGAAGCGTCGCTGCACGGCGCGCGACGCGGAGGCGCGGAACGTTTCGGTCATCCGGAGGGAACCCCACGATCGGTCGTCGAACGCTCCCCGATCCGATCTGGGGAATCCCGTCGACGCTCCTGCAACGGGCCGGGAGCGTCCCGCGCCCGCCGGCGTGAGGGCTCATCCTACCAGCTTCGCCGCGGGCTCGCGGCCCGGCGCAGCGCGCTCTTTCGGGCTCGCGGGGCTCAATCGAAAGGCCCGTCGATCCGATGAAATGCGCAGTCCGATGGCTCGTTCGAAATCGGCAACTATCGCTGCAAGTATACTTGCAGCAGTATTTTTCGTCGCTCTGGCGTCCCCGGACGCCGGCGCGCAGTCGGCGACTGGTGGGCGTGAGCAGGCCCAGCCGGAGCCGGCGCGCGCCCCGGGCGACGCCGACGCGCGGCTCCCCGAGCTCGCGCGCCATCCCATGGTCCAGCGCCTCGTCGAGCTGGGCCAGCGGGTGGAAGGGGCGCTGCTGTCGGCGAAGAATGCCCTGCCGGAATCGATTCAGCGCCCGATCGACCGCTGGACCGCCCGCACGACGTCGCGGGGCGCCTGGCTACGGGCGCTCTACGTCGTGGGAGGTCTCCTGGCGCTGCTGCTGGGAATCGTGTTCGTGCGCGGCCGCGGCGATCTCGTCGTCACGCTCGAGTACCCGCCGGAGCTGCGCGGTACGTTCAGCGTCCGGATCGCGGACCGCAAGGGCCGCTTCAAGCGCCAGGCGCGCGGCGATCGGGTGCAGACCGGTCGCACCTCGACCGCGACCGCACACTACATGGTGAGCCGCGAGACCCAGTTCCGCGGCATCCGGTCGGGGCGCTGGTTCGTCACCGTCGAGGGCGTGATCCAGGACCCGAACACCCTCGACGTGATCGCGGATCACTTCGAGGAGCGGCCCATCTTCGTGCGACGGCGGGGCACCGCGCTGCGCGAGTTCGACTTCCGTCCCAAGCAGTGTCCGATCACCGTTCGGGTGGTCCGGAACGGCGCCCCGGTCGCCGAGGCGGCCGTCGCGGCGCGCGGTCTCCCGCTCTCGCATCGCTACGCGCGGGACGGAGTGGCAAACCTCCCGCTCCAACCGGGCTCCCATCACATCGTGGTCGGCGCCGAGGACCGCGTGGCCGAGGTGCCGCTCGAGGTCGATTCGTACCAGCCCACCAGCGTCGAGGTGGATCTCGGCGACCCCGAGCATCTCCTGTTCACCAACTGTCCCGACGCCGTGCAGCCGTACCTGCAGGCCGAGTTCAACGCCGCGGCGCAGGCGCTCGAACAGTCGGACCAGACCCAGGTCGCGAGTCTGCTGCTGGCGCGGCTCCACGACGAACAGGGCGAGGCCTCCACCGCCGCCGAGCACTTCGAGTCGGCCGGGCGGAGTCTCGAGGCCGCCGAGCGCTGGGCGGCGCAACGCCAGTTCGACCGCGCGGCGCGCTCGTTCGAGCAGGCCGGCGAGCCGGTGCGCGCCGCCGAGATGTACCGGGCCGCGGGCCAGTTGCTGCGCGCCGGAAACGCCTTCGAGGGCGCGCGCGACTTCGAGCGCGCCGCCGAGTGCTACCGCGAGGCGGGCGACGTCCCGAAGTGGGTCGGGGCCGTCGAGCGCAGCGGCGCGGTGTTCGAAGCGGCGAAGATCGCGATCGAGCACGGACTGCGCCCCGTCGCGACGCGCGTGCTCCAGACGGTTCCGCGCGACGATCCGCACTTCGTCGAGGCATGCGACCTCCTGGTCGACATCTACGAAGAGGAGGGCCAGTTCGATCACGCGGCCGCGAAGCTGCAGGAGCGGATCTCGACCGGCGGCGACGCGGTGGAGATCGCCCAGCGGATCGCACGCGTCGCCGACCTGTGGGAGCGCGCCGAGGAGTTCAGCCGCGCGATCGATGCGCTCGAGGCGCTGCGGCGCAGCCAACCGTCGTTCCCGAACTTGACCACGCGCATCGAGGAGCTGAAGAAGAAGCTGACCGTGCAGCAGCACGCGGCGTCGGGCGCCACGACCGCGACGCGCGTTCCGGACGGCTTCGCGCGCGAGGGGCGTTACGAGCTACTCGAGGAGATCGGGCGCGGCGGGATGGGCGTCGTCTTCAAGGCGCGCGACCAGCGGCTGTCGCGTGTGGTCGCGCTCAAGCGTCTGCCCGAGAACCTGCGCGATCACCCCAAGGCGGTGAAGCTCTTCCTGCGCGAGGCCCAGGCCGCCGCGGGGCTCAACCACACCAACATCGTCACGGTCTACGATGCCGACGAGGTCGAGGGAATCTTCTTCATCACCATGGAGCTCCTCGAGGGATTCCCGCTGAACGCGATCCTCAGCAAGCGCGGTCGGCTGCGCGTGCGAGACACCGCGCGGCTCGCCGTGCAGATCGCGGCCGGGCTCCAGTACGCGCACAGCCGGCGCGTGGTCCACCGCGACATCAAGACCGCAAACCTGTTCTTCACGAAGGAAAAGGTCGTGAAGATCATGGACTTCGGACTCGCGAAGATGATCGAGGAGGTGCGGCGCGCCTCGACGATCGTCGGCGGGACGCCCTACTACATGGCTCCGGAGCAATCGATGGGCGAGGCGGTGGATCACCGCGCCGACATCTACGCCTTCGGCGTGACGCTCTTCGAGCTGCTCTCCGGCCAGGTGCCCTTTCCCGAGGGCGACGTCGCGTACCACCATCGCCACACGCCGGCGCCCGACCTGCGCGAGCAGATCCAGGATCTACCCGACGGTCTCGCCGAGATCATCCAGCGCATGATGGCCAAGCGACCGGACGATCGCTTCTCCTCGGCCGCCGAGGTGGCGGAGCTGCTCGAGCCCTTCACGCGTCAACCGGCCACGTCCTAGCCACGCCGGGCCTCGTCCTCGCTCCTCGCTCGGACTCGGGCTTCCGGCCTTCGCTCGCCTGCACGCCCGGCGGGCGCCCGCTCCGTTCGCCTCCGGCTCACGGCGCGCCGTCCTGCGGACGGCTTGCGCTGCGCCTCGGCCGACTTCCGTCGGCCGACTAGCTGTAGCGCGCCTGCACACCGCGCGACGGGCCGTGGTGCGAGACCGCCTCGCGCAGATCCGAGACGAACGAGTCGGCGATGCTCGCGTGGGCCGGCGAGAGCATCATGTGGAGCGCGTCGGGTCCCTTCTGGCGGTCCAGACACCAGCCGCGGTCGTCCATCGCGTCGCCCACCGCCATCATGTCGACGACGTCCGAGCCGAAGGCGAACACGCTCATGATGGGGTCGCCGAGCACGGAGAGCCCGGGGATCGCCTCGATGCCGCCGCGGATCTTGTCCACCGTGTCGAGGATCTGCCGCGCGAGCCGTTCGTAGCCGTCGCGACCGAGGTACCGCATCACCGCCCACGCCGCGGCGATCGGCGCACCGGGGCGCGCGCCGGCCATCGCGAACGAGCCGTAGAGTCCGCCGGGCCAGCGGTCGTACACGAAGAGCTGGTACTTCTTGAGCGGGTCGCGGTCGCGATGCGCGATCACGGACGCGCCCTTGGTCGCGTAGCCGTACTTGTGTACGTCGGCCGAGATCGTGGTGACGCCCGGAACGCGAAAGTCCCAGGGTGGCACCGGGACGCCGAGCCGCTCGAGGAACGGCAGCAGGAAGCCGCCCAGGCAGCCGTCGGTGTGGAACGAGATGCCGCGTTCGGCCGCGAGCGCGGCCAGCTCCGGGATCGGGTCCACGGTTCCGAACGGGTAGTTCGGCGCCGATCCCACCACGAGCGCGGTGTCGTCGTCGATGAGCCGTCGCGCCGCATCGACGTCGGCGCGCAGATCCGGGCCGAGCGGGATCTGCACCAGCTCGAGCCCGAGGTAGCTCGCCGCCTTGGCGAAGGCGGGATGGGCCGAGACCGGCGCGACCAGCCGCGGCGCGCTCACGCCGCGCTCCGCGCGCGCGCGATCCCGGGCCGTCTTCACCGCCATCAGGATGCTCTCGGTCCCGCCCGAGGTCATCGCGCCCCCGGAGCCCTCGCCGCCGTTCAGGAGGCCGAGCGTCATCGAGATCACGTCGTCCTCCATCTGCCGGAGGCTCGGGAAGCGGAACGGATTCAGCGCGTTCTCGAACACGTAGATCTCGTTGGCGCGCCGCAGGACCGCGTCCACCTCCTTGCCGGCCGGATAGATCAGGCTGAAGGTCCGGCCGCCCTCCCAGTCGGCGTCCTGCTTCTTGCGTGCTCGCATCTCGGCGAAGAGCTCGCCGTCGGGAATTCCGTGCTCGGGCAGCTGCATGGCCGGTCTCCTGGTCTGGCGGGTGCGCTCGGCCAGTATACGGGCCCCGCGCCTAATCCCGAAGGCGCGTCGCGGTGGCCTGGCTGACGAGCTGGCTGAGTCCGACACCCGCCAGGATCAGCAGCAGCGCGGCGAGCGCCCGCCCGGTCGGCTCTTCGCCCAGCACCGCGACGCCCGCCAGCACCGCGACCAACGGGATCATGTAGTTGATGAGCGACAGGAAGGTCGGCCCCGCCGAGGCGATCACGCTGAAGTAGAGGATCGTCGCCGCCGCGGTCGAGACCACGCCCAGCCAGACGACCGACGCCACGCTCTCCGGTCGCGGTGCGAGGCGCCACGGGGCGTCCACCACGACGGCGGCCGGCACCATGGCGGCGCTCGCGAGCAGCATGACGGCGGCCGACGCCACCAGCGGCTGCGTTCCCGGCAGCTTGCGCGCGACGATCGTGTTCGCGGCGTAGCAGAGGGCGCCGCACAGCACGGCGGCCTGCCGGGCGACGTCGCTCGCGCTGCCGCCCAGCGCCCGCAGCGCGTCCGGGCCCATCAGGACGACCAGCCCGACGAAGCCGATCGCGAAGCCCGTGGCCCGGCGCCCGGTCATCCGCTCGCCGTCCACGAAGAAATGCGCGAGCACCAGCGTGGTCAGCGGCATGACCGCCATCAGGATTCCGGCCAGTCCGCTGTCGATGCGCTCCTGGCCCCACGTGATCAGGAAGAACGGGATGGCGTTTCCCAGCAGCGCCATCACGAGGAAGTGGAGCCAGATGCGGCCGCGCGGTGGCAGTGCGAGGCCCGCGGCGAAGACCGTCGCACGCAGGGCGATGGCGGCGATCACGACCCGCCCCGCCACGACCGTGGTCGGCGGCACACCCTCGACCGCAATGCGGTTCAGCAGGAAGGAGGTGCCCCAGATGAAGACCAGCGCCATGAGCCGCGTCCAGTCGCCGGTCGTGTGTCGAACCTGCACGATCCTCCCCAGCGCGGCGTCTGCGCGTTACCAGGGCAGGGCGTCGAGGTCGACGTTGCCGCCCGAGAGCACGATTCCGACCCGCTCGACGCCGTGCAGCGCGCGGAACTCGGGGCTGAGCGCACCCGCCACGGCCACCGCGGCGCTCGGCTCGATCAGGAGCTTCGCGCGCTCCCAGGCGAGCCGCATCGCCTGCACGATCTCCGCCTCGCGCACCGTGATGACCCGCTCCACGCGGTCGCGGAGGATCGGCCAGGTCAGCTCACCGAGGCCGGTCAAGAGCCCGTCGGCGATCGTGCGGGGCGCCGTCTGCGGGATTCGCCTCCCGGCGGCCTTCGAGCGCGCGGCGTCGTCGGCGCCGGCCGGCTCGATCGCGAAGACGCGAAGCCGGGGGGCCAGGCTCTGCGCCGCCACACAGATCCCCGCCACGAGACCGCCGCCGCCGACGGGGGCCAGGATCGCGTCGAGGGGCCCGGCCTGCTCGATCAGCTCGAGTGCGACGGTTCCCTGTCCCGCGATGATCTCGGGCTGATCGTAGGGGTGGACGAAGCGCGCGCCGGTCTCGTCCGCGAGGGCGCGCGCCGTCTCCTCGCGCGCCTCGAGCGTCGGCGCGCAGTCGCGGACGTTCGCGCCGTACTCGAGCGTGGCGCGTCGCTTCACGGGCGACGCGTCGCGCGGCATCACCACGTGCGCCGGAACGCCGCGCAGGCGCGCCGCCAGGGCGAGCGCCTGTGCGTGGTTGCCCGAGCTGTGCGTGATCACGCCGCGCGCCGCCGACGCGGCGGGCAGCCGCCCCACGGCATTCGCAGCTCCCCGGAACTTGAAGGCGCCGGCGCGCTGCAGGTGTTCGCACTTGAGGAAGAGGCTTCGCCCTGCGCGTCGATCCAGCGTCGCGCAGGTCGCGACCGGCGTTCGGTGGGCCACGCCTTCGATGCGCGCGGCTGCGGCGCGCACGTCGTCGAGGTCGGCGGCGTAGGTCGGCACGCGGGGAGTCTATCGCCCCCCGCGGGTCCGCGGACCTTGCCGCTCCGCTTCCGCCGGGCTGCCGCCGCGCGAGCCGCGCGCGCCGCGACGCCGCGATGCGTCTAAAGCCCCGCCGCGCCGGGCACGAAAAGTTCCCCTAAGGGGGCAGGGTGGCCGAGGAGAAGGGCGAAACCCAGGTTCTGGCCATCGCGCAGCGGCTGCGCAGCGAGGCGAAGCGGCGCACGCCCGTGCTGGTGGTGGTCCAGGGCGACGAGATCGGTCGCCGCTTCCTGTTGAAGGAGCGGCACCTGATCCTGGGGCGCGACGTCGACTGCGCCGACCTCGTGCTCTCGGACCCCAGCATCTCCGGCAAGCACGCGATGCTTCAGATCGACCCCGCCGCGGGGCGCTTCGGCGTGATGGACCTGGGCAGCCGCAACGGGACCTTCGTGAACGGCGT
>CP070734.1:736937-744161 GCA_020347605.1 Deltaproteobacteria bacterium | reverse complement strand
GCGCGGCTGCGGCAGCCGGTGAAGCACTCGCCGCTGCCGCGACACCCGCGCACGTTGCGCGGCATCGGCGCGGCGGCCCAGCCGAGGCGCCTCGCGCCGAGCTCGAGCCGATGGGCGTTGCGATTGAGATTGGAGCGGCCGGTGGGCGACGCGTGGATGTCCTGCCAGACGCGTTCGACGAACGGCTCCAGCACGTCGTCCGCGAGCCCGACCAGCCCGTGCGCGCCGCGCCAGGCCGCGAGCACCTCGGGCGGCGGCCGCCAGCACAGGCAGTCGTTGACGACCGTCGAGCCGCCGACACACGCACCCGCGTAGAGCGCCAGACCGGCGTCGGAGGCGGCGGTCCGGTAGAGCCGGGGCAGCAGGGAGGCGGCGTCGCGGGCGAATTCGCGCGGCGTGAAGCGCGGTCCCGCCTCGAGCAGCACGACGTCGAGGCCCGCTTCGGCGAGCACGGCGGCAGTCGGGGCGCCGCCGGCGCCCGAGCCGATCACCACGGCGTCGGCACCGATGCGTTCCGAACGGTCGGGAGCGGAGTCCGCGGCGGGGTCCGGGTGGTCCATGCAGCGGCGCGAGTATAGTCGCTGGCCCGCAGCCGAGCGCGGCGCCGCCGACCCGAACCGCTACGCTCGCGCGCGTGCTGAATCTCGCCGCGCCGACCGACCCGCGCTGGGTCGCCCACGCGCTCGCGCACGTCGACGAGCTCCTGATCGATCACGCCCACTGCGAGCGCAAGGCCGCCGCGACGGCGCAGAGCCTGATTCGCCGCTACCCGGAGCGGGCGTTCCTGCGCGAGCCGCTCGGCCGGCTGGCGCGCGAGGAGCACCTGCACTTCGACGCCGTCGTGCGCCGGCTGGCCCGCCGCGGCCTGCGGTTCCGCAGTCTGAGGCCCGGACCCTACGCGCGCCGGCTCCGCGCCGCGGCGCGCAGCGCCGAGCCCGCACGGCTGCTCGACCTGCTGCTGTGTTGCGCGCTGATCGAAGCCCGCAGCGGCGAGCGGCTCGGGCTGCTGGCGGCGGCCGCCCCCGACGCCGAGCTGCGCAGCCTGTACCGGGGCCTGCTCGCCGCGGAGGCGCGTCACCACCGGCTATTCGTGGAGCTCGCGCGTCGCGTCGCTCCGGCCGACGCGGTTCGCCGGCGGCTGCGCGAGCTCGCGGAGCACGAGGCGCGCGTGCTGGCCGGCGTGCCGCCGCTGGCGCGCATGCACGGCGGCGTGCCGGACTCCGCGGCGCGCGCCGGATCAGCCGCGTTCGCGGCGCAGCGCCGCGACCAGGCGCTCGACACTCGACAGGCGCGCGTTCTCGCCCATCAGGCCGATGCGCCAGATCGAGCCGGCCAGCTTGCCGAGACCCCCGCCGACCTCGATGCCGTGCCGCTCGAGGAGCTCGCGCCGCAGGCGGGCCTCGCCGCGGGCGATCACCCAGTCCGGCAGGCGCATGGCGCTCAACATGGGCAGCCGGACACGCGCCTCGACCAGGGGCGCGAAGCCGAGCGGCTCGAGCTCGCGAAGCAGGGCCGCTGACGCCTCCCGGTGTCGCGCTTCGCGGGCCGCCATGCCTTCCTCTTCGACCCGGCGCAGCCCTTCGGCCAGGGCGGCGATCATCGAAACCGGCGCGGTGTGGTGGTAGACGCGTTCGGAGCCGTAATACCCGGCGAGCAGCGAGACGTCGAGGTACCAGCTCTGCACCGGCCGCCGACGCGCGGCGACGCGCTCGAGTGCGCGCGGTGCGAAGCTGGCGGGCGACAGGCCGGGCGGGCAGGACAGGCACTTCTGCGTGCCGCTGTAGGCGGCGTCGACCCCCCAGGCGTCGAGCGCGAGGGGCAGGCCGGCGAGGGAGGTGACGCAGTCGAGCACCACGAAGGCGCCGGCCTCGCGCGCCGGGCGCGCGATCGGTTCGACCGGCTGGCAGACTCCCGTCGACGTCTCGGCGTGCACGAACGCCACCACGACGGGCTCCGTGCGCGCGATCGCTTCGCGCATGGCCGCTGCGTCGAGCGCGGTGCCGGGCTCGGTCTCGACGCGCGTCACGTCGGCGCCGATGCGCCGCGCCACCTCGCACATGCGCTCCCCGAACACGCCCGCGACGCCCACCACGGCCCGGTCTCCGGGTTCGAGCAGGTTCGCCAGGCAGGCCTCCATGCCCCCGCTGCCGGTCGTCGAGAGCGGGAGCGTCAGCTCGTTGCGCGTTCCGAAGAGCCGGCGCAGCCGCTCCTGCACCTCGTCGAGCGTCGCCAGGAATGCCGGGTCGAGGTGCCCGACCAGTGGCTGCGCGAGCGCTTCCAGCACGCGCGCGGACACGTTCGAGGGCCCCGGTCCGAGCAGCAGTCGAGTGGGGAAGGACGTGACGGCCATGGCGGCGCCATTCTACCGGCCCGGCGCACCGGTACACCCCCCGCACCGCGCGCGGCTCCCGTTGACACCCAGAAACCCCCTGCGTACCCTTTTTTTCGGCCTCGGTTCCCGCTGCCCCCCGGCCTCGTCAGAGTTCAGGTTCTACTCGAAGGGAGACGTCCGTCGTGCCTCGCTGGCTGCTGTTCACGATCGGCCTCGGCATCGCCGTGGCGGGGCTCTACGCGATCTTGCTCGAGTGGCCGGGGGGGCCGCCGCTCGACCGGATCGACGACGAATCGCGGGATCAGCTGGAGCGCGTGCTTCGTCAGCCGGACGACGCGGACGCTCCGGCGCGATGAGCGCGATCCGGACGCGGGAACACTTCGAGAAGGAGGAGTGCGAGCGCCTCGCCCCGTTCGCCCTGCGCAGCGTGGAGTCCCGCGGTCGCGTGGTGCCGGAGCCGGAGCACCCCTACCGCACCGCCTACCAGCGCGATCGCGACCGCATCGTCCACTCGCGCGCCTTCCGCCGGCTCGAATACAAGACGCAGGTCTTCATCTACCACGAGGGCGACCACTACCGGAACCGTCTCACCCACACGCTCGAGGGGGCGCAGGTCGCCCGTACGATCAGCCGCGCGCTGCGCCTGAACGAGGATCTCGCCGAGGCCATCGTTCTGGCGCACGATCTCGGCCACACTCCGTTCGGCCACGCCGGGGAGCGTGCGCTGAACCGCGTGATGCGGGAGGTCGGCGGCTTCGACCACAACCGTCAGAGTCTGCGCGCCGTGGATCTGCTCGAAGAGCGCTACCCGGGGTTCCGGGGTCTGAACCTGACGTACGAGACGCGCGAGGGAATCGTGAAGCACGGCCGGTCCTGGGAGCATGCGGTGCCGCTGCCGCCCGAGACGCGACAGCCGGGGCTCGAGGCGCAGCTCGCGGACGTCTCGGACGAGATCGCGTACACGAGCCACGACCTCGACGATGGTCTGCGTTCCGGGCTGCTCGGAATGGAGCAACTCGACACCGAGCCCTACTGGCGCGCGTTGCGCGCGGACGCGCGCAGGCGCCTGGGCCCCGTCAGCGATTCGGTGCTGAACGCGCAGACCGTCCTCGCGCTCCTGAACCAGCTGGTGACCGATCTCGTCGAGGCCACGGCCGAGCGCCTCACGGCGGCGGGATTGCGTTCCGCGGAGGAGGTGCGGAACGCGCGCCGGCGTTTCGTGCGCTTCTCGAAGGAGATGGAGCGGCGCTTCCTGCACCTGAAGCGCTTCCTGCGCAAGAACCTGTATCACCACCCCGAGGTCACGCGCATGAGTCGCGAGGCGGAGCGGGTGGTCGCCGATTTGTATCGGATCTACTCGGAAGACCCCGCGCGACTTCCGCCCCAGGTCCCGGATCGGTTCGACACGGACGGAAGGGCGCGCGCGATCGCCGACTACATTGCGGGCATGACGGACCGCTTCGCGCTGGCCGAACACCGCCGTCTCCGGGATTCCGATGCGCCCGCCTGACACCGGGGTCCGGACGGTTCTCATCACGGCGCCCGACGCCGAGACGGGCGCCCGGCTGGCGCGCGCGCTCGTCGAGGAGCGGCTCGCCGCATGCGTGAACGTCGTGCCGGGCGTTCGATCGATCTACCGCTACGAGGGCCGGCTGCACGACGACCCCGAGGTGCTGTTGATCGCGAAGACGCGGAGCGATCGCCTGGAGCGGCTCAGCGCGCGCGTGAACGCGCTGCACCCCTACGATCTTCCCGAGGTGCTCGCGCTGCCCGGCGTCGGCGGAAGCGAGCCGTATCTCGAATGGGTTCGAACGGAGGCCGGGGATGAGCCTGCCTGAAGCGCTGGAGCGCGCAGCATCGGCGCTGCCCGACGACGGGGATGTGATTCGACCGGCCAATGGCGATCCGGACCGCCTGCTCTCGAATCTCTCGCCCACGGCCGCGGTGCGGCTCTTGCACTGGCTCTTCGAGCACGAGCCCGCGGCGGCAGACGAGCTCGCCGCCGCGTGGTGCGCGGACCCGGGCGGCTCGAGCGCCCTCGGCGCAATCGACGCCGCGACGCTCAGCAAGCCGGGACGCAAGGCCCTGCGGCGGACCCGGCACCGGCTGCGGTCGCGCGGGCTCGAGGTGCCCGAGCCGACGGTCGAGCCCGTCGTCGCGAAGCTGCCCCAGCTCGAGGAGCGGCTCGAGGGCGCCTTCGTGACGCCGCTCGATCCGCGCGGCACCCGCCTGGTCTACCTGGTGGAGCCGCACCCGGGCGGCGGTGTCCGGGTCTTCGAGCTGGCGCTCGACGAGGAGCGGGGCGTGATCGAGTGCCAGGTCTACACGGCGAATCGCAGTCAGGCGCGTCGCTTCATGCGAGACCTCGGGGGCGACGCCCGCCGCGCCGCCGCGCCCGCGCCGCCCGAGGCGGTGCGCGCGCTCATCGCGCGCGTCGCGACCGCGCAGCCCAGCGACCGCTCGGTGCCGCGAGCCTTCGCCGAGTGGAGGGCCCGGCTCACGGACGTCCCCGCCGGCACGCCCACGCCCGGTGCGCTCGCGCGGCAGGCGCTGTCGGGCGCGGGAGAGGACGCGCAGACCCGCGACGCGGTGACGCTGATCCGGGAGGGAGTGGTCGGACCCTGGCCGCCGCCGCTCGCGCAGCTCGAGCGCGTGGCGGAGCGCGTGCGGGAGTCGAGCGGGGGTCGGATCATCGTTTCGAAGCTGCAGCAGAACGAGCGGGTGGAGGCGGTCCTGCGCGAGTCCGTCGACGAGCTGCTGGATCCCGCGCGGGCCGAGTGCACGGCGCACCGCTTCGACGAGACGGCCTACGTGCTATGGAAGTCGGATCGCGTCGACGAGGCACGCGCATGCCTCGCCGCCGCGGACGAGCTGCGCCAGGATGGACGGGCCGGCAGTCCGGTGGCGCGGGCGCTCCTGGAGCGGGCGCTGGCGCCCGTCCTCGAGGCTCTCGAACGTCAGGAACGCGAGCGGGAGGAGTCGTCCCTGCTCGTCAAACCATAGGAGCGCGGTCGTGTTGCTCGCGCGCGGCAAAGCCTGGATGGCCTCGCTCTCCAAGGGGGCGGACTCGATATTGCTGACCCTGCAAAAAGACGGGCTTTCCGGGGAATTGCAGGATTTGCGTGATCTGAAGCTCGAGGTTCCGGTGGGACGCTGGAACAGCGTGGTCAAGCAGATCGTGAAGGATCGCAAGCTGCTCGGGGGCATCCTGCTCGCGTGCGCCAACCAGACGGAACACGTTGCGGCCGCGGTCGGAAGCGACCGGCTCTACTTCGATCTTCAGCGCCTGGTGCTGGAGGCGACGGCCGCACTGGTGGCGGAGGAGGTGCTGAGTCTTGCTCCCTCGGACGGGGACGCCGCGTGACCCGCGGGGCGGGTTCTGCAACACTTCGAGTGGATTCTTCGGGTAGGCCCCGCCTCGCCCGTACCATCAACAATTCATGGATTCGGACGAGCGTCACGGGCCGAGGGCCCGGCGCGACGCCGGCGAGAATCCGGGAGATCGTCAGGTGAAACGTCGCTTTGGCAGGAAGAGGGAAACGGGTCGCCGCGAGCCGGTGCTGGACGTCGCGCGCGCGCTGGACGGGGCGGCTCGCGCGGGCTTGATCCCCGCGGAGGCGGCCGACCCGCAGACCGCGCCGGAGATTCCCCCGGCGCTGGCAGGAATCGGCGCGGGCGTGGGTGCGAACGGCCGCCGGGTCGTGGTCGGAATCGCGCCCGAGTCCGGGCTGGATGCGACGCTCGCGACCCTGGCGTTCGCGACGCGCCTCGCGCAGGACGAGGGCTTCGACGGGGATGCCGTCGCGCTCGCGCCGCAGTGGTCCGATGCGGCGCGCCGCTGTCTGGCGTTGATCGGCGCGCTCCCGTTCCGCTTTCGCGCCGCTCCGCTGCCGCTGCTCGGGGATCGGCCCACCGAGATCCCCCTGGATGCGCCCGCGGAGCCGGGCATCCTGCCGGTTTCGGACGCCATTCGGCAGGTGGCCAGCGCGCGGGATCGGGCCCTCCTGGAACGGGCGGCGGAGAGCCTGCGGGGCCTGGCCGCCAAGCACGAAGGCGCCGTGCGGGGCTCGGCTCGCGGCATCGAGCTGGTGCTGTTCGCACGCCGCGCCGCGCTGCTGCGCGCGGCCGACGGCGAGGTGGAGCTCGAGACGGTGCTCCCGAGGCGCTCCCGCGAGCGTCTCAGCGAGGACAAGCTCGCGGCGGCGCTGGACGGTCTCGAGGGAAACCTGCGCAAGCTGCTGAACGACCGCCGCCTGCGCGACAGCGAGGACGGTCTGCGGGCGCGGGCCCTGCCGGGATTGATCGAAGCGCTCGAGCTGCGCTCGGCGGTGCGCTGGCCCGAGGCCGGCGCCGAGACCGCCACCGTGGACCTGGTGGGCGTCGATGCGGACGGGCGCCCCGTCGTCGCGGCCGTGCGCTCGCAGCTCGGGCTGGAACGGCTTGCCTCGGTGCTCGGCGCATTCGTGATGCTGCGACCCACGCTGGCCTCGATCCTGGCGCACGCCGCGCCGCCGGTCCGCTTCGACGAGTGCCGCCTCGTACTCGCGGCCGAGCGCTTCGATGCCGCGGTGGAGCGGGTGCTGGCGGTACTGCGCCAGGACGTGGCCCTGCTCGAGATCCAGGGTGCGTCGGCTCGGGTGCCCGTCCTGGTTCCCCGGCTCGCACGGCCGAGCATCTCCACCGCCGAGCGTCGCGAGTCGCCCCGTGAAGACCGCGGCCCGCGGCCCCGCGCACCGCGTGAGGCCGCGCGGCCGGCGCGAGCGGCGGCGGAGGATCTCAGGCGTGCGCACCGCGCCGGGAGCGGGCGCGACGCGGACTCCGAGATCGAGGAGCTCTCCGTGTTCGATCTGGACGACGATTCCGACGTCCGCGCCGGCCCGCGTTCGGCGCAG
>CP070734.1:729612-736837 GCA_020347605.1 Deltaproteobacteria bacterium | reverse complement strand
ACATCGCGGCGCTCGCCGCGCGCCTGGCGCGCGGGTCGAGGCGGAATCCGGGCTGAGCGGGGGAGCGTGCAGGCGCGGCGCTGCGCCGCGGGCCCGAGCGCGGGTCCGCAGACGCGAGCGCGGCAGCCGCAATTTGTGTCACCGACGCGCCGGTCCACTGCCGACGGACTGCCAGCGCGTGATGCGGCCGGGGCGCCCCAGGCCGCGAAACGGGGTTTCCGGCCGCTTCGCCGGCACGCGCGCACTGGCACGGCGCTTGCTCTCTCGTCGCTTCGGGTGAACGAGGGAAGGACTCCGCGCACGTTGGCTGACCCTGTCCTCGCGGAGTGCGAGGCGCCGACACACGCGGCACTCATGCGCCCGGGCCGACAGCCCCTCCCCTCGCGTTTTGCGAGGTGTCGGCCCGGGCGTTCCTCGTTCCAGGATCCGGCGACGAACCGCTAAGCTCACGCCCCGATGTCGCCCGCGTCGCCGTCCACCGCTCTGCCGCCGCTCCTGCCCGCACCCCGGCGCGTGCGTGCGCGGCCCGGCGCGTTCGCGCTGCGGGACGGCCTGCCCATCGCGCTGCGACCGGGCGCCGACGACGCCGCGGTCCGAGCAGCGCGCGCGCTGCGCGACGCGGTGCGCGCCGCCTGCGGCGTCGAGCTCGCGATCGAGGGGCACGCGCGAACCGACGAACTGGGCCCCCGCGTCGAGCTCCAACACGGATCGGCGGCGGGCAAGCTCGGCGACGGCTATCGACTCGACGTCGAACCGACGCGCATCGCGGCCGAGGCCGGCGGGCCCGCGGGACTCCGCTACGCCGTCGAGACGCTCTCCCAGCTGTTGCGCAAGAGCGGGCGGGTACCGGCCTGCAGCATCGACGACGAGCCGGATTTCGAGATGCGCGGCCTGATGCTCGACGTCTCGCGCGGAAAGGTTCCGACGCCGGCCACCCTGCGGCAGATCGTCGACCTGTGTGTGCACCTCAAGCAGAACGCGCTCATGCTCTACACGGAGCACACGTTTCGCTTCCGGCGCCACCCGGAGATCGGCGCCGACGCCTCTCCGCTCGACGCCGAGACCCTGCGCACCCTCGCCGGCTACGCGGCGGAGCGCCACGTCGACCTGATTCCCTCGCTCCAGACGCTGGGACACATGCGGCACATCCTGAAGCTGCCGCGCTACGCCCACCTCGCGGAGACCGACGCGCGCTGGACGATCGCGCCCGTGGACCCGGGCACCTACGAGCTGCTCGCCGACCTCCTCGACGAGTATCTGCCCAACTTCCGCTCGCGCTGGTTCAATGCCAACTGCGACGAGCCCTTCGACCTCGGACGCGGCCGGTCCGGCCTGCGCGACGAGCAGCTCGGACCGGGTGGGGTGTACCTCGAACACGTGGAGCGCGTGCGCGAAATGGCCCGCGCGCACAACAAACGGACGCTGATCTGGGGCGACGTGGTACACGCGCACCCGGAGCGGATTCGAGACCTGAACCGGGAGCTGGTGCTGCTCGACTGGTGGTACGAAGCGCAGCACGACTTCGACCGGGTCCGGGTGTTCGCGGAGCACGGCATCGCGTTCCTCGTCTGCCCCGGGACTTCGACCTGGAACTCGCTGTTTCCGCGGCTCGAAAACAGCCTCGAGAACATCGCGCGCTATGCGGACTCGGGACGGCGGCACGGAGCGCTCGGCGTGGTCACCACCGACTGGGGCGATCACGGCCACTACAACCTGCTGGGAAACTCGTGGTTCGCGTACGCCTTCAGCGCGCAGCAGTCGTGGTCGGGCGACCCGCAACCGGGCGCGTTCGACCGCGCCTTCTCGCGGGAGCTGTTCGGCGACGCGAGCGGGGAGGCGGCAAAGCTGTACCGCGCGCTCGGCGAGCTCCACGACGTGGGCATGCCGAGCGTCATGAACGCGAGCCCGCTGCAGCTGATCTACTTCGACGACCCGGGCCCCGCCCACGCGATCGCCCACGCGCGGGTCCGCGCGCTGCGGCGCACGCAGCGCAAGCTCGAACGGGTCCGCGAGCGCGTGGCGCGGGCACGCGAGCGCTTTGCGCGCGAGCCGGGGACACACGAAGAGCTCCTGTTCGCGGCCGACGCCTCGCTGCTCGCCACCCGCAAGGGCCTGGCCGGTCTCGCGTACCTGGATTGGCGGCGCCGGCCGACCCGCCTCGACGCGCGCGCTCGACGGCGCCTCGCGCGCGAGCTCGGGGCGCTCGCCGACGCGCAGCGCGCGCTGCGGCGCAGGCTGCGGAAGCTGTGGCTGGCGCGCAGCGCCGCCTCCAACTTCGAGATCACCGGCCGGCGCTACGATGTCTCGATCCGGGGATTGCGCCGCGCGGCGCGCGCGCTCGAGGCCAATCGCCCGCCGAAGCCGCCGCCGCGCGTCGAGCGCTTCGACGGGCGCGCCTTCCAGAACCTCTTCGAGCGCCGCGGCGTGCGAAGCGGTTCGGCCATCTAGGGCCCGGCGACGTGACCGGGCCGGCGCGAGGCGGCGCTCCGCAGGAGCGAATCGCCGCGCGCACGAAGCTCGTATTCGGCCTCGGCGACCACACCCTCAACTTCTCGCTCTCGTCGCTGTCGCTCTTCTACCTGTTCTTCCTGACGGAGATCGCCGAGCTTCGGCCCGCGCTCGCCGGCTCGGTGCTGCTGGTGGGGCGCTTCGTCGATGGCTTCACCGATCCCGTGATGGGCCGCCTCTCGGACCTCACGCCGTGGCGCTGGGGCCGGCGGCGGCCGTACTTCGTGATCGGGATGGTCCCGTTCGGCGTGTGCTTCGGGCTGCTCTGGGGCGCGCTGCCGTTCGAGACCCAGCTCGCGAAGTTCGCGTACTACGCCGCGCTCTACGCGCTCTACAGCGTCGCCTCGACGGTCCTCGCGGTGCCGTACACGGCACTGATCCCGGAGCTCACGAGCGACTACCAGGAGCGCACCTCGGTCAACACGTTCCGCTCGGCCCTCGCGATCCTGGGGACGCTGCTCGCGGCGGTGGGGACCAAGCAGCTCGCGGAGTCGCTCGGCGGCGGGGTCGGCGGCTACTCCGCCATGGGGGTGATCGCCGGCGTCTGGGTGATGCTGCCGTGGTTCGCCGTCTACCGCGTCACGTGGGAGCGCAGCAACTTCCGGCGCGAGGTCAGCACCGGATTTCTCGACGCCCTGAAGGGCATCGCCCGCCACCGGAGCTACCAGCGGCTGCTGGGACTCTACCTGTTCGGTCGCATGGCCATGGACCTGGTCGGCGCGATGCTGGTCTTCTACTTCACCTACTGGATCCGACGGCCCGACCACGTGGAGATCACGCTCGCCGTCCTGCTGCTCACCGTCGTGGCCTCGCTCCCCTTCTGGCTGCGCATCTCGACGCGCGTCGACAAACGAACGCTGTTCATCATCGGAACCTCGTGGTGGGTGGTGTTCCAGCTCTCGCTGCTCGTCGCCGGGCCGGGCTGGCCCGCCTGGACCCTGTTCGCGTTCGCCGCGCTGATCGGCATCGGCTACGCCGTCACCGACCTGATTCCGTGGGCGATGCTCGGCGAGGTGGTCGACGAGGACGAGCTGTCGACCGGTGAGCGGCGCGAGGGCATGTACGCCGGCTTCATGACCTTCGTGCGCAAGCTGGCCGGGGCGTCCGGGGTCTGGGTGGCCGGCCTGGTGCTCGACCTGGCGGGCTACGTGGGCGGTCAGCCCGAGCAGGCGGACTCGGCGCTGCAGGCGATCCGCGGGCTGACCGGCGCGGCACCGGCGTTGCTGCTCGCGATCGCCGCCACGATCGCGATCGGCTACCCGCTGGGCCGCGCGCGGCACCGCGAGATCCTGGCGGCGCTGTCCGCGCGTCGCGCGAAGCCGTAGCTCCCGGCGTCAGGCGGGTGCGGCCGCCGCGCGCGCCGCTCCGCCCGCAGCGGCGCGCAGCGCGTCCTCGATCAGGGCGATGACGCGCGCGTCGGCGCGGAAGGTGAGGTGACCGCCCTGATACCAGACGATCTTCGGCCGCTCCCAGTGGCGCCACAGGTCGCGCACCTGCACCGGGGGCACCAGGCGGTCCGAGACGCCCGCGAACAGGAAGCGCCGGTCGTGCGGAATCCGGGGCTCGAGCACCAGCGGGGAGACGACGCCCATCACCTCGCGATTGGTGTCGACCGACATCCCGAGGTGCTCCGCGTAGCGAAGCTGCAGCGGTGGCGCGTGCAGCCACGCGAGGCTCGTGAAGTCGGTCGCCGGAATCCCGGCGATCGCGCAATCCAGCTCGGCTTCGAGCGAGGCGAGCAGGGCCGTGTTGTAGCCGCCCAGCGAGAGCCCGTAGACGGCGATGGCGGGCGCGCCCTGCGCGCGGATCCAGCCGAGCAGGCGCCGGATGTCCCACATCGCCTGCGCCTCGGCGTGCACGGTGTCCAGCACGTCGCCGATCAGGAAGCCGTCGCCACTGCGGCGTCCGACCGTGCGCGGACCGTGGAGGGGCAGCGTCGGAATCGCCAGGTTGAAGCCGAGCCGCCGGTGCAGCCACTCGGGCCGGAAGGCGAGCAGGTCGACGCGCGGTTTGCCCATCTGATAGCCGTGGATGCCGACCAGCCACGGCCGCGGCTCGTCCCCATCGCGGACGATCCAGGCGTGCGCGGTGCGGTTGGCGCGCCGGGCCAGCCAGCGTTCGCGGCCCGGCTCCTCGGGATGCGGCTCGTAGCCGCTCTCGAACGCCAGGCGCTCGTACGAGATGCTCCGCACGCGCGCCGGCGCGATGCGCGGCGCCTCGAGCGGCGGCGGCAGCGGGTGGTAGTCCGCCGGCTTCTCGAGCCAGCCGCGCGCCTCGAAGAGCTCGCGCGCCTGCGCGACCTCGTGGCGGATGCGCACCTGGTCGTCGCCGCGCGGCATGCCGACCCCGACCTGCATGGTCGCCAGGATGGCGTCGTCGAGCGCCACCTTCGCGGCGAGCGAGAGCGTGGGCACGGGCTCGGGAACCTCCTCGGCGTGCGGCTCCTGGCGCACCGACAGGTGACCCGCCGCCACGAACGACGCCGCGGAGAGCGCACCCAGCAGGAGGGCGGAACCGATCCCCAGGCTCACCACGCCCAGCAGGCCGAAGACGGTGCCGATCGCACCGGCCAGCGCCGCGAACTGGTGGATGCGGCGGTCGCCGGGCCAGAGCAGCTCGGCCATTCCCGAGGCCAGGAGCAGACTCCCGAGCAGCAGGGACATGGTCCAGCCGATGAAGCCGAGGCCGGTCGAGTAGGCGAAGAAGGCGAAGCCGGCCGCGATCGGAATCCACGCCTCGCGGTAGAAGCGGGGTTGCTCGAACATGCTGCGTCCTCCGCTCGCCCCCGCGCGCGACGGCCCCGCGGGCGGCACGCCCCGACGCGTGACGATACCCCCGAGGCGTCCGCGCCCGCTACGCGGCGCGCTCACGCCATCGTGAGGCCGCCGCTCACCGAGAGCGTCTGGCCGGTGATGAAGCCGGCCTCCTCGGACGCCAGGAAGGCCACGGCGGGCGCCACGTCTTCGGGGCGTCCGAGCCGCCGCAGCGGCGTCGAGCGCTCCACCGCATCGATCACGCGGCGCCCCGCGTCGCTCTTCTCGATCATCCCCGCGAGCAGTGGGGTGTCCGCGGGACCCGGGCAGACCGCGTTGGCGGTGATGGCGAAGCGCGCGAACTCCCGCGCGATCGTCTTGGTGAAGGCGATGAGACCGCCCTTGGCGCCGGAGTAGACGGCCTCGAGCGACGATCCGACGCGGCCCGCGTCCGAGGCGATGTTGACGATCCGCCCGAAGCGCCGCTCGGACATGTCCCCCAGCACGGCCCGGCTGACCCGGATCGGTCCCACCAGGTTGATCTCGATCAGCTTCGCGGTGAGCGCGTCGTCCGTCTCGAGGAAGGGCCGGAACTCGTCCCAGCCCGCGCAGTTGACACAGATCTCGATCGGCCCGAGCGCGTCGCGCGCGCGCGCCACCGCCTCCGAAACCGACTCGGGGCGCGTCACGTCGAGCGCGACGGCGAGTCCGGAGATCTCCGCCGCCACGCGCTCGGCGGCCGCGCGCTCGAGGTCGGCGACGACCACGCGGCGGCCCGCCGAGGCGAGCGTGCGCGCGATCGCGCTGCCCAGGCCGCCGGCGCCTCCGGTGACCAGCGCGACCCTCGAGCCCGACATCGGCGACCTCCGTGTCCACCCCGGGGCGGGCGCGATCCCCACCCCGCCCGTTCACTCGAAGCGAACGAGGTGGTAGCTCTTCTTGCCCTTGCGGACGACGAGCAGCGTCTCGGAGGCGAGCGCGTCCGGCCGGATCTGCGCGTCGGGATCCGCCTGCCGCTGATTGTTCAGGTACGCGCCGCCGTTCTTGACCAGTCGGCGCGCCTCGCCCTTGGACGCGCAGATCCCGGTCTCCGCCAGCAGGTCGATCAGCGCGATCCCCGCCTCGAGGCGCGCCCGCTCCATGCGCACCGACGGAACGTCCGGAAAGATGCCGAGCAGGTCGGCATCCGAGAGTCCCGCGATCTCCGCGCCGAAGAGCACCTGCGAAGCCGACTCCGCCTTGCGCAGCGGCTCTTCGCCGTGCACGAGTCCTGTCAGCTCCGCGGCGAGGCGTCGCTGCGCGCTGCGCTTCTCGGGATCCCGGCGGTGCGCGGCGCACAGGCGCTCGATCTCGTCGAGCTCGAGGAAGCTGAAGAGCTTGAGGAAGCGCTCGACGTCCCGGTCGTCCGTGCGGATCCAGTACTGGTAGAACTCGTAGGGCCGGGTCCGCTCGGCGTCGAGCCACGGCGCGTTGCCCGAGCTCTTCGAGAGCTTGGCGCCCGAGATCGTGGTGATGAGCGGATGGGTGATCCCGTAGACCGCGATCCCGTGCTTGCGGCGCACCAGGTCGACGCCGGCGGTGATGTTGCCCCACTGATCGCTGCCACCCACCTGCATCGTGCAGCCGTACGTCTCGTAGAGATGCAGGAAGTCGTGGGCCTGGATCAGCGAGTAGCTGAACTCGGTGTAGGAAATCCCCGGGCCTTCGAGCCGGCGCTTGACCGATTCCCGCGCGAGCATCGTGTTGACGCTGAAGTGCTTGCCGACGTCGCGCAGGAAGTCGACGAAGCCGAGCGCGGCCGTCCAGTCGCGATTGTCGACGAGCCGCGCGGCGTTTTCGCCCTCGAAGGAGAGGAAGCGCCGCAGCTGGCGCGCGATCGCCGCCGAGTTCTCTTCGACCGCGTCCGCCGAGAGCAGCTCGCGCTCCGTGTCGCGGCCGCTGGGATCCCCGATCATGCCGGTGGC
>CP070734.1:722251-729512 GCA_020347605.1 Deltaproteobacteria bacterium | reverse complement strand
GGCCGCCGTCGCGCGTGGGGCCGGCGGCGCGGCCGGCCCGGCGGCGGACCCCGACGCGACGCCGGGCGACGCGTCCGCGGAGCCCGACGTGCTGGGATTCGCCGAGGACGCCGACCGCTTCGACGACCCGCCGCTGGATCCCGAGTTCGATCCCACCGCCCCCGCTCGCGAGATCGCCGCGGCGCGCGAGCAGGAGGAGAAGTTCCGCAGGATCGCGGAGCTGGATCCCGATCGGCGGCGCGACATCCTGGTGCTCCGCGAGATCCTCGAGAGCGATCCCGACTACGAGGTCCGCATCGAGGCCGCCGAACAGCTGGCGTTCTCGGTGCGGCGCGCGGCCGTGAACGCGCTCAAGGGCGGGCTCGACGACGGCGACCCCCGCGTCGTGGCGGCGGTGATCGAGGGCATCGAGTTCACGGGGGGCACTGCCGACACCGCGGCCCTGGTGCCGCTGCTCAACGATCCCGATCCGGAGGTGCGGCGCCTCGCCGCGGAGGCGATCGAGTTCCTCGAGTGAGTCCGGCGTCTCTTCGCTAGCCGCGCGGCGGAATCGACTCGCCCCGAATCAGATCCTCGACCGACTGGCGCCGCCGCACGAGGTGGACGCGGCCGTCCTCGATGAGGAGCTCGGCGGCGTGCGGCTTCGAATTGTAGTTGGAGCTCATCGCGAAGCCGTAGGCGCCCGCCTGCTCGATGACGAGGTAGTCGCCGACCCCGGCATCCGGCAGTGTACGCGTCAGCACGAAGCCGCCTTCTTCCTGCGTGAAGATGTCGCCCGACTCGCAGAGCGGTCCGCCCACCACCACCTCGCGGAGCGCGCGCTCCCGCGACGCGCCCGCGGCCGGCGCGATCGACATGCCGTGATACGCCCCGTAGAGGATCGGGCGCGGGAGGTTGTTGAAGCCGGCGTCGACGATGTAGAAGGTGTTCCGTCCCATCTGCTTGACCGCGCGGATCTCGGTCACCAGGTAGCCCGACTCCGCCACCAGGTAGCGGCCGGGTTCGATCTCGAGGCTCACGGCATGTCCCAGCTCGGCCTCGATCCGCTGGCGCGACTGGTTCCACAGCTCGAAGTAGGCGTCCAGGTCGATGGCGGGCTCGCCGGCCCGTGACGGAACCGGAAGCCCCCCTCCGGCGCTGATCGAGGTGATGCCCGTGCCCACCCGCCGGACCGCATCCTCCATCGCGCCGCACACCTTGGAGAGGTGCGCCAGGTCGGTGCCCGATCCGATGTGCATGTGCAGTCCCGAGACGTGCAGGTCGAGGCGGCGCGCTCGCTCGAGGCAGGCCGGCACCTGCTCGTGCCAGATCCCGTGCTTGGACTGCTCTCCGCCGGTGTTGGTCTTCTGGCTGTGTCCGTGCCCGAAGCCCGGATTGATGCGGAGCGCGATGTCGCGGCGGCCGGCGCGCTCCCCGTACTGGTCGATCATGTCCGGCGAGCCGCAGTTCACGTAGATCCCGCGCTCGACCACGAGGTCCAGCGACTCGCGATCGAAGATGTCCGCCGTGTAGGCGATCGGAGGCGGGGCTCCCTGCGCCTGGAAGCCGGCCGCGAGCGCGCGCGAGATCTCGCCCGCGGAGACGCAGTCGACGCGCGTCCCGTGGCGCCGGCACAGGTCGAGGATCGCGAGGTTCGAGTTGGCCTTCTGCGCGTAGCGGACCACGTCGAACGCCGCGAGATCGCGAATTCGCTGCACGATCCTGGCGGCGTCGTAGACGAAGGTCGGGGTGCCGAATTCGCGCGCCAGGCGCGCGACCGGGATCCCGGCGATCTCGTCCCGCAGCGGGGACGGCTCGGTGGCGTTCGGCATGGCGCCCAATGATAACCGCTCCGCCACGCCTGGCCTCGGCCCGGCCGGGTGCTCTCGATATACTCCCGATTCCACAGGAGCGCAGATGGCCCGCAAGCTCAACCGGACGAGTTCGAGGATCACCGAGCCGAAGTCGCAGGGCGCCTCCCAGGCGATGCTCTACGCCACGGGTCTCCGCGAGGCCGACATGGGCCGCGCACAGGTGGGGATCGCCAGCGTCTGGTACGAGGGCAATCCGTGCAACATGCACCTGCTCGACCTCGCGGCAGCGGTGAAGCAGGGGGTCGAGGACGCCGAGCTGGTGGGGTTCCGCTTCAACACCGTCGGCGTCTCGGACGGGATCTCGATGGGCACCGAGGGGATGAGCTACTCGCTCCCCTCGCGCGACCTGATCGCCGACTCGATCGAGACGGTGATGGGGGCGCAGTGGTACGACGCCAACATCTCGCTGCCCGGCTGTGACAAGAACATGCCGGGCTGTCTCATGGCCATGGGCCGGGTGAACCGTCCCGCGCTCATGGTCTACGGTGGCACGATCAAGGCGGGCTCGAGCCGGGGCGAGAAGCTCGACATCGTCTCCGCGTTCGAGAGCTACGGCCAGTACGTGGCCGGGCGGATCGACGAAGAGCGGCGCCGGGAGATCGTGCGCTCGGCGTGTCCGGGTCCGGGCGCGTGCGGGGGCATGTACACCGCCAACACCATGGCGTCGGCGATCGAGGCGCTGGGGATGAGCCTGCCCGGCAGCTCGAGCACGCCGGCCACCCATCCCGACAAGCGCGCCGAGTGTCTGGCAGCCGGCGCCGCGATCCGGACGCTGCTCGAGCGCGACATCAAGCCGCGGGACATCATGACCCGCGCCGCGTTCGAGAACGCCATGGCGATCGTCATGGCGCTCGGCGGCTCCACCAACGCGGTCCTGCACCTGATCGCGATGGCGCGCGCCGTGGGGGTCGCACTCGGGATCGACGACTTCCAACGCGTCTCCGACCGGGTTCCCTACCTGGCGGATCTGAAGCCGTCGGGGACGTACGTGATGGAGGACCTCCACGGCGTGGGCGGCACGCCGGGCGTGCTCAAGTACCTGCTCGAGAAGGGCGCCCTCGACGGCGACTGCCTCACCGTCACGGGCAAGACCCTCGCCGAGAACCTGGCGGAGCGACCCGGCCTCGCGGCGGGACAGGAGATCGTGGGTACCTTCGAGCAGCCCATCAAGCCGACGGGCCACATCCAGATCCTGCGCGGCAACCTCGCACCCGACGGCGCGGTGGCCAAGCTGACCGGCAAGGAGGGGCTCTCGTTCGCGGGTCCGGCGCGCGTGTACGACTCCGAGGAGGACATGCTCGCGGGCGTCGAGAGCAAGCAGATCCAGCCGGGCGACGTCGTGGTGATCCGCTACGAGGGGCCCCGGGGCGGCCCGGGCATGCCGGAGATGCTGACGCCGACGTCCGCGCTCTCCGGAGCGGGACTGGGCGGCGAGGTGGCGCTCATGACCGACGGCCGCTTCTCCGGCGGCTCGCACGGTTTCCTGATCGGTCACATCACGCCCGAGGCGCAGGAGGGCGGTCCGATCGCGCTGCTGCGGGACGGCGACCGCGTCACGATCGACGCCGAGACGCGTCGCATCGATGTGGAGCTCAGCGACGCGGAGCTCGCGAAGCGCCGCGCCGCGTGGACCCCTCCGCCGCTCAAGGCGACGAGCGGTGTCCTGCTCCGCTACATCCGCAGCGTGCGTCCGGCATCGGAGGGTTGCGTCACCGACGCCTGAGTGCGGCGTTCACTCGGAGGCTTCCCGCACCGTGATGGCGACCTCCTGTCCGTGCGAGATCTCGAGCGTGTGCCCGTCCGGGTCCCGCAGGAAGGCCCAGTAGCCGACGGGGTATCCGGCGTCGAACGGCCCGAGGGTCAGCACGCCCTCTTCGTTGGCGCTCTCGCAGAGCCGGTCGACCTCCTCGCGCGTCGCGCAGCCGACGCCCAGGTGTGCGAAGGGACGCAGGGGGTGCGTGACCTCCTCCGCCGTGATCAGCACGATCACGAAGGGCCGCGTGCGATCGCTGATCCACGCGATCTCCGTCCCGCTGGCCTCGTCACTGCGGCGGTGGACGACCTGCATGCGGGCGTACTTCGCGTAGAACGCCAGACTCGCGTCCAGATCGCGGACCGGCAGCGCGATGTGTGTGAGACCGACGTCCGGCATGAGCTCTCCCAGGGAAGTCGCGGACCGAAGCGCGCGTAGTCTAGCGCCGCCCGGCGACGCCGCTCAGTACGCGACGCTCGGGAGCCAGGTGGCCAGCCGCGGCCACGCGAAGAGAATTGCGAGGGCCAGAAGCTGGAGCGCGACGAAGGGCGCGACGCCGCGGTACAGATGCGACAGCTCGATCCCGGCGGGCGACACACCCTTCAGGTAGAAGAGCGCGAAGCCCACCGGCGGGGTCAGGAACGACGTCTGGAGGCACATCGCCACCAGGATCGTGAACCAGAGCGCGTCGATGCCCAGCGCTGCGGTGATGGGCTCGACCAGGGGCAGGACGATCAGGGTGATCTCGATCCAATCGAGGAAGAAACCCAGTGCGAAGACGAGGCCCATCAGGAACAGGACGATGCCGCTGGGTCCCAGCGGCAGCGCGGTGATCGCCGACTCGATCACCGCGTCTCCGCCGAGACCGCGCAGCACCACCGAGAAGCAGGTGGCGCCGAGGAAGATTGCGAAGATGAAGGAGGTCGTGCGCGCGGTGGCGCGCGACACCTCGCGCAACGTCGCGACGTCGAGTCGGCGCCGGGCGAGGGCGAGCAGGGCGGCCCCGGCGGCGCCGACGCCGGCGGCCTCCGACGGCGAGGCCACGCCGAAGAAGATCGAGCCGAGCACCGCCACGATCAGGGCGAGCGGCGCCACGAGCGTTCGAGCCAGCCTGAGCGCAGCCCGGGCCAGGCCCTGCGGATCGCGCTCGCGCGGCGGCGGACCGGGCGCGATGTCGGGCCGGATCCGCGCGACGAGCGCGATGTACGCCGCGTACAGCCCGGCCAGGATCAAGCCGGGGAACACGGCGCCGAGGAACAGGTCGCCCACCGAGAGCTGCATCTGATCCGCCATCAGGACCAGCATGATGCTCGGCGGGAGGAGGATCCCGAGGCAGCCGGACGAGGCGACCACGCCCACCGCGAACTCGGGCCGATAGCGATCCTCGAGCATGGCGGGGAGCGCCAGCGTTCCGAGCAATACGACGGAGGCCCCGATGATGCCCGTCGACGCCGCCAGGATGACCCCGATCAGGGTCACGGCCAGCGCGAGGCCGCCCGCCACGCGTCCGAGCAGCGTCTGGAGCGCGCGCAGGAGCTCGGCGGCAACCCCGCTCTTGTCGAGCATGTGCCCCATGAAGATGAAGAGCGGCAGGGGCACCAGGCCGTAGCTCGACATCGTTCCGTAGATGCGGTCCACGCCGAGGCCGAGGTACCCGAGGTCGGCGTCGACGTCGATTCCAGCGTGGTTCAACGCCTCGCCCGCGAGCGCGAAGATCATGGCGACGCCGGCGAGGACGAAGGCGACCGGATAGCCGGTCACCAGGAGGCCGATGAACACCGCGAACATGAGCAGCACGAATACGAGGTTGAGGTCGGGCTCCACCGGCGCGGCTCCTACGGTTCCCGACCACGCCGCAGCTCGAGCGCGCTGCGCGCGGCGACGGCGAGCGCCTGGAGGGCGAGCAGCGCGAGTGCCGCGAACAGGACGAACTTGATGACGTAGCGCGCCGGCAGCCCGCTCGGCATCGAGGAGCGCTCCGCGAGCCGCCACGAGCGCCAGAAGAAGTCGAAGGCGTAGTAGCTGAGGATGGCGCTCCACGGGAACAGGAAGAGCAGCGCCCCGAACAGCTCGATCCAGATGCGGGTGCGCCGGGACAGCCGCGCGTGCAGCACGTCCACGCGCACGTGGGCGTCCGCGACGTAGGCGTAGGCGTAGCCGAGCAGGAACGCCGCGGAGAACAGGTGCCACTGCAGCTCTTCGAGCTCGATCGAACCGCGGCCGAAGCCGTAGCGCAGCAGGACGTTGACGATCAGGACGACCACCAGGACGGGATACAGCCACGCGGCGGCGGTTCCGACCCGCGTGGAGAGCGCGTCCACGGCGCGCGCGAAGCGCGTGACGGCGTCGAGCATGAGGGCTCCCCGCGCAGCCTCAGCGCGCGTAGGCCATCCCCGCCCATTCGGCGTGCCGGGCGCGAAACGACTCGAGCGAGCGCCACGCCTCCGCGAACGCGGGATCCGCGGCGCTGGCCTCCGCCATCACCTCTTCTGCGAGGGCGCGGAAGCGCTCGAGGAGCTGCGGGGGCCAGCGGTGCAGCGTGACGCCGTTGTTCCGGTAGAAGGCCAGCGCCTCGGGCTGCGTCGCGATGCCGCGGGTCAGCTGGAAGAGCGTGGTCGAGTCGCACGCCGTCTCGATCCGGCGGCGCTGCCCCGGACTCATCGCTTCCCACGTCTGCTTGTTGACGATGAGCTCCATGATCGAAGCGGGCTGGTGCCAGCCCGGGAAGTAGTAGTGCTTGGCGATCTTGTAGAAGCCGAGCGGCCGGTCCGTCGACGGCATCGAGTACTCGGTCGCGTCGATGACGCCGCGCTCGAGCGAGAGGAAGATGTCGCCGGCCGCGAGCATCGTGATCGACGCGCCGAGCTTCTCGAGCACCTTGCCGCCGAGTCCCGCGTAGCGGACCTTCAGGCCCGCGAGGTCGTCCGCGCGCTCGATCGGCTTCGCGAACCAGCCGGAGGCCTCGGGGGGCAGCACGCCGCATGGGATCGGCACCGCGTCGTGCGGCGCGTAGAGCTTCCGCCAGAGCCCGAGGCCGCCGCCCTGATGGAGCCAGGCGAGGAACTCGTCCGGCTCGGGACCGAACGGAACCGCGGCGAACACGGTCGTCGCGGGCAGCTTGCCCATCCAGTAGCCCGGCCACGTGAAGCCGGCGTCGATCTTGCCGGCGCTCACCGCGTCGAAGATCTGCAGGGTGGGGACCAGCTTGTCGGCGTCGTAGATCCGGAACCGGAGATCGTCCCCACCGCTCGCCTCGATCGTGTCGCGGAAGTGCGCGATGCCCTCGCCGATCACCGGCATGGTCAGCTTGAAGCCGGCCTGCGCCTTGAGCTTGACGCGCTCCGCGCGTGTCTCACCACCGGCGAGCAGGACCAGGAGCAGCAGCGCGAGGGCCTTCAGGCCACCGATCGGGCGCGGCATTCAGCGCTCCTCCCGAGCGTGCTTGAGCGCGCTCCGCTCGGTGAGCCAATCGATCGTCTCGTCGACCTCGCCGCGCTCGCGCTCGAGGAAGCGCCCCACCGCCTCGGCGAGGCGCGGGTCGCGGATGAAGTGGGCGCTGCGGGTCGGGCGCGCATCGAAGCCGCGCAGCTGCTTGTAGTCGCCGCCCGCCCCCGGCTCGAAGCGCCGCAGGCCGCTGCGGATGCAGTGATCGATG
>CP070734.1:714804-722151 GCA_020347605.1 Deltaproteobacteria bacterium | reverse complement strand
ACGGCGCCGGCGCGATTCGGCACCGCCAGCACCAGTACACCGACCAGCATCGTCAAGATCGCCGCGGTCGCCTTCATGTTCCCGAGCTTCGCATCCATGGCGCAGGCCTCCCCCGTCGCATTCGTGGTGGATTCGTGCCGTCGGGGGGAGTGCCGATAGGCACCCCGACACCCGCTCGGGTCAACGCGGCCGCGCGCCCGGTCCGAAACGAGGGGATCCGGCAACGGCGAGCCGCGAGACGCCGTCGATCAAGCAAGGGACGGGCCCTGCCGATGCCTCCCCAGGCCCCGCTTCCGGGCCGCATTCGGAGGATCCATGTCCGCTCCCCTTCTGCGAACGCCTCGAGGCGCACGGGCCGCGTTGGCCGCGCTGCTCTGCTCCCCGCTGCTCTTCGCCTGCGTCACGCACCAGCACCATCCCCCGGCGAAGCGAACGGTCACGCACACGCGCGCTCACGAGCCCGGTCCGCCGCCGCACGCCCCGGCCCACGGCTACCGGCACAAGCACCGGGACCGGGCCGGTGGGCCCGTGGTCGAGCTCCGCTACGACGACGCGCTGCGGATCTACGTGGTGGTGGGCCACGCCGACCACTACTTCCACGCCGGGCGCTACTACCGGCGCCATGACGGGCGCTGGGTCGCGAGCGCGCAGCTCGCCGGTCCCTGGGCCGTCGTCGAGGTCGCGAAGCTGCCGCCGGGGCTGCGCGCCAAGCACAAGAGCGCGAAACAGAAGAAGCCCGGCTCCTGGAAGTCGGCGCCGCCGGCCAAGCACAAGAGCAAGCGCTGGTAGCACTCCGCGCGGCGCGCCGTGCCGGCGCCCGGGCAGCGCCGCCGGGAGCGAATCCCCGCGTGCTACGGTCCTTGCGTGCGGGACCCGCGTTCCAAGTCCGAGCCGAGCGCGGCGCCCCGCGGCGCAGCGCGGCGCGAAGCCGAGTCCCGCCGCGGGCCGCGCCCGCGCCTCACCCTGTTGCGCCACGGCGAGCCGGAGTGGGCGCCGGCTGGCGGGCCGACCGTCAACGATCCGGGCCTCACGCCGTTCGGGGCCGCGCAGGCGCGCGCCGCCGCGGACGCCCTCGCGCGCGAGCCGATCGACGCCATCTACGTGAGCCCGTATCGCCGCGCGCAGGAGACGGCCGAGCCGCTCGTGCGGGCGACGGGCCTCGAGCCGGTCACGCTCGATGCGCTGGCCGAGTACGGCTACGACTTCGAGGGAATGACACAGGAACAGGTCGACGCGCTGTTCGTCGAAGCGGCGCGCCGGCCGCTTCGCGACCACTGGGACGGCCTGCCCGGCGGCGAGAGCTTCCACGCCTTCCACGACCGCGTCGCGAAGGGCGTGGCGGAGCTGCTCGCCCGCCACGCGATTCGCCCCGAGCGGCGCGAGGACTTCACGGTCTGGCACGTCGAGGCGAAGCCGCCCTCGCTCGTGGTCGTCGCGCACGGCGGAACCAACGCGGTGCTGTGCGCGCACCTGCTCGACGTGCGCCCGGTGCCGTGGGAGTGGATCCGCTTCGAGAGCGCGCTGGCCGCCTACTCGGTCGTCCAGGCGCGGCCGCTCGGGGAGGAGGGTTGCGTCTGGTCGCTCCAGAACTTCAACGAGCTCGACCACCTGCGCGGTGCCGGGCTCCTGTAGAGGTGGGACCTTCGAAGGGATCTCTCGATGAAGTACCTCCACACGATGGTGCGGGTGACCGACCTCGACGCGTCGCTCGACTTCTACTGCAACAAGCTGGGCCTCACCGAGCTGCGCCGGGTCGACGTGAAGGCCGGGCGTTACACGCTCGTGTTCCTCGCCGCACCCGGCGACGAGGACGCGCAGCTCGAGCTGACCTACAACTGGGATCCGGAAGAGCTGCGCGGCGGGCGCAACTTCGGTCACGTCGCGTATCGGGTCGACGACATCTACGCGACCTGCCAGCGCTTGATGGACGCGGGGGTCACGATCAACCGGCCGCCGCGCGACGGACACATGGCCTTCGTCCGCTCGCCCGACGGCATCTCGATCGAGCTCTTGCAGAGGGACGGCTCGCTTCCGCCGCGCGAGCCCTGGGCGTCGATGTCCAACACCGGAGAGTGGTAGATGGGCCCCGCAGAGGGGTCGGGCGAGACGCGCGGAGTGGTCGTGTGAGCCGATCGCGCGCGCGAGAGGGGGTGGTATGGCGGTGAAGCAGCCGGGCATCGAGCGCAGGGCGCTTCTCAAGGGCGGCGTGGCGCTGGCCGCCAGCGTGGGCATCGGCGCACCCTTCGAGGCGCTGGCCCGCGGTGTGTCGAGGCTCGAGGCCTCGCCGGACTACGGTCCCCTCGCTCCGGTGGACGACGCGCACACCGGCCTGCCGCTGCTGCGGCTGCCGCGCGAGTTCCAGTACGTGTCGATGAGCTGGACCGGCGATCCCATGACCCACGAGGGGCGGGTTCCGGGCAGCCACGATGGCGGCGCTGCGCTGCCCGGACCGGCGGGCCGGGTTCACTACGTGCGCAATCACGAGCAGTCGTTTCGACCCGACGTGCCGTCGCTGGCGGCGCCCTTCGCGCCGCGCAACACGAGCTACGACGCGGGAAACGCGCCCGGCGGCACGACGACCGTGGTGTTCGACCCGAAGCAGGGCCGCCACGTGCGCACCGAGCCGAGCCTGAGCGGCACCGTCCGCAACTGCGCCGGTGGACCGACGCCCTGGAACAGCTGGCTCACGTGCGAGGAGACCCTCGTCGGGCCGGACAACGCGCCGTTCGGTGCGGTGCTGCACGAGACGCACGGCTGGGTGTTCGAGGTGCCCGCCGTGAGTCGGGCCCGGCCCGAGCCGATCGTCGGCCTCGGGCGCTTCGTCCACGAGGCCGCGGCCGTGGACCCGCGCACCGGCGCGGTCTACCAGACCGAGGACCAGAACGACTCGGGCATCTACCGCTTCCTGCCCGAACGGCTCGGCCGCCTGCGCGACGGCGGAACGCTCCAGATGCTCCGGATCGCGGGCCAGCCGCGCTTCGACACCTCGCATGGCGTCGCCGTCGGTTCGGTCTTCCCGGTGGAGTGGGCGACCATCGCCGATCCGACCCGCGGCCCCTACGGCCAGGGCCTCGATCAGGGTGGGGCGCGCTTCCGGCGCGGCGAGGGCATGTGGTACGGGAGCGAGCGCATCTTCTTCACCTGCACCACGGCGGGCGCAGCCGGCAAGGGACAGGTCTGGGAGCTCGACCCCGTCGAGAGCCGGCTCAAGCTGCTGTTCGAGTCGCCGGGGCCGGGAGTGCTGAACAATCCCGACAACGTCACGGTGAGCCCGCGCGGCGGCATCGTGCTCTGCGAGGACGGCAGCGGCCCCGACAGCTTCGTGCGGGGCCTGACGCGCGCCGGCGAGATCTTCGACTTCGTGAAGAACGACGTCGTGCTCGACGCGTCTCCGAACGGGGTGATCGAGCCGGGCGACTACCGCACCAGCGAGTTCGCGGGCGCGTCCTTCAGCCCCGACGGCCGCTGGCTGTTCGTCAACGTGCAGGTCCCGGGAATCACCTTCGCGATCACCGGGCCCTGGGAGCGCGGGACCCTCTGAACGGCGGGCGCCACCCCGGCCGCGGTGTGGCGGCGAGCGGTCACGCGTGCGTGACCGGCGCCGCGCTCGACGTGCTGCGCGCGGGCGGCAACGCCTTCGACGGCGCGATCGCCGCGGGCTTCGCATCGGCGTTGGCGGAGCCCGCGCTGACCAGCCTCGGGGGTGGCGGCTTCCTGCTGGCGCAGCCGCGCGAGCGCGCGCCGCGGCTGTTCGACTTCTTCGTCGACACACCGGGGCGGAACCTCGGCGACGGCGACCTCGAGCCCCATTTCCTGCCGGTCACCGTGCGCTTTCCGGGCTCCGAGCAGGTCTTCAACACGGGGCGCGGCTCCGCCGCGGTGCCCGGCAACCTGAAGGGCTTCCTGCACGTGCACGCGCGGCTCGGCCGGCTTCCGCTCGCAGACGTGCTGGCGCCGGCCATCCGCCTCGCGCGCGAAGGCGTCTCGATCAACGCCCATCAGGGCTACTTCCTCGACCTGCTGCGTCCCATCATGACGCTCACCGCGGCGGGCCGTTCGCTGTACGCCCCGGGCGGTCGGCTGCTCGCAGAAGGGGACCGCTTCGAGAATCCCGACCTCGCGGGCTTCCTCGAATCGCTGCCCGAGGGCGGCGCGCGCGACTTCTACGAGGGCGGACTGGCGCGCCGGATCGCGCGCGACATGCGCGACGGACAGGGGCTCATCGGCGAAGAAGACCTGGCGGCATTCGCGGTGATCGAGCGCGCGCCGCTCGAGGTCGGCTACCGCGGGCATCGGCTGCTCACGAACCCGCCGCCCTCGTTCGGCGGATCGCTGCTCGCGCTGTCGCTGCTCCTGCTCGAGGCCTCGTGGAACGGCTCGGCGCCGGGCTCCGCTGGCGACCTGCTGGCGCTCGCGAGCGTGATGCGCGAGGTGGAACGCCTGCGCACGGGCGGCTGCCTCGGCCCCGGAGACCTGAGCGCGGACGCGCGCCGCCGCAGCGTCGAGCGCATCCGCATCTTCTCGCGCGGCACGACGCACCTGGCCGTGTGCGACGCCGAGGGCAACGCGGCCAGCATGACCACCTCGAACGGCGAGGGCTCGGGCTACGTCGCGCCGGGCACGGGCATCATGCTGAACAACATGCTCGGCGAGGACGACCTGCATCCCGAGGGCTTCCACGCCAGCCCGCCCGGCCAGCGCGTCGCGTCGATGATGTCGCCCTGCGTGCTGTTGCGCGACGGCGAGGTCCGGCTGGTGCTGGGCAGCGGGGGCAGCAAGCGCATTCGCACGGCGCTGCTCCAGGTGATCCACCGCTTCGCCGACTGCGGCCTGCCGATTCGCGACGCGGTCGAACACCCGCGGCTGCACTGGGACGGCGAGCAGCTGCAGGCGGAGCCGGGCTTCGAGCCGGCGGCCCTCGATGCGCTGCGCCGACACCATGCGGTGAACACGTGGGATCGGACCGACGTGTACTTCGGGGGGGTGCACGCCGTGGTGCCCGGACTCGAAGGCGCCGGGGATCCGCGCCGCGGCGGCTTTGCCTCGGTCGTCGACGGCCTTCGCACGGGCTGACCGCGGGCGCGCCGGCTTCGAAGGAAGAGGGGGCGCCCTGCGGCGTCACGAGTCCTGCCGCGAGGGCGGTCCGCCGGTCAGGCCGAGCCGGATCGCGGCGTCCGACGATGCGTCGTCGCCTTCCGGGGCCTCGGTCACCAGACCCACCCGCTTGGCGCGCTTGGCCCACTGCTCGCGCGCCAGCGTCTGCATGTCCGCGGCCGCGTCCGCCTCGTCGACGATCTCCATGCCGAGCAGCGTCTCGACGACGTCCTCGAGCGTCACGACGCCCGCCGTTCCGCCGTACTCATCCGCCACGAGCGCGATGTGCTCGAGCCGCTCGAGCAGGCGCTCGAACAGGTTCGGCAGCGGAAGGTCGGCGGCCACGACCAGGATGTCGCGCTTGAGCTCGCGGAGGGCCACGTCGCCGGCGCCCTGCGCGGCGCGCAGCAGGACGGTGTCCTTCAGCACGTAGCCGCTCACGTGGTCGAGGTTCTCGCGATAGATCGGGATCCGGGAGAAGCGCAGCTCGTCACCCGCCGTGAGGACTTCGTTCGCCGTCTTCTCCTCCGGCCAGGCGAACACGACCGTGCGCGGCGTCATGATGTTCGCGACGCACAGGCCGCGGAAGCGGAACAGACTCTTCATCACCCGGGATTCGCCCGCCTCGAGGACCCCGGCGCGCTCTCCGAGCTCCGCCATCGCCGTGAACTCCGCGCGGGTGACCGGCGCCTCCCGCCGGCCCCGGGAGAGCAGGTGTGTGATGCCCTGCGAGAGCTTCACCAGGGGCCAGAGCCCGATGACGATCGGCACCAGCAGGCGCGCGGACCCGGGCGCCAGCACCCTCCAGTACCGCGCGCCGAGCGTCTTCGGGATGATCTCGGAGAACACCAGGATCAGGAACGTGAGCACGCCCGAGATGAGGCCCACGGAGGCGCTGCCGAACACGATCGCCGCCTGCGCGCCGGCCCCCATCGCCCCGACGGTGTGCGCGATCGTGTTGAGACTCAGGATCGCGGCCAGCGGTCTCTCGATGTCGTCCTTGAGACCGCGCAGGGTCTCGGCCGCGGGCTTCCCCTCGCGCAGCCGGGCCGCCACGTAGGACGGGGTGACGCTCAGCAGCACCGCCTCCAGGACGGAGCACAGAAACGAGACGCCGAGCGCCAGCAGGACGTAGAGTACGAGAAGGGACACGCCCGCGGAGGATAGCGCCCGGCGCAGTAGACTCCTGCCGATGTCCGCGCAGGCTCGTCCGCACGTGGTCGGAATCGACGACGGCCCCTTCGAGAAGCGCCAGCGCGAGCCCGTCCCGATCGTCGGGGTCATGATGGAGGGACCGGACCTGGTGGAGGCGGTCGCCATCACCCGCTTCCCGGTCGACGGGGCGGGCGCCACGGAGTTCCTGGTCGACTGGATCCGGGGCCTGCGCCTGCACCCCACGCTGCAGGGCATCGTGCTCGGCGGCGTCACCATCGCCGGACTCGGCGTGGTGGACATCGAGGCGCTGTCGCGCTCGCTCCAGGTCCCCGCCCTCGTCGTGACGCGCCGCGACCCGGCGAACCACCGGCTCCGGGAGGCCTTCGAGGCGGCGGGACTGGCGGAGCGCCTGGCCGTCGTGGAGCGCACGGCGCGCGCCTTCGAGGCGAAGCCGGGCGTGTACCTGGCGCACGCCGGGATCGAGCGCGACGCGGCGCTGCGGCTCCTTCGCGGGATGCTGCGCAAGTCGAAGCTCCCCGAGCCGCTGCGCGTCGCGCACCTGATCGCCGCGGCGCTGGTGAGCGGCGAGTCGCGCGGGCGCGTCTAGGGCTTCGGGAAGAGATGTCGGTCCCGTGTCCGAAGTGCGGTCGCGAGTACGACGTGGCGCTGTTCCCGTTCGGACGCACGATTCACTGCACGTGCGGGAGCCGCGTCGGGATCGAGCCGCGCGTGCGTCCGGCGCCGGGCGGCCGCGAGGTCCGGTTCGCGGTGGACGCCATGCTGGGACGCCTGGCCCGCTGGCTTCGCATCATGGGCTGCGACGCCGTCTACGAGCCCGACATCGACGACGCCTCGCTCGTGCGGTGTGCGCTCGAAGAGCAGCGCGTCCTGCTGACGCGCGATCGCGCACTGCCGACCGAGTGGCGCGTGCCGCGCGTGCGGGTCCTCTCCGCCGAGGCCCCGCTGGACCAGCTCCGCGAGGTCGCACGGGCCTTCGGGCTGGACTGGCGCGCGCGCCTGTTCACGCGCTGCAACCGCTGCAACGCGGAGCTGGTCTCCGCGACGCCGGCCGAGGTCGAAGGCTGTGTCCCGCCGCGC
>CP070734.1:707351-714704 GCA_020347605.1 Deltaproteobacteria bacterium | reverse complement strand
GTTCCCCTGCTCGCCTGGCTGAACGCGCCCGCCCTCCTGGTGGGCGCGCTCACTGCGGGCTACTTCGCCTCGCAGGGCCTCCTCGTGGAGATGCTGCGCCAGACCGCCTGGAACCACCTCGCGGGCATCGCCTCCTTCGAGTACTCGTCGCTGCCGCCGATCCTGCCGCTGTTCCAGCAGGACCCGGGCCTCCGCGATCCCTACGGGGTCTCCGTGTATGCGCCCGCCATCGTCTTCACGAGCGACTGGACCGGCGTCATGAAGAGCCCGCTGTTCAACGAAACGTCGCTGTACGAGATCGGGATCAAGGGCTTCTTCTACGCCCCCTACGCGATCGCCGCGCTGGGCGGCGTGCGGCTGTTCCGCGCGCGCCGGGCCCTGCGCGAGCCCGCGCGGAGAGTGGGCTACCTGTGCGAGTTCGCGCTCCATGCGTTCGCCACGCTGCTGCTGCTCTCGCTCAACAAGCCCAAGGACTACGTCCACATGGCGATCCTGTACTGGCCGTTCCTGTGCCTGCTGCTCGTCTACGGATACGCGCTCGCGCGCGCCCGTCGCGCGCTCGTGCCGCTGATGCTCGCCGTGCTGTTGGTTCCGGCCGGACCTGCGCTGGGCTACACGGCGCGTCTCGCCTGGCAGCTGCGCGCCGAGCACGGCGCGCCGCTGCGCAGCGAGCGGGGGGGCATCTACGTCACCGCGAGCCAGGCCGAGCTGGTCGACGGACTCGTCGCATACATCCAGGAGCACACCGAGCCGGACGATCCGATCGCGGTGTTCCCCTACTACCCGATGGTGTACTTCCTGGCGGACCGACGGGGGCCGCACCCCGGCAGCTACCTGATCTGGCCCGTCGCCGAGTTCGAGGACCGCGACCGCGTGATCATCGAGGCGCTGGAGGACACGCGCACTGATCTCGTGATCTATCATTTCACGCAGTGGAACCAGTTTCCGCGGGTCGACGCGTACGCACCGGAGTTGTTCGGGTACCTGGTCGATGGCTTCGAGATCGATCGCGTGTTCAGCGAAACGGGCTGGGGCTACGTGTTCGCCGCCCTGCGGCGCAGCGCCGGGCCGCCGCAGGGCGACCCGATCATCGACGCGGGGGATGCGGGCCTGACCGTGCGCATCGAGCGACCGGGCGAGCCGCCGCGGCTCGTCGAAGGCGAGGAGCGGGAAGCGGCCTTCCGCCGCGAGCGCTGGCCGTTCCGGCCGGTGCTCGCGCTGCGACCCGAGAGCGGCGGCGGCCGCACCGTCGTGTCGGTCCCGCTCGAGGTCCCGGAAGGCGGGCGCCTGCGCACCGCCGTCGGCGTGCATCCGCGCTTCTGGTTCAACTACCCGTCCTCGTCCGTCACGTTCAGCATCTCGGTCGCAGCCTCCGGCGAAGCGGCGCCCGAGCCGCTCTACTCGATGACGCTCGATCCGCACCTCCGCGTATCGGATCGGCGCTGGGTCGAGGTCGACCTGCCGCTGGACGCCTTTGCGGGTCGCTCCGTCGCGCTTCAGTTCTCGGCCAGCTGCCAGCGGCCCGCCGGAGAGCGCTTCGAGATGGCCGGGTTCGGGGAGCCGCGGCTGTGGGTCCCCCAGGCGACCCCGTGACGCCGGGCGCTGCGCCGGATGCCCCGCGCTGCCTGGTGTGCGGATCTCCCGAGTCGAGGCTGCGCTACCGGATCACGCGATTCTCGATCCTCGCGTGTCGGGCGTGCGAGCAGATCTACCTGTGGCCGTTGCCGTCCGAGCAGGAGATCCGCGAGATGTTCGCGCAGCTCTACACCACCGGCGAAGGCTCGGTGCCGGAGCTGAAGAGCTACTACGGGTTCTGCTACCGGGACGAACCCAGCAACCCACTCGTGCAGTTGTACGAAGGCTGGCTCGACGCGCTCGAGCGCGAGCGGGCGCCCGGGCGCCTGCTCGACATCGGCTGCGGAACGGGCCTGTTCCTGGCCGTGGCGCGGCGGCGCGGCTGGGACCCGTTCGGCATCGACGACTGCGACGAGGCCACGCAGTACGCCCGCGACGAGCTGGGGCTCGACGTCTGGACCGGGGAGTTCGGCGATTTCCCGGCCGCGGAGCGCAGCTTCGACGTGATCACCATGTGGGACATCATCGAGCACTCGCGCGCACCCGTGGAGCTTTTGCGCGCCGCACGCGGCTGCCTGGCGCCCGGCGGCCGGCTCGGAATCTCGACGCCCAACCAGCGCAGCATCCTCGACGTCGGCGCGGGCGCCCTGTACCGGCTCTCGGGAGGCCGGGTGACCGCGCCCCTCGAGAAGTTCTACGTGGAGCAGCACTTCCTCTACTTCACGCCGGTGACCCTGGCGCGTGCCCTCGAGCGCGCCGACCTCGAGCTCGCGTCGCTGCGGCGCGAGCTCACCGACCTGCGGCGGCTGTCGCTCGCACCGTGGGTCCGGCTCGGGGTCCGCGGGCTGTTTGCGGTCGCGCGGCTCACCGGGCTCGAGAACCGGATCTTCGCCATCGCCCGCGCGAGCGGGCCGTGAACAGCCGAATCCGCACGGACGCGCGGCGTTACCCGGTCGACCTGCCGGACCTGCGCCGCGCGTCGTCCGTCGGCGATGCGCCGCGTGCGGGCCGCGCGACCCCGGCGCGGAAGCGCCGCAGGCGCCCGTGCTACAGTGTCGGGTCTCGCCAGCCGCTACCCCGAAGCGGCGCTCGGCGGCCGGGGCCGGCCCGGTGCGCCGCGGTCCCGGGGTGAGAGCACCGATGGGCTCCAGCTTCAACTACAACCTGGCGCGTCGCATCGATTCGTGGGCCGGCCCGCTGCTCTGCGCCGCGCTGTTCGCCGTCTCGCGCGTGCACGCTCTACTGGGCGGCCCGCCGCAGCCCGCCATGCGCGCCACGACGCCGCCGCGGCGCGCGCCGCTCGAGCCGCGCCGCATCCTGGTGATCAAGTGCTACGGCCTGGGCAACGTGGTGATGCTGCTGCCGGTGCTCGCGGCCCTCCGGCACGGGCTCCCGCAGGCGCGCGTGGACTTCCTCACGCTGGAAGAGCACCGCGCTCTGCTGGAGCGAAGCGGTCTGCCCTCCCGCGTCATCGGAATCACGCTGCGCGGCTTCCCGGGCGTCTTCGCGCGGCTCTGGCGCGCCTTGCGGGAGGTCCGCGCCGGACGCTACGACCTCGTGATCGACTTCGAGCAGTTCGTCAAGTTCTCGGCGGCGATCGCGTATCTGTCGGGTGCGCCGGAGCGGATCGGCTTCAACACGGACGGCCAGCGGCGCGGCTGGCTCTACACGAAGCGCGTCGTCTACACGGACAGCGAGCACATGTCGCGAATCTTCGCGCGGCTCCTGCGACCGCTGGCGATCGACACGGAGCCGCGTCGCGTCGTCCTCGACACCCGACCCGACGAGGAGGCGCGCGTCGACGCGCGGCTCGCGGAGCACGGGATCGAGGCGGGTCGCTTTCCGCGGATCGCGGTCCACATGGGGAGCGGCGACAACTTCTACCGGATCCCGCTCAAGCGCTGGCCGATCGAGAACTTCGCCGCGCTGTGCGACGAGCTCGCGAAGCGACACGGCGCCGCGATCCTGTTCACGGGCAAGGGAGCCGAAGAGCGGGAGCTCGTCGCGACCGCCATCGCGAAGATGACGATGCCCGCGGTGGACCTCTGCGACGGCTTCAGCGTGACCGAGCTCCTGGCCTTCTTGAAGCGCTGCCACCTGGTGATCGTGAACGACACGTCGGTGATGCACATCGCGGCCGCGGTGCGCACGCCGACCGTGGCGTTCTTCGGGCCGACGGCGCCGCTGCACTACGGGCCGGGAAACCCCGAGGACCTGGTCTTCTACCGCGACCTCCACTGCAGCCCCTGCCTCACGAACTACAACCTCAAGGTGAGCCGCTGCACGGACCCGGTGTGCGTCCGCTCGATTCCGCCGGACGAGGTCCTGGGTGCCGTCGAGAAGCGGTTCCTGGCATCCGACGCGCCGCTCCGCGCCCAGCTCGAACGGCGCCCGACCGGTCCGCTCGAGGCGGCGGAGGCCGCGCGACTCGCACCGACCGGCTCGGACGCGCGCGAGTGACGGGCGCGGGCACGAGACCATGAGGATCCGCCCCTACGCCGCCCTGGCCCGCCGCGCCGCGCGCGCCAACCTGGCGCGGCTCGACTTTCCCTACAAGCTCACGTTCGCCATCACCTACTGGTGCAACTACCGCTGCACCACCTGCAACATCTGGAAGATGAAGCCCCGGGACGAGCTCTCGCTCGAGGAGATCCGGCGCTTCTTCGAACGCTCGAACCGCTTCGTGTGGGTCGACGTCACCGGCGGCGAGGTCTCGCTGCGAAAGGACTTCCCCGACATCTGCCAGGCGGTGATCGAGAACAACGAGAACCTGCTGCTCCTCCACTATCCGACCAACGGCTACCTCACCGATCAGGTGGTCCGCTACACGCGCGAGATCGCGCGGATGGGCCCCGAGAAGCTGATCATCACCGTGAGCACCGACGGCGACGAAGCCGTGAACGACGCGCTGCGCGGCGTGCCCGGGGGCTGGCGGCGTCAGATCGAGACCTTCCGACGGCTGCGAGAGATCCCGGGGGTCGACGTGGTGCTCGGGATGACGCTCTCGCAGCAGAATGTCGACCACTTCCCGAAGGCCTTCGCCGCCGCCCGGCGCGAGATCCCGGACCTGGCCTACCGCGACTTCCACGTGAACATCGTTCACGAGGGCCTGCTCCTGCACAACGCGGATCTGTCGCTGCGCGCCTCGGTCACGCCCGACGCCCTGGCCCGCGCGTCGGAGAGCTACGCGCGCCTGCGCGGCTTCGGCCTGCATCCCGTGAACTTCCTGGAGCGCGCCTACCTGAAGCGTGTGCGCCGCTACCTGGAGACGGGCCGCACGCCGATGCGCTGCCACGCGCTGCGCTCCTCCTGCTTCGTCGACTCGTGGGGCAACGTGTTCCCCTGCACGATCTACGAGAACAAGATCGGCAGCCTGCGCGAGCACGACTTCGACCTGGCGGCCATCTGGCAGAGCGAGAAGACCGCAAAGCTCCAGAGGGAGATCTGGGGCGGTCAGTGCCCGCAGTGCTGGACGCCGTGCGAGGCCTACCAGAGCATCCTGGGCAACCTGATCCGCCCGAGCTGAGCGGTGCGCGCGAGCCGCGCGTCGGCTTGCCCGTGGTTCGGCCCTATGCGAGGTTGAATCGAACGCCGATGCCGGCCGGGGGCACATCCACCGCTCGCCAACGCAGGCGACTCGCGGCGATCACCGCGCTGCTCACGCTCCTGGCCATCGCGATCCTGTCGGAGGCCGTGCTGCGCGCGACCGGCCACGAGCCGTGGCGGCGCGAGACGCGCTTCGACGACGAGCCCACCCTGCACGAGCCGGACCCGGTGCTGGGCTGGCGGAACAAGCCGGGTGCCTTCGTGCTGCCGCCCTTCACGCCGCGCGGGCGACCGACCCGCTTCACGTTCCTGGCCGACGGCAGCCGCGCGACCGCGCCCGAGCCGGCGCACGGCGGTGCGCGCGTCGTGCTGGTCGGGGGCTCGTTCACGCAGGGCTGGGCGATCGCCGACGAGGAGACCTTCGCCTGGAAGCTGCAGAGCCGGAACCCTTCGCTCCACGTGCAGAACCATGGCGTCGGCGGCTATGGGACCTACCAGGCGCTGCTGCTGCTCGAACGACTCTTCGCGGGCGACGCGCCGCCGGAGCTCGTGATCTACGGCTTCATCGGCCAGCACGAGTTTCGCAACGTGGGACTCATGGAGTGGCTCGAGATCCTGTCGAGACACTCGAGTCGCGGTGCGGTTCGCGTGCCCTACTGCAGCCTCGGACACGACGGCCGGCTGGTGCGCCACGCACCCGAGAGCTACCCGCCCTGGCCGCTCCGCGGCCAGCTGGCCAGCGCCGCGTTCCTGCAGAAGCACTACCTGAGACTCACCCGGGGAAACCGGCTGCGAGACGGGCGAACCGTCACACAGCGACTGCTGGTCGAGATGAAGGACCTCTGCGAGGCGAACCGGGCCCGGCTCGCGGTGGTGATGCTGAACGCGTTCGGCGAGGCGGCGGACGAGTACGGGGCGTTCCTGGCCGCTCACGACATCCCGCACGTCGATTGCACCGTTCCGCTCACGCTCGACCGGATGGTCCCCGGTGACGGGCATCCCAACGGCAAGCTGAACACGCTCTTCACCGACTGCATCGAGGCGGGGATCGGCTCGGAGCTGACCCGGCTCGCGGCGGGCCCGACGCCGGACGGGGAGCGCTAGCGCTTCCGGGCGCGGATCGCGACGTAGGACCAACGCGAGGCGGGGAGCACCCGGCCGAGCAGCCGCTCCGCGGCGGCGATCCCGCGTCGCGCGACCGCGACGCGTCCGAGTGACGGCATGCCGAATCGGTAGTGGAGGAAGAGCCGCCGCAGCGGCAGCGGCTCGAGCATGCGCAGCTCCACGTCCTCGAGCGGCAGGGGCTCGAGCAGCGCCGCCAGCGACGCAGCGCCCGAGGCGCGCGCCCCCCGCTCGGCCGGCACGAGCCAGGTCTGCAGGCGCACCAGCGGATTGCGGCCGTTGGGCTCGAGCAGCAGCAGCGCGCCGCCCGGCGCGAGCAGCCGGACCGCCTCGGCGAGGACGGCGGGCGGCCGCGGCACGTGGTGGAGCAGGTCCCGGACGAACACGCTGCGAAACGCGCCGTCGCGAAACGGCAGCGCGGCGGCGTCGGCCACGGCGAGGCGCGCGCCGGGCAGGTTCGCCGCTGCGAAGTGGAGCTTTTGCGGGAACAGGTCGACGCCGAAGCAGCGTCCCTGGCGAAGCAGGCGGACGAGATTGTTGCCCTCCCCGCAGCCGATCTCGAGACACGGCTCCACGACCCGGGCCAGCACGTCCGCGAGCAGCGCGTCCTCCGTCTCGGCGAAGCCCTGCGCCTCGGTGGTCCAGCGGAAACGCTCCGGATCCGCGGCCTCGAAGTAGCGGCGTTGCAGCTCGGCGTGGCGGGCGTCGGTCACGGGGCGACTCGCGCGAGCGCGTCGTCGCGCACGAACACCTTGTATCCGACGATGCCCGCCTCCCAGTGCCCGCGCAGCATCGGGTCGCCCCATACGTAGAGCGGCTGCGTCAGGAACGAGGTCTCGAAGCGAGCGGCCAGCCGGAACCCGAGACGCCCGTCCGACAGGCGCTCCGCGAAGCGCGCCTGCGGGTGGCGCATTCCGACGCGGGAGAACTGATGCTCCTGCCAGCTGGCGAGCAGGACGAGCTGCACGTCGTTCGCCTCGATCCAGCGCCGATCGTGCGCCAGCCAGTCGGCTTCGGTGTCCGGCACGTCGTCGTGGGGAACGTCGTCCTGGTAGGCGTCGGGGACCTGCACGATCTCGAGATCGAGCGCCTCGAGCCGGGGCCGGATCG
>CP070734.1:699804-707251 GCA_020347605.1 Deltaproteobacteria bacterium | reverse complement strand
CGATGTCGTTGGCGCAGTCGCCGTTGATCGGATCCTTGGCGTCCGAGGTGAAGGTCACCTTCCACTCGATCCCGCTCGGATCGACGTTCAGGACGACGACCTCACCCGCGCGGCCGCTCGACGTGTCGAAGAACGAGAGATCGCCCGCGATGGACAGGGCGCTGGCGCTTCCCGCCACGCCCACTGCGAAGACGCTGCACAACAAGACCCTCGTGAGTTTCCGCATCCGTCGGCTCCTTTGACCGGTCACGGGCGTATATCCGCGTGAACCACAAACATGCGTCGGAGGTGTTCAAAGCAAGTAGCGTTCCAACCCGGCTGAGGGGCTACGGACTGCGTAAGTGCCTGGAAAAAATAACCTTTCACTCGATTTGGAACTGAACTCCCTGGGGGGATGGGAATCGCCCTTCCAAATTTTCGGAATCGCTTTTCCCACGTCCATCCGGCCGATTTCGCACGGGATTCGCATCCGGGCGGCCGATGCGGGTGGGCTTCCGCCACCGAAGCGCCGCGCGTAGGCACTCCCAGTCGGATCGCCTTGCCACGCGCGCAGGGGTGGTAAGCTGGGTCCGGGGCAGAGGTGTTGCCGCTGGACGCGCACCCCGGGGTCCGGGATCCGGGCTTCCAGGGGCGGACGCAGGACCGGTTGGGAGGCCGTCGGGTGAGCAGGATCGCGGCGACAGTGCTGGTCGGGCTCGTCTCCGGGCTCGTCGCGGCGCCCGTCCGGGCGGCGACCTACTACGTGTCGCAGAGCGGCAACGATCTGGCGAGCGGCAGCTTCGAGAACCCGTGGCGGACCCTGGCCAAGGCCAACCAGACGCTCGTCGCCGGCGATACGGTGTTCATCCGGGGCGGGACCTACCCCGAGGCCATCCGGCCGGTCCGCTCGGGCGCCGACGGCAGCCCGATCGTCTACGCGCGCCACCTGGACGAGGTGCCCGTCCTGACGGGCGTCCCCGACTGCGTCGCGCTGCGCGATCGGAGCTACGTGACGATCGACGGCATCACCTGCGACGGCCTCCTCCCGAAGCCCGACGCGACGGTGCAAAACGGGGTGATCCTGCCCAGCGGCAGCTACAACGTGATCCAGAACGGAACCTTCCGGAATCTCGACAACATCGGGATCCTCGTGTCCGAGGGGAGCCACCACAACCAGGTCCTGGGAAACCGGATCGAGTACGTCGGATGGTCGTCCGACGCCGTCCAGCAGGGCGAGGCCATCGACGTCTCGGCCGCCAACCGCAACCTGTTCGAGGGCAACGTCGCCCAGTTCGCCGGGCACAACATCGTCCGGCTGCGGGACGGTGCGTCGTACAACATCTTCCGCGACAACGATTTTTCGAACCCGTGGTGGCGGATCGTCACGTTCGGCGGCGAGACGAGCGTCTACAACGTCTTCGAGGGCAACCGGGTCTCCGATTCCCGCGTGCCGGTCGGCTTCGGCGGGATCCCGCCGTTCACCTTCAAGATCTGGTCGCCGCACAACATCATCCGGCGCAACGTGTTCCACGACAACCGCCTGGCGACCCTGGTCGCCTCCGGGATGACGGGAACGGCGCCGCGCGTCGGCCAGAACAAGATCTACCACAACGTCTTCTACCGGAACGGGCGGGCGGGCATCGTCAACATGGACGACGGCAACGCCGCGGTCGCGACCGACTCGAACCAGTTCGTGAACAACATCCTCTACAAGAATGGCTACTCCCACACGATCGGCATCGATCTCGGCCCCACCCAGATCGAGTTCGCCCTGTCGGTGGACGACCCGGCAACCGCGGCGGACGAGGAGTATCTGGACGGCAACCGGTTCCGTCACAACGACATCCTCGACGACGGACCCGGCGAGACCGTGATCAAGGTCGACGGCATCTTCCAGTCGAATCTCGCGACCTATCAGTCGCTCTTTCCCGATCACTTCATCGGAAACATCGAGAGTGATCCGCGTTTCGAAGACGCAGACCTGGCCGATTTCCGGATCCAGTCGAACAGTGCCTGCCGGGACGCCGGGACGTTCCTGACCCGGACGCTCGGCGCCGGCTCCGGCAGCCAGATCGCCCTGGAGGACGCCGGCTACTTCAGCGACGGCCACGGCGTGCGGCCCGGCGACCAGATCCAGCTCGAGGGCCAGACGGCGCGCGCCACCATCTGCAGCGTCGACTACGCGGCCGACACCATCACGGTGGACGCCATCTTGAGCTGGAACGCGGGCGACGGCGTGACGCTCGCGTACGAGGGCTCGGCGCCCGACATCGGCGCCTTCGAGTTCGGCGCCTCCTCCGAACCACCGGTCATCTTCTGCGGTCCGCCGACCGGCCTCGGACCGTGCGAGGACGGCATCGACAACGACGGCGACGGGTTGTACGACTACCCGAGCGATCCGGGCTGCAAACACGCCGACTGGCACACCGAAGACCCCCAGTGCAGCGACGGGATCGACAACGACGGCGACGGACGCGTGGATTGGGACGGCGGGCCGGGCGGCGGGCCCGTGGATCCGCAGTGCGCGGACAAGCCGTATCGCGATTTCGAACGGAGCACCGGCGGGCGCGGCTGCGGGCTCGGCTTCGAGCTGGCGCTGGTCCTCGCCCTGCTGCTCTGGCTCGACCGACGGAAATGGGGGCTCGCGTGATCCCGCAGCGCGCGAACGCGGACCCGCCACGGGGACGATGCGCAGCCGAAGCCGTCTCGCATGGGCGCTGGCGCTGGCGGCCGCCGGGATCGCGTCCGCCGCGGAGGCCGCCCCGCCCCGCCGGCCCCACATCGTCCTGATCCTGGCGGACGACGTCGGCTGGAACGACGTCGGCTACCACGGCAGCGACATCCACACGCCGAACCTGGACCGCCTCGCAGCCGAGGGCGTAGAGCTCGACCAGTTCTACACGCTGCCCGGGTGCACGCCGACGCGCGCGAGCCTGATGACCGGCCGCTACCCGATCCGCTACGGGATGCAGGAGGGCGTGCTGTGGCCGTGGACGGACGGCGGGCTCCCGCTCGAGGAGCGCACGCTTCCCGAGGCGCTGCGGGAGGCCGGCTACCGCACCGTGATGATCGGAAAGTGGCACCTCGGCATGAGCTCGCCCGAGTACCTGCCGCTCGCCCGGGGCTTCGACTACCACTACGGCCTGTACTCCGGCTTGATCGAGTACTACCGGCACGTCTACTACGGAGCGCTCGACTGGCACCGCAACGGACGCCCGGCCGTCGAGCCGGGCTACGCGACGCACCTGCTGGCGAAGGAGGCGGTGCAGATCGTCGACTCGCACGATCCGAAGCAGCCGCTGTTCCTCTACGTCCCGTTCAACGCGCCCCACGCGCCGCTACAGGTGCCGCCCGAGTACCTCGAGCGCTACGCACGGATCCAGAACCCGAACCGCCGCGCCTTCTGCGGGATGGTGACGGCCCTCGACGAGGCGATCGGCCAGATCGTCCAGGCCGTGCGCGCGCGCGGCCTCGCCGAGGACACGCTGATCCTGTTCGCGAGCGACAACGGAGGCACCATCAGCGCGGGCGGCAGCAATGCGCCCCTGCGCGGCTCCAAGGGGACCCTGTACGAGGGGGGCCTGCGCGTGCCGGCGCTGGCCGTCTGGCCGGGAACCCTGACGCCGGGGGCGCGCGTCGAGGGAATGATCCACGTCGTCGACTGGTACACGACGCTGCTCGCGCTGGCCGGCGCCTCGGCCGAGCAGACGCTGCCGGTGGACGGCCTCGACGTCTGGCCGGCGATCGCGGGGGAGGCTCCGTCGCCGCGCACACAGGTGCTGTTGAACGTCAACCGGAAGCACGGCGCGGTGCGGATCGGAACCTGGAAGCTGATCCGGTTCTACGGGAGCCCGCCGCGCACCGAGCTCTACGACCTCGCGACCGATCCCGGCGAGCGGCGCGACCTCGCCCGCGTGAACCGCGAAAAGGTCGAGCAGCTCGAGGCGCGCCTCGACGTCTATCGGGTCAACGCGGCGGAGCCGCGGCTCTTCCCGACGCAGTACAAGCCGATCGGCTTCCAGATCCCGCGCGTCTGGGGCGACCCGGTGGAGGAGCCGAGCCCGAGGCGGCGCTTCCGCGTCAATGCGCCTTGAGAGCGCGACCGATCTTCTTGCGCCCCCGGTTGATCTCCCGCAGCTCCTCGAGCGCCGCGTCCGCGACGTCCTCGCCCGCCACTTCCGGCGCTTCGCGCCGCAGCTCCGGCAGGTCCACCCACTGCGCGTAGATGTGGCTGGTGCGCTCCGTGATGATGCCGGCGTGCAGGAGCGTCTTGATCAGCACCCGGAAGATGTTGGTGCTCTTCGTCATCGCCTGCCGGCGGTCCTCGTCGCTGAACGCCTCCAGCACGGCGCCGCGCACCCATTGCCAGTCGAGCCCGAAGCGCGGGTAGATCTGCTGCTTCTGCTCGGCGTTGATCAGATTGAACAGCAGCGTCTGGAAGCACTGCGCCGCCCAGTCCTCGACCTTCACGTGCTCCTCGGGGGTGAGCTTGGGCACGGTGCGGCCGGCCCAGATGCGGCCGAAGCGGTGGTGGAAGGCCTCGTCGGTCATCACGAGCTGAACCACGCGCCGCAGGAGCGGATCTTCCGTCATCGAGTGCAGCGTGGCGAACGCGCCCATCGCGAGCCCCTCGATCAGCATCTGCATGCCGATCAGCTTCTTGTACACCTCCGGGGCGAGCACGATCTCGCGCATCAGGTTCCGCAGGGTGCGACCGGCCGGGAACGGGGTCCCGAAGCGCACGCCCACGTAGCGCGCGAAGGCGGTGACGTGGCGCGCCTCCTCGCGGGCCTGATTCGCCGCGTATTCCTGCGCGCCCGGGTCGTAGAGGACGTGGCACAGGCTCGCGGAGAGCGACAGGGCGCCCTGCTCACCGTGCAGGATCTGCGAGAGCGCGAAGCGCGTCACCTCGTTGCCGAGCTGGATCTGCTGCTTCTCGTCCAGGCGATCCGCCACCGCGCAGTTCAGCTCGACCGTGAAGTCGCGCGGCATGATCAGCTGCTGGTCGAGGTCGAGGGGCGCCGCCTCGAAGTCGACGTAGACCGGGTCCGTCGGGTCCCAGAAGTGGTCCACCGTGGCCGAGATGATCTCGTCGAACGCACCGGTGCGCCGGGCGTAGCGCTCGACCTCGATCATGGCGTCGAACTCGTCGCGATCCACGGAGTCGTAGATCGGATCGTGGGTGATGTGGTCGGCCAAGGGTCGATCTCCTTCGTGTCGCAGAGTGTCGATTCAGCGCCGTACGGCCGCTCGGTAGACGGGGTGGATCTGCACGAGTGTCTCGATCACCGCCTCGCGCGGGGCGCGGCGCGGATCCTCGAGCCACCAGGCCACGACCCGGGCCCACATCGCCGCGAGGGCCTGGGCGGCGACCGCGGGGTGAAGCCCGGACGGGACGGCGCCGGCCGCGATCCGGCCGCGCAGTCGCTCCTCGATGCCCGAGACGAGCTCGTCGATCACCGCTTCGGCGAGCTCGCCGGCCTCGTGCTCGCGACCGAAGAGCACCCGCACCAGGTTGCGGTTCTCGTCGGCGAACGCGAGCAGCTCGGTGGCGCGTTCGCGCACACGGGCGACCGGGTCCGCGGCCGCGCGCGCGGAAGCGTCGGCCAGACGGTCCCGCAGCGCGTCGAGCGCCTCGAAGACGATCTCGCGAAACAGCGCGTGCTTGTCGCGAAAGTGCAGGTAGAAGGTGCCCGACGCGACGCCCGCGCGGTGCGCGATCTGCGCCGTCGTCGTGCCGTGCAGGCCGCGACGCGCGAAGAGCGCGGTGCCCGCCCCCTTCAGTCGGCGCCGGGTCGCCGCGCGGCTGCGATCCGGCGCGCGCCCGAGGCGCGGACTGACGTCGGATTCAGTGACTGACGCGGATTTCATGGCCGGGCAAGCTAACACCGCGCGAACGGCCCGCAAGCAGACCGGCCTCGGAACGGTCCACGGGCGCCCGCGGGGGCGGGCCCACGCGGCGGGGCCGCCTGATTGACCCTTCCCGGGGAGCCGGATAGATTCGGCTCGGGGTGCGGCCAGTCGCGATCGCAGGGTCCCGCTCGATCACGCGCTTCGTGAACTCCGTCAGATCCGGAAGGAAGCAGCGGTAGCGAGGCGACGTGTTGCGAGCGGGGGCGCCCTGCGATCCCGACTGACCGCACCGGCGCATCGAGCGCGTCGGGCTGGGCCCGCGCCCACCCCGCGCCGTACGCGAACGGCATCGAGAACGGCATCGAACTCGGGTGAGCGAAATCCCCATTTGAGCTACCAGGTCCTCGCGCGCAAGTGGCGACCCCAGGCCTTCGACGCGATCGCGGGTCAGGAGCACGTCACCACCCCGCTGCGCAACGCGATCCGCTCGAACCGCGTTCCGCACGCCATCCTGCTGACGGGCCCGCGAGGGGTCGGGAAGACCACGATCGCGCGCCTGCTGGCCCGCTGCCTGAACTGCGAGAAGGGCCCGACGGACACGCCCTGCGGCGAGTGCAGCCCGTGCCGCGAGATCTCGGCCGGCACCTCGACCGACGTCCAGGAGATCGACGCCGCGAGCCGCACCAGCGTCGACGACGTGCGCGAGCTGATCGAGTCGATCCGCTACGCCGCCGCGCCCGGCAAGCACCGCATCTTCGTCGTGGACGAGGTCCACATGCTCTCGACGGCCGCCTTCAACGCGCTGCTCAAGACCCTCGAAGAGCCCCCTCCGCGCAGCCTGTTCCTGTTCGCGACCACCAATCCGGAGAAGATTCCCTTCACCGTCGTATCGCGATGTCAGCGCTACGACCTGCGGCGCATCCCCTCCGCCCAGATCGTGGAGCGCCTGCGCGAGATCGCGCAGGCCGAGACGGTCCGCGTCTCCGACAAGAGCCTGGCGGCGATCGCGCGGGAGGGCGACGGCTCGCTGCGCGACGCGATGACGCTGCTCGACCAGGTGATCGCGCTGGGCGGCGCCGAGGTCGACGACGCCCGCGTCGCCGAGGTTCTCGACCTGATCGATCGGCGGCTGCTGCTCGGGATCGCGCAGGCGTGCGTCGACGGCGACGCGGCCGGCGCGCTCGAGGCCTGCGGGCGTTGCGCCGAAGCCGGCATCGACCCGAAGCGGCTGGGCGGCGAGCTGCTCCAACTGCTGCGCGACCTGGTGGTGCTGAGCGTGGCCCCCGAGGCGGAGGGGCTGGTCGAGGGCAACGACGCCGAGCTGGCGGAGCTCCGGGAGCTCTCGCAGCGCACCGACGCGGCCCGGCTGCGCCGCATGTTCCGCGCGCTGCTGAAGGAGCAGGAGGACCTGACCTGGGCGCCCCAGCCGCTGACCGTCCTGGAGATGGCCGCGGTACGCCTCGCAACGCTGCCGTCGGGCGACGACGTGGCGACGCTCCTGACCCGGCTGGAGGCACTCGAGCGCCGCCTGCGGGGCGCGTCCGGATCCGGGGAAGACGGCGCCGGCGGCGCCGGCGGCGGACCGCGGGCGGCGGGCGGGCCCAGCGGTGGCAGC
>CP070734.1:692246-699704 GCA_020347605.1 Deltaproteobacteria bacterium | reverse complement strand
GCACGTCGGACAGCCGGTAGTTCGTTCCCAGGCTGGCGTAGTCGACCCGCGTGGCCTCGGCCGAACGGTGCCGGCTCTCCTCGTCGAGGCTGGCGCCGTGGGAGACGAGGGTGCGGATCCGTTCCGCCAGGGCCTCGTCGTCGGTGACGACCATCCCGCCCTCGCCGGTGCTGATCACCTTGCGCGGGTGAAACGAGAAGCACGCGACGTGCGCCCGGCCGCCGACCGGTTCCCCGTGATAGACGCTGCCGAGCGCGCAGGCGGCGTCCTCGACGACCGGAATCCCGCGCGCCCCGGCGGCGGCCAGGATGCGGTCCATGTCGCACGGCATGCCCATCTGATCGACCGGCAGGATCGCCTTCGTCGCGGCGCCGATCCGCGGCGCCAGTCCCGCGGGATCCAGATTGTAGGTGTCGAGCTCGATGTCGCAGAAGACGGGCGTGGCGCCCTGCATCAGGACCGCGTTGGCCGTCGCCGGAAAGGACAGGGAGGGGACGATCACCTCGTCGCCGGGCCCCAGGCCGAGACACCGCAACGTGGCGTCGAGGGCGGTCGTGCACGAGTTCGTCGCGATGGCGAACCGGGTTCCGGTGGCCCGCGCGACCGCCGCCTCGAACGCGCGCGTGCGCGGTCCCTGCGTCAGCCAGCCGCTCTCGATCACGCGGCCGACCGCGGCGAGCTCCTCGGCGCCCAGGCACGGGCGCGTGAGGGGGATCGGATCCATCGCGTCCTCCTTCGCCGCACACATGGTTCGCGGCCTCCGCTCCGGCCGTAGAGACCCCGCCCCCGCGCGGCCCGCGCGCTAGGCCTTCCGGCGCCGCTCTCGAGGCGCGTCCGTCTGCGCCTCCGGCGGCGGGGGCGAAGCGGCGTCCCCGCCGCCGATCACCCGATCGACCAGGAATTCGGGGCGCCCGCGCACGACCTCCCCGATGCGCCACACGTACTGGGCGATGATGGCCAGCATCAGCGTCTGGACACCCATCGCGACGGTCACCAGCAGGGCCGTGCCGGTCCAACCGGGCGCGGGGTATCCGAAGATCTTGTTGATCACGAGGATCGTGGCCAGCACCCCCGCGCCCAGGAACAGCAGGATGCCCACGTAGGTGATCATCCGGATCGGCAGGGACGAGAAGCTCAGGATCGAGTCGAAGGCGTTCTTGAAGCGCTTGCGCAGCGTCCACTTGCTGGTGCCGCTGTGCCGCGCGGCACGGTGGTAGGGCAAAAACGACTGCGGATACCCCAGCCACATCATCAGGTAGTAGGGCATGGTGTCCCTCTCCCGGATGGAGAGATAGTCGTCGCGGACCCGCCGGCTGATCAGGAACGTGTCGACGCCGACCTTGGGCAGGTTGGGGAGTGCGATGGCGCGGATCACGCTGTAGAAGGCGCTGGCGAAGAGCTTCTTCAGCGCGGGATCGTCGCGGCTCGCGCGCACGCCCCACACGACGTCCGTGCGATCCGCCTCGGCCTTCGCATAGAAGCCCGCGATCAGCTCCGGAGGGTCCTGCAGGTCGACCGACAGCGCCACGTAGAAGTCCGCCTCGACGGTCGTCAAGGCGGCCTTGATGGCCGCATGGCTTCCCCAGTTGCGGACCAGGCGGATCACGACGACGCGCTCGTCACGGGCTGCGAGCGACTCGAGGACCTGCAGGGAGCCGTCGGTCGACCCGTCGTCGACGAATACGAAGCGCGTGTCGACCGGCTCGCCCAGGGTCGCGGCGGATGCCGACGCCCGTTGGAAGAACGGGCCGAGATTGCCCTCCTCGTTGTGAACGGGCGCGATCAACGCGAGACGGTGGCGGGTCATTGGGTTCTCCCGGCATGCGCGGCTCCGAAGCGACGTGCGACGCGCGAACGGTCACTGGATCGCCTCGCCGTCGACGAAGATCCGGTGCCACCATTCGAGGCACAGCACCGACCAGATGAGGAACCGGTGGTTGGCGCGTCCGCTCATGTGCTCGTCGAGCATCCGGCGCAGCGCGGACGGGCGGAACACGTCGCGCTGCAGCGCCCGCTCCGACAGGATCACGCCCTCCAGGTAGGCGCGGTTCGCCCCCCGATACCACGTCGCGTCGGGTGGCGTGAACCCCTGCTTGCGGCGCTCGAGGACCGCGGCGGGCAGCAGGCCGTCCATCGCGCGCTTCAGCACGTATTTCGCGCCTCGCTCGGCGGAGAACTTGAGCGCGGAGGGGATCCGCACGCAGAGATCGAGCAGCTCGTTGTCCAGGAACGGAACCCTCGCCTCGAGGGAGTGGGCCATCGAGAGCTTGTCGTCCACGAGCAGGAGTCCGTGCAGGAACGTGTGGAAGTCGACGTGCAATGCCCTGTGGAGGGGATCGTCGGTGCCGGCCTCCCGGAGCAGGGCTCCAAAGCTGTCCCGCGTCGAGAAACCGTCGATCTCGGCGAGGATCCGATCGCTGAAGAACGCCCGCTTCTGCTCCTCGTCGAGAAAGCGGATCCACTCGCGATAGTAGGTTTCGGCGAACGCCGCGGGGTCGGGATCGCCGAGCGCGCTCGCATAGCGCCACGGATAGCCGGCGAAGAGCTCGTCTCCGCCGACGCCCGACAGCACGACCTTCACGTGCTGCCGGATCCATTCGGCGGTGTGGTAGATCGGATAGGAGATGCCGACACGCGGCTCGTCGAGGTGGTAGACGACCTTCGGAACGACCCCTTCGAAGTGTTCCGGTGTGAGAAGCAGCTCGTGGTGCTCGGTCTGCAGGTGCTGCGCGAGCTCGCGGCTCTCCGACCGCTCGTCGAAGAGCGTCTCCAGGCCCTGCGTACCGCGCGTCTCGAAGCCACAGGTGAAGGTATGCAGCGGTCGGAGCCGCCGTCCCGCGACGGCGACGATCGCCCCGGTATCCATGCCACCGGAGAGAAAGGCGCCGATCGGCACGTCGCTCATGAGCTGGCGCTCGACGGCGCGCTCGAAGCAGGCGCGGAGCTGCTCGACCGCGTCCGCCTCGTCGAGCATCGCTTCGCCGTCGTACCGCAACCGGAAGAACGAGCCGCGGCGCACGCCGCCGGCGTCCACCTCGAGCCAGTGCCCGGGCGGGAGCAGCTCGTAGCCCGCGAACAGGGTACGGCTTCCCGTGCACCACTAGAACGTGAAGTGCTCCGAGAGCGCGACCGGGTCGAGCCGCGCCTCGAAGTCCTCGATGCCGCACAGCGCCTTCGCCTCGGACGCGAAGGCCACGCGATCGCCGCGCTGTGCGACGTAGAGGGGCTTGACCCCGAACCGGTCGCGGGCGAGCAGCAGGCGGCCCCGCCGGCGATCCCAGAGGGCGACGGCGAACATGCCGTTCAAGCGCGCCAGGCTGTCCAGCCCCTCTTCCTCGTAGAGATGGAGGATGACCTCCACGTCGGTGCGGGAGCTGAAGCGATACCCCTTGGCCACGAGCTCGGCGCGCAGCTCCGGCGCGTTGTAGATCTCACCGTTGGCGACCATCCAGAGCGCGCCGTCGGCACCGGACATCGGCTGATGTCCCGCGTCCGTGAGGTCTACGACCGCCAGCCGCGTGTGCGCCAACCCGACGCTCACGCCCCCGCCGCTGTCGATTCGCACGCCCCGGTCGTCGGGTCCGCGGTGGTGCAGGATCTCGACCATGCGGCGGCACAGCGCGGCGTCGATCGGCCGCCCCCTCCTGTCCAGAATACCGCCGATTCCGCACATGCGGCATCACGCTCGATCGGCCTTGACCTCGTCGCGCCACGCCGCGACCGCAGCGAGCCCGTCCGAGAGCGGTGTCTCGGCGACGAAGCCGAGCATTTCCCGCGCCTTCTTCGGGCAGCCGCAGCGGCGCTGGACGAGCCTGTCGTCGCGCGGCTCGTAGCGGGGCGGCAGGTCGGCGGAGCGGCCGCGCAGGGCCGTGATCGCCTCGGCGAGCTCCGTGAGCGAGGTCTCGTTCCCGGTACAGCCGTTTATGAACTCGCCGGTCACGTCGCTTTCCATGGCGAGGAGGTTGAGCTTCGCGATGTCGCCGGCGTACACGAGATCGACGGTCTGGTTTCCGTCTCCGTGGATGACGGCGGGCTCGCCCGCGTCGATGCGATTCATGAAGTGCATGATCACATCGGTGTAGGCCGCCTGGAACGGCTGACGGGGCCCGTAGACGTTGAGGTATCGCAGGCCCACGTAGTCGAGCCCGAACTCCTTGGAGAAGCAGCGCAGCAACTGCTCGAGGGACACCTTGGTCATGCCGTAGAACAGGTCGTTCTGGAAGGGGTGGTCCTCGTCGGTCGGCAGGTACAGGCCCTCGCCGTAGACGCTGGAGGACGACGCCGCCACGACCTTGCGCACCCCGTTCGCCACGCACGCCTCGAGCACGTTGAAGCTGCCCAGCACGTTGGTCTCGATCGCGCGCCGGGGCTCCTTCTGGCACTCGCGCAGCCACATCGCGGCCTGGTGGAAGCAGAGGTGGGCGCCCCGCATCGCCTCCCCGATCGCGTCGCGATCCGCGATGTCCGCCACCACCAGCTCGACGTTCCCGTGGGTCCGGGCCCAGTCGAGGTTCCGTTCGAGGCCCCGCACCAGATTGTCGTAGACGACGATGCGGTCCGCGCCCCGCCTCACGAGCTCGTCCACGATGTGCGAGCCGACGAGACCCGCCCCGCCGGTCACGAGAACCCGCTTGCCCTTGACCCTGGTGTCGCTCATGCGTCCCCGGCGCTCACGGCCAGCTCCTGATTCGTCGCGAGATCGCTTAGCACGGCGCGGAGCGTCTCGGCCACGTGCCGGATCTCCTCGGGGCGGATCTCCGGAAACAGCGGAAGCGAGAGGACCTCCCCGGCCAGCCGCTCGGTGCGCGGCAGGCCGGCGTGCGTGCGCTCGGCGAACGGGCGCTGCAGATGGCACGGAATCGGGTAGTGGATGCCCGCGCCGATCTGCCGGTCCCGCAGCGCATTCGCGACCCGGTCCCGCTCGGGCACCCGCACGACGTACAGGTGGTAGACCGGCTCGGTCGCGGGCCGCACCGCGGGTACCCCGACGCGGGGCTCGTCGGCGAGCAGCCGGTCGTACTCCGCCGCCGCGCGCCGCCGCGCCTCGTTCCACGCGTCGAGATGGGGCAGCTTGGCGCACAGGACGGCCGCCTGCAGGTCGTCGAGTCGCGAGTTCACGCCCAGTCGCTCGTGGTCGAACTTGCTCGACCGCCCGTGGTCGCGCAGCGCCGCGACGCGCCGCGCCAGCTCCGGATTCGCGGTCACCACGGCGCCGGCATCGCCGAAGGCGCCGAGGTTCTTGGCCGGATAGAAGGAGAAGCAACCCGCCGCGCCGAAGGTGCCGGTTCTCCGGCCCTTGTAGCGCGCACCGTGCGCCTGCGCGCAGTCCTCGATCACCTCGAGATCGTGACGGCGCGCGATCTCGAGGATGGCGTCCATGTCGCAGGGATGACCGTAGAGATGGACGGGGATCACCGCCCGCGTGCGCCGCGTGACGAGCTTCGCGACCGCAGCCGGATCGAGGGTGAAGCCGCCTTCCTCCACGTCGGCGAACACCGGCACGGCTCCCAGCTGCGCGACCGCCTCGGCGCTCGCGAAGAAGGTGTGGGACGGCACGATGACTTCATCGCCCGCGCCGATGCCGAGCGCTTCCATCGCCAGTCGCAGCGCGTCGGTGCCGTTGCCGCAGCCGACGGCATGGGGCCGCTCGCAATAACGCGCGAACGCGTCCTCGAAGCGCTGGACGAAGGGGCCGCCGATGAACGCCGCCCGCTCCACGGCGGCCCGGATTGCCGCGTCGATCTCGTCCTTGATGCTGGCGTATTGCGCCTTCAGATCGACGAGTGGAATCTGCACGGCGTCCTCTCCTGGAGAGCGAGGTGAGCGCGTGGCGTCGGACACGGCGGTTCTACGGGTAGGCCTTGGTGCCCGGCTGCACCTTGTATTCGAGATCGCCGACGCTCTTGATCGGCTCCGCCGGGTTGCCCGCGACGACGGCGCCCGGCGGCACGTCCCGCGTCACGACCGACCCGGCGCCGACCAGGGCGTTCTCGCCGATCACGACTCCCGGCAACAGGGTAGCGTTGGCGCCGACCTTCGCCCGGCGTCCGACCCGGACGCCTTGGAGGAATTCCTTCGCGTGCGGCGACGTCGGGTAGGGAGCATTGGTCAGGACGGCGCGCGGCCCGATCCAGCAGTCGTCTTCGAGGACGCTGAACTCCGGAATGAAGGCCTGCGAGTGCACGCGCACGCGCTCGCCGATCCGGACCTCGCATTCGATCACGGATCCCGAGCCCACCGAGCAGTCGTCTCCGATCACGCTGCCGTGCCGGATCAGCGCGCCGTGCCCCGTGCGAAAGCCGCGGCCGATGCGGGTTCCCGCGTAGATGACGGTCCCCGAGCGCAGAATCGAACCGGCGCCGACGCGGGTTTCACGGCGTTCGGTATCCGACTCGCGCGGCCGACCGACGATCACGAACTCGTCCAGGTACACGTCGTCTCCGAGAACGACGCCGTCGTACACGATCGCGGTGGCCGCCCGGTAGCTCATCGAACGTCCACGGGCGTGCCGCCGTTCTCCATCGACTCCTGTGCAGCGGCCAGGACCCGGACCACGGCCAGGCCGTTGTGGCCGTCCGTGAGCGGTTCGGCGCGGCCGTTGATGCAATCGACGAAGTGCGCGATCTCGGCCCGGAGCGGCTCCGCAAAGTCCACGTTCGGGATCCAGATGTCCCCCGTCCGCGTCTGGAACTGGAACTCGCCGAACGGCGGCGCCGCGTAGTCGGATCCCTGGAGCGGCACCTTGCTGACGCCCTTGTCGAACACCTGGACCTTGGCGTTCGCGCTGAGCTCGTCGTAGACGATCATCTTCTCGCTGCCGACGACCGTCGTGCGTCGGATCTTGTTGGGATCGAGCCAGGAGACGTGGACGTGGGCGATGCGCCCGCCGGGATATCCGATGTTCAGGAACACCACGTCCTCGCGGTCGTTCTCCAGGAACCGGTGCCCCGTCGCGCTGGCCCAGATCGGCGGCTCGCCGATCAGGAAGTTGGCGATCGAGACGTCGTGCGGCGCGAGGCTCCACATCGCGTTGCAATCGTTCCGCACCCGGCCGAGGTTCACGCGCTGCGAGTAGAGGTAGTAGAGCTCGCCGATGTCTCCTGCGGCGATCAGCTCCCGGACCTTGCGGACGGCCGCGTTGTATTCGAAGGTGTGTCCGACCAGCAGCACGCGGCCGCACCGCTCCGCCTCCGCGACGATGCGCGCGCCCTCCTCGACGGTCAGACTGAGCGGCTTCTCGACCAGGACGTGTTTGCCCGCGTCCAGGGCGCGGATCGCCATGTCTGCGTGCGTCGACGCGGGCGTCGCGAGAATCAAGCCGTCGATCGAGGGATCCCCGACGACGTCGTCGAAGCTCTGGGTCACGGAGACGTTCGGATACTGGCGCGCGATCTCCGCGACGCGCCGCGCGTCGAGTTCGCACACGGCGGCCAGCTCCGCGTCCGGCAGGCTGGCCAG
>CP070734.1:684627-692146 GCA_020347605.1 Deltaproteobacteria bacterium | reverse complement strand
AGATGGCCGTCTACACGGGGGGCTGAGTCGTGGGGGCAGCGGGGAAAGCGACGCCATGACGCGATATCGGAGCGCCTTGCCGCAGCTCGGCGGCGATCTGTTTCTGACGGACGGCGGCATCGAGACCACGCTCGTCTTCCACGAGGGTCTGGAGCTCCCGCACTTCGCTGCGTTCCACCTGCTGGAGACGCAGGAGGGACGCGCCGCGCTCCGCGCGTACTTCCGCACGTATGCGGAGCTCGCGCGGCGCTTCGGCGCCGGCCTGGTCCTCGAAAGTCCGACCTGGCGTGCCAACCCGGACTGGGGAACGCGGCTCGGCTACGCCGCCGATGCCCTGGCCGAGGCCAACCGCGACGCCGTCCGCCTGCTCGAAGACGTGCGGGACGAGTACGGGGCGGATGGAGCTCCGATCGTGATCAGCGGCTGCGTGGGCCCGCGCGGAGACGGCTACGTGCCCGACCGCGCCATGTCGGCGCCCGAAGCCGAGGCCTACCATCGCCCGCAGATCGAAGCGCTGGCGGGCGCCGCGGCGGACATGGTGTGCGCCATCACCATGAACCATGCCGAGGAGGCCGCGGGCGTGGCCGGTGCCGCCCGGCAGGCGGACATGCCCGTCGCGATCTCCTTCACGGTGGAGACCGACGGAAACCTTCCGACCGGCCAGACACTCGGTGCCGCGATCGAGCAGGTCGACGCGCGGACCTCGGGCTACCCGGCCTACTACATGATCAACTGCGCGCACCCCACGCACTTCGAAGCTGCGCTGCGCGCGGAAGCGCCGTGGGTCGAGCGCGTCCGCGGCCTGCGGGCCAACGCGTCGCGCATGAGCCACGCGGAGCTCGACGAAGCCCCCGAGCTGGATACCGGCGACCCGGTCGAGCTGGGTCGCGAGTACGCGGAGCTGAAGCGCCGGCTGCACGGACTGAGCGTGCTGGGGGGCTGCTGCGGCACCGACCATCGACACGTCGAGCAGATCGCGGCCGCCTGTCGCCCGCTGTTCCGCGACGCGCCCTGACGCGCCGCGAGTCGGCCGTCGGTTCGAGCCGCCATCCGGCGCGGGATCGGACGGCGTTCCGCGGCTACGTCACCTCGCGCAGGCGCCCCGTCTCGACGTCGTACACGAACCCGCGAACCGCGTCCTTGTGCACCACGAAGGGGCTCGCGTGGATGCGCGCCATGGATTGCCGGACGTCGTCTTCGAGATCGGCGAACGTGTCGATGGCAAAGGGAGGGCGGACCCCGGTGTCCTTCTGGATGGCGTCCTTGAGCTCTTCGTCCGTGAAGGTCAGCATTCCGCAACCGGTGTGGTGAATCAGCATGATCTCGCGTGTTCCGAGCAGGCGCTGCGAGATCGTGAGCGACCGGATCACGTCGTCCGTGACGACGCCACCCGCGTTCCGGATCACGTGCGCATCGCCGTCCTCGAGACCCAGCAGCGCCGTGGTGTCCAGGCGAGCATCCATGCACGCGACGATCGCAATCTGGCGCGCCGGGGGATTCGGCAGGCCGGCCTTGGAGAACCCGGCTGCGTACCGGGCGTTGTTGCCGAGGTAGGTGTCGATAGCGCTCATCGCTGGCTTCTCCTCGTTTCGCCGACTGCGGTGCGAACGAGTATCGTCTCGAAGCGCCGGTCGAACAAGGCGCGGGAGCGGCCCGGAGTGCTCGAAGCACACTTCTTCGCAGTCGACCTGTTCGTGGGCTTCTCGCTTCCCGTCTACCTCCACGTTCGCCACCGATCGGATCCGGCTCCCGTCCGTGTCCTCCAGCTCTTCTGGCTGGGCGTGGCCATCGGCCTCACGTGGGAGGTTCCGCTGTTCCTGTCGACGATCTTCGCCAGCGAGCCCATCGTGGGATTCCTGCGCGAGCCTCCCGTCCACCCCGGCGTCTTCATGATCGCCCACGCCTTCTGGGACGGCGGTCTCTTCCTCGTCGGGCTCGGTCTCGTGCGAGCGGCCTGTCCCCATCCCGTGCTGGCGCGCTTCCGTTGGCCGGAGATGGTCGTCTTCGCTCTGTGGGGCCAGCTCTCCGCGCTCGCCGTCGAGGTCAGCAGCGTGCTGAACCAGGGCTGGGTCTACCACGGGGGCCACGCGTGGAATCCCGTGCTGTTCCACCTGGCCGGGCATCCGATCACCGTCCTCCCCCAACTCATCTGGCTCGCGGCGCCGATCGCGTACTACCTGTGCGCGTTGCGGATCGTGCGGCCCTCGGGCCCCGCGATTTCGATCAAATCCGGGGATGGATCTGCCGAAACGGTAGAGCGGTGATGCCCGGGTTCTCGACACCGTTCCGCGACCACTACGAGCACAGCCGCACCCTCGACTGTGCCGGCCAGATCGAGGAGTGCACGGACTACGTGCAGCATCCCGACGTGCTGCTCACGGAATTTCTCGAGTCCTACTACCTGGTCGAGCGGCAGTCCGAGCCGCTTCCCGAAGAGGATCCGGACGGGAAGGACGAAGACGAATGCGTGCTCGAGCCCTTCCAGGACTCACTCCAGCTCGAGATCCTGAGCGACGCGGGTCCGCCGGAACGCATCCTGTGTGCCGGCGGCGCATTCGATCCGCTGCCGTCGGGGGAACACCCCGCCGTCCACCACCGCGGGCTCGATTACGTCGGGATGCGCGAGAGCTCCTCGCGAATCGTGCTGGGCGTGACCGAAGCCGAGCAGGAGGAGACGACGTACCTGTTGCTCTTGCGGGTCCTCAACTGCTTCGCGGAGGTCGCGCCTCCGTTCCAGCTGGCCCGGCTGCGCCGGCTCGTGGTTCGCGAGCGGATCCGGTCCGATGCGACCTTCGATCTCCAGATCGGTCTTTCGAACCGTCTCGAATTTGCCGCCGAGACCGCGCTCGGACAGCTCACGCGCGACCTGGCGGAGGCCTTCAAGCGCCGGATCCTGCGGCAACCGCAGTTCGCGGGAACGCTGGGCTGGATCGACTGTCTGCACCTCGACGCCGAGGCCAAGGGGCTCCACACGAGCCTGCGCCTCGACTGGAGGGTCTAGTCGATCCACTGTTCGAGGCCGCTTCGCGAGGCTAGTCTGCGGCCAAGACGCCATGGACCCGTTCACTGCGGACCGCTACACCGCCCGGCGAAAGGTCTTCACGATCTTCGGCGCGCAGTTCCACCTCTGGGACGAGCGCGGCCAGCTCGTCGCGTTCGTCCAGCAGCGGGCCTTCAAGCTCAAGGAGGACATCCGCGTCTACGCGGACGAGTCGGCCACCCGCGAGCTCCTGCTGATCCAGGCGCGCAGCATCGTCGATTTCAGCGCCGCATACGACGTGGTGGATGCGCAGACGGGAAGCCGGCTCGGGATGCTGCGGCGTCGCGGCGTTTCGAGCCTGGTGCGCGACACCTGGGAGATCCTGGGCGCGGGCGGCGAACCGATCGGAGCGCTCCGGGAGGACAGCATGGGTCTGGCGCTGGTCCGCCGGCTGCTCGGCAACCTGGTTCCGCAGCGCTTTGGCGTCGAGGTCCACGGTCAGCCGGTCGGCACGCTGCGGCAGCGTTTCAATCCATTCGTGCACACGTTCGACGTCGACTTTTCCAACGACCACGCGCGCCTCCTGCCCCGCGCGCTGGGCCTCGCGGCCGCCATCCTGCTGCTCGCCATCGAAGGCCGCCAGGGCTAGCCCCGCGTCGTCGACGCGCGGGGATCGCGAGCGGCGGGCCGGTCGCCCGGCCGCGGCGCGGGCGACGGTTCCTCACAGCCAGGCGTAGGCGCGGCGCAGGATCTCGTGACCGCCGCGCTCGATGATGTCCCCGTGCGCGAGGACGATGCGATCCGCGTTCCAGGCGAGCATCCGGTCGACCTGCTCGCGGGCGGCTGCCCGGTCGCGAATCAGCGCGCGCTCGAGCCAGGTGGCGCCCGGCTTCCCGTTGCCGACCAGACGCGCCACGACGCGCGTGAGCCGCGAGGGATGATGGGCCAGGTTGAAGATGGCGTCGGCGCAGATCAGCGTTCGGCTCGCCCGGTGGAAGAACACCACCTCGCTCTCGAGCGAACGCGCGCCGAAGAACACCTGCTCGATCTCGCCGCGCCATTCCGCTTCGGGCCGGTCGCCCAGCACGCGGTGCCAGCGGACGTCGGAGCGCTTGTGCTCGAGCCCCGGGCAGGCGCACACGACGGCCGCCGGGTAGGCCTGGCTCCACTCGCCGACGTACAGATGGTGGAAGCGGCTGGGCGACACCACGGCCTTGACGGGTCCGAGCGCATCGACCGCCTGGCGCGTCGGCGCGTCCAGCCCGACGGGCGAGTGGACGAACAGCCCCCCGTCCGCGAGCCCGACGACGGTCATCCGGGTGCCGGTCTCCAGCCCCGCGAAGCGAAGCCGGCGCGTCGCCACCCACAGGCGGTCGGCGATGGCTTGCAGCCCCTGTTGCTCCACACGCCCATCGTATCCCGATCCGGGCGCGGGGTCCCGGGCGCACCCCGATGGACGCCGTGAAGCCGCCTTCGCCGCACAGGGGCCCCGAACCCTTCCGTGGTACCGTTGCGCGGCAACCGCCATCGGCGCCGACGCGAGCGCCCACGTCGGCGCGCTCGTCCGGGGATTGCGACATGCCGGGTTTGGCGCGCGGAGGTCGCGAGGCGTGACGTCCGACGATCGGGAACGCGCCCAGCGCGAGCGGGCGTTGCAGGCGTGGGAGCTCGTGGTCCTCGAAACACCCCGCTCGGCGGCCCTCGAAGCGCTGCGCCGCGTGCTGGGCGTGAAGCGCTTCGAGCTGCCGCAGCTCACCGCCTCGCTTCCCGGCGTCGTTCGCCGCGGCGCACAGATCGACCTGGCGCCCCTGGAAGGAGCGCTCCGCGCGGCCGGTATCCGCTGCGAGCTTCGCCGTTCGTCGCGCTGATGCGGAGCCGCGGGTGGAACGGGCCTTGCGCGGCAACCATCCGTGTTACCGTTGCGCGCGCGAGCCCGGGCGCCCCGAGCCCGGCCGGCCACGGGTCGCCTCGCGGAGAAACCGATGATCAAGCTCTACCATGCGCCCCGGACGCGCTCGGTCCGGATCCTGTGGTTGCTCGAGGAGCTGGGTCTTCCCTACGCGGTCGAACGCGTCGAGTTCCGGCCTCCCGAGAAGCACTTCTTCGCACAGGCGACTCCGCTCGGAAAGCTGCCGACCCTCGAAGACGGCGACGTCGTGATGTGCGAGTCGGGCGCCATCGTGGAGTACATCCTGGAGCGCTACGGCGAGGGGCGACTGGCTCCGCCGCCGGGCTCACGCGAGCGCGCGGCCTTCCTGCAGTGGCTGCACTTCGCCGAGAGCACCGCGTTCCCGCCGCTCGGCATCGTGGTCTGGCTCACCCGCTACCGCAGCGGCTCGGAACCGGACGCGGAGCTCCTCGAAGATGCGCGATCCCGCGCGCGGACGGGGCTGGACGTTCTGGAGCGCGCACTCGACGGGCACGACTACCTGGTCGGCGCGGACTTCACGGCGGCGGACATCATGATGGGATTCACGCTCGTCGCCGCCCGCGTGCTGGGCGTGCTCGACGAGCGCTATCCTCATCTCGACGCCTACCTGGAACGCCTGCAGTCACGGCCGGCCTTCCAGAAGGCGATCGCCGTCGCGTGACGCGCCGCGCGGCCCTTCGTCTGCCGAGGTGGGTCCAATGAGACGATTCCTGGTGCTCGTGGCTGCAGCGGTGATCCTGCTGGCACTGGTCGGGTACGCGTTCCGCAAGCCGATCACGCTGCGGATGATCGAGCGGATCGTCGCCTCGAATCTCGATACCCACCTGCTGCGCGAGCTCCCGGACGGGCTCCACGTGGCCCTGTGCGGCGCGGGCTCGCCGCTTCCCGATCCGCGGCGCTCGGGCCCCTGCACCGCGGTGATCGCCGGCGAACGGCTCTACATCGTCGACGTCGGCTCGGGCGCCTCGCGCCTGCTCTCGCAGATGCGCATCCCGCAGGGGGAGATCGATGCCATCTTCCTCACGCACTTCCACTCGGACCACATCGACGGTCTGGGCGAGCTGCTCCTGCAGCGCTGGGCGAACGGTTCGAGTGCGGCGCCCGCCCCGGTCTACGGTCCAGCCGGCGTGGAAGCGGTCGTCGAAGGCTTCCGCGTCGCCTACGGGCCGGATCGGCGCTACCGGATCGCGCACCACGGGCCGGACGTCGTGCCACCGGCGGGCGCCGGCGGCGTGGCTCGGCCGTTCGCGACTCCGGCCGACGGAGAAGCGGAGATCCTGATCGACGCCGACGGCCTCGTGGTGACCGCGTTTCGCGTCGCGCACGCCCCGGTCGAGCCGGCCGTCGGCTATCGCTTCGACTACAAGGGGCGCAGCGCCGTGCTGAGCGGCGACACCACCCGCTCGACGAACCTGCAGGCCTTCGCCCGGGACGCGGATCTGCTGGTTCACGAGGCACTCGCGCCGCAGCTCGTAGCGCTCCTCACGGCGGGCGCGGAGGCGGTCGGCCGGAACAACGTCGCGGCGATCACGCGGGACATCCTCGACTACCACGCGACGCCGGTGGAAGCGGCCGAGATCGCCCGGGACGCCGGCGTGCGGCACCTGCTCTTCTACCACATCGTCCCGCCGCTGCGGCTGCGGACCATGGAGGAGATCTTTCTCGAGGGCGTGGACGGCGTCTACGACGGACCCGTCACGATCGGTCGCGACGGCACGCTGGTCGAGCTCGAGGCCGGAGGCGACGCGATCGAGGTCGTGGAGCTGCTCTGACCGTCGATCCGATCGGGGCGTTCCGGGTCGGGGGTGTGGCGATGGCTGCCGACCCCCTCGAAACGACGGACCGCCTGCGCTGCGCGTCGAGGCAGCGGGGGTCGAGCGCGTGAATCCCAGGGTCCGCCAGCGCCTGCTCGAGTGGATTCCGAGCCCGCTGCTGCCCGCGGCCCGCTACGGCTGGCTGCGACTGCGCTGGGCGGGAACCGTGCTCTCCGAGTGCGCGCAGCCGCGCGCGGTCGACGGCCTGGCGCTGCCGCCTCCGCTGCGGCGGTACCGGGTCGGCGGCCACCTCGACCGCGAGCGCTTCCTGCGCGTCGGACGCGAGGCACGGCGCGACCTGGAGCGCGCCCTGCGCGTCGCCGGCCGATCGCTGTCCGACTTCGGCGACGCCCTCGACTTCGGCTGTGGCTTCGGGCGCGTGCTGCGCCACTTCGCGCGCGACGCCGACGGGATCCGCTTCACGGGCACCGACATCGATCCCGAGGCGATCGCCTGGTGCACGCGCCAGCTGCCCTTCGCGCGCTTCGCGGTGGCGCCGCACCGCCCGCCGCTGCCGTTCGACGACGCATCCTTCGATTTCGTGTACGCGATCTCCGTCTTCACGCACCTCGACGAGGAGCTCCAGCACGCCTGGCTCGCCGAGCTCGCGCGGGTCAGTCGGCCGGGCGCGACGCTCCTGCTCTCGACCCACGGCGCCAAGCAGCACGCCGCACTCCCCGCACCCGATCGCGCGCGGCTCCGCGAGCGGGGGTTCTGCTATCGGACCGCGACCACCGGACGCTTCAAGCTCGATGGACTGCCGGACTTCTACCAGGAGGCCTACCACACGCCCGC
>CP070734.1:676923-684527 GCA_020347605.1 Deltaproteobacteria bacterium | reverse complement strand
CCGCCTTGGAACAGTGCGTCGAGAGCAGATCCGGGTCGAAGTCGCGTAGCGCGGTTCGCAGTCGGGCCAGGGCCGCCACGTCCCGCAGGGGATTCAGCTCACGTTCGAGGCCGGGGATCTCGACGTAGGGAATCGCGCGCTGATGCAGCTGGCTTGCGAACACCCCGGGTTGCCCGGCGAACACCGCCACTTCGTGTCCGCGTCGCCGGAGCGCCACCGCGACGTCCCGAACGTGTACGTGCGCCCCGCCCAGAATGTCGGCTCGGGTGATCGAAAATCCAACCCTCATTCCAGCGCCTCTTTTCCCGCGACCCCGAACGCCGTGCGCGATCGCCGAGGCCGCTCGCTTGTGCGACCGGCCGATGGCGAGAGAATGCGAAAGCCACACACGCTGCGCGCGAGGCGACGGCGACGCCCCCGGTTCTTCGACGCAACGCCATCAATTCGAACTCGCCATCCTGCGGCCCTCGTCGCTTCGTGACGATTGTCGCACCAAGGCCCTCGGCGCACAACCGGTGATCCCGACGCGGATGGATTCGACCGATTTTCATACCTACACACGGATGGATCAGGCGCAACGCGGAAGCGGACGGGAAGCCGGCGCGTGGTCGGAAACGGTCGACGTCATGCCGCCGGAGGGATGCGGGCCGGGGCATCGGCGATCGCAGTTCCGTCGGTTCTTCCGGCGTCGCGGAGCGCGGCTCGCAGTCGACGCGATGGCGAGGATCGTTGCCGCATCGATCGCAAGGGGGATCGGCGAATGGTTCGGGGCATCGCTTCGAGGCCGCGTGCGGGGTTCACCGGCTGTCCTGCGGACCGCGCTCGAACCGGCCCGGACGAGCGGCCGCAGCACTCGACGTTCGTGCCCGGAGACTCGAACCGCGGAAGGGCGCGGCTCGAGGATCGGGCCGCGGCGGCCGCGTCGGGCACCGGACCCGGAGCCGCAGGAGGGGCGCAATCCGCAATCATCCCGATCCGGCAAGCCACCGGATTCCTGCGGAAATCGGCCTGCACGCCCGCGCGATTCCAGAACTGCGTTGCGAATCCGGTCTGATCGTGGCAAATAGGCCCCGGAACGCGCGTCCGGCACAGGTGATTTCCCAACGGGGAGTCGGGTCGGCGGTTCCGCTAAGCGGTATGCAGGGGAGCGGCGGGTCCGAGCGGCAGCCGGACGACGCTGGGGCAGGTTGGAGTTGCCGATTTCGCCGTCAACGGAAGCCCTCCGAACCGGAGGGGCACTGCTCGCGATCGACACCCTCGCGATCACGGCGGCCGTCTGGCTGGCGATCGAAGGCGGCGAGTGGGGTGGCGCGTCGATCGAGGCCAATCGCCTCGCGCTGACCGGGGCCCTCGCCGGAATCTGCCTGCTGTTCCTGGCGCTTTGTCAGCTCTATCCCGGTGTCGCGACGAGCGCCATCGTGGAGTTCCAACGCATCGCGGTCGGCACCACCGGTGCCTTCCTCGCCTTCTCGGCGTCGGCGATCGGTCTGGGCGTCGCGTCGCCGCCGTGGCCCGTGCTGGCCCTGGCCTGGTCGCTGGCCCTCGCGTTGCTCCTCGCCGGACGCTCCCTGGGCCGCCTGCTTCTCTCGCGCTCGCCCCACTGGGGGGTTCGGACGATCGTCACCGGCAATGGTGAGGCGGTGAAGCGCGCGTACGAGACTCTCCGTTCGGACCCGGCCCGCGGACTGCGTCCCGTGTCGATGGTCGAGAGCGTGGAGGCACTGCTGCGCGGCGGTTCCCCGGAGCGATGTCACTGCGTGGTGTTCGCCACCTCGGCCGACGCGGAGACCGATCCGACACGCGTGATCGGCGCGCTGAGCCGCCGCTTTCGCCGCGTCCTCGTATTTTTCACCGACCCGCTCGCGATCGATGGGGCGCTGTGGATGCGAGCGTCGCAATGCGGTCCGATGTTCGGAGTCGAGTTCCGGAATCGACTCTTGTCCGGTTGGAACAAGCTCCTCAAGCGGGGCTTGGATCTGCTGGTCGCGACCCTGACGCTGCCCGCGCTCCTCATGGTAATCCCCATCACGGCGTTGCTCGTCAAGAGCACGTCCCGCGGACCGATCTTCTATGGAAGCGACCGGATCGGACAAGGGGGGCGGCGCTTCAAGGCCTGGAAGTTCCGCACCATGCGACACGATGCACAGGCATTTCTCGCCGACTATCTCGATCGGGATCCCGAGGTGCGACGGGAATGGAAGCAAACGAAGAAGCTGGCGCACGACCCCCGCATCACGCCGATCGGTCGTTGGCTGCGCAAGACGAGTCTCGACGAATTGCCGCAGCTCTGGAACGTGATGCGCGGCGACATGAGCGCGGTGGGGCCGCGCCCGATCCTTCCGGACGAGGTTCCGAAGTACGATCGCTGTCTCGACCTCTACCTCGAGGTGAGACCGGGCATCACGGGCCTGTGGCAGATCTCCGGGCGCAACGAGACGACCTACGGCGAGCGCTTGACGATGGTCGATTACTATCTGCGAAACTGGTCCCTCGGGCTCGACCTCTACATCCTGAGCCGGACCTGCTGGGTGGTCCTCACGACCCGTGGAGCCCGGTGAGCCGCGGCCCCGGCTCGACCGTCCCGGCCGGCCGGAACCCCGCAGGCGGTTTCACGGAATCTCCACCGCTTCGACGCGCCCCCGCCGCGGTCGTCCCGTACGTTCCGCCCCATGACGACCGCAAACAAAATCTCGGTCCCCTGCGGGGAAAGGCCCCGCTCGCGGTGATCCGCGCTCGGATCTGAAGTCGGCGAGCCTCAGCCGTCGTTGACCGCCTGGAGGAACGGCGCCGTGGCGTTCAGGAACTCCTCGACGTTCGTGTAGCCGTCCCCGTCCGCGTCCCGGTGTCCGTCGCCGGGATCGCTGGGATCGAGGCCAGCGCGGATCTCGAACGCGTCCGGCATTCCATCGCGATCCGAGTCCGCGCAGGGGGTTCCTCCGGAGAGGTCCGGCCATCCGCCGACCTCGGAGGGGTCGTCGATGATTCCGCCGCCGCCGCTCTCGACCTCGCGGACGACGCGCGCATCGACGGCATCACGTCGGGCGTAGGGAGTTCCGTCGCAGTCCAGCCCCAGGCTCGCGCCCGCGGACTCGAGGACGCGGTCGTAGGCTTCGAGGGCAGAGCTCGCCGCGACCGCCGCCGTCCAGTGAGGGGCGTCCACGAGCATGTCGCGGGAAGCCGGGTCGATGACCTCGTTCGGAACCTCGTTGCCCTCCGCGTAGACTTTGACCACCTCCGCGGTATCGATGTACCAGTCGGCGGCACCGGTGTCGGGGCCCGGCTTCAGCAGATTTGCAATGTAGTTGACGGGCACCACGGCGTGTCCGCCGTGCACGTAGGTGGGTGACCGCCAGCCGTTCCCGGATCCCGGGTTGTAGACGACGTTGTTCACGACGTCGACCGTGCCCATCGTCTTGATGCGCGGGTTTCGATGCCGATTGTGGGCGAAGAGGTTGTGGTGGATCGAGAGCTGCCGCGATCCAACCGAGCCCAACAACATCCCCATGCTGTGGCACTGGAGCTTGCGTAGCTCGACGTGGGTCGCGCAGTCCAGCGCCTCGGAGATGATGCTCCACTGCACCGTTATGTCGTGCGCGGCGTAGTAGGTGCTGAAGACCTCGTCCGTCGCCCAGCTGAAGGAGCTGTGATCCACGACGACGTTGTAGACATCGCCCTCTTCGTTCGCGATGGTGATGGCGTCGAGCGTCCCGGTCTCGTCGGGATGGCTCCCGGGACGTGAGCGCAGGAAGCGGATGACCACGTCGTGGGTCCGGATCTTGAGCGGCGTCTTCGCGTTCCGGGGACTGTTCCGCAGCGTGATCCCGTCCCCGGGAGCGGTCTGTCCGGCGATGGTGATGAAGGGGTGCTCGATCGCGATGCTGGACTCCAGCTCGATCGTACCGCCCACGCGAAACACCACGATCCGCGGTCCCGGCGTCTCGACCGCCGCGCGAAGACTTCCGGGACCGTCATCCGCGAGGGTGGTGACCTCGAGGATGGCGCCCCGTCGGCCGCCCGGCGTCCCCGTTCCGAAGCCTTCGGCGCTGGGGAAGCTGCGGACGCCGGAAAGGGCCTGCGGATCGTCGCACTGCTGGGCACCGGATGCGATCGCCAACGCGATCAGTGGGATGATCAGCCGCCGCATCGACCGAAGACGTTCGACCTGCTCCACTTCCGACCTCACTGAAACGGCATTCTACCAAGCTGAGCCGGCCTCCGACGGAAATGCTGCCCCGTGGGGCATCCGGTGCGGGAGGCCCGTCGACGACGGCTTCGGCCCGGCCCGGTGCGGTCGGTGAGATCGGAGGCGGCGCGCTCGACGCATCGGATCCCGTGAACCGAAGCCCGAAACGTCTGAAATTCCCGAAATTGCCCGCAGACTCGCCTGTATTCCGGCTGCGCTCCGTGATAGGATCGCGACGTTCCGGGCCGGCTTCGCGGGCCGGGACCATCCGACCGACGCTGTTGCATGATCGTTGATGTGGAGTTCCCAATGCCCACGGCCCGCGGCGCTGGTGGGTTTCTGCGCCGGACAGTCATCTGCTTCATCGCGTTCGTCTCGTGTCTGCTGCCCGCGGTCGCAGGGGCTGCGCCGTCCGAGGTGAGGACGCTCGAGGTTCACGGTCGCCAACTCGGTGAGCCGGCGGGACTCGCCTGGCTGCCGCACGCGGGTGCGTTCCTCGTCCTGCACCGTCCGGTCGCGGCCGGAGCGGGAGGCGCGGCGAGCGAGCTGCTCGCGATCACCCCGTTCGGAGACGTTGCGGGCGCCGTACCACGGCCGCGCGGAAGCGCCGAGGCGGTCGGTGCGACCTTCGACACGGGGTCCGGCCGACTGCTCCTGCTCGAAGCCAGCGGGGATCTCCGCGAGCTTGCGATGGGAGCCGGCGGTCTCCCCGACGCCGCGAGCGCGCTTCGACTCGGTGGCACCGGGGCCGGAACGGTTTCGTTCGGCGGCATTGCCGTCGACCCGGCGACCGGGCAGGTGTTCGTGTTGGACGCCGCGGCGCGACGCATCCTGCGCCTCGGGCCGAGCTCGACGGACGAACACGGCCGGGGCTTGCCGTTGGTCGGCCGTCTGGACCTCTCCTGGCCCGGAGACGGCGAACCCGGTGCGCTCTCCTTCGACCCGAACACCCGCCACCTCTTCGTTCTGAGCCGCTCCAGCGAACGGCTTCTCGAGTTGAGCGAGTTCGGGGTCCTGATCGCCGTCCACGACACGTCCGCCCTGGGGCTCTCGGACGCGCGCGGGATGGTGTTCGCACCCAGCGCCGATCTCACCGACGACAGCGCGACCACGCATCTCTACATCGCCGACGCCGGTGACGGCGAGACGGGCCGCATCCTGGAGGTCTCTCTGGCCGAGCCGCAGGTGGTGAGCGCCGCAGCGGCCGTCGAGTCCGCCACCCTGGTGCAGATCATCGACTCCGCATCCTTCTCGCCCCCGAGTTCGGATACCAGTGGCCTGGCCTGGAACTCGAACGCCGGCCGGTTGATCGCCTCGGACTCGGAGCTGAACGAACGACCCTATTTCGAAGACGTGAACGTGTGGGAGACGACCTTCGACGGCGTGGTGCGCGAGACGTCGGTGACGACCGGGTTCTCGATGGAGCCCACGGGCGTGGCCTTCAACCCCTCCGATGGTCACTTCTTCTTCAGCGACGACGACGCGGACCGCATCTTCGAGGCCCGGATGCTCGCCAGTGGCGACCTCGAGCTGGTGCAGGAGATGAACGTCCGGTCCTTCGACATCCGGGACGCGGAAGGCGTCGCCTACGATGCCGCCAGCGGCCACCTCTTCGTGGTCGACGGCGTCAACGCGGAGATCTACGAGATCGCCCCCGGTCCCGACGGCGTCCTCGACGGCAGGGACGAGACCGTGGTCTCCTTCGATCTCGCCGTCCTGGGGCTCGGCGATCCCGAAGGCGTCGAGTACGACGCCGTCAACGACACGCTCTTCATCGTCGACCACAAGACCGACACGGTCCTCGAGACGACCCGGGATGGCGTGGAGCTTCGCCGCATCGACGTCAGCGTCCTCAACGGGGAGGTGCTGGCGGGCATCGCGCTCGCGCCGAGCAGCGACGGTTCCGGCGCGATGCACCTATACATCTCCGATCGGGGCGTCGATACCGACAGCCCGATCGACGGACGCATCTACGAGATCGACATCGGCGCCGCACCGCCCCCGCCCCCGCCTCCTCCGCCTCCGGACGGGTCCTTCGAGCGGCGCGTGGAGGTGAGCGAAGACGACGCCGAGGAGAGCCTGGAGTCCGGATCGGTCGACCTCAGCAGCAGTGACCTCGAGCTCGGATTCGAGGCCTCTGCGCAGTTGGTGGGCCTGCGCTTCCGCAATCTTCCGATTGAGCAGGGCGCGCTGGTCACGCGCGCCTACCTGCAGTTCACGGTGGACGAAACGAACTCCGAGCCGACCGCGATCGAGATCCGGGGGCAGGCCAGCGGTGACGCGGCCGGCTTCGACGGCAGCTCCGCAGACCTCTCCTCGCGGCCGACGACCACCGCGCATGCAAGCTGGTCTCCCCCTCCCTGGGACGCCGTGGGAGCATCGGGCGTAGAGCAGCAGAGCGCGGACCTGTCGCGGCTGATCGAGGAGGTCGTGGGGCGGGCCGACTGGTCCAGCGGCAACTCCATCGTCCTGCTCCTGTCGGGAACGGGCCAGCGCGTCGCCGACTCCTTCGACGGAAGCGCGGACGGCGCCCCGCTCCTGCACGTGGAGCTCGCCGGCGTCCAGTCCGAATGCGGCAACGGAATCGCGGAAGGCGGCGAGGCGTGTGACGGCCTCGACCTCGGCGGCGCCGCCTGCAGTGCCGTCGGCTGCAGCTCGGGCACGCCCTCGTGCACGCCGCAGTGCACGCTGGACTACTCGAGCTGCACCGACTGCGGCGTCTGCGGGAACGGGATCCGGGAGACCGGCGAAGAATGCGACGGCGGCGACCTCGGCGGCGCATCCTGCCAGAGCCTGGGTTTCTATTGCGGTGTCGGGGGCGGTCTCGCCTGCGGGGCCGACTGCGGCTACGACGCGAGCGCGTGCATACCCGGCTTCTGCGGCGACGGGGCGACCCAGAGCGTCTGCGGAGAGGTGTGCGACGGAAGCGACCTCGGCGGCGAGAGCTGCACGTCGCAGGGTTTCGGGAGCGGCAGTCTCGCGTGCCTCGGCGACTGTTCGGACCTCGACGTCGCGCTGTGCAGTCCGTGCGACTTCGACGGCATCTGCGAGGTGGACGAGGATTGCCTCAACTGTGCCGCGGACTGCTTCTCCACCGGCCCGCGCTGTGGAAACGGCGTGTGCGAGATCGCGGCGGGCGAGGATTGCAGCGATTGCCCCGAGGATTGCAACGGTCTGCAGAAGAAGCGGCCGTCCCTGCGCTTCTGCTGCGGCGACGGCGACGTTCGGAATCCAGTCGGCTGCGAGGACCCCCGCTGCACGGCCGATGGGTTCTCCTGCGATTCGGAGCCCGTCCCGAGCTCCTGCTGCGGCGACCTCCGCTGCGACGCGCCAGAGGACCCGGTGAGCTGCGCGATCGACTGCGGCTGAAGCCACGCGCGCCGGACGCGGTCGGGGTCCAAACGCCCTCCCGCGGCGAGGG
>CP070734.1:669185-676823 GCA_020347605.1 Deltaproteobacteria bacterium | reverse complement strand
CCTCGAGTTCGTCGAGACGACGGCCGCTGAAGACGCCGCCGACCCGGTCTTCCGGGAGCGGCTGTATCGCCGGCTCTGGGAGCTGGCTCGCTCGCTCATGCCCGAGCGGATCTCCGGCGGGCGCGGTCGCCACTAAACGGGCGCCGCGCGCGCTCCCGCGTCGACCGGGCGCGTGGGCTCGCAGCGCGCCATCTTGCGATATGCTCCGACCGCGATGCGATACGCCGTCCGCATGCCTCCGTTTGCGCTCCGACTGATTCCGACCTATGCGGCGGTCGTCGTGTTGCTGCTCCTCGCCCGGCCCACCGCGCTGGGCTTCGCGGTCGGGACCGTGTTGGTCGTGATCGGTGCTGCGATCCGGATCTGGAGCGCCGGCCATCTGGTCAAGACGGAGCGACTCGCGACGACGGGTCCCTATGCCTATCTCCGGCACCCGCTCTACCTGGGAACGCTGTTGATCGTGCTCGGCTTCGCGATCATCGCGGGCGGTGTGGCTTCCGCGGTGCTGCTCCCGGCGCTGCTCCTCTGGTTCTTCGTGTACTACTACCCCTACAAGAACCGGATCGAGAGCGCGCGGCTCGAGCGGCTGTTCGGCGACGACTTCGCCGCCTACCAGGCCGCGGTGCCGGCCTTGTTTCCGTCGCGATGGCCGCGGGCCGCGTCGCCGGGCTCCGACGCGGCATGCCGCTGGAGCGCGGAGCTCTTCCACGCGAATCACGAAGCGGCGACGCTGCTCGGCCTGTGCGTGGGCCTGTGCGCGCTGGCGCTGCGACCGTTCCTGCCGATTTGACTCCGGATCCGGACACGCTCGCCCCGCTGACGCGAGAAAACCTCGCCGCGCACACCGTCGAGGTCTTGAACCGCGGTGGCTGGGGGAACCCCGACGTGCTCCTGGTGCGCAGCGGAGGAGTCGATGTCGTCGTAAAGGATTACGAGCCTCGCGCCGCTTGGGTGCGCGCGACCATCGGGCGCCTCGCGACGTCCCGCGAGATCGCCGTCTACCGGGCCTTGCGCGGGAGCCCGGGCGTGCCGCGCCTTTTGGGGCGCATCGACGGGCTCGCATTCGCGCTGGAGTACCGACCCGGGACGCGGCTGTCGCGCAAGCTGGCCCCGTGCGTGCCGCGCGAGTTCTTCGACGAATTGACCGCTGCCGTCGACGGGATCCACGCCCGGGGCGTCGTTCACCTCGACCTGCGGCACCGCAGCAACGTGCTGCTCGGCAGGGACGGGCATCCGGTGCTGATCGACTTCGCCACGGCGCTCCGCTTTCGGCGCGGCAGTCCGGCGCGCTGGCTGCTGCTGCCGGTGCTGCGCTGGTTCGATCGCGCCGCGTTGCGAAAGTGGCGGGTGCGGCTCTATCCCCCGGATTCCGCGGGCTCGGAGGGCGCGTCGAGCGGCTCCGGCAGCGGCGCCTCCGAGGGCGCGCGCGGCGCAAGCCGACCGACGTAGTAGCGAAAGCTTTCGAGCGTCAGACGCGCATCGGCGAGCGCCCGATGCGGCGTCGAGCCTTCGATGAGTCCCGCGGTCGTGGCGGCCTGACGCAGCGAGAGCGCGGGAACCGTCTCGCCGGCGACGAGCGACCACGCGTAGAACAGCGTCGCGAGGTCGATCACGTGGTAGTCGAAGGGGTAGGGGATCGCGCACGACGCGTAGGCGCGCTCCAGGAACTGCACGTCCACGCGCACGTTCTGGCCCGCGGGCACGACCGTGAGCCCCCTGGGCACGAGCTCCGAGACCTCGGTGAGCACCTGCCGCAGCGGCGGGGCGTCCTCCCAGAGCTTTGCGTCGTAACCCGAAATCGCGGCTGCCTCGGGCGTGATCCGCTCCGGGCGGGCGCGAATCTTCCATTCGCCTGACGACAGCTCGGCGAGCCGGTAGTCGGTCACGATGACGCCGACCTCGGTGATGTCGTGTTGCTCCGGATCGAGCCCGCCGAACTCGCAGTCGAGGAACGCGAACGCAAAATCTGCCACGAAGCCTCCTCTGCCCGCTGTCGGAGCATCGCCGAACCTCGCTCGACGCGCGAGGCGGAGCCCCGGGCGTGGCGCTCCCAACGGGACTCGAACCCGTGTCTTGGCCTTGAGAGGGCCACGTCCTAGACCGCTAGACGATGGGAGCGATGAGCCAGAAGAGCGAGCGCAACGTAGCCGTGCAGCGCCGAGACTGTCAACCGCCGCGCGCAGCCCGCCGCGCAGGAGGTGCGCGCGCACGCCCGGCCCAACCCGGAGCCCCGGGATCTCCCGCTAGAGCGGCCGTCGCGCGAGATCGTCGGCCGAGCGCTCCGGGAGCAACGGCAGCCCGTGCTCGGCGCGGAACCGGTTCTCGGCGGCGACGGCGTCGAGCAGCGACGGCGACCACGCGCGCAGCGCTCCCAGCGCCTCCGCGAGCTCCTGCCGATCGCCCCGCGCGAGGGCCAGCTCCGCCCGCAGCCGAGCCACGCGGGGATCGGCGGGCAAGAGCGGCTCGGCGCCCCGGAGCGCCCGTAGCGCCGCGTCGAGCCGCCCCGCTGCGTACTCTGCCTCCGCGCGCGCCAGCTGGGCTTCGCCCCGCGGCCCGCGCTCGGCGCGCGCGGCGTCGCGGTACGCGCGGGCGCCCTGCGGGTCGCCCGCCGCGTCCGCGACGCGGGCCAGGAGTTCATCGACCCCCGCGAACGCGCGACCGTCGGAGCTCTCGCGATAGTCGCGCAGCGCGGCGTAGGCGTCCCGGATCGCGACACCCCGCGCGCCGGCCCGCAGCCGCCGTTCCGCGCTGTAGAACGCGAGTCGCGGGAAGTCCGCACGCTGCGCGTCGGGAATGCGCTCGAACCAGCGCCAGGCCGCGGCCGGATCGACGTGATACAGCGCGCGGCCCGCATCGTAGGCGTCACGCGGGTCGCCGGAGCGCACGTATGCCGCGGCGAACGTCCGTGCGGCGCGCTCGAACCGTCGCTGGACTCCCGCCTGGTGCAGTCCCAGCGCGCGCAGCGGTTCGGGTCGCTCCGGATGTCGCTCGCGGAGACGCTCGAGCGCCTGCATCGCCGCCTGCTCGGTGGCGCGCCTCGCGAGCAGGCCCCGCGCGCGCAGCAGCTCCTGCTGGAACTCGTCGAGAGCGTATCCGTGCGCGCGCAGCAGTCGCTCGAGCTTTGCCGCGAGCGGCCAGTTTCGCCCCGGTGCCGGTTGCGCGAGGAGCGCGTGAGCGACCGCTTCGACGTCGAGCGGTCCATCGACGGGCGGCAGCGTGGGCGTGTTCGCGAGCAGGCGGGACTCGATTTCGCGGAAGTCGAGCGCCGCCCGGCGCGGAAGTGCGGGAATCCGTGTTTCGACGAAGGCATTGTCGTCCGAGTTCGCGATTCCGTTCGAGAGTGCCGCGAACGCCGCGGCGGGACCCTCGCTGCGGGCCAGCAGGTCGGCGACGCTGCGGATGCCGAACAGCGCCAGCAGCTCGCGCAGACGCGGCTCCGACAGCCGGTCTGCGACCCGAGCGGTGTCGAGGCGGAGCGGCCGGTCGGAACCGAACAGCAGCAGCGCCTCGCGGTCGAGGTCCATCGATGCGTCGAAGAGAAGGCCCCCGGGCAGCGCGGCTTCGAAGCTCGCCACGATGGCGAGCAGCGCCTCCGGATCCGTGCGGAAGCCGTTGATCCACACGGCGGCCACGCCGCCCGGTGCGAGGTTGTCGCGCACCAGCGCAAAGAACTCCTCCGTGAACAGGTTCGCCGCTCCGGAGCGCCAGGGATGACTCGGCTGCGACGCGATGATGTCGTAGCGCGGGGCGCCTCGGTAGCGGCGCAGCAACAGGTCGTTGCGCCCGTCTCCGATGCGGAGCGCCACGCGCGGATCCGCGAGCGGGTTCGCTCGGCCGCGGTGGAGTCGGCCGACCGCCTCCACCACGCCCGCCTCGAGCTCGACGACGTCCATTTGACGTATTTTTGTGTAGGAAAGCGTCTTGACCGTATTGCCGCCGCCGAGGCCGACGACCAGGGCGCGCTCCGGTGTTCGCGACATCAGGTAGGGCAGGGCGCCCAACAACACCGTCTCGACCGAGTAGTACGGCGGCGCGAATTGGACGCCGGCCTCCGGGAGCCCGTTCGTGCGCAGATCCCGCCCGCGTTCGCTCTCGGCCACCGTCACGATGGCCGACCGACCCTCGATCAGGAGCGAGAGCGACCGGGCGATCCGGTCGAGCTCCCCGCGGTACCCCTCGACGGTCGTCGCCTGAACGCTGCGTCCCGCGACGGCGCGTTCGACGTGGACGCCCGGAAACGAGAGGGCGAGCGCCAGCATCGCGGCGGCCGCGGCGGCGCTCGAGACGGGCGCGAAGCCACCGGCGTCTCGAAGTCGCAGCAGCACCAGGAGCGCGATCCCGACGTCCAACAGAACCAGGGCGTAGAGCGTGGCATCCATTCCGAGCGCGGGAATCGCGAAGAAGCCGACGAGCAGGCTGGCCGCGATGCTCCCGGCCGTATTCGCCGCCGTGGCCACGCCGATGCCCGCGCCCACGCTTCGAGCGCGCCGGGTGTAGATGCGAATCAGCACCGGGAACGCCGCGCCGAACAGGGCGGTGGGTAGCAGAACGATCGGCACGACCAGCGCGAAGAGCAGGTGCAGACCACCCGCCGCGTGCATCGCATCCGCGATGCGCCGGTGCGCGTAGGGGAGATACGGGACCGCGAGCATTCCGACCACGACGCTGACCGCGATCCCGACGTGCAGCAGTGCGAACGCCCGCGGCAGGTCGCGCACGCGGTCGACCCACGGGGCCATCGCGAAGCTCCCGACCGCGATCCCGAACAGGAAGGACGCGAGCACGGCGCTGAAGCCGTACAGCGTTCCCTCCATCACGATCCCGAAGATCTTCGCCCAGACGACCTCGTATCCGATCGCCACGAATCCCGACACCCCGAAGCACAGCAGGAAGGCGGCTCGCCGGCCGCGCAGCGCCGGGTTTCCACGCGGCTGCGCTTCATCGAGCTCTCGGCCGGCCACGCGGAGCCCGCCGCCGATCGCGAAGAGGGTGGCCGCCACCGCGAGATTCGCGGCGACGCCCGCGAGCACCGTGCGCGTCAATCCGATCCCGGGGATCAGCCAGAAGCCGCACAGGTAGGCGCCACACACCGCCCCCGCGGTGTTCGCGGCGTACAGGATCCCGCTCCAGCGCCCGCGCGTCGCGTCCTCGTCCAGGACTCCGCGGGCCAACAGCGGAAGCGTCGCACCCATGGCGACGGTGGGGGGGATCAGCACCACGGTCGCTGCCGCAAAGCGGATCGCAGCGAGCGCGCCGGGACCGCTCTGCGCCCCCAGCCAGCCGTACACCGCGTGCAGCTCGCGGAGTGCCGGCAGAGACGCCACGGCGAAGGCGCCGATCCCGAGCTCCAGGCCGGCAACCCAGCGCAGGGGCCGCCGGATCCGGTGCATGTTGCGCGCCGCGAGCGCGTTTCCGGCCGCCATGCCGCCGAAGAAGACGGCCAGCACCGTGGCGATGGCGGCCTGGTCGGTTCCGAAGCTGAGACCGAGAAGTCGAACCCAGACGATCTGGTACGCCAGGGCCGCGAACCCCGAACCGAGGAGGCACACGATGACGGCCGGGCGACGGCGCACGGGTTCTCCCCATCTCGCGAACGCGTTGCGATTGCGCGGGAGTGCCGCCCGCTCTTGCGTCATCGGTACCGGGTGAGGGACGCTTGAGGTGATGGCGTCGCGGGGGCCGCCGCCCACCCGCGACGACGCCCGCTCGGGCACGCCGGCCGGCGCGCTTCCCTGCTAGCCTGCCCGCATGCCGTGGCGCGTCCTGGACGAGTCGTACGGGCTCCCGCTCGTGGCTCTCGCATTCGGCCTCCTCGTCGGCTCCTTCCTCAACGTCGTGGTCCACCGCCTGCCCCGAGGCGAGTCCGTGATTCGCCCCCGCTCGCGCTGCCCCGCGTGCCGGCGGACCATCGCCGCCTGGGAGAACGTTCCGCTGCTGTCCTACCTGTGGCTCCGCGGTCGCTGTCGGGGCTGCGGGGCGCGCATCTCCGCGCGGTACCCCGCTGTGGAGGTCTTCACGGGCCTGCTGTTCGCCGCGATCGCCTTTCGCTACGGGCCCTCCGCCATGACGCTGGTGTGGCTGGCCTTCGCCGCGGCGCTCGTGGCGGCGGCGTTGATCGACTTCGAGCACCGCATCATTCCCGACGAGATCTCGCTGGGCGGACTCCTCGTCGGACTGCTCGCGGTGCCCGCGGTGCGCGTCCTCGAGGGCACGACCCCGCAGCTCGCCTACGGAGCGGCGTTCGCGGGCGCCCTGCTGGGAGGCGGGATCCTGTGGCTGGTCGGATTCGCGCACGCGCGCGTCTCCGTTCTGCTGGGGCGCACGTTCGAGCATTGGCCGGAGCCGGGGGCGTCCTACCCGCGACCCGGGGAGCTCGACTACTGGACGTGGTTTCCCGGCATGGGCTTCGGCGACGTCAAGCTGTTCGCGATGATCGGCGCGTTCCTGGGCCCCCGTGGCGCGCTCGAGACCCTGATTGCGGCGTCGCTCGCCGGGCTCGCGCTCGGCCTCGTGTGGATCGCTCTGCGGCGGCGCGCCGACGTGCCCTTCGGGTTCGGACCGGCGATCGCCGCGGGCGCGCTGCTGGTCCTGCTGTCTCCGTACCGTCTCTTCCTGATCTAGGGGGGCGCGTCGCGGTGGCGGCTACAGCCAGCCGAGGCTCCAGGCGGTCGCGACTGCCCAGCCGGCCGCGCACAGCTGGAGAGCGGCCGAGTGGAGCGTGACATCGACCGGGGATTGCCCGGCCCCCTCCGTGTACGCCAGTCGCAGGTAGTTGAGGATCGCGAACGCGACGAACGGCATCCCGACCAGCTCGCGTCCGGCGACGAAGACCGCGGCTTCCTGGCTGTAGATCGCGTAGGAGAGCAGGGTGATGCCCGCGCAGATCGCCATCGCCTGATCCAGGAACTGGATGGTGTAGCCCGCCAGCGCCGGCCGATGTCCGGTCCCTTCGATCGAGATGAGCTCTGCGCGGCGCTTGGCAAAGGAGAGAAACAGCGCGAGGGCCGTCGAGCAGGAGAGCAGCCAGCTCGACGGCGTGGCCGCTACCAGCGCGCAGCCGATCAGGATGCGGATCAGGAAGCCCGACGACAGCAGGAATACGTCGACGAGCGGCACGTGTTTCGCGCCCAGCGTGTACGCGACGTTGACCCCGAGGTAGATGCCCGCCAGCAGGAGCGTCGTCGGGCCCCCGGAGGCGCCGCAGATCGCGAGCCCCGCGACGAGCAGGGCGGCGGAAAAGACGCTCGCGGCGCGCCTCGAGAGCGCTCCCGACGCCACCGGGCGCGTGCGTTTGTTCGGATTGAGGCGGTCCGCCTCCGCATCGAAGATGTCGTTGAACGCGTAGACGGAGGAGTTGAGCAGACAGAAACCGGCGAGCCCGGCGGCGAAGCGGGCGACCTCCAGCTCCGCGCCGGCGGCCACCGCGAACGGCACCGGGACCACGATGAAGACGTTCTTGATCCAGTGCCGGGGGCGAGCGATCCGGATCAGTTGCTGGAGCACGCGTCTCGATCCTCCGGGGAGCGGCCGCACGCGGGCGCTCCGCGCGAAACGCGCAGCGTACGACGAATCCGACCGCAGAGCTAGACGGTCGGGCGGGTGGCGTCCGTCACCCCCTCACTCGACGTAGCCCAGCGC
>CP070734.1:661370-669085 GCA_020347605.1 Deltaproteobacteria bacterium | reverse complement strand
GCAACAACCCGATCGATCTGGCCGGGGGCGAGACGCGCGACACGATTCCCGAGGTCATCGACCTCGTCTGCGCGCATCCGGGCGTGGACGCCGTGATCCACCTCGGGCTCGGGATCCAGGCGGCGCAGGCGAACCTGTTCAAATCCGGCCCCTTCTACGCCGACCACGGGCTCGAACGCATCGTCGCCTACCACGAGCGTCAGGATCGCCGGTTCGCGCAGGCGGCGCGCGAGGCGTCCGCGCGCCACGGCAAGCCGGTCCTCTCGGCCAGCGAGCTGGCGGTCACCGACCGGCACTACGGAAACGCCGGGACACAGGGGGTTCGGGAGGCGGGGCGCCTGTGCTACCCGAGCGCGCAGCGTGCGGTGCTCGCGCTGCGCGCGCTCGTCCAGTACGCCGAGTTCCGCGCCGCGCGGCCCTGAGCCGCCCGCTTCGGCCTCAGGCCTGGGTCAGGTAGGTGTAGTCGCCGAGACCCTGCTGGTAGCGCCTGCGCAGGCGCGCCGACTCCTCGAGGCTGATCTGCCCACTGCGCATGGCCGCTTCGATGGTGCGGCGCACCTTTTCGACCAGCGTGCGCGGGTCGTACTGCACGTAGCTCAGGACCTCGCTCACCTCGTCGGCCTCGACCACGTGCTCCAGCTCGTAGCCGCCCTCCGCGTCGAGGCGCACGTGGACGGCGTCCGTGTCGCCGAACAGGTTGTGCATGTCGCCCAGGATCTCCTGGTAGGCACCGACCAGAAACACACCGATGTAATACGGTTGATCGGTCCAGGCGTGCAGATCGAGCACGTCCCGGACGTCGTGGGGATCGATGAACTGGTCGATCTTCCCGTCGCTGTCGCAGGTGAGGTCGGCGAACACGCCGCGTCGGGTGGGCTTCTCGCCGAGCCGGTGGATCGGCATCACGGGGAAGAGCTGTTTGACCGCCCAGTGGTCGGGCATGCTCTGGAATACCGAGAAATTTCCGTAATAGGTGTCCGCGAGGCTCCGTTCGAGGTTCTGCAGGTCTTCCGAGACGTGCTCCAGGTCGCGCACCGTGCGCAGGATCTTCTCGCAGCAGCTCCAGAACAGCCGCTCGACGCGCGCGCGCCCGCGCAGGTCGAGGTAGCCCAGCGAGAACATCGACGACGCTTCTTCCTTGATCTGCAGCGCGTCGTGGTAGGCCTCCTGCACGTTCTTGCGCGAGACGCCGGACCAGATCTCCGCGAGGTCGTGCAGCAACCGCGGATCGTCGTCCGCGACCGGCTGCGGCGGTTGGCCCGGGAGCATCTCGTTCACGCCGAGCACGTCGAAGATCAGCACCGAGTGGTGGGCCACCATGGCGCGCCCCGCTTCCGTCACGATGTCGGGGTGCGGCACGTCGGCGTCGTCACACGCCTCCTGGATCGCTGCGACGACGTCGTTCGCATACTCCTGCACGGAGTAGTTCATCGACGAGTGGAAATTGGTCTGCGAGCCGTCGTAGTCGACGCCGAGGCCGCCGCCGACGTCGATCAGGGAGGGCCGTGCGCCCATCTCGTGCAGGCCCACGAAGACGCGGCTGGCTTCCCGGAGGGCGTCCTTGTGGGCTCGGATCGCCGAGATCTGCGAGCCGATGTGGAAGTGCAGGAGCTCGAGACAGTCGAGCATGTCCTCGGCGCGCAGCCGCTCGACGGCCTCCACGATCTCGAGTGCGGACAGTCCGAACTTCGAACGGTCGCCCGTCGACTCCACCCACTTTCCGGCGCCCTTGGTCGTGAGCCGCGCGCGCAGGCCCAGGTGGGGCCGGATGCCCAGCTCACTCGAGGCCTTGAGCACGAGGTCGATCTCGTGGAAGCGGTCGATCACGATGACCGGCGTACGCCCGAGCTTCTGCGCGAGCAGTGCGAGCTCCACGTAGCCGCGGTCCTTGTAGCCGTTGCAGATGATCAGGGCGCCGGGCGTGTCGAGCAGGGCGAGCGCCACGAGCAGCTCGGGCTTGCTGCCCGCCTCGAGGCCGACCCCGAGCTCGGCGCCGTACTGGACGATCTCTTCGACCACGTGTCGCTGCTGGTTCACCTTGATGGGGTAGACGCCGCGGAAGCGGCCCTTGTACTCGTACGCCGCGATCGAGTCGTTGAAGGCGCGCGCGATGCCCCGCACGCGGCTCGCCAGGATGTCGGAAAAGCGCAGGAGCATGGGGGTGCGCAGGCCGCGGTGCTGCAGATGGTCCACGAGGTCGCGCAGGTCGATGCCCGGCGCCTCGCCGTCGCGGGGCCGGACCTCGACGTTTCCCTTGGCGTTGATCGTGAACAGACCCGCGCCCCAGGCGCGCACGCTGTAGAGCTCGAGACTGTCGGCGATGGTCCAACCGTGCATCGCGGGCATCTCCTCGAAGCCGGCGCCGCTGGGTGGAGGCCCGACTATCTATAGCGCCGATTCGCCCGCCTGCACGCGTCCGCGACGGGTCACTCGGGCAGCGGCTCGTGGCGTTCCTCACCCGTGCGCAGGTCGCGCACCTTGACCGCGCCGCGCTCGAGCTCGTCGGAGCCCAGCAGGTAGATGCGCGCCGCGCCGGCGCGGTCCGCTTCGGACATCGCGCGCTTGAGCCGGGTTCCAGCGGGCACGAGCTCCACCGCCTCGCCGCGCGCGCGCAGCCGGGTGGCGAGGCGCACGGCGGCCCGCTCCTCGCGCGAGCGCGGAGCGTTCGCGACCGGATCGCCCGGAATCGCGACCACCACCGCGTCGAGCGCGCGCGGCAGATCGCCGGGCACCTTCTTCTCGTCGAGCAGCTCGGCGATCACGGCGTCGCCGAAGCCGAAGCCCACCGCCGCGAGCGGGCGGCCGCCGAGCGATTCGACCAGGTGGTCGTAGCGTCCGCCGCCGCACAGCGAGCGGTACGTGCCCGCCGCGTCCACCCCCTCGAAGACGATCCCCGTGTAGTACGCGAGACCCCGAACGATCGAGGGGTCGAACACGACGCGGTCCGCGACGCCGTAGTCGTCGAGCGCGGCGAACAGCGTGCGCAGCTCCCGGATCGCCGGCGAGTCGCCGCCCAGGTCGCGGGCCAGCGCGTCGAGGGCGCGGAACTCCAGGAAGTCGACCAGCCTGCGCGCCTCGCTCCGGGCGAGGCCGACCGGACCGGCCGGATCCGCGAGCTGCTCGAGCACCGCCTCCGCCCCGATCTTCTCGAGCTTGTCGATGCGGATGCAGAGCGGCTCGAAGACCTCGCGCGCCTTGTCCGGAACGATCTTGAACAGCAGCTCCTCGAGGAGCTTCCGGCTCGAGACGCGCACCACCACGTCGGCACGGCCCAGGCCCACGGCATCGAACAGCGCGAAGACGGCCGCGATGAGCTCGGCCTCCGCGCCGATGCCCGGGTCGCCGAAGATGTCCATGTTCCACTGGTAGTGCTCGCGGCGCCGGCCGCGCTGCACCCGCTCGTAGCGCCAGCATTGCGGGATGCTGAACCAGCGCAGCGGAAAGCGCAGCGACCCCTGACGCGCGATCACCATGCGGGCGATCGACGGCGTGATCTCGCCGCGCAGCGCCAGATCCCGCCCGTGCATCTCGAAGTGGTAGAGCTGCTCGACGATCTCCTCGCCGGCCTTGCGCCGGTAGAGCTCGGCGTGCTCCACGATCGGAGCGTCCACTTCCTCGAAGCCGAAGCGCCGCGCCACCTCGCGGAAGTGCGCGAACAGCCAGCTCCGCCAGCGCATGTCCTCGGGATAGAAGTCCCGCGTGCCCTTCGGCGGGCGTGTGGAGAGCGCCGGCCGACCGGCGCCGCTGCGCGCGTCACGGCTCATCGCGGTTCCATTACCACAGGTCCGGTGCCGGACGCCCGCGGCTGGGGCCGGCTCGGCTGTTGCCGGGCCGGCGGGGCTGCTACATGAAAGGATCACCGAGGAGGTCACCGACGATGAGATTGCGAACCCGGGCGACGCTCCCGCTGCTGGCGGTGGTGTCCGTGCTCTTCGCCTGCGGATCGGCGGAGGAGCCCGCCCGTCCCGTCCCTGCGCCCCCCGAGCCGGAGGCGACGCCGCCGAGCGCGGCGGCGACGCCGGCGGATCTCGATCGCGGCCTGCTCCTGGGCCTCGCGCCGTTCGAGGTCACACCCGAGGGCAAGGTCAATCCCGTTCCCCAGCCGGCGCGTCTGGACATCCTGACGCGCCGCGGCGGCCGCTGGGAGCACCGGTCCATCGAGGATCCGGACAGCAATGTGTTTCACAAGGCCATGGTCTACGAGCCGCCGCAGGGCGGTCCGGGAATCCTCACGCTCGGCGGGACCGGCGCCTACCTCAAGTTGTGGCGCGTGGGCGCGGAGCCGGAGACGCTCTGGACGAAGGACTTCGGCGGCAAGTTCAGCCGCATGCGCGACGCCGAGATCGCGGACCTGTTCGGCGACGGAACGCCGTCGATCGCGGTCGCCACCCACGACCAGGGCGTGGTCGCGACCGTGCGTCCCAGCGCGGGCGGCGGCTACGAGGTGACCGAGATCGACGCGGAGCCCGACACCTTCGTGCACGAGATCGAGATCGGCGATCTGGACGGCGACGGCACGCTCGAGGTCTACGCGACGCCGAGCGAGCCGAACCGGCTGGACGGCACGCCGCAGCCCGGCAAGGTGGTGCGTTACGTCCCGGCCCGCGGCGAGGGCCGCGTGGTCGTCGCGGACCTCGGCTCGCGCCACGCCAAGGAGATCCTGGTGGACGACCTCGACGGCGACGGGCGGGACGAGCTGTACGTCGCCGTGGAGGCGGAGACGGAGGGGCAGGGCGCCAGCCTGCGCATCCTGCATCCGGTCGAGATCCGTCGGTACGACGCGGACACCGACCCGAGCGGGGGCCGGGTCGTGGCGTCGCTCGACGATCGCCTGTGTCGCTTCCTGACACTCGGCGATGTCGACGGCGATGGACGGCGCGAGATGGTGGCGGCCGCGTTCCGAAGCGGTCTGTGGCTGCTGCGCCCGGGTGCCGAACCGGGCGCGGAATTCGAGGTCACGCTGATCGATCGGAACTCGTCCGGCTTCGAGCACGCCGCGATCCTCACGGATCTCGACGGCGACGGCGTCGACGAGCTGTACGTGGCGAGCGACGATCAGGGTGAGGTGCGTCGCTACGTCTGGAACGGCTCCGGATTCGACCGAGAGATCATCTTCGCGCGCGCGGTTCCGAGATCCGTCTTCACCTGGAACATCATGCCCGTGCCGTTGGAGCTGATCCCCTAGCCCGGCGGCCAGCGCATCGAGCGACCTCCCAGGACGTGGAGGTGCAGGTGGAAGACCGTCTGGCCGGCGCCCTCGCCGCTGTTCACGATGATGCGGTAGTCCGAGAGGCCCTCGTGCTTCGCCACCTTGTTGGCGACCAGCAGCAGGTGGCCGAGCAGCGATTCGTCGTCCTCGCTCGCATCGGAGAGCCGGGGGATGGGCTTGCGCGGGATCACGAGCACGTGGGTCGGTGCCTGCGGGTGGAGGTCGCGGAAGGCGACCGCGCGGTCGTCCTCGTAGATCCGGTCCGCCTCGGCCTCGCCGCGCGCGATCTTGCCGAAGATCGTGTCAGCCATGCTCGGGTCCTCCGGCGATGCGGAGCATCGCCGCCTCGGCGACCTCGATGCAGACCGCCATGTTCCGGTCGATGTCCAGCTCGGCCGGGCCCGGCCACGGCGTGCGATCGGAGACGACGCACAGGCAGCCCGCCCGCAGGCCGAACAGGCCCGCCAGCGTGAGCAGGATCCCGCTCTCCATCTCACAGTTCAACACGCGCGCGCCGCGCAGCTCGCGGATCCGGTCGGCGAGACCGCTCGGCCAGTAGCCGCCGTAGCTCATCGAGGCGAGCGAGCCGTCGGCCTCGAGCACCGCATTGCGCGCGTAGAACGCGTCGAGCGACCAGCTGATGCCCTCGCGGAAACGCACCCCGCGTTCGCGCGCGGCGTCCGCGAGCGCCGCCACGACCCGATAGTCCGCGACCGCGGGGTATTCCGGGATCACGTAGCTGCGCGAGGTGCCGTCGTCGCGCACGGCGCCCGTCGTCACCACCAGGTCGCCGAGCTGGAGATCCGGGGAAAGCCCCCCACTGTTGCCCACGCGCACCAGTGTATGGGCCCCCAGCTTCGCGAGCTCCTCCAGCAGGATCGCGCTGCTCGGAGCGCCGATTCCGGTCGAGGCGGCGGAGAGGCGCACGCCGTTCTTCTCGCCGGTCACCACGACGTACTCGCGCACGCGGCAGACCTCGCGCACGTCCGACCACGAAGCCGCGATGCGCGGCACCCGGCCCGGGTCGCCGCACAGGAACACGTGCTCCGCCACGTCGCCCGGCCGCAGACCGGTGATGGGCTGGGCATCGCTCACGGCGTCCTCTCCCGGCGGGTCTCGGCGCCGCAGCGTGCCGGAACGGCAATCCAACCGCAAGCGAGCGCGCGAGGGGCGCCTGCGCTCAAGTTTTTCGGGCGCAACCCGAGGGGATGCGGAACCGTCCGTCGCCCGGAACACCGCCCGCTTCCCTGGGGGAATTTTGACCCGGCTTGTCATGGGTGGGGTGCCGGGCTAAGGATGGGCGCTTCGAACGGCCGGATGGGGCGGCCGGAGGTTCTCTTGGGCAAATCGCTCATCATCACCGAGAAACCGAGCGTGGCGCGCGACATCGCGGCCGCGCTCGGCGGCTTCGTCGAGCACGACGGCTACTGGGAGAGCGACGCGCACGTCCTCACGTTCGCCGTGGGGCACCTGCTCGAGCTCCTGGAGCCCGAGGAGATCGACGACGCCTACAAGCGCTGGACGCTCGACACGCTTCCGATCATCCCGGACGAGTTCCGCTACAAGCCCAAGAAGGGCCAGAGCGAGCGCATCCGGCTCATCCGCCGGCTGTTGGAGCGCGGCGACGTCGACCGGCTGATCAACGCCTGCGACGCGGGGCGCGAGGGCGAGCTGATCTTCCGCGAGATCGTCCGGCACGCGGGCTCGACCAAGCCCATCGAGCGGCTCTGGCTGCAGTCGATGACGGCGGCCGCGATCCGCGACGGCTTCGATCAGCTGCGCCCGGGGCCCGAGCTCGAGGGCCTGGCGGCGGCCGCGGAGTGCCGCGCCTACGCGGACTGGCTGATCGGCATGAACGCCACGCGCGCGCTCACCAAGCGGCTCAAGAGCCGCCGCGAGACGCGCGCCTGGTCGGCCGGGCGCGTCCAGACACCGACGCTCGCGATCCTCGTCGGGCGGGAGCTCGAGGTCCTCTCGCACGTCCCGCGCTCGTACTGGACGGTCACCGCGACGTTCGAGCACGACGGCACGCGCTACGCGGGCGACTGGTTCGATCCGCAGTTCGCGGCCGCCGGCGATGAAGACGCGAAGGAAGACCGGATCTTCGACGAGGCGCAGGCGCGCGCGGTCGTCGCCGCCGTGGCTGGCCAGGACGGGACGGCGGAGGAGACGCGCAAGCCCTCCCGGGAGTCGGCGCCGCCCCTGTTCGACCTGACCAGCCTCCAGCGCGAGGGCAACCGGCGCTTCGGCTGGTCCGCGCGCCGGACGCTCAACGCCGCCCAGCGCTGCTACGAGGCGCACAAGCTCCTCACCTACCCGCGCACCGACTCGCGCTGCCTGCCCGAGAACTACCGGCCGGTGGTGGCGCAGGTCCTCGACTCCCTCGCAGCGGCCGGCGGCTCCGCGCCCGTGGCGCTCGACGAGTACGCCCGCGCGGCAGCCCGCTTGAAGAAGAACGGGCTCGTGAACGAGCGGCGCGTCTTCGACGACGCCGGCATCTCGGACC
>CP070734.1:653522-661270 GCA_020347605.1 Deltaproteobacteria bacterium | reverse complement strand
CGAGGTCAGCGACGAGGCGAAGCAGCTGCTGGTGGAGAAGGGCTACGACCCGCACTACGGGGCGCGGCCGCTCAAGCGCGTGATCCAGCGGCTGGTTCAGGACCCGCTCGCGATGAAGATCCTGGACGGCGAGTTCGCCGAGGGCGCGAAGATCCTCGTCGAGGCACGCGTGTCGGGCGACGGCCTCGAGTTCCGCAAACAGTACGTCAACTAGTCGCGCGCGGCGCCGCCGGTCGGCCGGTGCTGATAGAGCGCGCCGTCCGCGAAGCCTATGGCGCGGTAGTAGGCGCGGGTGCCCACGGCGGAGATGACCGCGAGATCCGCGTATCCCGCAGCCGCCGCACGGCGCCGCGCCGCCTCGACGAGGCGCCGCCCGAGCCCGGCGTGTTGCGCCCGCCCGTTCGCGCCCTCCCCCAGCCCGCGCGCCAGACCGTAGACGTGTACCTCGCGGATCAGGGCGCTGTGCGCGATCTCGTCGACGAAGCTCGGCGGCTTCGGCAGCGACAGTCGCAGAAAGGCGGCCAGCCGGTCGCCGGGTGCGGTGAACTCGAGGAACACCTCGCGGGAAGTCGAGGTCTCGTACTCGAGCGAAGCCAGCGCGAGCGCGGACGCCTCGACGCGCGCGCCGCGGATCTCGCGGCTGCGGATGTCCCGGCAACGCGCCCCGGTGTCGCGGAGGTGCGCCTCGGCGATCTCGCGGAAGTTCGTGTTCTGATTGCCGTCCACGATGTCGGTCGACGGGATGTCCCGGATCACGCGGGAGAGTCGGCAGTACGGGGGCGTACGCCGAAGACACTCGGAGACCACGTGCAGCAGCTCGGCGCGCGTGTACGGACGCCACTCCCCGTGCCGGTAGGGATCCATCAGCTCGGCGCTCTCGACGAGACTACACGGGTAGATCTTGAGCTCGTCCGGGCGGAAGTCGGGGTCGTCGAAGATGCGCGCGAAGTCCAGGACGTCGCGCTCCGGATCGGACCCGAGCAGGTTCGGCATCCAGTGCGCGAGCACCTTGAAGCCGGCGGCGCGCAGGAGCCGCATCGCGCGGCGCGTGGCGGCGACGTCGTGCCCGCGCCGGTTGGCGGCGAGCACCGCGTCCGACAGGCTCTGATAGCCGATCTGCACCTTGGTCGCGCCGATCCGCCGGAGCCGCAGGACCTCGGCCTCGCCGATCGCGTCGGGCCGCGTCTCGACGACGAGACCCACGCAGCGACACCCGCTCGTCTCGTTGACGCGCTGGACCGCGGCCAGCTCGCCGGCGCTGCCGCGCTCGGCAGCGTCGAACCGGCGCCCGCCCCGCGAACGCGCGAGCCGGGCCGAGACGAGCGCGTTGTAGCGGCCCGCCGCCGCGGCCCCGTCCGCGCGCGCCTCGAAACCAGGGCCGCTCGGGACCGCAGCCGGGCGACCGTCCACGCCGGCCCCGAAGTCGTTCAGCGCCTCGAAGCAACGCCGTACGAACCAGAGTCGATACGGCTCCGGGTAGTACGACCACGTGCCGCCCAGGATCAGGAGCTCGACTTTGTCCGTGCGGTGGCCGATCGCGCGGAACGCCGCGAGCCGATGGAACGTCTGCAGGTACGGGTCGAAGTGGTTGTCGGCCGCGCGCTGCGCTCCCGGCTCGTCCGGCAGATAGCTCTTCGGCATGCGCACGTCGCTCGGACAGAAGATGCACGTACCGGGACACGGATGCGGCCGGGTCAGCACCGTGACGGGAGCGACACCGCTCTGGGTCCGCACCGGCCGCATCGCGAGCCGGTCCACGAACGCCTGCTGCGCTTCGGCGCGCGCCTCCCCCGCCCGGAAGTGGCGGTAGCCGTGGATCAGCTCGGCCTTCGAGAAGAGCCCACGGCCGTCCTTCGGATGCCGCTTCAGGATCCGGTCGAGTGCGCGCGCGTCGAGCGACGCGCAGCGCTCGATCTCGTCGAGAATGGCCAGGAGCTGCGCCGCGTGACGGTCGGGGTCGAAGCCGAGCGCCGACACGACGCCGTCCGCGCCGATCCAGCGCCGCCGAGAAGCGCCTGCGAACCTGCGCGGGTACGTTTCGGACATGAACCGGGCGACCATCCGGGCGCTCGCGGCGCTCAACCGCGAGTTCTACGAGGATGCGGCCGCGGAGTTCAGCGCCACGCGACGGCAGCCGTGGGGCGGATGGTATCAGATCGCCGCAGCGCTCCGGCCGGACGCGAGGCGCGACGCGCCGCTTCGGGTGCTCGACGTCGGCTGCGGCAACGGGCGCTTCGGACGCTTTCTCGCGCGCGCGACGGGCGCGCCGCTTCGCTACGTCGGTGTGGACGCGAGCGGCGCGCTGCTCGAGGAGGCGCGCGCGTCGCTCGAGGGCGTCGTCGAGCTCGAGCTCCACCCGCGCGACGTGAGCGAAGCTGCGTGGTCCACCGTGCTGGGTGCGGCGCGCTTCGACCTCGTCGCCGTGTTCGGCCTGCTTCACCACATCCCGGGCCGCGCCACGCGCCGCGCGCTCGTCGCGGAGCTCGGCGCACGCGTGTCCGAAGCGGGCTGCTGCGCACTCGCCATCTGGCCCTTCGCCGCATTCGAGCGGTTCCGCGCGCGCATCCTGCCGTGGACGGAGGTCCACCGGCTCGGCTCGGCGGCGGCGGCGCGAATCGATCCCGACGATCTCGAGCCGGGCGACCACCTGTTGCGCTGGGGCGAGGACGGCGCGCGCGCCCGCTATTGTCACTTCGTCGACGCCGCGGAGGTCCGGGAGATCATCGCCGCGTCGCGCCTCGCGTGCGCCGCCCGCTTCGACGCGGACGGGCGCGGCGGAGACCGCAACCGCTACTACCTGCTACGGCGGCCATGAAGACGCAGCTCGTCGGCGCGGCGGAGATCGCCGCGGCACTCGCCGGGGGCGCGCGGGTGCGCCTGGTGCTCGTGCGATCGGACCTCGCGAACGCGGAACTCGAAGCGCTCGTCCGGCGCGCCCGCGAGGCGGGGATTCCCGTCCGCAGCGCGAGCGCGCGGGCGCTGCGGCGTCTGGCCGCGCGGCCGGAGCCGACCGATGCGCTCGCGCTGCTGGGCCCCGCGCCGGACGGCGGGCTCGCAGACGTGTTCGCCGCGGGCGGCGCGGCCTGGCTTCTGGTCGGGGTCCGCTACGCACAGAACATCGGCGCGGCGATTCGCACCGCCGAGGTCTCGGGGGCCAGCGGGGTGATCGTCGACGCGCGCCTCGATCACCGCGCCCGGCGGCTGGCGCTGCGCACCGCGATGCGCGCGGACCACTTCATGCCCGTCTGCTGGGAGGCCGCCGAGGCCGCGCTCGCGTGCGCCGCCCGGGCGGACTACCGGGTCGTGGGAATCGAGGACGTGGGAGACTGCGCTCCCTGGGAAATCGACCTCACGGGGGACGTCCTGTTCGCCGTGGGGGGCGAGGCGGCGGGCATCCCCGCCGAGCTCATCGAGCGCTGCGACGCGGTGGCGCGCCTGCCCGTGCGCGGCTTCATCCCTTCGTACAACCTGCAGGCGGCGGTGGCCGCGGTGGCGCTCGAGCGGCTGCGCCAGCTCGAGGCGGGGTCTGCGTCGCTGGATGCGAAGCGGGAGGGGTGAGCGCGCGCTGCGCGTCAGCGCGCGGAGGCGGCGCCGGCGCCGGCCGGGACCTCGGTCGCGGTCGCGAACGAGCGGCGCTCGAGGCCGATGATCTCGGCGATCACCGGGCGGCAGCCGCCGCAGAAGGCGCCCGCCGCGCAGCGGTCGGACACCTCCGAGACCGTGACCGCGCCGGAGCGCACCGCGCGGCGGATGGCTCGATCGGATGCGCCCGTGCAGTGGCAGACGATCACGAAGCAGACCCCCGTGGCGGACGCGAAAATCCTAATGAAAATGAAAATGGATTTCAACAGGGCTGCGCAGACCCGGCACGGATCCGAAAACGCTATTTCATCCGGTGACTTGTGGGGACGGCGCCGCGGCGGGCGGGCGGACGCTCCACAGCACGGCGGCCGCGAACACCGCGATGCCCGCCAGGATCCGCAGCCCGGCCGCGTAGCCGCCCAGCGCGTCGAAGAGCAGCCCGAGCGCCAGGGGGCCGAGCGCCCCGCACAGCGCGGTGATGAGCTGCAGCAGACCGAAGGCGGTCCCGAACGAGACCTGGCCGAACAGCTCGCCGGCCAGGAGCGCCTGCAGCAGGTAGATGTTCCCGATCGTGAAGCCGAACACGAGCGCGATCGGAAACAGCAGCCACGGCCGCGGCGCGATCGTGTAGGCGACCAGCGCCACGGCCTGCACCAGGAACAGGGCCACGCCGAGCCGCCGCTTCTCGACGCGATCCGCGAAGATGCCGCCGATCACGAGCCGCGCCGCCGCGCTGCCGAATGCCGCCGTGCTCACCGCCAGCGCGGCGCCATGGGCGCCGAGCGGTTCGCGCAGGAACGCGAGCTGGTGGAGCAGCATCGCCTGCTGGCAGAACAGGATGGACGCGAACGCCAGCGCGAGCGTCCAGAAGGTGCGCGTTCGCAGCAGCTCGCGCGGACGCCAGTGGCGCGCCTGCGCCTCGCGGGAGAGCAGCGGGTTCTCGACGGCCGGCGTGCGTCCGCCGTCGGGCTCGAGCCCGTAGCGGCGCGGGTCCGAGCGCAGCGCGAACACGGTCACGGGCAGCGCCACACCGACCAGTAGCGCGGCCAGCCAGCGGGTCGCTTCCGCGAGACCCCGCGCCTGGATCAGCCAGGTGGCCAGCGGCACGAGCACGATTCCCCCGATCGAGACGCCCGTGTGGGTGAACGTCATGGCGCGCGCGCGGTAGTGCACGAACCAGCGGGTCACGATGGCGCTGTTCGGCACGCCGCCGCACATCGCGAAGCCGATCGACATCACCGCGTAGGCGGTATAGAGCCTCCCGTCCTGCGCGACCGAGCCGACCAGCAGCAGGCCGACGCCCATCACCAGCGCGCCGACGCCGATGAAGCCGCGCGCCCCGAGGCGATCGACCAGGCGGCCGACGACGCTGCCCACCACGGCGGTGATGACGAAGTAGAGGGCCGTCGCCGCAGACACACTGGACCGCGTGGCGCCGTCGGCCCGGGACAGACCGTCGAGGAGCACCGTCATTCCGTAGAAGCCGATCCCGACGCACACGAAGGACAGGAGCGACGACGCGATGCTGATCACCCAGCCGTAGTACAGCTCGGGAAAGACGCGTTGCAGCGCCGGGAGCGGTCGGGGGGAGCCCGTCACCCCCCGCGCCGGCGGGCCGCCGGTCCCTTCATGCGAGCGCCGCGCCCATGAGATCGACGAAGTTGTCGCAGTAGAAGCGCTGCCGGGCGCGCTCGGGCAGGCCCTGCATGCTCGCCTCGAACCGCTTCACGGGGTTCCGGCCTCCCTCCACGTGCGGGTAGTCGGACGAGAACAGACAGGTCTCCTCCCCGGCCTGCGAGATGATCCAGCCGACGTCCTCCGACGGATAGGGCGTCACGCGAACCTGGCGGCGCACGAACTCGCTGGGGCGCAGCGAGAGCTTCTGCAGGCGTTCCTCGTTCCTCTGGAACGCCGCCTGCGCGGAGTCGAGCTGCCGCATCCAGCCCGGCAGCCACGAGGCGCCCTGCTCGATGATGCCGATCTTGAGCCGCGGGAGGCGGTCGAGCACGCCGTCGAGGATCAGCGTCGCGACGGTCTGCATGGGCGGAAACGGGATCGCCATGTAGTCGATGGAGCGGAAGTTCTCCTCGCCGCCGTGGAAGTCCTTCACCGCCGGCAGCCCGTTCTCGAAATAGTCCGGGTCCAGCAGCCGCCCGCCCCCGCCGACGTGGAACACGATCGGAAGGCCCGCGTCCTGCGCCAACTCGTAGACGGGAAACAATCCGACGTGGCTCGGCGCGTGTCCCCTGGGACAGCGCGAGGGCACGAGCAGCGCCTTCGATCCCGCGTCGATGTTCTCCTGCGCCATGGCGCGTGCGCGGTCGAAGTCGGCCAGCGGCACGTAGCCGGTCGCGAGCAGCCGGCGGTCCGCCGCGCAGAAGTCGCGCATCGCGCGGTTGTGGGCGCGTGCGACGCCGTAGGCGAGATCGAGATCCGCTCCGTGCTCCAGGCGGTTCAGAAGACCGTTCAGGAACGTGTTGAAGACGAGCTGACTCGAAACGCCGAGCAGGTCGAGCGCGCGCGGGCGGTCCTCCTTGAGGAACGAGCCCGTCGCCGACCAGTTCTTTCGCAGCAGGAGCTCTTCCGCGTCCCGGGCGCGGTAGGCCGGGTCGGCGTGCTTCTTCCGCATCCTGTCGATCCGCGTCTCCTCGCCCGGCCGGGTCGTGGCGAGGGGAAGCGGCGGGATGCGGTCGCGGAGCTCCGGATCGGCGAACGGCAGCAGCCAATCCGGCGTCTCCATGACGTGGGCGTCGGCGTCGTGGACGACGCGTCCCTCGATGTAGGGCATGGCGAGGCCCCTCTCTCGAATCGGGCCCCCGGTTTGACGGACCCGGGGCCGTATAGTAATAGAACCGTTACGGAGATGATCGTGGACGCCGGACGCTACGCCTTCCCGAACTTCTACTTTACCGGGCCCGAGACGGGGCGACGGGAGCGTGCGTAGAGCGCCAGAGCTGGATCCAAGAACCCGCTTCCCGGAGCCCCGAGAGAGCCCCTCTCGGGGCTCCGCGTTTCTGGGCCCCGGATTGCGCGAGGAGTTGCCGAGCCATGAGGCAGAAGATCGAGAACCTGAACCTGCTCGAGGTCACCCCCCTCGTTCCGCCGCGCGCGGTGAAGTCGAAGCTCCCACTGAACGAGGCCGTCGCGGAGCTGGTGCTGCGCACGCGCGGCGAGATCCGGGACGTGCTGCACGGGCGCGACGCGGAGCGGCTCGTGGTAGTGGTGGGCCCCTGCTCCATCCACGATCCGGAGGCGGCCCGCGACTACGCCCGGCGCCTGCGCCGCGTGATCGACGCGACCCGCGACGAGCTCGTCGTGCTGATGCGCACCTACTTCGAGAAGCCGCGCACGACGGTGGGCTGGAAGGGTCTGATCAACGACCCCCGTCTCGACGGCAGCTGCGACATCGCCGCGGGCATCGAGCTGGCGCGCGCGACACTGCTCGAGATCAATGCGCTCGGCGTGCCATGTGCGAGCGAGGCGCTCGATCCGGTGACCCCGGACTACATCGCCGATCTGCTCTCGTGGGCTTCGATCGGCGCGCGCACGGCCGAGAGCCAGACCCACCGCCAGATGGCGAGTGGGCTCTCCATGCCGATCGGGTTCAAGAACGGGACGGACGGCAGTGTCGATGCCGCCAAGAACGCGATGATCTCCTCGGGCCACCCGCACAGCTTCCTGGGCGTCTCGCCGGACGGCGCCGCCGCGGTGATCAAGACGACCGGCAACCCGGACCGGCACATCGTGTTGCGCGGGGGCGGCGGGCGCCCGAACTATCGCCACGACGACGTGGAACGCGCGGCCCGGCTGGTCGCAGACGAGGGCATCGCGCGGCCGATCATGGTCGATTGCTCCCACGCCAACTCGGGCCGCGACCCCGCGCGGCAGGGCGAGGTGTGCCGCGACGTGCTCGCGCAGGTCCGCGCCGGCGAGCGGGCGATCATGGGTCTGATGCTCGAGAGCAACCTCGCGCCGGGCAAGCAGACCTGGAAGCCGGACGTCGAGCTCGAGTACGGCGTGTCGATCACCGACGCCTGCATCGGCTGGGAGGAGACCGAGGCCCTGCTCGGCGAAATCGCCCGGACCGTGGCCGCGAAGCGCGCGACCTAGCCCTGCCCCTGCCGGGCCTCGTCCTCGCTACCCGCTCGGACTCGGGCTTCCGGCCT
>CP070734.1:645584-653422 GCA_020347605.1 Deltaproteobacteria bacterium | reverse complement strand
CCGCCAGTCGATCTCTTCGTTCACCCAGATGCCGAAGCGATAGAGCCCGATCCCCGTGATCGGGCTCGTGGCCAGGGCCTGGAGCGCGTGCTGGTAGTCGGCGATCCGACCCTGCCACGAGCCGTCCTGCTGCAACGATTTGGCGGAACTCATCGTCGACATCCGATCCGCGAATCCCTGCGGCATCATGAAGTAGAAGGCAGCGACGAGGGCGATCGCGATCGGAGCGTACCGGAGCAGGTCGAATCTCCGCAGTCGGATCATCCAGAATGCGCCCATCACCAACAGCACGACGAGCGACGAGCGGGACTTCGCCGCGAAGATGCCCACGAAGATCATCGCAATGGCCGCGACGATGACGCCCTTGGAAAGGATGCGCCCCGAGCGCACGAACAGCAGCAGGGCGATGGGGAGGGCGGCCGTGCTGCAGTACACGAGCCGTCCGGGATTCCCTCCGAGTCCCCCCGCCCGGTACCCCCAGGCGGAGCTCTCGACGACCCAGCCGATCCCGAGGATCGAGGTCCAGGAGATGGCGCCAGCGCCGATCACGAGGCCCCAGAAGACGAAGGCGAGATCCTTCTGGTCGCGAATCAGGAAGGCGAGCGAGAAGTAGAAGACCATCGCCGTCACGTATTGCCCGACGGCCGGAGCCAGGACGCCGATCGGCGTTCCGGCCAGGACCGCCGCCGTCATCGAGATGCCCGAGCTGACCGCCAGCACGATGATGCAGACGTTCTTGGCGCTCCCCGGGAAGCGCCGGGGCGCGACGAGCAGCTGCGCCATCGCCAGCGCCATCAGGATCGCGACCGCGAGCTTGTTGGGCGTGAGGACGACCGGACCGGCCGAGAGCAGCGTCGAGTGCTGCTCGACCAGGACTGCGCTCGACACGAACAGCGCGATCCGCACGATGGCTCGAAACATGCGACGAATCTCTCCAGGCACACGCGCTACGGCTGGGCGGCCAGCGCGGGCGCGCGTCCGCCCCGCCCTCGCCTGTCGCCGTAGCCTATCGGCGCCCGACCGCGCCGGCGGAAGCCGCACCCCCCGCGGGGTTTCGGGTCGACGCCTTCGGAAGCTACCGAGCCTCGCGCTCCCGGGGTAGCGCGGCCTCGACCGCGCCGATGTCGGGAGCGCTGCCCGAATAGGGCAGCGCGACACCCTGCCCGTCGCGCCAGGTGAGCGGCGCGTCCAGCGTGATGACGTGCGCCTCGTAGTCCACCGACACGATCCTGCGTGCGGAGTCGCTGCCCTCCAGCTGGATCCGATCCGCTTCCACGATGCCGAAGCCGTCGGAGAAGTAGCGAGCGTCCTCGACGCGAATCCGCGTGCCGGAGCCCCCGCCGCGGGCCTTCGTCAGGAATGCGCCGCGGTCGATCAGCGGGCTCGCGGGCATGAGCGCGAAGCCCGTGCGCGCGGGATCCTCGGCGAACCGCGGATCCGCTTCGAGGTTGTTCCGAAACTGGCTCGCGTGGTGCTCCTCGAAGAATGCGAGGCCCAGCACCCCCGCGCCCACGCCCCGCACCCGGATGACGGGGCCGCCGGGGGTCCGGCGCAGGATGCTGTTGTTCGCGAACCGGGCATCGCCGAGTCCGCCGTTGCGGACCTGGAAGTCGATCTGTGGACCGTCCTCGGCCAGCGCCGCATTTTCGTAGAACACGTTGTTGACCAGGATGTTTCCGCTGGTGCGCGAACCCGGCGAATCATCGACCAGCAACACGAAGCCGCCGGTGCCGTTCTTGTAGAAGACGTTGTGATAGATCCGGTTCTCTTCGACGCGCGTCGAACCGCCGCGTTCCGGCGAGAGCATCAGCCCATAGCGCAGGTTTTCGTAGAAGAGATTCCTTCGGTAGATGTTCTGCGACGACCCGATCTTCCAGCCCGGCACGATGCGATGGTTCGATGCGTCGATCTCCGTGTGGGCGTCGCGGATGCGATTGCCCTCGATCAGGTTGAAGTTCGCGTCCTGGACGTTGACACCCACCCTCCACCAGGGGTTCCTGAAGTCGTTGTCCCGGATCACGTTGAAGGACGACCCCCCCTTGAGGGCCATCACGTTGTGACCGCCGTAGGCCGCTTCGTTTCCCTCGAACAGGTTGTGGTGGCTCGCGTCGACGCGGATCGCCTCGCCCGTCGCTCGCGGAAGTGGAGCGCCGGCGTGCGAGAAGCGATTGTCGCGGAATCGATTGTAATGGCTGTCGCTGAGCTCGACGCCATTTCGCCAGGCCCCTTCGAACCGGCACGATTCGATCGCGTTGTGGTTGGAGCCCTTGTGCAGCTTCACCCAGTCCGAAACGGTCGAGCCGGACGGCTTCGCGCTCGCGTCGGCGCCCCCGTCGCAGCGAATGCCGGCGATCTCGACGTAGCTGGCCCGGAACAGGTGGATGCAGACGAACTCCCCGCCGGGCGAGCGGCCCGTGATGACGGGGGTCTCGCCCGCGTGATTCGCGTAGCGGATGGGGCGACCCGGCGACCCGGACCGCCGCGGCCGGATCGGGGTGCGGTAGGTCCCGCCCCGCAGGTGGACGGAATCGCCCGCCTGGACGCGCCGGTTGGCCGTCGCGAGGTCCCAGGGGGCGGCGAGCGTCCCCGCGCTCTGGCCCTTCCCGTCGGGGGCCACGAAGTAGTCGGCGGCGGAGACCGGGCCCGACAGGGCGAGGCCGGCGGAAAGGCTCACGGCCGCGCGCAGTCGCTTCACCGGGGGTCTCCGCATCGACGCCTCCCCGCGAAGAGTACCGAAGGCGCGATCCCGCCGACCTGCGGCGCGGGTGACCGGGGCCCCGCCAGCGACCGCGCAGAGCCCAGGGCCGAGCCCCCCTCCATGCGCAACGCGTGCGCAGTTCGTTCCCCCGGACGCGTGCCGCGCCGCGCGGCGGCCGCCGTCACCTGCGCGCGCGGCGGCGCCACTCACGCGGAAGGGATCGCCCCGGATGTGGCACGCGCCAGGTGCGTGGCTAGACTGCCGGGTTCTCGTCTTCCCGGGGCGCGAGGGAGCGCATCGAAACGTGGCCGGCGGTCGATGGTGCAGCACAGCGCGTCGTCTTCGCGAGGGGGCATTCCGATGACCCCGGCGCGCCATGGGCGTCCCGAAGCGGCCGCCGCGATCTGGGACTGGCGCGCCGAGGGATCGCAGCGCATGCCCTCCGCATCCGCTGGCCGAGCCCGCATCCGCGGCTCGATCCAGGCGGCCGTGGGCATCACCGTGGGCGTCCTGGTCTACACGTACGGATCGCGCCCCGTGGGCTCGGTGATCGCGACGATCGGCACGATCATCCTGCTCTCCGCGCTGCTGTCGCCGACGGGTCTGTACGCGGCCATCGAGCGCGGCTTCACGGCCCTCGGGGTCCACCTGGGACGGTTCCTCACCTGGCTCTCGATGCTGACCCTCTTCTACCTGTTCTTCCTGCCCTTCGGGCTCCTGTTTCGGCGCGGCGCGAAGGATCCGATGCGACGCTTCTACACACCGGATGCCGCGACCTACTGGGAAGATCGCGAGCTGGGCCGGCGCGGGTCCTCTTCCCACGAACGACAGTACTAGTGATGCGGATTCTCGGGATCAGCTGCTTCTATCACGACGCGGCGGCGTCCATCGTCGAAGACGGCCGCATCGTGGCGGCCGCGCAGGAGGAGCGCTTCACCCGCAAGAAGCACGACGATGCATTCCCCGAGAACGCCGTCCGCTATTGCCTCGCCGAAGCGGGCGTCTCGAGCGGCGAAATCGACGCCGTGGCGTTCTACGACAAGCCCATCTTGAAGTTCCATCGCATCCTCGAGACCTACTTCGCGGTCGCGCCTCGCGGGCTGCGTCCGTTCATGAAGGCGGTGCCCCTCTGGCTGCGCGAGAAGCTGTGGATCGATCCCGAGATTCGCGAGTGCCTGAGTCGGTGCGGGGTCACGTGCCCGGAGCAGATCTACTTCCCCGAGCATCACGAGTCCCACGCGGCCAGCGCCTTCTACCCCTCGCCGTTCGACGAAGCGGCGGTCCTGACGGTCGACGGAGTCGGCGAGTGGGCGACGGCCTCGATCGCCGTCGGCGAGGGATCCGACCTGCGCCTCATCCAGCAGCTCAGCTTCCCGCACTCGCTCGGTCTTCTGTACTCGGCCTTCACGTACTTCACCGGCTTCAAGGTCAACTCGGCCGAGTACAAGCTGATGGGCCTCGCCCCGTACGGGGAGGGCATCTACACCGACCGGATCATGGACGAGCTCCTCGACCTCAAGGAAGACGGGTCGTTCCGCCTCAACATGGACTACTTCGGCTACCTCGACGATCTCGTGATGACGAACGAGAAGTTCTCGGCGCTCTTCGGCGGGCCGGCGGCGAAGCCCGAGGCACCCGTCACCCGCCGGGAGATGGACATCGCCAGGTCGATCCAGGAGGTGACGGAGGAGATCGTGCTGCGCATGGCGCGCCATGCGCGCGATCTCACCGGCAAGGACTACCTGTGCGCGGCTGGAGGAGTCGCACTGAACTGCGTCGCCAACGGCCGCATCCTGCGCGAGGGGATCTTCAAGGACGTCTGGTTCCAGCCCGCCGCGGGCGACGCCGGCGGTTCACTGGGAGCCGCGCTCGCCGTCTGGCACAAGGTCCTGCGGAACCCGCGCACGGCCGATGGGCGGCACGACTCGATGCAGGGCTCCTATCTCGGGCCGGAGTTCTCGCGCGAGCAGATCCAGGAGTACCTCGACGCGCGCGGCTACGCCTACACGGAGCTCGCAGACGACGCATGGGCCGGGGAGATCGCGACGCTGGTGGCGAACCAGATGGTCGTGGGCCTGTTCCACGGCCGGATGGAGTTCGGACCGCGCGCCCTCGGGAACCGCTCGATCATCGGGGATGCGCGCTCGCCCAAGATGCAGTCGATCCTGAACCTGAAGATCAAGTACCGCGAGAGCTTCCGGCCGTTCGCGCCCTCGTGCCTGGAGGAGCGGCTGTCGGATTACTTCGAAATCGACCGACCGTCGCCGTACATGATGGTCGTCGCGCCCGTGCGCGAGGACCTCTGCACGCAACCGTCGGGCGACGAGCACGAGCTCGAGATCCACGAATGGGTCAACCGTCGCCGGTCGGAGCTGCCTGCGATCACGCACGTGGACTACTCCGCCCGCATCCAGTCGGTGAATCGCGAGAGCAACCCGCGCTACCATCGACTGATCGAGGCCTTCGAGGCGCTCACCGGCTGCGGCGTCATCATCAATACGAGCTTCAACGTGCGCGGTGAGCCGATCGTCTGCACTCCCGCGGATGCGTACCGCTGCTTCATGCGGACGGAGATGGATCACCTGGTTCTCGGACCGTTCCTGCTGAGCAAGGGCGAGCAGCCCGAATGGCAGGAGTCGGGCGCGTGGAGGAAGACCTTCCAGCCGGACTGACCGGTCGCGGAGAATCCGTCGTAGAGGACGAACCCATGGCGAGACTTGGATACAGCCTGAAGCTGATGCGCGAGTTCGTGGGCTTCGCGCGAGAGAATCGCGCCTACTGGATCATTCCGCTCGTTCTGCTGTTCGGACTCGCCGCGTTCATCGTCGTGGTGGGCGAGGGCGGCGCGCCGCTCATCTACACGCTGTTCTGAGGCGCCGAGCCGAAGCGCGCGCTAGGGGCGTCGCGCGATCACGATGAAGAAGCCGCCTTCGCGGCTGCCCCGGAAGACCATCGGAAGCTCGACCAGCAGGCGCTCCAGGGCGTTCCCCGGCTCCTCCGGCGAGAACAGATCGTCGCTCTCCGCCACGGGGCGAAACGGCTTCGAGCGCGGAATGCTGCTCACGAAGCTGAAGCCGATCTCCTTCAGCCACCCGAGCGTCTCGCCGATCGTGTGTTTGGACTCGTGCGGGTGCTTGTACTGGTCGGCGAACCACGCCCGCCGCTTCGCGTCGCTGCGGTCCGCGTCCGCGAGGTTGGGGTCCAGCCAGGTGAAGCGGTCCCGCGTGAGGCGGAACAGGAGGCGTCGGGCGTCCGTGATGAGGCGACCGTATCGGTGGTAGAGCCCGATCAGAATGAAGCCGCCGGGCTTGACCAGCGTGCTGATCGACCGAAACGCCTCGAACGGATCCGAGGTGTGATGGAGGACGCCGTTCGAAATCACCAGGTGGAAGGACCCGGGCTTGAACACGGGCCGAAACAGGTTCATCTGGACGAACTGCACCCGTGACAGCTGATGCTCCCGCGCGAATTGCTGCCCGAGGCGCAGCGAGTTCACACACAGGTCGGTCGCGAAGACGGAGCGATTGCTGATCGACAGGAAGTTGGAGAGCTGTCCGGTCCCGCAGCCGCACTCGAGGATGCGCGTTCCGGGCGGAACCTGTTGATCCAGCATCCGAGCGAAGATCCCCTCGCGCGCCTTGCGCGCCAGGCTGGCGACGCTGTCGAAGTCGTCGTAGTTGGGAAACGGCGTCTCCTCGTAGAACGACTTGACGACGTCGGTGACGTCCTTGCGCGCCGGATCCCACTCGTTCGGCCAGAAGAGCATCGGAATTCCGTCGCGGATGGCGAACGCCTGGTCGCATCCCAGGCAGTCGAAGGTCGCCTCCGCGAGGCGGAGATCTCCGCTGCACCGGGGGCATTGGAACAGCCCGATCGAATTCGCGAGCAGGCCCGATCCGTTCTCGCTCATGGCTCGACCCGGTTGTCTCCCGCGGGTCGATCCGTGGCGACCGGAGTGCCGGGCGCCGCGCGCTCCGACGCGGCGCCGGGCGCGTCGAGCATGGGGGAGACGAGATCGTACAGCAGCTCGGCCACCACCTGGTGCCCGTGGCTCGTGAGGTGTCCCGCCACGTCGACGTAGACCTCCCGTCCCTGCGCGACTTCCTCGAGGAACCGCTCGACCGCATCCACGTGCGGAATCGCCTCCCCTCTCAGAAACCCGACCAGCGCGGCGTTCATGCGGCGATTCTGTTCTTCCAGACTGGGGTTGAGCGGCGGCAGACCCTCGCGGTACTCCGGGGGCAGCCGCTCCCGCATGCTGCGACCGCCCGGCAACATCAGCACCGCGAACCGCGCACCGGCGGCGCGACTCTCGCGGTCGAGCGCAGCGATGAGCGCATTCGTGACGCGCGCGACCTCCTGCATGGTCTTCTCGCTGCGCGGCTCGTGCGGCACGGTGATGATCAGGCCCGCCTCGGTGGCCGCGTTCTCGAGGGCGCGGAAACGGTGGAACAGGCGGCGCCGTAGCGCCTGGGCGACCGCGGACCGCGCGAGCACCTTGTCGCGCAGGAACAGGACCCACGCGTTCGTCTCGGGCGTGTGCAGGCGAAGCTCGCCGTCCTCGAGCGAGAAGCTGGGCCGCGACCGAGCGGCAGTCTCCGCGTAGTTTCCGAGGAAGTCGTTGCCCTCGTAGAAGACGAGCACGATCACGTCGGGCTGATACTTGAGACCCTCGTGCCGGAGGAACAGGAGCTCCTGACCGGTCGAGAAGCCCTGGATCCCGGCGCTCACCACCTCGGCCGCGGGCGCCCTCCCGCCGGCGCGAAGCCGATGCTCGAGGCGGCGCCCGAGGAGATGCTCGAGCGGTACGTTGAAGCCGCCGACCATCGAGTCGCCGAGCACCAGGACGCGGACGCTGCCGGGCGGCTTCTCGTAGGCGCGCTCGACGTCCCGAAGCGCCTTCGAGTTGATCTCCACGAGCACCGGCTCGTCGGTCTCCCGAAGCCAGTGCGCCTTCATCCCGGGTTTGTAGAAGTTCCCGTACACGGGATCATCGCGGAGGAAGACCGGCTCCACCGGGTACACCAGCCGGAGAGCGATCTCGATCGCGCCGAGGCCCAAAAGCGTCGTGAACCCGACCAGCAGCAGCCGCTTCAGCCAGACGTCGAACCGAACCATCGTCGACTCCATCGATTCCGCA
>CP070734.1:637615-645484 GCA_020347605.1 Deltaproteobacteria bacterium | reverse complement strand
AAGGGCGCCTTCACGGGTGCGGTGCAGAACAAGGCGGGCCTGTTCGAGGCGGCCGACGGCGGCACGCTGTTTCTCGACGAGGTCGGCGAGCTGCCGTTGTCGCTTCAAGTCAAGTTGCTCCGGGCGATCCAGGACAAGCAGATCCGTCGAGTGGGCGGCACGAGCGATCGCAACGTCGACGTCCGGATCGTCTCCGCCACGAATCGCTGCCTGGAGGAGGACATCGCCAGCGGCCGCTTCCGCGAAGATCTCTACTACCGGTTGAACGTCATCCAGATCGCGCTGCCGGCACTGCGCGAGCGGATGGACGATCTGCCGCTCCTGGTCCAGCACTTCCTGGAAAAGTACTCCGCCGAGCTGGGCAAACCGGTGAACGAGGTCAGCGACGAGGCGATGGCGGTGCTTCAGGGCTACCACTTCCCGGGTAACGTGCGCGAACTCGAGAACGTCATCGAGCGCGCGGTGGCGCTGTCGCGCGGCGATCGCGTGGAGCGCGAAGCGCTGCCGTCGATGCTGGCCCGGTCGCCGGAGGTGAACGACCCGTCGCGGATCCCGCCGGAGGGGGTCGAGCTCGAGGCCCTCGTGTCGGACTACGAACGCGGCCTGATCCGCGAGGCGCTGGCGCGGACGGGCGGGGTGAAGAAGCACGCGGCCCGACTGTTGGGCGTCTCGTTCCGCTCACTTCGCTACCGGCTCGAGAAGCTCGGGCTCGACCGCGAGTCCTAGGCCCGGCATGGGGCGCCGGACCGGCCTTCAGGCCGAGGTGCTGGCGAGCCTCGCTAGCGTCATGATGCTCGCGAGCGTCGTGCTCTGTGCCGTGCTCGTGCGCTACCTGGCCGACCACTACCACGCGCGCGAGGCCCAGCTCCACGAGCCGCTGGCCCGGGCGCTCCGGGTCGCCGCGCGGGATCCGGAGCGCGGGGCTGCGCTGCTCGGCATCGACGTGGACATCTGGACCGTCTCGCCGGACGGTTCCGTGCGCGCGCGGTCGGTCCGGCCGCGGCCCATCGACGCGGTGTCGCTGGAGCTCGCGGGTGAGGCGCGCGCCGCGGGCGCCGCCGTGTTCCGCTTCGCGCAGGGTGGCGAGCCGGTCGGCTTCGCCGCGCTCGTGGAGGCGGGTGGGGACGTCGCGGTGATCCGGATTCCGGCCACTGCCGGGGTGCGCTCGGGCGTGGCGTCGAGCGCCGTGCTCGTGGGCTTGCTGTTCGCCAACGCGGTGATCTTCACGCTGCTCGGCGGAGTGCTGCTGCGCGGCCGCGTGATCTTGCCGCTGCGCCGGCTGGGAGAAGCGGCCCGGCGGGTGGCGGCCGGCGGTCTGGATGCGCGCCTGCCGGTCGAGGGCACGCGCGAGATGGCCGAGCTCGCGGACGTCTTCAACGGCATGACGTCGGCGCTCGAGAAGCGCACGGGCGCGCTCGAGAAGGCGGTCGCGGACCTGCGCGACGCGAACGGGAGCCTCCGGCGCGCGCGGGTCGGGCTGGATCGCGCCGAACGACTGGCGTCGGTCGGAAGCCTGGCCGCCGGCGTGGCCCACGAGGTCGGAAATCCGATGGGCGCGATGCTGGCATTCCTCGATCTGGTGGGTCGCGATCCGAATCTCTCCGAGGAGAGCCGCCACCACCTCTCTCAAGCGCGCGATCAGGGTGGCCGGGTCCGCTCGATACTGCGTCAGCTTCTCGACTTCTCCTCGCCGCCGCGCCCCGCACGAAGGGGGCCGGTCGACCTGCTGAGGCTGGCCGTCCAGACGGCGGCGATGGTCCGCGCCCAGCGCCGCTACGCGGGCGTCGAGATCGAAGTCGTGAGCGAAGATCCCGTCGAGCCCGTCTGCGCCGACGCCGGGGTGGTGATCCAGATCCTGCTCAACCTCGTGTTGAACGCGGCGGACGCCGTCCGCGAGCGTCCAGAGCCGCGCATCGAGCTCCGGGTTCGGCACAGCCCCCTCCAGGTGCGCGACGGTGAGCCGGCGGTTTCGGCCGATGGGCGTCGGCGCTTCGACGCGATGGAGTGTCGGGTTGCGGACAACGGCCCGGGAATCGCCCCCGAGCTGCGCTCCCGCGTCTTCGCGCCCTTCTTCACGACGAAGCCACCCGGAGACGGCACGGGTCTCGGGTTGGCCAACGCGCTGCGATTGGCCGAAGAGCTCGGTGGGCAGCTCGAGCTCGTGGGCGGCGAACCGGGCGAAGGCGCCGTGTTCGCGCTGCGCCTACCGGTGGCCTCGGGTGCGCCGGCGTCGGGTTCCGTTCGCGCGGACGCGGCGGCCGACGACGCGGCGCCGGGTCGCGAATCCTAGCGCGTGATTCCGTATTCCTTGATCTTGTAGAGCAGGGCCCGGTGGCTGATCTCGAGGCGCTTCGCGGCGTGGGTGCGGTTTCCGCCCGTCGCCCGCAGGGCGCGCACGATCAGTTGCGCTTCGAGTGCGCGGCGTGCACGGCGCAGGGAGAGGTCGCCCGCGGCGACCGGGTCCCCCGGCGTCGGCGTCGCGACGTTCTCGGGCAGCTCCCGGAGCGTGATGCGCTCGCCGTCCGACAAGATCACGGCGCGTTCGATCACGTTCTCGAGCTCTCTCGCGTTGCCCGGCCACGCGTACCGCGAGAGGCGCTCCAGGGCGTCCTCGGCGATGCCCTGAACGGGCTTGCCGAGCAGGTCGCGGAAGCGCGCCAGGAAGTGGTCGACCAGCAGCGGAATGTCTTCCCGTCGCCGGCGCAGCGGGGGTACGTCGATCCGCACCACATTGAGCCGGTAGAAGAGATCCTCGCGGAATCGGCCCGCCGCGACGTCGGTCTCCAGGTCGCGCGCCGTGGCGGCCACGACCCGCACGTCCACCGACTGGGGCTTCGAGGCGCCCAGCGGACGGACCTCCTCCTCCTGGAGGGCTCGCAGCAGCTTCACCTGGAGGGAGACGGGGAGCTCCCCGATCTCGTCGAGGAAGAGCGTGCCTCCGTGGGCCTCGACGAACAGGCCGCGTCGCGCCCGGTCGGCCCCGGTGAAGGCACCCTTGGAGTGGCCGAACAGCTCGCTCTCGAGGAGGTTGTCCGGGATGGCGCCGCAGTTGACGGCGACGAACGCCTCGTTTCGCCGCGGCGACTGTGCGTGGAGCGCGCGCGCGAGCACCTCCTTGCCGGTACCGCTCTCGCCGGTGAGCAGGACCGTGCTCTTGAACTCGGCGGTCCGTTCGATGAGCTCGAGGAGCTCGATCATCTCCGCCGACGCCGCCACGATCGGGCGGTCGCCGATGGCGCGCTGGACATCCCGGCGCAGCAGCTGGTTGGCCCGCCGCATGCGCTCCCGCTCCTTGGCCTTCCGGATCGTGAGGAGCACCTCGGAGGGCTCGAACGGCTTCGCGAGGTAGTCGTAGGCGCCGAGCTGCATCGCCTCGATCGCCAGCTCGGAGGTTCCGTAGGCGGACATCAGGATCACGGTCGAGCCCGGTGCGCGCCGCAGCAGCTGCGGGATGAGCTCCAGTCCGTCTACTCCGGGCATGCGCAGGTCGCACAGGACCACGTCGGTCGGGGATTCGTCGATCCGGGTGAGCGCCGAGGGCCCGTCGGCGGCCACGAGCACCTCGTAGCCCTCTGCGGACAGGACCAGCTGCAGGCTGTCGCGCAGGGCGTCGTCGTCGTCGACGATGAGGATCCGATCCGCCACGCAGTGCCTATCGGCCGCCGCGCGGCGACGCGTGAGAAGGCCGCCCCGAAGCCGCCGCCTCGGGCCCGCTGCTTGCCCGTTCCCGAAATGCGCGCCGCCGCTCCCTGAAGCGCCCCCAAGCCCGCTCAAGTCCCCGGAAGAGCAGGCCGATAGGCCCCACGTCCTGGCGTGGAGCCCCTGCGGGCACGCGCTCCTGGGGCCTGGCGCTGGAGGGAGAGACGGGTGCCGAGGAACAACGTCCAGAAGCTCCGAGAAGCGCTGATGATGAGCAAGGCGGAGCTCGCGCGAAAAGCGGGCCTGTCGACCTTGACCATCGACCGCGTCGAGAGCGGTCGTCCCTGCCGCCTCGACACGAAGCGCAAGATCCTCGGCGCGCTCGGGCTCAAGGTCTCGGACAAGGACAAGGTCTTCGGTCCCTTCGCGGAGCCGGATGCGGTCGAGGTGGGCACGTCCCCCCTCCAACACCCGGCGCGCCCGTAGGTCGAGGCAAGGAGGTACGCCGTGCAGTTTCGGCTCCCGGGATTCAAGAGCAAGTCGATCGTCGGCGTCGACATCGGCTCGTCCTCCGTGAAGGTCGTCGAAGTCGCGGCCCACTCGAAGGGCTTCGAGCTTGCGCACCTCGGGATGGCTTCGCTCCCCCCCGAGGCGATCGTGCAGGGCGCATTCCTCAACTCGGGCGCGATCGTGGACGCGGTTCGCGAGGCCATGTCGAGCGCCGGGATCCGGGCCAAGGACGCGGCGACCGCGGTCTCCGGTCATTCCGTGATCGTGAAGAAGATCAGCCTGCCGGCGATGACGCCCGAGGAGCTCGAGGAGTCGATCCGCTGGGAGGCCGAGCAGTACATCCCGTTCGACGTGAACGAGGTCAACCTCGACTTCCAGATCCTCTCGGACGGGGCGGATGCGGAAGGCCAGATGGACGTGCTGCTGGTCGCCGCCAAGAAGGATCTGATCGACGACTACGTGCACGTCCTTTCGGAAGCGGGCCTCAACCCGATGGTCATGGACGTGGCTGCGTTCGCCGTGGAGAACGCGTACGAGGCCAACTTCGACACGCGACCCGGTGAGATGGTGGCGCTGGTCAACATCGGGGCGCAGGTGGTCAACATCAACATCCTGGCGAACGGGATTCCGGCGTTCACGCGCGACATCTCCACTGGCGGAAACCAGTACACCGAGGAGATCCAGAAGACGCTCTCGATCGGCTTCGAAGAGGCGGAGCGCATCAAGCTGGGTGGACCCCGCTCGAATGACAGCCAGGAGGTGATTCCGCAGGAAGTCGAGCACGCGATGCGCAACGTGACGGAGACGATGGTGGGTGAGATCACGCGCTCGCTGGACTTCTTCACTGCGACCGCTGCCGAGGGGCGGATCGGGAAGATCTATCTGTCGGGCGGCGGCGCGCGCGTCTCTGGCCTCGAAAAGGCGTTTAACGAGAAGACCGACGTGCCGGTCGAGCTGTTGAATCCCTTTGCGCGCATGGCGCCCAGCAAGCGCTACCAGCCGGACTACCTCGCCGAGGTGGCGCCGTCGCTGGGTGTGGGCGTCGGGCTCGCGCTGAGGAGCTTGGACGAACAATGATCCGAATCAACCTACTCCCGGTTCGCGAGGCGCGTCGGAAGGCCGGCGCCCGACAGCAGGTCGCGATTCTCGCCGCCGCCGTGCTGGCCACGGTCGGAGCGATCACCGCCTTCCACCTGTCGCTGGTGAGCAGCATCGCGTCGGTCGAGCAGCGCCTCGTCGAGATCGACGAACAGATCAAGCGCTACGAGCCGCAGATCAAGCAGGTCGAGGAGTACAAGAAGAAGAAGGATCAGATCCGCGCGAAGCTCGACGTCATCGAGGGGCTGGAGAAGTCGCGCTCGGGCCCGGTCCACATGCTGGATGAGCTCGCCACGCTCACGCCGCAGCGCCTGTGGCTGACTCGCCTCATCGCGGACAAGGGCGGGCTCCAGCTGGACGGCATCTCGCTGGACAACGAGATCGTCGCGAGCTTCCTGACCGCGCTTTCTCAGTCGCCCTACTTCAACAAGGTCGAACTCGACACCACGGTGCTCCAGCAGATGGGCAACCTGAAGGTCAACAGCTTCAAGATCCGGGCGCAGCTGGCAAGCGCCGCGCTGAAGCCGCGCGACACGGGAAACAAGCCCGGGGACAAGAAGAAGAAGAAGAAGGGCCGGAAGACGGCGGAACTCGGGCCGCAGGCCCCGGGTACGCTGGGTTAGGCGGGGAGGCGGAGAATGGACTTCGGACTCGACAAGCTCGATCCGGCCCTCGAGAAGTTCGCAAAACTTCCGAAGCCGTACCGAATGGCGCTGGTTCCGGCGCTGGTCGTGGCTCTGTTCGGCCTCTATTACCTGCTGCTGTACGGCGGTGCCAGCACACAGCTCGAGGTCCTGGAATCGCAGCGCGACAAGAAGCAGCGGAAGCTCAACGAGGCGCGCTCCGCCGCGTCCAACGTCGGGCCCTTCGAGGAGGAGCTCTCCAGGCTCCAGGATCAGCTCGAGCGGGCGCTTCTGCAGCTTCCGGATCGCAAGGAACTCCCGGTCCTGCTGGTCGACATCAGCACGCTCGGAAAGAACTCGGGCCTGGAGGTCTCGGCCTTCCGTCCGATGCGCGAGCGCAATGCCGGCTTCTACGCCGAGGTGCCGATCCAGCTCGAGTTCAGTGGAAAGTACCACGACATTGCGAAGTTCTTCGATCGGGTCTCGAAACTTCCGCGAATCGTGAACGTGGGAAACCTCGACATGAGCGTGAGGTCCGCCAAGGGAGAAGAGACCGTTTTGAAGGTGACGGGCACCGCCACGACCTTTCGGTTCATAGAGAATGAAAACGGTTAGTCGGACGGGTCGGAAGGACACGCCGTGGGCCGCGAGCGGAGGTGGGGCGTGAAAAAGGCAATCGCAATCACGGCGCTGCTGTCGCTGGTGCTCTTGGCTTGCGGCGGGGCGTCCGACGGCGACGCGAAGGGGTCGGGTTTCGACAAGAAGCGGTCGGCACTCGTGAAGGGCGGAAAGAAGGCCAAGGGCGAGGCGGCGGCCGAGGTGGACGAGGGCGCCGAGACGGCGGACGAGGCGTTCGCGGTGGCGGACGAGCCGTATGCGTACGACCCGAAGGGGAAACGGGATCCCTTCCAGTCGTACATCCTGGAGCGGGATGCCGTGGCGCGCGCCTCGCGCGGACCGCTGGAGCAATTCGAGCTCGCGCAGCTGGAGCTGTCGGCCGTGATCTGGGACACGAACAACGAGCGCGCCCTGATTCACGACCCCTCCGGGCGGGGTTACATCGTGGGAACCGGTACCCCGATCGGCAAGAACTCGGGAACCGTGATTGCAATCGGAGACAGCTCGGTCGTCGTCGAGGAGATCTACGAGAACCACCTTGGCGAGCGGACCAGGAAGAACATCGAGATGAGAATCCGGAAAAGCCAGGGAGGGTGAGCTGCAATGGACGTTAGCATCAGCGAACGAATCCGGGGATTCGTCGCGCTTGCCGCGGGCACGGCGCTGCTCTGCGGTGTGCTCTCGTGCGTGACGACGGCGGGATCCCCCGGCCAGGATTCTGCATCCAGCGAAGTTCTGTCGGACGTATGGGTCCATCAGGAAGGGGGTTCGACGGTGGTCGACCTGATGGGCGTGCCGGACGCGGTGTTCACCTCGTTCGAACGCGAAGACCCGGTCCGGCTGATCGTGGACCTCGCAGCGGTGCGCACCGAGGGTCTGGTCGGACCGGTCCCCGCGTACGACGAACTCGTGACCGAGGTCTCCGTCGCGCCGGTCAGCGCCGACACCGAAGAGCCCACGACGCGCGTCGAGATCATGCTCGCGGGCCGCGCCGAGTACGAGTTCGTGCGAGAGGTCGATCGACTGGCGATCCTGCTGAGCCCTGCGGCCGAGCTGGTGAGCGATCTCGACGGCTTCGAAGAAGAGGCGGTGGAGACGCTCGAGACGGACGAGGATCCATGGTCGGAGACCCGCACCTGGCCGTCGTCCGACGACGAGATGGAGACCTCTTCACTGCCGCCGGCTGCGACGCTGCTCGGAATCGACGTGGAGGAGACGGACACCGCGACGGTGGTGCACGTCCACGCGGATGGCTCGCTGTCGGACCGCGAGAGCTTCACGCTGCAGGACCCGCCTCGCATCGTCATCGATCTGCCGGGACTCATGAGCTCGGTGGCGGTATCGAAGCTCGAGGTGGCGACCGCGCACGTGAGCCACGTTC
>CP070734.1:629573-637515 GCA_020347605.1 Deltaproteobacteria bacterium | reverse complement strand
GACGTCGAGCTCGACGTCGATGTCGAGCTCGAGCTCGTCGGAGGCGAGCGCCTCCGTCGAGTCCGCAGGCGACTCGGAGGCTTCGCCGGCGTCGGCCTCGGCGGCGGCGGCGTCCTCCGCGGGGACGTCGTCGTCCTCCGCGGGGACGTCGTCGTCCTCCGCGGGGGCGTCGTCGTCCTCGATCTCGAGCACGAACTCGTCGTCTGCGTCGGCATCTTCGAGGACCAGCTCCTCGGTCGGCTCGGGCGCGGCGCCCGACTCGGCGCCGCCCGTTTCGGACAGGCGCGCCGCGGCCTCGGGATCGACCGCCGCGATCCGATCGCGCAGCGCAGCGACCGCCGCTGCATCGCCCGCCGCCCTCGCGAGCTCGGCCGCACGCAGCCACACCTCGCTGGCGCGCGCCACGTTCTTCGCCGCAGCGCAGGCCTCGCCGAGCTTCTCGAGCGCACCGAGATGGTCCGGATGACGCTCGACGAGCGCCTCCAGGCTCTCGACCGCCTTGTCGCGTTTTCCGTACCGCAGGTAGACGCTGGCTTCGGCGAGAACCTGTTCCGGATCGTCGGTGAGCAGCTCTTCGGACGGTTCTTCCTCCAGCTCGGGCGTGTCGAGCTCCAGCACGGGCTCTTCGAGAAGTGGATCGACCCGCTCGTCGTCCGCCGACTGCAGGTCGCCGAAGTCGAGCCCGGCGTCGCCGCTGTCGGCCTGGAACGATGCGGACGTGCCGAATCGCTGGAGGATTTCGCGGGCCTTGTCGTCGTCACCCCGCTGGCGATACACGGCGGCCAATGTGCGATACGCCTTTTCCTGCTCCTCCGCGCGACCCAGTCGCGTGTAGATCTGGGCGAGCAGCTCGTGGGGTTCCGCCGCGTCGGGATCGAGCTCGGCGAGCCTGCGAGCCGCGGGCTCCGCGCGCTCCGCGTTGCCGCTTTCGAAGTGCGTCCGCGCCAGCTTCCCGAGGATCTCGGTGTTCTTGGGAGCGAGCTCGAGAATGCGCTCGGCCGCGGCGATGACGCCCTCGCTGTTCTCCTGGCGCTCGCACTCCGCGATCACGGCACAGTATTCCGCGATGGCGTCCGCCTCGAGCCCCTCCTGGCGCAGCACGTCGGCAATCTTGAGTCGACTCGTCGTGTTGGTCGGGTCGAGGTCCGCCATCTTCCGCAGCAGGTCGAGCGCGTCGTGCTTTCGTCCCTCCCGGTGATAGCCGTCGGCCGCCGTCTGCAGTGCGCCCATCGCTTCCGAGATCAGGCCCATGCGTTGGTACAGCTCGGACAGCGGGACGAAGATGTCGTAGCGCTTGGCGTCGATCTTGCTGATCTGCTTGAAGATGGCGACGGCCTTGGCGTCGAAGCCGTCGTCCATGAAGCGCTCGGCGACCTTGCGATAGGCGTCGATCGCCTGGTCGCGGCTCCCCTGCCGCAGCAGGATGTCGCCGATCTTCAGGCGGACGTTCGAGTCCTTCGGATCCGCCTTCAGAGCGGTCTGGTAGTCCTTGAGCGCCTTGTCGAGCGCGCCTTTCTGCAGGTGCTTCTGGGCGCTCGCCAGAATCTTGCGCTTGTTGACCGCCAAAGGCCCCTCAAGGTGCAACGGGGGTATCCGAGGGCGAATCCCCCACCCTGCGGTGATTTATCGGTCATCCATGCGCTCCCTTGAGGCGTCCCGCGGCAGCCCCGGGGGTGGTGCAAGGGGGTCCAGAGCGTGGGCAGCGCAGCGCTCGCGCGCCAGCGCACGCTCCGTCTCCGCGAGCGGCCCCCCCTGGAAGACGGCATCGAGGCCCGTCCCGGCCGCACGCACGATCGCGCGGCACAGGGGCTCGAAGCCCCCCTCGTAGCCCTGCTCGACGAGACTGGTGGCGCGATCGGCGGCGAGTCCGGCGGCGCCCGCCGCCGAGGCGGCGTCCGGCACGACCCGAAGCGATCCGTGTTGCAGGAACGCGCCGGCCGCGCGTCGCTGGGCGCTCCCCAGGAGCTTGCGCCCGCCGACGCAGAGCTCGTCCGGCGCCGGCTCGGCAAAGCAGTCGAAGTCCCGCGCGCGCGGATCCGGGGCTCCGCGCACGACCCGCTGCGTGTCGACGCCGAGCGCCGCGAGGGCACTCGACAGGATCTCGGTGATGCGCCGGTAGGAGGCCTGTAGCCCGCCCGGCACGACCTCCTCGCGGGCCGCGACCGCGTAGGTGAGGTCCCCGCCGTGAAGCACCGCGGCGCCTCCGGTGGCGCGGCGCACGACACCCACGCCCGCCTCTCGGCAGGCGCACAGCCGTGCCGCGCCGGGGCGCTGCCCGTAGCCGATCGACAGCCAGGGGCCGTTCCACCGATACAGCCGCAGGATCGGGTCGCCGCCCGCACGCACCGACTCGAGCAGGGCCTCGTCGACGCCCATGTTCCACGCGCCCGAGGCCGCTCCATCGCAGATCAGCCGCCAGCGCCGCGGCACGCGCTCACACCCGAAGTGCGTCGAGGAGCGCCTCGAGACCCAGTGAATAGCTCTGCGCGCCAAACCCCGTGATCACCCCGAGCGCGACGTCGGAGACGTAGGAGTGGCGGCGAAACGCCTCGCGGCGATGGATGTTGGAGAGGTGGACCTCCACGATCGGAACCGCGAGGGCCGCCAGGGCGTCGCGCAATGCAACACTGGTGTGTGTGAGCGCCCCGGGGTTGATCAGCAGGCCCTCGATCCGGGATCCCGCCTGCTGGATCCGGTCGATCAAGGCGCCCTCGTGATTCGACTGGAAGCTCTCGATCTCCGCGCGCGACGCCTTCGCCCGTTCGCGCAGCATCGCATCGATCTCTTCGAGCGTCGTCGTCCCGTAGATCTCGGGCTCGCGCGTGCCGAGCAGGTTCAGGTTCGGACCGTGTACGACCAGGATGCGCAGCGTGCGGCTCACGTCAGCCCTCCCGACGTCGGACGCCGAGCGCGGAGCCTAGCAGCTTCCGGGCGGGCTACATCTCTTCGCGCAGCGCCAGGAGGTGGCGGCGCATCAGGTAGCGCGCCTTGCCCACGTTGCCCCCGGCGCCGATCGCCAGTACCAGGAAGGTGTCCTCGTCGACGATCCGGAAGATCAGGCAGAAGCGCGAGAACGAGACCATCGTCTCGGAGAGTGCCCCGGCGGCCAGCGAGTCCGAGACCTTGTGAATCTCCTCGAGGATCCGACCAAATTCGACGCCCGCCGTGCTGATGTCCTCGGCCATCGCGCCCTCGGGTCCCGCGGTCGCCGTGACCTGATCGATCGGGATGCCGTCGGTGCCCATCAGCGCCGCGGCGATTCCGCCCCCGCAATTGTCGACGATCGTCTGGAGAATGGACGCGAAGCTCATTCGGCACCTCTTCCAAGCTTCTCGAGCCAGCGCTCGAGCGTACGGATCACTGCGGCGGTCGTGTCGCCGCTGCGGGCGGACGAAGATCCCGACTCGTCCGACGACGCGCCCTCGTCGGGCGCGCTGAATTCCCGATCCTCCGCGGGGCTCATCGCCCCCCCCGATGGGCCCGCCCGGGCGGGCGCCGGCCGCGTTGCAATCGAACGCCGCAGCGCGTGCGCGTCGTCGGCCAGCCCCTGACGTTCGAGCAGGTCGGCCATCGTCTGCGTCGCGAACGGCGACGCGGGCCCGGCCTCGAGGCCCTCGGGCTGATCGAGCTCGGCCGTCCGCATGGCCTGGCGCACGATGTCGTCTGCATCGACCATCTCGCTCGTTTCCGTCTCGGCCCGCTCGAACGCGTCCTCGAGCTCGTCGTCGTCGATCGGCTCGAACCCGACGTCGCTCGCCGCCGCGGTGCGCGGTCCGGCCTCCAGCGCCGCGCCCTGTCCGGCCACTCGCCGCAGCGACTCGGCCGCCAGCGCCTGGTCGGGCACCAGCTCGAGCACGCGCTCGAACTCCCGCCGCGCAGCCTCGAGCTGACCCAGATCGATCAACGCGAGGCCCAGCGCCACCCGGCCCGAGACCTGGTCGGGGCGGTGGCGCAACCCCGCCCGGGCCGTCTCGGCGGCCTCCTGCGGAAGGCCTGCGCGGCGCTGCGCCTCGGCCAGAGCGGCGAACGCCGGCGCACCGGGGTCGCCGCCCACGATGGCCTCGAGGCGCGCGATCTCGCTCTGCGCTGCGTCCGCGAACGACTCGCTCACCGGGCCCGTCCCCTGTCTTTCCGCGACGTCCTCCGTCCCCGATCCGCCCGCCGCGCGCCCACGCCCCGCCGCCACGAGGCGGCCGGTAGCACCTCGGCGGGCGTCAGCGGCACGGTCTCGGCGTTGCCGATCCCGCGCAGCGCGACGAATCGGATCCGGGCGTCCTGTCGTTTCTTATCGACGCGCAGGACCTCCAGATAAGCCTTTCGGTCGAAAGCGGGCAGATCCGTAGGCAGGCCCGCCCGCTCGCACAGCGCCGCGATCCGCGTGGCCGTGCCCTCCGGAGCCAGGCCCAGCGCCTCGGACCGCTGCGCCGCGAAGACCATTCCGATCGCGACGGCCTCGCCGTGCAGCAGCCCCCGGTAGCGCTTCAGCCCCTCGATCGCGTGCGCGAGGGTGTGGCCGAAGTTGAGCAGCGTGCGCAGGTCGGCCTCGCGCTCGTCGCGGCTCACGACCTCGGCCTTGATCGCACAGGCGCGCTCCAGGACCGGTAGGAGCGCCTCCGGCTCGAGATCCAGCACCCGCTCGATCTCCCGCTCCAGGCGCGCGAAGAGCGCGGCGTCCCAGATCGCCCCGGCCTTGATGATCTCCGCAACGCCGGCGGCGCGCTGGCGGCGCGGCAGGCTCGAGAGGAGCCGGGCGTCGATCCAGACCAGCCGGGGCTGGTGGAAGGCCCCGACCAGGTTCTTGCCGCGCGGCAGATTCACCCCCACCTTGCCCCCGACACTGGCGTCCACCATCGCGAGCAGGGTGGTGGGCACCTGCACGAACTGGATGCCGCGCAGGAAGGTCGCAGCGGCAAAGCCGGCGAGGTCGCCGACCACGCCGCCGCCCAGCGCCACCACGACCGAGCTGCGGTCGGCGCCGGCGTCGAGCAGCGCGTCGTAGAGGCGCGCGACCTGCCGCAGGTTCTTGCTGCGGTCGCCGTCCGGCACCTCGATGCGCCGCGCGCGCAGGCCGGCCTCCCGCAGCGAGCGCATCAGGGGTGCGGCGTAGCGACGCCCGACCGGAGGCACCGTCACGACGGCCGCCAGCGTCGCCTTCGTGCGCTGCGCGATCGCCGCGCCCGCACCCGCCAGCGTCCCGTACCCGATCTCGATCGGGTAGTCGCCCCCGCGCGTCGTCACCGGCACGCTGTGGAGCACGCCGGCCGCGGCCTGCGAAGATGCGCTCACGCCCTTCACTCCACCGCCAGCTCGCGAGCCAGCGAGTCGGCGACTTCGTCCACGCTCCGCCCGTCGGTGTCGACCACGATCCGGGCCGAGCGGTAGGCCGGCTCGCGCCGGGCGAGCAGGGCCCGGATCCGAAGCCGGCGCTGCTCGCGGTCCAGACCCTCGAGCAGCGGCCGCCCGGCCGCGTCCCCGACGCGCTCGAGCAGCGTCTCGGGCCGCGCGCGCAGGTACACCACGGTCCCGCTGGCCGCCAGACGCTCGCTCATTCCCGGTTGTGCGATCGCTCCGCCGCCCAGCGCCACCACCGCCGGCTTGCCGGCAACGGACTCGATGGCCGCTCGCTCGCGCGCCCGGAAGCCCTCTTCACCCTCGGCGTCGAAGATCTCGGCGATGCCTCGCCCGGCGCTGCGCTCGAGCTCGGCGTCCAGGTCGACGAACTCGCGTCCGAGGCGCTGCGCCAGCCGCGCCCCCGCCGCGGACTTGCCGGCCCCCATCATGCCGACCAGCCAGACCGTGTCGCCTCTCTCCACCGGGGGCGAGTATAGACGAGAACGAACGAGGGGGAGCCGAAGCTCCCCCTCGCGGTTCCGGACCGGGTCCGAGACGCTATGCGGCCTCGGGTGTCGGCGTCGTGACGATCCGCGGCGTCACGAAGATCAGCAGTTCCTTGCGGATGTCGCGGATCAGATCGTTGTGGAACATCCAGCCGATCAGCGGCAGCTTGTAGAGGAACGGCGTGCGCGACTCGCGTGCCGTCTTGTTGACCACGTAGATCCCGCCCAGCACCAGGGTCTGGCTGTCCTTCACCAGCGCCTCGGTCTTCGCCTGGTTCTTGGCAATGGCCGGGGAGCCGGTCGGCGTCGCCACGCTGTCGTCCGGAGCGTCCCGGGACACCGAGATCTGCATGATGATGCTGCGGTCCGCCGTGATGTGCGGCGTCACCTTGAGCGACAGCACCGCGTCGATGAACTCGAGTTTGGCGTCTCCGTTCTCGAAGGTCTGGAACGGAATCGCCACGCCCTGCTGGATGCTCGCCTGCCGGTTGTCCAGCGTGACCACCCGCGGGCTCGAGATCACCTTGCCCTCACCGTTGCTCTCTGCAGCCGCCAGGCGGAAGTCGAGGTTGAACTTGTCGTGGATCAGGAATGCCCCGAGGTTCAACACTCCGGTCGCCGCCGACGTGATGGGATTGGTGAATACGACGTTGTTGGCGTCGTTGTACGGGAACTTGTCATCGAACGCGGTCTGCGGCTTGAGCCCGTCGATCGTGAAGTCGTCCTCGTCGTTGTCGGGCTGCGTACCGAATCCGAACTCGGCACCCAGCTCGCGCGAGAAGTCCAGATTGGCCTCCACGATCTTGGCCTCGATCAGCACCTGCGGCGTCTGCGTGTCGATCGCCTTGACGAGCGCCGTCGCCTCGTCGATCACGGACGGGATGTCCTTGATGATGAGCGTATTGGTGCGCTTGTCGGTGTTCACCGTGCCGCGCGGCGTGAGCAGCCGCTGCACGAGCTTCGAGACGTCGCCCACCGAGGCGTAGTTCACCGGCTGCAGCTTGACCACCAGGTCTTCGAGCTTCTCCTTGGCCCGCCGCTCCTGGAGCCGAGCTTCCTCCTCCTTCTTGAGCAGCTGGATCGGCGCGATGCGGAGCACGTTGCCGACCCGGACGAAGCCCAGGCCCTTCGTGAGCAGGATCAGGTCCAGGGCCTGGTCCCACGGGATGTCCACGAGCCGGATCGTCACCTTCCCGTCGACGTCCTCACCGGCGATGATGTTCAGGTCCGACACCTCGGCGACCAGGCGCAGCAGGTTGCCGATGTCGGCGTCCTTGAAGTCGAGCGAGATGCGGCGCCCGATGTACTGCTTGCCGTCGTAGAGGCCGCCTTCGCGCAGGATCGCGCTGCCGTCTCCCGTCTCCAGCGAGGCCGGCGCGGCGGCCATCGGCTCCGCGGCGGCGGGCGCCATCGGCGCCACCGCGGCGGGGACCGGGGCGCTCGCGGCGAGCGCCGCGTCCGCCGTCGTCTCGCGCCGAGCGAGAACGGGCGGCACGACCGCGGCTCCGGTGTTCTCGAAGTCGAACAGCAGCATGCCGCCGTGCTGTTCCACCTGCGGATCCACGCCCGCGGCTCGCTTCACCACCACGCGCACCTCGGGCGTCGCCGCCTCGGGCTGCTGGAATGCGTGGACCAGCGAGATCGGCCCGCCGGGCGCCGGCGCCAGCTGGGCCGTCGCGTCGGGATCGATCACGGCGTTGGGCAGGCTGACCACCAGCGTCTGCTCGTCGGGCTCGTACAGCGTGTATCCGAGCGGCCCCGAGGATGCGATCACGACGCGATCGCGGTTCGGCTGGGCGTCGAATTGCACACCGTACACCTGACGCGGACCCGCGGGCGCGACCTCCTCGAGCCAGGCGTCCTCGTCCTCCGCCATCGCCTCGGATTCCGCGAGCATGTCATCCGCGTCGTCCATCGTCGACGCGTCCAGCGCGCCGGATCCGTCGGTCTCCATGGAGGCGTCCTCTGCCACCACGTCTTCCTCGACCGGCTGCCCGGCCGCGGGCATCGCCGGCTTCGCATCCGGACCGCCCACGGTCACCGCCAGGCCGTCCCGGGCGGGCATCACCCAGTGGGACAGCTCGGCATCGGAATCGAGCGCGTCG
>CP070734.1:621518-629473 GCA_020347605.1 Deltaproteobacteria bacterium | reverse complement strand
CACCCGCGGCGGGGCGGGTAGACGGGGGGCGGGGGGCGAAGCGGCGCGGCCCGGCCCCCCCCTGCGCCCGGGGCCCGGCGCCGGCTCGGCGCCGTGCTCCTGTTGCTGCTGCTGGCGGCGCAGGCGCCGAGCGCGCGCGCGGGGGATGCGCCGACGCCGGACGCGAGCGCGCCGAACGTCGGACCCCGGGGCATCCTCGTCGTGGTCTGCGAGTCGCACGATCGCGTGCTGGCGCACTGGCTGCGCGCGGCCTCCGAGGGGCGGATCCCGCGGAGCGGCGTCACGGTGGTGCACTTCGACGCCCACCCCGACCTCGCCGTGCCCGACCGCGCGGTGCCGCGGGGCTGGCCGGCCGACCCGGACGAGCTCATGGCCAGCGTGAACATCGCCTCGTTCCAGCTCGCGGCGGTTCGCATCGGACTCGTCGACCGCATCACGTGGCTGCGTCCCGACTTCTCGAACCAGCTGCCCGACGGGCCCCGCACCTTCCGCGTGGGCCTCGCCGAGGGCGCGGTGCGGGTGGACGATCCCTCCGACTACTACGTGCTCGACGAAGGCTGGGCTCCGCGCGCCGCACTCGTGGATCCGGTTCCGGCCGACGTGCGCGTGCTCTCGCTCGAACAGGCCCTGCGCGAGCGGTCGCTGGCGGACGGCCCCGTGATCTTCGATATCGACCTCGACGGCTTCGCCACCCTCAACCCCGCCAGCGAACGGCTGCGTCGCGCCGGCCTTCGCGACGCGGACGTGGAGCGGATTCGCACCCTGTTCGCACCGGAACGGCTGGGGCTCGCGGCCGATCCGACGACGCGCATCGCCGAGCTCACGGAGCTCACCGACGCCGTCGCCGCGCTCTCGGCTCTGGAGCTCGCCGAGCTTCCGGGCGCGCTCGTCGTTCTCTGGAAGCGCGGCCTGGGTCCGGGCGACCTCTTCGTTCTGTATCGGATCCTGTCGCGCGCCGACGACGGATCCGCCTTCGACGTTCTGCTCGAGGACGGGCGGCAGGTCGTCGGGCTCCCGGAACACCGCGCGCCGCTCGGCGAGATCGAGCGCACGGCCCGCGCGCTCGCCGGACTGGTGCAGCGCGGCGCCCTGCGGCCCGCGCTCATCACGATTGCACGCTCGGTGGAGGACGGCTTCACGCCGGCGGAGAGCTGGCCGCAGATCGAGTCGGCGCTGATGCGGGCACTGCGCGATGCGCTCGGCGACTTCGAGCTGCGCTACGACGCGCGCGTCAGACCGCTACAGCGCGCGACGCCAGGGCTCCGACGAGCGTCACCGCACTGAGAGCCGCGAGCACGGGACCGTCGCCGAAGCGCGCGTAGAAGGGGGGCGGCCCGGCCGCGTGCACCTGCGCGACGAGGGTCGCTTCCTCGAAGGTGGGTAGCGTGGCGACGATCCGACCGGTCGGATCGATCACCCCCGAGACGCCCGTGTTGGCGACGCGCAGCACCCAGCTGCGCAGCTCGACGGCCCGGAACACCGCGTGCGCGAAGTGCAGCTCGGAGTAGCCCGTCCGACCGAACCAGGCGTCGTTGGACAGGTTTACCAGCAGACGGGCGCCGTTCGAGCGAAAGCGGCGCATCAACGCCGGGTAGGTGATCTCGAAGCAGACGGGCGTGGCCAGTGCGACCGGTGACTGCCGGAACACGGTTGCGGCAAGGCCCGCTTCGTACGGTTCGCCAGCCATGACCGGACCCAGCAGCGGTCGCAGCAGGCTCCCGCCGACCGGATCGAACTCGGAGAACGGGACGAGCACCTGCTTGTCGTACGATTCCGCGACACCCCGCTGCGGCGTCACGAGGACCACGGCGTTCGTCCTCCGTCCGTGCGCCGAGCGCGGTGCGCCCGTGACGACGGGTGCGCCGATCTCCCGCGCCAGCCGCGCGAGTGCGTCACCCAGTCGCGGCGTCGCGTCGAGGTCGGTGTCGACGGAGGTCTCCGACCAGATCGCGAGGTCGAGCGGCTGCGTCGCGGCAAGCGCGCGGGTGAGCTCGATGTGGCGCCGCACGTTGCGCTCGGCGGACCCGGCCGTGAAGCGCTCCCGCTGGGGAACCGACGCCTGCACGAGTCCCGCGCGGATCGCGTCACCCGGAGACGCGACCCGATCGATCTCGCGCGCTCCGTAGGCCAGCGCGCAGAGCCCGAGGAGCGCGGGAAGCACCAGCGGGATCGGGGTCCGGCGCACGAGCGCGATTCCCAGTGCGGCGCTCAGCGCGGCGACGACGAATCCCACGGCGTAGACGCCGCCGAGAGCGGCGGTCTGGATGGCGAGCGGGAACCCGAAGAGCGGATGCGCCGTGAGCAGCCATGGCAGACCGCCGGGCTCGCTGCGCAGCCACTCGGCGAGCGACCAGAGCGCCGCGAACACGAGCGGCGCCGCGGCGGGGTGCAACCTCGGTCGGAGCGCGCAGTACAGGGCCGCGGCGGTGGCCGGAATCGCGGAATACGCAGCGACCAGGAGCACGGTGAACAGCCAGGCGGGAGGGGCGGACAGCCCGTACTCGTGGACCATGGGATGCACGAGCCAGCGCACGATGCCGACCGCCATCGCGACGTGATAGGCGTAGGCCAGCAGCCAGCCGTCGCGGGCGCGGCGGCCGTCGAGCGCTGCGACGAGCGGGGCGAGCATCGCGAACGCCAGCGGTGCGATGCCGATCGGCGGACTCGAGGCCACCGTGAGCGCTGCCGCCAGCGCCACGAGGACGCCGGTCGTCCAGCCGGAAAGGGGACTCCGCGAGGTCGCCACGGCGCGCATCTGAGCGTGACTCTATCATCGGTGCGCACCGAGGCGGCCCGACATGCATCCCGTTCTGTTCGAGATCTTCGGCGTGCCCGTGAGCTCCTTCGGCGTGCTCATGTCGTGCGGCTTCCTGGTCGGCACCTGGATCACGACGATCCGCATGCGGGAAGAGGGGCTCGACCCCGACCTGTGGGGCGTGATGCTGCTCTGCGTGCTCGTGGGCGGAGTGGCGGGCGCCAAGCTCTACTTCGCCGCCGACACGGCGCTGCGCAGCGGAGCGGGCTGGCTACCGCTGCTCGGCGCGGCATCCGGGATGACCTGGTACGGCGGGCTTCTGGGCGGCTTCCTCGGCGCGGCGCTGGGAGCGCGGCTCTGCCGGATCTCGCTCAAGGTGTTCGCCGACTGCGTCTGCATCGGTCTGGCGGTCGGGCAGGCCATCGGCCGGGTGGGCTGTCTCCTGGTGGGCGACGACTACGGCCGCCCGACGGACGCGCCGTGGGGCGTCGCCTTTCCGCACGGCTCACCGCCGACCTCGGTTCCGGTCCATCCGACGCAGGTGTACGAGATCCTCTGGCTCCTGCCGGTGGCGCTGCTCCTCTGGCGGCGCCGCCGCGCGAGCCCGTTCCTGTGCGGCGAGTATCTGGCGCTCCACGGTCTGGGCCGGCTCGTGATCGAGCACTGGCGCGTGAACCCCGAGCTCGCGCTGGGGCTGAGCCAGGCGCAGTGGTTCGCGCTCGGCCTGATCGCATACGCGGCGGCGACTCTCGGCTACTACCGACGGAGGACGCGGATCGAGGGCGGTCCAGGCGTTCGTGTCCGACGGTGGCTGCGCTAGAATCGCGTGCGTCTCATGTCTCGCGAAAGGGGGATGATTCGATGAACAAGTGGCTCGTTGTCCTGGTGTCGGTGACGTGTCTGGCTTGGTTGGGCTGCCGGGCGCAGGAGGAGACTCCGGACGTGGGCGCTCCCCCGGCCGAGGTGGACGTGATCGAGGCCGAGATCGTCGAGACGCCCGAGGGCGAGGTGGTGGTCGAGACGATCGAGACGCCCGAGGGTGAAGTGATCGAGGCCGAGATCGCAGAGGACGTGCCCGCCGACGTTCCGGCCGAGGCCGAAGCGATCCAGGAGGAAGAGGAGCAGGAGTAGCTCCCGCCTCCGCCCGCCTCTCTCTGCGATCCGCGTCCCGCAACCGCGCCGCCCGTTCGGGCGGCGGCGGGAGCGGTGCGTGTACCCGGACACCGGCGCCGGGTCCCGGCATGGAATCCCCGCGGGGCAATCGCGTCCCGCGCCCGGCCCGTGCCCGCGGCTCGGGGCCCGCACTACAACCTGGGGCGCGTGCAGCCGATAACCCTTGAACGGCAAGCGGTTGGGTTCGCGGCAGGTACCCGGGTGACGACGTTCAGACACAGAATCTCGATCTTCTCGCAGAAGCTCGACCGCGCGGCGTTCGTCGTCTACTTCCTGGGCGGCGTCGTGCCCCTCGTGGCGCTGGGCGTGGTCGTCGACCGCTACGCGCTCGCGCCGTTCGCGCCGGAGCGCAACGCGTACTCGTCGGCCGCGCTGATTGGCGTGATGGTTTCGACCTGCGCCCTGTCGCTGACCTGCTTCTTCGCGCTGCGCCGGATGACGCGCAGGTCTCTCCAACAGATCGATCGGGACAGCCGTCAGCTCGCTTCGCTGTTCAGCGCGACGAGCTCGCTCGCCGCGGCGCAGCACGGCTACGACGTCGCGCACCGGGCCGCACGCTGTGCGGTCACGCTGGCCACGGCCCAGGCCGCCTTCGTGTTGCTGCGCAAGGAAGACGAGGGCGCTCTCGGCCCGGTTGCTGCGGCGGGCGAGGACTGCACCGAGCTCTACAACGCGGTGTCCGAGCCGCTGCTCGAGCTGGCGGACCTCGTGGTCAGCGAGGGGCGTCCCGCGCTGCGCGGACCGGAAGACGCGGCGGCCGGTGGGGCGGGCACCGAGATCGGGGCCGCCATCGTGGTGCCCATACCCGGCGCGCGCGGATCGCTCGGAGCGCTCGCGGTGATCCACGCCGACCGCCGGGGTCGCTTCGACGCCTCCCAGGTCGACGCGCTCTGCGCCCTGGCAGCGCTCTGCGCGGTGGCCCTGCGCAAGGCGCGCGCCGTCGAAGAGAACCGCGTCCTGGCCTACTACGACACCCTCACGGGGCTCCCGAACCGGAGGCTCTACAAGGACCGCCTCGAACAGGCGATCCTGTCCGCGCGCCGTCGGAACCGCCCCGTCGCCACCTGTCTGCTCGACCTCGACGGATTCAAGCGCGTGAACGACACCCTCGGGCACAGCTGTGGCGATCAGCTGCTGTGCCAGGTCTCCGAGCGCCTGGTCGGAACCGTGCGGCTCACCGATTCCGTCTCGCGTCTGGAGGCCAGCGCATCCAGCGCGGCGATCTCCAGGCTCGGCGGCGACGAGTTCACCTTTCTGCTGAACGACATCGCCGATGCGCAGGACGCGGCTCGCGTAGCGGCGCGCATCCTCGACGCGTTCTCCAAGCCGTTCTACGTGGACGGGCACGAGGTATTCGCGACGGCGAGCGTCGGCATCGCGGTGTTCCCATTCGACGGAAACGACGCCGAGACCCTGCTGCGGAACGCCGACGCCGCCATGTACTCCGCCAAGGCGCGCGGTCGCAACAACTTCCAGTTCTACGCCAAGTCGATGAACGCCACGGCGCTGCGCAAGCTGGACCTCGAGGGCCGGATCCGCCGCGCGCTGGAACGGCAGGAGTTCGCGCTCCACTACCAACCGGTGCGCGATACGCTGAGCGGCCGACTCACCGGTGCGGAGGCCCTGCTGCGCTGGCGGGATCCCGAGCTGGGCAACATGTCGCCCGCGGAGTTCATCCCGATCGCGGAGGAGACGAACCTGATCGGGCCGCTCGGCGAATGGGTGCTGCGCACGGCCTGCCAGCAGTGCCATCTCTGGCAGTCCGCCGGGTTTCGTCCCATCCGGCTTTCCGTGAACCTCTCGGGACATCAGCTCCGGCACCGGGACCTGGTCGACTCGGTGGCCCGTGGTCTGCGCGATTCGGGGCTGAGCCCGGACTGGCTCGAGCTCGAGATCACGGAGAGCACGATCATGCAGAACGACGACATGACGAAGTCCACCTTCTACGCGCTGCACGATATGGGGATCGGGTTGGCGCTCGACGACTTCGGCACCGGCTACTCGTCGCTCTCCTACCTGCGGCGATTTCCTCTCGACCGCGTCAAGATCGACCGCTCGTTCGTCCGCGAGATCACCACGAACACCGACGACGCGGCGCTCGCGGGCGCGATCATCGCCATGGTGCACAGTCTCGGGCTCCGCGTCGTGGCGGAGGGCGTCGAGACTTCCGAGCAGGCCGCGTTCCTTCGCGAGCGCGGCTGCGACGAGCTACAGGGGTTCCTGTTCAGTCCCGCAGTGCCCGCGGACGAGTTCGCGCGGTTCCTGGACGGGGAGACCCGCCGCTAGTCCCCGCGCTCCCGCCGAGGCGTCCGATTGCGCGCCGCTCCGCTCCCGTGGGACAATGCCGCCTCGCAGGGAGGGCAGGCAGGTCATGCGGAAGCGAACCATCCTCGCGCGGTTCGGGGTGCTCCTCGTCGCGGTCTTCGGGGTGTCGTCGAAGGCCGCCGCGTTCCGGGTCCTGGTCACCAACGACGACGGATTCGACGCTCCGGGACTCTCGGTGCTCGTCGAGGCGCTCGACGCGAATCCGGCGCTCGAGGTCGCGGTCATCGCGCCCGAGACCAACCAGAGTGGCACGGGCGATCAGTTCACCAACGGCCCGATCGACATCCGCGCCGACGTCACGCAGGCGGGCTTCCCCGCGCTCGCGGTCACCGGGCGCCCGGCCGACACCGTTCTGTTCGGCATCCTGAAGCAGCTGCCCGAGCGGCCCGACGTCGTGGTTTCGGGCATCAATCTCGGCCAGAACATCGCGGAGCTCGTGAACATCTCGGGGACGGTGGGCGCGGGTCTCAGCGCGGCCCGGCTGGGTGTCCCCGCGATCGCGGTCAGTCAGGCCCTGGTGCCGGGGTCGTACGACGAGGCGGCGGCCTACGCGGCGAACCTCGTCGAGCGGCTCCGGACGCGCAAGACGTTCCGCTCGCGAATGACGTCGACCGACGGCAGCGGGCGGGCGCTGGTGCTGAACGTGAACTTTCCGAGCTGCGGCGTCGGGATCACGCGCGGCGTACGGGTCGTGCCGCTGGGCCGCGCCCGCCAGGTGGTCGACTACACGCTGACGATGGACGACGGCACGATCCGGACGTATGCTCCCAGCATCGAGAACGTGAGCGCGTTCGCGATCGATTGCACCTCGACGCTCGTCGATCCCCGATCGGACCTCGAAGCGCTCACGAACGGTTTCGCGTCGGTGACGCCGCTCAACCCGGACCTGACCGTCAACGGGCGGGTCGATCGCTTCGGGTTCCTCGAGCGGATCGATTTCTGAGGGCGCCCGGGCCCCGGCCACGGACCCCGGGTCGCGCGTTGCGCGGCGACGCCATGGCTTCGGCGGGAGCATCACGATCATGAGACTTCGGGCACACATCCTGGGACTGGCGCTCAGCGCGACGGTCGCAAGCGCCGAGGAGCCGCTGCCCGACGTCGCGGCCGTGCCGCCCGGCGGCTACGTGACGCGGGCCATGTTCACGACCGACATCCACGAGCGGGAACCGCTCAACTGGGTCACCGAGCTCCGCAACGACCGCACCGTGATCTTCTTCTACACCGACCTGCGGAATCTCACGGGTCGCACGGTCGTCCACCGCTGGAAGTGGAACGGACGGCCCATGGGGGACGTCCCCATCGAGGTCGGGGGGCCGCGTTGGCGCGCCTACTCGATCAAGACGCTCCACCCGAGCTGGCTCGGCGAGTGGACCGTCACGGTCGTCGATCCCGAGGGCGAGGTCTTCATCGAGAAGGCCTTCACCTACGTCGAAGCGGACGCACCCGCACCTCTGCCGGACGTCGGAGCAGGCGGAGCGCCGCCAGCGCCACGCCCAGCAGCAGGGGGCGCGACGGCTCCGGAACGCGGGTCACCTTGATCAATCGATCGGGCACCTGGGGCGCGAGATCCGCTCGCTGTGCGCCGAGCGACGCCTCCGATTCCGCGATCTGATCACAGCTCATCCGGATCAGCGGAAGGAATGCACTCTCGCTCGCGAGGTCGTAGCTCGCCACGTCGCGTCCCTCGCTCGGACACGCGACG
>CP070734.1:613444-621418 GCA_020347605.1 Deltaproteobacteria bacterium | reverse complement strand
TGGCGGCTCCCTCCCGGCCACAACGTCCACAGCTCGTATTTTCGAATCGCCGCCGAACACGGGCTCGTGGGACTGATTCCGTATCTGCTGATCCTCGTGATCACCTTTCGCGATTTCTCCTACGTGCAGCGCCGCGCGCGTCAATATCGCCAGTGGAACGACCCGGAGCTGACGCGCCTGGCGCAGTCCGCCCTGTTCCTTCAGGTCGCACTCGTCGGCGCGCTGGTCGGAAACCTCACGCAGCCGACCTTTCACTTCAAGGTGGCCTGGTTGCTGTACGCGACCGGCACCGCGATTCACACCATGATGGATGCCCGGCTGCGCGCGGGCCGCGCCTCGCGTGAGGCGCTCGGAGCGGTCGACGCGCTGCCGACTGCGCCGGTCGCACAGCGCGGGCCGTCCGGCGAGTCGCCGTCGTTCGGGGACCCGTCGCCGCGATTCAGTTGGCAGCGGGGTCTCGAGGACTGAACGCGTCGCACGCGAACCGGGCGATCTGCTCGCCCGCCAGCGCGTGTCCCGTCGCGTTCCAGTGACCGGCGCCGAGCTCGGTGTTCTCGAAACCGTGCACGTAGAGGCCGCGCGGCTCCGCCGCGCGCTGGAGGATCGGGGCGAGGTTCAGGACGGGAAAGCCCTTCCGCTCTCCGAGTGCCTCGATGCGGCGATCCGGATAGAACAGGTCCGCGACGCCGAGCGCTGCGCGGAAGCGCGCGCGCGTCTCCGGGTCGGGGTGCACCTGGATCGGATTGCTGAGCGTGACGACGAGCAAACGGGCTCCGCGTTCGCGGACCTCCTCGTCCATCCGCGCGATCAGGGCTTCGGTCACCCGCCAGGCCTCGGACCATTCGGCCGTCCGGGGCGGCGCGTAGATCTCGTGGTCGAGGCCGTACGCGAAGCCCTCGAGTCGCCCCGGTGTGGATCGCTGCCGCATCCACGAACGGCGCTTCCGGACGTTCAGCGCCTCGTTGATCACCTGGACCACGCGCGAGTGATGGATCATGAAGTAGGCCGCGCGCGCGAGCGGTGAACTCCTGACCCGGTGGCTCGGCAGGTCGCGAAACGAGGTGTCGAGCACCAGCTCGGAGCCCTCCAGGCGGAAGTAGGGTCGATTCGCCACGCCGGAGAGCGCCCGGGAATTGTCGCGCAGGTCGTTCCCGGTCGTGACGGCGAGCAACACCAGGTCGGGATCGTACGGCCAGACGCGGTGGCGCAGCGTCTGAAGCTCCTGCGCCGTTCCGTAGCCGGACACGCCGAAGTTCAGGACTTCGACCCGGCGCCCGGAGAGGCCGGGGCAGTCGGGCAGAAGCCGCTCCAGAACGGACCCGAACGTCTGCTCGAGGGGAACCTGGCGCGCGAGCGCAAACGAGTCTCCCAGCACCGCGACGCGAACGACGTCCGCGGGCTTCTCGAACGCCCGTTCTTCGTCCCGGCGGCCCTGGCGATTGATGCGCACGAAGGCGCCCCCCTCGCCGCGGCTCATGCCCTCCGCACCCGGTCGCAGGGCCGTGCCCGTGTGCGCATCGCGCTGGTAGAAGCTCGGATACGAGATTCCGGCAACGCGGAGACCGCATTCGAACAGGCCGAGGGACGCGGCCACGGCCGCGGTGGCGAGGACCAGCGTGCGAAGCGCTGTGGACCGGCGCGCCTTCATGCGATTCCGGCGCCGTCGGTGCTCACACCCCGCGCGGCACGTCGACGATCGGAAGCGGAAGCGCAGCCCCGGGCTCGCTTCCGAGCTCCCCGTCGATGAACACGCGGTGCCAGAGCTCGAGCACGAGCAGCTGCCAGATCTTCACTGCATTGTCTTCGCGTCCGGCGTAGTTGTCTTCGATCAGCCGGTCGACGGCTTCCGGGCGGAAGATGGCGCGCTCGCGGAACGAGCGGGATCGCAGGATGTCGTTCACGTAGAGCTGCAGGTCGCTGCGCACCCAGCCGCGCACGGGAGGTCCGAAGCCGGTCTTGCGGCGCTTTCGGACCTCCTCCGGAATGCGCTTCGCGAAGGCTCGACGCAGTGCCAGCTTGCGCTGCAGCCCGCGGATCTTCTGGGCGTCGGGCATGGCGGCCACCCGCTCCACCAGGCGCCGGTCGAGGAACGGCACGCGCATCTCCACGGAGTTCGCCATGCTCGTCTTGTCGGTATTCTCGAGGTTCAAGCAGGGCAGGAAGAGCTTCAGGTCGACGTACAGCAGCTGCTGGAGCGGGGAGGTCGTCTCTGCGTGCTGGAAGCAGCGCTGCTGCGCGGCGTAGAGGTTCGGGTCCTGCAGGCGCCGGATCTCGGGCTGGAACAGCGCTTCCTGTTCGGGGTCGCTGAAGTAGGTGGAGTACCCGAGCAGCTGCTCCACGAGCGGCTTGCCCGCGTGACGGGCCAGGAGCTTGAAGCGGCGCGAGCGCCCTCCGAGCGACGTGTCCGACAGCGGCAGGTGGCCCAGCAGGGTGCCGACGCCGCGAAGCAGGCTCGGCAGCGGAGCGGGCAGGCCGCTCGTCGCGATCGTCGCGGCGTGCCAGGGATAGCCGCCGAAGATCTCGTCGGCGCCCATCCCCGAAAGCAGCACGCGCGCGGTGCGCGAGGCCTCGGCGGTGATCAGGTAGTTCACGATCACCGTCGGGTCGGCCATCGGCTCGTCGAGGTGGTAGATCACCGTCGGCAGATCGCGAACCACGTCGGGCTTGAGATGCAGCTCGTCGAGCGGCACGCGAAACGCCCGCGCGGTGAGCTCCGCGAAGCGCTGGTCGTCCTCGAAGACGTCTCCCCTGCGGTGCACCTCGTCGTAGACCGCGGTGAAGGCGTGGACCGGCTTGTCCGCGCCCGTCACGCACTCGAGCAACGCCGTGCTGTCGAGCCCGCCGGACAGCAGCAATCCCAGCGGCACGTCCGCGACGAGCTGTTCGCGCGCCGCCTTCGCGACGAGATCGTGCAGCTCGTCGGGCTCGATCGGCCGCATCTCCGCAGGCGGCGTCACCGGAACGTCCCAGTATTGGACCACCTCGACCGAGCCGTTCTCGTACTCGACGTAGTGGCCCGGCGGCACCTTGCGCACCTCGCGGAAGAAGCTCCCCGGGTGCGGCACCCACAGGAACGCCAGGTACGGCGCCAGGTTCTCGTAGGCGGGCGCCGCCAGCTCGGGATTGGCGCGCAGCAGCGCCTTGGCCTCCGAGGCGAACAGGAACTGCCGGGCCCTGTGCGAGAACACGAGCGGCTTGATCCCCAGGTGGTCGCGCGCCGCGAAGAGTCTCCGCTCCGCGCGATCCCAGATGGCGAAGGCGAATTGGCCCTCGATGCGCTGCAGGACGCCCTTCCCCCACTCCGCGTAGCCGTGCAGCAGCACCTCGGTGTCGGTCGAGCTCGCGAAGCGGTAGCCCTTGGCCTCGAGCTCGGCGCGCAGCCGTTTGAAGTTGAAGATCTCGCCGTTGTACGTGAGCACGTAGCGGCCGTCGGGCGAAGCCATCGGCTGTCGGCCCGCGCTCGACAGATCGATGATGCTGAGCCGCCGGTGACCGAGGGCGACGTCCGCCTCCGGGTCCAGCCAGACCGCGCCGTCGTCCGGCCCGCGATGCACCATCGCCTGCGTCATGGCCGTGATCCGTTCCAGCCGCGCGTCGCCGATGATCCCAGCGATGCCGCACATCACGCGACCCGCCGCTCGACGTGACCGAACCAGCCCGAGTGGGGCTCGAACGGACGCTCGCAGACGATCTCGTCCAGCGAGCGTTCCCGTGCCTCGAAGCTCGCGGCCGCGACCTCCAGAACGCAGACGTCGTCGGGCGCGCGTACGGCGGTCACGCGGGGTCCGGTGTCGCGCATCGCTTCGCGCACCTTCGGAATCCGGTCCTCCGCGAATCCCATCAGGCGGATCGCCACCAGGTCGAGCGCGACGGGATCCGTCGCCGCGAGCACGGCGCCCACCGGCACGTCGCGCGGCGCGAGCGGACCCTGGCCCTCGCCGCCCACGATGGCATCCATCACGCTGAGAACGGTCCGCACCGGCGCCGGCGCGTCGAGGTGGAGTCCGGCGGCATCGCTGTAGTAGAGGCAGCGGTTCAGGTCGAGACACATCCGCCAGGTGGTGCGGTTTCCGTGCCAGTTTCCGCTGCGCACGAAGGCGTCGCCCCGCACGGCGGTCTCCAGCCTGCGAACGCCGCGGAAGAACGCCGCGCCGCGCCCGCGCCGCAGGATGCCCCGGGCCCGCTCGATGAGCTGGCTGCGAAGACGGTCGAGCGCGCCGCTGCCGGGATACTCGTCGCCGCCCTCGGCGGTCGATCCGAGCGTGTGATGCGGCAGCCAGTTCTTGTCGCCGTTGATGCCGACCAGGTTCTTGAGGGCCAGCGTGACGCCGGTCTTCTTGTGACACTTGAGCTTCGGCAGGTTCACCACGAGGTCGGCCGACAGGACCGTCTCGGACAGCAGGTACTCGTTGCGCCCGTCCCGGTGGTGCTCGACCGTGGGCCCCGGATCGTAGTCGGCGCCGCGGTAACGGGACGGCTCGAGACCCGAGCCCTCGAAGAAGCTGTGCGGACCCAGATCGACGGTCCGGTAGCCGCGCGGATCTCCCGGCAGCGCGCGGCGCGAGACGATGACGCCGTCGCGTCGGTCGACGGCCTCGGTGCGCAGGTCGATGACCTCCAGCTCGCGGCCGAGCGTCGCCGCGTAGAAATCGACCAGCGCGTCGAGGCCCGCGAGCTCGCGGATGCGCTCGAAGTCGCAGTCCTGCTGGGGCGCCTCGGCGATGGTCACCGAGCCCTCGGTGCCCACGGCCAGGGCGGCGTAGTCGGCGACCGCGCGGACCACGGCTCCGTGCGTGATCACGCTCTCGACGCTGCCGTCCGCCACCGGGTTGTAGTGACGGATGAAGTTCGGCTTGAGCACGACGCGGGCGCCGCGCTCCACGAGCGCGCCCAGCGGGTTCCAATCGGGCCCGCCGAACCGCGATGCGTCCAGCCCGAGCCCGCGCAGCGCGGCGCGGACGCCCGCGTAGACCGGGTTCGGCGGACCGTCGGCCGCGCCCGATCCGAGCAGGTCGCGGAGCTCGGGGTACGCCCGTCCCGGGCCGTAGGGAGGTCGCAATCCGGCGTAGGTGGCGTCGGTGCGCGCCAGGCCGACGCGGATCACCGCAGCTTCCTTCCGGGCCGCGACTTCACCGCGCGGAACTTTCCGTTGGGCTCGCGCGCGATCGCCTCGACGCGGCGAATCGTCACTCCGATGTCGTCGCCCAGCCGGGAGCGGATCTGGGCGAGGAGCCTCTCCCGGCTGTCGTCGCCGTAGCCGGGCCGGGGCACGAGCTGGATCTCGATCGCGTCCTTCGTCTCCTGGAGGATCTGGGCCTCGGCCACGTCGACCTGGTCCTTGAACAGGTGGTCGAGGCGACCGACGAGGCTGCCGTCCGGCGTCACCACGTAGTCGTCGTCCCGGCCATCCACGGCCAGGAACGTGACGCCGGGCCGGCCGCAGGGGCACGGATCCTTGGCGCGCCGTCCGATGTCGCCGATCCGGTAGCGGAACAGCGGAGCGGCCTCGTTCCCGAGGCCCGTGAGCAGGAGCGGCCCCCGGACGTACGCGTCCGTCTCCTCCTCGGGCTCCACCTCGGCGATGCCGAACTCCATGTCCAGGTGCAGGCGGCGGGCCGCGCACTCCGACATGGCGACCAGATTCTCGCTCGAGGAGTAGTAGTCGCGCGCCGGCGCACCGAACGCCTCCTCGATCGCGTCCCGCTGGAAGGCGAGCAGCGACTCCGACGACGTGAAGACGGCGGCGAACCGACCCCGGGGAAGCGGTCGCCCCGCGTCGAGCATCGCCCGCGCGATCAGGTGCAAGGCGGAGGGATAGCCCTGCGCGTAGCGCGCCGGGATCCGGTGCATCGCGTCGATGTACGACGGCAGGTTTGCGGGCGACATGTGGAACACGGAGAACAGCGTCTGGCGTCCGTATGCGTTGCGGCGCCAGAAGGGCGGGCGCGTCTGGCTGCGCGGCGCCACCACGTTGCCGCCGAACGAGAAGTGCGGGTCGCGGGGCTGGACGCCGAAGCTGCGGCACTGGCGCCACACCGTCGCGTACTTCTCGGCGACGCGCTCCGGCGTCTGCCAGAGCGTCAGCGCAGTGCCCGTGGTCCCGCTCGTCACGTCCCGGATCAGTCGCCGGCGGGAGATGTTCCGAGCGCGGAACGCCTCCGGTTGCAGCGCATAGGTGTTCTTGTCGAGGGGCGGGATGTTCTTGAGCGTCCGCTCGATCGCTTCGAGCGGATCCCTCGCATCGGACGGCGGAGGCAGGTCGCGGTAGAACGGGACGTTCGCCCGCGCGTGGTCGACCAGCCCCACCAGGCGCTGGCGCTGCAGCTCGTGGAGCGCCTCGAGCGGACCGTGGACCGAACGCTCCAGCTCTTCGAGCGTTCGCCGGAAGTGCGACGTGTAGCGCACCCGCGCGATCTGGAGGCCCCGGATCGTGATCGCGAGGTTCTGCAGGAAGATCGGCATCAGCTCGTGGATCCGGGGTTGATGCGCCAGCGTGAAATGCGGGCTCGGATTTCGAAAGCTCATGCGCAGCTCCAGAGACCCGGAATCGCGGGAAGGGTCGGTGCGCCGCTCCGCGGGGTGCGATGCGCGATGGCGCGCACGCTGGCGCGCCGCGCGTCAGAGCGGCACATAGCGTTCGATGCGCGGCGCGATCTTGCCCGCCAGATCCCAGAAGGCGGACTCGGCTTCCTCGATGTCCCCGTCGTGAATCGGCACGGTGAACCGCATCAGCGCGCCGTCGGTGCGATGGCGCGTCGCGCGGTCCCACATCCGGTAGAGGATGACTTCGTGGTTTCGGGCCAGGACCCGGCCCTGGGACTGATACCAGAAGTACGTGAGCTGTCGCGCGTCTCCGTGCGCGATGACGGCGCGCTTCGCCTCGCCCGGAGACCCCGGCAGGCCGGGCAGATCCATGTCGACGACCCGGAGGTCGATGATGTCCCAGCCGGAGCCGGGAATGCAGTGCTCCGGCGGGTGGATCGAGTTCTCACCGCCGCCACCGCCCTCCTTGCGCACCTGCGTTTCGTGATAGCCGATGTAGACGTTGACCTCTTCGTCCAACTCGGTGTTCTCGTAGGTGCACAGCAGGTAGTCGCTGGCGCCGAGGTTGCGGATCACGTCTTTCGAAATCTCTTCACGGTCCACGCAGGTCCAGTCGACGATCGTCTCCGGGAAGCCCGAGAATTCGGAGCGGGGCGGGATCACGACCTCGTTCGCGAAGTAGTGGTAGGCGTAGAAGTTGAGCGCGATGAACGCAAGCGCGACGAGCCACTTCGCCATCCTCAAGCTCCCTGTCTTCGCCAGCGGCGCGGCCAGATCATCGAGAGCAGCCAGGCCTCGAGAAGCAGCAGCACGAAGGCGATGCCGAAGGTGAACAGTCCCTCGGTGGCGTGGATCACGCCTTCGGCGGCCCCTTCTCCCAGGCGGTGCGTGAGAATCCCGGTCAGCGCCACGCGAAACGCGTTCACGAAGATCGCGATGGGGATGGCGGACAGGGCGATCAGGATCCACTCGCCCCTCGACTTCTGGAACATGTAGCCGACCACCACTCCGAGCGTGACGAGCGCCATGACCGAGCGAAGGCCGCTGCAGGCCTCCGCGACGAAGAGCTTCGAGCGGGCCAGGTGGATGATGTTGCCCTCGCGAAGCGCCGGAATCTCGAGCCAATAGAGCGCGTCGACCGCGAAATCGGTCGCGATCAGCTGCAGCGGGAACGTGATCGTGTTGGTGAGGGACTGCGGCAGCGGCACCATCAGGAACAGGAAGAAGAGCGGGAAGGAGAGGATCCGGAACACGTGCCGCCCCATGAGCAGCAGCACCATCCCGATCACGGTGAAGATGAAGCCCCACCGCATCGTCATGAGCTCGACGCCCAGGCGGCCGATCGCGAGCCACGCGAGGCCCAGCAGCAGCGGGACGACGCCCCACCAGCTCGTCTCGACGGGGGCGCGCGCGAGTTCCCCCCGACGCTCC
>CP070734.1:605359-613344 GCA_020347605.1 Deltaproteobacteria bacterium | reverse complement strand
TGATCTACTACGACGCCGAGGGCGTGGAGCGCACGCCTCCGCCCGAGGGCGCGCGGCTCTACTTCATCACGCCGTCGGACGGGGAGCGGGTGAAGAGCCCGGTGACGGTGCGCTTCGGCCTCGCGGGCATGGGTGTGGCACCGGCGGGCGTGGCGACGCCGGAGACCGGACACCATCACCTGATCATCGACGCCGCGCTGCCGCCGCTCGGGCAGCCCGTACCGTCGGACGAGCACCACCGCCACTTCGGCGGGGGCCAGACCGAGGTGGCGCTGGAGCTCGCCCCGGGCACCCACACGCTGCAGCTGCTCCTGGGAGACGCCAACCACGTTCCGCACGATCCGCCCGTGGTGTCGGAGAAGATCACGATCCAGGTCGAGTAGGCGGTCGCGCCCGGCCGTGCGGCTGCCGATCCGAGGCCCAGGCGGCCGTGCGCGCGGCATTTCCGCAAGGGCGGGATCTCCGGGGGTGGGCATGACGCGGTTCGAGGGATCTCGCCGGAATCCGGCGCGATGTGTTCCGGTGCTGTGCCTGGTGCTGTGTCTTCTCGCGTGCCGCGAAGCCGAGGTTCCGCGCGGCGCGACGGCCGCAGCGGGCGCGCCCAACATCGTCCTGGTCGTCGTCGACACGCTCCGCGCCGACCATCTCTCGCTGTACGGCTATCCGCGTGCCACGTCTCCCCATCTGGATCGCATCGCCCAGCGCGCCGCGGTGTTCGATCGGGCCTATTCGGTGATCAGTCACACGCTGCCCGCGCACGTTTCGCTCATGACGGGCATCCATCCGACCGGGCACCAGGTGCTCTCCAACGGCTGGCGCTACGAGGGGCCGTTTCCGACGCTCGCCGAGCGCCTCCGCGAGGCGGGCTACGCGACGGCGGGCTTCGTCAGCGGCCTCCCGCTCGACGCGGAGAGCGGCATGGCGCGGGGCTTCGAGGTGTATCGGGACACGCGCGACTGGCGGGGGCGCCGCCGGGGCAAGATCCCGGGAACGGACGTCACGCGCGCGGCGCAGCGCTGGCTGGCGGACACCGCCCGCGCGCCCTTCTTCCTGTTCCTTCACTACTACGACGTGCACCCTCCCTACCTGCGCGCGGAAGGGGCGGAGTTCCCCTTCCAGGTCGATGCCACGCTGCGCTCGGTGGTGGACGCGCGCGGCGTCGCCGACGCGGCGATGGAGTCGATCTCGTATGCGCCGGTGACGCTCGACGACCGGCCGCTGGGCCTCGTCGAGGCGATCAACACCTACGACAACGAGATCCACCACGTGGACGCGATGATCCAGGAGCTGATCGACGCGCTCGCGGAACGCGGCGCGCTCGACTCGACCTGGCTGGTGGTGACGTCCGATCACGGGGAGGGCCTCGGCGAACACGGCTACTACCAGCACGGCCTCTACCTCTACGAAGAACAGCTGCACGTGCCGTTGCTCGTGCGGAACTTCGGCGACGCCGGGCCCGGGCGGCGGGTCGCCGTGCCGGTCACGCTGCTCGACGTCTGCGCCACGCTGGCGGAAGTCGCCGGTCTCTCGCCGGATCCGCGCCTACAGGGGGCATCGCTGCTGGCGGTGATGCGCGGTGCGGCCGAGCCGGCGGAGCGCTGGCTGCTGGCGCAGCGACGCTTCTTCTCGCAGGACGTCGCGCTCCAGCGCGGGCGGTTCGCCGCCCGCGATCCGCTCTTCGCGGTGCTCGGCACCGGACCCGCCAAGCTCGTGTGGTCCGGCGCCGGGCCTCCGGAGCTCTACGATCTCTCCGCGGATCCGCGCGAGTCCGAAAACCTCGCGTCCGCGCGACCCGAGGAGCTCCAGCGGCTGCTGGACGTACTGCACGAGCTCCGCCGCCGCTACGCGACCGACGCCCCCATGCCCGATACGAGCGTGGAGCCAGAGCTGCGCGAGCAGCTCGAGGCCCTGGGATACCTGCCGTAGGGCTCAACGAAAGCCGACGCGCCGCCGATCCATGACCCGTCTACGCGGGCGCATGCGGAGGGGGAATCGCGCCGTGCCGGCTGTGGGTCCGATACACGCATTCGAGCTTCCCGCGCACGAAGATCTCGGAGCGCGCTGCATCCGCTCCGGAGCGGTGACCGGCGGCGCCCAGCTCGTCCGGCTGGCGCTGGTCCTGACCGGCACGATCGCGCTCGCGCGCCAGCTCGCGCCGGCCGACTTCGGCCTGGTCGCGATGGCGAGCGCTCTCCTGGGTTTGCTCGCCGTCGCGCGCGAGCTCGGCTTGTCGCTCGCCACGGTCCAGCGCGATCGGATCCGCGCGGAACAGGTGAGCGCGCTCTTCTGGGTGAACCTCGCCTTCGGCCTGGCGCTGGCCGCCGTGACGGCCGCCCTCGCGCCGCTCGTCGCCTGGTTCTACGGCGATGCGCGGCTCAACGGGGTCGTCTTCGCGCTGGCTGCCGCCTTTGCGGTCGGTGGCGCCGCGGTGCAACACCGGGCGCTGCTCCAGCGCGGGATGCGGTTCGGCGCGTTGGCGGCGGTGGACCTCGTCGCGCTCGCCGTGAGCACCGCGCTGGCGATCGCCGCCGCGTCCCTGGGAGCCGGCTACTGGGCGCTCGTGGTGCTGCCGGTCGCGCAGACGACCACGGCCAGCGCGCTCTTGTGGCGCGCCTGCCCGTGGCGGCCTGGTCCTCCGACGCGCGGCGCAGACGTGCGCTCGCTCCTGACCTTCGGAGGTCACGTGACGGGGACGGGTCTCCTGCACCAGCTCTCCCGCAACCTCGACACGGTGCTGATCGGTTGGTTCTGGGGCGCCGCGCCGCTGGGCCTGTACACCAAGGCCTATCAGCTCGCGCTGATGCCGATCCGAAACATCCAAGCGCCCCTGGCCAGCGTCGCGATCCCGGTCCTCTCGCGCCTGCAACGCGATCCCGAGCGCTTTCGTCACTTCTATCTCAAGTCTCTCCGCCTCGTGGCGTTCGCAGGCCTGCCCGGGCTTGCGGCGGTGGCCGTGCTGTCGCGCGAGATCGTCGCGCTCGTGCTCGGGGAACGCTGGCTCGCGGCGAGCCCGCTGCTCGCGGTGCTGGCCTGCGCCGCGGCCGTCCAGCTCATCGCCGGCACCCTCGGCTGGATCTTCGTCGCCCTGGGCCATACCCGCCGGATGCTCCGCTGGAGCGGACTGGCCAGCGGCGCGACCATCCTCTCGTTCGCGATCGGGCTGCCGTGGGGACCGCTCGGCGTCGCCGTCGCCTACACCGTCTGCGTCTACGCGCTCCGCTATCCGCACCTGGCCGCGGCGCTGCGCGACTCGCCCGTCTCGATCGCGGACGTGCTGCGCGCCATCCACCGGCCGGTGCTCCTCGCGCTGACGGCGGCGCTGGCGATGGCGCCGACGCGCACGGCGCTCCAGACGCATGCGCCGACCACGATCCTGCTGTGCACCCTCTGCGCCGGGGCTGGAGCCTGGCTCGTGAGCGTGCTGCTTCTGCGCCGGGCGCGCGAAGACTTCGCCGAGGTGCGAGACGTGGTGTGGCGCCTGGTGGCCGCGCGAAGCAACGCGGCGGCTCGTCCGCCCGTCCCGGCATCGTGATCGGGGCCCGGCGGTGAGAGCCTCACAGATCCTCGATCCGGCGCGCGAGATCGTCTCCCGCGCGAGTGCGCTCACACTCGGAGCGCGTCATCCCCTCGAACGCGGCGAGGATGTCCGTCCGTTCTTCATCGTCGGCTCCGGGCGCTCGGGGAGCACCCTGCTGCGTCGGATCCTGCAGGCGAGCCCACAGCTCCACGTTCCGCCGGAAATGGTGGCGCTCTCCGAGGCCATTCGCGTCTACCAGAGGCGGCGCGCGCTCCCGTGGCGGCGGCTGGTGCGCACCACCCTCGCCGCCTTCGAACGCGACGCGGGGTTCGCGGCGTTCGGGGTCCCGCTCGGCCCGCTGGCGGAACGGCTGTCGGGCGCGCCGGCCCAGACCCGGAGCCTCGCCGCGATCCTCGACGGCCTCTACCGCTTTCACGGCGAGCAGACACGGCAGCGCTTCGAGCGCTGGGGCGACAAGACGCCGGTCAATGCCTTCCATCTGCGTTCCATCCGCGACGTCTTTCCCCGTGCGCAGATCGTTCACGTGCTGCGCGACGGGGTCGACGCGGCGTACTCGTACGTACAGGCGGGCCTGCAGCCCGACCTGCAGCGGGCGGCGTTGCGCTGGCGCGACTCCGTCGCGGCGGTCCGCGCGTTCGCGCGCGATCACGTGGGGATGTGTTGCGAGGTCCGCTACGAGGCCCTGGTCGCGGATCCGGCTGCGGTCGTGCAGCGGCTCTGTGCCGTTCTCGGCGTCGGCTTCGACCCCGCGATGCTCGATGCCCGCGCGCACGTAGCCGAGATGGGCGACGTCGCAGCGCTGGCGCACCACGCGGCCGTGCGGCGTCCGATTCGCGCGGACTCGATTGGACGGGGACGCCGCAGCCTGGGTGCCCGGGAGCGCGCGCTCCTCGCGCGCTGGATCGGTCCGGAGCTGTCCGCCTGCGGCTACGCGCCGGCCGAATCGGCGGACCCACCTGGCGCATAGGTGATTTCCTGTTATAGATCAAAGGCTTATGGGGGTGGCCGCAGCTCCGCGCCGCGGCTCGCGCGGCGCGCCGGGGTGGGGCCCTCAAGCCGTGCAGCGGTCCTCCGATGAAGACGGAGCGGGCGAGGGCACCGCCGGCGCGACGTGTCTGCGCCGCCGCCGCGGTCCGCCCGGCGATCGTTTCCTGTCGAGGGGCCGCGCATGAGAAAGCTCGTCGCAACCATCCTGCTGGGGGTGCCGTGCCTGATGGGCGTGCTCCTCTACTGGGGCGGCCACCGGGCCGAGGAGGAGTACGAGCGGCTGGTCGCCTCGCTCGCAGGGAGTCGCCGCCTGATCGCGACGCCCCTCCGCTACGAACGCGGCTGGATCCAGTCGCGGGCGCAGATGCGCATCGACCTGCGGCGCTCGGGAGACCCGGACGCCGCCAGCTTCGGCTTCGACCTCGACCACGCGATCGCCCACGGTCCGCTGGCGTTGGCAGAGCTCATGCGCGGTCGGATCCCGACGGAGTGGGTCCTGGCCGTGGTGAGGACCGAGTTCCGGCCGGACCTCGCGGACCATCCCGAGTTCGCCGCCGCGCTCGGCGACGATCCGGTGTTCACGGTCCGCACGACCCTGTATCCCGAAGGCTATGCGGAGGCCGAGTTCTCGAGCGCCGCGATCCAGAAGGACAAGGACTGGGGCGCGGTGGGTGTCTACTGGCAGGGCGCCACCGGAACGGTCGTCTTCACCCGTGGTATCGAGCACGCCTCGGGAGCGCTTCGCAGCTCTGGACTGGACCTCATCACGAACGCGATCCGGATCCGGCTTCGCGGGCTCGGGCTGGATCTCGACTTCGAGCACGATGCGGTCGGACTTCCGCTCGGCGAGGCGCAGCTCAGCGCCGCCTCGCTGCAGCTCGCGGACCCGGAAGATCCGCAGGACGCCGTGACGCTGCGCGACCTGCGTTACGCGCAGTCCGTCGATAGCGACGGCGATCTGTTCCGGCTCCGCTTCTCTCTGACGGTCGCGGATCTCGAGCGAGGCGAGGACGCGTACGGGCCCCTGGAGCTCGACCTCGTTGCGCGCAATCTCGACGGTCGGTCCGTCGTCGCGTACCGAAAGCGCAGACTCGAGATCACCACCGGCGACGCGCCCGAACCGGAGCGACAGCTCGCCCTGCTCGCGGCAGGTGCCGATCTCCTGCCGCGCATCTTGTCGCGCGGACCCGAGCTCGAGCTCGCACGGCTTCGCCTGCACGGTGAGACGGGTGACTTCGAGGCGGCGGGGCGCCTGGGTGTCCGCGCCGATCCGAACCCGCCCTCCGGAACGACGTCGCCCTTCGGCCTCGGCGCGGTCGAAGCCACAGCCGAGCTCCGGATGCCGATGCTCATGCTCGACCGCATCGCGGGCACGGTCATCGCGCGCGGCTTCGAGATCGCGGATTTCGAGCCGAGCGCCGAAGCCGCGAGCGACATGGACGAAGCGGAGCTGGCCTCGGCGCAGGCGTCGGCGCAGGAGGCGATGGCCCTCGCGATCGACGTCGCTCGCCGTGACTTCATCGAAGGGCTGATCGCGCGAAACGTCGTGTGGGTCGACGGAGACAGCTATCGGGTCGACGCATCCTACGCGCTCGGAGAGCTGCTGCTGAACGGCAAGCCCTTCGACCCGGCGACGTTGCTGGGCGGCGAGCAGACCATCGCCAGTACGCTCGGCACCGCTCCCGCCACTCCCTAGGCCCCGCGCGGGCCTGCCCACCACGGCGCGCGCGAAGCGTCTATGCTCCCGAGCGTGGACTTTCGGCCGACGCCCGAGCAGCTGGAGCTTCGAGACGCGGTGCGCGCGTTTCTGCGCGACGACCCCGCGGTGCGCAGCCGCTCGGTGCGCGAGGACGGTTGGATCATCGGCTACGACCCGGAGTTCTCGCGGCGCCTCGGGGCGCGGGGGTGGATCGGGCTCACCTGGCCCCGGCGCTACGGGGGAGCGGAACGCAGCTATCTCGACCGGCTGATCGTCACGGAGGAGCTACTGCTGGCGGGCGCCCCGGTGGCCGCGCACTGGTTCGGCGACCGGCAGATCGGGCCAGCGCTCCTCGCGCACGGGAGCGAGACGCAGCGGGCCGAGCTCCTGCCGCGCATCGCGCGGGGCGAGCTCTGCTTCTGCGTGGGCATGAGCGAGCCGAACGCCGGCAGCGATCTGGCGGCCCTCGAGACGCGTGCCGAGCTGCGCGGCGACGAGTTCGTGATCCGCGGACAGAAGACCTGGACGAGCTTCGCGGCGCACGCCGACTACTGCTATCTCGTGGCGCGCACCGACCCCGAAGCCCGGCCCCACCGTGGCATCAGCGAGATCCTGGTGCCGATGGATGTTCCGGGCATCGAGGTCCGTCCGATTCGCGACATGGTCGGCGAGACCCACTTCGCCGAGCTCTTCTTCGACGACGTGCGCGTGCCCCGGGCGCAGCTGATCGGTGAGCTCCACCGCGGCTGGTACCAGATCATGCAGCAGCTCGACTACGAGCGGAGCGGCATCGAGCGGTTGATCTCGAACGCGCCGCTCTGGAACGAGTTCAAGACCTGGGCGCGCGACGAGGGGCTGACACGGGACCCGGTCCTGCGCGACGAGATGGCGCAGATCGAGATCGCGCGTTTCGCGGGGCGCCAGCTGATCTACCGCGTGGCGTCCGCGCTCTCGGCGGGCCAGGTTCCGGGTCGCGAGGCCGCCGCCGCAAAGGCGATCTGCACCGAGATCGAGCAGCGCGTGGCGCGGGTCGTCGCCGCTGCGCTCGGACCGGCCGGGCTGCTCGAGGCCGGCGCGCCGGGTGCCCCCCTCGCGGGCCGGGCCGCCCGCAACCTGCTGTACGCGCCCGCCTATACGATCCAGGGCGGCACCAACAACATCCTGCGCAACATCGTGGCCAGCCGGGCCCTGGGCCTACCGCTGTCCTGAGTCCAGCGGCTTCTCCCACCGCTCGCGCTCGCGACGGCCCGTGAAAGGGTTTGTGCGCGCCTCCGAGATCCTCTAGAGTGCGATCATCGGGCGGCAAGAAACAGGGTGAAGGTCTGGATCTACGTGCGGATTCGTTCCGGGAACGGACAGAGATCCCAGGCTCACTGAACGCATTTCGGAACCCGCGATCGGGCTCGGCCGCCCTCGGGTTGTCATGTGTCGCTTGAGGAGGACATGAAATGCCGCGCATCGCGATGCGTCTGGGTCTGGTGCTTCTCGGAGTCGCCGCACTCGCTACGCCCGCTCGGGCCGTATTGGTCGATTTCACCGGTTCGATCACGCTCGTGTTTCCGAGCGGTGTTGGAGCCAGCCCTTCCTCGGTCAGCCTGGGAACGCTGAGCGGCGACAATCTCGACGTGGGGATGGATGGCACGATCGGCATTCCGCCCATCAGCTACGCCTCGGTGGTGCGCACCGTGAGCCTCTCGGGCTCGACCTACATCTCGAAGCTCCGGTTCATCGCGTTCGGCATCCTCGGCGGGACGCTGTCTT
>CP070734.1:597271-605259 GCA_020347605.1 Deltaproteobacteria bacterium | reverse complement strand
CGCAGCGATCGGTGAACCGGTTCCTCCCGGAGCACACCGTGTTCCAGGCGATCCGGCTCGGCGACGTCGCGCTGCTCGGCCTGCCCGCGGAGATCGATGCGGCGCTGGGCGAAGCCGCTCGCGCCGCCGTCCCGAGCGGGCTGCTCGCGATGCCGATCGCCCACGCGAACGACTGGCTGGGGTACGGCGTCTCAAGCGACGCATACCGGCGCGGCAGCTACGAGGCGTCGCTGTCGTTCTTCGGCGAGGCGTTCGGGGCCTGGCTGCTCGAGCAGGCGACGGCGACGCTCGGTCGCAGCGCCGCGTCTCCGGAGCGCGATCCGGCTCGACGGGTCGACGCGTCCTCCGGAGATTCATGAGCGCCGACCCGTTCCCGCGCAGGCGCGCGTGAGCGCCGGATGACGCAAGAGCCCTCGGTCTACATCGCGCGCGGCGCGCGCGCCGCGGAGGCATGGCTGCTCGGGGAGATCGGCGCGTGCTGCGACGAGGCGCGCGCGGATCCGCGCCGGCTCGCGCGGCCGGCGCGGGTCGTACTGCCGTCGCGCAGCTTGCGCGAGCACCTCGGCGCAGCGATCGTGCGCCACTTCGGGCGGCCGGTCGCCGGCGTGCGGCTGCACACCCTGTACGGACTCGCGCTCGAGATCTGCGAGCGGTGCGACGCCGCGAGCCCCTCGCGCGCCGAGCTTCTGTTCCCGACGGTCGTGCGACAGCAGGCCCGCGAGGAGCCCGCCCTGCGCGAGGGGCTCGACGCGCTCGACGACGGCTACGGCGCGGTGACGGCCGTGATCGCCGACCTCCTGGACGCGGGTTTCGAGCCGGCGCGCAGCGAAGCGCTCGTCGAGCTCGTCGCTTCGCAGCACGGCGCGGAGGCGCGGCGGGCCGAGGCCCTCGTGCGCGTCGCCGAGCGGACCGCGCGCGCCCTCGAGCCGCTCGGCGTCGGGCACCGCAGCGCGCTGTTGCGCCGCGCGCTCGAGCGACTGGAGACCGACCCCGAAACGGCGCTGCCGGCTCGGGCCGTCTGGGTACACGGCTTCGCGGAGGCGACGGGGGTGGCGATCGACCTGATCGGCGCACTGGTTCGACTGCGTCGCGCACGGGTCGTGCTCGACCATCCACCGGATCCCGCGGCAGCCGACCGGCCGACCTCCGGCATCGCATTCACGAAACGACTCCGGGAGCGACTGGCCGCGACCGGTCCGACCGAGACGCTCCAGATCCCGGGCGCGACGCCCGAGCGCATCGAGCTCTTGTGCGCGCCGGGTGCGGATGCGGAGGTCCGCGGCGTCGCGGACGGCATTCGCGCCCTGCTCGACGGGGGTGTCGAGCCGGAGGAAATCGGAGTGGTCGCCCGCCACCTCGGCATGTACCGACTTCCGATCCGCCGGCACTTCGGCCGGCTCGGGATTCCGTTCTCGGGGGCGCCCGGCACGGCGGGTCCGGCGGGGCCGCTGGCGCGCCGCGCGGGAGCCGTCGCGGATCTCGTACAGCAGCGCGCCGACGTCCCCGCGGAGCGCTGGCTCGATGCGGTCGAGTCCCTGCCCGTGCAAGACGCGCGGCGGGGCGGCGAGCCGACGCGCCGCCGCCTGCGGGGCGCGCCCGGCGCCGACCTGCGCATCGGGTTGCACGCGCTCGGCGCCGCGCGGCTTCGGGACGTCGCGCAGCTCCGGATCGACGCGCTCGTCGGTGCATCGGACGCGTTTCCCCTTCCGGTACGACGCGGTCTCGTGTCGCTCGACACGGACGACGGCGACGGCGCGGAGCGCGACGGCGAGTCCCGGGCGGTGCGGCGCCGGCTCCACCGGCCGATTCTGGAGGCCGCGGTCGAGTCGGCCCGCGCGCTCCAGGCGCGCTTCCAGGCGTGGCCCGAGCGCGCCGGCCTCGACATCCACCTCCGGTGCCTTCGGGCGCTGCTCGCGGAAGGCCTCGGCTTCCGGCGCGGCGACACGGCGTCGGACGCGATCCTCGGCACGCTCGACCGCATCGAGCGGGACGGCGCGGCCGACTTCGCGCTCTCGGTCGGCGAGTTCGCCCTGCTGCTCCGCCGAGCACTGGAGGAGATCGGCCCGGCGCCGCTCGGGGGCGCGGGCGCCGGCGTCGCAGTGCTCGACGTCACGGCTGCGCGCGCCCGGACCTTCGAACACCTCTTCGTGCTGGGGTTGAACCGCGACGTGTTCCCGCGCTCCATCGTCGAGGACCCGCTGCTGTCCGACGCGCTGCGACGCGTGCTCCGCGCGCGCGTTCCGGATCTGCCGATCAAGGAGACCGGTCACGACGAGGAGCGCTACCTGTTCGCGCAGCTCGTCTCGGCGAGTCCGCACGTCACGCTGTCGTGGCAGTTCGTCGACGAGGAGGGCAAGGAACGCGCGCGCTCTCCGCTCCTCGAGCGCCTCTGCAGCGCGCTGAAGCTCGAGCCGAAACGCCTGGCCAGCCTCACGGCGCGTGCGAACGCAGTGCCGGGTGCGCCGCTCCGGCCGGCCTCGGAGCACGCGCTGCTCGCCGGCCTGCACGGGAGCCGCGATCGCTTCGCTCGGCTGCTGCCGATCGCGCTGCGCGAGGCGTGCGTCGATCTCGCGACGAGCGGCTCATCCCCCGAGACCGACGCGCTGGCGGCGGCCCGGATGGCCGTGCTCTGCGAGCTCGACCCGGACCGACGCACGGCGGACGGGCGGGACCGCGCCCGTCGTCTCGGACCCTATTACGGCTTCGTGGGCTGCGCCGTCGAGTCCGCGGACCCGCGTCACAAGGACATCTACGTCACCGCGGTCGAGCAGATGGCGGCCTGCCCCTGGCAGGTCTTCGTGCAGCGGCTGTTGCGCGTGGCTGCCACGCCCGACGCTCTGGAGGCGCTGCCGACGGTCGACCGCCTGGGGGTCGGGCTCGTGGTACACCGAACCCTCGAGCGCGTCGCGCGAGCGGGACTCGAGCGGGATGCGGAGCCGCGCTCGCTGGACGAGGCGGTCGCGCTCGAGCCCCAGCGGATCGCGTGGCCGGCCGACGACGAGCTCGAGCGCATCCTGGAAGGCGCGGCCGAAGCGGTCCGGCGCGAATCGGGCATCGGCCTGGCGGGCTTCACGCGCGTGCTCGTCGAGCGGGCGCGGCCGTGCGTGATGGCCGCGCGTGCGGGCGGTGGCGAGCTGTTCGTGCTGGGCGCCGAGGTCGACGGCAGCGTCGAGGCGGTCGCAGGTCGACGCATCCACTTCAAGGCCGACCTGGTGGAGCGCATCGGCGGTGCGCTGCGCCTCACGGACTACAAGACGGGGAAGACCTTCGCGGGACAGAAGCGACGGGAGACGCGTGAGCGCGCGCTCGCGAGCCGCGTCGCGGCGGGTGAACGGCTGCAGGCGGTGGCCTACGCGCTCGGCGCGGGCGAGCCCGACGCGTGCGGTCGTTACCTGTTCCTCGCGCCTGCGCTGGACCCCGCGGTCGCGAGCCTGGAGGTGACCGCGAGCAACGAGCCGGTGGCGCGCGACTTCCAGCGCGCGGTTCGGACGGTCCTGTCGGGGTGGGATGCCGGCAGCTTCTTTCCGCGCCTCGTGAAACCCGAGGCGGACGCGGAGCCGAGCCGTTGCGGCTGGTGCGAGGTGTCGCAGGCCTGTCTGCGCGGCGACTCCGGCGCGCGCCGGCGCCTGCACGAATGGTGCGCCGCGCACCTCGACCCGGCGCGCGGCGCCCCGTCGATCCCGGCGGGCGCTGCGTTCGCCGCGCTCTGGCGACTGCCGGCGACCGCGCCGGGAGCGGGCTCCGACGCCCCGGAGAGGACCGAATGAGCCCGGCGCGCACCGTCGGGCAGCGCCGCGCGGAGGACCGCACCGCGCGCGAAGTCGCGCAGACGGTCTTCGACCGGCCGATCGTGCTCCAGGCCGGCGCGGGAACCGGAAAGACCGCCGCGCTGGTCTGCCGCGTCGTGGCGTACTGTCTGGACGTCGGCTGGGCGCGCGCCGAAGCGCAGCTGCGCGCGTCCGCGCTCCCGAACGATCCGGAGCCGGACGCGATCGCCGCGCGCGTGCTGTCGCGGGTCGTCGCGATCACGTTCACCGAGGCGGCGGCGGCCGAGATGGCGAGCCGCATCGATGCCGCGCTCGCACACCTCGAAGCGCGGGGCTCGAGCCCGCCGCTGCCCGCCGGACTGCTGCGCCCGTCGCTGCCCGAGAGCGCGGCTGCGATCCGCGGCCGGGCGCGCGCGCTCCGCGGTCAGCTCGACCGTCTCTCGGTGCGCACCATCCACGCCTTCTGCCGCCGGCTGCTGGCCATGAACTGCGTCGACGCGGGGCTGCATCCGCGCTTCGAGGTGGACGCCAGCGGGGCGCTGCAGGCGGAGATCGTTCGCGAGGTGGTGGAGGCCCGGCTGCGCGACGCGTTCGGGGATCCCGGCGACCCGGAGTTCGTCGCGCTGCTCGCAGACGAGATCGGTCCGCTCGAGATCGAGGAGGCGCTCGCAGTGCTGGTGTCGAGGGGCGTGCGTCCGGAGGCGCTGGACGAGAACCCCTACCCGGCCGAGCGCGTGTCGGCGCAGGTCGAGTCGCTGCGGGGTCTGCTGCGGGAATTCCTGGATGCGTACGGCGAAGCGCTCGACGCGGTGCCCCGGAGCTCGTCGCGCACGCACGGCACGCTGGCGGCGCTGCGCGCCGCGCGCGATCTGGCAGCGGCCCACACACCCGTGTCGGCATCCGAGCTCGACGTGTTCTGCCAGGCGCTGCGCGAGACCGTCACGCCGGACGCGCGGGATCGGCTCCGCACGTGGGGCCGCGAAGATTTCGGGGTGCGCGAGGCGAGCGCGCTGGGAGCGCTCGCGGATTCCCTGGCGCCGCGTGCGGCCGCGCTGGCGGAGTTTCTGTCACGCGCCGCGAGCTGGCAGCCGCTCTGGCTGGAGCGCGCCCGCGGACGCATCCGCCCGTTGCTCGACGACGTGCACGCGCGCATGCGCGCGCGCGGTGTCGAGACGTTCCAGGGTCTGCTCATCGATGCTCGCGACCTGCTGGAGGCGCGTCCGGATGTGTGCAGCCGTGAGCGGCGGCGCATCGACCAGCTGCTCGTAGACGAGTTCCAGGATACCGATGCCCTGCAGTGCGACGTGCTGCGACGGCTCGCGCTCGAGGGACCCGCCGAGGACCGTCCGGGGCTGTTCCTGGTGGGCGATCCCAAGCAATCCATCTACGGCTGGCGCAACGCCGACCTCGCGGCCTACGAGCAATTCGTGGAGCAGGCCGTCGCTGCGGGCGGCAAACAGTACGCGCTCACCGAGAACTTCCGCTCGGTGCCCGCCATCCTCGACGAGGTGGAACGGGTCGTGGCACCGGTGATGGCGTACCGACGCGGGCTACAGCCCGACTTCGAGGGGCTGATTCCGTCGCGCGAACGCAGCGGCCAGAGCGGATTCGCCGTCGGCGAGCGAGCGGCCATCGAGCACTGGTTGCCGTGCGCCTGGGACGCCGCAGCCGGCGCCCCGCAGAAGACGAGCGCCGCCCGGGCGACCGAGATCGAGGCGCGGGCCCTGGCGCGGGACCTGCGCGCGCTGCACGACGAGCACGCGGTGGACTGGGGCCAGATCGGGGTCCTGTTTCGCGCCGCCACCGACCTCGAGACCTATCTCGTGGCGCTGCGCGACGCCGGCGTGCCGTACGCGGTCGAGCACGATCGCAACTACTACCAGCGGCGGGAGGTCATCGACGCCGCCGCGCTGCTTCGCTGCATCATGGATCCCAACGACCAGCTGGCGCTACTGACCTGGCTGCGCTCGCCCTGCGTCGGCGTTCCCGACGCGGCGCTGATCCCGCTCTGGACGCGCGGCTTTCCGGCGCTCGTGACGGAGCTCGAATCCAGCGCGGACGAGACGCTGGGCGCGCTCCGCCGTACCGTGGCCGAGGCCGCGCGCGCGCTGCCCGGCGACGTACCCGGGCTGGAACGCCTGGCCGGCTGGGAGCGCGGCCTGGTCGCGGCGCTGGAGGCGCTGGCCGCCCTGCGCGAGAGCTTCGAGACGGAACCCGCGGACGTCTTTCTCGAGCGCGTGCGCCGCGTCACGCTGCTCGAGGCCACCGAGGCGGCGCGCTACCTGGGCGCGTACCGCGTGGCGAACCTGGAGCAGCTGTTCCGCGACCTCTGCGCCGAGCTCGGCGAGCGCGGCGAACCGCAGTCGCTCCTGCGCGGGCTGCGCCGCTCGATCGGCGAGTCTCCGGAAGCCGAGGGTGGGCGCCCACTCGATTCGGCCGAGCGGGCCGTCCGGATCATGACGATCCACGGAGCCAAGGGTCTCGGGTTCGAGCACGTCTACGTGATGCAGCTCCACAAGGCCGCGCGGTCGCGCGGCGACGCGAACGCCACCGACGCAGGCGAGGTGGGCGGTCGCCTCGAGTATCGGCTGCTCGGCGCTCCCACCCTCGACTTCGCAGACCTCGAACGGAATCGGCGCGAGGTGGAGGAGGCGGAGCGCGTGCGCACGCTGTACGTGGCGATGACCCGTGCGCGCGAGCGCCTGGTGCTGTCCGGTCTCCGACCCGAGCTCGCTTTGCACGGATCGGCGCCGAGCCACATGCAGCTGGTGACGCAGCGACGCGACTGGCCGCAGCTCGGGGCACTCACGGCGGCCGTCGAGCCGCCGGACGCCGCGGGCGTCACCGACCCGGCCGCTGTGCGATGGGTGATCCCGGAGCGCGCGCCGGCCCCCCGCCCGGCGCCGGCGCGCAGCACCGCGCGCGAGTCATTCTGCGAGCCGGACGCCGTGGCGGCGGCGGCCACCGCGCTCGCGGAGCACCGCGCCGCAGCGGTGGTACGCGCGTCGCGCGCGTTCCGCGGCGCGGCGTCGGAAGAGCACAAGGACGACCTCGAGGAGACGGTCCGGGCGTGGTACGGAGACGTCGCGCCGGCGTCGGAAGCCTCGGCGACGGAGCCGGAGCCGCGCGCCGCGGATCTCGCCCGACACGTCGGCACCGCCGTTCACCGCGCGCTCGAGATCATGGATCCCGCCGCGGACCCGGCGCGCGAGCTGCCGCGCCTGCGCGCCGAGCTCGAGCGCGCGCTCGCCGCCCGGCTCCCACCGGCGCGGCGGGTCCGCGCGCAGCGTGACGCCGAGGCGCTGATGGATCGGATCGCCCGCGGCCGGCTCTTCGCGCAGCTGCGCGCGCTCGGGCCGCGCATCGTCGCGCGCGAGCTGCCGGTGCTGCTGCCGCCCGCGGGCGACGCGGGACCGGTGGGGTTCGTGTCGGGCGCGATCGACCTCGTGTATCGCGATCCGGACACCGACGCGCTGGTCGTCGCCGACTACAAGACGGACGCCGTCGAGACGGAGCGCGAGGTCGTCGAGCGGGCGAAGCACTACGCCGCGCAGGGACGCACCTACGTGCGCGCGCTTCGGGATGCCCTCGCGCTTCCCTACGAGCCGCGCTTCGAGCTCTGGTTCCTGCACGCCGATCGCATAACGCGCGCCGCTTGACCGAGCGGCGCGGGCGCTCAGCCCGAGAGCTCGGAGAGCGCGACCTCGCGACCCTCGGCTGCGCTGCGGCCCGCGGCGAGCGCGAACGCGAGCGTGCGGCGCGCTTCCGGCAGCGTCTGCGGGGGCGCGCGACCCTCGATCAGCGCATCGACGAAATCGGCGCCACCGATCCGGAACGATTCCGACCAGTCGGTGGGCAGGTCGTGGTAGGCGCGCGTCTCTCCGTCCCGGTACAGCACCACGGACGGCTCTTCGAGGAGCGAGCCCGTGCAGCGATTGACCCAGACGATGCCCTCGCTGCCGTGGATCTCGATGCGGTCGTCGCTGACGTAGTACTGCGAGCGCACGCGCATCTCGACCGACGCGATGACCTCCCACGACCCGTGCCGCGGCGGGTCCCCGGCGTACCGCCAGGAGACGAGCGCCGGACCGTCGATCCAAGAGCGTTCGCCGAGCCGTGTCCAATGGATGAACGCGTGGACCCGCTCGACCTCGGCGGGGATGAAGTACTGGCCCATGTGAAAGCAGTGATACCCGTGATCGAACGTGGTCGCGCCGCCGC
>CP070734.1:589136-597171 GCA_020347605.1 Deltaproteobacteria bacterium | reverse complement strand
GGCTGCTGGTCTTCGGCAAGCGCGCGCCCGCCGAAGCCGAGGATGCGCCCGCGCGCATCCTGAATGGGAAACGTGATGCGGCCGCGCAGGAGGTCGTAGTGCCCGCCCGTGTCGCGCTCCCGGAGCAGCCCGGCGCGCACGCCCAGCTCGGGCCGGATCCGCGCGGCCGCGAGCGCGCGCACGACCCCGTCCCAGCGGTCTGGCGCGAAGCCGATCCCGATCTGGTCCGCGCTGGCGGCGTCCACGCCGCGCTGCGTCAAGTAGCCGCGCGCGGCGGTTCCCTGCGGACCCGCGAGGCTGGCGCGGTAGAAGCGCTGCGCGGCCTCGTTCGCCGCCGCGATGCCGTCGGCCACGCCCGTCTCGCCGCGCTCCGACGACTCGGGGATCTCGATGCCGCAGTCGCGCGCGAGCGCGCGGGCCGCTTCGGGGAACGTGAGGTTGTCGTGGCGCATCAGGAAGTCGAACGCCGACCCCCCCTCGCCGCAGCCGAAACAGTGATACGTGCCGTGATCGGGACGGACGTTGAACGACGGGGTCTTCTCGTCGTGGAAGGGACACAGACCCTTGTAGTTGCGTCCCGCCTTGCGGAGGGTGACGTAGCGCCCGACGAGTTCGACGATGTCGACGCGATCGCGAATCGCTCGAACCGTCTCGTCGGGGATTCGGCTCACCGACCTCGCTCCTTAACGCGACATCCTCTTCAACTTCTTGAGCGCGCGTTTGCGCGAAGCGATCGCCTTCTTCTTGCGACGTACGCTGGGCTTGTCGTAGAACTCGCGGCGGCGCACCTCGGAGAGCACACCGGCCTTCTCGCACTGCTTCTTGAAGCGCCGCATGGCGGATTCGAAGGATTCGTTCTCTTTCACCTTGATCAGGGCCATGGGGGGTTTCGCTCTCCTGTCTCTCGAGCGACGCGCGAGGCGGCGCCCGCATCCCAGACCGCCGCGGTCAGCGCCGAGCGGCGCCGCACCACGACACGGGCGGCTCGACCTCTGCGTCTCTGGAGAAGGTACGGAAAATGGTGCGCCTCTCGCCGGTTACACGGGCCCGCTGCTGCGGGCGCGCGATGCTAGCGCACGCATGTTTGCCGTTCAACCGAGCGCCCGCACACAGAGAGCGGCCGCGAGAGCGCGCCCGGAGCGCGCAGCCCGCGCTGCGGCGGCCCGCCGCCCGGGCGCGGCCGCGTCGAGCCCGGGCGGACCGCGCGAGGCCCGCGCTACACCGAAATGAGCCCTTCGCGCAGCAGTCCGCGGGACCCGGCTCGGGGACGTGCACGGCTCGCCTACGGGCGGCTTTGCGGCGCGCCCGCCTCGAGCGCGCGCGCCAGATCGACCGCCCCCGTGTAGAGCGCACGACCCACGATCACGCCCGCGACTCCGCGTTCGGCGATCGCTGCCAGGTTGCGCACGTCCTCCACCGAGCGGACGCCGCCCGAGGCGATGACCGGAATGGCGACGCCTTCGCCGAGCTCGGCGGTCGCCTGCAGGTTGGGACCGCTCAGCATGCCGTCGCGCTCGATGTCCGTGTAGACGATCGCGGCGACGCCGGCGTCCTCGAACCGCCGCGCGACGTCGACCGCGCGGGCGTCGCTCGTCTCGAGCCAACCGCGCACCGCGACCCGTCCCGCGCGCGCATCGATTCCGACCACGATGCGACCGGGATGGCGACGCGCCGCTTCGAGAACGAGCGGCGGATCGCGCAGCGCGGCCGTGCCGATCACGACCCGATCGACGCCCAGCGCGAGCGCGGCCGCGACATCGGACGCGGAGCGGATGCCGCCTCCGAGCTGGACGGGTATGCCGACCGCCGCCCGGACCACGTCTGCGATCGCCGTCGCGTTGGTGCGCCGGCCGGTCTTCGCGGCGTCGAGGTCGACGACGTGGAGGCGCCGGATCGGATGCGCGGCGAAGCGGCGCGCCACCGCGCCGGGATCGTCGTCGTAGACCGTCGCCTCTTGATAGCGCCCCTGCGCCAGGCGCACGCAGGCGCCGCCCAGAAGATCGATGGCGGGAATGACTTCGAAGGGCGGCATGAAGGTCCGGCAGCACACTCCGGCGGCTACGGGCGATTGAACGGAAACTCCAGCGCGACCTGCTGCGCACCCCAGCGCGCGAACTCCTCCGCGGTCAGCCAGCGGGTGCCTCCGCCCGGATAGTGCCGCGTCTCGAGCACGTTGTCGGAGAGCGACAGCTGGGTCTTGTTGAACCACGCCCGCCACAGGAGCTGGCCCGACGGCGCCGCGTACAGGGTCACCTGGAACGCGACGCTCGCCGGCCGCCGGGCGCCATAGGCCTCGCCCTCGCGCTCCGTGAAGCGCGTCGCGACGCCGAGCAGCACGGCATCGGCGCGGAACTTCGCGTGGGCGGCGGCGGCGGCGAGCTCCGGGTCGAGGGTCACGGCCACCGACTCGGGCAGTCCCAGGGCGCGGCGCATGTCCTCGGGCGCCACCACCGGCACGCCGCGGGCCACCAGGGCCTCGGCGACGCTCCGCGCCACGAGCGCGGCGGGCGCCGGATCGGGCACCGCGCCCTCCGGGCCGAGCAGCGCGCCCCCCAGCTCGAAGGGAGCGACCGCCACCTTGCTGAGCACCCGGCCCGAGTCGAAGGCGCCCGGCTGCGTCTGGGTGCGGACGAAGGTGGGCTTCGAGGTGATGAAGGTGCCGCAGGCGACCGGCGCGAGCAGCGCGAGCAGGGTCCATCCGCGAACCGAACCCGTTCGCCCACGTTCCCCTGCACACCGACGGCGGCCGATTCTCAGAGCTTCCCCTTGACGCTCGGAACGCCGCGGACCCGCGCGTCGATCTCGACCGCCGCGCGCAGCGCGCGAGCCAACCCCTTGAAGACGGCCTCTACGACGTGGTGCGCGCTGCGCCCGTAGCGGAGCTCGACGTGCAGGTCGAGACCCGCGTTCTGGGCGAACGCGTACAGAAAATCCTCGGTCAGCGCCGTGTCGAAGCCGCCGATCCGCGAGCTCGGTAGATCGACGCGGTACACGAGGTGAGCGCGGTTCGACACGTCCACCGAGACCTCCACCTTGGCCTCCGCCATCGGCAGCACGAAGGTTCCGTAACGCCGGATGCCCTCCGCGGAGCCGAGCGCCTCGCGAAACGCCTGCCCGAGCACGATGCCCACGTCCTCGACGGTGTGGTGCGCGTCGACCTCCAGGTCTCCCCGGGCCTCGAGCTCGAGATCGAACAGCCCGTGCTTCGCGAACGACTCGAGCATGTGATCGAAGAAGGGCAGGCCGGTCGAGACGGCGTACTGTCCGCTGCCGTCGAAATCCAGGGAGAGCGATATGTCGGTCTCCTTGGTCTTGCGCTTGATCGCCGCTCGGCGCCCGTTCGCCCTGGCCTTGCTCATACATCCACCTCTGCGGCGCGAGCCGCTTCGCGTTCGCGGCGCGCGCGCCGGATCTTCTGGAGACGGATCTCCACCGACTGCCCGTGTCCGGTGAGGCCCTCGATTTCCGCCAGCCGGATCACGTCGGGACCCAGCTCGCGCAGCTTGGGGGGCTCGAACTGGACGAGACTCATGCGCTTCAGGAAATCTTCGACGCCGAGCGGCGAGAAGAAGCGCGCCGTGCCGCCGGTGGGCAACACGTGATTGGGTCCCGCAAGATAGTCTCCCACCGCGACCGGCGTGTAGTGCCCGAGGAAGATCGTCCCCGCGTTGCGGATCTGCTTCGCGGCGGCCTCGGCGCCGTCGATGGCGAGCACCAGATGCTCGGGTGCGTAGCGGTCGGCCAGCTCGAGCGACTCCGCCAGGTCCTTCGTGACCACGATCGCGCTGCGGCCCGAAAGCGCCTCGCGCGCGATCGGCGCGCGATCGAGCGTCTTGAGCTGACGTGCGATCTGATCGCGCACGCGCGTCGCGATGCTCTTCACCGACGTGAACAGCACCGAACAGGCCGCCTCTTCGTGCTCGGCCTGTGAGATGAGATCCGCGGCGACCCACGCCGGCGTCGCGGTGCGGTCGGCGACCACCGCCACCTCGGTGGCGCCGGCCTCGCTATCGATTCCGACCTCGCCGAACACGAGGAGCTTTGCCGTCTGGACGTAGGCGTTCCCGGGCCCGACGATCTTGTCGACGCGCGGCACGCTCGCGGTGCCGTAGGCGAGCGCCGCGATCGCGTGTGCGCCGCCCATCTTGAAGATGCGATGGACGCCCGCCAGCCGCGCCGCCATCAGGATCTCGGGGCGCAGGCTGCCATCCGGGCTCGGCGGCGTGGCCATCACGATCTCGGGCACCTCGACGACCGAGGCGGGAACCGCGTTCATGATCACGCTCGAGGGGTAGAGCGCCTTGCCGCCCGGCACGTACACGCCGACGCGCTGGATCGGGCGCACGCGCACCGCGAGCTGCGCCCCGCCCTCTTCCCGAACCTCCCAGCTGGACGGGATCCGCTTGCGGTGAAAATCCCGCACACGCATGGATGCCTTGCCGAGAGCGGCGCGATCCGCGGGATCCACCCGCTCGATGGCCTCGTCCCACTCCTTGGGCGTCACCTCCAGGGCCCGGACCTTGGCCCGGTCGAGCTTGCGGACGTAGCCGGCGAGCGCCTCGTCGCCCCCCTCGCGGACCCGCTCCACGATCTTGCGCACGGCACGCTCGACCGCGTCGTCGCGCTCGGCGCGGCGCCGACACAGCTTCTCGAACGCCTTCTCGAAGCCGCGCTCGTCGGTGCGGAGCAGGGCCGGGACGCCTTTCGCGCTGGATCTCACTGCCATCGGACTCACCCCTCTCGGAGGATCACGGCACCAAGACTACGCAGCTTCTCCTCGATGCGCTCGTAGCCGCGATCGATGTGATAGACGCGACTCACGGTGGTCCGGCCGCGCGCGGCGAGACCCGCCAGGATCAGGCCCGCGGACGCGCGCAGGTCGGTCGCCATCACGGGCGCCCCGGAGAGGGCGGGCACCCCGCGCACGTGCGCCGAGCGTCCGTCCACGGTCACGTCGGCGCCCATCCGCCGGAGCTCCGGCACGTGCATGAAGCGGTTCTCGAAGACGGTCTCGGTGACGACGCTGGAGCCGCTGGCGAGCGTCAGCACCGCCATCAGCTGCGCCTGCATGTCGGTCGGGAAGCCCGGATACGGGGCGGTCACCACGCGGATCCCGCGCACGCGATCGGCGGCCCGGGCGCGCACGGCGTCCGCCTCGACCGAAACCTCCGCGCCGGCCTCCGAGAGCTTCTGTAGGACGCTCTTCTGCTGTGCCGGGTCGATGCCGACGACCCGAACGTCACCGCGCGAGATGATTCCCGCCGCCAGCAGGGTGCCCGCCTCGATGCGATCGCCCGGCACGTCCTCCTCGACGCCGGCGAGACGCGAAACGCCCCGGATCGCGATCCGGTCCGTGCCGGCGCCGCGGATGTCGGCGCCCATTCGGGTGAGGGTCCGCGCGAGGTCCACCACCTCGGGCTCGCGGGCGGCGTTCTCGAGCACCGTCTCCCCCTCGGCCAGCGTCGCCGCCATCATCACGTTCTGGGTTCCGTTGACCGTCGAGAGGTCGAAGGCGACGCGCGCACCGCGCAGCCTCGGTCCGGACGCATCGACGTAGCCGTGGTCGAGCCGGACCTTGGCGCCCAGTGCGCGCAGCCCCTTCAGGTGCTGATCCACCGGCCGCACGCCGATCGCGCAGCCGCCCGGTTCGGAGACGCGCGCCGTCCCGCAGCGCGCCAAGAGCGGACCCAGCACGAGGAACGAGGCGCGCATCTTGCGCACCAGGTCGTAGGGGGCCTCGGGATTCCGAACGCCGGCACCGCCTTCGATGCGCAGCGCGCTCGGCAGTTCCGGGTCCCAGCCGGCGGGCACGCCGAGCGCTTCCAGGATCTGGAGCATCGTCTCGATGTCGCGCAGCCGGGGCACGTTGCGCAGGATCGTGGTGCCGTCCGCCAGCAGCGCGGCGGCGATCAGAGCGAGCGTCGAGTTCTTGGAGCCCGACACGCGCACCTCGCCCGCGAGCCGCGTGCCGCCTTCGATGACGATGCGGTCCATCAGCCGGCCTCGGGGTTCGGACGACGCGCCGAGACCACCCGCGGCCGGCGCGCCAGGTCGCGCGTCGTGCGGACGTCGACGAACCCGCCCGCCGCCAGTGCGCGCTCTACGCTCCCGGCCTGATCGGGTGCCAGCTCGAAGGCCGCGGCCCCGCCCGGCTCGAGCATCGCGTCGAGGTCCTGCACCAGGAGCCGCAACACGTCCAGTCCGTCCGCACCCGCGAACAGTGCCAGCTCCGGCTCGTGTGCCAGCTCGGGCGGCAGCGCCGCGCCGCGCGCGACGTACGGCGGGTTCGACACGACGAGATCGAAGCGCTCGCCGCGAACGGGCTCGTAGAGGTCGCCGCATGCGAAGTGGATCCGCTCGCAGAGGCTCAGCGCTTCGGCGTTGCGGCGCGCCAGCTCGAGGGCGGCGGGCGACAGATCGGTGGCGGTGATGCGCGCCTTCGGGCGCTCGCGGGCGAGGGCGAGCGCCACCGCCCCCGAGCCGGTTCCCACGTCGAGTACGCGCAGCTCGGCGTCTGGATCCGGTGCGAGCTCGAGCGCGACCTGCACCAGCGTCTCGGTTTCGGGGCGCGGCACCAGGACATCGCGGTTGATCGCCAGCGGAAGCGACCAGAACTCGCGCACGCCCGTGAGCTGCGCGACCGGAACGCGGTCGGTGGCGCGGCGCCGCACCAACTCGCGGAAGCGCGCGCGCTCCGCCTCGTCCACGGGCCGATCGAAATCGACGTAGAGACGCAGCCGGTCGGTGCCGCGCACGTGTGCCAGCAGACACTCCGCGTCGAGTCGCGCCGTCTCGATCCCCTTCGAGGTGAAGTGCGCCTGCGTCCAGCGCAACAGCTCGAGCACCGTCCAGGTGGAGTTCGCCATCACCCGCGCGCCTCTCGCGTGGCCGCGTCGGTCAGCCGATCGCGAACCGCGTCGAACAGCTCTTCGAGGTCGCCTTCCATGATCTCGTCGAGCCGGTGCAGCGTGACGCCCGCGCGGTGGTCGGTCACGCGGGATTGCGGAAAGTTGTAGGTGCGGATGCGCTCGCTGCGCTCGCCCGTGCCGACCTGCGCGCGACGCTCGGTGGCGCGTTCCTCCGCGGCGCGATCTTCCATCGCCTGCAGCAGCCGCGCGCGCAGGATCTTCATGGCGCGCGACTTGTTCTTGTGCTGCGACTTCTCGTCCTGGCACTGCACCACCAACCCGCTGGGCAGGTGCGTGATGCGCACTGCCGAATCCGTGGTGTTGACGCTCTGCCCGCCCGGACCGGACGAGCGGAACACGTCGATGCGCAGATCCTTGGGGTCGATCTCGACCTCGACCTCGGCGGCTTCGGGCAGCACGGCGACCGTGACCGTGGACGTGTGGATGCGCCCCTGCGATTCGGTCGTGGGAACGCGCTGTACGCGGTGCACCCCGCGCTCGTACTTGAGCCGACTCCACACCCGCCCACCGCGGATGCTGGCGATCACCTCCTTGAATCCACCGGTGCCCGTCTCCGACGAGGAGAGCGGCTCGAGCGTCCAGTCGTGCGCTTCGGCGTAGCGCTGGTACATGCGAAACAGGTCTGCGGCGAAGAGCGCCGCCTCGTCACCGCCCGCGCCCGCTCGGATCTCCAGGATCACGTCCTTCTCGTCGTTCGGGTCCGCCGGGATCAGAAGCTGGTGGATCTCGGCCTCGAGCTTCTCGCGCTCCTCCTCGAGCCGATCGACCTCCGCTCGCGCCAGCGCGCGCAACTCCTCGTCCGACTCCGACGACATCGCCTGCGCGTCGGCCAGCTCCTTCCGCGTGCGGCGGTAGCGCTCTCCCGCATCGACGAGCGGCCGGACGGCGCTGAACTCCTTGGCGACCTGCGCGTACTCCTTGGGCGAGGCGGCCACGGCGGGGTCGGCGAGCCGCTCCTCGAGTTCCTTGGCGCGGGCCTCGATCTCGGCAATGCGAGCGAGCAGGTCGGACATCAGAGCCTCGCGGGGTGAGGCGCGCTGCCGGCGCGTACCCGGAATCCGGGACGGCCGACGGCGATCAAGTTAGCAGGGGGCCAATTCGGCGAA
>CP070734.1:580994-589036 GCA_020347605.1 Deltaproteobacteria bacterium | reverse complement strand
ACGTCCTTCGACTCGAGCTTGTAGTGGTAGAGCGTGTCGACCTGGACGTGCAGCTCGTTCACGGTCTCGATGTCATCCGCCGTGTAGAGCGCGCCGTCCGGCCCGGGGTGAACGAACGTCCAGGCCCACTGCTGGCCGATCACGCGCACCGTCCGGTCCGCCGGGGGCAGATTCTGCTTGATGTCGTACCAGACCCGGACGGCGCCGATGATGATGAACACGTCGAAGACCAGCACGATGAGGTGCGGGATCGTGATCCAGCGCTTCTCGCTCTTGAGCTCGCCGGTGACGTACTGGGTGGGGACGCCGTCGCGTTTGCGGAAGCGCCAGAGCAGCCAGAAGAAGACCGCCTCGCTCGCCACGAACCAGACACCGACCAGCACGAAGATCAGCGTGAACAGGAAGTCGATGTCGGATGCGTAGCTGGAAGCGGCCGGGACGAATCGCTCGATCACGGTCGACCTCCCTCAGAGGATGAAGAGGAACACCACGGCGATGAAGGCACCGACGCCCGCCATGGTGATGAGAAACGTTCGATACGCGAGCTCTTCGGACGAATACGTCTTCGCCATCTTCGATCTCCGCCTCGCCGCTCGTTCTAGTTGCCGTCGCGCAGCGTCAACACGTACGCGATGACGTCTTTCATGGCCTGCTCGTCTGCCAGCTGCGCGGCCATGCCCCGCATCAGGGTGCTGTTGGGGTTCTGCGGGTTGCCCGCGCGAATGCCCGCCTTGAACTTCTTGAGCGACGAGAGCAGGTACCAGTCGCTCGAATCGAGCAGGGACGGGGATCCGATCGCCTCGTTGCCGCGGCCGTCCGGGCCGTGACAGGCGATGCAGACGCCCTGGTACATCTGCGCGCCGCGGGCCGGGTCGCCCCCTTCGAGGACCGGCTCCGGCCGGGCCGGCGGCAGGCTCGCGACGTAGGCGGCCACCGCCGCGACGTCGGCGTCGCTCTCGAGCCAGCGGGCCATCGGGTACATCCGAAGCCCCCCGACGTCGTCGGGGTGGAGGCCGCGCCCGCCGCTCCGGAACGTCTGGAGCTGGGCGTTCGAATACCAGGCGGGCAGGCCGGCGATGGCCGGCGCCAGGGCTTCCGGGTTTCCGGCCCCCGCGGGACCGTGGCACTGCTTACACAGGATGTAGAGCTGCTCTCCGCGCTCGAGATCCTGCGCCGCCGCGGCGGCGCCGACCGAAAGCGCGGCGACGACGAGAAACACCCGTGCCATGTGGAGTTTCCGGCTCGCTCCCATGCGCGTCTCCTGGCGGACGGCGGCTCGGTTCCGGTACGCGTCCCGGCCGGCTCGTTTGTAAAACTGCGTTCTACGCTTCGCTGGAACCCGGCGCTCCAAGGCGTGGGACGATCACGCGGACCGCCGGTCGCGAGGCGGGGTAGCCCAATTCGGGCGGATTCTCAAGTTCGCCGTCGGGGGCCCGGACGTGGGCGCGCGCTGCGCCGGGTCCCGGCGCGGGCTCAGGGGGCTCCCGGGTTCAGGTGGTAGAGCATCAGGTAGATCACCACGCCGGTGGCCGAGACGTACATCCAGATCGGCCAGGCCAGCTTCGCGAGCCGCCGGTGGGTCTCGAGTCGGCGCGTGAGGGCGAGGCGGATCATCGCGATGGCCAGCACCGGCACGGCCATCGCGAGGACGAGGTGCGAGAACAGGATCACGAGATAGGCGAGCTTGGCGGCCCCAGCGGCTTCGAAGGCCGTGTGCTCGAATCCCCGCCACACCTTGTGCGTCACGTACAGCGCAAGAAAGAGACAGGAGAGCCCGAATGCGCCCAGCATCGCCGCGCGGTGGGCCTCGACGCGTCGTTTGCGGATCAACACCCGACCCGCGATCAGCAGGATCATGGCCGCGCCGTTGAGCGAGGCGTTGACGGTCGGCAGGAACGAGAGATCCACGCGCGCAGCGCTCCTCGCGGTTCGGGGCTCGCATCGGCCGGTGCCGGAGCCGCCGCGAGTGTACGGCTTGCAGCCGAACGCGCCCGTGGCCAGAATGGCCCGGGGGACGCCACATGGCCGATCACTCCGTGACGATCCAGGCCTTCCAGCAGCACATTCGCGACCGCTACTACGAGACCGACCGCGCGCGGGGCACGCCCGCCACGTTCATGTGGTTGATCGAGGAGGTCGGCGAGCTGGCGACGGCGCTGCACGGCGACGATCCGGCGAACCTCGAGGGAGAGTTCGCCGACGTGCTGGCCTGGCTGTGCACGCTGGCGAACATCAACGACGTGGACCTGGCCCGGGCGGTGCAGAGGAAGTATCTGGCCGGCGGGGGGCCTCTCGGCCACAAGTGACGAAGCGGCCGCGGGCCGCGTTCGCGTCTCGCGTTCCTCCCGCCCGCGGCCTTCGTGCGACGCCGCATCCGGCTAGCGGCGCAGGATCACGAGGCTCCCGTCGCCGAAGTCGCCCCAACCGGTCACCACGCCCAGCTCGGCATCGGCGACCTGGGCGGCGCCCGCCTCACCCCGCAGCTGACGCGTCGCTTCGACGACGTGGTTCAGTCCCAGGACGTGCGCCTGTGACAGGAGACCGCCGTGCGTGTTGAGCGGGTATTCGCCGCCGAGCTCGATGCGGCCGTCCCGCACGAAGTCCCCCGCCTCGCCCGGCTCGCAGAGCCCGAGCGCCTCGAGCTGGAGCAGCACCACGTACGTGAAGCAGTCGTACACCTGCAGGAAGTCCACGTCGTGCGGCCGGATGCCCGCCATCCCGAACGCCCGCGGTGCCGCGTGCCGGAGCCCGATCTCGAACAGGTCGGATCGGCTGGGGATGTCGTCGGCGGGGTAGGGGTGCCCCTCGGCGGCGCCCAGGATGAAGACGGGGCGATGGGGCCGGTCGCGCGCGCGCTCCGCGCTGGTGACCACAACCGCACACGCGCCGTCGGTCTCGAGGCAGCAGTCGTAGAGCCGGAACGGCTCGGAGACCCAGCGCGACGCGAGGTACTGCTCCATCGTGAGCGGCCGGCCCCGCATCAGCGCGCGCTCGTTCGTCTGGGCGTGCTTGCGGCAGGCGAGCGCCACCGCGCCCATGTCCTCGGCCTTCGTTCCGTACGTCTTCATGTGACGCATCGCGATCCACGCGTAGAACTGCACGGCGGAGACGGCCCCGAACGGCAGGTAGTAGTCGGCGACCGTCGTCGCCAGCGCCGTCATGCCGCCCATGCTTCGCTTCGGCGTGACACCCGGCTTGGGGCGAAACGCCGAGTAGCCGTTCCAGCCGAGCACGATGAGCACGTTCGACGCCACGCCGTGGCTCACGGCCAGCGCGGCGCTCTGCAGGGCCGCGGTGGGACTCGCGCCGCCCATGTGCACCGTGACGGCGTAGCGAAGATCGTCGATGCCGAGGTTCGCCGCGAGCTCCTCGGACGTCGTGTAGATCGGCGGCGGAATCAGGCCGTCGATCTCCGCAGGCGAGAGCCCGGCGTCGTCCAACGCGGCATGGGCCGCGTCGAGCATCAGCTCGACCGCATCCTTGTCCGAGCCGCGGGCGTACTCGCTCTCGCCGATGCCGACGATCGCAGCCCGGTCTCCAAAGCCCGCGACGTGTCGTCTTCGCACAGACGCAGCTCCCGTGCGTCGCCCGCTGGCATCGCCTCGCAGCGGTCAGGCCGACCCAGACTCGCGGAACCCCTCGAGGAAGTCGATCACCGCTTCGCTGAAGACGTCGTTGCGGTCGCCCGCGACCATGTGACCCGCGCGCGACACGTCGACGTAGCGCGCGTGCGGCACGAGCTCTATGAACTCGCGCGCCCCGTCCTCGCTGACGAGCTCGCTCATCCGGCCGCGCACGAGCAGCGTGGGTACGCGCAGCGCCCGCGCGGCCGTGCGCAGCCGATCCGGATCGCGCGCCGCCGAAAGCCGGTTGTGGCCCGACAGAAAGCGCGGATCCCAATGCCAGCGATAGCGCCCGTCGTCGTGTCGGCGCAGGTTCTTGCGGAGGCCCGAAAGGTCTCGCGGGCGGGCGCGGTGCGGCAGGTACGATGCGATCGCGTCCGCCGCCTCCTGCACGCTCGCGAACCCGTCGGGCGCCGCGCGCATGAACCCGACGATGCGCTCCACGCCCTCCGGCTCCATCTTGGGGACGATGTCGACGAGCACCAGCGCGCTGCAGATCCCGCCCGCGGACTCTCCCTCGGCCAGGAGCGCGGTGATCCCCCCGAGCGACGCGCCGACGACGGCCGGCCTCCGCGCGAGGCCGGAGCTCACGCCCAGGAAATCTTCGACGAAGGCCTCGGCGCTGTAGTCGCCGTCGGGGTCCCAGTCGCTTTCGCCGTGGCCGCGCAGGTCGAGGGAGATCGCGTACCAGCCCGCCCGGGCGAGCGCCCGGGCGGTTCCGCCCCACGCGTATCGCGTCTGGCCGCCCCCGTGCAGCAGCAAGACCGGCGCCGCGCCGGGATCGCCCCACGCGTCGGCGATCAACCGGAGCCCGCCCTTTCCGTGAAAGTCCAGCGCCTGCGCGCGCACCGTTGTCCCCGCGAACGGCCGTCTGCTGCGCCGTTCCGATCGTCTCCTGGAATGCGGCTTCGGATCCCCCGGAAGGGATCCGGTTCACGCTACAGTCTCGCCTGCCGGAAATCCAGAACGGGTCGGTGTGCGGGAGGTCGGGTCTTGAGCGCCGGGTTCGACGTCGAAATTCCGGGTGCGGTGGGCGCCCGCGCGGAACCCGCCTACGCGTGTCTGCCCGAACGTCCCCGGCGCGGCATGGTGATCATCCACGAGCTGCTCGGCCGGCAGCCGGAGATCGACCGCGTGGTCGAGCGCTTCGGCCGGGCCGGATATGCCGCGGTTGCACCCGACCTCTTCGCGCCGGGCTTCCGGCCGGCGTGCATCGCTCGGGCGATGCGCGCCGTCGCGACCGGTGAGGGCGCGGCGGTGGACCAGGCGATCCGCGCGCGCGACTGGCTGACGGACGAGACGGGGCTCGCCCGCGAATCGATCGGCATCATCGGGTTCTGCTTCGGCGGCGGATTCGCGCTCGCGGTCGGGCGACACTGGGGCGCGGTCTCGACGAACTACGGAGTCGTTCCGGAGACGCCGCTCCTGCAGGGCATCGGTCCCGTGATCGGATGCTACGGCGGTCGGGATCGGGTCTTCGGCCGCAACGGCGAACGCCTCTCGGAGCGGCTCTCTGCGCTCGGCGTGCCCCACGAGAGCCACACGTTCGACGCGGTCGGACACTCGTTCCTCACCGACGGCGACCACCCGGTGTCGTCTGCGTTGAGCCGGCCCCTGCTCGCCATCCGCTACGACCCGGACGTGGCCGAGGACGGCTGGCGGCGGATCTTCGCCTTCATGGAGCGGCACCTCCCGCCGGCGGCGGGGTGAGCGCGCTCGACGTTCGCGGCGCCGGACGCGCGGAACGGATCCGCAGCCGGGGAGGGGGTATCGTGACCCCGAGAGTTCTCTTCGCGCTCGGCTTCCGCCCGTTCTTCCTGGCGGCCGGCCTGGCTGCCGTCGCGCTGATGGCGGTCTGGATCGCGATCCTTCAGGGCGGCGTGGCGGCGCCGGCCTACTTCGATCGCGCGGGCGGCTCGGCCGGCTGGCACTCCCACGAGATGCTGTTCGGGTACCTGACCGCCGTCGTGGCGGGCTTCCTGCTCACGGCCGTGCGCAACTGGACGGGTTTGCCCACGCCGACCGGGGGTGCGTTGGCCGCACTCGTCGGGCTCTGGTTCGTCGGCCGTGTGACACCCTTTGTTGTCGGAGACGCCGCCGCCGGCGCGGTCGCGGCGCTCGATCTCGCCTTTCTACCCGCCCTCACGATCGCGGTGGCGATCCCGCTGTTGCGGAGCGGTCAGCGACGCAACCTGGTGTTCCTGCTGGTGCTTGCGGCGCTCGCGCTGGCCAATCTCCTGATCCACCTCGAGGCGCTCGGCCTTGCCACGGGCTCGGCATGGATCGGAACCCGGCTCGCCGTAGACGGCATCGTGCTGCTGATCGCGATCATCGCCGGGCGCGTGGTGCCGTTCTTCACGCGCGGCGCGCTGCCCGGTGCGCAGCCGCGCAGTTGGCCCATCCTCGACGGCCTCGCGCTGGCTTCGATCGTGGCGCTGGCCGCGCTGCGCCCGGCGACGCCCGAGCTGATCCCCGTCCCGCTGTTTTGCGGCGTGGCGGCGCTGGCCGCGCTCTGCCACGCCGTTCGGCTGGCGGCCTGGTACGACGCGCGCATCTGGTCCCAGCCGCTCTTGTGGGTGCTGTTCGTCGGCTACGCGTGGCTGGTGGTGGGCTTCGCGCTCACCGCGCTGTCCACGCGCCTGCCCCTCGCACCGCTGCTCGGTCTGCACGCGTTCACCGCGGGCGGCATGGGGACGGTGACGCTGGGCATGATGGCGCGCATCGCGCTCGGCCATACGGGCCGTCCGTTCGTCCCTCCGCGTGCCGTGGTCGTCGCATTTGCGCTGGTTCCGCTCGCCGCGGTGGTGCGCGTCCTGGTTCCGCTGTTCGCGCCACATGGGTACGCGCGGCTGCTGGTGCTGGCCGGGACGCTCTGGCTGGTCGCCTTCCTGCTGTTCGTGGTCGCCTACGCGCCGATCCTGCTGCGACCGCGCGCCGACGGTCGGCCGGGCTGAGCGGCGCCCGCGGCGCGGGGCCGCGACGGGACGCTCAGGTTGGTCCGTTGCGGCGTCGACAAGAGGCCGATGCGCAGCACGCAGATCGCGGTCGCGACCGCCAGCCTCGTCACCGCGCTGGGTCTCGCCGCGGCGCTCGCGGGACCGCGGTGGTTCGGGGCGCGCGCGAGCGGGGAGCCGGTGCTGGTCATCCTGGTGCGGGATCGGTCCGGTGTCGCGCTCGTGCGGGCGGCCGTGGACCCCGGGCGGATCGTCGCCGAACGTCCGGACGCCCTCGCGCTCGCGGAGGGACGGGTGGTGGCCGCCGGTCCGGAGGCCGTTCCCGCGCTGCTCGGGTTGGCTGGCTGGCAGGATCGCGAGCTCGAGCTGTTCGGACTGCCCGCGCGCGACGCTGCGCGCCGCCCCGGCGCGAAGCCGCTGCCGGATCCCGAACGCGAGGCGCGCCGGGCGCGGCTCTACGAGCTGATGAAGAAGCCCATGCTGAGCGCAGGCGAGGGGCTCTTCGTCCTGCAGGCCATGAACGACGGCCTCCTGTAGCGGGTTCGCCGGACCGCGCGCGGCCTCACTCGACGTAGCCCAGCGCGCGCAGCCGCATGCGCAGCTCCAACGCCTCTTCCGGGGAGAGACCCGGATCCTCGCGCAGGAAGCGCAGGAAGCGCGGCGAGTCGGGCGGATCGTCCGCCTCCGAAACGCGCCGCGGCGGGCTCGGCTCCGCGAGGATCTCGCGCAGGAGCCGCCCGTGCACGTCGTCGTAGATCGGCAGACCGAGCAGGTGGAGCGCGGTGGGCGCGACGTCGAAGATGGAGAACCGGGCGCGCTCCTCGAGCCGCGCGATGCCCGGTCCGGCGCCCGCCAGGATGCCGGTGCGCTCGTGGTTGACCGACTCGACATCGAGGAATACCTCGCCGCGCGTGATCGTCAGCACGTTGTAGGCGGGGTGAAGCTCGAACAGCAGGTCCGGCAGCAGCTCGCTGTGGGGGCCCGGATAGAGCTCCGCGGCGCGTTGCACGCGGCGGACGAGGGGCTCGCCCTGCGGCGTGCGAATCGCCTCGAGGCGCGCGCGGATCTCGTCGAGCACCCGCTCGGCGTCGGCGGGCGCGACGATTCCCGCGGGCTCCCGCCCTGCGAGGTTCAGGCGCACGCCTCCGAAGTTTCCCTCCGACGCCACCGGAAACGCGCGGGTGCGCGTCATGTCGAACTCGGCGATGCGCCGCTCGTGATCGCGCGGGACGCCCTCGGCCAATGTGGTGGCCGCGCGTGGCGGCCGGGAGGCGGGCTCCGGAACGAGCGCCGCCAGCGATTCCTCGAGGAGCCAGCTGTCGAGATTGAACACGTGTTGGTAGCGGCGGAAGCCGTGATCGGAGAGCAGCAGCACGTCGGTGTGCGGGCCGACCGCGTCGACGAGCGAGCCCAGGATCTCGTCGAGCTGCTCCAGGAGCTTCGCGACGCGGCCGTCGACCAGGAT
>CP070734.1:572741-580894 GCA_020347605.1 Deltaproteobacteria bacterium | reverse complement strand
CATGGACAAGCTCGGGTTGCCGGGCGTCGACGTCGTGCACCACATGGAGGACCTCCCCTGGCCGCTCGCGCACGACGCCTTCGACGAGGTCCACTGCATCCACGTCCTAGAGCATGTCGATGGCAGCCCGGGCAGGTCACCAGGCACTCGCCACGTTCTCTGGCTCCCGACTTCAATCGAGATTCCCCGCGGGCCTTACGCCGCCGACCTCGTCGCTTCACGCTCGGCCAAGCGTTGCAAGAACAGAGTGAGATCGGATCGAGTGAGCTTCCACTCCGAGGGCGTCACGATGGTCTCGCAGCGGAATGGAGGGCGAGGCGTGGGGCTCGTTCGTCGTTGCCCCAATCCCGGAATCCTGACCCTCGCCGGGTGCTCGGTTTCCCACAAGGGGGAAGAGTGCCGGGAATCATCAAGGGCCGTTCTACCGATCCACAGATCGCGCTGGCGTTGAAACAGGCCGAGACCGGGTACGGGTGCTCGAGGTGTGCCGGAGATGCGCGATGGGAGCGCCGAGACCTGCTATGGCTGCAAACAGAAATTTGGACAGCTGGGGCTGCGAGCCAGATCGAGACGCAGGCGCCGGGAACGGGTCGCTTGCCCCTGGATCTGGCGCAAGGTCTAACATAGGGCTGGGCTGCGGTTGGGGCGCGTCAAAACGCGGCCGGGATCTTGAAGGTTCGGCATCCGACCTGCGAGGAGCGCGGCGATGAGCGACGTGGTGTTCGACGAAGAACGGCTGCTCGAGGAAGCGCGCCGCGCGACGGGCCTGTCGGACTTCGGCCCGGAGGACTACCGCGCGGGCCTGCGCGTCCTGCTCGAGACCTACGACACGAACCCGCTGACCGAGACGGGCCGGAGGCGAAGGTACCGGCGGCTGCTGCACCTGCTCACGACGCGGCTCCGGGTGCAGGCGGCGCTGCGCAGGCATCCGGAGATCCGGGAGCGCGAGATCGCGAAGCCGATGGTCCTGACGGGTCTGCCGCGCTCCGGAACCTCGGCGCTGTTCAACCGGCTCGCCGCCGATCCGTCGGCGCGCCCGCTCCGGATGTGGGAGACGCAGTTCCCGGACCCGCTCGACGGACTCGCGCCGGGCCAGCCCGACCCGCGTCGCGAGGCGATCGACGCGCGTCAGGCCGAGGCCCGCGCGAAGAATCCGGAGTTCAGCAAGATCCACTTCACCAGCGCGGACACGCCGGAGGAGTGCGTCCTGCTCCACGCCTACGCGATGAACGGCGTCCAGCTCGGCAGCGAGGTGATGATGGAGCCGTACGCCTCCTGGTACCGGAAGCAGGATCTGCGGGGCATGTACGCCTACTACCGGACGCTGTTGCAGATGCTCGACTGGCAGCGTCCGGGGACGCGCTGGCTGCTCAAGGCGCCGGCGCACATGTGGGCCATCGACGTGTTGATCGAGACCTTTCCGGACGTCTCGATCGTGTGGAGCCATCGCGACCCGCTGCTCTGCACGGCGTCGATCTGCAGCATGACCCACGCGCTCATGTCGGGGAACGTCGAGGTGGATCCGCGTGCACTCGGTCCGGTCGTGATGGACTTCTACGCCACGTCGCTCGAACGCGGTCTGGCGGCGCGGGATCGCTCCGACCCCGCGCGCTTCATCGACGTGAGCCACGACGCGTTCGTGGAGGACGGATTGGCGGTCGCAGAACGCGTCTACGCGCACTTCCAGATTCCGCTGGCGAGCCCCGCGCGCTCCGCCATGCGTGCGCAGGCGCAGGCGAATCCGAAGGGCAAACACGGCGCGCACGAGTACCGCCTCGAGGAGTACGGGCTACGCGCCGCGCAGGTCCGGGAGCGCTTCGCGGCGTACATCGCGCGTTTCGGAATCCACCTCGAGGAGGCGAGCTGAGCCGTGGCGGACGATCCGGTCGCGAAGGTCGAGCGCGGGGAGGCGTGGACGGAGTTCTGCGAGCTCCTGAAGAAGGCGGGAGACGTGATCCTGCGGGATGGCTTCGCGACATCGGCGTTCGACCGCGCCGAAGGCCTACGCTATCTGACGCGCCTGCTGCGCGCGGGCTTCCACTCCTTCGCCGAGGGCACCGGCCCCGAACATCCCGTGTTCCGCGCCCTGCCCGAGATGGTGAAGATGGGTCTCGACAATCCGGACAACTACTATCTCGGCGCCTCGGTGAACTCCCGCTACACCTATCGGCTGCGCGGCCGGCGCGGCAGCGTCCACTACCTGAGCTTCGCCGCGCAGAGCCAGAACTTCGCGGCCCGTGAGCGGATCGCGGGCGGCGCGGGCCACCTTCACGACTCGGAGCTCGAGATCGCCCCGGACGGGAGCTTCGAGATCCTGGCCAGCCGGGAGCCGCAGCCGGGCAACTGGCTGCGCATGAGCCCCGACACCTCCCAGATCCTCGTGCGCCAGACGTTCCTCGACCGCTCGAGCGAGCGGCCGGTGGAGATCGCGATCGAATGCCTCGAGACGGACGCGCCCCCGCCGCCCCTCGACCCGGCGCGCGTTCCCGGACAGCTGCTGGGATCCGCGATGTACGCGATCGGCGCCGCTTCGTGGTTCGCCGATTGGGTGCAGGGGTTCCGCGAGCGGGCACCCGTCAACCGCTTTCACCTGCCGGACGAGGAGCAGCACCGCCGGCTGGGCGGCGATCCGAACATCCGGATCTGGCTGGGCCTGTGGGAGCTCGCCGAAGACGAGGCGCTGCTGGTGGAGGTCGTGCCACCGAAGTGCGACTACTGGAACTTCCAGCTCGGAAACATCTGGGCCGAGTCGCTCGACTACCGGTTCCGACGCGTCCACCTGAACAGCCACACGGCGCAGCTCGAGCAGGACGGCTCGGTCCGGCTGGTCGTGGCGCACCGGGACCCCGGTGTGCCGAACTGGATCGACACCGCGGGGCACGACCACGGCACCATGTGCGTGCGCTGGGTGCGCGCCACGTCGCACCCGGAGCCCCTCTGCCGCGTGGTGAAGCGGGCGGAACTCGGCGCGGGCTGAGGGAGCCGCCGCGTCGAAGCCGTCCTGCGCGCGCCCGCCGGTCTCAGCCGGCGGCCGACGAGATCTCGATCGGATCCTCGTCCGGCGGCGACGCCGCCGCATCTCGAGCCCCGTCCCCGGGCCGCACCGCCTGCGCGGGGGAGCGCGCGGGCCGGACGAGCTCGCGGCCGGGCCGCGCGCGCTCGCGGGCCGGACGCAGGCTCTTTCGGCTCAGCGGCTCGAGGCTCTTGCGCGCCCGCTCGGCGGCGTTGTCGCGGGTCGCCGCGCGGCGCCTCCGGCCCTCGGCGATGTGCTCGGGGTGCTCCTGACTCCAGTGGTGCCGCCGGCGGCGCTTGAACAGCGAGCCCAGCAGCATGCCCAGCAGGCTGCGACGCAGGGCGAGCCGAGCGAGACCCGGCACGTCGTCCTCGCAGATGCGGATCGTGAAGTCCCAGTTGACCGGATCGCGCACGGTACCGACCACGACGAGCTCGTCTCCCTGACGAACGACCTCGTACTCGCGGAAGTCCATCACGAGCTCCTTGCGACCGAGACCACGGGATCTGAGCCTCACTCGGAAACCTCCGACGCCACGAGACCGGTCGATCCGACCCCGACCGGGCGCGTCCAAACAGGATAGGAGGCGCCCAGCCCTCGCCGGTATGACCGGGGTCATCCCGGCGCGCGGGACGCTCTCGTAGCGTCTGGGCGGCCATCTCCGTGCGCGGCGGCCGGGAGACGCCGGCAGAGCGCATCCCGGCTCGGGTCGGAAGTGACCGATCTGACTCGGGTTTCGGGGATCGCGGGGAGCGGACGGATGCGCGACTACGACGTGATCGTGATCGGCGGCGGCATCAACGGCCTGACCACCGCCGCCTACCTGGCGAAGGCGGGCCTGCGGGTCGGCCTGTTCGAGGCGCGCGGTCAATGCGGCGCCCATTGCGACACCGTCGAGCTCGGACTGCCGGGCTTCCTGCACAACACGCACGCCGCCTGGCTGGTGCCGTCGATGAGTCCGGCGATGGCGGACCTCGAGCTCGAGCGCTTCGGCCTCCAGCTGCTCGGCACCGACGTCCTGTTCGCGAAGCCCTTCTCGGACGGCACCAACACGGTGCAGGCCCTGGATCCGATGCGGACCCACGAGAGTGTCGGCCGGCACTCCGAACACGACGCCGCCGTGCTGACGAAGGTGGGCGCGTACCTGATGGAGCACGGGGCGGACGCCCTCGAGATCAACCGGCAGTCGCTGTTCGCGCCTCCCAGCTCCGAGCTGGCCGACCGCGTCGCGGCGTTCAACGACGGTCTGCTGTCCGCCCTGGGCGCGCCACTCACGGGCGACGACGTGAGCCGGATGACGGGCTTCGAGCTGCTCGAGGTGCTGTTCGAATCCGAGGCGGTCCGCACCGTGACCGGCGCGCTGGGGGAGTTCACCGGACAGTGGCCGCTCAATCGGCGGGTCGGCCCGCAGGTGCTGAGCCTCTCCGGCATGCTGCCGATGGCCGTGCACACGGCCCGCGGCGGATCGCACGCCCTCACGCACGCGCTGGTGCAGTGCTTCGTGAGCCACGGCGGCGAGATCTGGACCACGTGTCCGGTCGACAAGATCACGGTGCGCGACGGGCGCGCCGGCGGGATCCGGCTCTCCCCCGACGCGCTCCTGCCGGGCGAAGAGATCGGCGCGCGCGTCGTCGTCTCGAACGTCACGCTGGTTCCGACCTTCCTCTGGATGCTGGGCGAAGAGGTGATCGGCGCCGACTGGGCGCGCCGCATCAAGTACTTCAACTACGACGATCCACAGCTGGTCGGCGTCCACTACGCGATGAAGGGAGACCCCGAGTTCGCCTCGGCGGCCTACGATCCGGCCATCCAACGCTCGTGGGTCGGCTACTTCGGAGGGGAGAGCCTCGACGAGATCCGCGGCGCCCAGAGCGACGTGATGGCGGGCGTCGTGCCCGATCGCGCCATGGGCGGCTGGTTCAACTTCACGCGCGCCGACCCGTCCCAGGCTCCGCCCGGCGGCCACACGGTGATGGCGTGGATGAGCGTCCCCCCGCGGCCGCGGCGCTGGCGGGGCACCCGCCTGAACGGCTGGGACGCCTGGCGCGGCGGGCTCGGGGAGGCCCTGGCCGACGCGCTCACCGATCGCTACGAGGCGTACGCGCCCGGCTTCAAGGACCTCGTCCTGGAGCGCCACATCAACACGCCCCTGGATCAGGAGAACGGCAACCCGTCCGCGATCCGCGGCAACATGATCGGCGGCAGCGCCATCCCCGAGCAGTTCGGGGCGAACCGCCCCCTGCCGGGCGTCGTCGAGAAGGGCGTGTCGCGCAGCTTCTTCCCCGGGCTCTACCTCTCGAACTCGATCCATCCGTACGGCGCCACCCATCTCGCCACCGGCTACCTGGCCGCCGTCGAGGTGGCCGAGGACCTCGACTGTCGCGACGCCTCGTGGTGGTGCGCCAAGCCCATGGACTGGTTCCTGGCCAACCTCGGGCGCATTCCGCTCAATCTGGGCGTCGACGACAAGTGGAAGCCGGGCGGGGCGGCGGAGGATCGGGCATGACGCGCGAGGAAGGCTACGACGCGGTCGTGATCGGCGCGGGTCCGAACGGGCTGATCTGCGCGGCCTACCTCGCGCGCGCGGGTCATCGCGTGCTGCTCCTGGAGCGCCGCCACGAGACCGGCGGTGGCCTCAACACCGACGAGTACTTCGGCTTCCGACTCAACCTGCACGCCGTGTACCACATGATGAGCGACGTCATGCCGGCGCACGCCGACCTGGATCTCGCCAACCGCGGCGTCCGCTACCTCTACCCGGACGTGGCCGCCGCCTTCCCGTTTCGCGACGGCAGCTCGCTCGTCCTCTCCCGCGATCCGGGCCAGACCGCCGCGTCCATCGCCGCCCTGTGCCCGGACGACGCGTCTGCCTTCCAGCGCATGTGGGACGACTTCCAACCCATGCTCGAGCAGTACCTGATCCCGATGACGTACGAGCTGCCCGAGCCGGCGCTGGATCAGATGGTCGAGTTCGGCGAGACACCCGTGGGCCAGCGACTCGCCGAGATCTCCGAGCTGAGCTTCGTCGAGATGCTCGACGAGTACGGCATCCGCGATCCGCGCGTGCGCATGGCGCTGCTCTCGTTTCCCGCCATGTGGGGGATGCATCTCGACGACCCGCTCGGCTACCTCTACCCGCTCTACCTGTGCCGCATGCTGTCGGCCGGACTCGTGAAGGGCGGGTCGCATCGCCTGTCCTCCGCGATCTACCGCTCCTTCCTGCGCGACGGCGGCACCGTGCTCGACGCCTGCGAAGCCACGCGCATCGTCACGCAGGAGGGCGCGGCCGTGGGCGTCGAGACCGCCGATGGCCGGCGCTTCGAAGCGCGGGCGGTGGTCTCGACGCTGAACCCCGAGCAGACGTTCTTCGAGCTGATCGACGCCGAGGCGCTGCCCGAGAACCTGCGCCGGGCGGCGGAGTCCTGGGAGTGGGAGGAGCGCTCGATGTTCGGTCTGCACCTGGGCATTCGCGGCGGCGTCTCGTTCCGGGCCGCCGATCCCCGGGTCGGCGAGGCGATGATCGTGTTCTGCGGCCTCGAGACCGAGGACGAGCTCTTCGATCACCTCGAGCGCGTGGACGCCGGCGGGGTGGACACCTGCGAATGGCTCCACGTGACCCACGCGTCCCGCTTCGACGCCACCATGGCCCCCGCGGGCCACGACCTGCTGCGCGCCGAGGCCGTGGTGAAGTACGACCCCGCCTGGCAGACGGAGGCCAAGGCGTTCGCGGACGGCTGCGTTCGGCTGCTCCAGGAGTACGCGCAGATCGGCGACATCGTGTTCCGCCGCCACTACACGCCGCTGGACATCGAGGCGAAGCTCACCACCATGAAGCGCGGCTCCATCAAGCACGGCGCCTACACGCCGCTCCAGATGGGCTATCTGCGGCCCAACGACCTGTGCTCCCACTCCGAGACGCCCATCCCCGGCCTGTTCGTCGGCGGTGCCTCCATGTACCCGGGCGGGATGATCCTCGGCGGACCGGGCTACATTGCCGCGGGCGTCGTCGGCGAGTACCTCGGAGGCGAATCGGTCCGCTAGATCGGTCCGCCCCGCGCAGGCCTCGCGGCAGCCGTCCGATGGAGGTTCAGAAGGCGGCATGCCGGGCCCGACCGGACACGTCTCGCCGCGACCGCCCCTCGCGCCCGCGCGCCAGCTCGGCAATGCGCTCCTGCTGGGGATCGTCGCCGTCCCGGGAATCTTCTTCGTCCGCCACTTCGTCACGACCTGCGGCGCCGACGCCGGGGGCACACCGGTCCCCGTCTGGGACTTGTCCGCGCTGTTCGGCTCGCTCTGCGCCTACGGCGTTCAACACCCGATCGCCTTGCTCAACGTCGTCTTCTTCGTGAACGTCACGCTGCTGTTCTGGCTGATCGCACTGGCACAGCGCAGCACGTGGCTGATCGACCCCTACTGGACACTGCTGCCCGTGCTGATGGGGCTCTACTACTGGGCACATCCGGCGCACACCGGCCACCCGCTGCGCGCCGGCGTCGCGCTCGGCCTCGTGTGCGTCTGGAGCGTGCGCCTCACCCACTCCTACTTCCGCCGCGAGGAGTGGCGCTTCGGCTGGCGCGAGGACTGGCGATTCGCCGAGTGGCGCGAGCGGTTTCCGCAGCACTGGTGGTGGATGAGCTTCTTCGTGGCGTTCCTGTCGCAACAGGTGATGCTCGTCGGGCTGTGTCTGCCGCTCTACGCGGTGAACGCCCGCGCTCCGGCCTGGAACGCCGTCGACACCCTGGCGACGCTCCTGTGTCTGGCGGGAATCGCGATCGCGCACGTCGCGGACACCCAGCTGCGCCGTTTCATGGTCGCGAACGAGCGGCGCGCGGCGGCCGGCGAGCCCACCGTCCCGCTGCTCGACCGGGGCCTGTGGCGCCATTCGCGCCATCCGAACTACTTCGGCGAGCAGCTCTGGTGGTGGAGCCTGGCGCTCTACGGCGTGAACACCGGCGTGTGGTGGTGCGTTGCGGGCGCGCTCATCAACTCGCTCGTGCTGGCCGCGGTGACGGTGATGACCGAGCGGCGGATGGCGCAACGGCCCGAGCGGGCCGCACCGTTCCGGGAGTATCAGCGCAGCACGTCCGTCTGGATCCCGTGGCGAAGGAGCCGGGGGCGCGCCGGCGCCGGATCGCCTCGG
>CP070734.1:564449-572641 GCA_020347605.1 Deltaproteobacteria bacterium | reverse complement strand
GTTCAGGCAGATCGACTTCGCATGGCCGATGTGGAGGTAGCCGTTCGGCTCCGGCGGAAACCGGGTCGCCACCCGGCCGCCGTGCCTTCCGGCCGCCACGTCGGCCCGTACGATGCTGCGGATGAAGTCTTCGCCGTCGGACACCGGGGCATCCCCTACTCCCGGCCGGGCGGCCGGAACGCCGGATTGTATGGATTCTCGCCCCGGTTGTCCCGAGGCGGGTGAGCCCGGCCCCCAGCTTTTGGTATGGTGCGCGGTCGGCGCGGGGTTGGCGCGACGCGGGAGACGGCCGATGGCGATCAGGCGGAGCAGCGGAACCTCGAGCGCGGCCCTGCTGGCGGGGGCGCTCGCGCTGGCGTGCGCGTCGAAGCCGGCGGCGCCCGCTCCCGACTCGGGCTTTCTGCCCGAGCCCGAGCGCATGACGGAGCAGCGCGACCGCTTTCCGTTCGACCGCGTCTGGGTGAGCCCCGACTACGTGCGCGACCGCTATACGCGCCTCTGGATCAAGCCGGTCAACACCGACCATCTGATGAACATGGATTGGTACGATCAGAGCACGGCGCAGCACGTCAAGATCCGCGAGGGCGCGAACCTGCTGGCGCGCTACATGCACAACGCCTTCCGCACCGCCATCTACTACGACCCGAACAAGCGCTACACGCTCGTCGAGCAGGTGGACCCCCGCACGCTGATTCTCGAGATGGCGATCGTGGAGGTGACCCCCAACGACGCGACGCTCGGTGCGCTGGGCCTCGTGCTGCCGCCGCTGCGACGGGCCGGCGAGAAGGGCAGCGTGGCGATGGAGGGACGCATCCGGGACGGCGAGACCCAGGAGATCCTCGGCATGTTCGCCGATCGCGAGGAGGCCCGGCAGCGCGTGCTCGATCCGAAGGCGGTGACCTGGTGGGGGCACTCCGAGGCGATCATCGACGTCTGGGCGAAGGAACTGGTGAAGCTCATCAACACGCCTCCCGACTTCACGGTGCAGGAAGAATCGCCCTCCTTCTCGCTGCAGCCCTGGTGAGCGACGGCGGCTCGGCCGGATGATCGTGGTCGGGGACATCGGCGGCACGAAGACGGTGCTCGCCGAGGTCGAGGATGCAGGGGGGTCGCCGCGTCTGGGGCGCGAGGCGACCTTCCCGAGCCGCGACCATGCATCCTTCCGGGGCATCCTGGAGCGCTTCCTCGAGGCGACGTCGGGCCCGGCGCCGCGCGCCGTCTGCCTCGGCGTGGCGGGCGTGGTGCGCGAGGGCCGGGTGCGGACCACCAACCTTCCGTGGGAGCTCTTCGAGGACGAGCTGCGGACGGTGGTCGGCGGCGCCCCCGTGAAGCTGCTCAACGATCTGGAGGCCACGGCCTACGGCACGCTGTTCCTGCCGGACGACGAGCGGGCGGTGCTCCAGGCCGGGACCGCGGGTGAGCGCCGCGGCAACGTGGCGGTGATCGCCGCGGGCACCGGACTCGGAGAGGCGATCCTCTACTGGGACGGCAGCCGACACCACCCGATCGCGACCGAAGGCGGACACGGCGACTTCGCGCCGCGCTGCGAGCGCGAGATCGAGCTGTTCCGCCACCTGCGCCGCGAGGTCGGCGGCCACGTGAGCTACGAGCGCGTGGTCTCGGGGCCGGGGCTGGCCAGCATCTATCGGTTCGCGCGCGAGACGAGCGGCGAGCCCGAGCCGGCCTGGCTGGCCGAGCGGATCCGCGAGAACGATCCGAGCGCCGTCGTCGCCGAGGCGGCACTCGCCGAGCAGGACGGTGTCTGCGTCGAGGCCCTCGAGCGGTTCGTCTCGCTGTACGGCGCAGAGGCCGGCAACATGGCGCTGCGCTGCCTCGCCTTCGGGGGCGTCGTCTTGTGCGGCGGGATCGCGCCGAAGCTCCTGCCCGCGCTCGAAGGCGGCGCCTTCATCCGGGCGTTCCTCGACAAGGGACGCTTCCGGCCGCTCCTCTCCGAGATCGAGGTGAGCGTCGCGCTGAACCCGCGCACGCCGCTCCTCGGCTGCGCGCACTACGCGCTGCGCCTGTAGCCGTACCCGCGATCGGCGCAGCGACGCGCCGGTGCCCGGCGTGACCCTGCTGTAGACTGGCCCGACCCATCCGAGCACGGCGGGCGAACCAGACGTGAAGGCGCAGCGAGCGCGACGGACAGAGCTCTCCGCGTGGAGGGCGCTCGCGGAGCACGCGAGCGAGATCGGGGGCCTGCACCTGCGGAGCCTCTTTACCGAGGATCCCGAGCGGGGCGAGCGCCTCTCCCTCGAGGCCGCCGGCCTCTACCTCGACTACGCGAAGAACCGGATCACCGACCGGACGCTGCGACTGCTCGTCCAGCTGGCCGAGGCGTCCGATCTGCGGGCTCACATCGACGCCATGTTCCGGGGCGCGAAGATCAACGTGACCGAGCAGCGCGCGGTCTTGCACGTCGCGCTGCGCGCACCGCGGAGCGCGTCCATCCGGGTCGACGGCCGCGACGTGGTGCCGGGCGTCCACGCGGTGCTCGACCGGATGGCCGCGTTTGCGGAGCGGGTGCGTTCGGGGGACTGGACGGGCTACACGGGAAGGCACATCCGCAACGTGGTCAACATCGGGATCGGCGGATCGGATCTGGGTCCCGCCATGGCCTGCGAGGCGCTCGCGCACTACAGCGATCGGGATCTCGCGTTCCGCTTCGTGTCCAACGTCGACGGCACCGATTTCGCCGAGGCCACGCGCGGCCTCGACCCCGCCGAGACGCTCTTCGTCGTCTGCTCCAAGACCTTCACCACCCTCGAGACACTCACCAACGCGCGCACGGCGCGCACGTGGTGCCTGGCCGCGCTCGAGGACGACGCGGCCGTGGCGAAACACTTCGTCGCCGTCTCCACGAATGCCGCCGAGGTCTCGAGGTTCGGCATCGACACCGCCAACATGTTCGAATTCTGGGACTGGGTGGGCGGGCGTTTCTCCGTCGATTCGGCAATCGGCCTGGCGCTGATGATCGCGATCGGTCCGTCCCGCTTCCGCGAGATGCTCGCGGGCTTTTACGCGATGGACGAGCACTTCCGGAGCGCGCCGTTCGAGCGGAACATGCCCGTCCTGCTCGGCCTGCTGGGCATCTGGTACACCGACTTCCTGGGCGCCCGCACCCACGCCGTCCTCCCCTACGATCAGTACCTGCGTCGCTTCCCCGCCTATCTCCAGCAGCTCGAGATGGAGAGCAACGGCAAGTCCGTGGACCGCGCCGGCCAGCGGGTGGACTACGCGACGGCGCCGGTCGTCTGGGGGCAGCCGGGCACGAACGGCCAGCACGCGTTCTTCCAGCTCATCCACCAGGGCACCCAGCTCGTTCCGTGCGATTTCATCGGCTGCTGCGAGAGCCTGAATCCGCTGGGCCCGCACCACGACCTGTTGATGGCGAACCTGTTCGCGCAGACGCAGGCGTTGGCCTTCGGCAGGCTCGCGTCGGAGCTTCGGGCGGAGGGCGTGCCCGACACCCAGGTGCCGCACCGCACGTTTCCGGGGAACCACCCCAGCAACACGATCCTGCTGCCACGACTCACACCCGAGGCGCTCGGCGCGCTCGTGGCCCTCTACGAGCACAAGGTGTTCGTGCAGGGCGCGATCTGGAACATCAACTCCTTCGATCAGTGGGGCGTCGAGCTGGGAAAGATCCTGGCGCAGCGGATCGCGCCCGAGCTGTCGAGCGAGGCGGCACCCGAGCCGCCGCACGACAGCTCCACGAACGCGTTGATCCAGCGCTTCCGGAGACATCGGTCGGGGCGCTGAGTCCAGCTGCGGCGCGGGAGGCGGCCGGCCGGGCGAGGCGCGAGTGGGGCGAGCCATGCAGCTGGGAATGATCGGTCTGGGACGGATGGGCGCCAACATGGTGCGCCGGCTGATGCGCGACGGCCACCGCTGCGTCGTCTACGACATGAGCCACGAGGCGGTGCAGGCACTCGAGAGCGAGGGTGCGGTCGGCGCGGCGTCGCTCGAGGACCTCGTCGCCCGGCTGGAGCCGCCGCGTCCCGTCTGGCTGATGGTGCCGGCCGCGGTCGTCGACGAGGCGATCGCGTCGCTGGCTCCGCTGCTGGCCCGGGACGACATCCTCGTCGACGGTGGCAACTCGCGGTACCACGACGACATCCGGCGCGCGCGCGAGCTCGCCCCGCGCGGGATCCACTACGTCGACGTCGGCACGAGCGGCGGCGTCTTCGGGCTCGAGCGCGGGTACTGTCAGATGATCGGCGGTGAGGCGGCGGTCGTCCGGAAGCTCGGGCCGATCTTCGCGTCGCTCGCACCGTCCGTCGACGCAGCACCGCGCACGCCGGGTCGCGAGACGCGCGGGGGCACCGCGGAGCACGGCTACCTGCACTGCGGCCCACACGGCGCCGGTCACTTCGTCAAGATGGTCCACAACGGCATCGAGTACGGGATCATGGCGGCCTACGCCGAAGGCCTGAACCTGCTCCGGCACGCGAACGTCGGAGCGCAGGCGCGCGCGCGCGACGCCGAGACCACCCCGCTCGAGCATCCCGAACACTACCGGTACGAGCTCGACCTCCCGGACATCGCGGAGCTGTGGCGGAGGGGGAGCGTGATCGGATCCTGGCTGCTCGACCGGACGGCGCAGGCGCTGGCCGAGAACCCCGGGCTCTCGGACTTCGCGGGCCGCGTCTCCGATTCCGGCGAGGGCCGCTGGACGATCCAGGCGGCCGTCGAGTCGGGCGTTCCCGCGCCCGTGCTCACCGCTGCGCTCTACGCGCGCTTCAGCTCGCGCGGCGAGGCCGACTTCGCGAACCGCGTGCTCTCGGCGATGCGCCACGCGTTCGGCGGACACGCGGAGAAGGAGCGCGATTGAGACGCGCAGCGACGCGGATGGCGGCATGAACCAGACCCTCGAGGACCCACACCGCGGGGCGCGGGGCGGAGCCGAGGTGCAGCTCGAGGTCCTCGCCGACGCCGAGAGCGCGGGCGCGCGCGCCGCCCGGCAGATCGCAGCCGATGCGCGGGCGGCGGTGGCCGAGCGCGGCCGCTTCAGTCTCGCGCTCAGCGGGGGCAGCACGCCCGAGCCGATGCTGCGGCAGCTGGCCGAGCAGGACGTGCCCTGGCCGCGCGTGCACGTCTTCCAGGTCGACGAGCGCGTGGCGCCGACGGGCGATGCGGATCGCAACCTGACCCAGCTGCGCGCGAGCCTCGCCGCCGCCGGCCCGCTGGCGGAGGAGCAGCTTCACGCCATGCCCGTCGAGGCGCCCGACCTGGCCGCGGCGGCCCTGCTCTACGCGCGCACGCTCCGCGCGATCGCGGGCGCTCCGCCGGTTCTCGACCTCGTGCACCTCGGTCTCGGCGCGGACGGGCATACCGCCTCGCTGCTGCCCGGAGATCCCGTCCTCGACGTGGGCGACGCCGACGTGGCGCTGACGGCGCGCGCGCACGCCGGTCGCCGGCGCATGACACTCACCTACCCGCTGCTCGCGCGCGCCCGGCGAATCCTGTGGCTCGTCACGGGCGAGGCCAAGGCCGAGATGCTCGCGCGCCTGTGTGCCGCAGACACCCGCATACCGGCGGGTCGGGTGTGCCGGGAGCGGGCCCTCGTCCTGGCCGACCGGGGAGCGGCCGCGCGATCGATGGCGTTCGTCCGGGCGCGCGGCGGATGATCCGCGCGCGACTCGTCGCGCGGGCGCTGCGGGTGCCGTTCGGTTAGCTTCGCCGCGCTTCCGAGCATCGCGAGGGATTCGTTCGTGTCGGCTATCGCCCGGTTGCGCCTCCGGCGCAGCGCCGCTCGTCTCGCGTGGTTGCTCGCGCCGCTCGCGCTGGGCTGCGCCAGCCCACCGCCGATCGCGGAGCTCACGTTCGTGGCCTTCGAGCCGGGCGTCGTGCAGCCCACGATCCTGCAGGGGAACGTCGAAGGCGAGTGGTGCTTCACGGAGAACCTGATCGCCGTATCGCTGCGGCCGCCCTGGCGCGCGCGCTTCGCCGATCGCGGTCGCGCCATCGCCGCGGCGATCGAGAGCGTGCCCGGCGCCAACGTGCTGACGGACATCCGCGTGCAGATCCGCGTCGAGCAGTACCTGCTGTTCCAGCGCAAGTGCGCACGGGTGACCGGCAACGCGGGACGGCTGCAATGAGGGACGCCCTGCGGCTCCTGCTCCTGTGCGCCGTGTTCGCAGGCGGTTGCGCGAGCTACGACCGCGGCGCGCTCGCAGCCGCCTCGACGGCGAAGATCGCGATCCCGATGACGGTCGTCGAGGAAACGGTCGAGGGACGGTCGTGCGAGCCGATGGAGCCGCAGTTCAACCTCGCCAGCCAGCGGGCGCTCGCCGCAGCTCCCGGCGCGAACGCCCTGATCGACGTGTCCTACCACTTCGAGCGGTTCTGCATGATCGTGCGCGGAACGGCCGTGCGCGTCGGACCCTGAGTTGCGCGTCCCGCGCGCGGGCGGCGCGCGACCCCCCCGGCTCAGTCGAGAAAGACGGGCTTTCGCCCCTCGCGCCGGGCCTTGATCGCCTCGTCCAGGTTGTCGGTGGTCATCCGGACCAGCAGTTGATTGCGGTTCTCCAGGTCGATCGCCTGCGTGAGGCTGCCGCTCTCCAGGTTCGACCAGAGGACCTTCTTGGTCATCGCCACGCCGTGCGCGCTGTAGCCGCAGATGTCGTCCGCCAGCTCCAGGACCGTGTCGCGCAGCTGCTCGTCCGGCACGCTGCGCGAGACCAGCCCGATGCGTTCCGCTTCGGCGGCATCGATCTCCCGGCCGCAGAGCAGGATCTCCGAGGCGCGTGAGGCGCCGATCAGGCGCGGGAGCAGATAGCTGATGCCGAGCTCCGTGCTGCTGAGACCGTTGTTGATGCCGGCGGCGCGGAAGGTCGCCGAGGCGCCGGCGATCCGGATGTCCGCGCCGAGGCTGACACAGAACCCGCCGCCGTAGGCCGGTCCGTTGATGGCCGCGATGATCGGCTGCGGAATCGCGCGCATCGCCGGGATCAGGTTCGACATGGTCTCCATGGCGCGAATCGCGATGCGCGACATGGGAAGCTCTTCGATGTTCGGCGGAAAGCCGGCGTCCTCGAGATCGAGGCCCGAGCAGAAGGCCCGTCCCGCGCCCGTGAGGATCACGACGCGGCAGCTATTGTCCGCACCCACCTGCTCGAGCGCCGCATACAGCGGCATCACGAGCTCGAAGGACATCGCGTTGAGGCGCTCGGGGCGGTTCAGCGTGATCACCTGGACGTGCGGTCGCGGAGCGTCGACGGTGACGAAGGACATGATCGATCCACCCCGTGTTCCGGGCGCGTGGCGCGCGGGCTCGCCGCTCGTGCGCGCACCGGATTCTCAGGCGTTTCCGAGGGTCTGTCCACCCGCCGGAGCGCCGGCGCACGCGGGGTCCGCGCTGCGCGCAGCCCGCGGACGGCGCGCCTTGCGCAGCCGATCCCCGTGACGTTCCATGGGCGCGCGGACACCGGGTCGGCTCTTCGTCTGCGCGGCCGGGCGCGTCGCCGCCCGCTACGCGCGGCGGACCGCCGCGGCGGGTTTCCTCGACCGGTCGGGAGGCAAGGACATGCGAGCGCGTCTGGCAGCGCGATTCGCGATGGCGTCGTTCGCCGTCCTCTCCGGCGTCTTCTGGCGGCGGTGCGGCGGTATGGGCGAGCCGCTCACCCCCGGCGAGGTCGACGCCCCGATCGCCGAGATCGAAGCGAACGCCCGGAGTCTGCGTGGTGACGATCCCGAGCGCATCGCCGCGTTCCGCCGGGTCGCCGAGGCCGACGCTGGCGACGAGTTCTACGGGGTGAAGCTGATCCGGCGGCGTGCGCGCGCGCAGTATCCCGGCGGCGGGCTGCGGCGCTTCGCAGGGTACCGGACGGGCTGACGCGAGTCGCATGTCGGAGTGGCTGCCCCTGCTGTTCCTGTTCGTGTTCGCGACGCACATGCCGTTCTTCGCGTGGCAGTACCACCGCACCGGCCAGCGTCGCCACGCGGCGACCGCTCTCACGTTCGCCCTGCTGGCGGTCACCTACGCGCTGCGGATCTTCGCCCCCGGTCTGTCGCTCGCCGGTGTCCCGCTCTACGTCTACGTACGCGTTCCCGCTTGGCTTTCGGCGCTCGTGAGCGTCGGATGGTTTGCGCTCCATCACGCGGCTCGGCTGCGGCGCCCCGCGCGAAGCGAGCCGGGGCGAACGCCGTTTTCGGATTCCGGGAAGCCTTCCCGTCCGACCGGTCGGACG
>CP070734.1:556045-564349 GCA_020347605.1 Deltaproteobacteria bacterium | reverse complement strand
CCGGCGTCGTCGAGAGCTCGTCGATCCCCAGTCCCACCAGGATCGGCACCGCAATCGGGTTGCCGGCCATCTCCCCGCACAGGGAGACGGGGATCCCGGCGCGCCGAGCCGCCCGCACGGTGCGGTCGACGAGGGTGAGGACGGCCGGATGCAGCGGATCGTAGAGGTGCGCGACGCTCACGTTCCCGCGGTCCACCGCGAGCGTGTACTGGGTGAGGTCGTTGGTGCCGATGTTGAAGAAGTCGCACTCCGGCGCCAGCGTCTCGGCGATCAGCGCCGCGGACGGCACCTCGACCATGATGCCGATCGGAATCTCGGGGTCGAACGGATCCCCGCGATCGAGCAGCGACGCCTTCACCTCTTCGATCAGGCCGCGCGCGACACGCAGCTCGTTGACCGACGAGATCATCGGCAGCACGAGGCGCACGTTCCCGTGCGCGCTGGCGCGCAGGATGGCGCGCAGCTGCGCCCGGAAGGGGTCCCGATGCGACAGGGTGAGCCGGATCGAGCGCAGTCCCAGCTGCGGGTTGTCCTCGTGACCGACGCCCAGGTCGGGCACGCCCTTGTCCCCGCCGAGATCGAGCGTGCGGATCGACACCGGTCGAGGTGCCATGTGCCGGGCGACGCGTTCGTAGAGCCGCTCCTGCTCGTCCTCTTCGGGAAAGCCGCGGTGGGCGAGCGCGAGGAGCTCGGTGCGGAACAGTCCGATGCCTTCGGCACCGTGGCGATCGATCAGCCGCAGGTCGTTCAGCAGGCCCGCATTGGCGCTGAGCACGATCCGCCGTCCATCGCGCGTCTCCGACTGGCGATTCGACAGCGCGTCGAGGTGCTCGACTGCGATCTCGTAGGTGTGCTGTGCGCGCTCGTATTCCTTGCGAAGCGGCTCGTCCGGCGACAGGTAGATCTGGCCGCTCGAGCCGTCGACGATCGCCTCCTGTCCGGGAACGGCCGTTTCGAGAATGCCCTCGACGCCCGTCACCAGCGGGATCTCGAGCGAGCGGGCGAAGATGGAGCCGTGTGAGGTCGGCCCGCCGCTCGCCGTGACCAGCCCCCCGATCTTCTCCGTCTCGAGCAGCGCGAAATGCGTGGGCAGGATCACGTCGGCCACCACGATGGCGCCGTCGCTGAGCGGGATGTTCTGATGGCGCACCCCGAGGAGCCGGGCCATCACGCGGCGTCCCACCTCCTCGATGTCCACACCGCGCTCGCGGAAGTAGGGATCCGGGATCCGCTCGAACGTCTCCCGGTAATCCTGCAGCACGTCGCGGATCGCGCTGAGCGCGTTCCCCGTGGTCTCGACCCGCTGCTCGAGCTTCGCCAGGAAGCCCTTGTCCTCGATGATCTGAACGTGGACGTTGAAGACGGCGGCGAACTCCGGACCGAATCGCTCGCCGACCTCCTGCTGCACGTCCGACAGCTCGGCGCGCGCCTGGGTCAGCGCGCGGAGCAGATCGCGTTTCTCCTCGTCGGGATCGTCGCGCGGCGTGTAATCGAGGTCCGCGAGGTCGAACGAATCTTCGAGACGGTAGACGGGCCCGATGGCGATACCGCGTGACGCCGGCGCGCCGCGCAACAGGATGTTCGAGACCTCCGCGGCACGCGCGCCGGTCGCGGGCACACCCATGTGCGCGAGCGTTCGAGCCCGTTCTTCCGCCGGCTGACCGCCGAGTGCCAGCAGGCGCGCGTTCATGACGATCGGTGCGATCAGCTGCGCGCAGGTCTGGAGAAGCTCGATCTCACCCTGCGTGAAGCGCCGGGGACGCTCGCTCTGCACGACGAGCACCCCGATCGGGACGTCGCGCACGATCAGCGGCGCGGCCATCAGCGACGCATAGCGCTCCTCACCCGTCTCGGGGAAGTATCGGAAGCGGGGGTGCTCCCGGGCGTGCTCGATGGCAACCGGCTTGCCCTGCTCGGCCGCCAGCCCGACGAGTCCCTCGCTGAACTGGATGCGCACGCGGCGCACGGCCTCCGGCGCCAGGCCCCGGGTGGCGGAGAGCGTCAGGTACTTCAGGTCTGGCGTCGAGAGGTAGACCGAGCAGACGTCGGCCTTCATACGCCGCGCCACCAGGTCGACCACGTTGTCGAGGGTCTCGTCGAGGTCGTGCGACCGGCCGACGAGACCGGCCACGTCGGCCAGCAGGGTTACGCGGTCCGGAATGGGTGACCCTCCGGTTGGGCAAACCGCCCGTCCGATCGGTCAGGTCATGGTAACGAAAGTCCGGGCGATTCTAGAAGTCGAACGAAGGGCGGCGCGTCTCGTCCATGGAGGGCTGGCCGCCGATGTCCATCATCGCCCTGGAGATCGAGGGGAAGACCTTGTCTTTGTCCTCGAAGCGCAGACCCAGCGCCAGCAGGATCTTGCGCTTGGTGTCCATGCGGCAGTTCATGCCCTTTTCGACGCTGTGAATCGTGCGAAGCGCGACCTTGGCCTTGCGCGCCAGCTGCGCCTGGGTCATCAGGCGGTTCTCGCGAAGCTCACGGACGCGATTGGGAATGAGTTTGTTGTTCTTGTCCGACATCGCGCCCATCACCTCCGCTCGCTTCGTGCCCGGATTCCCGGCGCATTGCCGTCGTCTTTCTTCGGACTGGTGAGGGATTTCTTTAGAAAAAATCGAACCTTGGAGAGATCGCGCGACTCGGGGCGCCGACCGCCAGAGCCTCGCACCCTCGGGGAGATGCGGGTCCGCGACGCACATCGGGCGCCGCTTCGAGAACCCTAGGTATGCATCACCGGTCGGCAGATCCGGGACCGGATTCCCGGACGTGCGGGGATCGGTGCTTCAACCCAGGGCGCCGTCCGCCGAAAAATCTGGAAACGAGGGACCGCGAAGCCTCGCGCAGGCGGGGCGGCGGGCCGAGGCACGGGGTCCGGGCGGAACCGGGCGCCGGCCTCCGGGCCCGGCCGGCGGCGGGCCAGCTCCGGCCTCCGCTCGCGCCGGGCTGGCTGCGCGCCCGCCGGCGGCGGGCTTGCTAGAGTCGGCGGTCCCGCCTTCGGTGGAGGGGCTCTTTGCGTCGCCCCCTGATCCGCATCCTGACGGTCTCGGCCCTGCTGCTGGGCGCTGCGCTCGCGACCGGCTTGCTGGTCTCGCGCTTCGGTTCCGGCTGGCTGCGCACGGCGGCGGAGGGATTCCTCTCGAGCGCGCTCGCGAGACCCGTGTCGATCGAAACCGTGGCGCTCCGCATGCACCCCGGCCTCGCGCTTTACGCGACGGGGGTCCGCGTCGCCGGGGTCGAGGCGGGTACGACCCTGTCGATCGACGCCGCCGACGCCCAGATCGATCCGCTGCAGCTGCTGATCGGCCGCCTGCGGCTGCGGCGCCTGGTGCTCGAGGCCGCGGCGCTACAGCTCGAGCGCTCCGCAGCGGGCAGCTGGCAGCCCTCGCTCTCGGCGGGCTTCTTCGGCGCGCTGGCGCTGCAATCGGGCGCCTCGGGGGCGGGGACCCCGCCGCGCAGCGCCGAAGACATCCTGCGCCTGGTGGGCGACCTGTTGGAGGGGGCGCGCACGGCCCCGATCCCGGAGCTGGCCGTCGAGATCCGGGCCGGCTCCCTCGAGCTGACCGATCATCTTCGCCGCGGCGCCGACGGTGGACCGCTGCGCGTGCGCGTCGACGGATTTCGCGCACATGCCACACCGTGGGCGCTGCGGCGCGGCGTCACGATCCAGGGTCGGGGGCATCTGCGCGAAGCGGGGCGAGCGATCGGCAGCTTCGAGTTCGAGGCGCGCCGCGGCCGAGACCGCGTGCCGCACATCGAGGCCCGTTTCTCCGATCTCGACCTGCGGCTGCTCGCCGCGTCCCGCGAGGCCCCGGACGGTCCAGATGCCGTCGCCGGGATCGCCACGGGGCGCGTTGCGCTTTCCGGAGGCAGGGCTTCGCAGTGGGAGCTCGACGTCGACCTCGCGATTCGGAACCTGAGCGCAGCGCTTGCGGGCGTCGAGCCGGCGGCCGAGGTCGCCCCGGCGGCGGAAATCGAACCGCCAACCGCGGGCGAGACCCCCGCTGAAATCGAGCCGGCAACCGCAATCGAGCTGGCAACCAGAGTCGAACCGGCAACCGGAGGCGAAGCGGCAACCGGAGGCGAAGCGGAGATCGGGATCGAAGCCCCCGCCGAGATCGAACCGGAAACCGCAATCGAGCGGTCAAGCGGAGGCGAAGCGGAGACGGCCGGCGAACCCCCCACGGCAATCGAGCTGGCAACCGGAGTCGACCCGGAGGCTGGAGGCGGAAGGCCGGCGCCGCCATGGCTCACACTGCCCCACGCGGCATTCCGAGCCACGGTGAAGGTCACCCCAGATGCGGTTCGGGTGAAGCGGGGCCGACTCGAGGTCCTGGAGGCCGGAATCGGATTCACCGGCCGCATGGCGCGTCCGATCGGACCGCAGTCGTCGACCCGGATCGCGGCGCAGCTCGATGCGATCCGCTTCTTCGAGCTCCGAGAGCTGCTGGGCGCGCTGCCGGGCGCGGCGCACCTTGCGACCTCCGTGACGTGGATCCCGGGCGCGGGGTGGCTCGACGATCTCGCCATGGAGGGCCAGGCACCCCTGGAGCGGTGGCCGCGGCTCGTCTTCGACGGCGGAGACGGCGAGTCGGACTGGTTCGAGGCGCGCGCGGCCGTATCCGGTGTGACGGCGCGACTCGGAGACGGCGCGCCGCTGGAGGAGCTCACCGGCGAGCTCCTCTGGAACGCCGAGCGGCTCGAGCTGCGCGACGTTCGCGCGCTGCGCGGCGGCCATGCGCTGCCCCGGCTGCGCCTGACGCTCGCCGGGGCGCGGCACGTGTTCGCGGGCGACGCGGCGAGTCGTCTGCCCCTGCCCGAGGTCGGCGACCTCGAGGGGCTGGGACCCCTCGCCGACATCCTCTTCTACCCGAGATCGCCGACGGATCCGGATCGGCCGGATCGGAGGCCCGAGCGCGTCCTGATCGACGCGGATTGGATTCACCACCCGGCGCTCCTGTTTCCGATCGAACAGCTCCTGCTCGTCGTGGGGCGCGAGCCGGAAGGCCTGTCGTTCACGCTCGAAGGCGGCATCTGGGGAGGTGTTCCGATCTCGGGCGACGGACGCCTGTTTCGGGACCCCGAGCCGACGCTCGTGATCGGCGTCGAAGCGCAACCCCCGATCGCGCGTCCGGCACCCTGGAAGCCCACGCGCTACTGGGCTCGCGGCGTGTTCGAAACCGACGGGTTCGCGCTGGGGCCCTGGATCGTCGAATCGTCGGCGGGAACGTTCGACGCGAACGGCGAGACGCTGCGGCTCCACGACATCGTGGCCGTCTGCGGACCCACGCTCCGGCAGACCGCAGCCGCCGAGCTCGATCTCGGGCGGCCCGATTCGGTACCGCTGCGCGCCAACTTCAAGATCGACGCGGGAGACATTCCGGAGCTGTCGGGCGCGCTCCTGCTGGACCCGGAGGACGCGACCGGCACGGTGGACGTGATGGGCGTCCTGTCGGGCTGGCTTCACCCCGGGCACCATCCGCTCAGCGACCTCCGCGGCTCGATCGCGTTCGCCGCGCGGGACGGCGAGATCCGCCGCGAGCTTCCGGCCGTGCTCGCAATCGCCAACGCGAACGACTCGAACAAGCTGGCGCCCACGCGCGACGTGGTCCGCTACGGAGAGATCGACGGACGGCTCGCGTTGCAGGCGGGTCGCGTGAGCCTCGAGGAGTTTGCGATCGACAGCCCGGACCTCCGCGTGCTCGTTTCGGGTACCGTGGACGTCGTGGATCCGTCGCACGAAATGCAGGCCGTGGTGGGTGTGTTCTTCTTCCGGTCGCTCGACGCGGCGTTGGATCGGATCCCCGTGCTGAACAAGCTGATCCTCGGCCGGGACAAGAATCTCGTGAGCGCCTACTTCGAGCTCACGGGACCGTGGAAGCAGCCGCACGCGCGCCTCGTCACGACGCGCTCGCTGGCCGAGGGACCCGTCCAGTTCGTGATGGGTGTGCCGGGCTTCGTGATGAAGGGCATCGACGCGATCCAGTCGGTCGTGCTGCCGAAGCCCGAACCGCAACCGGAGGGCGCCGCGCCAGCCGCGCGCGGATCCTGATGGCCGCGCCCCCCGCCGCGCGCACCCGGCTGCACACGGTCCTCGGGACGGCCCGCCGGGTGCGCGCCGCGCAACGACGCGGTGAACGGGTCGTCCTCTCCAGCGGCTGCTTCGACATCCTGCACGTCGGGCACGTGCGCAGCCTCGAGCAGGCGCGCCGTCTGGGCGACCGGTTGGTCGTCGGCCTCAACGCAGACGCGACGGTGCGGCGTCTCAAGGGCCCGCGCCGGCCCGTCGTACCGGCGCGCCAGCGCGCCGAGGTGATCGCGGCGCTCGGCTGCGTCGACTGGGTGGTGATCTTCGCCGAGCCGACCCCCCGGGAGCTGATCGCCGCGCTGCAGCCCGACGTCTACGCGAAGGGCGGGGACTGGACGCGCGCCACCCTGATCGAGAAGGATGTGCCTCCGGGCTTCGAGGGACGCGTGGTGCGGCTGCGCCAGATCCCCCGGGTACGCACGAGCCGTATCCTCGACCGGGTCCGGCTGGAACGAAGCGGCAGCGGGCGGCGTCCCACACGCTGAGCCGCGACCGCGCGGAGGCGAGGCGAACGCGTGCAGCGGGTCGATAGCGCAGAGACCATCAAGCGGCTTCGCGAGGAGGTCGGGCGGGCGGTCGTCGGCCAGCGCGAGCTGATCGACGGACTCCTGATCGCGCTGCTCGCCGGCGGACACGTGCTCGTGGAGGGCGTACCCGGGCTCGCCAAGACGACCGCCGTGCGAACGCTCGCAGAGGCGCTCGGACTCGGCTTCCGCCGCATCCAGTTCACCCCGGACCTGCTTCCGGGCGACCTGCTCGGGACGCCGGTCTACGTCCCCGACGAACGGCGCTTCGCGGTGCGCAAGGGACCCATCTTCAGCCCGGTCCTGCTCGCCGACGAGATCAACCGGGCGCCGGCCAAGGTGCAGTCGGCGCTGCTCGAGGCGATGGAGGAGAGTCAGGTCACGATCGGCGAAGAGACCTTCGCGCTGCCGGAGCCGTTCTTCGTCATGGCCACCCAGAACCCGATCGAGCTGGAGGGCACGTACCCGCTGCCGGAAGCGCAGATCGACCGTTTCCTCATGAAGCTCCTCGTGTCGTACCCGAACGAGGCGGACGAGCGGGCGATCGTGGGGCGCGACGCGGAAGGAGCGCCGGCCATCGCTTCGGTGACCGACGCCGCGCAGGTGCGCGCGCTGCGGGAGGTGGCGTTCCAGGTACACCTGGCGCCCGAGGTGCTCGACTACGTCGTGCGCGTGGTGCGGGCGACGCGCGCGCCCGGTGTGGCCGGCGCGCGGCTCGCCGCGCCCCTCGAACGTTCGGCGGCGGGAGCGGTCGCGCTGGGCGCATCGCCGCGCGCCGCGATCTTCCTGGCGCGCGCGGCGCGCGCGCGGGCACTGCTCGACGGGCGCGAATTCGTGACACCCCACGATGTAAAGCGAATGGCGCCCGCCGTGCTGCGGCACCGGGTGCTCCCCTCCTACGAAGCGGAGGCGGACGGCGTAACCCCCGATGCGATCGTCGCCGCGGTGCTCGGCGCCGTCGACACGCCGTAGCCCCTCGCGTGGCGAGCCGGTTCGCCGTCGACCTGTCCGCTGCCGATCTCGAGCGAGCCGCTCGGATCCTCGCCGTGCGGAGCCGCCGCGAGGCCTCGAGCGCGTTCACCGGCGGCTACGCGAGCGCGTTCCGCGGCGGCGGGCTCGAGTTCGACGAGCTGCGGCCGTACGTGCCGGGCGACGACGTCCGGACGATCGACTGGAACGCGACGGCGCGCATGGGCGAACCGTACGTCAAGCGGTTCCGGGAGGAGCGCGAGAAGACGCTGCTGCTCGCGCTCGACACGTCCGCGTCGATGCGCTTCGGCAGCGCCGGGCGGGCCAAAGCCGCCGTCGCGGCGCACGCGGTCGCGCTGTTGGCAGCCGCCGCGGGTCGGGCGGGCGATCGGGTCGGCCTGATCGCGTTCGACGAAGACGTACACTGTGAGGTGACACCTTCTCGCGGGGACGCGCACGTGTGGCGCGTGTTGCGAACCGCCATTTCCGCGGCCGGCGCGAGCCGCGGTGGCACGGACCTGGGCGCCGCGCTGGCGCGCGCGCGTGGTGTTACGCGACACGCGTCCGTGATCGTGCTGTTGTCGGACTTCCGCGACGAGGCGCGGTTCGGCGCGACCGAGGCTGCGCGTTTCCCCCTCGCCGACTTCGCGACCGCCGCGCGCCGACACGAGCTGGTGGCCGTCGTCACACACGACCCGCGCGACGACGAGATCCCCGACGTCGGGT
>CP070734.1:547639-555945 GCA_020347605.1 Deltaproteobacteria bacterium | reverse complement strand
AAGCGCAGCGCGAGATCGAGGTCGGGGTGCAGGAATCGCGCGTCGCGGACGACGCCCTCGGCCGGACTCGGACCCAGCAGGATTCCGTCGGTGCGCGCGAGCAGATCGCGGCGACTGGGGCTCGGAGTCCAGCTCTTCTTGAGCAGCTGCCCCCGCGCCGCGGTATTCGCGGCGCGGTCGGGAGTGGCGGGGTGGGAGTCGAAGTAGCTCGGAAGCCGGGTGGCGCCTTCGCGCAGGCGCGTCTCGTTCTCGAGCGAACGCAGGAACGTGGCCATGCCGGACGGGTCCCAGCCGGCCCGAACCGCCAGCTCCTGACCGAGGCGATCGGCATCGTGCTCCTGCTCGCGGCTGTAGGCGGCGATGATGCCCGCGCCGGCCGCCTGCGACGCGACGCCGGCCATGGCCGCCGCCTCGCCGCCGCCGATGATGGCGGCCGCGATCACGCCGAGCGCCGAGAGGAGCTGGGCGCGAACCGCCTCCGCCTCGCGCTGCGCGGCGTGCCTCGCGGCGACGTGCGCGATCTCGTGCGCGAGCACGCACGCCAGCTCGGCCTCGTCGTTGGCCAGCGCCAGCAGTCCGCGCGACACGAAGATGTATCCACCCGGGAGCGCGAAGGCGTTGGGCTCGGGCATGTCGGCGATCGCGAAGCGATACCGCACGCCGGCGCGCGGCGCGTGACGCGCCAGGCGTTGGCCGATCGACTCGACGTAGGGGACCAGCTTCGGGTCTTCGACGAGACCGATCTCGTCTGCGACGCGCTGCGCCTCGCGCCGACCGATCTCCTCCTCGCGCTCGGGCGCGTTCAGGATCAACTCGGAGCTCTCGACCGTCGGCACCGCCTGGCACCCCGCCAGCGCCAGCGCGATCCCGACCGCCGCGCGCGTCCAGATTCCTCGCGTCACCGGGTTCTCCAGGCCCGTCGGGTATAGTGGCCGAGAATGTCCGCAGCCGCCCGCTGGCGCCGTCGGTGTGCAACGCTGCTCGTGGCGCTCGCGCCGTTTCTCGTGCCGCCCCGCGTCGCGACGTCCCAGGGCGTCCATCCACTGCCCGATCTGCGGCCCCTGGACACGCGACTCGCCCGATCCGACCGCATCGCCTTCGCGACCATCGAAGCCATCGAGATCGGACGCATCCACGTGCGCGATGCGGTCGCGGTGGTGGGGCGCATCGAGACCGAGTTCTCGATCAAGCGATCGCCCTCCGCGCCGCCGCCGCTCGAGGCCGGCGAACGGGCGCTGTGGCTGCTGCGCGGCGCGCGGCCCCCGTACGTGCTCGCCGATCGACCGGAGGACGTGGTCCGGATCCGCAGCGCCGAGCAGGAGCGCCTGTGGCGGCGGGCCGTGCTGCAAATCGCCGATGCATCGGGAGACCCGGCGCGGCTGCTCGCCGTCTACCTCGAATGGCTCGACGGCGTCTCGGACGAGCTGCGGGGCGCTGCCGAGCGAGCCCTGTTCGTGCCGAACGCGGCGTTCTTTCCGCTCCCCGACGACGTGGTCGAGGCACGGGTCGCAGCGGCGCTCGACCCGGACGCCCCCGCGTCCACGCGCCTGTTGTCCGCGGCCCTGGCGACGCGCAGCGAGCGCGGCGTCACGCTGTTGCTGGCGCGGATCCCCGGAGCAGAGGACGCGGCGGACCCCGCGGTCACCTCCACCGCACTCCGGGCGGGGCTCCTGGGCCACGACGCCACCGCGGAGGCGGCGCTGCTGCGGGCGCTCCGACACCCCCGGCTCGAGATCCGACGCGTCGCCCTCGGCTTCGCGAGCCACCTGCAAAGCCGCTCGGCAGGGGTCGCGAGCCAGCTGGCGCGCATGGCCCGCGACGAGCCCGACGCCGAACTACGCGAACAGGTTCGAAAAATCGTGGCGAGCCCGACTGCGGAACCCACCGGCGCGGAGTGACGGCGACGCGCCGGCCGCCGCCAACGCCGAGGTGGCGGGGCCTTCCCGGTACCTCCGACGGGGCCCACGATGGCGGATGAGCAACGCGGCGACCCGCGAGCCGTCCCGGCGTCCGAAGCGGACCGACGGGCCATGTGCCGCAGCGCTCTCGGGGAGGTGCGGGGCCGTGCCTGCCTCCCGACTCTTGGCCGGCCCGCAGGCTCGATGCGATGCCCCGGAGAAGGCTCCCCGCGTGTCTCCGCCCAGGGTAGAAGCTCCCGGGTCCTGGGAAGGCCTCCCGCCCTGGCTCGCCGGGCCGACCGTCGTACCGGCACGAAGGCGACCTCGGCGAACGCACCCGCTTCCACCGACGTGTCGGCGGAACCGGGCAGGCGCCGCGCAACGTGGGATCGATGGAAGCGGGACCTCGGTCTCCCTGCGCGTGCAACCCGATCCGCCCCCCTCAATCTATGACGAGATCCGGGGCTCGGCAATCGAAATGTTTCAGGTGCGCAAGCTACTGGAATAATGAGCGAAATTTTCCCAGGGCCGCTCGAGCGCCGGAGTAGCGCCGGGGTCCGGGCGGCGCGATCCGCTAGAATCGCGCGGGTCTCGTGGCCCGCGCGCCGCGCCGCCGCGCGCGGTCCGGCGGGACCGGGGGGTTCGTGGCGCGACGCATCATCCTGTGCGACGGCGCCGCCCTGGCGCGCCTGTGGAGCCGGGTCGGCGCGGGCGAGACCGAGGAGCTCACCTGGGTCCCGCGCGAGAGCGATGCGCGCGCGCGCCCGCCGGGATTCCGCACGCTTCCCGGCGGCCTGTCGGCAGACGCCATCCAGAAGCTCGACACGAAGGAGGGCGACGGCTTCGCCATCGTCACCGAAGACGGCCCCTTCGTGCGCTCCGCCGTGTCCGCGATCGCGGCGGCGGCGCCGCACGCGCCCATCCTCGTGCTGTCGGACAAGCTGTCGGCGGGAGACCTGCCGGAGCACCCGTGCCTGCGACACACCGGCCTGCGCTCGCTCTTGCGGGACGACGCCGACCAGGAGTTCGAACACCTGTCCGACCTGCGCCGCGTGGTGCAGATCCGGTCGCTGCTCGAGAAGCGGGCGCGGGTCGGGATCCTGCTCCAGCCGGATCCGGACCCCGACGGCATCGCCTGCGGATATGCCCTGCGCGCGCTGCTCGGACGCAAGCGCTCGACGGCTCCGCTCGTCTCGTTCGGCGAGGTCCACCGGCCCGAGAACCGCGCGATGGTGCAGGCGCTCGACATCGAGGTGCGCACGATCGGCCCGTCGGACCTCGACGAGTTCGACGGCATCGCGCTCGTCGACGTGCAGCCCACCGTGTTCGGAGACAACATGCCCGCGCGCGTGCGCTCGATCGACGTCGTGATCGATCACCACCCCGAGCGCGCCGGCTACGACGCGGTCATGGCCGACATCCGCCCGAGCTACGGCGCCACCGCCACGATCCTCACCGGCTACCTGCGCGCGGCGGGCATCGAGATCGGCCCGAAGCTCGGGACGGCGCTGCTCTACGGCATCAAGAGCGACACCCAGCTGCTGGGCCGCGACACGAGCCGACCCGACATCGACGCCTTCGCGTTCCTCCACACGTATCACAGCCCCGCGCTGCTGCGTCGCATCGAGCGCCCCGCGCTGCCCACCGAGGGCCTGCGCGCCCTGGGTCGGGCCTTGTCACACACCCGCGTCGAAGACGGCCTACACATCCTCGTGCTGGGTCGTGTGCGGGAAGACGTGATTCCGCAGGTCGCGGACATGGGCATGCAGGCCGAGGGCGCGGAATGGGCCGTGGCCGCCGGCATCGTCAATTCCGACCTCGTGTTCTCGGTGCGCAACGTCGGGCACGTGCGCTCGGCCGGCGAGGTGGTGCGCGCCGTCGTAGAAGGTCTCGGCGTGGGCGGCGGTCACCGCTCCATGGCCAAGGGCATCATTCCGATCAAGACGTTCCGAAAGGCGCACGGCGGCCTCGACCGGAAGCGCGTCCGCGACGTGCTGCACGTTGCCTTCATGCGCGCGATCCGCGGCGAGCCGTAGCCCGCCGCGCCGACGGCCGACCTTCACCCGGAGCCGACGCGCGGCGTCGCCGCGGAACTCAGCGGCGCTTGGTCAGGTTCTGGATCGAGAGCATCCGCTGGACCGTCTCGTCGCTCGGCGGTGTGGAGACGACCTCCCACGACTCGCGACGCCAGCCACCGGACTCCTGGATGTTCGCGAACGCGGCGCCCACCGGGTCGAGGACGCGCACGGATCGCTCCGGGTCGTTCGGCCAGGGGGGATACTCGGCGCGGTCCTCGCTCCAGCGTCCGACGTAGTACCCGACGTCGAGCGGCTCGCCGTTCGCGTCGAACGAGATGTAGTAGAGCGGCTGGAGCGTCTGGAGGTCGACGTACTGCACGACCCGCGCGAGCTCGCCGGCGCCGCGCTTCTCGGCGCCCGCGGTTCCCTGCAACACCAGCGCGCGCCTCAGGTCCCAGCGATCGCTGGCGAACGAAAGCCCGGACGGACCGAAGTCGCGGTCGGTGACCGCCGGGTAGCTCGCGCGCACGGCGTTGATGGGCGCGAGCACGTCCTGCAAGCCGAGGATCTCGTAGCGGTACAGCAGCGGGCGCAGCTCGAGACCCTCGAAGCCGCTGCGCTTCGTCGTGATGGTGCTCGCGCCGCCGCCGCCGACGTCCACCGAGCCGCCGGTGCCGCCCAGATCGGCGGCGCCGGCGATCGGGAGCTGGCCGCCGCGGTCGGTGACGCCGACGCTGAAGGACGGCATGTAGAGCCCCTCGACGTCCGCGGCACTGGTGCGCCGGACCCGACGTCGCGTCGGTAGATACACGTGCAGATCGTCCGAGCGACGCGGCTCGACCAGGTGCGCCACGTCCCGGTATTGCCGCCAGGCGTACTCGCGCGCGTCGAACGGCTGGAACATCTGGCCGCCCGCGACCCAGTGCGACGATTTGGAGCCGGGCGCCTCGTACGCGTCGGCGGCGCGATCGGCGCGATAGGCGAGGTGGATCTTGAAGATCTCGCCCTCGAAGGGCTCGGCGCGGCGGGTGCGCCCGACCATGTCGGAAACGCGGAACTTCCCGCGAAAGCCGGCACCCTGGTAGCGGTGCTCGACGTTCCACGCCCACTTGAGTCCCGCCTGCGGGTCGCTGGGCTCGATCGCGTCGGGGGCGAACGGCAGGCCCGCCGTGTAGTTCTCGAGACCGCCGTTGTCGAGCAGACGCGCGCGGCCGCGAAAGGTCTCGCTGGCGGCGGCGAAGAACACCGGGGGACCGTAGTCGCGGAAGCAGGGGCCGATCTCGAGCTGCATCCCCTCGAAGAAGAACTGTTCGCGGTGGGTCCAGATCGCGGGCGGGAGGTAGTTCGCGAGGCGCGGCGCGGCTTCGAGATCGAGCACGTCGCCCGTCTCGAAGGGAATCGGCGGCGCGTCCTCGCCCGGCGGCCAGCCGCGCAGGCCGCCCTCCGGCGCACAGGAGCCCTCGGCCGGAACCGACCAGGCCGCCGCCGGCGCGCCGGCTTCCTCGGCCGCGCCGGCCCAGGCGATCGCGACTGCGGCGATCGCGGACGCGCACGCGGTGCGGAACACGCGGTCGTGGAACATGGCATCTCCCCACATCCGCCGCGCGCCGATCGCAGGTGACCCGCGCTGCGGCGGCTCAGGCGAGTGTGAGAAGCTCGTGCGCCTGCGTCATGCGCTCCTGGATCGGAATCCCGACCGGACAGGAGCCGAGGCACGGCGCCCTGCACCCCGCGCAGGCCGACGCGGTGCGCTCCAGACGCGCGTAGAGCTGCATCGCGTCCTTCTGCCAGCCGTAGTCCTCGAAGTACATGCGGTAGCGGAGCACGTCGTGGATCGCGAGGCCTTCCGGACAGCGATCCAGGCACACGCCGCAGTGCGGCGAGCAGTAGCTGCCGAGGATCGAGCGATCGTACTTCTCGAGAACCGCCAGGTCACGGGGCTCCAGTTCCCGGCCCGACGCGAACAGGTACTCGTCGACGTGCTGGTCCTCGAAGAACGAGATGACGGCGCACGAGACGTCGGGATTCGACAGCACCCATTTGAGCGCCGCCTGCGCGTAGGTGTCGGATTCCTCCCGAAATCCCTCGAGGCCGTGGTGCTTCGCTCCCTTCAGGGTCTTCATCGCGACGACACCGATGTCGCGCTCGCGGTGCGCGCGCTCGACGATCTCGCCGAGCGGCGCCCAGATCCCGTGATGGTAGGCGAGCATCATGACGTCGAAGCGATCCGACTCGATCGCGCGGTTCGCCACCGGGACCAGGTTCGGCGTGTGCGTCGACACCCCGAGGAAGCGCACCTTCCCCTCCTCCTTGAGGCGGTCGAACGCCTCGTGCGCGTTCGGATCCATGAGGCGGTCGACCTCGTCACAGGAATGGATGTGGATGAGGTCCACGTAATCGGTCTTCAGGTTCCGGAGGCTCTCCTCGACCGCGGCCTTGTAGTGGGGCACCGGCGTCCCGGGCGGCAGATGCCCCCCCGGCGTGCAGAACTTCGTGGCGAGGAACACCTCGTCGCGCCGGCCCACGAGCGCCTCTCCCACCGCCTGCTCGCTTCCCGACGCGGAGTAGTCCGGCGAGGTGTCGACGTAGTTGACGCCCCGGTCGAGCGCCTCGCGTACGATTCGCGTTCCCTTCTCGCCCTTGATCGGGCCGGAGCCGACCACGATGTCCGACACGGCAAAGTTGGTGCGGCCGAGGCGCCGGTACTTCCGCACGCGCGCCCCCCGCCACGCGTCCTTCCATTCGGGGTGCGTCTTCACCACGTCGGGGCCGGAGATGCCGCGACCGATCTGCGCCCAGCCGCGCCCCTCGACGCCGATGCCGAACGCCGCGCGCGCGACCGCGGCCCCGGCCCCGAGCACGCCTGCGCCGAGCGCGACGCCCGCGCCGGACGCCGCGCCGGTGAGAAAGGTGCGCCGGCTCGGATCCAGGTGCGCGGACCGACTGCGCACCGCGGCGCGCATCAGGACGAAGCCGATCACCATGAGCAGAACGATCACGATGCCCGCGAACGCGAGGCCCGAACCGGCGCCGCGCGCGGTTCCGAGCCCCTCCAACCAGGGGCCCAGCGGATAGCCGCTCGAATCCAGTCCGATGAAGACGTCGTAGAGCACGGAGCCCACGACGGCGAAGCCGACGACGAGCGCGGTGGCGAGCCAACCGATTGCAACCGAGCGGGGCGCGACAGCCATGGCGTTCTCCTTGCGTCCGGGATGAGAAGCGCCGGCCAGTATACGGGCTCCGGACGGGCTCGGTTGCCGGCGCGGTCGGCGCGCCGCCGCCGCGTGGCTAAGCAGCCGGATTCGTGGGGAAACGCTCGGCCAGAGCGGGCGCGACCTCGCGCACGAGCCGTTCGGCGGCCCGCGCGGACACGAGCCCCGGCGCACCCGGCCAGCCGGCGGGCAGCACCACGTCGAGGGAGCCACAGGCGCCGAGCGGATCGAGCGCGCGGCACAGCCGACGCGACGCTTCGGCGGGCGAGCAGGCGATGGGCGCGGCACGCCTCGGATCGACGGGTCCGGCGCCGGCGAGTCCCGCCGCATCCTCCGCGAGCACCAGGGGGAGCTCGAGGCCGATGCGCGCGTCCGCCGGGTCGCGGCCGGCCGCCTGCCAGGCGGCGAGGAACCGCTGCGCGGCGGCGGACGACCGCGCCACGAAGCCGCTCCCGAGCCGCGCCACGCGGCGAATCGCGACCTCGGCCTCGGCAGCCACCCAGAGCGGCGGCGTGGGGCGTTGGACCGGCTTCGGAACCACCTCGATCGCCGACACCTCGAAGTAGCGGCCGCTGAACTCGAGCGGCGCGTCCGCGAACGCGCGACGCAAGAGCTCGAAGCCCTCCTCGAAGCGACGCCGGCGCTGCGCCCTCCCGATCCCGAACCGCGCGAGCAGGGCGGGCTCGCGCCCCAGGCCCAGGGCGAGCTCCAGGCGCCCCCCCGAGATGCCGTCGACGGTTGCCGCGTCCTCCGCGAGCCGAAGCGGATGCACGAGCGGGAGCGCGATCGGCCCCACCCCAACACGAACTCGTGTCGTTCGAGCCGCGAGGGCCGCGGCGAGATGCAGCGCCGCGCACGAGCGATCCGGGCGCTCCGTCAGCCACGCGATCTCGAGGCCGACACGGTCGGCGGCGACGATCGGGTCGATCAGCTCGCGGAACCGGCGCGCATCCTCTTCGGACGATCCCGGCGCACCGGCCAGCGGGTCGAAACGCAAGCCGAGACGCACCCTCACGAGACCCTCCGCGGTTCGCGGCACACCGCCGCATATACTCGCGCGGATGCCCGGACCCCGCCGCCTCACGGCCAGCTTCGCAGCGGCGACGGACGGTCGCAGAGCGCGGGTACCAGATCATCGCGATCGAACAGCGCCCGACTGGCCCTGCCGGGCCTCGTCC
>CP070734.1:539231-547539 GCA_020347605.1 Deltaproteobacteria bacterium | reverse complement strand
GAGCTCGACGGCCCGCATCCCGCCCTGCTCGTCCAGGGCGACGACGAGCTGGGCGCCCTGGCCGGCGTCCATGCCCTGCTCCACGAGGCGAACGTCAACGTCTACGCCTCGAGCGGGGTGACCGACGGCAAGGGCAGCTACGGTTACGTGATCTACGTGAGGCCCGAGGACTACGAGCGGGCGGCTGCGGCGCTGCGGGTCTGAGGCGGCGCGGGCGACCGCGCAATCACCGCCGGGCGGCCCAGCGGCAGCCGATGGCGTAGCCGTGAGCCGGTTCCGAGGGACTCACGAACAACGTGACGGGCAGCGACAGGGTGTCCGCGGCCAGGCTCAACGGCAGGTCGATGGTGAAGAACACCTTCCCGTCGAAGGGAAGCCAGCCGAACTGGTCGGCGTAGTACCGGACTCCGGAGTACACATCGGGACAGCCCTGGACCCAGGATCGGGTCGTCTGGCAGCCGAGCGCTCCGAACGCGAGCGCTGCGCACAGGATCGCGCGAACGAGCATCGGCGACACCTCCCGCTGCGCGGCAGTGTGGCTCGAACGCGCAGCCTCGCCAAGTCGGAGCTCGCGTGGCGCGGCACCGCGACCCAGCCCCTCCGAGATGGGAGCTAGCGGGCTCCCGGATCCGGACCGGCCCCCCCGGCGGGCGGGTGGCCCGTGGGAAGGTGCGGATTGCCGGGCGCCGCGATCTCGATCGAGGCGAGTCTGGCTTCGTCGACTTCGACGGAGGCCTGGCTGCGCAGCTCCTCCAGGTAGAGCTCGGCCAGCGCCTTGCGCCGCTCTTCGCGGAGCTTGCGGTGGACGGTCGACTGCGCCTGCTCGAAGGAGCGCTCCACACGCTGTCGGTGGTCGATCGTCTGGACGATGTTGTAGCCCTCGTCGGTGCGGAACACCGGGGACAGATCGCCGACGCCCAGCTCGAAGGCCCGGTTCACGACCTCGCGATCGATCCAGGGCGGCTCGTCGCGGCGGATGAAGTGCGACGACGCGCCGCGCGGCAGGTTGGGGTCTTCGGAGTGTTCGGTCGCGAGCCGCTCGAAGGCGTTGGGGTCTGCGTCGAGCTCCGCCCGCACGCGATCCGCCTGCGCCTTCGCGTCCGCGTCGGGCCGCTCGGGCGTCACGCGGATCAGGATCCGCTTGAGGCGGACCCCCTCCGGGATCGCGAACTCCTCCCGGTGCGCCTCGTAGTAGCTCTGCACCTCGGCGTCGGGGAGCCGGGGCGGCACCTTCGCGTCGATCTGCCGTTGGTACATGAGCCGCGCCAGATAGCGCTGGGCACTGGGGTCCTGGTCGAGACCCGCCTCGAGCGCCGCCCGGTAGAGCAGCTTCTCGGCGACGAGATCGTTCAGGACCTTGAGCCGCTCCGCTTCGGGAAGGACGCCGCCCCGCGCGCGCCGCCGGGCCTCGCGCTCGAACTCCGCGACCCGCACGCTCATCCCGTCGACCCGCGCCAGCACGGCCTCGCCCGCCGGATCGGCGGCGTCGCCGGCGGGCGTCTCGAGCCCGGGGGCGCCGGCGCCCCGTGGTTCACACGCGACCAGCGTGCCCGTCAAGAGCGAGAGCGCAATCGCAATGGCCCAACCCATGAATCCCTCCCGTCCATGAATCCCTCGCGTCGCGGCACGCGACGCCATCCGCGCCGCATCTGCGCGTGCGGCAGTGTAGCCCGCCCCGCCCTGCACGCGAACGCAGTCGTGCGCGGTGGATCGGCGCTTCGTGGGATGGATCGAGCGGAGCGGGTGGGAGGCTCAGCGCAGGTCGCCGAGGTCGACCACCCAGGGCGGATTCTTCGAGCGGAGCTGTTCGGCGAACGCCTCCGCGGCCACCGGCGCACCGAGCAGGTCGCCCTGCAGCATGTGACAACCATGCGTGTATAGGAAGCGAAGCTGCTCGCGCGTCTGTACGCCCTCGGCGGCGGTGACCAGCCCCAGCCCACGCGCCATCCGGATCAAGGCGCGCGCGATCGTCGCGTTCGTCGGATCGTTCGGAATGTTCTCGATGAACTCCCGGTGGATCTTGAATCCGTCGAGCGGCACGCCCTTCAAGGCGGCCAGCGAGGTGCTCACGGTTCCGAAATCGTCGACGGAGACGCGCACGCCGAGCCGGCGCAATACCAGCAGTGTGGCGCGCGTCACCCCGCCCGACGACAGCGCGTTTCGCTCGGCGATCTCGAGCTCGAGCTGGGACGCCTCGAGGTCGGTCGCGCGCAGGACCTGCACCACGTCGTCGACGAATCCCTTGCGGCCGAGCTGCGAGCCGGCGACGTTGACCCCGACGCGGATCTTCTCCGGCCTCGACTGGTTCCACGCCGCGGCGTGCTCGCAGGCGCTGCGGAGCATCCAGAGGCCGATGGCATCGCTCATGCCGCCCTCCTCCGCGACCCCCAGGAAGGCCTCGGGGGCCAGGAGACCCCGCTCGGGGTGGTTCCAGCGAAGCAGCGCCTCGGCGCCCAGCAGCTCGCCCGTCGAGATGTCGACCTGCGGCTGGAAGTGAAGCGCGAACTGGCCCTGCGCGATTGCCTCGTGCAGGCTGTTCTCGAGCCCGAGCCGCTCCGCGGCCAGCTGGTTCATCTGCTCGGCGTGGAAGTGATAGGCGTTGGAGCCCTGCGACTTGGCCTCGTAGAGGGCGATGTCCGCGTTCCGCAGCAGCGCGTCGACGTCGATGCCGTCGCGCGGAAACATCGCGATGCCGACGCTGGCGGTCACCCAGCAGCCCCGCTCCCCGATCGGGAAGGGCCTGGCGAGCGCGTTCAGGATCTTCTCGGCCACGATCGCAGGTGCGTGGTCCCGCTTGACGTTCTGGAGCATGACGCCGAATTCGTCTCCGCCGAGGCGCGCCACGATGTCGCTTCTGCGGGTCACCTGGGAGAGGCGCTCGGCCGTCATCTTGAGCAGCTCATCGCCGATCGCATGCCCGAGCGTGTCGTTGATGTTCTTGAAGCGATCGAGGTCGAGGAACAGGATCGCCACCGATTTCTGGCTGCGGGAGGCGTTTGCCATCGCGCGCCGCAACAGCTCCTGGAAATAGAACCGGTTCGGCAGGTCCGTCAGCCGGTCGTGGGTCGCGAGATAGTGCTCGCGCTCGCGGCTGTGCTCGAGCTCTCGGGCCACGCGATGCTGCTCGACGGCGCGCTGGATCAGCCGCGCCACGAGTCGCGGATTCAGCCGATCCTTGGCGATCTGGTCGTGGGCGCCGAGGCGCAGCGCGTTGAGCGTGAACTCCGCGTCGTCGCATTCGGTGAGCGCGAGGATCGGCACCCCGTCCGACACGGACTTGAGCCGCGGCAGCATCTCCAGGGCGTCGGGCAGCGCCAGATCGATCAGGACCACGTGAGGGCCGCCCTCGCGCAGCCGTTCCAGGGCCGCGTCGATCCCGTCCGCGCGCTCGATCTCGAGCGGGAGGTCTTCGACGTTCTCGAGCCGCTTCTCGAGACTCGGCGCGCCCGGTGTCTCCTCCTGCGCGAGGAGGACCCGGATCGGGGAGACGGGCGGCGCATCCTCGATGTGGCTCACGTGCGCGCCTTTCGCCGAAGCGGAGGAACGGTCCCTCACCGGCCTGTCTCGCGCCCGCCACTACGGGCTCGATCCAGGCGTCGTATCGGCGGAATCGGGCGCGATGTTGAATCCGGACCTCCCCCAGGGGAGGCCGCTGGAGGCCGCCCCGGCCGAGCCGCCCGGCGGGATCAGGCTTCGCGCCGGCCCGCCACCGCGCCGAGCGAGGGCTCGAGGTGCGCGCACAGGACGTCGCGGTCGACCGGGTCGCGTCGCATCCGCAGCGCCGAGCGCAGCCGGAGCAGGTGGAAGACGAATGCGGTCAGCCCGAAGCCCGCCAACACGACGCCCAGGGTGGTGCCGGTTCCGGGCTCGCGCGTCACGTCGCGGACCTGCGCAAACACCCAGGTCGACGCGCCGAGGAAGAAGATCAGGGACAACATGCCGACGGTCGTGACGTCGAACAGCGCGCGCCCGGCGCTGCGGCGTACGATCCGGCGCAGCTCGCCGCGAGAGAAGTGGTCGAGGAACCAGCCGGTGCGGTCGTCGACGCGGCGCCCCTGGACCGGCGGCAGGACCTCGTTCGTGAGGGGATCGACGGCATCCTCACCGCGCTTGTGGGCCTCGATGCCTTCCAGGATCTCGCGGTGCTTCGCCTCCGTCATCGGGAAGCGAAGCGCGATCAGGAAGCCGATCACGCCGACGCTGGCGGGCGCGAGGCCCAGCATGGCGCGCATGGCGAGCAGCACCTCCGGCTCCTGCGGCTGATTCGGGACGTAGCCGACGCTGCCGAGCACCGCGAGCGGAAGCGCGGCGCTGGGAATCGCGACGAATTTCGGAACGATGGACCAGAGGCTCGCGTACTGGGCCTCGCGCCGCCGTCCGGTGTGGAGCTCGTCGTAGTCGATGATGTCGGCCTGCATGGAACCGTGCAGCAGGCCCGCGCCCAACCCCGTGCCCGTGAACAGGATCAAGCAGAGAAAGGGGACCATGTCGCCCTCGCCCAGGAAGAAGATCGGCGTCCCGCCGCTGATGCCCACCCAGATGCTGATGAGCCAGGCCCGGCGCTTGCCGAAGCGCTTCGCAGCCCAGATCCAGAACGGGATCGAGACGAAGCCGGCGAAGACGTAGCCGGCGATCACGTAGGTGAGCCACAGGCCGTCGTTCGCGGGCCGAAGCACGTAGGTGATGTAGTAGGGGGCCAGCGTCACCGGAATGGCGCCCGTCAGGCTGAAGACGACGTAGGCGAGAAGGATGATCCGGAACGGCCGGTTGCGCAGGGCGCGTCGCACACCCGGCACCAGCGGGTTCGGATCCCGATGGGCGAAATCGGGGCGTTCGCGTACGCGCACGACCAGCCAGCCGAACAGGCCCACCAGCAGAACGGCAAACACCAGGCCGATCGAGACGTAGCCCGCGCGCGGATCGTCGAACGCCTCGCTCAAGATGAACGGCGTCGCGCCGGCGGACAGCGTGCCCGTGAGCGCGAACGCCTCGCGCCAGCCGAACAGGCTGGAGCGCTCGTTGTAATCGGGCGTCAACTCGTAGCCCAGCGCACCGTACGGAACGAAGTAGACCGTGTGGAACAGGAAGTAGAGCGTGAAGGTGACGCCGAACCAGAGCGAGGCGCCCAACGGCCCGAGCGCGCGCGGCGGCGCGAAGAGCGCGATCACGGCCAGCGCACACAGCGGCGCGCCGAGCGCCAGCCACGGGCGGCGGCGTCCGAAGCGGCTGCGCGTCCGGTCGGAGATCCAGCCCATTCCGGGGTCGGTGATGGCGTCGAACGCGCGCGCCAGCGCAATGGCGATCGCGATGTAGCCGAGGGGTACGTGGACGACGTCGCTGTAGAACTTGGGCATCAGCGCGAAGATGGGCAGCGCCAGACCCGCGCTCGCGAAGGCCGGCGCTGCGTAGGCCAGCTTGACACCCATCGGCAGGCTGCGGCCGTGTGCCGCGGCGGCGTGCGTCGACGCCAGGCCCGTCGGGCGAGCGGCCACGAGCTGCGGACTCGGTGCGACGCGCCTCGGCCGCTAGGCCGACGCGCCGGTTCCCGCGTCGCCGCGCCCGGCGAAGGGAGAGACGGTGCCGTCCAGGGATGCGCGGATCCGCGCGATGGCGGCATCGCGCAGCCGTCGCTTCGTGGTGGCGTGTGCGACGGGATCCAGCGCGGCGAGGCGCTCGGCCTCGGCCACGGCCTTCGAGACGACCTCGTCCGCGTCGGTCACCCGGTCCAGGAAGCCGGCCTTCCGCGCATCCTTGGGGCCGTAGATCTCGGCCTGCGTGACGGCCCGGTCCAGGTGCCGCCGCGTGAGTCGTTCGCGGGCGAACTCGACGCCGAAGACGGGCAGGCTCATTCCGATCGCCACCTCGTTGAGGCCGATCTTGAAGTCGCCCTTCGCGCCGATGCGGGCGTCGGCGGCGAGCAGCAGGATCGCCCCCATGGCGAGCGCGTGTCCCGTGCAGGCGATCACGACCGGGGCGGGGAACGCGTAGAGCCGCAGGGCCAGCTCGGCGCCCGCGCGCACCAGGGAGACGACGGCGTCGCCGCCCTCCCGCATGACGGAGAGATCGAAGCCCGCCGAGAAGCGACCGGGGCGACCGACCAGCAGCAGCGCCCGCGCCTCCTTCTCCGCCCGATCCAGCGTCGTCTGGAGCGCTGCGATCAGGGCCGGAGAGAGCGCGTTGGCCTTCCCGTCGTCCAGCGTGACGACCGCGACCGATCCGCGCAGCTCGTAACCCACCGGCTCGCTCATTCGAACTCCTTTCCCCCTCGCTGTTTCTAGCAGAACGGACCGAACGCATCCCGCCGCGCGGCCGGGCGTGCCACCTCTGGTGCCCCGCCGCGCTTCCCATTAGGGTCTCGCCGATCGCGCGCAGGTCGAGACGCGCGCGTCGGGAGAGAAACCCCATGGGCTACCACCACATCGCGCTCGCCACGCGGGACATGCCCGCGACCGACGTCTTCTACACCCGGGCCATGGGGTTCCGGCTCGTGAAGGTCGAGGTGGCGTCCACGCCAAGCGGCGGATTCGCCAAGCATTTCTTCTACGACACGGGCGGCGGCGAGATGCTGGCGTTCTGGGAACTGCACGACGACACGATCCCCGACGACTTTCCGACGGCGCTCTCCAGCGGGGTCGGCCTGCCCCCCTGGGTCAACCACATCGCCTTCGCCGGCCGGGACCGCGCCGACCTCGGGGCACGGCGGAACCGCCTGCTCGAGCACGGCTACGACGTCGCCGAGATCGACCACGGCTGGTGCGAATCGATCTACGCCACCGATCCCAACGGAACGCTCGTCGAGTTCTGCATCACGACCGCGGATTTCGGAGCGGCGGACGGCGAGGCCGCGCGCCGCGCGCTCGCCGACCCGACGCCGACGGTGAGCGAGCCCCCGCCCGTGAAGCTCCACCGGGCGCGGTGCGCACCGCTGCACACGCGAGCGGCGAGCGATTGAGATCCGCGTGCGACTCGTCGCCAGGACGTACTGGGCGGGAGCGCCCATGAACTTCCGGCGTCCGCCGCGCGACGCCGCCGTCGAGCCGCTGTTGCTTCGCGCCGACGACGGACGCGAGCTCACCGGGCTCTACTGGACGCCGCGGGGCCGGCCCCGGTCGCGCGTCGCGGTCGTGTGCATGCACCCGCGCGTCGACTTCGGGCGCCACTACACGTTCCCGCGCCTCCTCGACGCGGGCATCGCCTGCCTGGGCGCGAACACCCGCAACCCGAACAACGACACGAACACGATCCACGAGGAGATCCTCCTCGACGTGAATGCCTGCGTGAAGCACCTGAAGCGGGACCGGGGTGTGGCGCGCGTCGTACTGCTCGGGAACTCGGGCGGCGGCGCCCTCAACGCCTTCTTCCAGGCACAGGCGCGGCTCGCGGCGCCGGAACGCATCGCGACCACGCCGGGCGGCGCGCGGACCTTCCTGCCGAAGGCCGAGATGATCCCTGCCGACGGCATGATCTACCTGTCGGCCCATCGCGGCGAGGGGCAGATCATGAACGCGTGCATCGATCCGGCGGTCGTCGACGAGGCCGACCCGCTCGCGAGCGACCCCGCGCTCGACATGTACGCGGCCCGCAACGGCTTCCGGCCGGCGCCGGAGTGGAGCGAGTACTCCGATGCGTTCGTGCAGCGCTATCGACAGGCGCAGCTCGCGCGCGTCGCGCGACTCGACGCGGTCGCCCGTGCGTGGATCGCGGACGCAGGGCGCGCCGCCGCGCTGCGCGCCGACCCGGCGTTCGCGGAGCTGCCGGCCGAACGGCAGCAGCAGATCCTGCGGCGCGAGGTCGTCGAGCCGGTGATGGTGGTCTACCGGACGATGGCCAATCTCCACTACGTGGACCGGCACCTCGATCCGTCGGGCCGGGAGTACGGCTCGCTTCTCAGCGATCGGCCCGATCTCATGAATCTGCGGCTGTTCGGGTTCGGGCGCACCTGCACGCCGCACGCCTGGCTGTCGACCTGGTCGGGACTCGCTTCGAACGCGGACCTGATCCGGAACCTCGCACGGATCGAGGAACCGACGCTCGTCATCCACGCGGGACGCGACCGCGAGATCCATCCCCGGACGGACGCGCAGCCGATCTTCGCCGCCGTGCGCTCGGCGGACAAACGCTTCCACGAGATCGAAGACGCGCGACACTACTTCGAGCCGGATTTCGGCTCCGACGACGAATCGGCCCGCGAACGCCTGATGGACGTCGTCGTACCGTGGATCCAGGAGCGCTTCGAGGGCTAGTCGGCCGACGGAAGTCGGCCGACGCGCAGCGAGCCGGAGGCGAGCGAAGGCCGGAAGCCCGAGTC
>CP070734.1:530513-539131 GCA_020347605.1 Deltaproteobacteria bacterium | reverse complement strand
CTCGCGCGATCGGCCGCGCCACAGCCCGCTTCATCGGCGGGTCGCCGCTGGTGGTGGGTCGCGATGCCCGGCCCAGCTCGCCCGAGCTCTTCGACGCGCTGGTCCGCGGTGTGACCGACGAGGGCGTCGATATCGCGGACATCGGCCTATCGAGCACGCCGATGGTCTACTTCGCAGTCGAGACGCTCGCCGCCGCCGGCGGCGTCATGATCACCGCGTCGCACAACCCGACCGAGTACAACGGCTTCAAGGTGTGCCGCGAGCACGCGATCCCGATCGGAATCGCCAGCGGTCTCGCCGAGATCGAGGCCCTTTCCGGTACGTGCGCCACGGAGGCCCCCGCCGAGCCGCGCGGGCGCGTGCGGCGGGCCGACATCCTCGAGCCGTACGTGGAGCATCTGTTGGCGGTGGGCAGCGGTCGACCCGCCCTGCACGTGGCCATCGACGTCGGCAACGGGATGGCGGGAATCGCGCTGGAGCGACTGCTGGAGCGGCTGCCCCTGCGCGTCGAGCGTCTCTACTTCGAGCCGGACGGCCGGTTTCCGAACCACGAGGCCGATCCGCTGAAGTCCGAGAATCTGACCGACCTGATCGAGGCCGTGAAGAAGAGCGGAGCGCACTTCGGTGTGGCGTTCGACGGCGATGCGGATCGCGCCATCTTCGTCGACGATCGGGGCGAGATCGTCAGCTCCGATCTGATGACGGCGCTCCTGGCGCGGCCGCGTCTCCGGCGGTCTCCCGGCGGGCTCGTGCTGTTCGACCTGCGGTCGAGCCGCTCGACGCCCGAAGCGATCGAGGAAGCCGGCGGTCGCGCGGAGATGAGTCGCGTCGGGCACTCGTTCGTGAAGGCGACCATGCGCGAGCGCGATGCGATCTTCGCCGGCGAGCTCTCGGGTCATTTCTATTTCCGCTTCTCGCCGACCCTGGTGGCCGACGACGGAATCGCCGCGTTCATGGCGCTCCTCGACGTGATGGCCGAGGAGGCGCGGCCGCTGTCGGAGCTGATCGCGCCGCTGCGCCGCTATCACGCCAGCGGCGAGATCAGCCGGCGCGTGAAGGATCCCGAACGGTTGCTGTCGGAAATCGAAGCGGACCACGGCGACGCGTCGGACATCTCCCATCTCGACGGGCTGCTCGTGCAATACCCCGAGTGGTGGTTCAATCTGCGTCCGTCCAACACCGAGCCGGTCGTGCGCTTGAACGTCGAGGCACGCACGCGGGAGCAGATGGAGCGTGAGCGCGATCGGCTGCTGGCCCGCATGGAGCACGCCGCTCGGTAGCCGCGCACGGCCACGCGACGCTCTCGGTCGGACGCTGCCCGGTTCGCGCGCAGGGAGCGTTCCCATGAATCCGGTCACGAGCGCCGCGGCGGCCGCCCGCCTGCACCTGGAAGGTCTCCGGCTGCTGCTGCGCGAGGCCTCGCTGCGACGGCTGGCGTGGGCGCCGATCCTGATCGCATTCGCCTGCTTCGCCCTCGCGTTGGGTCTGGTGATCGCACACGCGGGCTCCCTCTACGCGTTCGCGGCGGGCTGGCTACCGACCGTGGAGGCCGGGGCGTGGTACACCTGGGCCTGGGTGGGCCCGGCGCGGTTTCTGCTCGCGGTGGTCGGGGTGGCGCTGTTCCTGGCGCTGGTCGCGGTCGGCTTCGTGCTCGCCTTCACCCTCGCCAGCGTGGTCGCGTCCCCGTTTCTGGATGTGCTGTCGCGGCGAGTCGAGACGCTCGTGCAGGGCGCGCCCCCGGCGGACGAGGCGGCGGGGCTGTGGCGCGAGGCCGGGCGGGCCGTGCTCGAAGAGCTGCGGCGCATGTCCTTCTTCGTGGCGGTCAGCGCTGCGATCGCCGTAGCGGGTCTCGCGCTACCGGGCGGTCAGGCCCTGGCGCCCTTCGCGCTGGCGCTCTTCAGCATCCTGTTCCTGCCGCTGGAATACGCGGGCTACGCGCTGGACCGCAGACGGGTCTCGTTCCGCGACAAGCGGCGCTTCGTGGTGTCGCACGCGCCCGAGATGCTCGGCTTCGGAGGGCTCGCGTTCGGCATCTGCCTGGTGCCGGGCCTCAACGTTCTCGCGCTGCCCGTGTTCGTGGTGGCGGGCACGCTGCTGGTGCTCCGCTGGCCTCCCGAGGCGAAGCGCCCGCCGCCCGGCTCCGCGTGATTCAGCCGCCCCCGCTGCGCAGCGCGTCCTCGAGGAAACCCGAGATCCCGTCCCAGGCGTCCGCGGCCAGAGCCGCGCCGCGGTCTCCACAGCGGATCTCCCGCTTGGGCTCGCGGGCCGCCGCGAACAGGGCGTCCGCGGCGCCCGCCGGCAGCGCCGCGTCGCGGCGCGGGTTCACCAGCAGAACCGGTCGCGGCGCGATGCCGCCGATGTAGCGCGCCGCGTCGAGCTCCGCGGGTCCGACGCCGCCGCCGCACAGGCACAGCACGACGGCGCGCGGCCTCGCATCCTCGCTGCAGAAGCGCGCGCCGAGGCTCGCGCCGAGTCCCAGGCCGGCGTAGCCGATGCGTTCCGCGTCGACCTCCGGCTGCTCCCCGAGCGCGTCCAGCGCGCGCGACAGATCCTCGACGGCCTGTGCCGCGATCGAGCCGAGCCAGCCGGCGTCGGGCACCGCCTCGCCGCGCTGCGCACGCGAAACGGCTGCGGCGAAGCGCGCAGACAGCTTCGGATTCGAGCGCTCACCGTGGAGTGGAAAGTCGAGCGAGGCGACCGCCGCGCCCGCGCGCGCGAGGTGCGCTGCGATCCGGTCGAGGTCGGCGTCCTGCTTCGATCCACCCAGGGCGTGTTGGAGGAGGACCAGCGGAAACGGGCCGCGACCGGCGGGGTGGAGGAGACGGGTCGGAACCCAGTCGCCGCAGCTCGTGTACTCGAGGCGCAGCGCACAGACGTCGGGTGCGCGGTCGGAGGGCGGCAGCTCCGTCCGGGTGACGGTCGGGGGCGTGCGCCGATGCACCGGGAGGCGGATACCCCGCATCGCGGCGCGAGTCTACCGCAGCGCCGCGGGGCCAACCCCGCGCGACGCGCGCGTTCAGCGCGACAAGAGCCGCTTGCGCGCCCGGTACAGATGCGACTTGACGGCATCGAGCGTCGTGCCGCGATCGCGGGCGATGTCGTGGATCGAACGGTGCTGCAGGTGGTGCAGCCGAAAGAGGGCCCACTGCACCGGCGTCAAATCGCGTTGAGCGGCCCTTCCGATCCTCGCGATCCGTTCGCGACACTCGTACTCCTCGAGCGGCGAGAACGGCCGCCGCGCGAGCCACGAGCTGGGCTCGGCGCGGGGCGGCTCGCAGCCGCTCCCGCTCACGGTTCCGGCCCGCCAGCGGCGGCGCGCTTCGTTGGCGAGGGTCCTGCGCGCCACCCCGTAGACCCAGGCGAGGAACGGCGCCTCGGCCCGGTACGAGTGGATGGAGCGGAAGACGTTGATGAAGATCTCCTGGACGGTGTCCTCGGTGTCGGCGCGATTCGGGAAGCGCCGTGCGGCGAAGCGGTAGACCCGCGCGAAATACCGCCGGTAGATCGCGCGGAAGGCCGCCTCGTCTCCGGTCTGGATGCGTGCGACCAGCGACTCGTCGGTCGCGGCCGACGACGCATCCCGCGTCCCCGTGTGCGGTACCGCCATGCTTCTCGCAGCTCCGTGGGCCCGCGCCGCGGCCTCCGCGGCGTCCGAAGCCCCTCGAAGGCTGAGTGGCGGTCGGCGGGCTCGGGGTGACGGAATTCGTCACCCGTGACGCCCCGCGGCTCCGGGGGAGGGCGTCGCGCGGGTCGCCGGCACGTCCCGGGAGGCGCGGGATCCCCGCGGCTTGGAGCCCGATCTGCCGGTGGCTGCGCCCGTCCCCGGTCGCGACGGCTCAGCGGCGCGCGCGTGCCGGGCGGCGGCGGGCCGAGGCGGCGCGCGGCGTCCGCACGTGGGGCTGCGCTGCGTGCTTGCGCCGCCAGGTTTCGATCTCGCGCTCGAATTGCGCGACCTCGAGCACCCACTCCTGCCCCGTGACCGCCTCGAACGCGGTGCCCTCGCGGAAGGCCAGGACCACGTCGCCCGTCGCCACGAGCACCAGCTCTGCGAGCGGCTTGCGAACCCTGGGCAGGATCTTCTTCAGCGCCCGGATGCTGGTGCGAATGCGCTGCACCGAGACCCCCGCGTCGATCAGGCGCTTGGCCGCCTTGAGCGCGACCAGATCTTCGAACCGGTAGCGGTAGTGGCCGCCCTGGGTCTGGACGGTCGGGCGCACCAGGTCGGTCTGGGCCCAGTACTGGAGCTGCCGGCGCGAGATCCCGAGGATCTGGACCACCTCGCCGCTCCGGTACAGATGAGGCGCCCGCTCGTGGGCCACGGAGATTCTCCCGCTTCTGCCGGTCGCTTGCGCAGCGGGTAGCCTACGGCGATCTCGACGGGCGGGTCAATCGAAAGCTCACGCGGGTCGCAGCCCGGACGCGAACCCGACCGCCGGACCTCGGGAAACGCCGTTCGGGGCCCGGCTCGCCGCGGGCTCGGCCGTGGGGTAGGTTGAGATCGTGACGTCGGAATCCCATAGACGGCGCTCCGAGACCCGCGAGCCTCGCATCGTCGTGGAGGACGACGGCGTTCGCCGCCCCTTCATGCGGGGCATCTTGACGCACTCGCTGATGGCGCGCGGCGTGTCGTTCGACGAGGCGTTCCGCACCGCGAACGCGGTGCGCACCCGGCTTCGCGGTCGATCGGTGGTCACGCGCGCCGAGCTGGCCCAGGCGATCAAGGACATCATGGGCCCGGATGCGCCCGGCGAGGAGCTGAAGCCCGGGGCCCTTCCGCTCGACATCGCGGTGGTCGGGCGGGAACGCGCGACGCCGTTCTCGAAGGGGATCCTGGCGCAGTCGCTCCTGGCGGCCGCACTCGACCCGACCGACGCGTTCGACGTGGCGCGCGAGCTGGAGCGCCAGCTGCGCACCCGAGGGGCGCGCGAGATCGAGCGGCGCGAGCTGCGACGCCTCGCATACCAGACGCTTCAACACCGGTTCGATCAGCCGACCGCGGAGCGCTACCTCGTGTGGCGCAAGTTCCAGGAGCCGGAGCGCCCCGTGATCCTGCTGCTGGGAGGAGCGGCCGGCGTCGGCAAGACCACGTTGGCCCAGGAGGTCGCGCACCGCCTGGGCATCACGGGCGTGATCTCGGGGGATTCGATCCGGCAGATCATGCGGCTCACGCTCTCCCCCGAGCTGATGCCGCTGATCCACAAGTCCTCCTTCGACGCGTACGAGATGCTGGGGCCGGACGGCGTGGGCGAAGATCCCGTGATCGAAGCCTTCCGCGCCCAGGCCTCGGTGACCGCGGTCGGCGTGCGGGCCATGATGGACCGCGCCGTGGCCGAGAACACCAGCCTGATCCTGGACGGCGTGTCCGTGGTGCCGGGTCTCATCGATCTCGAGTCCTACGCGGACACCGCCTACGTGATCTTCCTCGTGGTCGCGACGCTCGACGCGGCGTCGCTGCGCAGCCGCTTCGGCGCGCGCGGCGAGCACGCGCGGGCGCGCTCGCCGCATCGGTATCTGGAGCACATGGATGCGATCCTGCGCATTCAGGACCATCTGCTCGAGATGGCGGATCGGCACGACGTGCCGATCGTGGACAACGAGTCCTTCGACCGCTCGGTCCTCTCCATCATCCGCCACCTCACGGAGGCGCTTCGCAAGCGGGAATCATTCGATGCTGCGGAGCTGCTCTAGGTCTGGAGCGCGGCGCGCGGGACGGCTCGCAGCGTGGGGTGTCGCGCTGGCCGCCGTCGCCCTGGCATGCGGAACGCTGAGCGTCCAACAGGAGCGCCAGCTCGGGGACGAGTTCGAGCGGGAGGCGCGCCGCAGCTTCACCTTCCTACGCGATCGCGTCGTCCGCGGCTACGTGCGCCAGATCGGCGACGCGATCGTGCTGGCCTCGGCGCCGCATCCGTTCGAGTACAGCTTCGAGGTCATCGAGGACGAGGAGATCAACGCCTTCGCCGGGCCCGGCGGACACATCTACGTGCATACCGGGACGATTTTGAAGGCGCGCAACGTGAGCGAGCTGGCGGGCGTCATCGCGCACGAGGTCGGGCACGTGGCGCGCCGCCACATCGCCGAGAACTACAACCGGCAGCGCACCACGGGGATCGCCCACCAGGCCGCGGTGCTCGCGACGAGCCTGCTGGCCGGGGGGAACGCCGCGGGCGCGGTCAACCTGCTGGGCGGGCTCGCGGGCATGGCCTACCTGAATACCTTTACGCGCGAGGCGGAAGCGGAGGCGGACCAGTTCGCGATCGAGGTGCTTCCGAAGGTGCACTACGACCCGAACGGAATGGTCAGCTTCTTCGAGACGCTGAAGGCCGAGGGAGACGTCAACATCCCCGGCTTCCTCCGCAGCCACCCGACCACGGACGATCGCATCGCGGCCGTCCAGGCGGCGATTCACGCGGAGCGGCTGCCCGAGAACCTGCGCGTGCACGACCGCGGCCGCCTGGAGATCATCCAGCGTCGCATCCGGATCCTGATCGGCGAGGAGTGACGCGGCGCGCCCGCGCCGCCCGGTGGAGGGAGACGTAGATGGCAGGCCGCGCAGCGTCGGCGAGCACCCGCGGCGAGCTTCGCGCCTCGGGGTACCGGCCGCGGACCGTGCGCGACGAGCTGCGCGCGAACCTGCTCCGGACGCTCGAGCGCGGCGAGCCCCTGTTTCCGGGAATCATCGGATACGACGACACGGTGATTCCGGCGATCGAGAACGCGCTCTTGTGCGGACACGACCTGATCCTTCTCGGCGAACGCGGGCAGGCCAAGTCGCGCATGATCCGCGCCCTGGTGAGCCTGCTCGACGAGTGGATTCCCGTGGTCCGCGGCAGCGAGATCCTGGACGATCCGGAGCGGCCGGTCTCCGCCTACGCGCGGCAGGTCGTGGCGGAGCGGGGCGACGACACGGAGATCGCGTGGGTCCACCGCGACGAGCGCTATGCGGAGAAGCTCGCCACGCCCGACACGTCGGTGGCCGACCTGATCGGCGACGTCGACCCCGTCAAGGTGGCGCAGGGCCGACTCCTGTCGGACGAGTTCACCATCCACTTCGGCCTCCTGCCGCGCACCAACCGCGGCATCTTCTGCATCAACGAGCTCCCCGACCTGACGGAGAAGGTCCAGGTCGGGCTCTTCAACGTGCTCGAAGAGCGCGACTTCCAGGTCAAGGGCTACCGCGTCCGCCTGCCGCTCGACGTGCTGGTGGTGGCCAGCGCGAATCCCGAGGACTACACGAGCCGGGGTCGCATCATCACACCGCTCAAGGATCGCTACGCGGCGCAGATCCGCACCCACTATCCCGCGACGCGGGATCTCGAGCTCGCGATCACGCTCGCCGAGGCGCGGCTGCCCGAGCTGGCGGGCGTCGCGCTCCACGTGCCGCGTTTCCACCAGGAGATCGTCGCAGAGACGACGCTGCAGGCGCGCCGCAGTCCCGACGTGAACCAGACGTCGGGCGTGTCGGTGCGCATGTCGATCGCGAGCTACGAGACGCTGGTGGCGAACGCCGTGCGCCGCGCGCTGCGCCTGGGGGAGAGCGAAGCGGTTCCGCGCGTGTCCGATCTGGCTGCGCTCGAGGCGGCGATGACGGGCCGGCTCGAGCTCGAATACGCGGGGGCCGACCGCAGCGAGTCCGACGTCATCGCAGAGCTCCAGCGGCGGGCGATCCGGACCGTCTTCGACGAGTGCGTTCCGCTCGAAGGCGTGGCGCCGGTCGTCGAGTCGTTCCAGCAGGGCTGGCGCGTGGAGGTGTCGGCGGCCATGCCGTCGGCGGAGTACCTGGTGGGACTCGACGAGATCCAGGGGCTCCGCGAAGGCGCCGCTCGACTCGCGGGCGGCGATTCGCCGGCCCGGCTCGCCTCGGCGATCGAGTTCATCCTCGAGGGGCTCCACCTCTCGAACCGCCTGAACAAGACGGTTCACGATCGCGGCGCGCTGTATTCCCGCGCATGAAGGTCTATCGCTACAGCGCCTGGGACGGCACGCAGTCCGAGTTCTCACTCGGCGCGGAGAGCGCTCTCGAGGCGTTGTCCGACCTGCTGATGGAGGGCCTGTCCGTCTCCGAGGCCCTCGCCGGGCTGGAGTCCGACGGGTTCGAGCTCGCGGGCCTGGACATGCGCGTGATGGGCGTCGAAGAGCTGCTGCAGGAGCTGCGCGGGAACGTCGAATCCCTCTACGAGCGCTACGACATGACGTCGGCGTTCGCGGAGCTCGAACGACGGCTCGAGGCGCTGCTCGACCGGGAGCAGCAGGCGCTCGTCGAGCGCCACGGGTACGAATCGCAACGTCTCAACGACTTCCTGAACCGGCGGCACGAGCCGGCGCCTGCGCTGTCGGACGCCATCGAGCGGTTTCGCGATCACCGCTTCGAGGATCCCGAGGCGGGGGCGGGCTTCCGGGAGCTGCTCGACGAGCTCGACCGGATGCGCCGGCTCGAGGCATTCCTCTCGGAGCGCGGCGATCGCTTCCGCGGTCGGGAAGCGGCCGACTACGACACGGCGCACGAGGTGCGCCAGCGCATCGAGAGCCTGGAAAAGCTGGCGCGCGACCTCGCGGACGGGAACTTCCAGGCGCTGCCCCCGGACGCGCTCCGCGAGCTCGTACGCCAGAACCCGCCCTAC
>CP070734.1:521601-530413 GCA_020347605.1 Deltaproteobacteria bacterium | reverse complement strand
AAGTCGTTCGAAGTCCGCCGGGCTGGCGGGCGACGCGAAGTGCAGGATTGCGTCGAGCGGGCCGGCGACGAAGAGGTAGTTGGTGACGTCGTAGTGCTCGAAGGAGAAGCGCGGATTCCCCAGCAGCGGCTCGACGTTCTGCATGCGGCCCGTGAGGAGGTTGTCGAAGACGATCACTTCGCAGCCCTCGCCGAGCAGCCGCTCGCACAGATGCGAGCCGATGAAGCCGGCTCCGCCGGTCACGAGAACGCGCTCCAAGCGTCGCGATCCACTCACCTGGGCCCCCCTGTTCGCACGACGGGTGCATCCGACGATCGGAGATAGGCCGACAGCGCCGCGCGCCAGCTCCGGAGAACCACGCCGTCGCGCGCCGCCTTCGAGACGTCCAGCAGCGAGTACCGCGGACGGGGCGCGGGCAGCTCCAGCGCCTCCGTCGCAATGCGCTCGATCTCGAGATCCGTGAAGCCCGATTCATCGAGGGCGGCGCGCGCCAGATCCCACCACGTCGCCGTCTCGGCGTTGGTCAGATGGTAGACCCCCGACCTCCCCTTTGAAAGGAGCGCGACGAGTCCCTCGGCGAGGTCCGCGGCGTACGTCGGTGCCCCAACCTGATCGTCGACGACCCGCAGCGGCGTCCCGACGCCCTCACGACGGATCCGCGCGGCCTGCTCCAGGATCGCGCCCACGAAGTTGCGGCCGGGGCCGAACAGCCAGCTGGTCCGGACCACGAGGAACCGGTCCGAGACGCCCAGTACCGCGCGTTCGCCCTCGAGCTTGGTCCAGCCGTACACCGAGAGGGGAGCGGCGGGATCCTCTTCGCGTCGGGGCGTCCGGGCGCGGCCATCGAATACGTAGTCCGTCGACACGTGTGCGAGCCGCGCACCGGCCCGGTGGCAGACCGCAGCCACGATTCCCGGGGCGACCGCATTGACGCGCCGAGCCGCGTCCGTCTCGGACTCGCAGCGGTCCACGTGGGTGAAGGCCGCGGCGTTGACGACGAAGTCGGGCGGCCCACCGGGCGATTGCAGGACCGCCGTCTCCACCGAGGCGCGCTCGGCGATGTCGACGTCCGGCAGATCCAGAGCGGCCACCACCTCGTCGTCCAGCGCGCGCTCGAGCAGGCGAACCAGCGAGATCCCGAGCTGGCCTGCGCTGCCGAGAATCACCCAGCGCCGCTTCATCGCGTCGCCCGCCCGGCGCGCGCCGCTGCCGCCCGCATCACTCCTTCGCCTTCGACACGACCCAGGTGGGCAACCGCTCCTGGCTCTTGAGCCGTGCGGCCAGACGCTCGGCCTCCGCGCGCGTCGCCGCCGGTCCGACGCGAACCCGCCAGCGCGCCACGTCGCCCACGGTGCCGGACGACACGCGAACCGAGAAGCCCTTCGCGCGCAGCGCATCGCGCAGCTCTTCGGCCTGCGAAGGTTCGGTGAAGGATCCGACCTGGATCCAGAACGCCTCCGAGCGGCTCGGGGGGCCCGGCGCCCCGACCGGCGCCGGAGCGGGCTGCGGCGGCGGCTCCGGCGGCGGAGCGGTCGCGCGCGGCGCTGGGGCGGCCGGCGCTTCCTTCGCCGGAGCGGGCTCCGCGGTCGCGGTGGCCGCCGGCACGTCGCCCGCAGCGGGCTCGACCTCCTCCAGGGAGGCCAGGGGCACGGCCTCCGTGCGTCCCGCGATGTGACCCGCCACCAGCGAGGGGTCTTCCCACGCGATGCCGACGACCAGGCCGATGCCGAAGCCCGCCACCACGAACAGGGCCGCGCCCGCCGCGGTCCGCACGAGACTGACCCGCGGTGCCGGCCGCGGTCCCCGCCGGTTGCCTTCCATCACATCCGCTCGGGGGCGTGAACGCCCAGCAGACGCAGCCCGTTCGCCAGCACGACGCGCACGCCGAGCGCCAGGCCGAGGCGCGCGTCCGTGAGCGCCTCGTCGTCCGAGAGCACGCGGTGGCGGACGCCGTCCTGCACGTACGGATTCCAGAGTCCCGCGATCTCCTGGAGGTAATAGGCGACGTGGTGGGGCTCGCGGCTCTCCGCGGCGCGCGCCACGACGTCGGGGAACTGACCCAGCCTCTTGATCAGCTCGAGCTCCTCGGGAAGGTCCAGGCGCGACGCGTCGATCGCACCCGGCTGCGGCATCGCCCGACCCCGTTCGCGCGCCTTGCGCTCGATGCCGTGCGTGCGCGCGTGGGCGTATTGAAGGTAATAGGCCGGGTTCTTCGTCCAGTCCTGTTCCTTGGCGAGATCGAGATCGAAGTCCAGGTGGGCCTCGGGCTTGCGCTGGATCATGAAGAAGCGAAACACGTCCGGGCCGACCTCTTCGAGCAGCTCGTCCACGGTGACGTAGGTCGCACGGCGCGTCGACTGCTTCACCGACGCTCCGCCACTCGAGAGCGTGACGAACTGGTGGATCACGTACTCGATACGCGACGGATCGTGGCCCAGCGCCGCGACCGCCGCGCGCACGAACGGGAACGTGTCGATGTGATCCGCTCCCTGCACGTCGATCACGCGCTCGAAATCGCGCCGGAACTTCTCGCGGTGATACGCGATGTCCGGCAGGATGTAGGTGGGCTCACCGCTGCTCTTGACGATCACCCGGTCGCGCGCCAGCCCGAGCGCCTGGGCGCGCAGCCAGGTCGCACCATCGGCCTCGTAGGCCAGGTCCAGCGCGCGGAGGTCCTTCAGCACCTCGTCGATCTTGCCCTGCTGGTAGAGCATCAGTTCGTTGGAATAGACGTCGAACCGGATGCCGAGCGCGTCGAGCGCGCGGCGGATCTCGGCGAATACGCTCTGCTCGGCGGCGGTCTTGAAGGGACCCTCGGGATCCTCGCCGACGAGCTCGCGACCGCGCGCGTCGAGGAGCGACCGCGCGATCTCGCGAATGTAGTCTCCCTGATAGCCGTCGCGCGGAAAGGCGACCGGCAATCCGTCGATCTCCGGCGGCCAGGCGGCGTCGGGATCCGCCAGCGCCCCGGCCGGAGGCGGGGCCGCGAGCCCGAGCAGCTCGAGGTAACGCGCCTTGACGGATTCGCCGAGCAGCCGCATCTGCCGACCGCCGTCGTTGAAGTAGTACTCGCGCGTCACGTGACAGCCCGTCGCCTCGAGCAGGCGGGCGATGCAGTCGCCCAGCACCGCGTTGCGACCGTGACCGAGCGTCAAGGGCCCGGTGGGGTTCGCGGATACGAACTCGACCTGGACCCGCTCCCCCTTGCCGACATCGCTGCGCCCGAACTCCGCACCCGTCTCGAGGATGCGGGTCAACACCCCGTGCCAGCGCGCGCGCGCCAGCCAGAGGTTCACGAAGCCGGGACCGGCGACCTCGGTGCGCTGCACGAGGCCGCCCGCATCCCCGATCGCCTCGACCAATCGGGTCGCGATCTCGCGCGGCGACCGGCGCGCGCGCCGGGCCCAGACCAGCGCCGCGTTGCAGGCGAAGTCACCGTGCTCGGGGCTGCGCGACACTTCGATCGCGTAGGGGACGCGGTCGCCCGCGTCCCAACAGCCGTAGGCCTCCATCACGTCCCGCACGGCCCGATCGAGCATCGTGCGAAGCTGGCTTTCGATGGCTTCGCTCACGGCCTTCGAGGATCGCGCCTCCGGGCTATTTCGTCAAGAAAATCAATGGCTTGAAGATTCGGACCGGGGGAACCGCACGACCACGTCGTCGGGCCGCCCGAGCCCGAGATCTTCGCGGATCGCGCGCTCGATGGCGAACGGGTCGCTCTCGAGCGCGCGGGCGTCCGCGCGGAGCGAATCGATCCGGTCGCGTAGCGCATCGGACTCCGCCCGGCCCTGTGCCACCTCCGCGCGCAGCTGCAGAAGTGTGGAGACGCCGGTATCGCGATCCAGGAACGCGTAGCCGAGCGCAGCCGCCACGATGGCGGCAACCGTGAGCAAGCGTCCCAGCATCGACCCCCCGTTACGGCGGCAGACTAGCGCATGCGGTGATGCGGCGCGGGGCATCCGGGGGGGGGCGGCCGCGGCGCAGCCGCGGGCCCGGCGGGTGCCGCACGGGCCCCTAGGGGGCCCCGTCTTCGCGCAGGAGATCGCGGATGCGCGCGACGTAGAGCGGCGAGTCCCAGTCCTTCTCGCCGATGAAGCGTCCGACCACGACGCCGTCCGCGTCGATCAGCAGCGACTCCGGAAACTTGAAGGTCTGGTAGGCGGTCGCGACCGCCTTGCTCGGGTCGTGGAGGATCGGGAAGGTGAGCTCGTGCTTGTCGCGAAATGCCTCGACCGCCTCGAGGCTGTCGTCGACCGAGATCGCGAGGAGCTCGAAGCCCTCACCGCGCAGACCGCGATACAGGCGCTCCATCGCAGGCATCTCCGCCTCGCAGGGCGGGCACCAGGTCGCCCAGAAGTTCACCAGCACGATGCGGCCCCGGGCATCCGACAGGGACACGAACGAGTCGTCTCCGACGCGCTTCAGTGTGAACGACGGGGCCGTCGCGCCGGGCAGCAGTGGATCGGGTGGGCGCTCGCACGCGGCCAGCCACGCCGGTAGCAGCAGCGCGAGCAGAGCCCGCGCGATTCGGTCACCGGAGACCTGCGCGTGTTGCGGCTGGCGCGTCACTTCTTCTTCGCAGCGCCCTTCTTCGAGGCGCCCTTCTTCGACGCAGCCTTCTTGCTCGCGCCTTTCTTCGAGGTAGCGGCCTTTGCCGCCGCCTTCTTGGTGGCGGCCTTCTTCGTGCCGGCCTTCTTGGTGGCGGCCTTCTTCGCGGCGGGCCTCTTCGCCGCGCCCTTCTCGGCGGCGGCCTTCTTGGGAGGGGTCTCCTTCGCGGCCGCCTTCCGCGCCGCGCCCTTCGTGGGCTCGGCGGCCGCCTTCGCAGCGCGTTTCTTCGCCCCGCCCTTCGCGACGGTCTCGGTGGGAGCGCCTTCGACGAGCTCGACGATCGACATCGACGCCGCGTCGCCGACGCGCATCGCCGTCTTGACCACCCGCGTGTAGCCCCCCGGCCTCTCCGCAAAGCGGGTGGAGAGGTCGCCAAAGACCTTCGCCGCGACGTCGCGATCCCGAATCACGCGCATCGCTCGGCGCCGCGCGTCCAGGGTGCCGCGCTTGCCGAGCGTGATCATCCGATCCGCCAGCCGGCGCACCTCCTTCGCCTTGGCATCCGTCGTCTCGATCCGCTCGTGATCGAGCAGCGACGTGACCATGTTCCTCAGCATCGCGGAGCGATGCCCCGTCGGCCTCGACAGCTGTCGACCCCGCTTGCGGTGCCGCATCTAGACTCCCTCGCGCTCCCGCTGCACCTCGATCTCCTTGCGCGACGGGAAGCCCTCGATGGTCATGCCGAGCGAGAGATTCATCGCGGCCAGCGTCTCCTTGATCTCATTCAGCGACTTGCGGCCGAAGTTCTTCGTGCGGAGCATCTCGGCTTCGGTCCGCTGCACCAGCTCGCCGATGTAGCGGATGTTGGCGTTCTGGAGGCAGTTCGCCGATCGCACCGAGAGCTCCAGCTCGTCGACCGACTTGAACAGGTTCGGGTTGAGCGGCGCCGCTTCCTGTTCCTGCGGGAGCGCGACTTCGACCGGCTCTTCGAAGCTGATGAAGATCGCGAGCTGCTCCTTCAGGATCTTGGCCGCGTAGGCCACCGCATCCTCGGGAGACATCGATCCGTCCGTCCAGACCTCGAGATTGAGGCGGTCGTAATCCGTGGAGCGACCGACCCGGGCCGGGGTGACGGTGTAGTTCACCTTCTGGATGGGCGAGAAGATCGCGTCGATCGGGATCGTACCGATCGGAGCGTCCTCCTGCTTGTTCGCCTCCGCGAGCACGTAGCCCTTGCCGGTCCCGACGGTGATCTCCATCTCGACGTCGGCGTCCTCGTTCAGGGTCGCGATCACGCGGTCGCCGTTCAGCACCTCGATCGAGGCCTCTTCGTCGGCGAGATCGGCCGCGGTGATCGTGCCTTCGCCCTTCTTGTGGATGTGAACCGACTTGGGGCCTTCCGCGTTCAAGCGCAGCTTCACGTCCTTCAGGTTCAAGACGACATCGGTCACGTCCTCGAGCACGCCCGGTATCGTCGTGAACTCGTGTTCGACGCCCCGCACCCGGAGGTTCGTGACGGCCGCCCCCTGGAGCGAAGAGATCAACACACGGCGCAGGGCGTTGCCCAACGTGATCCCGAAGCCGCGCTCGAGCGGCTCGCACGCGAAGCGTCCATATCGATCCGTGAGCGTCTCCTCTTCGACTTCGAGCAGTCGCGGGCGGATCAGCGATCTCCAATTCCTGGCGACGAGTTCCTGTTGCATGATCTTTGGTCCCCCCGTGGGCTTCACAGAGCTAACGCGAATAGAGCTCGACGATCAGCTGCTCCTGGATCGGAAGGGTGATCTCGTCGCGCACCGGCATTCCCGTCACGGTGCCCTCGAAATTCTCCTTGTCGATCTCGAGCCAGCTCGGCACGCTGCGGCGCTCGAGCGCGTCCAGCGAAGCCGTGATCCGCTCCACCTTCTTTGCCTTGTCCGTGAGTGTGATGCGCCAACCCGGCTTGACGAGCATCGACGGAATCGTCGCCCGACGACCGTTGACGAGAAAATGTCCGTGACGGACGAGCTGGCGCGCCTCCACGCGCGACGTCGCGAAGCCGAGCCGGAACACGACGCTGTCGAGCCGGCGCTCCAGCAGCGAGAGGAGGTTCTCGCCCGAGAGGCCCTTCATCCGCGCGGCCTGCTTCATGGTTCGCACCATCTTCCGCTCGAGCACTCCGTAGATCCGCTTCACCTTCTGCTTCTCCCGAAGCTGAAGGCCGTAGTCCGAGAAGCGCGTCCGCCCCTGGCCGTGCTGTCCGGGCGGGTAGTTGCGCCGCTCGATCGCGCACTTCTCGCTGTAGCAGCGGTCGCCCTTCAAGAACAGCTTGGTCGCCTCGCGGCGACACAGCCGACAAACGGATCCGCGATATCGCGCCATGCCGTGCTCTCCTCAGACCCGCCGTCGCTTGGGAGGACGGCATCCATTGTGCGGAATCGGTGTCACATCCTTGATCATGGTGATCCGCAGGCCCGCCGCCTGTAGCGCGCGCACGGCGGACTCCCGGCCCGAGCCGGGGCCCTTCACGAATACCCCGATCGATCGCACGCCGTGCTCCATCGCCTTGCGCGCGCAGTCTTCGGCCGCCACCGTGCCCGCGAACGGCGTCGATTTGCGCGAGCCACGGATGCCCTGCTGGCCGGCGCTGGACCACGCCAGTGCGTTGCCCTCGGTGTCGGTGATCGTGATCATGGTGTTGTTGAACGTCGCCTGGATGTGGGCGTACCCCGTCTGGACGTTCTTCTTTACCTTCTTCTTCGTTTTCCTGACAGCCATGTTCCTACTTCTTCACCGGGGTCTTCTTCTTGCCCGCGACGGTCTTGCGCGGGCCCTTGCGGGTCCGCGCGTTGGTGTGCGTACGCTGGCCTCGCACGGGCAGTCCGCGCCGGTGTCGAAGCCCCCGGTAGCAACCCATGTCCATCAGCGCCTTGATGTTCTGCGACATCTCCCGGCGAATGTCGCCCTCCACCTTGTAGTCGCGCTCGATGATTTCGCGCAGGCGAATCACGTCGCCCTCGGAGAGGTGGTCCGTCTTGACCGCCAGCTCGACGCTGGCCTTGTCGCAGATCTGGCGGGCCGACGTCCGCCCGATGCCGTGGATGTACGTGAGCGCCACCTCGACGCGCTTGTTGCGCGGCAGATCGACTCCGGCGATACGCGCCATGTCACCTCCCCATCCCGGCCTCGCCGGGAAGAAATTCCTAGCCCTGTCGCTGCTTGTGCTTCGGGTTCTCGCAGATCACCCGAACCACGCCGCGCCTGCGGATGATTCGACACTTGTCACACATCTTCCGCACCGATGCTCGAACCTTCACGTCGCGCCTCCCGCCCTCAGTGCGAACCCGGCACGCGGGTCAGGATCTCCGGCCCGCTCTCGCCGATCAGGATCGTGTGCTCGAAATGCGCAGACAGCGTTCCATCCGCGGTCACCGCCGTCCATCCGTCGTCGAGAATGCGCACCTCCGCTGCACCCGCGTTGACCATCGGTTCGATCGCGAAGACCATTCCCGCCTTGAGACGCAGCCCGCGTCCGGGCGTCCCGTAATTCGGGATCTGCGGCGGCTCGTGCATCTCCCGCCCGATCCCGTGGCCGACGAAATCCCGCACGATGGAGAACCCCGCGCCCTCGGCCTCGGTCTGCACGGCGTGCCCGATGTCCGAGAGGCGATTGCCGGGCACGAGTTGCTCGATCCCGCGGTAGAGCGCCGACTGCGTCGTCTTGAGGAGCTGCTCGGCGCTTTCGTCGATGCGCCCCACCGTCACGGTGACGGCGCTGTCGCCGTGGAACCCCTCGAGCTTCGCTCCGAAGTCGATGCCGACGATGTCTCCCTCCTCGAAGATCCGGCTGCCGGGAATCCCGTGCACGATCTCCTCGTTGATCGACACGCACACGGTGGCGGGGTACGGCGGCAGACCCCCGGGCCCGTAGCCGAGAAACGAGGAGCTGAGACCCCGCTCCTCGAGCAGGCGGCGCGCGAGCGCGTCGATCTCGGAGGTCGCGACGCCCGGCCGTACCCGCTCCCGTAGCTCGAGCAGGATCTCTCCCACGTGGCGCCCAGCGGCGCGCATCGCCTCGATTTCGCGCCGCGTCCGGATCGCCACGGCCGTCCCGTATCCGATCATCGCGCGATCGCCTCCTCGATGCGCGCGGTCACCTCGTCGATGCTGCCGGTCGCGACGACCTCCTGGAGCAGGCCCCTGTCCCGGTAGTATCCGACGAGGGGCTCGGTCTGTTCTGCATATACGCGCATCCGCGTGCGAATCGTCTGCTCGTTGTCGTCGC
>CP070734.1:512685-521501 GCA_020347605.1 Deltaproteobacteria bacterium | reverse complement strand
CCAGCGGCCCGCGGCGCGCGGCCAGCGCCTTCGATTCGTCGACGCTGTGCACGAACTCCGCGACGTCGCAGACGGAGGCGCACTCGTCGCGCGACAGGCGGTGATAGTCGACGAAGGTCTGGTAGAGCTCCGTCACGTCGGTCGCCATCGGACTGTTCACGTAGACGGGCAGGCGCGGCGCGAGGCCGCGCCCGAAGGCTTCGTGCAGGCACAAGAGCAGCGTCTGTGCACGGCCCACCGCGAAGGATGGGATCAGCAGCGTGCCGCCGCGCGCGGCCGTCCGGCGCACGACGTCGGCGATCGCCTCGACCGGGTCGGCGTCGTCGTGGTGGCGGTCGCCATAGGTGGACTCCATCACGATCCAGTCCGGTTCCCCCGGCGGCGTCGGCGGACGCATGAGCAGGTCGTCGGAGCGCCCGAGATCGCCGGAGAACAGCACGCTGCCGTCCCCGTCGGACAGCTCGACGCTGGCGGCGCCGAGGATGTGACCCGCCGGCCGGAAACGCGCCGTGACGTCGCGGAGCCGCAACGGCGCATCGAAGGGCGTCGCGCGCAGCTGCGCCACCGCCGCGTGCGCGTCGTCCTCGGTGTAGAGCGGCAGCGCGGGCGCGTGCTTCGAGAAGCGCTTGCGGTTGGCGTACTGCGCGTCCTCCTCGTGCAGGTGACCGCTGTCCGGCAGCAGGATCTCGCAGAGCGAGCGCGTTGGCGGCGTGCAGTGGACCGGCCCCGAGAAGCCGGCCTTCACCAGCGCCGGCAGGTAGCCGCTGTGGTCGATGTGCGCGTGCGTCAGCAACACGGCGTCGAGATCCGCGGGCGAGACGGGCGGCGGGCTCCAGTTGCGCAACCGCAGCGGCTTGAGCCCCTGGTAGAGGCCGCAGTCGACGAGCACCCGGGTGCGACGCGATCCGCGCCGCGCGCCCGCTTCCACCAGGAACTTGGATCCGGTGACGGTGCCGACGCCCCCGAGAAATGTGATCTGCATGGCACCGCCCCGTCGTCCCCGCGCGGCCGGGCGCGCGGGCCGCGACGATAGGCCAGCCGGCGCGGCGAACGCAGCCGCGCGCGTGACGATCGCGGGCCCTGCGCGCGTGCCGACGCGTGGGAACCATTCCACCCAATTCCGGTAAACGCGTTCCGCTTCGCGCATTCGGCCGGGCAGGCGCACGCGTGCGGGTGCGCGGCAACCCTCGGCGGGACCCGGAAAACGGCCTGGATCCGGTGCGTTGGGGACGGCGCGCGGAAACGCGGGCGCCCCGCAGCGATCGTGCGGGTCTGGCACAGCGATTGCTTATTCGTTCCTGGACCGCTTGCCGGGGCCCCGTCGGCCTCGCGCCGACACGACACCGGGAGGACGTACCGCATGAGCAGGGGCAGCGTGCGATGGGCCACGGCTTTGCTGTCGTGCATCTTCGGATTTTCGGGCGGGGCGTCGGCGCTCACCATCGTCCCCGACCCCGTCGACTTCAACATCGGCTCGGGCAAGAAGGCGCTGATCGGCAGCATCGACTTCGTCTCCGCCACGCCGGACCGCCTGGACCTGCAGCTCACGCGGGAGAGCGGGAAGCCCTTCGGCCTCGCCATCCTGGTCGTGGATTCGAGCCTCACCGACATCCGGGAGGCCACGAACACCGGCACGATCCCCGGCCCCGACAACGACGTGGTCGACGATTTCGTCGCCTTCGACACCGCCTTCTTCCAGCTCGACAAGTGGTCGAAGCACGAGTCGATCACGGACGTCTTCTTCGTCGAGTACGCCTCGGACCTGCTCGCGATCGGCGACCAGATCTTCATCGGACTCGTCGACAAGAAATTCCGGGAGATCGGCGTCGTGAGCGCCCTGGTGGTCCCGGAGCCGGCCACCGTGCTCCTGCTCGGGCTCGGTCTGGGCGGCCTGGCAGCCGTCGGCCGCTCGGCGCGCACGCGCCGCGCCGCTCGCTAGCGCGCGCCGACGCCAGCCCGGTTGGGGCGCCGCACCGCATCTGCGAGGTCGCGTGCTCCGGAAGGCGGGTGGTCGGGGCGGTGGGATTCGAACCCACGACGCGCACCCCCCAAAGGTACGGCTCTAGCCACTGAGCTACGCCCCGGGAAACCCGCGGATCCAAGCTATCAGAAGCCCCGAGGCGGGGCTATCGGCCGAGCGCGGCCCATGCATCGGCGACCGGCGGTCGACGTCAGGCGAGCACGACGGGGCTGATCGACTTCTCCTCGACCCACGACACGAGCGTGCGAAGCGCGTCGATGCCGATCTCGTGCTCCGTGTCGAACTCGCGGTACGTGAGGGGAACGCCGAACTCGAGGAGCCGGGCGCGCGATTCCTGCGCCCGGGCCACGGGGATCATCGGGTCCCGACTGCCGTGGATGACGAGCGTCGGCAGGCTCTCGTGCGCCGGCTGCTTCGCGATCGAGTCGGAGAGCTCGGACGGAAACCACGACGAGAGCGCGACCAGGCCCGCGAAGCGCTCGGGATCGCGCAGCGCCAGGTCGTAGGCGATGACGCCGCCCTGGCTGAAGCCGAGCACGATCAGCTTGCGGCGGTCGATCGGATAGCGCTCGAGCGCGTCGTCGAGAAAGGCGCGCACGAGCTTGGGCGCCTGCGCCACGGCCTCGGGGTCGGGCGGGCGGCCTTCACTGAGCGGGAACCAGCCGTAGCCCGCCAGGCCCGGGCCGATCTCGAACGCGATGGGCCCCTGCGGGCAGAGCACGAGGGCCTGCCCGGCGTGGAAGTACGGCGCCAGGCCGAGCAGGTCGTGGGCGCTCGCGCCCCAGCCGTGCAGCGCCAGGATGGTCGGGTGCGGCCCGTCGCCGGCCGGCACGTGAGCGGTGTGAGCGAGTTGCATGCGCCTACCATACCGGCCCGCCGCCTCGCGCGCGTCCCCCCGCGCCGTGCTATCTCCGGATGGATGAGCGAGCGAACCCTCCTCGACAAGGTCTGGGACGCCCACGCGGTGCGCGAGCTGCCGAGCGGCCAGACCCAGCTCTTCATCGGGCTCCACCTGATCCACGAGGTGACGAGCCCGCAGGCCTTCTCCGAGCTGCACGAGCAGGGGCTTCCGGTCCGGTTCCCCGCGCGCACGTTCGCGACCGTCGATCACATCGTGCCGACCGACTCGCAGCGACGGCCGCTCAAGGACCCGCTCGCGGAGGAGATGATGGTCGCGCTCGAGCGGAGCTGCCGCGAGCACGGGATCCGGCTGTTCGACGCGACGAGCGGGCGCCAGGGCATCGTCCACGTGATCGGGCCCGAGCTGGGGCTGACCCAGCCCGGCATGACGATCGCGTGCGGGGACAGCCACACCTCCACGCACGGCGCGCTCGGCGCGGTGGCCTTCGGGATCGGCACGAGCCAGGTCCGCGACGTGCTCGCCACGCAGTGCCTGGCGGTGGGCCGACCCCGGGTGCGGCGCATCGAGGTGTCGGGTGCGCTGGCCGCCGGCGTCTACGCGAAGGACGTGATCCTCTCGATCATCCGGCGGCTCGGCGTCAAGGGTGGCCTCGGCTACGCCTACGAGTACGCGGGAGCGGTGATCGAGACGATGGGCATCGAAGAGCGCATGACGGTCTGCAACATGTCGATCGAAGGCGGGGCGCGGGTCGGCTACGTGAACCCCGACGAGACCACCGTCGACTACCTGCGCGGGCGCGAGTTCGCGCCACAGGGTGCCGCCCTCACGCGCGCGCGGAGCTTCTGGCGCGGCATGGCGAGCGACGCGGACGCGGTCTACGACGACCGCGTCGAGCTCGACGGCTCGACGCTCGCGCCTGCGGTGACCTGGGGCATCAACCCCGGCCAGAGCGTCGCCGTCGACGAGAGCATCCCGCGGCCCGAACAGGCGCCGGAAGCGGAGCGAGCCGGTCTCGCCGAGGCGCTCGCGCACATGGACCTGCGCCCGGGCGAGCCGATCGCGGGCACACCGATCGATGTCGCATTCATCGGGTCGTGCACCAACGGGCGCATCTCGGATCTGCGCGAGGCAGCGATCGTCGCGAGCAAGGGTCGGGTGGCGCCCGGCGTGCGGGCGCTGGTCGTCCCGGGCTCGCGGGCGGTGGCGCTGCAGGCCGAGGCCGAGGGGCTGACCGACGTGTTTCGCGCGGCGGGCTTCGACTGGCGCGAGCCCGGCTGCTCGATGTGCCTGGCGATGAACCCGGACAAGCTCGTGGGGCGGGAGCTCTGCGCGTCCTCGAGCAATCGCAACTTCAAGGGTCGTCAGGGTTCGCCCACCGGCCGCACGCTCCTGATGTCGCCGGCGATGGTCGCGGCCGCGGCGCTGCGCGGTGCGGTGGCCGACGTGCGGGAGATCCTGTGATGCAGTCCACGCCGATCGAGCGGGTCTGCGGCCGCGCCTGCGTGGTGCGCGGCGACGACATCGATACCGACCGGATCATTCCGGCGCGCTACCTGCGCTGTGTCACCTTCGATGGGATCGGCGAGCACGCGTTCGAAGACGACCGCCGGCTCGCGAAGGGCGACCACCCGTTCGACGAGGAGCGCTTCGACGGCGCCGGCATCCTGGTCGTGGGCCGCAACTTCGGCTGCGGCTCGTCGCGGGAGCACGCCCCGCAGTCCCTCATGCGACGCGGCTTCCGCGCCTTCGTGGGCGGCTCGTTCGCGGAGATCTTCCAGGGCAACTGCGTCGCGCTGGGGCTCCCCTGCGTCACGCTGGCGGATGCGGACCTCGCGGCCCTGATGGACTCGGTCGAGCTCGACCCGACACAGGAAGTGGTCGTCGACCTCGCGTCGCGCCGCGTCACGTCGCGCGCCGGCAGTGCGCACGCGGACATGCCGGAGGGATCGCGCCGGCAGCTCCTCGAGGGCAGCTGGAACGCCACCGCCGTGCTGCTCGAGGCGGGCGACGCGATCGAGGCGACCGCTGCGCGCATCCCCTACGTACACGGCTTCGCCGCCTGAGTCCCCGCCGCGCGCGCGGCCTTCCCGCCGACTTGACAGCCGCGTCCCTGGGACAAGCTTTGGCGGAGCCCGGCCGGAAACCGAGCCGGGCCGACCGCCGCGAGACCTGCACGTGCGGCGGCCCGAACGGAGGAAGAGCATGTACACCACCAGCCTGATCCAGCGAAACCCCGACCGGCCGAGGCCGGCCGTCGCCCGCTGGGGCGACACGCTGCTTTCGCTCGACCGGGAGGTCGACGATCTGTTCCGCGACTTCTTCGGCGGGACCCTGTTCGCCGGCGCGCGGCCGGCGGGCTTCGTGCCCGCCGTCGACGTCCGCGAGACCGACGCCGAGATCGCGGTGAGCGTGGAGCTGCCGGGGTTGGCTCCGGAGGACGTGGACGTGTCGCTCGAAGACGACGTCCTCACGATTCGCGGCGAGAAGAAGCTCGAGCGCGAGGAGCGGGACGGAGAGCGACGGCGCCACGTGGAGCGCGCGTTCGGGAGCTTCGCACGCAGGTTCCGCCTGACCGACGACGTGGACGCCGACGCCGTCACGGCCGTGCACAAGGACGGCGTGCTGACGGTGACGCTGCCGAAGGTGGCAGCGCCCGAGGCCCGGACGATCGAGATCCAGGCCGGCTGACACCCCTGGCGGGCGCGATCCGGGAGCCGGGGTTCGCGGGCTAACGCCCCTCGAACTTCGGCTCCCGCTTTTCGAGGAAGGCCTCGATGCCTTCCTCTCGGTCGGCGGTCGCGAAGACGGCGCCGAACGCCGACTGCTCGAGCGCGTGGGCGACCTCGACGTTCGCATCCTGACCCGCCTGCATCACGCGCTTGGCCGCCGCGACGGCCAGCGGTCCCCGGGTCGCGATCGTCTCGCCGACCCGGATGGCGGCGTCGAGCAGCGCGTCCGGCTCGAAGACGCGGTTCACGAGACCGATGCGCAGCGCGGTCTCGGCGTCCAGGCGCTCGCCCGTCAGCACGATCTCCCGGGCCCACGCCACGCCGACGCGACGCAAGAGCCGGCTGGTTCCACCGAAGCCGGGAATCAGCCCCAGGTTCACTTCGGGCTGTCCGAACCGCGCGGCGGACGACGCGTAGATCCAGTCGCAGGCGCAGGCCAGCTCGCAGCCGCCGCCCAGCGCGAAGCCATTCACGGCCGCGAGGGTCGGCACCCCGAGATTCTCCAGCGCGTGAAACGCGCGATGTCCGAGGCGGCTGAACGCCTCGGCCGCCAGCGCGTTCATCGGGCGCATCTCGTCGATGTCCGCGCCCGCGGAGAACGCCCGGCCCGCGCCCGTCACCACGACGGCCCGCACCGCGCCGTCCGCCGCGATCGCCTCCGCATGCGCGAGCAGCGCCTCGAGCACCGCGCGGGACAGCGCGTTGAACGCCTTCGGCCGATCGAGCGTCAGGACCGCGACCGGGCCCCGGCGCTCGCAACGCACGACTTCGCTCACGTGGATTCCTCACGATTCAAAGATGTCTGCACGCGCGCGCGATCCTAGCACGCGCCCCCCGCCCCCATGGTATGCTGCGCGCCGCACGCGCACGGGGGGACACCATGCCGGAGCGATCCGTCGCCGCCACGCTCGCCGCGATCATCGGCGTGCTCGCCATCGCCGCCGTCGCGCTGGGCGTACTGGGCATCCAGGTCGGCGCGTTCTCCCCGTTCGCGGGGTTCCGCATCTTCGGACTCGGGCTCGTGCCGGGGACGCTGCTCGCGCTCGTGTTCGGCGGCGTCGGGCTGTTCCAGACGCGGGCCGGAACGGGCCGCGCGGGCCGAGGCCGCGCCTGGCTCGGTACGGCGATCGGAGCCGCGCAGCTCGCCTTCCTCGTCGGGTTCGGGGCGCAAAACGCCGGCGTGCCGACGATCCACGACATCACCACCGACCTCGACGACCCGCCCGCCTTCTCGGACGCGCTGCGCGAGCAGCGACGCGACCACAACGGCGTCGACTACCCGGACGGCGGCGCGGGCGTGCCCGAGGCGCAGCGCGCGGCCTATCCGGATCTCGCGCCCATCGAGCTCGAGGTGGCCCCCGAGATCGCGTTCGAGCGGGCCCGGCGCAGCGTCGAGGCGCTCGGCTGGACCCTGACGCGCGTGGATCCGGACGGCGGCCGGCTGGAGGCCTACGACGTGACTCGCATCTTCGGATTCGTCGACGACGTGGTGATCCGCGTGCGGCCGCGCGGCAGCGGTTCGGTGGTCGACGTGCGCTCGAGCTCGCGCGTCGGGCGCGGCGACATCGGAGCCAACGCCGCGCGGATCCGGCGCTTCCGCGACACGCTTCGCGCGGCGGGCTGAGGCGCGTCGCCGCTAGCCGGCGCCGAGCCGCTCGAGCGCGGTTTCGCGGGCCCAGCGATAGTCGGCCTTGCCGCTCGGCGCGCGCAGGATCTCGTCCAGGAAGACGAACACCTTGGGCAGCTTGTAGGCCGCGATGTGCTCGCGCGCGACGCTGCGGAGCGCGTCCTCGCTCGCGCGTTGGCCCTCGCGGAAGCAGACCAGCGCGGTCACCTGCTGGCCCCAGCGCTCGCTCGGCGTCCCGACCACGACCGCGTCGTACACCGCGGGGTGATGCTTGAGCGCGTGCTCCACCTCCTCGGCGAACACCTTCTCGCCGCCCGTGTTGATCGTCACGGAATCGCGCCCCAAAAGGCGCATGCCCCCGTCCGGCGTGGCCAGCGCGCGGTCGCCGGGCACGGCGTAGCGGACACCGTCGACCACGGGAAACGTGCGGCGCGTCTTCTCCTCGTCCTTGAAGTAGCCGAGCGGCACGTGTCCGCTCCGCGCCAGCCAGCCCGACTCGTCGGAGCCCGCCTCGACGAGCCCCGAGAGGTCCTCCTTCAGCACCACGTTGTCGGGGCTCATCGCGAAGTCGCCGGTGCTCGCCTTGCCTCCCGCACTCGAGATCTGCGTCGCCTGCGCGCCGCTCTCCGACGAGCCGAGCGCGTCGAGGATGCGCACGCCGGGAAGGCGCGCGAGCACCTCGTCCTTCGCCGCGGCCGTCAGGATCGCGCCGCCCGAGGTGAACAGCGTCAACGAGGACAGGTCGTAGCTCTTCCGCGCGAGCTGATCGAGCAGCGGTCGCGTGTACGCATCGCCCACGACGGTGACGGCGTTCACCTTCTCGCGCTCGATCGTCGACCAGATGTCGTGGGGGTCGAGATGGCGCGGCTCCGACTGGACGACCACGGTGCCGCCGACGTGCCACATGTTGAACACGACCCACTGCGCGGCGCCGTGCATGAAGGGCGGCGCCGGCAGGGAGCGGATTCCGGGGCCCTTGGCGCGCTCGAGGATCTCCGCCAGCGAGCGCGAGCCGCTGGCCGCCATGGCCGCGAAGTAGATGTCCTCCTGGCGCCACAGAACGCCCTTGGGCATGCCCGTCGTGCCGCCCGTGTAGAGGATGTACAGGTCATCGGGTGAGAGGTCGTCCGCAGGCGGCGCCGGCTCGGCCTCGGCCAGCGCGGTCTCGTAGTCGAGCGCGCCCGGCAGCGTCGGATTCCCCGAGTCGTCCGCGACCTGCAGCCAGAGGGCGACGCCCGAGAGCTTCGAACGGATGCGGTCGAGCGTCGGCGCGAACGCGGCGTGGTAGATCACCGCGCGCGCGTCGGCGTTCTCGAACAGATAGATCAGCTCCTCGTCCACGTAGCGGTAGTTCACGTTGAACGAGGCGGCGCGGGCCTTGCACGCGCCCAGCATGCCCTCGAGGTACTCGTTGCCGTTGTAGAGGTAGAGGGCGACGTGGTCCTGCCCGGACTCCCAGTTCGCGAGCGTCGACCGTTCGGCGTGGCAGCCGAGCCCGTGCCTGCGCAGGACGTCGGCGAGCCGCCGCGAGCGATCGCGCACCTCGGCCCAGGACAGGCGCCGATCCCGAAACACGATGCACTCGCGCTCGGGAATCGCGGCCGCAACCGCCTCGTG
>CP070734.1:503643-512585 GCA_020347605.1 Deltaproteobacteria bacterium | reverse complement strand
CGCGCGCGCCGCGCTCGAGACGGCGTAGAGCGCGGCGGCCAGCAGGATGATCAGGGGCCCCGGCGGGGTGGACACCCCGAAGGCGCTGGACAGTCCGTACGAGACGAACAGTCCCGACGCCGTGCAGGCTGCGCAGACCAGGACCGCGATCGCCATCATTCGCGACAGCCCGTCCGCCCACTGGCGTCCGATCGCGGCCGGAATCGTGAGCAGGGCGATGGCGAGGATGACGCCGACCACGCGGATCAGCGTGACGACGGCCAACGCCGTCAGCGCCAGCAGCACGAGGAAGACGGTCTCGACCGGCACGCCCGTGATCTCGGCGAACTCCTCGTCGAAGGACACCGCCTGGAACTCCTTGAAGAGCAGCGCAACGGTCGCCGCGATGACGAGGCTCAGGACGCCGACCAGGACCACGTACTGCCAGGGGACGAACAGCAGGCTTCCGAACAGGAAGCTCAAGAGGTCCGGCGCGTAGCCCGGCGCCAGCGCGGTGAACAGGATGCCGAGCGCCATGCCGACCGCCCAGACCATCGCGATCAGCGTGTCGAGGCTGGACCCCAGCCGGCGATACGCCAGGCCGATCACGAGGCTGGCCAGGACGGCGAAGGCGGCGGCGCCGAGCATCGGATGGAAGCCGAGCAGGTAGCCGAGTCCGACACCGCCAAACGCCGCGTGCGACAGCCCGCCCGTGATGGATGCGGTGCCCTTGGCGACCACGTAGGTGCCGAGGATGCCGCACGCGACGCTCGACAGGAGCGCCGCGAGGAGGACCCGTTGGAAGAACGGAAACTCGAGGGCCCCCATCAGACGCCTCCTGCCGGCTCTCCGTGCGGTGGGAGCACGCGGTGCGGGTGACCGTGCGCGAGCAGATCGACGGGGCAGCCGTAGGTCGCTTCGAGCATCTCCGCGGTGAGCCCCTTCGACGGGTGGTAGTAGAGGCGCCGATTGAGGCACGCCACGCTGCGCACGTGTTGCGAGATCGCGCCGATGTCGTGGGACACGAGCACCACCGCCATCTCGCGCGAGAGTTCGCCGAAGAGCTCCCACACGCTGCGGCCGACGCGCTCGTCGAGGCTCGCCGTCGGCTCGTCGAGCAGCAGGATCTCGGGCTCGAGGGCCAGCGCCCGCGCGATCAGCGCGCGTTGCAGCTGGCCGCCCGAAAGCGTTCCGACGGGGCGGTCGGCGTACGCCTCGAGCTCGACCTGCGCGAGCTTCGCCCGCGCGACGGCCCGGTCCCTCGGCCCGAAGCGACGAAACAAGCGCCGGGGGCCGAGCCGACCCATCAGCACGAGGTCGAGCACCCGAATCGGAAAGTCGAGATCGAAGCGGACGATCTGCGGCACGTAGCCCACCCGGCCCCGGCTGCGCGACGGCGGCTGGCCCGACACCCGGATGCGGCCGCGATCCGGTGCCAGGAGCCCGAGGATCAACTTGAGCAGGGTGGTCTTGCCGCCCCCGTTGGGCCCGAGGATCGCGAGGTAGCCGTTCGGCTCGAGCCGCAGGTCGATGTCCGTGAGCACGGGGACGCCGCGAAGCGCGAGCGACACGCCCTCGATCTCGATCGCCGGCGTCGTCATGGCGTGGCTCCCTCCGCGATCCGCCGGGCGACGTGCCGCAGGTTCGCCGTCCAGTCGTAGGCCAGCGGGTCGAGCAGCTCCACCCGGGCCCCCAGCTCGGACGCGATCAGCCGGGCGCTCGCGGTGTCGAACTGCGGCTGCGCGAAGACGATCCGCACACCGTCCTGCCGCGCCTGCTGCACCAGCTCCGCGACCCGCCGGGCATCCGGCTCCTTGCCGTCGCGCTCGATCGCGACCTGCTCGAGCCCGTAGGCTTGCGCGAAGTAGCCCCAGGCCGGGTGGTGGACCAGGAACCGCCCGCCGCGCTTCGGTGCCAGCAGGTCGCGGATCTCCGCGTCGAGCGCGTCGATCTCGGCGAGCAGCGTCGCGAGGCGCGTACGGAGCTCCGCCGGGCGCGCGAGCCGGAGTTCTTCGAGCGCGGCCGCGAGGCGCACCGCGAAGGCGCGGGCGTGATCGGGCGCGAGCCAGACGTGCGGGTCCCCGGCGCGCACGTCGAAACCGGCCGAGGCATCCACGATCCGCAGACCCGGGCGTTCCGCGAGGAGCCCCTCGAGCCGTGTCGTCTCGAACACGAACGACGGGTGTCCGACCTTCACATAGAGCGCGGCCGTCGCGACCGCGCGCAGCTCTGCAAAGGACGGCTCGAACGTCGCGGGATTGGCTCCAGGCGGGATCATCACGTGCGTCCGGACCCGGTCGCCCGCCAGCCGGTCCACGAAGAACGACAGGGGCACCACCGAGACCGCGACCCGCGGCCGGGCGTCGGAGTCGGGTGCCTCGCCGCACGCGGTGACCAGGCCGACCAGCGCCACGCCGAGCGCCGACCGGGCTCTAGGCAGGCGCACGATCATCGCTCATGCGCAGACGATACAGCGTCGTGGGAGCGCGAGCGCCGCGAAGCCGTCAGGCGGACTCGGAGCGAACCGGAGGGGAGGCGCCCAGCAGGACGTGCGCCGGCGGCTCGCGGAGGGCCCAGACGAGCCGGAGCGCGGCCAGCCCGCGCAGCAGGTAGTAGGTGAGGTCGACCTCCCACCAGAAGAACCCCTGACGCGTCGACGCCTGATAGTGGTGATGGTTGTTGTGCCAGCCCTCACCCATGGTCAGCAGGGCCAGCAGCGCATTGTTGCGGCTCGTGTCCCGGGTCGCGTAGCGGCGCGTGCCCCACACGTGGGCCAGCGAGTTGATCGAGTAGGTGACGTGCAGCAGTGCGACCGTCGAGATCGAGAAGCCCCAGATGAGGCCGCTCCAGCCGCCGATGACGAAGCACAGCACCGCGAGCAGCGCCGCCGGCACGACGTGCCAGCGGTTGAGCCACAGGAGCTCTGGATACCGCGCCAGATCCGGCACCCGCCCGATCTCGGTGTCGTCCCAGCGGCCGTCGAAGATCCACCCCTGGTGCGCGTACCAGAAGCCCTGCTTCGGCGAGTGCATGTCCCCGGGCTGGTCCGAGAACTGGTGGTGGCGGCGGTGCCCGGCGGCCCACCACAGCGGGCCCTTCTGGACCGCGGTGCATCCCAGGACCGCCAGCACGAACTGGAACGCCCGGCTGGTCTTGTAGGTGCGGTGCGCGAAGTAGCGGTGGTAGCCCGCCGTGATGGCGAACATCCGCAGCAGGAAGAGGGTGGCGCACAGCGCCAGGTCGGCTGCGGAGACACCCGTCCAGAGCGCGAGCAGGCACGACGCGTGGAGGCCCCAATAGATGACGCGCGAGAGGACCGCCTGACGCCGCCACAAGCCGTCCGCGTCGGTCGCGGTCCGAATCCGAGCCGATCCCGCCTCTGCCGGTGCTGCCATCGTTCCACCCCCTGGGTTCGAGCGCGGAGGCTAGGCCGCGAATCGGCACGCGACACCGGGAATCCTGTGAAACTTGGGTAAAAACCGGATCCGGCCGGTGCGGACGGCTCGCGGGATGGCCGGGCTCGGGGCGCGCCTCTATGGTCTCGGCGTGAAGCTCGAGTACGACGCGGCGACGGAAGCCTTCCGCGAGGAGCTGCGCAGCTGGCTGCGCGAAAATCTCCCCTCCGCGGAGGAGGTCCGGAGGTCCCCCTCGTTGTCGTCCGCCCACATCCCCGACTGGGCGCGCGCCTGGCAGCGGCGGCTCTTCGAGGCGGGCTGGCTGGTGCCCGGCTGGCCCCCGGAGCTGGGCGGACGCAGCGCGACGCCCGTCCAGCAGCTCGTGTATTTCGAGGAGTTCGCGCGAATTCCCGTGATGCGCTCCTACAACATCCAGGGGCTCACGATCATCGCGCCGTCCATCCAGGACTTCGGCAACGAGCCGCAGAAGGCCCGCTACGTGCTGCCGACGCTTCGCGCCGACATCACGTGGTGTCTGGGGATGAGCGAGCCCGGCGCCGGCAGCGACCTCGCCGCTCTTTCGACGCGCGCGGATCGGGTCGACGATCACTTCGTGGTGAACGGCCAGAAGGTCTGGACCTCGGGTGCCGCGCACGCCGATTACTGCTTCTGCTTCGTGCGTACCGAGCCCGATGTCCCGAAGCACCGCGGCATCAGCGTTCTCGTGATCGACATGAAGAGCCCCGGCGTCCGCGTGCGCCCGCTGCCCGAGCTGACCAACCCGGAGCACGCGGACTTCAACGAGGTGTTCTTCGACGGCGTCCGGGTCCCCCTCGAGAACCTGGTCGGCGAGCGCGGGCAGGGCTGGTCGATCTCGTCCGGCTCCCTGGCGCACGAGCGCGGCATGCTCTGGACCTCACAGGCCGCGCGGATCGAGAGGAAGCTCGAGGAGCTCGTGGCGCTCGGCGACCGCGAGACGCCCGGGGGAGGGCGGCTCCGTGACGACCCCCGGTTCCGGGACCGGGTTGCCGCGCTCTACGTGGACGGCCAGGCCCTCAAGTTCATGGGCTACCGCGGCTTCGGCAAGGTGGCGCGCGGGCAGGCCTCCCCCGAGCACTCGGTGTTGAAGCTGCTCGGCAGCGAAGTGGAACAGCAGCTGTGCCTGGCCGCGACCGAGTTTCTCGGGGCCGGCGCACTGGACGTCTCGTACGACCCCGGACTGTTCGACGTCGCGGAGGGCGCCCCGCCGTGGGCGCTGCAGTACCTGCGCTCCTTCAGCAACACGATTGCCGGCGGCACCTCCGAGATCCAGCGCAACATCATCGCCCAGCGCGTGCTCGGGCTGCCGCGCCACCGCTAGCCGGTCGACGAGGCCGGGCGCAGCGAGCCGGCCGCTCCGTTACAACCCGAGCCGTTCCGCGATCCGCGCGCGGTGCTCGGCGGCGGTGCCGAACAGCGCGTCGCCCGCCTTGATGCGCTTCACCAGCAGGTGGACGTCGTGCTCCCAGGTGTATCCGATGCCGCCGTGGATCTGGATGGCCTCCTTCGCGAGCAGGCGCTGGCCGTCGCCGGCGGCGACCTTGGCCATCGAGGCGGCGAGCCCGCGGCGGGGGTCGTCCTCGGCCAGGGTCATGGCGGCGAACAGGCAGGTGGCGCGGGCCTTTTCGATCGCGATGAACATATCGGCGAAGCGGTGCTGGATGGCCTGGAAGGACCCGATCGGACGTCCGAACTGTTCGCGGTGCTTGGCGTAGTCGAGCGTCGCGTCGAAGAGCGTCTGACAGGTTCCGGTGATCTCGGTGGCGAGCGCGACGGTCGCCTCTTCGAGCGTGCGACGCAGCGCTTCGGCGCCGCGTCCGGGCTCCCCCAGGACGCGATCCGGCTCGATGCGCGCGGCTTCGAAGTGCAGCGTCGCCAGCGATCGCGTCGCGTCCAGCGACGCCAGGCGCTCACTGCGTGCGGCGTCCCGCGGCGCGACGAACAGGCCGACACCGTCGCCGCAGTCGACGCTCGCCGCCACTGCGATCTCGTCGGCGCAATCGCCGTCGACCACGAAGTTGCGGACGCCGTCGAGAATCCAGGCCTCGCCGTCCGGCCGCGCGCGCAGCGACGCGTCCGGCGGCTGCCGCAGGCCCGCCGGGCCCGCGACGGCGAGCGTGCCCGCGATGTCACCCGAGGCGACTGCGCCGAGGAACCGCTCCTGCTGGGCTTCGCTGCCCGCCGCGCGCAGCGCGGGAGCGAACTGCGACACGGTCGCCAGGTACGGGCCGGGCGCCAGGGCGCGGCCGTGTTCCTCGACCACGAGCGCCACCTCGATGGCGCCGAGTCCCAGCCCGCCGAAGCGCTCCGGCACGTTGATCGCGGTCCAGCCGAGATCCACCGCGCTCTGCCAGGGCTGCTTTGCGGGCGCGCCGGTCTCGACGACCTCGCGCGCGCGCGCCCGTGGAGACTCGCGCTCGAGAACCGCGCGGACGCTCGCGCGCAGCTGCTCCTGCTCTTCGGTCAGATCGAAGTCCATGGATGCGCCGGCGAGCGTAGCGAAGCGGTTTTCGACCGTCCGGCCGCTAACCGAGGACCTCGCCGAGCCAGGTGATCGCGCGCAGCGAGAACTGGAGCTGGTGCTCGCGACGCGTCGCGAAGGGATGCAGCTGGATGTGGTCGGTGTACGCGCCGGACGGCGTCGCGCAGGCGAGCCAGCACTCGCCGCTTCGCAGACTCCGGTGGCGTCCGTCCGGGGGACCGGCCATCCCGCTCTCGGCGATCGCGAAGTCGGTGTCGGCCTCGCGGCGCAGCGCGCAGGCGAGCTGCGTCACCACCTCCTCCGACACGGCGGAACGCCCATCCAGCGCGGCGCCGATCAGGTTCGCCTTGGCCGTCTGGTCGTAGGCGAAGCGGGCCTGCCGGAAGTACCGGGACGCGCCGCTGCGGCGGGCGAGCGCGGCGGTGATGAGGCCGCCGGCGGACGTCTCGAGAACCGCGAGCGTGTGGGGCCGTCCGGCCTCCCGGCGGGCGTCGAGCCGCACCGCGAGCTGCGCTGCGCGCGCCGCGACCTCGGCTTCGAGCCGCTCCAGGTCGAGCGCGAGCTCGGAACGAACCGCGATCTCCGCGCCGCTCGGGTCGATGAGCCGCGCGGCGGCGCGCCCGGCTCGGTAGAGAGCGCGTGCGCGGATCCGCTCCGCCGCGTCCGCGGGCAGCATGCCCTCGAGCGGGTCACCGGCGGCAGCGGCGCGCCGGATCTGGGTCGAGGAGAGGCGCAGGAAGAATGCCAGCCAGGCGGGCGTGGCGCGCGGGGGCGCGGATCGGAGCTGCACCCGTACGCCGCGCACGCGCTCGACGGCGGCCGCAGCGGACGCGGCCGACTCTCCCGCTCGATCCAGGACGTGGAAGACGCACTCGCGCGCGAGACGCGTCAGATCGTCGTCGTCGAAGATCGCCGGGTCCGCCATGCGCCGCACGAGGTCCGACCCGGCATACCAGTGGATCGCGCCCGGCGCGTCGGACCGCTCGCGGCGCAGCGCGGCGGCCGTCTCCGCCGCGCGCACCGCGCGGTCCGACCCGAACTCGCGCGTGGAGATCTGGATCCGGCCCGCGTCGATGCGCAGCCGGTCGCCCGCCAGCTGAGCCTGCCGCGCCAGCGTCGACCGCTCGGGATCGGCAACGCTGCCGGCCGCCGTCTCGAGGATCTCCCGCCGCGCGTCGGGCGGGGCCTCGAGACCCGGCTTCTTGGGATCCGGGTGGAGCCCGTTGGAGAGGATGAACACGACGCGCTCGAGCGCGGGCTCGGCGCGCAGGATCGACTCCGCGGCGGCGAAGTGGTTGAAGCCCACCGGGTCGCCGGACAGCGGGAAGAAGAGCGTCGCGGCGAGCGGTGCCGGCTCGGGCTCGGGGGCGGATCGTCCGACGCTCACGCGCGCGAATCTAACGCGGCGGCTGCGGCGTGTAGCGCTCTAGGACCGGCACCTTCACGGGCTGTCCCCCGCGCAGGCGCATCCCGGTCTCGAGCGCATTGGCAACCGCCAGCTCCTCCGGCGTCCACGTCGAACCGGTCCGCGCGGCAAACGCCGCGAGCGTCTCGCCGTCCCGCGCCGGCACGATGCGCAGGCGGGCCTCCTGGATCCCGTCGCGCTCGGCGCGGGTCAGCGATCGGAACGAGCGGGCGATCTCGCGAAAGACCGGGCGGTAGCTCGCCGCGTTCGATGCCGAGCACAGGCCCGAGAATCGGAACACCTGACCCGCGTGCGCCACCCAGACCAGATCGAGAAACGCCACGCCGCGCGAGCTGCGCACGCGAAGGCTTCCCTGCGCCGCCGGGCGCCCGCCCAGCGAGATCCGCTCCGGGCCGTCTTCGAGCTCGAGCTCGGTCTGCGCCTCGAACTCCCGGGCGGCCGCGACCGGATCGTCGCCGGCGGACTGGATCTCGAGCACCGATAGCGCGTCGCCGCGCGGCTCCTGCGCGCCGACGAAGCGCCGCGTGTTGGTGGTCTTCCACTCGGGGGGATAGAGCACGCTCAGGTCGAAATCCGGGTGCAGGAAGCGCTGTCCGTCGAACACGCCTTCGGCGGGATTCGCTCCGACCCGGATGCCGGCCAGGCGCGCGAGGAACGCCGCGCGCGTGGCCGCGACCGGAGCGCGGGGGGCGCGCGCGAGGTCCGCCGCGCGCTGCCGCGTCTTGGCGACGCGTTCGGGCGCCGAGGGATGCGTCCGCAGGAAGGAGAATCCCCGCTCACCCTCCGATCGCAGCGCCTCCTCGCGATCGAGCGTGTGCATGAACGTCGACATGGCGTCGGGATCCCAGCCGCTCTTCGCCGCCAGCTCCTGGCCGATCCGGTCGGCGTCGTTCTCCTGTCCGCGGCTGTAGGGCGCCAGGATCGCCGCGCCGGCCAGCCCGCCGACCGCCGAGACCAATCCGGCCAGCTCGGGGCTCACGATTCCCGTGGCGGCCGCCGGCAGGCCGGTGAGGATGGCGATCGGCGCCGCACGTGTGAGCCGCTGCACGGCGTGCCGGGCCGCGACGTGGCCGATCTCGTGCCCGATCACGTTGGCGAGCTCGTCCTCGGAGTTCACGAGCGGCAGCAGGCCGCGCGACACGTAGATGTAGCCGCCGGGCAGCGCGAAGGCGTTCGGCTCGACCATGTCGGCCACGTGGAAGCTGTACTCGACCTTCTGCTGCGGGGAGTGTTGCGCGAGTCGCGCGCCCACTTCGCCGACGTAGGCCAGCAGCGCGGGATCCCGTACCAGCCCCATCTCCTGCTCGACGCGCTGCGCCTCCTCCCGTCCGAGCCGGATCTCCTGCTCGGTGGACACGAGCACGAACTCGGGGCGGCCGGTGACGGGGTTGATCGCGCAGGCGCACGCAAACAGCGCGAGCGCGGCAGCGATGCCGACTCGATGGTGTGCGCGGCTCACGGTGGCGAACGATCGCGCGCGCCGCACGGAGGCGCAAGCCGCGGCGACCGCGATCCCGAGCGCGAAGCGATCCGGCAGATCGTGGTACCGTGTCGTCGAGCGGCGGCGGCTCGACGCCGCGGGAGCGCTTCCGATGCGATTGATCGAAGCCATCATCAAGCC
>CP070734.1:494542-503543 GCA_020347605.1 Deltaproteobacteria bacterium | reverse complement strand
CTCTCCGAGCGGCGCGCGGAGGCCGTGAAGAGCTACCTGGCCGAGAACGGCGTGGGCGCGAATCGACTCTCGGTGCAGGGCTTCGGCGAGTCCAACCCGATCGCGAGCAACGATACGCGGGACGGCCGCGCGCTCAACCGGCGGGTGGAGCTGAAGGTCCTCGACTGACGGGTACCGAGACGCCCGGAGGCAAGGCGGACGCGAGCCACGGTGGTGCCGGCGAACGGCCGGCGCACGCCGGGCTCGCGCTCCGCCTGCGCCGCTTCTTCGCGGAGGGGTTGTGGCGGCGGGAGCTCGACTCGGGCGTCGTCGCCACGCGGTTGCGTCGATTCCTCCAGCTGATCGTCGTGATCGGCGAGGGCTTCGTGCGCGATCACCTGCTCCTGCGCGCGAGCGCCCTGACCTACATCTCGCTGCTCTCGCTGATCCCGCTGCTCGCGCTCGCGCTGGCGATCGTCGCAGCGCTCGGCGTGCGCGAGAATCTCGCCAGCCTGATCGTGGGTCTGATCGCGGCGGGGAGTCCGCAGGCGGCCGAGCCGATCCAGCGACTCGTGGAGCAGGTGAACTTCGCCAGTCTCGGCACGCTCGGCGCCGGCATCCTGGTGGTGACCACGATCCTGTTCCTGGGCAACGTCGAAGAGGATCTGAACCAGATCTGGGGCGTTCACCAGCGGCGGCCCTGGGTGCGCCGGCTTCCGGACTACCTCGCCCTCGTGGTGATCGGACCGCTCCTGCTGGGCATCGCGATCTCGCTCGCGACCACGCTCCAGAACGAAGCGCTGGTTCTGGAGCTCCGGAAGCATCCCGTCTTCGAGACCCTTCACTCGATGGGCCTGCGCTTCGTGCCCACGCTGATCTACGCCCTCGCCCTGACGGCCACGTACTGGTTCCTGCCCAACACGCGCGTGCGTCCGGCGGCTGCGCTGCTCGGCGGCGTGGTCGGTGCGCTGCTCTTGACGCTGACCCAGATCGGCTACGTCAAGTTCAACGTGGGCGTGGCCAAGTACAACGCCGTCTTCGGCGGCCTGGCCGCCTTCCCGCTGCTGTTCGTCTGGATCTACCTGTCGTGCGCGATCATGCTGCTGGGCGCGGAGGTGGCCTTCGCGTACCAGAACCTCGAGCTCTATCGGCGGGAGGTGCGCGGCGTGCCGCCGGGGCCCGCGGCCCGCGAGGGCATCGGACTTCGCATCGCCCTCGAGGTGGCGCGCGCCTTCCGCGATGGGGCGCCGCCCTGGACGGCCGACGCGCTGGCCGACGCGCTCGACGTGCCCGTCCGCAGCGTGCGCGCCGTGCTGGGCCAGCTGGAGGCCGCGCGCATCGTGAGCAGCGCCGGGGAGCGCGAGCGGGAGGGCGGCGTTCTGCTGGCGCGGCCCGCCGAGCGCATCGAGGTGCTCGACGTGCTGCGCGCGCTGCGCGGTCCGCGCCTTCCCGTGGCGGGCGGGAGCCCGCTCGGGATTCCCGTCGACGCGGTGCTGCGGGAGCTCGAGGACGGCGCCACCAACGCCGCCGCGGGGCGAACGCTCGCCGACCTGCTCGAGCCGGTGCCGCCCGCGTCCCGTTGACCCCTCCGCGCCGCATGGGTAGCGTGATCCGGTCCGCGCCAGCCGTTTCCGAGGAATCGCCGCCCATGCGCATCTATCTCGATCACAACGCCACGACACCGGTGCGCGACGAGGTGGTGGAGGCGATGCTGCCGGTCCTCCGGGAGCGGTTCGGCAATCCGTCCAGCACGCACGCCTTCGGCGCGGAGGCGCGCGCGGACCTGGAGCGCGCGCGCGCCCGCGTCGCCGCGTTGCTCGGAGCGGCGCCCGAAGAGGTGATCTTCACGGCCGGCGCGACCGAGGCGAACAACGCCGCGATCGGCGGTCTGCTGCGCCGGCGGGCTGCGCGCCAGCGCCAGGCCGTGACGACGACGATCGAGCATCCCTCGGTCGCCGAGCCGTTTACCGCGCTCGAGTCGGACGGCTGGCAGATCCGCCGGGTTCGCGTCGATGCCGGAGGACGCGTCGACCCGGAGGAGGTCGCCGCTGCGATCACGGAGCAGACCGCCCTCGTGTCGGTGATGTGGGCCAACAACGAGACCGGCGTGATCCAGCCGATCGAGGCGATCGCGGAGATTGCGGCGGCGCGTGGCTGCGTCTTGCACGTGGACGCGACGCAGGCCGTCGGAAAGGTGCCGGTCGACCTGGGGCGCGTGCCGATCGATCTGCTGTCCGCCTCGGCGCACAAGCTGAACGGTCCCAAGGGGGCGGGCTGCCTCGTCGTACGCGGGGACCTGGGCCTCGACACCTGGATCCGCGGCGGGCCGCAGGAGCGCCGCAGGCGCGGTGGCACGCAGAACGTCGCGGGCATCGTGGGTTTTGGCGTCGCCTGCGAGCTCGCGGCGCGCGAGCTCGCGGCGCGCGCGGACCGCTGCCGCGCGCTGCGCGACCGCCTCTGGCGGGGTATCCGCGCCAAGGTGCCGCGCGTGCGCCGCAACGGATCCGAGGAGCACGTGCTGCCGAACACCCTGAACGTCGAGTTCGAGGGCGCGGCGGGGGACGTGCTGCTCGAGGCGTTCGACCTCGAGGGGGTCGCGGTCTCGGCCGGCGCCGCCTGTGCATCCGGCTTGATCGAGCCGTCGCCGGTACTGGTCGCGATGGGCCGATCGCCCGCAGCTGCGCGGGGCTCGCTGCGCTTCTCGGTCGGCGAGGGGGTCGACGAGGCCCAGATCGACCACGTCGTGGCGCTTCTGCCCGACCTCGTGCAGCGCGCGCGCGAGGTGGTCTCCGCATGAGTGCCGTTGCCGCGCGCGTGGATGCGGACCGGCCGCGGCGCGTGGTCGCCGCGATGTCCGGGGGCGTGGACTCCTCCGTCGCCGCGGCGCTGCTGCTCGAGCAGGGCTTCGAGGTGGTGGGCGTCACGCTGCACCTGGCCGGCGGGAGCTCGCGCTGCTGCTCGCTGGCGGACGCCGACGACGCGCGCCGCGTCGCGGACCGGCTCGGGATCCGCTTCTACGTCGCGGACTACGCGGATCGATTTCGCGAAGAGGTGATCGACGCCTTTGCCGACGCGTACCTGCGGGGTCGCACGCCCATTCCGTGCATTCCCTGCAACCAGCGCTTCAAGTTCCACCACCTGCTGGAGCGCGCGCGTGCGCTGGGGGCGAGCGGCGTCGCCACCGGTCACTACGCGAGGGTCGACGCGGACCCCGCGACGGGTCGGTGGCGCCTCCGACGTGCGGCCGACGCGGAGAAGGACCAGACCTACTTCCTGTTCAACCTGACGCAGGATCAGCTCGCGCGCGCGGCCTTTCCGCTCGGCGAGCTCAGCAAGAGCGCGGTGCGCGAGCGCGCCCGGCGGCTGGGTCTGGCCACAGCGGACAAGCCCGAGAGTCAGGAGATCTGCTTCGTTCCGGACGGGGACTACGCCAAGCGCGTCGAGGAGATGCGCCCGGACGCGCTCCCGGGCGACGGCGAGATCGTCGACGCATCCGGCCGCGTGCTGGGCCGGCACGCCGGCATCCACCGCTTCACCGTGGGCCAGCGCCGGGGCCTTTCGCTCGCGACCTCCGCCCGGCTCTACGTGACCCACCTCGACGCGGCGCGGAACCGCGTCGAGGTGGGCTCGAAGGAGGCGCTCCGGGCACGCGGCGCGGAGCTCGAGGGCGTGTCGTGGATCGCCGGAGCGCCGCCCCCGGCGCCGGTGCGCGCGCGCGTGCGGGTTCGTCATCGCCACGAGGGCGCGGACGCGACCGTCGAACCGGAGGCGCGAGGGTGCGCCCGGGTGCACTTCGACGCTCCGGTGCTGGCCGTGTCGCCGGGGCAGGCGGCCGTCTTCGAGGACGGCGACCAGGTGCTGGGCGGAGGCTGGATCACCGGGGCGCTGCGGTGAGCCCGGACGTCTCCGACACGGCGGTGGTCGAGGCGCTGATCGGACATCGCTTCGGGGATCCGGCCCTGCTCGAGACGGCGCTCACGCATCCGTCGCGCACGCACGAGGTCGAGGGCGGCGAGAGCAACGAGCGGCTCGAGTTCCTGGGGGATGCGGTGCTGGACCTGGTCGTGGCGCAGGCCCTGTTCGACGCGCACCCCGAGTGGACCGAGGGCGAGCTGACGCGCGCGCGGGCGGCGCTGGTGAATACGCGCCAGCTCGCCGAGCGGTCGCGCGCGCTGGGCTTCGACGAACACGTGCGTCTCGGCCGCACCGAGCAGCGCACCGGCGGTGCGGACAAGGACTCGATTCTCGGCAATCTCTTCGAGGCGATCGTCGGTGCCGTGTATCTCGATGGCGGCCTGGCCCCCGTACGCACCCTGGTGCAGAACGCCTTCGGGTCCGAGCTGGGCGCGGAGACCTCGGTTCCGGAGCGCGACCCCAAGACCGCCTTCCAGGAATGGGCGCACGACCGATTTCGCAAGACGCCCGCCTACCGCACGCTGGTCGACACCGGTGTGGCCGACGACGAGCGCCGCTTCACGATCGAGGTGTCGATCGATGCCGAGGAGTGGGGCCGCGGCGTCGCGCGGACCAAGCGGCAGGCCGAACGGCTCGCGGCCGAGGCTGCGCTCGAGCGGGCGCTGCGAGAGTCCCCCTCGGCGTGAGCGAGCCCGGGCACCGCTCGGGCGTCGCGGCGCTGCTCGGGGCCCCCAACGCCGGGAAGTCGACGCTCCTGAACCGCCTGATCGGCGAGAAGCTGGCGATCGTCACGCCCAAGCCGCAGACCACCCGGAGCCGGATCCTCGGAATCCTCACGCTGCCCGGCGCGCAGGTCCTGCTGCTCGACACGCCGGGGCTGCACGCGGGCACGTCGCCGCTCAACGTGGCGCTCAACGCGCAGGTGGTCGAGGCGGTCGGCGACTGCGACGTCGCCGTGCTGCTGGTGGATCTGACCCGGGGCTGGGGTGAGGGCTACGACGCGCTGCTCCGCGAGCTCGAGGCGCGCGCGGTGCCGATCCTGCTGGTCGGAACCAAGTGCGATCACGCCAAGGCCTCGCGCGAGGATCCGTGGCCGCCGCACGCCGCGGCCGCGGCCGCGTGGGTGGCCCGGATCTCCGCGCGGACCGGGCAGGGCGTCGACGCCCTGCTGAAGGCGCTGGTCGCGCGGCTGCCCGAGGGGCCCCCCTACTACCCGGACGACGAGATCACGGATCGCCCGCTGCGATTCCTGACCGCCGAGATCGTGCGCGAGGCCGCCTCGATGGAGCTGCAGCAGGAGCTGCCCCACCGCATTGCGGTCGAGGTCGTCGAGTTCGACGAGTCGCGGCCCGAGCGGGTGCGCATCCGCGCGAACCTGCTGGTGGAACGCGATTCGCAGAAGCGCATCGCGGTCGGCCGGGGGGGTGACAAGATCAAGCGGATCGGAACGGCGGCCCGACGGTCGATCGAGCGCCTGCTCGGCCGTCCCGTGCACCTGGAGCTCTGGGTCAAGGTGGATCCCGACTGGGCCCGACGCCCCAAGCGCCTGAAGTCGCTCGGCTACTACTGAAGCGCGCGGCCCCGCGACGTTTGACGCACGGTGTTTCGATCGGGTAGGGTGACTGGTTCGGGGTTTCGGCCCCTCCACGCTCCGGTTCGCCGCGAGGAGAGAAGATGAGCCAGAACGACGTCGTCATTGCGAGCGCCGTACGCACCCCGATCGGGAGCTTTCAGGGCGCGCTCGCGTCCCTGTCCGCCTCCGACCTGGGCGCGATCGCCGTGAAGGAGGCGGTCAAGCGCGCCAACGCAGAGCCCGGCCAGGTGGAGCGGCTGATCATGGGCAACGTGCTCCCCGCTGCGATGGGCCAGGCGCCGGCGCGCCAGTGCGTGATCAAGGCGGAGTTGCCGGTCTCGATCGGCGCGATCACGGTCAACAAGGTATGCGGCTCCGGTCTGCAGGCGGTGATGTTCGCGCGGCGGGAGATCCTGGTCGGGGACGCCGAGGTGCTGGTCGCGGGCGGCATGGAGTCGATGACGAACGCCCCGTACGCGCTCCCGAACGCGCGCGGCGGCTACCGCATGGGCGATGGCAAGATCGTCGACACGATGATCCACGACGGCCTGTGGGATCCCTACGACAACGTGCACATGGGGACGTGCGGTGACCTCGTGGCCGAGAAGTACGGATTCACGCGCGAGCGCCAGGACGAGTTCGCCAAGACGAGCTACCAGCGCGCGCTCGCCGCGCAGAAGGAAGGGCGGTTCAAGCAGGAGATCGTGCCGGTGTCGGTCCCGCAGCGGCGCGGCGAGCCCCTCCTGTGCGACGAGGACGAGGAGCCGAAGCGCGTCAAGCTCGACAAGCTGACGGGCCTGCGCCCGGCCTTCTCCAAGACGGGGACGGTCACCGCCGCGAACGCCTCGACGATCAACGACGGCGCGGCGGCGCTGCTCGTGTGTTCGCGGGCGGCGGCGGAGCGGAACGGCTACCCGATTCTCGCGCGCATCGTCGACGACTCGACGGCGGCCGTGGAGCCCAAGTGGTTCACCATCGCGCCCGTCGAGGCGCTCGCCCGGCTCTATGCGAAGACGGGAACGAAGTCGGCGGACTGGGATCTCTACGAGATCAACGAGGCCTTCTCCGGCGTCACGCTGGCGGCGGCGCAGGAGCACGGGATCGACCCGGAGACGGTGAACGTAAACGGCGGAGCCGTGTCGCTGGGGCACCCGATCGGTTGCTCGGGCGCGCGCATCCTGGTGACGCTCCTTCACGCCCTCAGGGACCGGGGCAAGAAGAGCGGCATCGCAACTCTGTGCATCGGCGGCGGCGAGGCCGTCGCGCTGGCTGTGGAGCTCGTATGACGGCGAAGACGATCGGCATCATCGGAACCGGGACCATGGGCTGTGGAATCGCGCAGGTCGCGGCCCAGGCGGGGCACCAGGTCCTGCTCCAGAACCGCAAGCAGGAGTCCGTCGACCGCGGAATGGCGCGGGTGCGCGATTCGCTCGAACGGCTCGTGGCGAAGGAGAAGCTCACCGATGCGCAGCTCGTCGAGACCCTCGAGCGGCTCCGCGGCGTCGTCCCGCTCGAGGAGCTCAAGGGCTGTGACCGCGTGATCGAGGCGGCGCCCGAGGACTTCGCGCTCAAGCGGGAGCTCTTCGAACGGCTCGACCGCATCCTGGGTGAGGAGACGATCCTGGCCACCAATACGTCGAGCCTTTCCGTCACGAAGCTCGCCGCGTGCGTGAGCCGCCCCGGTCACTTCGTCGGTCTCCACTTCTTCAACCCGGTGCCCATGATGAAGCTCGTCGAGGTCGTGCGGGGCCTGCGAACCTCCGACTCGACGATGGCGGCGGTGCGGGGTCTGGCCGAGTCGCTCGACAAGGTGCCGATCGAGGTCAAGGACTCGCCGGGCTTCGTCGTGAACCGCGTGCTGTTTCCGATGATCAACGAGGCCGCCTTCGCGCTCCAGGCGGGCGTTTCCGACGCCGACGGCATCGACGCCTGCATGAAGCTCGGCTGCAACCACCCCCTCGGGCCGCTGGCGCTCGCGGACCTGGTCGGCCTCGACGTCGTCTACGCGATCCTCGACAGCCTCTACCGCGAGTACGGCGAGTCGCGCTACGCGCCCTGCCTCGAGATCAAGAAGCGGGTGGAGGCGGGCTGGCTGGGCCGCAAGTCGGGCCGGGGCTTCTACAGCTACGAGAAGTAGCGGGGGGCCTCGGGCGGGGCCGATGAAGCGCGGCGACGACGTCAGGGCGCGGCTCGACGAGATCCGCAGAGGCGGGGACCCGCGCTATCACGCGAAGGCCGCCGAGCAGGGCAAGCGGTTCTGCCGGGACCGGCTCGCGCGCCTGCTCGACCCCGATTCCTTCGTCGAGGACGCCGCCTTCGCGAACAGCCTGGCGGGCGACCTGCCGGCCGACGGCGTCGTGACCGGAACCGGTCGCGTCGCGGGTCGGGCCGTGTGCGTGTTGGCCAACGACTCGACGGTCAAGGCGGGGTCCTGGGGCGCGCGAACGGTCGAGAAGATCCTGCGGATCCAGGAACGCGCGGAGCGCCTGCGCGTGCCGCTCGTCTACCTGATCGACTCTGCGGGCGCCCGCATCACCGACCAGATCCAGATGTTTCCGGGCCGCCGTGGGGCGGGCCGGATCTTCCACAACCAGGTCCGGCTCTCCGGCATGATCCCGCAGGTGTGCCTGCTGTTCGGGCCGTCCGCCGCCGGCGGCGCCTACATCCCCGCCTTCTGCGACGTCGTGTTCATGGTCGAGGGCAATGCCAGCATGTACCTGGGCTCGCCGCGCATGGCGGAGATGGTGATCGGGCAGACGGTGTCGCTCGAGGAGATGGGCGGTGCGCGGATGCACTGCTCGGTGTCGGGGTGCGGAGATCTCCTGGCCGCGACCGAGGACGAGGCCATCGCGGCCGCGCGCACCTACCTCGGGTACTTCCCCCAGCATGCAGAGGCCGCGATTCCGGTCGCGGAACCCGCCGATCCGGCGCGCGCGTGCGACGACCTCGAGAGCCTGATCCCCGAAAGCGAGAACCGGCCGTTCGACATGCGCGAGGTGATCGAGCGCATCGTGGACGCCGACAGCTTCTTCGAGCTGAAGGCGCTCTGGGCGGGCGAGCTCATCACGGGCCTCGCCCGCATCGAGGGCTGCGTGGTGGGCGTGATCGCGAACCAGCCGAAGGTGAAGGGCGGCGTGCTGTTCGTGAACTCGGCCGACAAGGGCGCCCGCTTCATCGGGCTGTGCGACGCCTTCGGAATCCCGCTGCTCTACCTCGCGGACGTCCCGGGCTTCATGATCGGGAAGCAGGTCGAGCGCGAGGGCATCATCCGGGCCGGGGCCAAGATGATCCTGGCGGTCTCCGAAGCCAGCGTGCCGCGCATCAGCGTGGTGGTGCGCAAGGCGTACGGGGCCGGCCTCTACGCGATGAGCGGCCCGGGCTTCGAGCCCGACGCGTGCCTCGCGCTGCCGAGCGCGATGATCGCGGTGATGGGCCCCGAGGCCGCGGTCAACGCGGTCTACTACAACAAGATCCAGGCGCTGCCCGAGGCGGAGCGCGCCAAGCGGGTCGAGACGCTGCGCGCGGAGTACCGGG
>CP070734.1:485311-494442 GCA_020347605.1 Deltaproteobacteria bacterium | reverse complement strand
GCGCGCGCGGCCGGCGCCGCGGACGCCTCCGACAGGGCGCACGCGGCTGCGGAGACGGGACGCGGAGCGGCCTGCATGACGTCGCGCGGAATCTCCAGGTGCACCGGTCCCGGACGTCCCGACATCGACCGCTGGAAGGCCTCGGAGAGGAGCGCGGGGAGCGCGTCCACCGAAGGCGCGGCGTCGGACCACTTGGTGACGCCCTCGAAGATCCGCACCAGGAAGTCGGGGTCCCGGGCGCCGTGGAACTCGTCGGGCCCCGAGTAGCGGGGAACCGTGCCGGACACGTGCAGCACCGGTGACAGGCTGCCGGAGGCCTGTGCCACGCCGGTCAGCGAGTTCGTGGCGCCGGGACCGGCGGTCACGAGGACGACACCGGGCCGCCCGGTCAGCCGGCCCACCATGTCGGCCATGAACGCGGCGTTGTTCTCGTGCTTGGGCACCAGGACGCGCACACCCCGGGCCCGGGCCAGCTCTCCGAATACGTCGAGGATGTGCGTGCCGCACAATCCGAACACGAGGGAGACCCCGTTGCGCTCCAGGAAGTCCACGATCACCTGTGACGCGTTGCGGGGGGCCGGTGTGGGGGCGGCTTCTGCGGGGGCTGCGACGGCGTGTTCCATGGCTGCGTGGACGACTCCGATCGGTTCGCGCGGCGGGTGCGCGAGCGCGGCGCAGTGTAGCAACCCGCGCCGGGTTCCGAGTCGCGGGTCGAGACGGGAACGGCGGCCGCCGGATCGATCCGGGACGGTGTGACGCGCGAGGGCCCGGTCAGCGGGCGGAGCGCAGTCGGCGCCACAGACCCCGGGCGCGCCGCCGGTAGGGGTCGAGATCCTCGAGGCGGAGCAGGAAGATCTCGCCGGGACGACGCCGCGCGCTCACCGCGAACGCCACGGTGATCAGCGTCGCCTCGAGGGCGTAGGACGCGGCGCTGGCGGCGGCCGCCCCGAGAATTCCGTAGCGGGGAATCAGCCAGAGGTTGAGCAGGACGTTCACCACGACGGATACCGCCTGGATGGCGATGTTGACGCCCTGCCGGTCCATCGCCGTGAAGTACTGACCGAGAACCGTGTAGATCGTGAGCAGGACCATGCCGGGGAGCAGGATCAGGAAGGGAGCGACCGACGCGCGATAGTCCTCGCCGTAGAAGAGCGGCAGGAGGACCTGCGCGAACGCGGCGAGCGCGCAGGCGACGAGAACGACCCAGACCAGACTCTGGCGCGACGTACGACACGCGAAGTGCGCGGCGTCCTCGGCCCGCAGGCCGGCCATCTGCGGATAGGCGGCGGTGGCCACCGAGGCGGGCAGCAGGTTGAGCCGCTGCACGACGCTGACGGCGATCGCGTAGAAGGCGAGCTGCGACGGGTCGCCGAGGAAATACGCGATCATGAAGATGTCGATGCGCTCGTGGACGCGACCCGCCAGCGATTGCATGTGGTTCTGGATGCCGAAGCGCAGGCCGTCCAGGATCTCGGACACGTCGACGCCGAGCGCCAGGCCCGTGTGCCGCAGGACCGCCGCGACGAACAGAAGGGTGACCACACAGTGGACGGCGAGAAACGCCCAGAGCGCCTCGATCAGCGCGCCGTCGCGGACGACCAGGACCCAGGTCATCGCCGCCAGCGTGCCGAGCGCGAGGCCGATCCGGGACCAGTTCCACAGGCGGAAGCGGTCGATGCCCCGGGCGATCGCTCCGTAGACGTGGATCAGGAGCTGGAAGGGGATCGTCGCGATTGCGAGGTGGAAGACGGTCGGAGACGCCCCGGCGAGGAAGCGCTCGATCACGAACACCTCGAGCGCCCCGCACGCGAGAAGCACGAGCGCAGAGATGATCAGGATCGCCAGCGTACCGACCGCCGCGACGCGAGCCGGCCGTGAGCCGACGGTGCGGATCCGATAGATCGAAGCGCCCGGCCAACCCAGCTCCGAGAGGATGGCCACCATCTGCGCGAAGGCCACCGCGGCCGCGTACACCCCGCGGTCCTCCACCGACAGGAAGCGGGCCAGCACGATGGACGACAGGAAGCCGACGGGGACCAGCACCGCGGAGGTGAGCAGAAGACCGGCTACGTTGCGAAAGAAGTTCATCGGAAATCGGACGCCGGCTCGGCCTCCTCGCCGCGGCGCGAAGCCTCGACGCGGTCGGACGGTCGCTCACGCGAGCGACCCCCGGTTCAGCGCCGATTCAACACGTCGCGATAGACGGCCTTCAGCGCATCGGCGCGGACGCCGTGCGTGAAGCGCTCCACCACGGCCCGCCGCGCCTGCGCGCCGATGCGCCGGCGCAGCGAGGCGTCTTCCAGCAGCCGCGAAACGATCGCCGCAACCGATCCGGGATCGTCCGGCTCGCGCGCGATGAACCCGGTCCGGCCCTCCGAGATCAGCTCTTCGGCGATGCCATCGAGGGGACTCACCACGCAGGCCAGCTCGCAGGCCATCGCTTCGAGGGTAACGTACCCGAGACCTTCGCGGTGCGAGAGGAACAGGAACAGGTCGGCGGCGCTCATGTAGTCGTCGAGATTGTCGACCCGCCCCACGATCCGCACCGTTCCGTCCACGCCCTTCGCGCGCGAGAGCCGTTCGACCTCGTCCGCGTGCTGCGGGTTCCACGTCGCGTCCACATCCTCCGCTCGGGCGGGACCGATGATGAGCAGCAGGTCACGCTCCGGCTCGGGATGCGTTCGAGCCCACGCCTTGACCACGCGGTCCATCCCCTTGCGCGGGACCAGGGCGCCCGCGGAGATGGCGATCCGCGCCTCCGGGGGCAGGCCGAGCCGGGCCCGCAGCTCGCGTCGGCGCTCGCCGCGCGCCGCGCGAAAGCGATCGACGTCCACGCCGCCGTAGACGACCCGGAAGCGATCCTCCGGTATGCCCGCGGCGGCCACCCGCGCGCGGAACACGCCGGTCAGCCCGATCCAGAAATCGACGTTTCGCTGGACGCGGCGCAGCTTGAAATCGCCGAGACGCATCTGCGAGAGGGCCACGGGATCGTCGGCCCCGAGACTGACCATCTCGTAGACGACGGGCAGACCCAGCTTCCTCAGATACGGAAGGTTCAACAGGAACTCCCAGCCCACCATCGCGGCGTGGACCAGATCGTAGTCGTCCCGATGCGCGCGGAAGTGTCGGCGGAACTGGAGGATGCGCGCGAGCGTGCCGCGCCAGCCGAAGCCGGGGGAGAGGTCCCGCCGCACCGCGGCCCCGTCCGCCCGCGGCGGCTCGGGCTCCCCGTCGACGCGCTCGGTCAGGATCGTCGGAACGATGCCGCGCGCGCGCAGGGCGGGCAGGTTTCGCTGGATCTGGATGCCGTGGCCGGCGAAGCGCGGCGGGTAGCCGTTCACCGCGATGCAGACGCGGATGTCCCCGGCGCTCGCCTCGGCGCGGCGTGCGCCCCGCTCGCCGCGGGCGTCGTCCGGCGCGACCACCCGCGGCTCAGGCACTGCGCCACGTCCGCCGCGGGACGACGCTGCGACACACGTCGACGAAGGCGGGGATCCAGACGCTCGAGGCAAATCGCTCGCCGACGCTTCGCGCGCCCTCGGACAGCGCCTGAAGCTTCGCGTCGTCCTCGCACAGGGCGCGCATCGCGCGCGCGAGGTCGCGCGCGTCGCGCGGCGCGACCAGCAGCCCGGAGACGCCGTCTTCCACGATCTCGGGGATCGCGCGGAAGCGCGTGGCGATGACGGGACGACCCGCCGCGTAGGCCTCGAGCACGATGCCGGGATAGCCCTCCCCGAAGTGATAGGTGGGGAGCAGGACGGCGTCGTAGCGGCGCAACGTCGGGATCACGGCCTCCGGTGCCAGCACCCCTCGGTAGCGGACGCGTTCGCTCGCGGCGAAATCGTCCTCCGAGACGCCGTCGAGCAGCGGTCCGTACACATCGACGCAGCAGTCGCGATCGACCAGGCGCGCGGCCGCCAGCAGCTCGGCGAGCCCCTTGGTCGGCTTCACGTGTCCGACGAAGACGAAGCGACGGACCCCGGCCGGCCCGGGCTCGCCGCTCGTTTCCGGCTCGGACGCGCGTGGGCGGTGGGTCGGGAACCACTCGAAGCGACTGCGCGGAAAGGCGCGTCGGAAGTGATCGACCAGGCTGCGCGTCTGCAACAGGACGACGTCCGCGCGAAACACGAGGCGGACCGCCCAGCGCGCCAGCGCCCGCATGCGCGCGTAGTCGTCGTCGAACGAGCCCCCGAACTCGCGGAGAACGACGGGTTTGCGGAGCACTCGAGCCAGCGCGTATACCAGCGGACCGAATCGCACGGTACCGGGCGTGGAGGCGTGGAAGGTCACCACGTCGGAGCGCCAGATGGCCTGCGGGGTGGCCCAGAGGATCCGGAGCGCCGTTCTCAGGTCGGACCCGAGGCTCGCTCCGTTTCGCCGTGACGTGTCGATCACCTCGATCTCCACACCCGCACAGCGCCGAAGCCCGTCCGCCAGCTGCGCGAACGACACCGTCGTACCTCCGAGTGGCGGCGGGAGGCCCCCGATCAGGAGAATTCGAATCGGCTGCGCGTTCGTCAACTCAGGTTCGCTCGATGGGGATGGGATCCGACCCGGCGCGACACCGCGCTAGTTCACGTATCCGAGCGCCCGCATCTTCTCCCACGTCTCGTTCTCGAGGTCGATCATCCGCTTCTCTTCCTCGAGTGTGCCGGGCTCGTACCACGAGTAGGCGCTCACGCGCGTCACGCTCGGAGCGGCGCCCGGGCGAAACATCTCCGCGAGGACGCGGCCCTCGAGCTCTTCCGAAACGGGCAGACCGAGGACTGCGAGAATCGTCGGGGCCACGTCGTAGAGCGTCACGGGGTCGAGCACGTGGCCGGGCACCACGCCCGGCCCGGCGGCGACGAAGACCCCGTCCGGGGCCCGGTGGTGCTCGTAGCCGTCGAAGGCGTACCCGTGATCCGAGACGACCAGGACCAGCGTGCCCGGCTCGAGCGCGTCGAGGAAGTCCGCGATCCAGCGATCCACCAGCGCGTAGGCGTCCGTGACGTGACGCGAGAAACGCCGATAATCGGCATCGCGGGGCACGTACCAGGTCTTCCCGCGCGCGTCGCCGCGCCAATAGGAATGCTGGACGCCATCGGTGAAGTGCCAGTAGTTGAGCGAGAGTCGCGGCTGGAACCGCCGGTGCAGGCGGGTCGCGACCTGGACCTGGTCGTGGCTCCGCGCGACCTCCCGCTCGAGCCACGGCTCGCGCCAGACCGGCGAGTCGGCCTCGACCGGGGGCGGCGGAAACGGGCGATCGTCGAGGAGCGCCTCGATCTCCGCCTCGCTCCAGAACTTGCTGATCATGTAGCTGCCGTCGTCCAGCGCCGGGACGGGCCAGGTGTTGAACCAGCCCGCCACGCCGATCGAGAGGCCGTGGTGACGCGCCACGTCCCAGACGGCCGGCGCGCCCCGGTCCGTGCTGAAGTACGGCACCATCTCGATCCAGCCTCGCGCGCCCGCGGCGCTGAGGAACCGGTTCAGTCCGTTCCACCAGTTCATCGAGCCGAGCATCGGTCCGCGCGAGATCGGCGCGGTCATACCGGGGAGACGGAAGCGGCGAAAGCCGAAGATGCCGTGGTCCGCGGCGCGGCGTCCCGTCGCGACCGCGTTCCAGATGATCGGAGAGGTGGTCGGTATCTCCGACACGAGGGGGGCCCGCGCGCCCGAACGCACCAGCATCCCGAGGTTCGGCAGTCTCCCTTCGCGCAGCATCGAATCGATCACGAACCAGGACAGGCCATCGAAGCCGAGCACGAGGACGTTCCTGGGCGTCACCGCGGCGCCCCAGTCTGCGGGCGCGGGCCGGGTCGTGCCCGCGTCGATGGCTCCCACCTCGCTGGTCCGCGGCAGCTCGTCGACCCGATTGACGACCACGACGGCGATCGCGATCGCAGCGGCGACGGCGACGGCGATGCGGGCGCGTCCGGATCGAACGCGCTCCGGGGGCCGCGCGCCGGCTCGCCAGAGCTGCGCGACGATCAGCGCGAGGACACCCAACAGGACGGCATGATTGAGCACGCCGAGCGGCGTGATGAGGCGCTCGTCCCGGTAGACCGTGTACGTCAGCGTGAACCGCAGCGCCGCGTTTATGGCCGCCAATGCGAAGAGCGACAGGACGGCCACGCCGGTTCCGACGGCGCGCCGGCCCAGGCGCCCGCGCGAGCGGCGCCCCGCGGCGGCCAGCAGCGCCGCCGTCGCGACCCCGATCGGCAGCAGCAGTGCCGCGTGGAAGAGCAGCAGGTAGCCGAGCAGCCACCCGGCCTGCGCGGGCGCGCGCAGCGCCGGGTTCAGCCCCAGAAACGCGATCCAGAGCGCCACGGAGACGATGGCTGCGAGCCCGGCGACGGTCTGCGTCGCGTACCACAGGTAGCGACGCAGCGCGCCTCCCCCGCTCGCGTCCTCGCTGGGGGTCTCCACCATCGTGCCCATCGCTCCCATCGCTGCGACGGGCCGCCGGGCTCGTCCGCAAGACCCGGAGCCGACGGCGCAGCGTCGCCGCGGGAGTGGTAGCGCGTCTGCGGGAGCCCCGGGAGCGAGGCGTCGCCCGGGAGCGAGGCGTCGCCCGGAAGCTCCCCAGGGGAGGATGATCCGGCGGAGCACCGCGACCGTTCCCGCGGCGCGCCGCGCCCGGCGCGGCGCGACCCGACCCACCCGGCTGCACACTCCCTGCGCACGTGCGACGCGGAATTGCCGCCCCGCTGCGGCCCGCGGATGCCCGGACGGTTTACAGTCGGCCGCGTCCTGCGCATACTCGGTGCCGCCCGTGCTGCAACTGGACCGAGCCCCCCCATGAGCTGCATCCTCTCCATCGACGTCGAGGACTGGTTCCACATCCTGGACGTCGACTCGACGCCCGACCTCGCGCACTGGGAAGAGCTGCCGTCGCGGGTCGAGCGGAACTTCACGCGCCTGCTCGATCTGCTCGATGCGAAGCGCGTCCCGGCGACCTGCTTCTTCCTCGGCTGGGTCGCCGACCGCTTCCCGCATCTCGTGCTCGAGGCGGACCGCCGCGGTCACGAGATCGCCTCGCACGGCTACGCGCACACGCTCGTCTACCGGATGACGCCGGAGGCGTTCTACCAGGACGCGCGGCGCGCTCGGGAGCTGCTCGAGAAGATCGTGGGGCGACCGGTCGCCGGCTACCGCGCCCCGGGGTTCTCGGTCACCGAGCAGACACCCTGGTTCTTCCAGAAGCTCCACGAGGCGGGCTATCGGTACTCGTCCTCGGTGTTTCCCGCGGCGCGCGGGCACGGGGGGCTGCGCGCGAACCGCCTGGAGCCGTACGCGGTTGCGTGCGACGGGGCGGCGATCACCGAGGTGCCGATCACGGTCCGGCGCGTGCTCGGCAAGCGCATCTGCTTCTTCGGCGGCGGCTACCTCCGCCTGTTTCCGTACCGCGTGATCCGGGACATGACGCGTTCGCTGCTCGCGGAGGGCCGACCCGTCGTGTTCTACGTACACCCCCGCGAGATCGACCCCGACCAGCCGCGCCTCGCGATGGGGCCGGCGCGGCGCTTCAAATCGTACGTGAATCTGCGCACGACCGAGGACAAGCTGCGCCGCCTTCTCGACGAATTCGAGTTCACGACGTTCGAGCGGTACCTGGCCGACGCGCCGCCGGCCGCGGAGTCCTGAGCGTTGACGGAATCCCGGGCCTCGCAGTTCTTCGACGCCTATGCGCGCGACTTCAGCGCGATCTACGGCACGCGCAACACGCTCCCGAATCGGCTCGTCAACCGCTGGTTCCGCAAGAGCATGCGGCTGCGCTACGAGATGACGCTGGCGGCCTGCGAGCCGGTCCGCGGCAAGGCGGTCCTCGACGTGGGCTGCGGACCCGGGCACTACGCGGTGGCCCTCGCCGAGCGGGGCGCGCGCCGCGTGCTCGGAATCGACTTCGCGCCCAGCATGATCGAGCTCGCCGGCGCGCATGCGCGCGCCGCCGGTGTCGAGAAGCGCTGCGAGTTCGCGGTCGGCGACTTCCTCACGGTCCCGATCGAGGAGGTCTTCGACTACTCGATCGTGATGGGTTTCATGGACTACATCCGCGAGCCCGCGCGCGTGATCGACAAGGTGCTGTCGCTCACGCGCCAGGGCGCCTTCTTCAGCTTTCCGGCCGACGGCGGGCCGCTCGCCTGGCAGCGCAAGCTGCGGTACCGGAACCGCTGCGACCTCTTCCTCTACGACGAGACCGCCGTCGAGCGCCTGTTCGAGTCGGTCGGGAACGCGCGCGTCGACATCACGAAGATCGAGCGCGATTTCTTCGTCGCGGTCTCTACGCACTAGAGGTGCCGCCCAACGCGGATCCGGCGCGGATGGCCGACCCCGAACGCGAAGCGCCGGATCTCGGCCGCCTGCTGCGCACGGTCGCCCACCTGCGTCCCGCCCAGATCGCACATCGGATCCGCCTGCGCGCGCGCCGCGCCGTCTGGGAACGAACGGCTCCGCGCGTGGATGCGCGCTACCGGGCACGCGCACGGGCGCTACCGGTGCTGCCCTTCGATCACCCGGGACTCGCGCGTCTCGCCGCGCTGCGCGTGGCGCGCACGGAACCGGACGCGCGCCGGCGCGTCGCGGAGGACGCGCTGGCCGGCCGCTTCAGCTTCTTGAATCGCAGCGAAGCGCTGGGCTCCCCGGTGGCGTGGCACCGCGAAGACCTGCAGCGGGGCACGCGACTGTGGAAGACCTACCTGCACGAGTTCCCGTACGCGGTCGAGCTGGCCCAGGCGCACCGCGAGACCGGCGAGGACCGCTTTCGCGAGGGCTTCTTCGGGCTGGTCGAGAGCTGGCAACGGGCCTGCCCGATCGGGCAGCGCGGCTTCGCGCTGGACGCCTGGAACGCGCGCGCCGTCGTGTCGCGCATGCTGAACTGGTCCGTGGCGGGATCGCTGCTCGGACTGCGGCCGGGCGAGCGCGAAGCCGACGGGCTGTCGCGCGGGATCGCGCTGCACGCGGTCTACCTGCGCGACAACCTCGAGTGGGATCTGCTGGGCAACCACCTGCTTCGCGACGCGGTCGGTCTGGTCTTCGCGAACGAGCTCCTCGGCGTCTGTCCCGACGCGCTACGCAGACTGCGCGTGCAGGTCGACGAGCAGGTGCTGGCCGACGGCTGCCACGTGGAGCGCAGCCCGCTCTACCACGCG
>CP070734.1:476017-485211 GCA_020347605.1 Deltaproteobacteria bacterium | reverse complement strand
GCGCCGCTCGAGGGCCTGCTCGTACAGCTCGCGCATGGATTTCGACGCGAAGAACGCGCCGAAGGCGCCCTCCAGCCGTTCGACCTCCTCGGGCTCGAGCAGGTTGTGGTTGTAGCTCTTCCAGTCGTAGTGGATGAGCCAGTCGGGGGCCATCCCGCACTCCGCCATGTACTCGACGGTGGCGATCAGGTTCGGGATGCGGGCCTGCCCCCCGCGCAGCCCGAACGTCACCCAGCCGTCCCGGGCCCGCCAGATCTCACGCGTCTTGCCGAGCCGCGCGCCGCCGCGTCCGCGCACGGCGCCCATGAGTGCGTGCTGGCCGGGCCCGGTCATGAGCGTCGAGAGCTGGCACTCGTGCATGGACACGTCGACGAGCTGTCCGACGCCGGTCCGTTCGCGCGCGTAGAGCGCCATGACGACGCCCAGCGCCGCCTCGGGCGCCGCGTGATAGTAGGTGGTCGGCATCGTGCAGCGGACCGGCGGGCGGTCGGGGTCGCCGGTCCCCGACGGGTTGCCGCCCATCGCCGCGACCACGAGGTCGTGCGCGCGGTAGTGCGCGTACGGTCCCGTGCGGCCGAAGGGGGTGATGGCGCAGTAGACGAGCCGCGGATTCGCCGCGCGCAGCGTCTCGTAGCCGAGCTCCAGCGCCTCCATCGCCCCCGGCGCGAAGGTCTCGAGCAGGACGTCGGAGCGCTGCGCCAGACCGAGCAGCAGCTCGCGCCCCCGCGGCGCGGAGAGCTCGAGCGTGATCCCGCGCTTGCTGGTGTTGAGCGCCAGCCACGGCAGGCTCCGGTCGGGATCGGGCTGGTCGCCGAGGTAGGGGGCGCGCCGGCCGGGGTCGCCGCCGGGTCGCTCGACCTTGATGACGTCGGCGCCGAGGTCGCCCAGGATCTTGCCCGCCAGGAAGCCCGGCTCCTCGCAGAGGTCGAGCACCCGAACGCCCGTCAACATGCCGCCCGATGCCTCACTTCGCCGCGGGCTTGATCCCGTCGTAGAACGGATAGGGGCGATTCATGATGCCGATCGGCTCGAGGTGGTTTCGGAACTTCTCCTGGAAGATCTTGCGCACGTCGTCGAGGGAGAGGCCTCCCTCCCGCACCTCGCCCTCCTGATACTTCGGATGCGAGAGCAGGTTGAGCCGGCCGCTACCGGTGCCGAACACCTGGCCGGTCACGTAGTCCGCCTCGTCGCTGCACAGGAACACGACGACCGGCCCGTTCTGCGCCGGGTCGACGTACGGCAGCGGCGAGCCGTCGGGCATCTTCAGATTCTCGGTCATGCGCGTCGAGCCCGACGGCGAGATGGCGTTCACGCGGATGCCGAAGCGCGCGAGCTCCAGCGCCAGCGTGTAGGTCATCGACGCGATCCCGCCCTTGGCCGCGGAGTAGTTCGCCTGACCGAAGTTGCCGAAGTGCGCCGCGGAGGTGGTGTTGACGAGGGCCCCCCCGCGGCCCTGCTCGCGCATCCGCAGCGCCGCCTCCTGACAGCCGAGAAAGGTTCCGCGCAGGTGAACGCGGATCACGGCGTCGAACTCCTCGTCGGTCATCTTGAGGAACGAGCGGTCGCGCACGATTCCCGCGTTGCTCACCAGGCCGTCGATCTGGCCGAACTCCTCGACGCAGTGGGCGACGAGCGCGCGCGCGCCCTCCCGCGTGGAGACGTCGCAGCCGTCGGCGACCGCCGCGCCGCCCTGGGCCCGGATCTCCGCGACGACCTTCTCGGCCTGCTCGAGATCGAGGTCGTTGACGACCACCCGCGCGCCGGCGTCCGCGAGGTGGAGACCGTGTCCGCGTCCGATGCCGCGGCCGCCTCCGGTCACCGCGACGGTCTTGCCTTCGAGAATTCCCATTTCGTCCTCCCCGGAACGCCGGTCTAGCCGATCGTTCCGTCCTTTCGAAACGCTTCGATCTCGTGGCTTCCGAAGCCGCACTCCGCCAGCACCTCGTCGCTGTGCTCGCCGAGCGCCGGCGCGTGGCGTCGGATCGACGTCGGCGTCGCGTCGAAGCGCGCCGGCGAGCGCGGAAACCGGACGCGTCCCGCATGCGGGTGGTCAATCTCCACGAGCAGTCGATTCGCGACCACCTGCGGGTCCTCGTGCAGCGTGGCGACGTCGTTCACCGGAGCGTGGGGAACGTCGTGCGCCTCGAGGCGCGCGCAGAGCTCGCGCGTGGTGAGCCGGGCGGTCTCCGCATCGATGATCTCGCTCAACGCGGGCCCGTTGCGGAAGCGCGCGGAGTTGTCGCAGAAGCGCGGGTCCCGGGCGAGATCGTCGCGGCCGAGGGCGCGGCACATCCCCTGGAACTCGACGTCCGAGATCGGAAGCAGCGTCATGAAGCCGTCCTTCGTCGCGCGGATGTGGTACGAGCGCGCGAAGGCCGGCGAATCCACCGCACCCTCGCCGATGAACGTGTAGCGGTCCATCGCGTCGGGCCACAGGAAGGAGATGGCGGTGTCGAGCATCGCCAGCCGCACGTGCTGGCCGCCGGCGCCCCGCTCGCGCGCGAAGAGCGCCGCGGTGATCGCCTGGGCCGCGGCCAGCGCAGCCGCCTTGTCGCACACGATGTGGCTCACGAGCGCCGGCCGCCGGGTCTCGCGGTCGGCCTGCACCGAGGCCATTCCACTGAGCGCCTGGATCACGTTGTCGTAGACGCGGTTCCGTGCGTACGGGCCGGTCTCGCCGAAGCCGCTGATCGAGACGTAGACGAGGTCGGGCTTGACGCGGCGCAGCGCCGGCTCGCCGATGCCCATCCGGTCGACCACGCCCGGCCGGTAGTTCTGCACGAAGACGTCGGCGCGCGCGACCAGGCGCTCGAGGATCTCGCGGCCGCGCGCCGCGCGCAGGTCGAGCGCGAGCGATCGCTTGTTGCGGTTCAAGGTCGTGAAGATCCCGGAGATTCCGCCGCGCGCGGTTCCCAGGTGCCGCAGCAGGTCGCCGCCGCCGGGCGGCTCGACCTTGATCACCTCGGCGCCCTGATCGCCGAGGAGGGTCGTCGCCATCGGCCCGGAGACCACTGCGCTGAGGTCCACCACGCGGATGCCTTCGAGGGGACCGGCCATCGCGTCCTCCAGTCGCTCGCGAGCGGTTGATTCTAACACCCCGTCAGATCCCGCGCGGAGCGCCGCAGGGCCGTCCAGGGCCTGCGGTATGCTGCGCCGGGGAGGCGCAGGGATGCGCGTTCAGGAGCTCTTCGACCTGTCGGGACGGACGGCGCTCGTGACCGGCGGGGGCCGCGGCATCGGCCGACACATCGCCATCGGGCTGGCCGAGGCCGGCGCCGACGTAGTCGTGGCGTCGCGCAAGCTCGAGAACTGCCAGGAGGCCGCGCGCGCCATCGAGGCGCTCGGGCGCCGCGCGCTCGCCGTGCAGGCCGACCTCGCGAACCCCGACGACGTCACCGCGCTCGCCGATCGCGCGCTCTCCGCGTTCGGGCGCCTGCACATCCTGGTGAACAACGCGGGTGTGACCTGGGGCGCGCCGACACTCGAGTATCCCATCGAGGGCTGGGACCGCGTCTTCAACGTGAACGTGCGCGGCCTGTGGCTGATCTCGCAGCGGATCGCGCGCCACATGAAGGCGGAGGGCAGCGGTGCGATCCTGCACATCACCTCCATCTCGAGCTACCGCGGCGCGCCCGACGAGCGCGAGCCCGCCATCGCGTACAACGCCAGCAAGGGCGCCGTGACGGCGTTGACCGGCGACATGGCCGTCAAGCTGGCGCCCCACGGAATCCGCGTGAACGCGCTCGCGCCGGGCGCCTTCCTGACCCAGATGATGGAGTACCTGACCGAGGACGAGCAGAAGCTCTCCGAGTTCCTCTCGCGCGTCCCGCTGCGGCGAGCCGGCCGCGAGGACGACATCAAGGGCGCCGCGGTGTTCCTGGTGAGCGACGCCGCGGCCTACGTCACTGGCACGACGCTGGTCGTCGACGGCGGCCTGCTGGCGGGCTAGCGCTCGCGCAGCGCCGCTACGCCGTCGGCTGGCTCTGCTCGCCGAAGCCCGCCGCCCACTCGTAGCACTGCACCTCGACCATCAGCGGCAGCAGGTAGCGGACGTAGAAGTTGTGCAGCTTGAGCACGCGGAAGTCGTCCGTCTTCTTGTCGATGATCTCGACGCGCGCGTCGCGCTCGCGGTACGTGCGCGCCCGCGCCAGCATCGCGTCGAGCTCCTGCTCGGTCCCGACGGACATGCCGAAGTGATCCATCTCGTCACAGCGCATCGGCGTGCGGGTCGCGTGCAGGAAGACGAACTGCTCGTTGCTGTAGCAGCGCAGCACGAGGAGCTGACCGTCCTTCGTCATGGTCGGCATCTCGGTCCAGCCGAAGACTTCACCGTAGAAGTCCAGGATCTCCCCGCGCTCGCGTTCGCCGAGGAGCTCGCTGGGCACGCCCATCGCCACGTGATTGAAGGCGGGCAACCGGGAGTGGGCGGGAGGTTCGGGCATGGGGGCTCCTTCGCGGCGGGTACGATCAGCACCTTCCCAGCGACCTCGGGACCCGTGCGGCGATCCGGCCGGAGCGCTCGTGTCCGCCGACCGTGTCGGGTCACCCCGCACCGTCCGTCACGAGGGGGGGTCCGTCCCGCAGACGCCGCAGTGGCGCGCCTCGGTCCGGGCCTCGCGGGCGCCCGGCCGGGGAATCGGCCGCTCCTCGACGCGGAGCGGGCGCGGGCCGCGCTCGACCGCGGCCCACGGGGTCTCGGGCATGACGGCGAACCTCGCGCGGGCCACGGCCCCGGGCCATCATCCCGCCGCGCGCGAGCGCGTGTCAACCGCGCCCCCGCGCGGAAGAAAGATCGCTTGACTTTCCCCGGGCTGGACGTAAAGTAGAAAATCTGACGGGTCGTCAGATTTTGACCCGGAGAGATGTCACGGCGCCCCGGGCCCCGGAAGCCGGGTCCCCGGGAGCCCGCCGCCAGGGAGTGACCGACGATGCGTGACTACCGATTGATCGACGCCGACTGTCATGTCGTGGAGCCTCCGCACATCTGGGAGCAGTGGCTGCCCAAGAAGTTTCGGGACCGGGCGCCGAAGCTCGTGAAGGACGACGAGGGCGGCGACGCCTGGCAGCTCCAGCCGGACGCTCCGCCCATGTACATCGGACTCGTGGCGACGCCGGGGATGCGGTACGAGGACATCAAGTGGAAGGGCTACACCTACGAGACCGTCCGCAAGGGCTGCTTCGACGGCAAGGCGCGCCTGGAGGACATGCGTCTCGACGGCGTGGACGCCGAGTTCCTGTATCCCAGCCAGCGCACCATGTACTACTTCATGGGGAACGAGGATCGCGACTTCCACCGCGCCGGAGTGCGGGCCTACAACGACTTCATGGCCCAGGAGTTCTGCGCGGCCGACCCGGAGCGGCTCTTCTTCCTGGCCCAGATGCCCAACCTCGGCGTCGAGGAGGGGCTCGCCGAGCTCGAGCGCTGCAAGGAGATGGGCGCGCGCGGCGCGATCATCACGACGTGGCCTGCGGGGGGCGACGATCTCGTGCGGGAGGACGAGGCGTTCTTCGCGGCCGCCGCCGAGATGAGGATGCCCGTCTCGATCCACATCAACATCCAGCGCAAGCGCAATCCGCGTCCCAAGCTCGAGGGACCCGCGGCGATCGCCTCGATGGCGATGGCCGGCATGCTGATGTTCCCGCCCATCATGGCCGAGCTCATCATGTCGGGCCTGTTCGATCGCGTTCCCGGGCTCCAGATCGTGGGCGTCGAGACGGAGGTCGGTTGGATCCCGGAGGCGCTCGAGCAGCTCGACAACTTCTACTGGCGCAACCGCGCGCACACCGGCGTCGAGATCGAGCGGCTGCCGAGCGAGTACTTCCGCAACCACTTCACGTGCACCTTCATCCGCGACAAGGTGGGCGTGAACAACCGCTACGACATCGGGGTGCGCAACATGGCGTGGTCGTCGGACTATCCGCACCACGGCTGCGACTGGCCCTACAGCCGCAAGGTGGTGGCCGAGATGTTCGACCGCGTCCCGGTCGAGGAGCGCCACGCGATCTGCGCCGGAAACATGGTGCGGCTCTACGGCCTTCCGCAGGCAGCCTGACGCCGCGGCGGGCGGAGCGACCCGATGCGCCTCCCCCCGGCTCCCTGGCCGGGGCGGCCGTGAATCCGCAAGACGGATAGCGGTCGGCGGGCGGTTGCTGGTAGTCTCGTGGGGGAGGCTCCCAGCGATGCGTAAGCGAATCCTTCCCTCGGCGGCCGCAGCACTCGTCCTCGCCTGGGGCGCCGCCCCGGCGGCGGGGCAGCCGGCCGACGCGACCGGCAGCATCGATTTCTCGGGCATGTACGAGGTGAAGGGCATGACCGTGGTGCGCGCGACGGGCGAGCGCCGCGCGATCAAGGGCACGATCATCCTGGCCCAGGAGGGCAACACCTACACGTCCACCTTCAGCCTGACGACGCTGTTCCCGTTCGTCGAGGCGACCATGGAGGCCGACGTGATCGGGACGGGCGAGGGCAAGGTGGACGGCCGCACGCTGAGTGGGATCGCCAAGACCCAGATCGTGATGTCGACGGTGCCGGGAATCGACCCCGGCTTCGCGTTCGTACCCCGCACCGTGGGCCCGCGGCTGGTCTCCGCGAACGTCGGCCGCCTCGAAGACGACGGCTCGATCACGATCGAGATCGAGAACGCGCCGGCGCCGGGCGAGACCTACGTGCCGACCCACACGACGCTGCGCGGCGTCCGCATCTCCAAGACCCCGAGCGTCGACGGCCCGCCCGACGCCGAGGCGGAGGAACCGATCGAGGCGCCTCAGTCGGCCCCGTAGCGGTGGCCGTCGATCTCGCCGCCGTCCGACGCCAGCCGCTTCAACGCGGCCTCCCGCAGCGGCCCGAGCTGGATCTTCTGGTTGCCGGTGTAGGACAGCTCGTCGGCGCGGAAGAAGAGCACCCGCTTCGGGACCTTGTAGGCCGCGAGCTTCGAACGCAGGTAGCGGCGCACCGCGTCCTCCTCGACGACGGCGCCCTCGCGCGCCACCGCGCATAGCACCACCGCCTCGCCGAGCGTGGGGTGCGGGACGCCCACCGCCAGGCCGACGCGCAGATCCGCGTAGCCGTGCAGCGCCTCCTCGATCTCGACCGGCGAGACGTTCGCGCCGCCCGTCTTGATCAGATTGGAGAGCCGACCCTTCCAGTGCAGGTGTCCGTCGGCGTCGATCACGCCCCCGTCCTGCGTGCGGAAGAAGCCGTTCTCGTCGAGCGCGTTCTCGGGCAGGACCTTGTAGTAGCCCCGCATCAGCGTGACGCCCTTGACGGCGATCTCGCCCTCGCGGCCCGTCGGCAGCGGATCCCCACTCACCGGGTCGACGATGCGGACCACCGTCCCGGGAAGCGGCAAACCGCTCGAGCCGCGACGCAGCGCCGCCGGCGCGTCGGCGCGCAGCATCGATGCGATCGTGAAGGTCTCGCTCAGCCCGTAGGCGGCGCCCGTCCCGTACTCGTCCTGCTCGATGCCCGCGAGGCGCGCGAGCGGACTCGTGAAGTCGATCTTGCGCAGCGCCGATAGATCGCGATCACGCGCGGTCTCGTGCTCGGCGAGCGCCTTCTGCTGGTGGGGCCAGGCGTGGACCGCGGTGGCGCGCTCGCGCTCGATCAGGTCGAGGGCGGCGCCCGCCTCGAAGGTCTCCTGCAGCAGCAGACAGCCGCCGGCCTCGAGGGTCGGCCCCAGGGACATCGCGATGCCGGCGGTCCAGAAGAACGGGTAGCTCGAATAGACCCGGTCGTCGGGCGTGAGGCGCATGATGTCGGTGAAGCGCCGGCTCTGCAGGACGGCGGCGCGCTGCGTGTGCAGCACTCCCTTCGGCTTCGAGGTCGTGCCGGACGTGTAGATCAGGATGCCGTCGTCCGGCGGCGTCACCTCCGCACGGACCGCGTCGAGCAGCGCGTCGGAGACGTCCGCGCCGAGCCCCAGCAGCTCGGACCAGGGCTCGACGCCGCCGCGCGCCGCCGCGAGTCCGAGACAGGCCACGCGGCGCAGCTGTGGCAGCGCCGCGCAGCGCAGTCGGCCCGGGACGCCCCGGGCCAGCTCCGGATGCGCCGCCAGCAGCTCCTCGAGGTAGGCGTGCCCGCGCAGCGAGGGCTGCATCAGCAGCAGCGAGGCGTCGCCGTGGCGCAGGATGTAGTCGAGCTCCTCCGCGGTGGCGAAGGTGTTGACGGGCACGAGCACCGCGCCGACCGTCCCCGCCGCGAACGCCGCGACGACCCACTCGGGTCGGCTGCCCATCAGCAGGGCCACCCGCGCACCCTTCACGACGCCGGCCCCGATCAGCGCGCGCGCCAGCGCGCGCACCTGCTGCTCGAGCTCCGCGTACGAGAGGTCGCGCCCCTCGAAGCGCAGCGCGGGGCGCTCGCCGTGCCGCGCGCAGACGTCGGCCAGGAAGTGCCCGAGCGTGAGCCGGGGATCGGCCGGGTCGATGGGGATCAGCGGGGGGTTTTTCATGGCTGTCTCGAGACCGCACGCCGTCGCCATCCCGCCAGCGGATGGCGCAGCGCGGCGCTCTCAGTCCTGGCTCGGGAGCCGCACCTCCGCCTGGCCGCTCGCCATCACGCTCGCGTCCTGATTGGTCATCACGACCTTGACGGTGGCGATCGGTCCGCTCGGGTCGTCGTAGTTCATGTCGACCACCTCTCCGTCGAGATGGGTGACGTCTCCGGTCAGGGCCGGGGACCGGTACTGCATGTTGCTGTGCAGGACGAAGCACCACTCGCCGCCCCAGTTGGTGAGATAGTCGAGGATCCACGCGCCCATCGACGCGCCGTAGCCGTACCCGCGCGGCATTCCGATCAGCTGCGCGTAGCGCGGCTGGACGTGCCCCCGCGACGGACCCTTGTAGAGACCGTCGGCGTTCGACGGATCGATCTTCGCGCCTTCCGCGTCGCGCGACATCTCCGGCAGCCAGCCCGCCTCCATCGTCGAGCTCTTGCCGTGCTCCTCACTGGCCCCCCACACCGTCATGAGGTAGGCGCGCCACTCCGTCGTGAAGCTCATGATCGTGTGCGGTCCGATCACGCGCCGCGGCAGCTTGTCGTCCACCTTGACGAACAGCCGCTTGTCGTGTCCGAGGTCGAGGAAGGAGCGGTAGTACTCCATCTTCTGCCGCTCGATGTCCTCGAGCTCCTCGTCGCTCCACGACCTCTCGATGTTGTCCTTGAAGGCGCCCATCTCGCGCGCCAGCTCGGCGAG
>CP070734.1:466720-475917 GCA_020347605.1 Deltaproteobacteria bacterium | reverse complement strand
GCGACGGCACGTGGATCGTGTCGGCGAGCACGTCTGCAAACGGGCGGCGGAACACCTCGACGCCGCCGAGCGCACTGGCGCCCAGCGTCTCGCCGTGGAACGCGCCCTCGAGCGCGAGGAAGCGGGTGCGTTCGGGCCGACCGTTCTGCGCCCAGTACTGAAGCGCCAGCTTCATCGCGACTTCCACGGCGGTCGAGCCGTCGTCGCTGAAGAAGACGTGCGCGAGGCCGTCGGGAGCGGCGCCCAGCAGGGCTTCGGCGAGGGCGGCGGCGGGCTCGTGCGTCACGCCGGCGAGCGACGTATGGGAGAGCACCTCGGACTGCTGGCGCAAGGCCGACACGAGACGCGGATGGCCGTGCCCGAGGGCACAGCACCACCACGAGGCGTTGCCGTCGATGTAGCTGCGCCCGTCGAGGTCGACGATCCGCGACCCGGACGCGCGCGCCACGACGATCGGGTCGACCTCCGCGCGGTACGCGTCCATCGCAGTGTAGGGGTGCCACAGGCTGCGCTTGTCGAGCTCGACGATGTGGGAGCGTCGACGCGCGGAGTTCCCGGTGCTCACGAATCGGGCTAGAGGCAGGCTTCCGCGAGGACGCGCAGCGCCTCGGGCTGCCCGGCGCCGATCAGGAGCGAGCCGACCTTCGAGGCCTTCCACGCCTCGAGGCGCTCGACGATGCGCTCGCGCGGCCCCACCAGTGCGATCTCGTCCACGAGGCGATCGGGAATCGCCGCGGTCGCCTCCGCCTTCTTGCCCGCGAGATACAGGTCCTGGATGGTCCCCGCCTCCGCCTCGTAGCCGAGCCGCCGGGCGTAGTCGTTGTAGAAGTTCTTGCCGCGCGCACCCATGCCGCCGATGTAGAGCGCGAGCATCGCCTTCACCGGCATCCGGCAGGCCGCCACATCGTCGCCGAGGATGCAGGTCACGAAGGGTGCCACGTCGAAATTCGCGAGGCTCTTGCCGCCGCCCGCCCGGCCGAACCCCGTCTCGAGGTGCGGCTCGAGGAGATCGAAGCGCTCGGGATTCATCCACACCGGGATCAGACCGTCGGCCACCTCGGCGCTGCAGGTGATCCCGGCGGGCCCGATCGAGGCGGTGTAGATCGGCAGGTCGGGCCGGCCGTGCAGGATGCTCTTCAGGGGCTTGCCGAGCCCGGACGCGCCCTCGCCCCGGTAGGGGATCTCGTAGTGGACGCCCTTGTGCTCGAGCGGACCCTCCCGCTTCAGGATGGCGCGCACGATCGAGACGTACTCGCGGGTGCGGGTGAGCGGCTTGCCGTAGGGCACCCCGTGCCAGCCCTCGACGACCTGGGGTCCCGACGGCCCGAGGCCCAGGATGAAGCGACCGCCCGAGAGACCGTCCAGGGTCATCGCCGTCATGGCCGTCATCGCAGGCGTACGCGCGGGCATCTGCATGATGGCAGTGCCCACGCGGATCCGCGTCGTGCGGGCAGCGATCCAGGCGGCCGGCGTGACCGCGTCGGAGCCGTACGCCTCCGCCGTCCACACCGAATCGAAACCGAGCCGCTCCGCCTCGAGGATCAGGTCCATGTTGATCGAGATCGATGATCCGGAATAACCGGCGGTGAGACCGAGCTTCATGGGGTCCTCCCGCGTGCGCGATCGAGCGTGAGGCGGCTAGCCTAGGGGTTCTCCCGCTGCGCGTCGAGCGGCAGCTCGATGATGAACGTCGCCCCCTCGCCGGGCTCGGAGTCGACGCGGATGGTCCCGCCGTGTCGCTCCACGATTCCGTGTGAGATCGAGAGCCCGAGACCCGTGCCCTGGCCGACGGCCTTGGTGGTGAAGAAGGGCTCGAACACGCGGTTGCGGATCCGCGCCGGAATGCCCGGGCCGTCGTCCTGGAAGGCCAGCCACACGCCGTCGGGGGTGGCGCGCGTCGTGATGCGGATCGTGCCGGAGCCCTCGAGTGCATCGCAGGCGTTCATCAGCACGTTCATGAACACCTGGTTCAGCTGACCGGCGAAGCAACGCACGGGCGGTAGCTCGCCGTAATCCCGCTCTACCGTGATGCCGTGCTTGAGCCGCGGCGTCATCAGCGAGAGCGTGCGGTCGATGCCCTCGTGCAGATCCACCTCCTGCAGCTCGGCCTCGTCGAGTCGCGAGAAGGTGCGCATGTCCTCGACGATCCGCTTGACGCGCTCCGTTCCCTCGCGGCTGCGCGCCAACAGCTTGACCAGCGCTTCGCGCGCGCGTTCGCTCCGTCCCCGCTGCTGCGGATCCGATTCGGTGAGCTTGCGGATGTTCTCGTCGATCAGCTGCAGGTTCGCGTGTATGAATCCGATCGGGTTGTTGAGCTCGTGCGCGACTCCGGCGACGAGGTGTCCGAGCGAGACCATCTTCTCGTTCTGCACGAGCTGCGCCTGGGTGTCGCGCAGCTCCCGGGTTCGCGCCTCCACGCGCGCCTCGAGCGTCTCGTTCAACTGCGCGATCTCGTCGTAGCTCTTGGCGTTCTCGATGGCGATGGCGCTCTGGTTGGCCAGCGTGCGCAAGAGCTGGCGGTCGTCGGCGTCGATCCGCTCGCCCGAGAACTTGCGCCCGACGGCGATCGCGCCCAGCAGGTCGACGCCGAACAGGATCGGAACCAGAAGCTCGACCTCGAGGGTGTCGAACACGTCCCGGCACGCCTCGCGGATCTCGGGATCGGGCTCTTCGTCGAAATCGGCCCGCTCCAGCTCTTCGCGGCGCAGCCAGAGGCTGCGCACCACGGGGTGATCGATCGAGATCGGCTGTTGGAGGACTCCCTCCTCCCAGTCGCCGCGCGACGCCTCGGGAGACAGCCGTCGCTCCGGCTCGTCGAGCAGCAGCACCACGGCGTGCTCGACCCCCATGGTCTCGGTGAGCGCCGCCAGGATGCGGTCGCCGATCTCGCGCAGCGAAAGCATCGAGACCATCGCGTCGGAGATCTCGCGCAGCGCCTGGCGGTAGCCCACGCGGTGCCGGTCGAAGACGCGGTCCACGAGCCCCTGGAGACGATCGCGGAGCGGGTTCAGCGCCAGGATCGCGAGGAACAGGAAGCCGACCGAGAACCAGGGCGAGCGGGCGTTGACGTTGAAGTCGGCGAAAGCCGCGTCGGCGAACGTGACCGTGAGCGCGTAGAGGCCGGTGATCGCGAGGGTGGCCACGCCGTATCCCAGGGACGATCGCGCCACGATGCGGATGTCGAAGAGCTGCCTTCGCAAAATGCCGTAGCCCACGAAGCACGGGAAGATGAGCAGGAACGGCAGACCGAAGTAGATCGGGACCATGAATCGAAACAGGTACTCGGCAGCGACGATCAGCAGCATCGGGGCAAAGCTCAGGAGCGCGCCGAGCAGCATCACGTCGGCGCGGCGCGCGGCGTCGCTCTGGAACGGGCGGCGCCGTTCGTAGGCCAGCCAGATCACGCAGAAGGTCATGAGACCGATCGTGAACAACGTCACCACGGCGTTCAGGGATTGGAACGTCAGGCCGAGGGGTTCGCGCAGGAGCAACAGCGCCGCCAGCAGCCCGGCGGCCGCGTAGGGCAAAAGACGCGCGCGGCGGTGATGCATGATCCAGGCGGGCTCGATCGGGTACGTGGTGAACAGGTGGAAGGTCGTCGCACCGAGGAACGGCGTGGTGAGCCAATCGATGGTGTACACCGTGGAGGACGTCCCGGGCCCGCCGCAGAACAGCAGCGCGGCCATCGAGCAGCAGAACAGGAGCAGCGCCCAGGACTCCGCCCGATCGCGCTTCAACCACCAGACGCCGAACCCGATCACGAAGTAGACCGCGCCCAGCAGGACGGTCGCGATCCCGATCAGCGCGGCCGCGTGCTGCTCGCCGCGCCGCGCGAGGGGTGACAGCGCCACCGCGTAGCGCGTCCCGTCGCGGTGCTCCAGCAGGTAGCGGTTGGTCCGGGTCGTCTCGAGCGGCCCTCGCTCGCGGGAGCGGCTCCACGCATCGATGTCGGTGCCGTCGATCGAGATCAGCCGGTCACCGATCCGCACACCGGAGGCCGCCGAGTCGGGCGGCGCGTAGGCCACCAACGCGATGCCGCCGAACGCGACCCAGGTGAACGGCGGCAGCGGCTCGGCGTGGCTGCGGAGCTTGGCTTCGAGGCCGGCTGCGGCCGCGAACAGCACCCACACGACCGCGAAGGCGGACGTGACGCGGCGCAGGCGAAGGGTGTGGGACGGATTCATGGCGTCCTTGGCACCCGCGGGGATGGTACGTCCGCGGCGCGGCGAGTGTCAAAGATAACCCGGACGCTGCTGGGTCTGGCGCCGCGTCGTTCGGGGCGGGTCGGCGCGGCCCGTTCGGCGCGCGGTTCACGCGCGAGTCGCGACGCTCAACCGAGCACGGAGATCACGGCTGCTGGAGCGCCTCCAGGCGGAGCTTCCGCGGGTCGGCGCCGGTTACGTCCGAGCCGTAGTTGTAGCCGCGCGCGTTCAGGACCCGGACCTCGGCGCTTCCCGGCGCCTGGTTTCGCTGCAGCTCCCGGCGAAGCTGCAGCATGACGGCGTTCATGCGAGCGGCCTCTGCGTCGGCGGAGGCGACGCTGCAGCTCGGCCCCGGCGGCGCGCTCGAGCGCAACGGCAGGCGGTCGCCCGGCGTTCGCGGCTCGACGCTCTGCAGCGGGTCCCGGCTCTCCAGCGCGCCGGCCGGCGCGTCCTGTGCGCGCGCGATCCGGACGCCGGGCGAGACGAGCGAGAGGGTGGCGGCGACGAATGCGAAGCCGACGAGCGTCGCCAGATGTGTGCGGTGACTCATGGCATTCCCCGGAGGCCGCGAGAGGCCCCGAGGGTTCTAGATCGGCGGACGCGGAGACGCGCTTTACGATGCGGCCGTCTGGCGCGTGCGGTTGTGCGCGCGCGTTGCGGGCGCTGCGCGAGGCGGCTGCGTGCGGGCTGCGCGCGGGCGCCCGTCAGCCGACGTGCGGCCGGTAGCGGATCAACACGCGCTCGCCCGAGGCGTGTCCCCGCCGCATGCGGTCGCGCCAGCGGCCGATCTCGTCGGGATACTTCTTGTCGAAGATCCGGAGCAGGCGATCGAGGAGCGCCGAATCCTCGACGATGCGAGCCCGCGCGACGAAGCTCGGCCCGGCTCGAAAGTCTTCGCTGCGGCCGGTCAGGGTCTTCCAACGCCCGTAGTCGCCGACCCAGATGCGCGCCTCGTCGTGGCCGCGCGCGATGCTGCGCGCCTTCCAGGTCGTCGTCCCCGTGGTCAGGACGACCGCGCCGTCGATCCAGCCGTACCACACCTCGCCGTGGCAGGTGCTCTCGCGGCCGCCGGCCAGAAGCGGCGAGACGTAGACATACGGACTGGCTTCGAGCGCGCGCAGCGTCGCCGGCGGCAACGCGCCGGTCCCGGCGGGCTCCGCGCCGGCCTGCGCCCGCGCGACACGCGCCGCGAGCGGCCAGGTGAACACCGCGAGCGATCCGCTCAGGAATGCGCGTCTGTGGATCACGCCGACCGCCTCTCAGATGCCCGAGCCACCTTCCTCTTGACCCGGATGGATGCCACATTCCCGGGTCTCGGGATTCTCCCACCACCAACGTCCCGCGCGCGGATCCTCACCGGGGCGGATCGCCCGCGAGCACGGCGCGCAGCCGACCGTGGGGTACCCCTCGCGGTGTAGCCGGTTCACCGGGACGCCGTGCGCGCTCACGTATTGCTCGACCTGCGCGAAGGACCAGTCCGCCAGCGGATTCAGCTTCACGATGCCGCCGTGCGCGGTGTCGATCTCCACCTTGCGGATCTTCTCGCGCGTGACCCCCTGGTCGCGCCGCAGCGCGCTGACCCAGGCGTCGAGCTCGGACAGGGCGCGATTCAGGGGCTCGACCTTGCGCACCTGGCAGCACCGCTGGCGATCCTCGAGCGACGCGTAGAAGAGGTTGAGGCCCCGCTCGCGAACCATCTCCTGGACGCTCTCGGCGCGTGGAAACAGGACCTCGATGTTCTTGCCGTAGCGGTCGCGCACGCGGTCCACGAGGTCGTAGGTCGCTTGGGGCAGCCGACCCGTGTCGAGCAGGAAGACCCGCGACTCGGGCTCGATCCGATGCAGCATGTCGAGCAGCACCATGCCCTCCTGGCCCCCGAACGACGTGGCCAGCGAGAGCCGTGGATGAAAATTCTTGACTCCCCAGATCAGGATTTCATGGGCTTCGAGCGACTCGAGTCGGCCCGACTCGATCTCCGCAAGTATCCCAGGCGCGATCGGTTTTCTGGTCGTATCCGCGTCGGTACGCATGGCGGTCGTTCTAACCTATCGGACGAGAGCGGATTCGCAAGACTGATTCTTTACTGCAAATATCAAGATTTTCTCCGAGGCGGCGAGCCGCGCGACGTTTGACGCACGGGTGCGCCGGATCGTAAAACAGACCCTGCGCGTTTCCGGGGGCGATCGAGCACCGACCCGCCAGCGGTAGATCGCCCCCCGCGGCCCCGGGCATCGTGCCCGGGGTCGCGCCGCATCCGGCCATCCCCGCACCCCCCGGCCGCCACGCGAGCCGGGGCCGCTCGCGCTTCGGAAGCGGCGGGTTCGATTCGCGCATCTCGACCCCGCTCAGCGCCGTGCGGACGCCGCGCTCCCGTCGGCGTCGGCTCCGGCCGAACGGCGGCGCACGGCGGCCGGGTCGCGGACGCGCCGGGCGAGCACTTCGATCGTCTCGCCGAGCGTCGGGTGCAGAAGCTCGGGGGCGAGATCGCACAGCGGCTCGAGCACGAATCCGCGTTCGTGCAGGCGCGGGTGCGGCACCTCGAGCTCGGGCGTCCGGAGCGTCCGCTGCCCGTAGAGCAGGAGATCGAGATCGAGTGTGCGCGGGAGGTTCCGCTCCGGACCCCGCACCCGGCCGGCACGGGACTCGATCCGCAGCAGGTGAGCGAGCAGGGCGTGGGGTGCGAGCCGGGTCGCGAGACGCGCTACGGCGTTCAGGTAGGCGCCCTGGGGCGGCGGTCCGATCGGGTCGGTCTCGTAGAGCGCCGAGACCTCCACGCCGCACACCTCGGGGATCTCGCGGAGCGCGCGCACCGCACGCGCGAGGTGCCGCGCGCGATCACCCAGGTTCGAGCCCAGTGCCACGTACGCCTCGGTCCACCCGGGCCGCGGCGATCGGGGCGCCCCGTCCGACACGCCGGCGGATCGGCTGCCCGGGACGCGAAGCGCGCGCGTCATCGGGCGACCGTCGGCTCGACCGGCGCTCCCGTTTCGAGCCGTTCGTCCCGGCGCGTGGCGTCGGCGAGCGTCACCGCGGCGCGCCGCTCGAAGCGGCGGCCCCGCACCGCGCAGTCCCGCATGGCGCATCCGGCACATTGGCGCGGCCGGCACGGATCGAAGTGGACGATCGCATCGCTGGTCGGGCCGAGCGCCTCGCGCACCACCGCGCCGATCTCCGCGTCGATCTCGTGGAGGCGGTCGGCGTCGAAGTAGCGCGGCACCGAAAGGTGCAGGTCCACGTGCGACACGGAGCCGGATCGCCACGAGCGCAACGAGTGTATGTCGATCCACCAGGGTCTCCGGCGCTCCTCGAAAAGACGCACGATGCGACGCAGCGTCGCGAGATCCGCTTCGTCCATCAGTCCGCCGACCGCGACCCGGGCGAGCGACCAGCCCGTGCGCAGGATGTGCAGCGCGACCGCGATCGCGACGAGCGGATCGAGAATCGAATACCCGGTGACGTAGACGGCGATCAGACCCACCACGACGCCGGCGGTGGTCACCACGTCGGTGAGCAGGTGCTTGCCGTCCGCGACGAGCGCGAGCGACCCCGTGCGGCGGCCGGCGCGGATCAGGTAGGTGCCCAGGGCCGCGTTCACGACCGCCATCCCGCTCACGAGCGCGAGCCCCAGATCCAGGCGACGCAGCTCGGGTCCGCGCCAGAGGTCGCGCGCGGCCTCGACCAGGATCAGCGTTGCGGCGACCGCGATCAGCGTGCCCTCGACCCCGGCCGAGAAGAACTCGATCTTGCCGTGACCGTAGGGATGATCGCGATCGGCGGGCCGCATCGCGACCGCCATGCTGTAGAGCAGGAGGCTGGCGGCCGCGACGTTGACGACCGACTCGAGCGCGTCCGAGTAGACCGCGGTCGAGCCGGTGATCCGAAACGCCGCGAACTTTCCGATCAGGACGAACACGCCCCCGAGGAAGGAGAGCCGGGCGGCACTCCGGCGATGGAGCGCCTCGCGCAGACCCGCCGCGTCGGCTGCGAACGACATGTGCCGATTCTACAGCGCGCCCCGGGCGCGGGCGACGCGGACGCGGCGCGCTGTAGACTCCGCGCGTGTCCCCCGCCTCGAAGCGACCGAAGGCACTGCTCTCCTGGAGCTCGGGGAAGGACAGCGCCTTCGCGCTCCACGTGCTGCGCCGGAATGCGCGCTTCGACGTGGTGGGCCTGCTGACGACGCTCAACGCAGCCCACGATCGCGTCGCGATGCACGCGGTCCGGCGCGAGCTTCTCGAGGCGCAGGCGCGCGCCGCGGGGCTGCCCGTGTGGTCCGTGCCCCTGCCCTGGCCGTGCTCGAACGCGGAGTACGAACGGCGGATGCGCGACGCGATCGAGCGCGCCCGAGCCGAGGGGGTGACGCACGTGGCATTCGGTGACCTGTTCCTGGAGGAGATCCGTAGCTACCGGATCCGCATGCTCCGGGACACCGGCATCGAGCCGCTGTTTCCGATCTGGACCGGGCGCGGCGGAACCGCGCGACTCGCGCGGCGCATGCTCGACGCCGGCATACGCGCGATCGTCACGAGCGTGGACCCCTCCAAGCTGGACGCCTCGTTCGCCGGCCGGCGCTTCGATCACGACCTGCTCGCGGAGCTGCCGGCGTCGTGCGACCCGCTCGGCGAGAACGGTGAGTTCCACACCTTCTGCTTCGCCGGGCCCATGTTCGCGGAGCCGATTCCGGTGACGCCGGGCGAGGCGGTCGAACGCGACGGCTTCGTGTTCGCGGAGGTTCGGCCCGGCGCGGCCCGAACCCGCCCCGCGCCGGCGCCGGACGGGTGAGCTTCGACGCCGCGCAGCGGCCTCAGTCGGTCCGGCGCGCCTCCATCCGCCGCTGAACCCGTTCGAAGTCGACGCGAACGAACCGACCCGTCGCCTCGGCCGTGAGCGTCTCGCCGGCGTGGCAGGTCGCGCGGGCCACGAGCTCGCGGCCCAGGTCTTCATCGATCCAGGCCTCGAAGCGAAGCGGCGTCTCGATCGGGGTCACGCGGCGGT
>CP070734.1:457349-466620 GCA_020347605.1 Deltaproteobacteria bacterium | reverse complement strand
GACGCCAACGAGGAGCAGAAGGCCGGCGTGCGGATCATGAAGCGCGCCATCGAGGAGCCGCTGCGCTGGATCGCCGAGAACGCGGGGGTCGAGGGCTCGATCGTCGTGGACAAGGTGAAGGCCGGCAAGGGCAACTTCGGCTTCAACGCCGCCTCCGAGGAGTACGAGGACCTGATCGCCGCGGGCGTACTGGACCCGACCAAGGTGGTGCGCACGGCGCTGCAGAACGCGGCGAGCGTCGCTTCACTGCTCCTCACCACCGAGGCGATGGTCGCCGAGAAGCCCGAGGACAAGGAGGCCGCCCCCGCGGGCATGCCGGGTGGCATGCCGGGCATGGGGATGTAGCCCCGTCTCCCACCGCAGCCCATCGAGGGCCCTGGGGCGCGCTGCCCCAGGGCCCTCTTCGTTTGCCGGCCATCGGCGCTCGCGGGCAAGCGGCGCAGCCCGGCCGCCCCGGGTCTCCGCGGTTGCTCTCAAGAACCCCCGTCTGCACGCCGAAACGCACTCAGAGTCACCGCCTTAGGGGGCCTGCGTGCCGAACGCCGAGGAAGCCCGGCGGCAGGAAGTCATCCTGCGACGCCTCGTCGCCATGGGCCTCGACGCCCGCTCGCTGCCCGGCGGGCGCAGCGTCGTGGCGATCCTTCCGCTCGGCTCTGCGCCGTTCGAGTCCGTCTGGGGCGATCAGCGCTTCGAGGCGGTGCGCTTCGCCACCGTGGGCGTCGACCGGGCGAAGTGTCTATCGCCCCGCCCGCTGTTTCACCTTCCGATGATCCGGATCGTGGACTGCGACGACATGGCCAGCATCGAGGCGCGACTGCGCAGTGCGTGGTCGTCGCGCGTGCGTCAACTCGAGGCGGCGGCGGTCTGGCTCGAGAAGCTCGGATTTCACGTGCGGCGCGATCCGTCGCAACCGTTTCTGGAGCTTCCGATCGAGGTGGAGGGCGGCTGCTTCACCGCCACCGTGATCGAGCCGCATCGGGTGGTGCTACCGGCCGTCGGCCCGCTCTCGGGATTCCCGCTGGGCCGTGCGGAAGACCGCCAGCTCGAGGTGGACGCGGACTGCGAGTCCGCGACGGATCTCGAGCTCGCGCTCACGGTCCGGCTCGAGGAGCTCGCGCGACTCGGGGAGCGTCTCGCGCGCGAGGAGAACGCCCGTACGGCCGAGCGGCCCGCGGTACCCACCGCCCGAGACGCGGGACACCACATCCTGCTGGTCGGCCCGCGGCTCGTCGACAACAAGCCCCTGATCGAGTCGCTCCGGCTGCGCGGCTACCGCGTGGTGACGGCGCGGTCGGCCAACGAGGCACTCCGAACCTTCGAAACCGCGTCACCCGAGCTGGTGTTCACCGACACGCGCCTCGGCCGCTCGGATGGGATCGACTTGATTCCCGCGCTGCGCGCGCTGGAGGGGATGGAGGAAATCCCGGTCGTGCTCGTCGACGACCGGGCGCGCGCCGAGTTGCGCGAGGCCGCGCGCCGGCTCGGCGGCGCGGGCTATCTGGTGCATCCGATCGATTTTCCCAAGGTCGAGAAGGGACTCGTGAAGCTCGTGTCGAAGCCGCGGCGGCGGCGCTTCACGCGGTACCCGCACCGCGTCTCCGTACGCTGGGGCGGCTGCGATCAGCCGGGACACACGACCAATCTCGGACGCGGGGGCATGCTGCTCGCGACGTTGGGGAATGCGGAGATACGCTCGATCGACCGTTACCAGATCTCGGTCGCCGAGCTCGGCGAGACGATCCACGTGGATGCGGAAGTGGCCTACCGGATTCGCGCCCCCGGCTCCAGCCAGGTCGGAATCGGACTGCGCTTCGTCGGCTTCCCGGACGACGACGAGGCGACGCTCATCAGCGTGCTGAGCAGCCTCAGCCCGACGGCCTCGAACGACGGTGGATCTGCGCGCCGCTAGTAGGGTGAGGCCAGCTTCGCCCGCGCCTTCTCGATGTCGTCTTCCATGATGGTCTTGCGGCGCGCTTCCTCCGCCGAACTCTGCGCCGCACGCGCGAGTCGGGCGATGTAGTCCTCGGCGGCCGCCACGGCGCGCTCGAGCGCGGTTCCGGAGACGCGCAGGCCGCCCCCGTGCTTGCTGATGAGGCGCTTCAAAACGGCATTGGGCAAGTCACCCATGCGATCCTCCTCTCACGCAGTGGGCGCCATGCTAGAGAGCGCCCCCGGCGTTTGTCAACGCGCGTCCGCCGCCGGGTCCCAGCCGCCTCCGGCTCCGCGCAGGAAATCGACCGCGTCGCGGATCAACTCCGGCCCGTCGTGATCCACCGTGACCACGTGTCCGGAGCGCTCGAAGCTGCGGAGCCGCCGGCGCTCCGAAGCCACCGAAGCGTGAATTCGCGCGGCGTCGGCCGGCGATGCGGTTCGATCGAGGGCGCCGTGCGCGACGAAGATGGGTGCCGTCACCCGCGACAGCCGGCCGCGCACCCGGCGCTGGAGCTTCACCAGCTCGTGCACGCTCCGCAGCGGCATGCGCGGATAGCTCGGGTGGCGAGCGCGCGCCTCCGGGTCGCGGATGTCGGAGCCCGCCGGCTTGGGGGCAAAGCCGCGCAGGTACTTCACCCAGGGCACGAGCCAGCGCACCGGCCGCGACAGCTCGAGCGGGGTGCCGATCGTCACCAGGGCGTCCACGCGCTCCTCGGAGGCGATCCAGAGCGCGATCAGCCCACCCAGCGAGACGCCCGCCACGAACACCCGCTCGTATCGGTCGGACAGCTCGCGGAGGTTGGCTCGGGCGCACGCCAGCCACTCCTCGTGGCCGACGCGCGCGAGCCGCTCCGGCGTCTCGTTGTGACCGGGCAGCGCGGGACCGCGCGCCGCGACGCCGTGGGCGGCGAGCGCCTCGCCGAGCGGCCGCACCTCGTACGGTGTCCCGGTGAGCCCGTGCAGGCACAAGGCAGCCGCGTTCCCGTCGCCCGGCAGGTCGAAGGGCGCGGGATCGACGTGTACGGCGGCCCCCGTACCCGCCGGCTCGGGGAGAGCGTCGCGCTGCGGAACCTGCGGCGCGTTCATCACGTCCCGCCGGCCGCGCGCTCCGCGGCGCGCAGCACCTCCCGCAGCGGCACGCCCGTTCGACGCGCCGCCCGCTTGCAGTCGTCGTACTCCGCCGATACGTGGCTGCGCCCGTCCGCGTCGCGCACCACCTTGACTGCGATCCGGCCGTAGGGGGTCTCGACGCGCCGGCTCTCCCGCTCGAGCACGAGGCGGTCGGCGTCGCGCATGCGGACGCCGATCGCCGTCGACTCACCGAACAGGATCGCGGCCAGCTTCTGTCGATCCGAGGGCCGGGCCAGCACGCGGAGCAGGAACCCCGGTCGGTTCTTCTTCATCTGGATGTGCTGGATCGATACGTCGAGCGCACCGTGATCGAACAGGCGCTCCATCACGTACTCGAAGTGCTCGGGGACCAGGTCGTCGAGGTTCGTCTCGATCTCGACGATGCGGTCCCATGCGGGGCCGCCCTGTCGCCCGAGGATCGCGCGCAGCACGTTGGGCATCGGCCCCTCGCGGTCATCGCCTGCGCCGATGCCGATGGCGGTGGGGATCATGGCCGGAAGGGTACGGAACTCCTCCACGACCGTGCGAAGGATCGCCGCGCCCGTGGGCGTCACCGTCTCCCACGGCACGTGCGCCGGTACGGTGGGGATGTCGCGCAGCAGCTCGAGCGTGGCGGGGGCCGGAAGCGGCAGTCGGCCGTGGGCGGTCTCGACCTGCCCGTGCCCCAACGGCACGGGAGACGCCGTCACGCGCGCGACGCCCAGACGCTGCAAACCGATCGCTGCACCCGCCACGTCGACGATCGCGTCGACCGCGCCCACCTCGTGGAAATGGACCTTCTCGAGGTCGATACCGTGAACCCGCGCCTCGGCGCGCCCCAGCGCTGCGAAGATCGCGAGGGCCCGGGCGCGCACGTCCGGCTCGAGCTTGGCGCGCTCCAGCAGCCGTACGATCTCGAGATAGCTGCGGCCGTGCGCGTGGGTCGCGGCGCGCGGGCGCCGTCCCCGGGCGCCGGGAACCTGCACGTCGACGCGGCGTGCGCCCAGCGCGCCGCGCCGCACGCGCCGAACGCGCAATCCGAACGCGACGTCGATTCCAGCCAGATCCTGCTCGAGCGCGCGCCGCGACAGGCCGAGATCGAGCAGCGCGCCCAGCAGCATGTTGCCGGCGATGCCGGAGAAGGCGTCCAGGTGGAGCAACTGCCCGGCGGAGCCGGGCTTCGCCGACCCCCCTCGCGGCACGGCCGCTTCGCGGCCGGCAGCCGCCTTCGCCCGGCTCCTAGAGCCGGTTGATGAGCGTCGCGACATAGGCGGCTCCGAAGCCGTTGTCGATGTTCACGACGGTGACGTTCGACGCGCAGCTCGTCAGCATTCCGAGCAGCGCTGCCACGCCGCCGAACGACGCGCCGTAGCCCACGCTGGTCGGCACCGCGATGACCGGCTTGTCGACGAGCCCGCCCACCACCGACGGAAGCGCTCCCTCCATGCCCGCGACGACGATGATCACACGCGCGGAGCGCAGCAGCTCGCTCGACGCCAGCAGGCGGTGGAGTCCGGCGACGCCGACGTCGTGCAGGGTCTCCACCTTGTTGCCGAAGCGGTGCGCGACCCCGGCAGCTTCCGCCGCGACCGGGAGGTCCGCAGTCCCGGCGGACACCACCGCGATCGATCCCGCGCCCTGCAGCGGCACCTCGCCGGGGCCGAACCACAAGAGCCGGCCCTTCGGGTCGTGCTCGCAGCCCGGCAGCTTCGCGCACACCTCGGTGGCGACCTCGGGCGTGATTCGCGTCACGAGGACGTTCTGCTCCGCGCGACGGAGCGCCGCCGCGATCTCGGCGATCTGCTCGGCCGTCTTTCCGGGCCCGAAGACGACCTCGGGCAGGCCCTGACGAAGGCTCCGGTGGGTGTCGACCCGCGCGCTCGGAGTGTCTACGAAGGGCAGGCGCGCGAGCGTCTCGAGGGCCGCCTCGGTGTCCGTCTCGCCGCGCCGCACCGCGTCGAGCAGCGCGCGCAACCGATCGCGATTCATGACTCCGTCTCCCGCCGCACCGGCGCGGAACGCGCGCCGGGAGCCGGTGGACGGTATCAGACCGGCGGAGCGGTCGCCTCGGCGGGGCTCGCGGCGCCGTGCCGGTCGGGCGCCCAGATGAGCAGCGCGCGCAGCGCACCCGCGTCGTCGATCAGCTCGCTCTGGATGCACAGACCCGCGAGCCCGGCGCTCCGCTCCCCGACGACCGACTCGAACAGCGAATCCGCGTCGGACGATGCGAGCATCGGCGCCGAGGGCATGACGATCACGCCCAGCGTGTCTGCGATCGCGGAGACGAGGCTCGAGAGCACGATGTTTCCCACCTCGCACAGGGCGGACTCCACCTCGATGTCGGAGGGCTCGGCGTCGCGCCGTCGGAGCAGCCGATCGACCAGGAGATCGCGACTCGAGGCCGACAGCAGAAGCCCCGCGACGCCGCCGACGCCGCCGCGGATGTCCACGAACACGCCGGTGGGCCACTGGGCCCAGCCGCCCCGCGATCCGGGTGTCACGCCCGAGCCGAGCGCCTCCGCGTTCGGCACCCGCATCCAGATCGTCTGGCCGATCAGGCGGGCGAGCGCGGTCGCTGCGTGGCCCGCACCGATGTTGGTGAGCTCGCGGAGCCGGTCCAGCTCGGAGGCCCTCGCGGTGTGCGGCGCGACGTTCATGACAGCTGATTCAGGTCCAGCAGGAAGATGGGCCGGCCATCCCCCAGCACGGTGAAGCCGGCCAGCGCACGCACCTCGGCGAAGAGCGCCGGCACGGGCTTCACGTAGATCTCCTGTTGACCGGCGAACCGCGTGGCGCGCAGCGCGACCCGGTCACCGCGCACGTCCACCAGCGCCAGGTGCGCGACGGCCTCGGTCGGAGACCGCTCCGAGGGGACCATCGACACACCGAGACGCTCCGAGAGGTCGAGAACGGGTACCGGCTCGTCGTCGATCAGCACGAACGCCTCGTTCCCGCTGCGTTCGATCTGCGCGGCGTCCATCTCGCAGAGCCGCTCCACCTTGGAGATCGGAACCGCCAGCATCTCGCTGCCGATGGCGAGCAGGACGACCCGCTGCACGGCTGCGCTCACCGGAACCACGATTGCGAGCGTCGTCCCCCGACCGGGCACCGTGTCGATCTCGACGTGACCGCCGAGCGACTCGACGGTCGTGCGCACCGCGTCCATCCCGACGCCGCGACCCGACAGCTGCGAGACCTCGGCCGCCGTCGAGAGTCCCGGGTGAAAGATGAGCTGCGCGATCTGCTCTGCGGGCAGGTCCTCGGCCAGGTCGGCGACGAGCAGACCCGCCTCCACCGCGCGGTCGCGCACCGAATCGAGATCGATGCCCCGGCCGTCGTCGCACACGTCGATGCGGATGGAATCTCGCTCGCGCCGGGCATCGACGAGGAGTCGCCCCACGTCGCGCTTGCCGGCGGCGCGGCGCACGTCCGGCGTCTCGAGACCGTGGTCGACGGCGTTGCGGACCACATGGGCAAGCGGGTCCGTGAGTCGATCGAGGATCGAGCGGTCGAGCTCGAGCTCGGCGCCGCGGACTTCGACCTCCACCTGCTTGCCGGTCGCGCGGGCGACCTCGCGCGCGACGCGCGGCATCGTCTCCATGACGCGCGCCAGGGGCGTGGTGCGCAGGTCGAGCACGCGCCGCTGCAGCTCCCCCACCACGCGATCGATGCGGTCGAAGTTGGTCGAGAGCCGCGCGCTGCGCGCGCCGTCCTGCGATTCCGAGTCCGTACGAAGCTGGCTGGAGGTGAGGATCACTTCGCCTACCGTGCTCAGAAAGCGGTCGAGTGTACCGGTCCGCACGCGCACGAACGGCGGCGTCGAGGGCCGCGTATTCGGCAGAGGGGCAGCCGTCGCTACCTTCGCGCTCGCGCTACCGGAGCGGGGTCGTGGGCTTTTTTTTTTGGGTCCGGTTCGGTGGCGGCCGGACCCGACAGCGCCGCCAGCAGCTCCGCGTCGCCGTCCGGGGGGGCCTCGCCCGACTCCCGCACGACGGCGACCATCTGTTCGAGCGCCTCGAGTCCGCGGAACAGGAGCCCCAGATCCTCGGGATCCTCGAGCCGCCCGGCGCTTCGCACGCGCTCCATGCGGTCTTCGAGACGGTGCGCCAGGCTGCGGATCGAATCGTACGAGAGCGAGGCCGCCATGCTCTTGATCGAATGGGCCGCGCGGAAGACCGCTTCGATGGCTTCGCGCAGCTCGGGCTCCTTCTCGAGCGCGAGCAGCGAGCGGCTCATCTCGGCGAGATGCTCCGTGGCCTCTTCGAGGAACAGATTCCGGTACTTGGCGATGTCCAACGCGCACTCCTGCGCTTCGTTTCGATTGCTGCCGACGGCCGCGTCGAGCCGGCGGACCGCCTGCGGGGCCTATTCGTCCGCCTTTTCCAGAACCTTGGCGAGCGTTCCCAGCACGTCCTCCGGCTTGAACGGCTTCACCACGAAGTCCGAAGCCCCCGCCTTGAGCGCCTCCATCACCAGCGCCTCTTGACCCAGCGCGCTGCACATGACGATCTTGGCCGACGGGTCGATCTGGACGATCTGCTCGACGGCGTCGATGCCCGAGAGCCGCGGCATCACGATGTCCATCGTGACGATGTCCGGTTGAAGCTTGCGGAACTGTTCGACCGCTTCGATGCCATCGGAGGCCTCTCCGATCACCTCGAAGCCGTCCGGCTCGATGATTTCGCGGATCATCTCGCGCATGAACAGCGCGTCGTCCGCCAGTAGCACGCGACCCTTCATCTCTCCCCTCCCCGGCCCGGGTCGGGATTCCCGACCGACCGTGCGATGACGCCGACGGCCCGCTCGAACAGGCACGCGGTGTCGAGAATGTTCACGAGGCGGCCGCCGATCGGCTGTCGCTCGACCAGCAGCGCGCTTCCATCCGCCGTCGCCGGACGCGCATCCACGAGCCCGATCACGCGATCGACGGGCACGGCCAGCCGGTCCGCCGTCTCATCGGACCCGCGCACCAGCACCAGCGCGTGTTCCGGCGCCGGTAGCTCTGCCGACCCGATATCGAACAGGACGCCGGGCTGCAGCACGGGCAGTGCGTCTCCGTGGTGGTTCATCACTCCGCCGATCGGCGGCGGCAGCGTGGGCACGCAGGAGATGGGGCCGAGTTCGGCCACCTCGAGAACGTCCTCGATGGGAAGCCCGTAGCACCCGCCGGCCACTTCGAAGGTGACGAGCCGCATCGAGCCCTGAACCTCGGCCCGGGGCGAGCTCACGACGCGGCCCCCCCGTCGGGCGCGGCACCCCGGGTGCGGAAACGGCGCAGCACGCCGCGCAGCTCGTCCGAGAGCGCCGTGAGCGACTGCGACGCGGCCACCATCTCGGCCATCGCCTGGCGTTGGTCGCGCGACGAGTTGGCGACCTCCTCGATCGCGCTGGCCTTCTCCTCCGCGACCTTGGCGATCTCGTCCATCGACTCGACCAGGCGCTCCGCGTAGCGCTCCTGGTTGTCGGCCTCGAGGAAGATCTCCTCGGAGCGGCTCGACGCCTCGCTCACCGCCGAGAGGATCTGCTCCAGCGAGTGGGCGATGGTGTTGACGTCGTCGCGTCCTTCGCCGATCACCTGCCCGGACTCGCGCATTCCATCGGCGACGCGCTGCGTGTCGTTCTGGATGTCGAGGATCAGCTTCGAGATCTCGTCGGCGCTGTGCCCCACGTTCTCCGAGAGCTTGCGAATCTCGTCGGCGACGACGGAAAAGCCGCGTCCGGCCTCGCCCGCGCGCGCCGCCTCGATCGAGGCGTTGAGCGAGAGCAGATTGGTGCGCTGGGCGACGCTGGTGATCAGCTCGATGATCTGATTCACGTGGCGCGTCTTCTCCTCGAGCTGGAACACCATCGAGCCCGCCTGGTCCACCCGTTCGAACACCGAGCGCAGCTTCTCGATCGCCAGGTGCGAGATGTTGACGCCCGCGTTGGCCTTCTGGTTCGCCTCCGCTGCGAAGCCGAACGCCTCCCGGGCGCGGGATGCGTTCAGCTGGATCACGGAGGCGATGTCGCGGTTGAGCTTGCCCGCGTCGCGCAGCATCTCCTGCTGGTGCGCACCGCCGCGGGCGGCCGCGACCACCGCTTCGGCGATCACCTCGTTGCGCTCGCTCACGCGACGCGCCCAGCCCGACAGCTCCTGCGCGGCGGAGGAGGCGCGGTCCGCGGTGGTCTGCACGTGGCCGACCAGCTCCCGGAGGCTCTCGAGCATCGCGTGCACGCTGCGCGCGAGATC
>CP070734.1:447424-457249 GCA_020347605.1 Deltaproteobacteria bacterium | reverse complement strand
CTTGCCGTCGAATTCGACGATCACGTCCGAACGCTCGAAGCCGGCCTTCGCCGCGGGGCTGTCGTCGAACACCTGCGAGACGAGTGCGCCCTTGTCGTCTTCGAGCTCCAGCGTCTCGACCAGCTCGGGCGTGATCTTCTGGATCCCCACGCCGAGCCAGCCGCGCACCGCGTGCCCCTTCGCCCGGAGCTGCGGCAGGATGCTCTTGGCCATGTTCACCGGCACCGCGAATCCCATGGTGTTGGCGCGCGGGTTGATGGCGGTGTTGATGCCGATCGCCTCGCCGGCCAGGTTGATCAGCGGCCCCCCCGAGTTGCCCGGATTGATCGCCGCGTCGGTCTGGATGAAATCGTCGTAGCTTCCCTGACCGATGATGCGGTGCTTCCCGCTCACGATGCCGGCCGTGACCGTGTGCTCGAAGCCGAACGGGTTGCCGATCGCGACCACCCAGTCGCCCGGCCGGACCGCATCGGAGTCGCCGAGCGGCAGCGCGTGGAGCGGCTCTTCCGCCTGGACGCGGATCAACGCCACGTCGGTCTTGGGATCGCGCCCCACGATCTCGGCCTCGATCTCCTTGCCGTCCGAGAAGGTCACCGTGATGCTGTCGACGTCGCCCACGACGTGGTTGTTCGTCAGGATGAAGCCATCGGCCGAGATCACGAAGCCGCTTCCCAGACTCTCGGCCTTGAACTCGCGGGGGCCTCCGAACGGCTGGCGCGGGATGCCGAAGAACTCCTCGAAGGGGTTCTGGAAGCCGCGGTGCAGAACGGTCTTCGAGGTGTTGATGTTCACGACCGCGGGCGAGATGCGCTCGGCGAGGTCGGCGAGGCTGGGCAGCGCGGTGGGCGCGTCCGGCAGCACGCCGCCGGTCCCCTCCGTCCAGAACGGCTCCGCCGCCTCCGGGGTCGTCTCTTCGCTCTCGCCGAACAGGTCCAGCGCGGAGGCCGCGCCGCGGTTCCAGTCGACCCGCACGTCGACCGTACCGGTGGCGATCAGGGCCACCAGGGCCACCGCGCTCACGAGAATCACATGTGCCATTCGACGCGTATTCATTTCGGGGTATCCGTCTCCGTCTGCCGCGCCACCGATCCGATGCGTCTGCGCTGAAACCGGTGCGCGGCCGCCCGCGCGGTCGCATCCGCGCCGGCCGCCACATCCCTGCCGGGGTGCCTCACACCTCGCATCATCCGAGCGGGATCATCACAGGATATCGACCACGGCCCCGTTGAACCAACAGGTGCGCCCGGGTCCGCCCGCGCAGGTCGAGTATCGAGCGGCGCAGCTGATTGCCGTCCGCGAGCGTCCGCCCGTTGATCTGGAGCAGGAGGTCGCCCCGGCGAATCCCGACCTTGTCGGAGCCGCTCGCCGACCGCACCGCGTGGATCGCGTAGCCACCGGCCGGATGGGGCATGAGTTCGAGTCCCAGCAGGCGCGCGGCCAGGTCGCCCACGAAGCCGTCCGGCACGCCTTCGGCGGACGCCGAGAGGCGAGCCGAGCCGCCCTCGCGCCAGACCTCGAGGCCGACCTCCTGCCCCACGACGCAGCGGTCGAGCAGGTCGTAGAACTCGCGCGCGGTGCGCAGATCGTGCCCGTCGAAGCGGACCACGATGTCCCCCTGTCGCAGCCCCCCGCGCCCGGCCGGGCCATCCTGCTGGACGCCGCTCACCAGGGCCCCCCGCAGGCCGCGCGGCAGCTCCATCACGTCGTGCATGCGCGGATCGATGTCCTGGAGCTCGAGCCCGAGCCAGACCGGCGAGACCTCGCCATGGGCGATGAGCTCGCGGACGATGCGCTTGGCGACGTCGATCGGGATCGCGAAACCGATGCCATCCGCGCCTGCGTAGATCGCCGTGTTGATCCCGATCAGGTCGCCCTCGGCATTCAGCAGGGGCCCACCGGAATTGCCGGGATTGATCGACGCATCCGTCTGGAGGAAGCCGTGGAACACCCGGTTCTCGTGTCGGATCGAACGGTCGAGCGCGGAGATCACCCCGGTCGTCACGGTATTCGCGAGACCGAACGGGTTTCCGATCGCAATCACCGGCTCTCCGACCAGGAGATCCCCCGAGCGCGCGGGCGGCGTCCAGGGAAGCGCTTCGTCGGTCTCGACCCGCAGCACCGCGAGGTCGTTGTTGGGATCCGCACCGACCAGCCGGGCCTCGAACTCGCGATCATCGGCGAGCAATACGCGGATCCGCTGCGCGTGGGCGATCACGTGCTCGTTGGTGAGCACGTGGCGATCGGCGTCGATCAGCACGCCGGAGCCCAGGCTCTGCGTCCGCCGGGATGCGCGCGGCTCGAAGAAATCCTCGAAGAACCGCTCGAAGAGGGGATCGGCCCCCAGGAACGAGCGAAACGGGTTCTGGCTGGTGACCGTCTGCTCCGTGGTGATGTTGACCACGCTGGGGCCCACCTTCTGAACCGCTTCGACCGCCGCCGTCCGCCGCAGGAACGGGTCGCCGGCGCCGGCCGACCCGGCCGGCAGCGCGGAACACAGCACGAGTCCGGTGACGACCGCCTTCACGGTGACCCTTCCGACGCGGGCACGCGAACGGGGATTCAGAATCGCCTCGGGAAGCCCCGACAGCCTCTCCAGTATACCTTTCGGTCGTCGTCGGGGTCCCGGATCGCGGCCGGGGCGTGGGGGACCACGCCCGCGCCGCGGGGACGCGACGCGGAGAGCCGGTGCAGGTCGAGGCGATCGCAGAGGGATTCCGGCGGCGCTTCGGGCGTCCCGCCGAGGTCGGGGCGCGCGCACCGGGTCGCGTGAACCTGATCGGAGAGCACACCGACTACAACGATGGCCTGGTGCTGCCGTGCGCGATCGACCGCGCCACCGTGGTGCTGGCAGCGCGTCGCGACGACGCCCGCATCCGCGTCTACTCGCGCGAACGGGACGCCCTCGCAGACTTCGCCGCGGGTGCGCCGCAGCGCCGCGGCGACTGGCTCGACTACGTCCAGGCCGTCGTATTCGCCCTCGCCGAGCGGGGCGTGACGGTGCCCGGCTTCGACCTGGCCGTGGCGAGCGACGTCCCGCTGGAGTCGGGTCTGTCGAGCTCCGCCGCCCTCGGCGTGGCGCTCGCGACGGCGCTCGACCGGGCGCTCCAAACGCGTGCGCAGGCCGTGCGGGCCGCGCCGCGCCGGGCGCGCCATTGGGTGTCGCTGGCCCGGACGCGAGCCCTCGCGGGCGACCGGCTGGGCGCGCTCGACGCGGTGGCGCGTGCCGTTCAGCTCGATCCGCACTCGCCGGTGGCGCGCGTACTGGAGGTCCGCCTGCTTCTCGCGCTCGGGCGGCCGGAGGAGGCCGTGACGCCGCTTCGCGACGCGATCCACTCCCATCCCGCCGCCGCCTCGCAGATGCTGGAGGCGCTGTTCCGCGCCTCCGACGATGCCTCGCTGGTTCGCGCCGCGGTTCCCGATCTGGCGGGTCCGCGGCGCCAGGTGGGACGCATGTTGGTCGCGGCGGGTCACGCGCGAGCGGGCGCGGAAGAGCTCGCGGCTTCGCTCGCGCTCGGTTCCGCCGAGCCTCGCACCGCGCTGGAATCTGCGCGGGCGTTTGCAGGCGCGGGCGACGCAAACGCGGCCATCTCCGTGTTGCGGGAGACGCTCGCGCGTCTTCCGGAAGATCCCCTGCTCGCGTCGGAGCTCGCGCGGCTCGAAGCCGCCCGCGACGCGCAATCGTCCGTTCCGCGCGGAGGGACCTCGTGAACCGCGTTCGCTCCCCGGTCGAGCTCGCGCGATTCGCGGCGCTGGGGGCCGCCCTCGCCGCCGCTGCGATCCTCGGACCGCGCGATCTCATGCCGGCGTTGGCGATCTTCGGAGCGGTCGTCGTGCCCGGCGCGCTGTGGCTCTCCGGACGGGGTCCCGCCCGTGAGGCGCGCGTGGTCGTCGCGGTGTTCCTGGCCGCCGTTGTCGTTCGCGGCATCTGCGCCGTCACGATCGCATACGGCCTGCCGCGGGAGTTCTTCGCGCTGGACCCGCGTCGCTATGACCTCGTGGGCTGGGAGCTGGCGCGCTTCTGGGCCGGTGAATCCGCGCGCTCCGAGCTCCTCTGGGGAGCTCGCGGCTACTACGCCTGGGTCGCCGGCATCTACACGTTGGTGGGGCGCGTGCCGCTGGCGGCCGCCCTGGCGAACGCGGCGGCCGGAGGCTACGCCGCGGTTCTCGCCTACCGCATCGCGCGGGATCTGGGCGGCATCGACGCGGCGCGTATCGCCGGTCTGCTGACGGCCTTCTGCCCATCGCTCATCCTGTGGTCGAGCCTCAACCTGAAGGACGCGCTCGCGATCCTGTGCATCCTGCTCATCCTGCGCGGAGCGCAGCAGTTCCTCGCGCACTGGCGCCCCGCGCCGTTGGTCGGGTGTGCCGTGGGCCTCGCCGGTCTGGCCCAGCTGCGCGGCTACCTCGCGTACGTGATGGTCTTCGCGCTCGTCATCGCGTTCGCGTTGCCGCGACTCCGGGGTCGCTGGGCTCCGATTTCGACGGCGGGGCTGGTGGTCTGTGGCCTGGCCGCGGTGACCGTGCTGGGACCGATCGCCGAGCTCACCGCGGAGGCCGACCTCGCGTCCATCGACCGTGCCCGACAGGCACTCGCCTACGGCGATTCGGCGTACCACGGCGATGCGAACGTCTCGACCGCGACATCCGCGCTGCGCTTCCTGCCGACCGGTCTCGCCTACTTCCTGTTCGCGCCGGCGCCCTGGCAGGTGTGGAACGCCCGGCAGTTCTTGACGCTGCCGGAGATGCTCATCTGGTACGCCCTGATTCCGCAGGTCGCGCTGGGACTGCTGGCGGCACTCCGGAGCCGCTTCCGCGGCGCGCTCCCCGTGGCGCTCTTCGCGCTCTTCGCGACGCTTTCGTATGCGCTCGTCGAGTCGAATATGGGCACCGCGTATCGGCACCGCGCGCAGGTGCTGGTTCCATTCTTCATCTTCGCGGCGGTCGGGATCGCGAAGCGCCGCGAACGTCGCGCGGAGCGCTCCACCGGTCCGCTGCCGGGTGCGGCGACCGCATGAGGCGAACGCCGCGCGCACTCGTGGTCGCGTACTACTTCCCACCGATCGGGGGCGGTGGCGTGAATCGGACCGTGAAGGTCGTGCGCGGACTCGCGGCGGCCGGCTGGCGGGTCCTCGTGCTCACCGCAGACCGGGCCGCCTGGGTCCGCGACGAGAGCCAGCTCCGCGAGATCCCCGAATCCGTTCGCGTGGTCCGCCTCCCGAACCCCGACTGGGGCCGCGTCGCGGCCCGCCGCGACGGTCGGATCGGCCGGCCGGGCGTCGGGGCCGGCCGGCTGCGGGGCTGGTTGATTCCCGATCTCCAGGTGGGCTGGAGCGCGCTGGCGGCGGCCGCGACGCTGCCGATCGCGGCCTCGCGGGCCGTGGACGCCGTGTATACGACGTGCCCGCCGTACTCGGCGCATGCCGCGGGTCGGCTCGGCCGCGCCCTCGGCGTGCCGTGGGTGGCGGACTTCCGCGACGCCTGGACGCTCTACCCCTCGCGCGGCGACTTCCCGCCGCTGCGGCAGGCCTTCGAACGGCGCCTCGAGGAGGCGGTACTGAAGCGGGCGGACCACGTGCTGTTCGCCTCCCCCGGCGTGCGCGATCGCTACGTGGCGCGGATCCCCGGGCTCGCGGTGCGGAGCACCACCGTGATGACCGGCTTCGACCCGCGCGACTTCGCCGCGGCGCGCGGCATCGAGCCGCCGCGGGGCCGGTTCCGGATCGTACACGCGGGAAGCGCGCTGCTCGACGATCGCGGTGCAACGGTCGACGCGTTCCTCGCGGCGCTTCGAATCTGGCTGGAACGCGACCCCGCGGTCGCGCGCACGGTCGAGGTCCGCTTCGTGGGAGCCGAGGCCGGACTCGCGGACCGCATCGCCGCCCACGGTCTGTCCCGATTCGTGGCGGCGCAGGGCCGCGTCCCGCGCGCCCGACTCGCCTCGGTACTGCGGACCGCACACCTCTGTGCGTACCTCGCGCCGGCGGGAGCCGGCGGCGCGGACCCGATTCCGGGCAAGCTCTTCGACGCCGTCGGGGCGGAGCGGCCCCTGTTCGCAATCGCCCCGCCCGGGCCGGTCCGCGACCTCGTAGACCGCCTGCGGCTCGGGTTCACGGCACATCCCGGTGATGCGTCGGACATCGCGTCGCAGCTGGCGGAGCTCTGCAGCCGCGTGCTTCGCAACGAGCCGTTGCCCGCGCCGGAGGGGGCGGCCCGGGTCGAGCTCTCCTGCGAGACGGCCGTCGCCCGTGTCGTCCATACACTCGAGCGCGTGGCGGCGCGCGAAAGGATGCCATGCGCGTTTCCGTCAGCATCGTGACCTACCGCAGTCGCGACTCGATCGACGCCTGTCTCGATTCCGTACGCGCGCAGCGCGATTGCGTCGGCGAGGTGCTGGTGGTGGACAATCACCCGAGCGAGGGCATCGCCGACCACGTGCGACGGCGTCACCCGGGCGCATCCGTCGCATCGATGGCCCGGAACGCGGGCTACGCGGCCGCCCACAACTACAACTTCGCGAGGGCACGTGAGGCCGCCTTCCTCGCCTTGAATCCGGACGTGGTTCTCGAGCCGGGATTCCTGGGCGCACTGATCGGTGCGCTCCAGGCGGATGCACGCGTCGGCGCCGCAACCGGGCGGCTTTTGGCGCCCGGCGAGCCGACGTCGATCGACTCGGCGGGCATCGCCCGCGGTCGCGCGCGGCTGCGCTTCGTGGACCGGGGTCGCGGCGAGCGGCCGGCTCGCTTCGACGCGGAGGAAGACGTGTTCGGTCCCTGCGGCGCCGCCGCACTCTACCGGCGCTCGGCACTCGAGGCGGTGTGCCGCCCCGGCGAGGCGCCGTTCGCAGAGCGCTTCTTCATGTACTACGAGGACGTCGACCTCGCCTGGCGGCTGCGGCGCGCGGGGTTTCGCGCTCGCTACGTCCCGCGCGCGCAGGCGCGACATCGGCGCGGCGGCAGCGGGGCGAGCCCCGCGTTCGTCGAGTACCACCTGGTGCGCAACCGGTTGTGGCTGACCTTGCGCAACGCCAGCGGGCACGACCTGCTGCGCGAGCTGCCGGGGCTCGCGCTCTTCGAAGCCGCGAAGCTCGTCCAGTCGATTCGCCGACCGCACCTTCGGGCGGCGCTGCGCGACCAGCTCCGCGGCGTCCGGGACTGCTTCCGCGAGCGGCGTCGCGCCGCGGCGAGACCCTGAGCCATGTGTGGGATCGCGGGAATCGCCGCGCGCGGTCGTGTCGAGCGGTCGGAGCTCGTGGCCATGGCGGGCGCGCTCGCCCATCGCGGACCCGACGGCGAGGGCGTGTTCATCGACGCGCCGTTTGCGTGTCGCGGCGCGCAGTGGCAGGTGGGCCTCGCGCACCGGCGACTCGCGGTCCTGGATCCGGGGCCCGGGGCGGCGCAGCCGATGACGAGCCGCTCCGGGCGCACGTCCCTCGTCCTGAACGGCGAGATCTACAACTACCTCGAGCTTCGGCGGCTGCTGCCGGGCTTCGCCTGGCGCACCCGCGGTGACGCCGAGGTGATGGTCGAGCTTCTCGAGGCGTACGGCCCCGCGGTGCTCGAGCGCGTCAACGGCATCTTCGCGTTCGCCGGCTGGGATCGCGTGGATCGGCGGCTCTGGCTGGCGCGCGACCGGCTCGGCGTCAAGCCGCTCTTCTACCGGGCGGACGCAAACGGCGTCGCGTTCGCCTCGGAGCTGCAGGCGCTGCTGAGGCTCCCCGGTGTCGGCCGCCGCATCGACCGCGGTGCGCTGTCCGCGTATCTCGACTTCGGATTCGTGCCGGAGCCGCGAAGCTTCGTGCAGGGTGTCGAGAAGCTCTCGCCCGGCAGCCTGCTGACCTGGACGGCGGACGGTGCGCGGGTCCGCGCCTGGTGGGGGGTGCCCGATCCGCCCACCGGCGGGGACTTCGCGAGCTGGCGGGAGGGGCTCTACGCGCGACTGATCGACTCCGTGCGCCTTCAGCTCCGGAGCGACGTGCCGGTCGGAACCTTCCTGTCCGGCGGCGTCGATTCCACGCTCGTGACCGCCCTGGCGAGCCGCGAGCGGGGTGCGATCGACAGCTTCTCCGTCGTGTATCCGGAGGACCCGCTGCTCGACGAACGCCGCTTCGCGCGCGCCGCCGCGCGCGCGCTCGGAACGCGACACTTCGAGGTGCCGATCCGCGCGGCGGACGTCCGCGCGGCGGCGCCGGAGCTCATCGCGTCGATCGACGAGCCGTTTGCCGACTCGTCGTTCGTGCCGGTTCAGCTGCTGTCGCGCGCCGCGCGCGAGCGCGTCACCGTGGCGCTTTCGGGCGATGGTGCGGACGAGCTGTTCGCCGGCTACCGCCGCTACCGCGCCGAGCGTTGGCTCGCGCGCTGGCAGCGCCTTCCGGTCCGCGTGCGGCGCTCGCTGGGGGCCGGCCTGCGGAATCGCCTGCGGCCCGACCGAAGCACCCGCTTGGGCGAACTCGTTCGCCGCGCGCAGAAGGTGCTCGCCTCCGAGGGGCTCTCCGAGGCCGCTCGGGCCCTGGCGCTCGCGCGGATCTTCGACGCTGCGGACAAGCGGCGGCTGGTGCCGGCCCTGGACGAGGCGCTTCCCTCGGGCCTGGACGACCTGCGCGCGGTGCGGCGGCGCGTCGGCGGACGCGATCCGCTCGACCGCCAGCTCCGCACGGACGTGTGTCTGGGCCTTCCGGGAGACATGCTCGCGAAGGTGGACCGCGCCAGCATGGCGCACGGCCTCGAGGTGCGCGTTCCCTTTCTCGATCACCGCGTCGTGGAGCACGCACTGGCGCTTCCGACCGACCGGAAGCTGCGCGGCCGGCGCGCCAAGCCGGCGTTGCTCGACGTCTTCGGCCCCTCCCTGCCTCGCGTCGTTCGGCGCCGGCGCAAGGCGGGCTTCGACGCGCCGCTGACCGGGTGGCTGCGCGGTCCGCTGCGGGAGCTGGTGCGCGACACGCTCGAGCCGCGTCGCATCGCGGCGGCGGGGCTGCTCGACGCCGCATCGGTGACCCAGCTGATCACGGATCACGAGCGGGGCGCCGCGGATCACGCCGCGCGCATCTGGAGCCTCGTCGTCCTCTCCGACTGGAGCGCGCGTCATGGAATCCGCTGAGTGGCGCCGGTTGCGCATCGCGCACGTCGCCAACACCGACTACTTCTGCGCGTTCCTGCTGCGCGCCCAACTCGAGCGGCTGCGCGCGGCAGGCCACGCGGTCGACATCGTGTGTGGACCGGGCCCGCTGGTCGAGGAGCTCGCCGCCCGGGGTTTTCGCGTCCACGCCATCGAGAACTCGCGTCGGATCGACCCGCTGGCGGACCTGCGGACCCTGTCGCGCTACGTGACGCTGTTCCGGCGCGAGCGGTACGACGTCGTGCACACGCACAATCCGAAGGTGAACGCGCTGGCGTGCCTGGCCGCCCGCGTCGCGCGGGTGCCGCGCGTGCTCTCCACGCTCCACGGGCTCTACTCCCACGAGGGACAGCGCCCGGCCGTTCGCCGCGTCTGGCGCACGTTCGAACGCGCGTCCTCGCGGCTCGCCGACCTCGTCCTCTGTCAGAGCGGCGAGGACGTCCGCACCGCGCGCTGGCAACGGATCGTCCCCGACGACCGGCTCCGGGCGCTCGGCAACGGCGTCGACGTGCGCGCCTTCTCGCCCGAGCGCTTCGGCTCCGACGACCGCAGCGCCATTCGGCGCCGGCTCGGCGTGCGTCCCGGGGAGCGCGTGATCGGCTTCGTCGGACGCCTGGTCCGCGAGAAGGGAGTGCTCGAGCTGCTGCGGGCCGTGCAGCACAAGCCGGGCTGGCGGCTCCTGCTGGTGGGGCCGGACGAGCGCGGCCTCAAGGC
>CP070734.1:437402-447324 GCA_020347605.1 Deltaproteobacteria bacterium | reverse complement strand
CGTCGCTGGAATACGCCACCGCATAGGGGTGGACGGCGAGGAGCAGCGCGCCGATCCATGCGACGCGCGCGTCGAACGCGGCGTCGAGGAAGCGGTACAGACAGAACACCGCTGCGCTTCCCGCCGTCACCGAGACCAACAGCGCGGCGCGTTCCCAGTCCGAAACGAGGGGCTCCACGAACGCGATCGCGAGCGAGTAGAGCGGGTGATAGTCGTGCGCGAGCGCCGCGCGCCATTCGCCCGCAGCGAAGCGCTGCGCGAGCGCGATGAAGAGGGGACCGTCGTTGAAGATCGCATCGGTGCGAAGCGCTGCGATGCAGCGCACTACGGCCGCCCCGGCCAGGACGGCGAGCAGCGGCGACCGCGCCGCTCTCGAACCCCACGCGGACCGCTGGAATCGCGCTTCGGACACGTTCCGCCTCCCCTTCGGCGCGATGATACTCGGCGCGGAATCGATCGCCGCACCCCGGGCGCCGCTGGGCTCTGCAGCGTCCGAGCGGATCCCCTATCCTGCCGCGCCAACCGGCCGGCGGGAGGAGACCCGTGACCGCGACCGCTTCGTGACGGCCCGCGCGGCCCTCCTCGCTCTGGCGCTGGCCACGGGCCTGCTCGCCCCATCGCTGGTCCTGCGCGGCACGTGGGTGCCGGACGAGACCCGCTACGCCGACGTGGCGCGAGCCATGCGCGAGGAGGCCGGCTGGCTCACGCCGTCTCTGGCCGGGCAGGCCTACTCCGAGAAGCCTCCGGTCTTCTTCTGGCTCGCGGCGGGACTGACGGCGGCGGGTGCGTCCCTCGATGCCGCGCCGCGCGCGATCTCGATTGCGGCCGCCATCATCACGATCGGCCTCCTGCCCGCGATCGGCGCGCGGCTGGGCGTTCCCGCCCCAGCAGCGGCTCGCGCCGCGCTGATCCTGGCGACCACGCCCTTCTTCCTCGTGCACGCGCAGATGGGTCTGCTCGATGCGTGGCTCACGTTGCTCGTCACCCTCGCGATCGGCGCCAAGGCGGCCCGCGCCCGCGTCGCAGGCCCGGGCCGCACCGGGCTCGCCCTCCTCGAGGGCGTCGCACTCGGCGCGGCGCTGTTGACGAAGGGTCCGGTCGCGCTCCTGTTCCCCCTTGGCTTTCGGCTCGGCGGTCTGCTCTCCGGTCCGGCGAACGCGGCGCGTCCCGATCGAAGCGACGCCCTGGCGCTGGCCCTCGCGGCGGCACTGCCGCTCGCGTGGCTCGCACTCGTCTGGCGGGAGAACGGCGCGGAGTACGTGGCGGGCCTCACGATCGGGCAGCTCGAGCTCCGGATCGCCGGCAGCCCCGAGACCCCGCATCGCCGGCCGCCCGGATTCCTCGCCGCCGTCGCAATCCTGGGACTGATGCCATGGGCGCTCTTTGGCGTCGCCTGGATTCGGCGTCTGCGCAGCGCTTCGAGTCGCCTGGCGCGAGATGCAACGGGTCCCCTGCTCGGCTGGTTCGCGCTCCCGATCGCGCTGCTCGCGCTGCTCCCGTCGCAGCAGCCGCACTACGCCCTGCCCGCGTTCCCGGCCGCGGCGCTCCTGCTCGCCCCCGTCACGCTCGAACACGCGGGCCGCGGAGCGGCGCGGGCGCTCGCGGTCTTCTGCGGCTCGATCGGAAGCGCGTTCGTCGCGCTGGGAGCCGGCGCCTCGGTCTTCATCCCGGACGGTCACGCGTTGAGCGATTCGCTCCGACTCGTGTGCGGCGATGCGTGGTTTCGCGCCATTGCGATCGCGACGGGCGGCGCACTCCTCGCGCTCTGCATCCGGGCGGGGCGCGCGGCCGCGCCGGGTCGGACGGGCCGCGGCGCCGCGGCCGCAGGCGCGATTCTGTTCGGCGGCCTGTTGCTCCTGATCTCGCGGATCGATCCCGTGCTCGTGCCGCGCGACCTGCTCGCGCGTCCCGAGATCGCGAGCGCCCAGCGCATCTACTCCACCAGCTCGCTGCGCAGCGCGCTGCGGCTCTGGACGCCGCACCGCGAGATCGGGCGGATCAACGAGACCTACGTCGTCGAGCTGCTCCCGAAGGACCCGGGTGCCGTCGTGCTGATCTGGCAGAAGGACGTGCGCCGACTTCGCGCAGAATCGGTCGGAGGCCTCGCGGGACTCGAGGAGATCGGCTCGGGCTTCGTGCGGGGCTACCGCGTGGTGGCGCTGCGCGCAGAGCGCGCCGAGCCCTGAGCCCCGCGCACTCCCGCTCCGGACGATCGACGCGCGGCGCGGTCAGCGCCGGGCGTCCGACGCGAGCGCTGCGCGGTACAGCGCCGTGGCCGCGTCGGCCAGCCGCTCGGGTGCAAACAGCGCCCGCGCGCGACGCCCCGCGGCCGCCCCGAACGCGGCGCGGCGCGCCGGATCTTCGAGGAGCCGCCGCCACGCGGCAGCGAGTGCCGCGGGCGTCTCGTCCACGAGGATGCCGGTTTCGCCGTCTACGACGATCTCGGGCAACGCGCCGCGCCGCGTGGTGACGGCGGGCAGGCCGCAGGCGGCCGCCTCGAGCAGCGCTCGGCAGGTGCCGTCCGAGCCGGGCACGAGAAACGTGAACACGTCGATCGCGCGCAACACCTCGGCGTAGTCCTCGCCTCGATACCCCGCGAACACGACGCGGTCCGCGATGCCCAGCCGTTCGGCCGGACGCTCCGCGACCTCCGCGCGCCGCGTGCCCCGACCCACGATCAACAGGCGCGCCGCCGGATCGGCTTCGAACAGCCAGCACGCGGCCTCGAGCAGCAGGTCGAAGCGCCGGTGCCGTTGCGCGCGGGCGACGATGCCGACGACGCGGTGCTCGGGCTTCAGCCCCAGCGCCTCGCGGACCCGCGGATCGCGCGCGCGCGGAGCGAAGCGATCCAGGTCCACGGCTCCGAACGCGCCGACGATGGGTCGCCCACCGCGCAGGCGCGCATTCCGGCGGGCAACGCCCGGCGAGACGCACAGGAGGCCGTCGGTTCCCGGACCGAGCAGACCGCGATTCCAGGGCGTCGCGGCGAGGGTCTCGGCGCGGCGGAGCGAACGCACCACCCGGACCGCGTCGCGGCGCAGCCATCCGAACGCCCGCAAGGCCAGAAGATGATCGCGCGTGTGCCAGGTGTGCACGAGCTCGGCGCGGTGCTCCGCCGCCAGGCGGCGCAGCTGCGCGATGTCGGCGCGATCGCGCAGCGGCCGCAGGCCGCGGGCCCGCTCGAGATGCACGCTCGGCGCCATGCCCCGCGCGCGCGCTTCGCGGTCGAGCGAGCGGGACGCTCCGGGCGGCGGCGCCGGGCACGCGAGGGCCACCGCGTCCCCGCGCTCGCGCAGCGCGAGCGCGAGGCGGAGCATCGGGTCCGCCGGACCGGTCCACTTCCAATCGCTCGTGACCTGGAGGACTCTCAACCCGGGTGCCGCTCTCTCGACGGTTGGCTCAGCCGCGCACGCGCTCGACCGAGCGCACGCCCTTGATCTTCTCGAGCTGTTGCATGACGGCGTTCAGGCTGCGCACGTCGCTCACCGTCAGCTCGAAGAGCTGCGTCGCGTCCCGCCCGTGCGCGGTCGTCACGCGCGCACCCTCGATGTTGATGCCCGCCGCCGAGATCGAGCGCGTCACGCTGGCCAACAGCCCGGGTGTGTCGGACGAGACGACGCGGACCTTGATGCTGCGCGGATCCGCGACGTCTTCGTCCCAACGCACGTCGATGCGCCGTTCCGGATCGAGCTCGAAGACCTTGCGGCAGTCCTTCAGATGGACCGAGATGCCACGCCCCCGCGTGATGAACCCCACCACCTCGTCGCCGTGCAGCGGGTTGCAGCACCGCGCATAGCGGACGAGTACGTCGCCCATTCCGCTCACACGCACGCCCGTGCGCGAGGAGGGCCGGGGCCGGCGCGCGCGCCGGGGCGGCGGCTCCGCGGCCGGTTCGAGCTTGAGCCGCCGCACGACCGCCGCGGCCGAGACCCTTCCGTAACCCACGGCCGCAAACAGGTCTTCGACGGACCCGCCGCGGACCTCCGCGCGCGCGATCGCGTCCAGCTCTCCCCGCTCCAGCAGTCGATTCAGCGAGAAGGCCGCGCGCCGCAGCTCGCGCTCCAGTATGTCGCGGCCCAGCTCGCGGCTGCGCGTCTTCTCCGCGGCGCGCACCGATTGCCGGATGCGGCTCTTCGCCTTGCCGGAGACGACGAACTCGAGCCAGTCCTTGCGGGGATATTGCGAAGCGCTGGTGAGGATCTCGACGGTGTCGCCGTCCTCGAGCGTGTGGCGAAGCGGCACGAGCTTGCCGTTCACCTTGGCGCCCGCGCAGTGGTTTCCCACCTCGCTGTGAATCGCGTACGCGAAGTCGATCGGCGTCGCGTTGCGCGGCAGATTCTGCACCTCGCCCTTCGGCGTGAACACGTAGACGTGCTCGGGGAACAGGTCGACCTTGAGGGTGTCCAGAAACTCGTGCGGGTCCTCGACGCCCTGCTGCGACTCGAGCAGCTGTCGCAGCCACGCGAACTTCTGCTCGGCGTCGCGGTCCGCGGCGCGCCCTTCCTTGTACTCCCAGTGGGAGGCGATCCCGAACTCCGCGGTCCGATGCATGTCCGCCGTTCGGATCTGGATCTCCATCCGCTCCCCGTAGGGTCCGATCACCACGGTGTGGAGGCTCTGGTAGCCGTTGGGCTTGGGCAGCGCGACGTAGTCCTTGAAGCGACCCTGCACCGGTGTCCAGGTCGCGTGCACGACGCCGAGCGCCGCGTAGACCGAGTCCCGGTCTCCCGCGGTCACGATCCGGAACGCGATCACGTCGTGAATCTCGTCGAGGCCCAGGCCCTGCTGCTCCATCTTCTTGTGGATGGAGTGGAGGTTCTTGAGCCGGCCCGTGACCTCCGCGTCGATCCGCGCGTCCTCGAGCTTCGTCGAGAGGATCGAGAGGACCTCGTCGATGTAGCGCTGGCGCGCCTTTCGTCCCAGGCGGATCTTCTTCTCGAGCTCCTTCGCCTCGCTGGGTCTGAGCGCCCGGAAGGCGAGCTCTTCGAGCTCCCGCTTCATCCAGTCGATGCCGAGGCGATGGGCGAGCGGCGCGTAGATGTCGAGCGTCTCCTGCGCGATGCGGCGCCGCGTCTCCTCCGGAACGAACTCCAGCGTGCGCATGTTGTGCAGGCGATCGGCCAGCTTGATCAGCAGGATGCGGATGTCCTTGGACATCGCGATCAGCATCTTGCGGAAATTCTCCGCCTGCCGGACACGCGCCGACGTGAACTCCATCTTCGCGATCTTGGTGAGGCCGCCGACCAGGAAGGCGACGTCCGAGCCGAACAGACGTTCGATCTCGTCCAGCGTCGTGAGGGTGTCTTCGACCGTGTCGTGCAGCAGGCCGGCGACGACGGTCACCTCGTCGAGACGCATCTCGGCCAGCGTGGCCGCGACGTCGAGCGGATGAATCAGGTAGGGCTCGCCCGACAGCCGCTCCTGCCCGTCGTGGACCTTCGCGGAGAACACGTAGGCCCGCTGCAGGAGCGAGAGGTCGCTCGCGGGGTTGGTTTCGAGCACCCGATCGGCGATGTCGTTGAACCGCCGGATCCGGGGTGCGGTCTTTCGCCTAGAGCTCCACAAGTGCCTTAACTTAGCGAAATCACGCTCGAATCCGCAATCAGGGAGCGGCGGCGAGTCCGAGCCTCGGACCCAGCCGGGCGAGCACCCGGGAGCGCCCGAAGCGCGCCTCCAGCCGCGCCGCATCGCCCGCGCGTTCGGCCCGCACGATCTCCAGCACGTCGGCGACGGCGGCCTCGAGCGCGTCGTTCACCACCACGTAGTCGAAGCCGTAGACCGCCTGGAATTCGGCTTCGGCGATCGCCAGGCGCCGCTCGATCACGTCCGGGGCGTCGGTTCCGCGGTTTCGGAGACGGGCCTCGAGCGCGGCGCGCGAGGGCGGCAGCAGAAAGATCAGCCGTGCGCCGAGCTCGGCGCGGTCGGCGACCTGCCGCGCGCCCTGGATGTCGATCTCGAGCAGTACGTCGGTGCCCTGTGCGAGCGGGTCGATGGCCGCCTTCCACGACGTGCCATAGAGATTTCCGCCGTACTCGGCGTACTCGACGAATGCGCCTTCGCCGACCAGGCTCCGGAACGTGGCTGCGTCCACGAAGAAATAGTCGACGCCGTCGCGCTCGCCGGGCCGCGGCGCGCGCGTCGTGTGGGAGATGGAGAAGCGAATCCCGGGATCACGCGCGATCACGGAGCGGCACACGGTCGTCTTGCCCGTGCCCGACGGCGCGGAGACGACGAACACGATCCCCCGGCGTGCCCGCGTCACGCGTTCACGCCTCCTCGCCTTCCTCGACCTCCGGCGCGATCCGCGCCGCGACGGTCTCGGGGTTGATGGCGGATAGGATGACGTGGTCGCTGTCCGTGACCAGGATCGAGCGGGTGCGGCGGCCCTGCGTCGCGTCGATCAGCTTCCCCCGGCTCGACGCTTCCTCGCGCAGGCGCCGCATCGGCGAGGACTGCGGAGATACGATCGCCACCACGCGCGACGCGATCACGAGATTGCCGTAGCCGACGTTCAGCATGCGGAGCGGTGCCGGTACGCGCGCGGACGTGGCCGCCGCCTCGCGCGCGACGGCGCCGGCCGACTCGCTGCCGGCTCGGGTACGCGCGCCCGACCGACTACTCAACGTTCTGGACCTGCTCGCGCAGCCGCTCCAGCTCCGTCTTGAGCTCGACCACGCGATGGGACAGACCGGCGTCGCTGCCCTTCGATCCGATCGTGTTGGCCTCGCGCGACAGCTCCTGGAGCAGGAACTCGAGGCGCCGGCCGGCCGGTCGGCCCGGCCCGCTGGCGGCCACGGCCTCGCGAAACTGGTCCACGTGGCTTCGGAGACGCACCGCCTCCTCCCGGATGTCGAGGCGATCGGCCGCGAGTACGACCTCCTGCTGCAGGCGCGCCTCGTCGACCAGGCCCGTCTCGCTCTGAAGCTGTGCGGCCCGCTTGCGGAGGCGCTCGCGCACCGCCTGCTGGACGTCGCCCGCGCGCGATTCGAGCGCGTCGGCGAGCTCGCGGACGCGCGTGAGCCGCGCCAGCAGCTCCCGCTCGAGCGCGCCGCCCTCGCGCTGGCGCATCCCGTCGGTCGCCTCGAGCGCCTGCTCCACCGCGGCGAGCAGCGGGTCGCGGAGCACCTCGACCGGGAGCTCGGGCTCGACGAACCGCGAGACGCCGGGCAGTGCGAGCAGCGCCGCGACGCCGAGCCGCGCCTCGAGTCCGTGCCGTTCCGCGAGCTTCCCGGCGGCCTCCACGTACTGCTCGGCCACCGCGAAGTCGATCTCGAAGCGCGGCGCGGGCGTGGCGCCGCCGCGCGGGCTCACCGCGAGATCGATCTTGCCTCTCGAAAAGCGCTCCTGGACGCGCGCGCGGACCTCGGACTCGAACGCCGAGAGCGCGCGGGGCAGTCGGATCCGCAGATCCAGGAAACGGTGGTTCACGCTGCGGACCTCCACCTCGAAGCCCGCCCCGCCCACGTCGACCGGCGCCCGGCCGAAGCCCGTCATGCTCCGAATCACGAAGCGCTCCGCGGGCCGGCCCGCACCGCGGCCACCACGCTCCCGAGCGCCGCGCACACCTCGGCGGGCGTCGCGATCGCCGTGCCGACCTTTCGCGCCACGACGCCCGCCGCGGCGTTGGCGATCACCGCCGCCTCGAGCAGCGAGGCGCCGCAGCAGCGTGCAAGTGCGAGCGCCGCGATGCTGGTGTCGCCGCAACCCTGGATGTCGAAGACCTCCGGCGCCGCGGTCGGAACGTCCCGCAGCTCCGCGTCGCCCTCGGCGACGGTCATTCCGGCGGCGCCGCGCGTCACGACCACGTCGGCGCCTCCGGTGGCGCGCCGCAGCCGCTGGATGGCGCGCGCGAGACCGTCCGGCGAGCGCGCGACGATTCCGGTCAGCGCCTCGGCCTCGCGGAGGTTGGGCTTGATCAGCGTCGCGCCCCGGAACGCGCGGAGCTCCTCCTTCGGATCGACGTACACCGGCACGGCCACGGCGCGACAACGACTGATCACGCCGCGTGCGATGCTTCGCTCCAACACGCCCTTGCCGTAGTCCTCGAGGATCACGCCGTCCATGGACGGCAGCGTGGCCTCGACACTGGCGAGCAGGCGCCGCGCCGCGGCGCGGGGCAAGGGTCCGGTCGTCTCGCGGTCGAACCGGACGATCTGCTGCGAGCGCGCCTCGACCCGGGTCTTGCGCGTGGTCGGACGACCCGGGACGCGCACGATCCCGCTGGCTTCGACGCCGTGATCCTTGAGCAGATCCCCGATCAGGCGGCCGGCCGAGTCCTCTCCCACGGTCGCAGCGCAGGCACATCGGCCGCCGAGTCCCACCACGTTGCGAACCACGTTGCCCGCACCGCCGAGCGCGATGGACTCGCGGCGCACGTGAACGACCGGAACGGGGGCCTCCTGGCTGACGCGCTCCACATCGCCCCACAGGTACTCGTCGAGCATCACGTCGCCGACGACCAGTAGCTTGACTCGCGAAAACGCGTCGACGATGCGTTCCAGCCGGCGCTGCGAAAGCGGCGACATGCTGTTCCTCCGGCCGCGCCTACGTCCAACTCCGACGCGCGCTGGGTGCTCCTGAATGGAGCCGCGCGTATGGTAGTCGAAGCCCCGGCGTCAGCGACCGGAGACTTCGACCGATCCCGCGCGGCGGCCGCGGGAGACCCGCGGGAGGGCCCCCGCGCCCCTCCCGCGGCGCCCCGCGCGCGCCAACGCGTCGCCGAGCCAGTTGGGCGCGCGAACCCGCGCGGAGCGCGGACCGGTCACGCGCGCGGGCCCCCGCTCGCCCCGGGCACGCGAGCCGCGGGCCGGGCGCGACGCGTCCCGATCAGCTCGCGAACGGCCCCGATCACCTGTTCGGGCGACACGGCGCGCATACAGGTCGCCGCCGCGCAGCCGCGCCGGCACGGACTGCACGGCACCGGGACGCGGACGCTGCGCGACGGCGTCCCCGGATACGGAGCGTTGACCAGGGGGTCGGTCGGACCGAGGATCTGCACGACGGGGATGCCGACCAGTGACGCCACGTGCATGGGACCGGTATCGCTTCCGACGTAGGCGCGACACCGCGAGAAGAGCGCCGCGAGATCCACCAGGCTGGGGGTCGGCGGCGCCAGGCGCGCCGCCCCCCGCGCCGCGGCCACGATGCGCTCCGCCAACTCGAGGTCGCCCCGCGCTGGGCCATGCGTGACGATGCTGGGGAGGCCGTCGCCTTCGAACAGCGCGCGCGCAACCGCTGCGTAGCCCGTGACCGTGTAGCGCTTGTAGGGCGTGTCGTCGCTCGTCCCGGGGTGGATGGCGATGGGAGCCACACCGTCACCCATTGCCGCCTCGAGACGGGCGACCGCATCCGGGTCGACCGCGAGCGCCACCCGTGCGGGCTCTCCGCGAATGCCCAGGAAGTGCACCAGGCCCGTGTTCCGGTCGAAGCGGCTGGCGCGCCGCGGTGACAGACGGGCGCGTTCGGTTGCGAACAGCCAGGACAGCTCGCGCCCGTAGGGTCGCGCGTAGCTGACGCGGCGGGGTGAACGGCTCGCCCAGGCCAGGACCCCGCTCTTCAGGATCGCGTGAAAGTCCACGACGAGATCGAAGCGCGCGGCCCGCAGGCGACGCACGAACTCCGCGAGCGTCGACCCCATGCGAAGCCAATGCAGGCGGCGCAGGTCCGCGCGCAGCGCTTCGCGGGGAAACACGATGATCTCATCGATCCACGGCTGCCGCTCCAGGAGCGCCGCTGATCCGCGCTCGACCAGCCAGGCCAGGTGTGCGCGCGGATAGGCCTCCCGCAGCATCCGTGCCGCGGGCAGGGTCCGGACGACGTCACCCACCGCCCCGAGCCGAAGGATCAGGATCCGCTGGGCGTCCGGGGGCGCCGGGTGTGCGTTCTCACAGACGATGATGGCCGGCCTCGCGGGGGGTATGGG
>CP070734.1:427267-437302 GCA_020347605.1 Deltaproteobacteria bacterium | reverse complement strand
ACGGAGGTTTCCGCCGCCCGCTCTCGAGGCGTCCCGATCGCCCTCAGATCGGCCGTTCAGCGGGATTTCGGCGCCGCACCCAGGCTCGCCGGAGCGCCGTTGAAATCGATCGGCGAGACCCACAAACCCTCGAATTTGATGACATTTTTCAAAATCGAGTCTACCAGACGCCCCCTCGGCCCGCAAGCGTCGGCGCGGTGCAACGGCCGCGCCCAAGGCCGCGCGGCCGCGGCGTTCTCCTGCGACTCGGCACGCGCGGGACGCGCCGCGCGAAGTCCCGGCACCGGGCGCGGGATTCCCCGATTCGGGCGGCAGCGTTGCCAACCGGTTGCGACGGAAGGTGCCACTTCGTGAGGCGTTCTTGCGGATTCGTTGCCGGGATTCCGACACCGCCGTCAAGGCTCTGCCGCGTTTCCGCAAATTGCCGCGTGTCCTCGCACGATCTTGCGGGGTGCACCCGGGCGCGCACACGCGCCTCCCAGATTGGGCAGTCGGCGTTCGGGGCAGCTCTCGCGCAGCGCCGCTCATCGCTCCTCCGGGCCCGCCTCGAGGACGCGCGCACCGGGCGGGGGGGTGAAGCGGAACGTCTCGGGCGGGATGTCGAGGTCGATCCGGATCTCCCGGAAACGGACGCGCGTCACGTTGCCGAAGAGATCGACGATGCTGGATTCCACGATCTCGCCGTTGGACGCATCGACCCGAAGCTCGAGCTGGCTATAGGAGGCGGGCTCACGAGGCACGAGCGTGAGGCGCGCCGGGGATTCTTCGCACGGACCGCCGCTGACTTCGAACTCGCGCAGGATGTCGCCGCGACCGATCAGGAACTGGACGGCCGCGCCCTCCAGCAGCCCGTCGGTCACCGGAAACCGCTGCACCTCGTTCAGCTCCGGGTCGTAGGTCCACAGCGTCTCGCCGTCGCTCACCACGAGACTCGGCTCCGGCTCCTCGTACGCCCAGCGCATCTTGCCCGGCTTGGCGAGCGTGACCACCCCCTGCGAGGCGTCGGCCGCGCTCGACGCGCTCCCGAGCGAGGCCACCCTCGTGGTCTGCTCGAAGCGGGCGGTCAGGCTCTGCATGGCCTCGTAACGGCGCTGGACGCGCCGTGCGAGGTCCTCGACGCAGGCCGGCCGAGGCGGCTCCGAAGTCGCCGCGGAGCCGGGGTCCTCGCTCGCGCCCGCGGATGCCGCGGGGCCGGTCGCGCAGAGCAGCGCGGCCGCGAGCACTCGCAGGCGGGCCATCGATCCGTTCGACGCGGGCCCCCGCGACCTATTCGACGTCGAAGGGGCGGACATAGACTTCTCGCGGCTTGTTGGGTCCCTCCTGGGGTCCAATCACCTGGTCCGCCTCCATCTGCTCGATCATGCGCGCGGCGCGGTTGTATCCCACCTTGAGCCGTCGCTGAAGGTAGGAGATCGATGCGTTGCGCGTCTCGGCGACGATCGCGATCGCGCGATCGTACATCTCGTCGAGGTCTTCACCACGCGCTTCGCGCTCTTCGCTCTCCTGCTTCATGCGCGTGAGGGTCTCGTCGAAATCCGGCTTGCCCTGGGCCCGGAGCGCCTGCACCAGCTCGGCCACCTCTTTTTCGGATACGTAGGCGCCGTGCACGCGCTGCAGCTTCGAGGTTCCCGGCGGCAGGAACAGCATGTCCCCCTGCCCGAGGAGGTGGTCGGCTCCGTTCTGATCGAGCACGGTTCGCGAATCGGTGCGCGACGAAACCTGGAAGGAGATGCGCGCCGGGAAGTTCGCCTTGATGACGCCGGTCAACACGTCCACGCTGGGCCGCTGCGTGGCCAGGATGAGATGGATCCCGGCCGCGCGCGCCATCTGCGCCAGTCGCTGCAACGCTTCCTCGACGTCGCGCGCGCAGACGACCATCAGGTCGGCGAGCTCGTCGATGACCACGACGATGTACGGCAACCGGCGCAGCTCGAACTCCGCACCCTCCTCCTCGCCGGGCTTGTTCTTGAACTGGGCGAGCGTGTTGCCCCGCTCGAGTTCCTCGTCGACGAACGCGTTGTACTGCGCGATGTTCCGCACGCCGACCGCCGCCATCATCTGGTAGCGCTCTTCCATCTTCTGAACGATGCCGAACAGCGCCGCCGCGGCGCGCTTCGGATTGGTGACGACATCCGCAATGAGATGTGGGATTCCCTCGTAGACCGAGAGTTCGAGGATCTTCGGATCCACCATCAGCAGCTTGAGCTCGTCGGGTGTCGCGCGGAACAGGAGAGAACACAGCGCCGTGTTGAGAAATACGCTCTTTCCGGTCCCGGTCGCACCGGCGACGAGCAGGTGCGGCATCCGGGTCAGGTCGGTCGAGACGGCGCTCCCGAAGATGTCCTTGCCGAGCGCGATCGTGAGCTTCGATTCGGCGGTGCGGAAGGTCTCGGACTCGAGCAGCTCGCGGATGTAGACGACCTCTCGCTCTGCGTTCGGTACTTCGATCCCGACGACCGACTTTCCCGGCAGGGGCGCGATGATCCGCACCGAGAGCGCCCGCAGTGCGAGCGCCAGGTCGTCCGCAAGACTGACGATGCGGTTGACCTTGATGCCGGAGGCGGGCTCGTACTCGTACATGGTCACGACCGGCCCGGGGTGCACGGTCACCACGTTTCCCGAGACGCCGAAGTCCAGGAGCTTCTTCTCCAGGATCCGCGAGTTCATGATCAGGCTGTCGCGGTCGTAGCCGCGGCTCCCCGCCGGCGGGCGACGGAACAGGGAGATGTCGGGCAGCTCGTACGGACCGCCGCCGGACGCATCCGCGAACCGGAATGCTTCCTGTGTCGGCTTGGCCTCCCGGCGTCGCTCCGCGTCGTGATCGACGATCGCGGGATCCGCGTGCCGGCGCCGCGTCCGGCGGGACTCCGCACCCGCAGCGTCCGACCCCTCGGCGTCGCCGAGCGAGATCTCGAGCGGAACCGGCTCCCGGACCGCCGCGAGGCGCGCGCGCCGTTGGCGCTGCTCCCGCCACACCGTCCAGGCCTGCACCGCCCGCGCCATGGCGGCTCCGATCAGCCGGGCGCCGCGTCGCAGCGCCCGGGCCAGCGACGCCACCAGTCGAGCGATTCCGGTCAGCGCCGCCCGACCGGCGCCGATCAGCGCGCGAACGGCGGAGCGGCTCGAGATGCCGGTCACCGCCATCGCGCCGACCAGCAGCAAAAGGCCGTTCACGAGCAGGGCGCCCCACTCGGAGACCAGCATCCGCTCCGCTCCCGCCAGGGCCGTCCCGAGCGCGTTCCCCTCCACCGGCGGGAAGCGCCCGGGGTCGAAGCCGTGCAGCAGCGGCGGCAGCGTCGCGACGGCGATCAGCAGGAGGAGTGCGCCCACCCAGAAGCCCGACACGACGGACGGCCAACCCAGCCCCACGACCAGACGGACACCGAGCAGGGCCACCGCCCCGACCACGACGAACGCACCCGCGCCCACGCCGCGGTGCAGCAGCGCCGCGAAGGTGGCGCCCACCGCTCCGAAGCGATTCTGCACGGGGCCCAACGAGAAGATCGGATCCGACGGCGCGTAGGTCGCGAGCGCGAGCATCCCGAACGCGACGGCGCCGAGCAGGAACAGACCGGCGGCCTCGGATGCGGCACGCCCGGTCAGGACGGAGCGCAGACCCGCGCGGGACCTGCGCGCGCGCGCGGCGTTTCTAGCCACGCCGGGCACACTCGTTCGGCGCAAAGCGATATGCGGATCGGAACGCCACGTCCCTCACCCCCCGGGACGGGTAGACTCCGGATTTAACTACGCAGCGGGAAGCGAGTCAAGCGACCCCGGACCGGCGCCGGAGCCGGGCATCGGCCGGCTCGCCGGATCCGCGCGGCGCCTGCAGGAGGGGGTCGAAACCCTGCTGGATCGCACTGCGAACGCGCCGCTTCAGATCGTTGCGGTCGCTGTCGCGCAGGCCAGCGGTCGGAATCGGTCGGCCGTATGCCACCCCGATCACGCCGGACTCGATGCGAAGCGAGTTCTTGGGCGTGATGGATCGACTGCCCGAGACGGTCACCGGCACGATCGGAACCTTCGAGTCGAGCGCGAGCTGGAAGCCGCCGCTCTTCAAGGGGAGCAGCTCGCCCGTCTCGCTGCGGGTTCCCTCGGGAAAGATGATCACGTTGGTGCCGCTCCGAATCCGCTCGGCGGCCCGCTCGAGGCTCGCGAAGGCGTCGCGACGGTCGCCGCGATCGACGATCACGTGCCCGGTGAGCACGAGCGCCCACCCGAAGACGGGAACTCGCGTCAACTCCTTCTTGGCGATGAAACGAAACGAGACGGGAAGCGTCGCGACGAGGGCGACGATGTCGAACAGGCTCTGGTGATTCGACATGAAGACCTGGGGCGCGGACGCCGTCACGTTCTCCAGCCCGGTCGCCCGGACGCGCACGCCACAGGCCGCGAGGATCCAGCGCGCCCAGCGTCGCGCGATCCAGACCATGCTGTCGCCGCGGCCGTCGACGAGCGCGGCGGGAATGGCGAGCGCGGCGCAGACCCCCGTGCAGAAAATGGCGAAAAGCGCGCGAAATACGTAGATCACCGCGGCTCTCCCCGCGTTCCGGGCGCCGTGCGTCCGAAAAAGGCTAGAAGAGCGGCGCGGCGGGTGTCAACGCGCCACGGCCGCCTTGACGCGAGCCTCCGGCGGCGGGATGATGGGCCGCATACCCCGTAGGACACCGAGGAACGAATCATGGCTTCGGTCAACAAGGTCATCTTGATCGGCAACGTCGGGCGCGACCCCGAGCTTCGCTACACGCAGAGCGGCCAGGCAGTCGCCAACTTCTCGCTCGCCACGACGGAACGCTTCCAGAATCGGAGCGGTGAGCGCGACGAGCGAACCGAATGGCATCGGATCGTCGCCTGGGGACGAACCGCGGAGCTCTGTGCGCAGTATCTCTCCAAGGGGCGGAGCGTGTACATCGAGGGGGGCCTGCGGACGCGCGAGTGGGAGGACCGAGAGGGCCAGAAGCGCCGCACCACCGAGGTCCACGTGAACAACGTCCAGTTCCTGGGCGCCCCGCGCGGCGATTCGGGCGGGCCCCGCGGTGAATCGGGCCCGGCGAGATCCGACGGGCCGAGCGAGCCTCCGCGCGAGCCGGAACGCGGCGCGGGAGACGACGAGATCCCGTTCTAGGGTCCCAGGGGTTCCAGGGGTTCCGGGGGTCCAGGGGTCCGGACGTCTAGGCGCCCGGCACCGGCGGCGTGCTCTCGACGCGCAGGCTGCGAACCAGCTCGTCGATTCGCTGCCGCGCCCGCTGGTCGAGATCCTCGAACTCGATGCCGATGCCGGGGTTCTGATCGGGTCCGCCCGGTGTGCTCCAGACGACGCGTCCGGTCACCTGCAGCGGTTCGGGGCTGCCGGGCAGCGAGAACTGGAGCGACACCAGCGTATCCGGCGGATGTCGCTCCTCGGTCTCGATGAAGATGCCGCCCTCGTTGACGTTCGCGGTGAACTCCGAGAAGAAGTCGTCGACGGTGGAGTAGTCGACGCGCACGACGACCGGGATCCGCTCCGACTTGCGCCGATCGACGCCCTCGAGAGGCGCCGCCTCCGGTAATGCGTCCGTACTCACCTTGCTCATGGTGTGTGGTTCCCTGGGGGGCATCCCGTCCCGAGGGTGCTTCTCCGGCTCATCGGCTGCGGACCCGCCGCGCCTTAGGAGGATCGTAGGGCCCTCCCAGCGCCGTTCCCGCAGGCGCACGCGTCGGCAGGTGTCCGGCCTCCCGGAGGCTCGCGTAGCCCCGCTCGGCCACCACGACGTGATCCAGCACGGGGATCCCGAGGATGTCCCCGGCGCGCGCGAGCCGGGCCGTGACCTCGATGTCCTCCCGGCTCGGTGTCGGGTCTCCGCTCGGATGATTGTGGACCAGGACGACGGCGGCCGCGGCCTCCCCGAGCGCCGGGCGGAAGACCTCGCGCGGATGGACGAGGCTCGCGGTCAGCGTCCCCTGCGAGACGGTGACCTCGCGCAGGACGCGGTGCCGGCCGTCGAGCAGCACGACCAGAAAGCGCTCTTGCGGCACGTCGCGCAGGTGCGCGTGGAAGTGACGGTGCACATCGGCCGGGCTGGTGAGGGGATCGCCCTCGCGCAGGCGCCGAGACGCGAGACGCCGGCCGATCTCGAGCGCGGCCAGCACGCTCGCGCTCTTGGCCAACCCCACACCCGGCTGCGCGAGGAGCTGGCGGGCCGGAACGCGCGCCAGCCCGCGCAGGCCGCCGCAATGCTCGAGCAGGCGCGCGGAGAGGTCCAACGCACTGTCACCGCGTACGCCGGTGCGCAGTACGAGTGCCAGCAGCTCACGGTCGCTGAGCGCCGCCGAGCCCAGCGCACGCAGCCGCTCGCGGGGGAGATCGGAGATGTGATCGGAGAGGCGATCGCCAGAGGGCCGAGCCATGCTCGCTCCAGCGGGACCGGGTCGTACGCGTGTTCGCGCCGCGTGGCTGCCTGGGTCCGGCTTCAAGACCCGCTGCGACAGTTCCGTTCGCGCGCCTCGGCGCGATCGACGATCTCTCCGAACGCGGCGGAGGAGACCTCCGGGGCGACGAGGCTGCGCAGCGTCTCGGATCGGTGTTCCGGCGCCTCGAGCCCGGCCACGAACGTGCGCAGCAGGGCGAGGTAGCCGCGCGCCTGCGCGGCCTGGCTCATGGCGGCCGACAGCTCGATCGGCGCAGCGGGCCGGTAGAGCGTGTCGTCGACCAGGGCGATCACGCCGCGCGGCGAGACCTCACCGAGGCGTTTCATGGCTGCGCGCAGATAGGGATCGGTGAACTTCCCGGTCGGGGCGAGCGCGCGAGACAGCGCGCTCGGCTCGAGCTCGGCGCGCAGCGCCTCGTCGTAGACCATCGCACATCCCATCACGTCGGAGGGCTCGATGCTCGCGAGCACGGCGCGCGCTCGCTCGACGACGGCGGCTTCGTCGGCCGCGACCTGGAAGTCGATCGAGTAGTCGTAGAGCTCGCGAAGCGGATCGTGACGCTGCCGCGAGCGCAGCTCGACGTCTGCGTCGCGCGCCGCGGGCGACAGCTTGACCTGGACCACCAGGTCTTCGCCGAGCTGCTGCGGCGCGACGCCGGCGACGAGCGGGCTCTTCATTCCGCGCAGGGATTCGGTCGCCCGGTCACTCGCCGCGGTCTGGGTCAGGACCACCGCGAACCCCCCGCGCGATTCCTGCATGCGGAGCGTGAGGACCTCTCTCGTGAGGAAGGTGAGCGAGGCCCGCCCCGCGAAGTAGCTGTGGGCGACCGACTCGAGCCGGTTGGGAAGCGGATCCAGGTCCAGCTGGACCGAGCTCTCGTTCGAACCCACGCGCACGCGGTGCTCGCGCTGCCGATACCCGTCGAGCGAGGCTCGAATCAGGACCGAGTCCTTCGAGGTCGCGCGGATGCGGCTCGGGAGCATCACGGTCACGGGCGCCTCCGCCTGCTCGTAGCGGAGCTGGAAGCCCGAGCGGACGTAGAAGAGATCCACCGTCGCGCCCGGAGGCGTCGTCTGGATCTCCAGGGTGCGGTCCCCGTAGTAGTGGCCCGAGCGCAGGGGAGCGAACACGTTGCGCACCGACCAGCCCGCGCTCTCGTCGGGGATCAGGTCGACGATCTCCGCGCGCGCGCTGCCGCCTACGGCAAAGAGTGCGAAGAGCCCGAGCGCCAGAAGTCGCCGTGTCACACCGTCCCCGGTCGTTTCCCCGGGCGAAGCTTAACCAGCCCCGCGCGAGCCTGAAAGCGTCGGTGCGACCCGGCTCAGCCAGGCGAGGACGTCCTGGAACACCCCCTCCCATTCGGGCTCGTTGAAGATCTCGTGGCGAAGACCCGGATAGATCCGAAGCTCGCTTTCGGCGGGCTCCAGCGCGGCTCCGAACAAGCGACTGCCCACGGGTGGGCACAGCGAATCGTCCGCACCGTGCAACAGGAGCATCGGAATGCGAATCTCGCCACCGCCCAGCCACGCCGTGCGCTCGGCGGCGCGCATCAGCTCCGACGCCAGCGAGACCGTCATGCGATCGAAGACCAGGGGATCGGCCGCATAGCGACGCGCCACGTCGAGATCGCGGGACAGCGCGGTCGGGTCGATGCCGATCGGGATGGCCGCGCGCGGCGCGACGCGGCGCAACAGACGCGCGGCGAGTCGGCGGCTCGCGGAGGCGCGGCTCGAGACGGTCAAGGCGGCGCCGGACGTGACCGCCGCCGCAATCGCGGGGCTGCGCTCTCGAACGAAGCTCGCGACGACGAGGCCGCCCATGCTGTGTCCGATCAGCGCGATCGGCAGCGCGGGGTGCTCGTCGCGCAGGCAGCGCAGCAGCGCTTCGAGATCGTCGAGGAACTCGGCGAACGCGCGCACGTGCCCGCGTACGCCCCCGGAGCGTCCGTGTCCGCGCTGATCGTAGGCGTGGACGGCGCAGCCCCGGCGCGCGAACCAGGCGCCGAAGCGATCGTAGCGGCCGCTGTGCTCGGCCAGCCCGTGTACGAGCAGGAGAACCCGCTCGGGCTCCGGCGGCAGCCAGGCGCGCCGCAGCAGGCACACGCCGCCGTCGCGGTCGAGATGGGTCTCGCGGCGGCGCACCTGCATCCGCGTGGGGTCCTGTTGCGTCACGCGAACTCGTTCGCGATTCGAACCCTTCGAACGCGACCGAGGCTCAGAGGCGGAGACGCCTCTCCACGTCGGCGCGCGCCGCCCGGACGCGCTGAAGGTAGGCGCCGCCGCGGATGTCGGATCCCCAGAAGTAGGCGAGGACCCCTTCCTCCTCGCCCAGGCGCTGGATGTTGTGCGCCAGGATCAGACATCCCGCCTCGATGTTGCTCTCGATCGTGGCGAGGTTGCCGGCCATCTGCATGGGCGCGTGTATGTGCGGCATCACCTGCATGAGTCCGGTCGCCCCCTTGGGACTGCGCACCCACGGACGCGCGCTGCTCTCCACGAGCATGACGGCGGTGACCAGCGCCGGGTCGAGACCGTATTTGTCGCTGTATCGCACGACGGCCGCTGCGATGCGCTTGCGCTCGGGCGGGGAGAGCGCGCGGTTCACCTGCGCGAGGATCCGCTCGACGGCAGGCGCGTCGATCGCGCGCGTCGACGCGCCACGCCGCGCCGCGTCATCGGGCTGCCGACCCGCAAGTGGGCTCGTAAGGAACAATGCGATCGAGACAATCGACAAAACGCCCGCTCGACTCATGCGTCCTCCGCGAGCCGCGCCGCCCGGCGCGATCCGGGTTCTGCCCCCAGGGAACGAGGTGTCCTGCGTGTCGTCGGGAGCGGGGGGTGAAGCGCGCATGTCGACCGTAATCAACATCGGCCAGACGCGCCATCCGTTGAAGCCCAACCCGATCGCACCGAGCCGCATCGGGCCGGCTTTGACCATCGCACGCGCGCTTTGTTAGGATCCCGTCGGACCGGATCGCGAGTAAGAGCTCTGGGGGGCGCCGTCGCAGATTGGGACGGCGCCGGTTCGTATTGGCGGTCACCGCGACGCCCGGAGCGAAACGAGCGCTGCAGCGCATGCCGAACACCCCGCACCGACACGCAGTGCTGCTCGACGGATTGCACACGTCGCATCCGTATCTGCTGACCGTGGACGGCCAGCGGCGCCTCGCCTGGATGTCGGACGAGCTCGACCGCCTCTGCGACGGCGCCGACGACCGGATCGGACGTCCGCTGGAGCAGCTGCTGACGAGCGCGGAGCCGTTCGACGCGGTCTGGCCGACGCTCTTCGATCGGCGCCGCCTCGCGTGCGAGCGCTTCGATCTGATCCGCGCGAGCGGAACGCGCATCCCGATCGAAGCCGGTGCGCTCCAGCTCGAGCGCGGCGAAGACACGATCGTCGTGATCCTGCGTCCGATCTGCGAGCGCACGGACCTCGAGTTGCAGTTCCACGACTCGATGGACCCGCTGCGGGCGATCCTCGACAGTTCGCCGGACACCGTGCTCGCCATGGATTCGAATGGATTCGTGACGTACGCGAACCCCAGGGCCGAGCACCTCTACGGGTATCCGCCGTCCGAGATCGTCGGGAAGCCCGCTGCGCTGCTGGCGCGCTACGACCTCACGCTCG
>CP070734.1:416731-427167 GCA_020347605.1 Deltaproteobacteria bacterium | reverse complement strand
GTCCGCGCCGGCCCGCTCCGCCGCCTCGAGCGCCAGCGCTTCGTGCCCGCCCTCGCCTTCCCGCCCTGGCGGCGCATCTACGGCTTTCGCACCGACGCGCGCGTCGAGGGCGTACTCGCCCCGATCGTGGCGCCGCGGCGCATCGTGCGCGTCGAGCTCACGCTCGAAGCGCACTACCACGGCGACACCGCGTTGTGTGCATTCGGCCCGGGGCGCCGGCACCTGCTGGCGTACCGCGGCGCGCTCTCGCCGGAGGGCTGGGATGCCGTCCGCGAGACGTTCGCCGAGGCGGTGATCGAGCTCGACGAGGACGACGCCGCGCGCTACGCCGCCAACAGCTTCACGCTCACGCAGGGCGGCGAGTCCGTCCTGCTGATGCCCGCGGGCGTCTCACGGCGACTCTGTGATCAGGTCCGCGAGCGCGGCGTCACGCCCATCACCATCGACGTCTCCGAGTTCCTCAAGAAGGGCGGCGGCTCCGTCAAGTGCATGATCGGCGACCTGGGGCCGGTGGGGGCATTCGGTCCAACATAGAACTTGTTCCGACAACCGGGGACAGATCGGTGCGCTTCGTCTGGTACCCCTCGTCACGCCAGCGGCCGTCGGTCGGGGTTTCATCGGGTGGAGCTTGCGCCTTCACTCTTCGGGGAGTGGACGTGACGCCCCGTCCGCGCTCGTGGGACAGGAGGCAGATCCTCCGGCATTGCGTCGAGCACGGACCCAATCGCGTCGGGATCCCCTGCGGTTTGGGCATCCGTGCGGAAGCAGACGTCACGATCTCCAGCGTGACGATGCGTCCGCTCGTTCGCGAGCGGACCGGAACCGGACCCTCGTCAACGGAATCCGCGGCCTCGAGTCCCCAAAGGGAGAAGGATTGAGCGGGTCCTGAATGGGAAAATATTTTCCCTCGAGAGGATTCTGGCTTCCCCGGGAGGGGAAGGGTTCGTTGCGGGTTTCCTGCCGGGACCGGAAATACCGTGATTCCTCGCCGACCTGCAGGGGCGCGAAGCCGGCATCGAGGTGGCCTTGAATTTGCACCACCATCGTGATCTTCGCATGAACAGTCGCCTCCGGACGGAATGTTCCGGATAGCAACTCGCATTCGGCCGAATGCAGGAGGAACGACGATGAGAGGTCTACACGCGCTGGCATGCGGCTTCGCCGCGCTGGCGGTCGCAGGACTGGCGGCCGTGGCAAACGCGGGTCCTGCGCCGCAGAACAAGGAGTGCACGCCCATCGTGACGCGGCTCGCGACGCCGGGCAAGGTCACGCTCTCGGGCCCGAAGGGCTTTCTGCTGACGAAGTCCGCCACGACGAAGGGAACGATCGTCGACGCGGACGTCGCGTGTCCGGACGGCGCGACGCGAGAGGGCGAGGTGCGCTTGGTGGTGCGCCAGCTCGACCTCGGTACGGTGATCTTCGATCAGGTGATCAATACCGATCGCGGAGGCAACCAGCTCCTCTTCGAGCAGGGGTCGACCTTCGCGGTGAAGCACTTCGTGGACTTCAACTCGAGTGCTTGCAACGGCGTCCCGGTGGCCGGAAGCGGCGTCCCCACGGTGGGCACGCTCGAGTACGAGACGATCCCCACGATCACGGAGGCGGGCGTCGATCAGGGCAATACGACGAGCGCCACGAAGCAGATCCCCGTGACGTGCAAGCCCGCGAAATAGAGAGGCTGCGCAGCGGGTCGTTCCCAGGGGCGGCGGGCTTTTCCCGCCGCCCCTTCGCGTTTCCAAGGCGCCGTCCGGCGGGCGGTGGCGCCGTCTTTGGACTCCACGCAGACCGGGGCGGATCGAGGTCGGGGATGGGGTTGGTGCGAGTTCGACGCGTGCGACCTCGTGGGCTCGTCCTTCTGGCGTCGGTCGTCGCGCTGCTCGCCCTCGCGCTCCCGGAAACCGCAGAAGCCGGTCGGCGTCGACCCGGCTCGGGGGGAACGCCGGACATCGACGTCACGACCGACGCGTCCGGGAACATCCCGTTCGGCGAGGTCGTCGTCACCGCCACGGGCACCGCGCAGGTCGAGATCCGCAACACCGGGAACGCGCAGCTGACGCTCTTCGTCGCGGGCATCGCGACGGACAGCTCCTACTTCGCCCCGCAGCTCCCCGCCCAGAACATCACGATCTTCGCGGGGCAGAGCGATTTCATCGACATCGATTTCTCCCCCCCTGCGGACGGCGATTTCAACGCGACCCTCACGATCGAGAGCAACGATCCCAACGAGAACCCGCTCTCCGTCCCGCTCACGGGCACGGGCGTCACGCCGGACATCCGCTTCGCGCCGACGACGCTGGCCTTCGGAGCGGTCGTCGAGGGTGAGACGTCCACCAAGGCATTCCAGATCAGCAACATCGGCACGGGAACGCTCGTCGTGTCGAACATCACAGCGGAGATCCCGGAGTTCGTTCCGCTGCAGACGACGGCGTCGATCGGCGCGGGCGCCAGCGTCTCCATCGACGTCGCGTTCACCCCTTCCACCAACCGCCTCTTCAGTGACGCCCTGATCGTCGAGAACAACGACCCGGATCACGACGACGTCGGCGAGGCCCCGGCCTACGTGCTGGTCGTGGGACGGGGGAACGCGGCGCCGGAGAACGTCTCGGTGAGCGCCGACTCGACCAGCGCGCGGGTCGACGAGCCGATCGCGTTCAGCGCCAGCGCGACGGACCGGGACGGGGATCCCCTGAGCTTCAGCTGGAGCTTCGGCGACGGGAACACCGGCTCGGGATCCAGCACCAGTCATGCCTACAGCGCGGGCGGAAGCTACGACGTCACCGTGACCGCAGACGACGGCCGCGGGGGTTCGACGACCTCGGCGCCCTTCACGGTCACGATTGCGGACCGCGTGGCCCTGTTCCTGACGCCGACGTCGCTGGGAGTGGGATTCGGTGGAGATCCGGGGAGGCTCAGGGCCCTCTACCTGTTCGACGACGGCAGCCGCAAAGCGGCGACCGCCGCGGACGGCGACCTCCCCGTGTTCCAGAGTTCGGCCCCCGGCGTGGTGAGCGTGCTCCCCGACGGCTCGCTCGCCGCCAACGCCGAGGGCGCGGCCACCATCACGGCATCGCTGGGGCTGCTGCTCGACACCGCGACGGTCGGTGTGGGCGCCGCGTCATCGATCGAGCGCGTCGGCCTGACGCCCTCCGACCTGCTGACGGTCGTCGTCGACGACACGGAAGAGGTCTTCGCCTTCGCGATCGACGCGGCGACCGCGACGAATCTCGACACGGTGAGCGTGCAGGAGGATTCGGGAGGGTCGATTCTCGCCATCGACTCGGTCACGCCCAACGGCGAATCCGTGCAGGTCGTGCTCCGCGGCGTGTCGCCCGGCGCCGCCGAGCTGACCGTTCGCTCGTCTGACGATCCGGGTGTCTTCCAGACGGTCGAGGTCCGCGTCCCGGCGCTCCAGACCCTGACGATCGTACCGTCCCCCGTGGCGCTCTCGGTCTCCGAGGTCGCAACCCTCGTACCGGAGGCCACGGCGTCGGACGGGACGCACAGCTTCGCCTTCGCCGACACGCCGGTGTCGTGGGCAAGCGATGTTCCGGCGATCGCTCCGGTCTTCCCCAACGGCAAGCTGGTGGGGCTCGCCACGGGCTCCGCTCTCGTCACCGCGACGTCGGCCATCACGCCTTCGGTGCAGGGCGGGGCCGGTGTCACGGTCACCGCGGCGAGCGGGCTGCCGCAGATCGTGGTCTCTGGGCTGGCCGGCGAAGACGTCGTGGCGAATGGCATCGACGCGGGAACGGTCGCGTATGGGTTCACCAGCCAGGGCGGGATCGTCAGCGCTCCGGACAAGGAGCGGGTCGTCGTCCTCGACAATCAGGGCACGGCACCCCTCGAGGTGGTCTACGTCGAGGCCTCCACCGATCGTCTGGCGGTCGCTGCCCCCGCCGGCGCCCTGGAACCCGAAAGACTGGGTGCCGTGAGCGTGGCGGTCACGCTGCCCTCGAGCGCGCTCGGCACCAGCACGCCGGGCCCGACCTCGGGAACCGTAACGCTGTTCACCAACGATCCGACCCAGCATCAGATCGCGCTCTCGACGAGCTGGACCTGGCAGCAGCTGAGCGGCGACGTCCCGGACGCGATCGTCCCGATGTTCCTCGACTTCGGCGACGTTCCCGACGGCGCCGTCCGGGACCGGACCATCGCATTCCAACTGTTCGAGCAGGGCAGCAACAGCGGCGTGGTCCAATCCGTCACCGTGAGTGGCTCGGGATTCTCGCTCCGGAACCCGAATCCGAATCCCTTCATGGCCGATGCGTTTCCGGTTGAGCAGGCGAGCGAGGACGTTCCCTTGACCTTCACGCTGCGCGCGGCACCGGCCTCGCCCTCGGGTCGGTTCCAGGGCACGCTGACGTTCGCGAGCGACGACGCGGACGAGCCGCTCATCGAGGCGCTGGTCGTCGCCTACGGTGCTCCCGCGCTCGCATCGGTCCTGCCGTCCGACCTCGCGCTGGCGACGTTCTCGAACAGCCAGCTCCTCGGGGTGGACGGATCCGAGCGGGTCCTGGTTCCGGTCCCCTCGGGCTCGGCCGGGCTCGAGTACGATGCCGCATCCGGCGTCGCGCGCATGTACTCGACGCTGTCGAGCATCGCGGATCCGGCCGCCGGAAACAGTGCCGACGCCTATCTCTTCAAGGTGCCGCCGGTCGGAAAACCCCAGATCGTGTCCGCTAGCCTCTCCCAGGACGCGACGGCGTTCACCGTCGACTTCGCCCGGGATCTCTCCTATGTGATCGTTCCCGACACCCTCGACTTCGACGTGCTGAGCATCACGGACGCCGGCAACGTCTCGGTGGCCTTCAGCGGCGATTTTCTCAACGGCGCGAAGCTGGCAACGGACAGCGCCGGAAACATCTACGTGAGTCGTGCGAAGCAATGCTCTGGCGTCGGGCGGGGGATCGTGAAGTATTCGCCCAGCGGAACCTGCCTCGCGACCCTTCCCGGAACCAGCGCCGTGATCGACTTCGAGATCGCGAACGACATCGTGTACACGGACAGCGGGCAGAAGCTCGACACCGCCGGGAACCCCGTCGGCACGTTCGTCGTCGTGCCGAACTCGCGTTGGTTCACGGTCGATGGAGTCGGAAACGTGCTGTTTGGCGCGAATGTCTCGTCGAGTTCGCAGCCGCAACCGCTCACGCTGGAGGCGCCGGACGGCACACTGCAAGATGCCGGCGAGCTGCCGCGGCGTGCCGAGCGAGTGGACTTCTAGCCGCCTCCCGGCCGCGGGCGCCGCCGTGCAAAGCGCAACAGGACGACGCGCGGGCCACACGGCCCGCGACAGGAAACGCATGCCCGAAACTCGCGCGGCGGGGTTGACCGCCAGCATGGAAGGAAGAACAAAGGGCGTTTGCGTCCGATATCCCGCCCCTTCCGTCAACCCAGAAATCGAGCGATGCGATGAAGCCCCAGATCGGGCTGACGCGGCGAGACAGCTACGCTGTCGCGGCGCGGCGCGCCGAGGTTTCAGGTGAACATCTGCATACGCGGCGGCTCGCCGTCCGGAGGGGTGAGGGCGCGTTTTTGTGGCACCGACCGTCCCGGGCCTCGGTCGGCAGGGCGTCGCCGGCGGGACGTGCCGAGAACGCAGCTTTTCTCTCCTATGCCTCTCCTATGCCCTTGTGGCGCAGAGCCGCAGACGCACGTTCGCGTCACTCCTCGTCGTCCGAACCCGGTGCACGATCGGCGACCTCGGGCCGGTCGCCGCTCAGCCATGAGCCAGGAAGGTGAACCGCCCCCGGGTCTGCCGGGGGCTTCGTTCCGATCAGACGGATGGGCCGGACTCCGCGGCACCCGCGAGCGCGGGCTGCGGGACGCGCGCGAAGGCGGCGACGCCCAGCAGGTAGATCGCGGCGGCGGCGATCAATACCACCTGGAAGCCGAAGCTCATCGCCAGCAGCGCGGCGAGCACCGAGCTGATCACCGAGAAGAAGCCGTTGACCGCCCAGGCCCAGGCGACGTATTCGCGCGGGTGCGACGAGAGTGAAGCCACGCTCGTGAGGCCGAGCGGCAGGAAGGCGCCGAGGCACAGGCCGAGGGGCGCCATCAGGGCGACGGTGACGGCGATGCGCAGGCCGAGCGGTGCGCTGATCCAGCGGTCGACGAGGACGGGCAGTCCGACGAGGTAGACGAGCACGAGGCCCAGCAGCAGGGCTACCAGTGCGGCGAGCGCGCGGTTGCGGCGCCCGGCGTAGCGGCCGGAGAGCAGGCTGCCGATCCCGGAGAAGACGAGCAGCGAGAACAGCGTGACCGAGAGCGAGTAGGTCGGAAATCCGAGGAACAGCGTCAGCATCTGGATCAGGCTGATCTCGAGCAACATGAACCCCAGACCGAGAGCGGCGAAGTAGGCGGTCACCGGCAGCTTGTGCGGCAACGCCCGCCACTCGCGACCGACGAACGCGAAGGGAAGCAGCAGCATCGCCGCGGCGACGAGGCTCGCGACGACGAGCAGCGTGAGCAGGACGCGCTCGCCGATGCTGTCCTCCCAGTCGACCACGGTGGCGCGAATCGGCGAGCGCAGCACGTCGCGGAACCGGGTGAAGTGCCAGAAGAACGGAGAGTCGTCCGTCACCTGGCTCACGTCGTAGGGGAAGGCCTCGAGCCAGTCCTCGAGCGGGGCCGCGGCGAGCGAGATCACCGCGCCGACGGGTCCGTCGGCCGGCGGGTCCCCGGGATGACGCGCGTCGCCGTCCCGAACGCTCGCGACACCGTCGAGGAAGCGCCCGACCTCCGCCTCGCCGAAGGGCGTGCGGCGCAGCAACACGGTGGAGAGCTGAAAGCCGGACTGGTCGGATGCCGTGGCGACCAGGACGTGGCGCGCGAACGGCTCCACGCCCGCGGCACGCAGCGCCGCGCGCGCGGTCGCGAGGTAGCGCGTCGTGCGCAGTGGCTTGTTTTCGTAGTCGTACTCACCGAACTGTGCGCAGAGCACGCCGCCGGGCGCGAGGTGCGCCAGGCTCTCGCGGATCATCTCGACGGTATAGAGGTAGCTCTCGGAGAGCACGTAGGCGCCCGCGGTCGCGGCGTTCATGGCCGCGTAGGAGTCGGGCGCCACCAGCCAGATCAGATCGTATCTGTCGTCCCTCTTCTTCAAGAACGAGCGGCCCTCGGCGTTCACGATCGACACGCGCTCGCGCTGGGTCAGGTTTCCCACGTAGTCCGCATACACGTCGGTGACGAGCGACACCGTGACGGGATTGAGCTCGACGCCCGTGACCTCCTCGGCGCCGTGATAGAGGGACGCGAGCACCTCGTGTCCGCCCGCCGCGCCGATGATGAGCACGCGCGGGCCGCGGGGCAGCACGGCGAAGGGCAGGCGGCGCGGATCGCTCGCGAGGTGCGGGAGAGCGTCGAAGTCTCCGTCGAAGCGGTGGAGCGCCGATCCGACCTGGCCGTCGTGGTGCAGGAGCAGCGTATCCGACGTGACGTGCGTCACGTCGACGCGGAAGACGGGGCTCCACTGGGAGAACAAGGCTCTGCCGAAATGGCGCTGGAGCTTTCCGAAGCGAATGCCCGTGCGCGACATCCGGGGAACGTCCGCGATGCTCTTGTTGCCATCCGTCTCGACGTCGGGAAGCGCGCCGGGGAGCAGCGCGGCGGCCAGATGGATCGCCGCGAGCAGCCCCCAGCCCCGGCGACCCTCTGGATCCGTCGAGGCGAATCGCGACGCGACGGCGAGGGCCAATCCGGCGAGCATGACGCCGCTCGGGGGCGAGACCGACGCCATCAGTGGGACGGAGAGGGTGCAGCCGAGGCCGGCGCCCACGAGGTCGGCGCCGTACAGGCGCCCGAACTCGCGCGTGCGCGTCCCGAGGATCGTCGCGATCGCGACGCCCACCATCAGGAAGGGCACGAAGAGCGCGAGCGTGAGCAGCAGCAGCTTTGCGAGCTCGAGCGGTCGGAGGGTGAGCTCGGTCGCGCTCAGCGGCGTGAGCGCGATGATCCAGTAACCCACCAGCACACTCGCGCTTCCGGCGAGACAACAAGCCGCCACGAGTCGGCTCGGATCGGTCGCGCGAACGCGCGCCGAGATGGACACCAGCGCTCCCCCGGATCCGAGGCCCAGGAGCGCGATGCCGATGATGAAGTAGGTGAAGTAGTAGTAGAGCTTGAACGAAAAGATGCGCGTGTAGTTGATCTCGATGACGATCGCCGCGAGTGAGATCAGGAAGATCGAGACGAGTGCGCTGCGCCGGCTCATGGGCGTACCAGTGTCCCATCTCCGGTTGGGTGCGACAACCACGGCTCGCTGTCCGACACATCGGGGCTGCGCGGAGCGCCGCCCTCGCGAACACACGCAGCTCCGGCGCGCGATCTCGAGGGCGGGCGAGCGGTTGCCGTGTGGCTCCGCTGCGGCCCCGGCCTCTCAGCTCGGAGCGCCTGCACCGTCGCGCCTGCGATCGAGCTCTACCATGGTGGCCTCGTGCCGGGCGCGCGTCAGGGGCAGCCTGAGGAAGAGCAGACCGGCGATGACCGACGCGATGGCGGGGATGATCGCGAACATCCACATGATGCCGTGCAGCGCCGACTCCGGCTGCTCGAGGCCGCCTTCCTGATAGCCCCACAGGCTCAGGCCGAGTCCCGCAGCTCCGATCGACAGCGCTCGGCACAGCTTTCGCAGCAAGCTCCACATGCCGAAGTAGGCGCCATCCTTGCGGGTGCCGGTGCGAAGCTCGTCCTCGTCGATGATGTCGGGCATGGTGGACATCGCCATCACGGCGCGCGCCCCCACGCCGAAGCCCGAGCCGATCAAGCCCGCATAGGCGAGACCCAGGCCGTAGAGGGGCACCAACGTTGCGCCGATGAGCGTGACGGCCGACAGGAAGCAGCCGATGGCGAAGATCGTGGACTTCTCCAGACCGCGGCCCGCGCGTACCCAGAAGGGAATGCTCAGTACCGCGGCGAGCAGAAAGCTCATGATGAGGAGCATCTCGTGCGGCCCCTCGAATTTCCACCAGTCGCGAATGGTGTAGAGGACGAGCGTCGCCGTCAGACCGCCCGCGATCTGATCGAACACGAAGATCACGACGAATCGGCGGAACGAGGCGTTCTTCAGCGTGTCGACGAAGTCGCCAAAGATCGAATCGCGCGGGGGCGTGCGCGGGCCTTGGGGCTCGCGGGTGCCCAGGAACGACAGCACGACGCCCACGAAGATCAGGCCTGCAAACTGCCAGGCCATGGTGTGGTGTGCATCGCCCCGGGCCGCGAAGCCCGCCGAGCGGGCCACGTCCTCTCCGAGACCGCTCGCCAGGGCCGCCTCCGCAGCGGCGTCCTGCATCGCGCCCAGGACGAGAAGCGGGGCGGCGGCGCCGACCAGCAGCCCCAGCTGGCTCAGGGCTTCGCGCCAGCCCATGATGGCATTGCGCTCGTTGTGCCCCTCCACCATCTCGCCCGCCAGTGCAGCGTGCGGCACGTTGACCACGGTCTGTGCGGACCAGAACAGGACGTTCCAGGAGAGCAGCCACAGGAAGAGCTGGGGCTGGCTCCAGCCGGCGTCCGCCGAGAACAGCGCGATGAAGCTCAGTGCGAGGGGCGCTGCACCGACGAGGAACCAGGGCCGGCGGCGCCCCCAGCGCGTCCGGGTGCGATCCGAGATGTATCCCATCACGGGGTCGCTGGCCCCGTCGAGGAGCTTGCCGATCATCAGAGCGGTGCCCGCGAGCATCGCACTCAGCGCCACGTGATCCGTGTAGTACTTGAGCAGGTAGACGGCCACGATGAAGTCGGCACAGCCGATCCCGAAGCCCGACATCGCGTAGAGGATCATTCGCGCGGTGCCGATCCGTCGGCCGGCACGCGCGGCCGGCGCCGGCTCGGGGCTTGCGCTCGTCGACATGCGTTGGATCTCCGCTGCCCGGACATCTCCGGGTGCACCCGCCGGCGCCCGGGGCCCCTGGAGTGCCGGGCCGGCGACCAGTCTACAGGGATCTCCCTACGCGGGCCGAAGCCGGGGGCGCACCGGCTGCGTGAACCGGATCTGCGGAACGTCGGGTGAAGGGAACGCGGGTTCTGCGAAAGCCGGCTCTTCCGCGGCTTGCGCAGCGCGCCGGTGCGGAAGCTCCCACACGTACATCCGCGAGCAATTCACTCGTGTCTCGTCGCGAGCGCTAGCGACCGACGTCCGACTGCGCCGCCGCCCGCTTCAGCGTCCGGGCGTCCTTGGGCAGCAGGAAGCCCCGGCTCACGAGATCGTTCACGCTCTCTCCGACGGCCTTCACGTAGCTGCTGTGATCCGGATACAGGTCGTCGAGCGTTTCGGGATCGAACGGCAACACGCTGCTGCCGGTGAAGCATGCGAGGTTGCCGATCGCCTGGAGGAACGGCGGGAGGCTGGGATCCGCCTCGTTGCCGGGCCGGTAGGTGGCGACGGGAGCCTCGAGGGACGGCAGCCGAACGCCCCCGAGGCCGTTGCCGAACGCGTCGCGCAG
>CP070734.1:406010-416631 GCA_020347605.1 Deltaproteobacteria bacterium | reverse complement strand
GGCGCTGCCGCCGCGCGGAAGCGGAGCCGGCCTTTCCCCGCTATCCGAGGCTACCCGTGCTCGAATGCGCGGGATTCGAGCGCCGAGACGACGAGTGACCTACGTTTGGAGCGTCGGCGCCGCAGGTGGAGCGCCGCGGGTCACGCCATGAAGCAGTGGTTCATCCTATCGGCCATCGGACGCGACCGCCCCGGTCTGGTCGCCGAGCTGGCCCAGCTCGTCTTCGACTGCGACGTGAATCTCGAAGACTCGCGCATGACGATCCTCGGAACCGACTTCGCGGTCATCCTGCTCTGCTCCGCGACGGCTTCCGACGCCGGCGACCGGCTGGCCGTGGGCGCAAAGCGCCTGGAACGCGACCACGGCCTCACGATCCTGCTCCGGCACCTCGAGGGCGGCCGGCGCCCCGCCGTACCCGCGCCGGGCACGCACCTGTACCGCGTGCGCGCCGCCGGCGAGGACAAGGCGGGCATCGTCGCCGGCCTGTGTCGGACGCTCGCCGAACGCTCCGTCAACATCGCGGACCTGTCGAGTCACAGCCGTCCGGGGCCCGGTGGCTCACCGCATTACGAGCTCTCGATCCTCGTCGAGATCCCGAAGACGCTCGACCTGCGCGAGCTCCGCAGCGCACTCGACGCCGAAGCCGACCGTCTCGTGGTCGACCTGAGCGTCGACCCGGCCTGAACACAGCCACGGCGCCCCGGTGCTAGGCGCCGGGAAACGATCGGCCGAGGATTCCGAAGAAGTCGCGCAGGACGCGGTAGGTGAGCCCCCAAACGACGTGTCGTTCGGGATCCCCGACCACGATGCCCGGGGAGCGGATCTCGGAGCCCGCGACCGGATAGACGTACTCGATGTGATGGGCGGGATCGAGCAGGGTCTCGCCACAGACCCAGAGCGCCTCCCGAACCTCGTGGTTGGTCTCGAGACGGGCCGGTCGGTCCACCGCGTAGACGAACGCGGAGACGACGAGCGACGCGCCCCTTCCGCCGCGGCGTCCCGAGACGTCGTCGAGGCGGCCCAGGCGCTCGGCCCCGGCGAGCGAGACGCCCACTTCTTCGCGCACCTCGCGCTCCGCCGCCGCACACGAATTGGCGTCGCCGGCGTCGACCCGTCCTCCGGGGAACGCCATGTGCCCCGACCACGGATCGCCGGCACGCTCGGCGCGTTCGATGAACAGGATGTCGAACCCGTCCGCCCGCTCGGACAAGAGGATCCCGACCGCGGCTCGTTCACGGCGGGCGGATTCGATCAGCGTCGGCCGGTACGCCCGGAGCCGCTGCCGGACCTCTTCGAGCTGGGATGTCACGACGCGCACGTGAGGGCGACCTCGACCATCCGCTCTTCGATGCCGGCTTCGGTCTCGCGCCGCTGACCGAGCACGAATCCCCGGCCGTCCGGCTCGAGCGCCACGCCCGTCGGCGTGCCCCAGTCGGCGGCCTCCGCAAGCGCGACCGCTGCGCCCGGGCTCCACGTCTCTCCAGTGAGCACGACGGCGTCACGATGCAGCGGCTCGTCCCCGCCCAGGGCCCGCGCGAGCGAGGCGAGCGCGAAGCCCAGACCGTCGGGCAGAAGACCGGCCGCGTGATGGCGGCGCGCCGACGCGAGCGCGATCCGACGCCCGTCCGCGGAGAAGGAGGCGCCGGCGGCGCCGATCAGCGGCGCCGCCGTCTCGCGTTCGGTGCCCGTCGCCGGATCGACGACCACCGCGGGCAGCGGCTCGAACGGATTGCCGTGCGCGACGACCAGCGCACGCGCGTCGGCGGACCACGCGAGCGGCGCCGTCCAGCCGGAGCCGCTCGCGTACAGCTCGGAACGGCTGCCGAGCAGGATCCCGCCGTGTCCGGACACGATCGGCGCGATCACGACTGCGAAGCGCCCATCCGCACCCCGTGACCAGGCCACCACACGCGTGTCCGGGCCGAAGACCGCGTGGTCGTCCGCGCCCGGTTCCCGGGTCAGGCGGCGCGAGCGCGGCTTCGCGGAGGCGCGGCGCACGCTGAGCAGGTGCAGCTCGGTGTTGGCGGGATGTCGCCAGTCCGCATGCCGGTCGGTGTCGAAGACGATCACGCGGCCGTTCGCTCCCGGATGGGGGCGCAGATTGCGACCGGGCTCGCCGCAGGTCCAGCACGTCTCCACGCCGGATGCCCGCTCGAGGCTGTGGACCTGTCGCGTCCCGTCGTCGACGGCGGCGTCATACCAGAGGGTGGCTCCGTCGCGAGACAGTCGCGGGTGCGCGCCGTGATCCATCAGCAGCTCCACGCGAGCCGGAGCCGGCGAGCAGTCCGTCGCGGGGAGCAGCGGGACGCGTGCGTCGTAGTCGTACATGGCGGCGGCTCGGGCGCTGGAGATCTCGGGGCGCCGCGCCCAGGCGGCCGCCAACGCGGCGACGGACAGGACGGCGAGGCTCCCGATGACCAGCACGATCAGCACCGTCGCCGCCTGCGCGGCGAGGGCGCGCGAAGGTCCTCGAACCCGCGCCCCCCGAGCCACGCCGAGGCCCGTCACGACGGCCGCGCCGACGAGCAGCGCCCGCGCGCCCGGCGCAAAGCCGAGCCACGCGGCGCACAGCGCCGGCACCGCGACCAGAGCGGCGGTCGCACCCGATGCGAGGTGCCGGCCCCGCTCCGGATCGTCGTCGCGACGGCGCGCCGCGAGCGAAACGACGGCCAGCATCAGCGCGCCACTTCCCAGCGCCGCGAGCTGCAGGTCGACGAGCTCCGGCTCCGCGCGCCACGCGAGGGCCGCCAGAACGCCCAGGGGCATCGCCGCACCGAAGCACCAGAGTCGCCAGATCACGCCGCCTCCTTCCGAACGCGCAATGGTACCGGAGCGGCCTGCGCCTGCTCCCCGCCACGCCGCCGCGGCGCGTGCACGGGACGCCACGCGCCGCGACGGCTACACTGGGCGCATCTCATGTCGTCGCGGCCGACTCCGTCTCCGCCGGTTCGAGCGCTGCTGAAGCTCGCGCGCACCGATCGACCGGCCGCCCGATCCGAACTCGAAAAACTCTCGCTCGACGAGCGGGTGGCACTGGTCTGCGAGTCGCCGGTCGCTCGGCGTCCCGACATCCTCGATCTGCTGCCCGATCGCGAGCGGGTGATCGCGCGGCTGCCCGAGGCCGAGCTGTGCTTCACGGTCAAGCAGGTGGGCCTCGCCGACGCGGGCCCTCTCCTCGAGGGCGCCAGCGACGAGCAGATCGTCGCGTGCCTGGATCTCGATGCGTGGGACGGCTACGTGCCCGATCGCGAGCGCCTCGGGCATTGGATCGAGGCGATCGCGGATGCCGGCGAGAAGACGCTGCTCCGCGGCGCGCGCGCCCTCGATCCCGAGAGCCTCGTGCTGTTCTTGAAGGACCGCATCGAGGTGTTCCTGAAGCCGAGCGGCGACGACGGCTGGGAGCCGCCGCTGGGTGCGCAGACGCTGGAGGGTCAGTTCTACTTCCGGGCGCTCCGCGAGGGAGACGACCTCGCACGGGTCGGGGAGCTTCTCCACGTCCTGTTCGCGCAGGACTACTGGCTCTACTACCGCATGATGCAGGGTGTGATCTGGGAGCTGCAGGGGGAGACGGAGGAGTGGGCGCTGCGTTGGCGGACGGGACGCCTCATGGACCTGGGATTCCCGCCGCGGGAGGAGGCCATCGCGATCTACGCGTACGTGCGTCCCGAAGATCGCGCGAAGCTGCCGGAAGCCGAGCCGCGGGCGGCCGCATTCGATGTCGGGTCGTGGCACCTGCCCGTCTGGATGCCGCAGCTACCGGTGGAGGCCGATGCGCGCCATCTCTTGTTCCGGGCGGCGGCGAAGCTTCCGGAAGCGGAGCGCCGCTCGTTCTTCTACGCGTTCCTGGGACTCGCCAACACCGTGGCCGTGGCGGATCGGCTTCCGCTCGGCGATGCCGAGTCGATCCCCGCCGCGATCGACAAAGCCGCCGCGCTCGCCAGCGCAGGGCTCGAGTGCATCGCGAATGCGAACCCGCCGCTCGACCCGACCGAGATCCTGCGCCGCACGCCACTCGAACGCCTGTTCCGGGTCGGTGCGAGCCTGGCGCGGGACGTGCCCGATGCGGGTGCCCAGACGGCGTGATGGCAGGCGGGGGTGGGGCATGGACCCGCGCTGCCAGGACCCCAACACGGCGAGGCCCGCCGGCACGATCGACCGGCGGGCCCCCGTATCGAGCCGCGCTGCGGCCCGGCGCTGCAGCGGAACCTAGAGGTCGACCGCCTTCAGGGTCTTCCGCTTGTTCCCCAGGGCGCGCTGCTCCGCAGAGGCGATCATCTCGCGCACCTTCTTGTCGAGCGCACTGTAGAACTCGCCACCGACGTTGCACTTCCTCACCGAGTTCTTGGTGCGCGACTTCGAAATGATGAGCTCACCGCTCGCCTTGGCCGACCGACGCGCCTTCTTTCGAGCTGCCATCTCTCCCCTCCCAATACACCGCGGGCATCGCGGCTCCTGTCGCCGCGCTTCGCGGCGTCGCGGCGGGCAACCGACAGCCGGCACCCGCACGCGCCGCGCATCATAGGGGTTCTCGCGCCTCATTCAACTGGAAATGCGCCGAATCGGGGCCGAGAGGCTCCGAAACGGCCGATTCGGGCGGTCCGCCGAGGGATTCCCCATCGCCCCGGAGCCCGCGCCCCCGCCCGGCCGGCCGCGAGTTGTTGGCGGAAGCCGCGCCCAGTACGTTCCGCGGCCCGTGACCGAAAAGAGCCAGCGTTTCACGGCTCCCTCCCTGGACGGCGTGAGCCTGCGAGCCATCCACTGGGGAGATCCGGGACGGGCACCCCTCGTGCTGCTGCACGGGGGCGGCGCCAACGCTCATTGGTGGGACCACCTGGCGCCCGACCTCGCGCGACACTTCCGCGTGGTGGCGCTCGAGTTTCGCGGACACGGTGCGTCCGATCATCCCGAGTCCCTGAAGGTCGGAGCCTTCTCCGACGACCTCGACGCGCTCCTGGAACACATCGGAGTGCCGGATGCCATCCTGGTCGGCCACTCGATGGGCGGCCACATCGCCCTGGAACGGGCAGCGCGCGCCCGATCCTGCCGTGGCCTAGTGCTGATCGACGTCGCCTGGGGCACGCCACCCAGAGCGCGCCGCGTGATGCGGCGGGTGCTGGCCCGCCGGCCGCGCACGTACGCCACCCGCGCAGAGGCGGTGCGGCGCTTCGCGTTCGTTCCGCCGCTGCTGCGGGCGAGCGACGCGCTGCGCGACGCGATCGCCCAGCACTCCGTGTGCGAGAGCCCCGAGGGCCGCTTCGGCTACCGCTTCGACCCGCGCTGGTTCGGGCTGCCGTCGCGCCCGGCGCCCCCGCTCTCGGACGTGCGCTGCCCGACGCTGATCGTGCGCGGCACGGAGAGCCCCGTGCTGATGCCCGACAGCGCCCGCGCGCTGGCCGCGGGGCTCCCGAACGCGCGGCTGGTGGAGATCGAGGGTGCGGGCCATCACGTGCACCTCGACCGTCCCGAAGCGGTGCTGGCGGCGCTCCGCGAGTTCCTCGTCCCGCTGCGTTGAAACCCGCCGGCCCCGCGGCCGGCAGCCGGCTGGTATGCTCACCGCTGTTCGCGAGGTACCCCATGAACGATCTGCTGCACCGCCCCATCACCGAGCTTCGGGACCGGATCGCGCGCCGCGAGCTGTCGCCGGTCGACCTGATGCGCGCCGCGCTGGCCCGCATCGAGGCGACGCAGGAACGCCTCAACGCGTTCGTCGCGATGCGGGATCCCGACCGGCTGCTCGAAGAAGCACAGGCCGCCGCGGAACGCGTCGCGCGCGGCGAACCCCGCCCGCTCGAGGGCATCCCGCTGGGCGTGAAGGACGTCGAGGACGTCGAGGACATGGCCACGACCCATGGCTCGGTGCCGTTCCGAGCGAACCGCGCGACCCGCGACTCCATCCAGGTCGAGCGACTCCGTCGGGCCGGCGCCATCGTCGTCGGCAAGACCAACACGCCGGAGTTCGGCTCCACCGCGATCACGAAGAACCTGTTGTTCGGCGTCACGCGGAATCCGTGGGACCTGGAACGCACGCCCGGCGGCTCCAGCGGGGGCGCCTCCGCCGCGATCGCCGGCGGCGTGGTCCCGCTCGTGACCAGCGGTGATGGAGGCGGATCGATCCGCATCCCGGCCTCGTTCACCGGCTGCTTCGGACACAAGCCGAGCTACGGGCGCATTCCGAGGGGCCCCAACGAGTTCTGGGTGACGGACGATACGACCGTGGTCGGCCCGCTCACGCGCAGCGTCGAGGATGCGGCGCTGCACCTCGATCTCACGGTGGGTCCACACCCGCTCGACCCGAACTCGCTGCCGCACCCGGGCTTCGAGTACCGATCCGCATTGCGCGGCCTGCCGCCGCGGCTCTCGATCGGACTCTCGCTCGATCTCGGCTACGCGGTGGTGCAGTCGGACGTGGCGGAGGTCGTCGCAGAGGCCGCGCACGCGTTCGAGGAGCTCGGACATGCCGTGGAGCTCGCCGCGGGCGGCCCACCCGAGCTGGGGCGCGACTGGGGGCTCTCGGGAGCCTTCGAGCTGCTGGGCCGGCTCGAACCCCTGCTTCCCGAACACGAGAAGGAGTTCGGGCGCGGCTTCCTGGCCGGGGTGAAGATGGGTGCGCACATGACGCCCGCGCGCTGGGCGGCCATGCGCCAGCGACGCGAGGCGCTGGCGCGCTGGTGCGCGGAGATCTTCTCGCGCTACGACCTGCTCCTCACGCCGACCGTTCCGTACGATCCGCCGCCGGCGCGCGGTCCCTTCCCCGACGTGCTCGAGGGACGAACGCTCCCGCCCGCCAGCGTGGCGAGCTTCACCATTCCGTTCAATCTGTCGTGGCACCCGGCGGCGACGGTGCGGGCGGGATTCTCCGCGGCCGGACTGCCCGTGGGTCTGCAGATCGTCGGGCCGCGGCACCGCGACGATCTGGTCCTGCAGGCCGCGTTCGCGTTCGAGCAGGCGCGGCCCTGGGCCGACCGCTGGCCGGAGCTGTAGGGCCGCTCGGAGTCGGGCTCTTCAGGTGGCGTCGGGCTCGGCGGAGCAGACGCGGTTGCGGCCCTCGGCCTTCGCGCGGTAGAGCTGCGCATCCGCAGCTTCCACGAGCGTCGTCGCCGCCGTGCCCCCGCGCGGCAGGACGGCCACACCGACGCTCACCGTGAGCTCGTGCCGCCCGTTCGGACCGAAGCTCGTCGACTCCACACCCTGTCGGATCTTCTCACCGAAGGCGACCGCGCCGTCGAGACGGGTCTCGGGCAGGACGGCCACGAACTCCTCGCCGCCGTAGCGCGCCACGACGTCGTGCGACCGGGAGAGGTCGGCGATGGTGTTCGCCACGCGGATCAGGGCCTCGTCCCCGGCGCGGTGACCGTGGCGATCGTTGTAGGCCTTGAAGTGATCGATGTCGATGATCGCCAGCGCCAGATCCCGGCCGTAGCGATCCGCGCGCGCGATTTCGAGCTCCAGCATCGAGAACAGGTGGCCGTGGTTCGCGAGGCCGGTGAGTGCGTCGTGTTGCGCGCGGCGCAGGGTCTCCTCGTACTGGTGCGCGTTGCCGAGGGCGACCGCGGCATGCGCGGCGATCCCGTCGAGCAGGCGGAGATCCTCGGGCACGAACGGCTCCTGACTCCGCTTGTTGTTGACGTTGACGACGCCCAGCACCGTGTCGGCGCGGCGCAGGGCGCTGCAGATGAGCGAGCGCGTGTAGTAGCGCTCGTGGTTGCGGCGGGCGAAGCGCGGATCGGCCTCCACGTCTTCGATGATCAGGGATCGGCCGCTCGACACGACGTGACCCGAGATCCCCTCGCCGGGCTCCATCGCCGTCGCCTCGACCACCTCTTGCGGCAATCCGCGCGCAGCGACGACGCGCAGCCGGGAGTCCGGGCCGCGCAGCATGATGGAGCCGATCTCCGCGTCGAGGTGCCCGAGCGTGCGGTCCAGGATCCGGTCCAGCACCTGATTCACCGAGAGCGTCGAGGTGAGATCCTGGATGGTGTCGTAGAGGATCTCGAGCTCGGCATTGCGGCGCCGAAGCTGAAGGAGCCGCTTCTCGGAGATTTCGTCGGACCGCTTGAGCGCTTCTCGGGTGTCCAAGCCTCGCCCTCCGGGCATACTTCGCGGTAGACATCGTCGCGCGCCGACGTGGGCTTGAGCCCCGACGCGCAGCGCGCCCGCCGGCGGGCCGGGTCGCGGGAAGCGCAGAACCCGGCCGGGGCTCGCGAGGCTAGATGTGCAGGTCCTCCTGGACCCAGCGCGCGGGATCGGCGAAGCGGCTGCGGGAGAGCGGCGAGAGGTCGAGATCACCCCAGTCGCCGGTCTCGATCAGGGCCGCCATGCCGCTCGCGATCCCGTAGGACTGCATGACGCCGCGCCCGGTGAAGGAGTGCGCCTCGTAGAGGTTCGCGAAGCCGCCGACGCGGCCGGCGATGCCGCTGCGGTCGGGCGTCACCGCGTAGAGGCCGGACCAGCCGCGCACGTGACCGCAGCGCTCGAAGGCACTGGCGCGGTGGGCGAGTCGCGGCCACAGATGCGTCTCGAAGAACGCGTCTCCGTCGTAGCGGAAGTCGAAGCCCGGCGCTTCGTCCGGGTTCGAGTAGCCGGCCAGCACGTAGGGCCCTTCCGGGTGGAAGTAGAGGCCCGAGGTGTCGACGATCATCCCGAGGTCCGCGAGCTCGACGCCCGCCGGCCGGTCGCGCGGCTGTACGTCGACGAGTGCGATCTGGCGTCGGACCGGCTCGGTCACGTCGCTCACGCCGATCTTGGCCGCGAAGATCGGCGACCACGCCCCGAGGCAGTTCACGATCGCGTCGCACGGGATCCGCAGCTCGGCGCGGATCGCGGCGACCGGCACGCGGTGGGTCGTCAGGATCTCGCGCAAGACGCCCCCCTCGTCGACGGGATCGCCGCGCTCGACCTCGATCACGTCGACCGAATCGATGCGGCGCAGGCTGCCCGCCACGCCGGCGCAGAGGCTCGTCTTTACGCCCGCGACGTAGTGTCGGTTGCGGAAGCGAACGCCCCGGCTCTCGGCACCGCTGCGGTACCAGGCGCGCACGGCGTTGGGATTCACCAATCCGTCCCGCGGAGAGTAGGTGGCGCCCAGGATCTCCTCGGTCGCGCGGTCCAGGACCGGAAACCGCTCGAGGGCTTCGCCGGGCGACAGCGCTTCGACGCCGAGGCCCGCCGCGTTCTGCAGCGCCCGCTTCTCGAGGGCGCGACCATGCAGAGCCGCGTCGCCGTAGAGCCACAGGTAGCCGGCCTCGCGGAAGCCGAAGGCGCCGGCGTGCGCGCGGAACAGATCGAGCGTCGCGCGACACGTCTCGATGTTGACCGGCTGCCACCAGGTCGCGCGCGCTCCACCCGCGTTGAGTTCGGAGGACGCGTAGATGCCCGCGAGGTCCAGGTCCACGACCTCGACATCCGCGACGCCGCGCCGCGCGAGCGCCCACGCGACGCTGGTGCCGATGACGCCGCCGCCCACCACGAGCACGTTGGGGCGCGTCGTCACGCGCGGGGACCGCGACCGCTGCGGACGCGGATCAAGGCGCTTCGGGCCCCGTCCCGGGATCGTGCCAGATCTCGGTGTCGGGATGGAAGGCCTTCCACGCGAACCAATAGGACTCGGTGACCTCGACGTCGTCGGGCGCCTCCCAATCGAAGACACCGAGGTTCGTGTCGTAGCGGATGCGAAGCTCCTCGTTCTGGAACGCGTCGCGGGCGCTGCCGCCCGCCGCGGTGAGCAGCGACCCGAGGTAGGCGCGCGCGCGACCACCGACGACGACGCCGAGTACCAGCTCCTTGGCGTGGAAGCGTTCGTCCTTCGCCGCCACGCGGTACGGGATGCGGTTCTCGAGCCAATAGCGCGAGAAGGGGCTGTAGCGATAGTCGATGCGCCGGACCTCCGGGCGCACCAGCACCAGCGAATCCGGCGCCACCGCGAGCCACCTCGCGAGCGGCAGCTGGCGCACGCGCACCCGATCGATCCGGGTGCCGGCCAGCGGGCCCGCGATCGCCTCGCCGCGCAGCGGCGCCCAGAGGCTCTCGGTCTCGCGGTCGTAGAGCAGCGCACTCGAGTTGTAGACGAGCCCCGAGACGCCGAAGCTCAGCGTGCGCTCGCCGATGCGGCGCCGAAACGCGATCGGAGCCCCGGTCAGGGGGTCGTAGGTCACTGCCAGCCGCACGTCGCCGAGCACGTCGTTCACCACCTGATGCCACTCCAGCAGATGCACGGGATAGGCGTGCGCCTCGCCGTCCTGCTGCACGCCCAGCACCGGATTGCCCGGCGCCACCCAGGTCGCGTCCTCGGGCGACACGAAGGAGGGCAGATCGACGCTGCGCACCGCGTCGCGATCGGGGCCGCCGGCTTCGATCGCGGCGCGCGGCACGATCCGCTTCTCGAGCGAGAAGCCGTTGAGCGCATCTCCGGCGGCGGGCTCGGGCGGCTCTTCGGCAGCGAGCGGAACCGCGGCGGTCGCGGCCAGAAGGATCGCGCGCGCGCTTCGCGTCATGGCCGCACGAGTATAGCGACCGCTCAGCTCCGCCCGCGTACCGCCGCCTCTACGCTCGCACGCGCGACGTGCAGCAGCTCGTCGAGGTCGTCGTCGGGAATGTTGAGCGCGGGCGTCACGTAGACCACGTT
>CP070734.1:395082-405910 GCA_020347605.1 Deltaproteobacteria bacterium | reverse complement strand
TTCCGAAGTGCAGCATGTCCGGCGTGGTGATCAGCACGCTGGGCGGCGCCTCACGCATGCGTCGGCGCTGTGCGGTGGGCGTGTCCCCGTCGTAGATCGCCACCGTCGGTGGTGTCGAGTGCGTCCCGAGCGCGGCGATGTCGCGCTCGAGCCGCTCGCGCTGATCGCGTTCGAGCGCCTTGAGCGGAAACAGGTAGAGCGCGCGGGCGCCGGGGTCGGCGAGCGCTCGCTCGAGGACGGGAAGGTTGTAGACGAGCGTCTTGCCGCTCGCCGTCGGCGTCGCGAGGACCACGTCGTCGCCCGCCGCGATGCGTTCGAGCGCACGGCGCTGGTGGCTGTAGAGCGCTTCGATGCGGCTTCGCTCGAGAAGCGGCCGGGTGGCCTCGAAGCCGCGGGGCGGCGGCGCGGCCAGCTCGGGCGGGCGCGCGTCGAGGATCTCGTGGTGGCGGAGCGCGCGGTGCAGCTCCGCCTCACGCCGGATCGACTCCAGAAACTCGGCGATGGACGCCACCGGCCGTCGCAGCTCCCGTCGGTGCGGGCGGTCCGGGACGGAGGAGGACGAACGCTGCGCGTTGCGGGAATCCGTCGCCGGTCTGGGGGGATCCCCAGTATTCCGCCGAGGAGGGGCCGGATCAAGGGCCGTGCTTGACCTTTGGGTACGCCGTTCTGCATGCTGGCCGCCGCCATGCGCGTCGCGCTCCAGGTGCAGTACGCCGTCCACGGAATCTTCGACCTCGCCTACAACGGCGACGGGTCGCCGATCCAGCTGCGGCAGATCGGCGAGCGGCAGGGGATTCCGGCCCGCTACCTGGAGCAGATCTTCCAGCGCCTGCGCCGCGCGGGTCTGGTCCGGAGCAAGCGCGGCCCGGGCGGTGGCTACACGCTGGCCCGTGCGCCCGCCGAGATCAGCCTGCGCGACATCGTCGATGCGGTCGAGGGCTCCACGGGCGAGGCGCGCCGCACGGGTCGCATGCGTGGGAATCACGGCCCGGCCTTTCTGTGGCCCGTCCTCGAGAAGCAGTTCGCCGAGCTGCTCGCCGAGACGAGCATCGAGGACCTGTGCCGCCAGGCCTCCCGCGCGGCGGTGCGTCGCGCCCACCCGGATGCGCAGACCTACGTGATCTGAAACCCGGGCCCCGGCGCGGCGCGGCGCCGCTGCATGCGCCTCGAGGCCGTGCGAGGCTTTGCCGTTGCCCAGCGGGGGGTTAGAATGCCGTTTCTGCGGGCCCGCGCCCCTCGGGGGCGGGCCCGCGATGTTCAGGCCCCGCGCCTCGACCCGCCCGATGTTGCACGCGGTGCGCGGTTCCAGGCGCGGGAGCGAGACCGAAGGACCGGGCCGTCGCGCCGATCCACGAGAAAATCCGGGTGCCGCAACGCGTCGAAGTCGACCCCAACCTGTCACCCGCGATCTTTCCGAGTCGGGTGCTGAACGAGATCTGCGCCCACGCCCGCGAGACGCTTCCGGAGGAGTGCTGCGGTCTGATCGCGGGTGACGCGCGCGTGCGTCAGCGCCTCGCGTACCCGTGTCGCAACGAGATGACGCGACGCCATCAGCTCGATCCCGCAAACTTCCCGCGCGATGGTCGGGAGGGGTTCTACATGAACCAGCTCGACTACCTCAAGGCCGTGCAGGAAGCCGAGGCGAGCGGGCTGCGGATCACGGCCGTCTACCACTCGCACGTCGGGTTCGGCGTGTACCTCTCGGAGATGGACCTCGAGTACGCGTTGCACGAGGCGTTCCCGTTCCCGGACGCCGATCACATCGTGATCGCGGTGTTCGACGGGAAGATCACGGACGTCGGCTTGTTCGAGCGAGATCCGGAAGCGAGCTTCCTGCCGGGCCGCTTCGTGCTGGCGGGAAGTCCGTGATCACGCGGACGCGCGGGCTCGTCGCGATCGCGCTGGCGCTGCTCGCACCGGCCTGCCTGGGCGGTGTGATCACGGCTGCGGAGATCCCGGGCGCGCCGATCGCGTTCGTGTACCGGACGCCCGAGGAAGGTCGCCGCCGGGCGGAGCTTCTGGAGCAGCGGGACCGCGCGCCGCAGCGCGCGGGTGTGATGCAGCTCGACGACCTGGATGTCTGGCTGGACGGGGGCTCGGACCGCCGCGGAGAGCTTCTCGAGTTCGCCGGTCGGATGGCTCTGCTCGATCCGAGGACGGCCGAGGTCCGGACCTTCGATGCCGTCGCGCGGGGCGCCGCGCCACTGGCATGGTCGCGGGAACGCGAGCGCCTGCTGTTCGCGAGCGCGCGGCGCGGACCGGCCCAGCTCTTCGAGCTCGACCTCCGGACCGAGGAGATCCGTACCGCGACGCGCGGGCCCGCGGTGCACGCCTCCGGCTGTTACGGATCCGATGGGTTTCTCGCCTACAGCGAGGCGCGCCGGACGGGGAACGGCGTGCGGGTTCGCATCGTCGTCCGCGAGGCGGACGGGCGACCCGAGCGCGCGCTCACGCCGGGTCCCTTCGATCACAACCCGACCTGCCCGCCGGACGGCCGCTGGATCCTCTACGTGTCGAGCCGCCCGGACGGGCGCGAGCAGCTCATGCGCGCGGACCTCGACGGCAGCCCGCCGCGTCGACTCGGCTTCGGTCGGGACCCGGCGTTCGCACCCGACGGAAGCTGGGTGGTGTACAGCGCGCAGATCGGGGGGCGCTGGCAGCTCTGGCGGATGCGCCCGGATGGATCGGGCAAGGCGTCCCTGGGGCGCGGCGTGACGGACGAGTTCTCTCCGTCCGTATCGCCGGACGGGCGTTACGTGGTGTATGAATCCGAGGAGCGGGGCCGCGAAAGTCTCTTCGTCCGCCGCTTCGACGGGTCGGAGCAGCGGGTTCTCCTGTCGAAAGGCGACGGCGCACATCCCGTCTGGCTCGCGGGCCCGAATGCACAGTGGAGCGCGAAGTGACCAAATCGGAGCCGAGCACGCAACGCGACCTCGTTCCGGTCCACGGTGGCCTGTCCGAGCCGGTGGACCGCGTCCTCCCGTTCAAGTACCGCAAGAAGTTCCTCGACGAGGCGGAGCGACTGCCGCCGATTCGCGTGGCGCGGGCCGACGTCTCGACCGTCTACCGGTTCTCCGACGGCGCGCTGTCGCCGTGCGAGGGTCCGATGGACGCGGCGACCTGGCACCGCGTGCTCGACGAGCGGGTCGTGAACGCGAACGGACGGCCGTACGCCTGGACCATTCCGCTCTCGCTTCCCGTCTCGGACGACGAGTTGCGGGCACTCTCGCGGGGATGCTCGGCGGTTCTGCGCGACGAGGTCGGCGCCGTGGTGGGGATCCTCGACGAGATCGAATCGTTCGATTGGGACAAGCAGAAATACCTGACCCGGGTCTACCGGACCGATCGGCACGACCATCCCGGCGCGCACGCCGTGCTCGGCGACCCGCGCACGAAGCTCGTGGGCGGCCGCATCCGCACGCTGCCACAGCCGGTCCACCCGGAATACGGCGAGTACATGCTCTCGCCGCGCCTGACGCGGGCCTTCATCCGCGAGCGGAAGTGGGAGCGGGCGCTCGCCTTCCAGACCCGCAATCCCCTGCACCGGGCCCACGAGTACGCGCTCGTCTACGGCGCGGAGAAGCTCACGCGCGAGGGTGACTTCACCGGTGTCGTCCTCAATCCCCTGGTCGGAGAGCTGAAGGGCGACGACGTGCCCGCGGTGATGCGGATGCGCTGCTATCGCGTTCTCCACGACAATCGGCTGCTGGGCCAGGGGGACAAGGACGCCGCTCTGTGGGAATCCGTCGGCTACGATCTCGGCGACGTGTTCGAGCTGATCGGCCTCGACATCAAGATGTTCTACGGGGGGCCGAGCGAGGCGGTGATGCACGCGATCTACCGCCAGAACTACGGATTCTCCGATCTGGTGATCGGCCGCAAGCACGCCGACGCTCCGTACGACGACGGGACGCCGATCTGGGGAGACTTCGAGGCGCACGAGATCTTCGACGAGTTGAAGGGGGACCTCCGGCTGCGTCCCTGCAAGGTCGGATTTGCGGCCTTCTACGAGTCGCTGGGCCGGGTCGACCTCACGGACAACCATCCCGACGAGAAGCCCATGACGGTGAGCGGGACGCGTGTGCGCGAGCAGCTCCGCAGCGGCCAGCGGCCGGACCCGCGCATCATGCGGCCGGAGGTCGCGGACATCCTGATCGAGGCGTATCGCGAGTAGGCGGCGCGTGCGGCTGGGGGGAGGGGGGCATGCGAATCGGCGTTCCGCGGGAGACCAAGGACCAGGAGAACCGCATCGGGATCGTTCCCGACGGCGCGCGCACCCTGTGCGGGCGCGGCCACGAGGTCCTGATCGAGCGCGGGGCGGGACTCGGCAGCGGGTTCCCCGACGCGGCGTTCGAGAAGGTCGGCGCGCGCATCGTGGACACCGAGGAGGCCTGGTCGGCGCCCGACCTGATCATGAAGGTGAAGGAGCCCAGCGCGCGTGAGGTCGCATTTCTGCGCGCGGGCCAGATCCTCTACACGTACCTTCACCTGGCGGCTGCGCGCGAGCTCACCGACGCGCTGCTGGCTGCCGACGTGATCGGCGTCGCCTACGAGACGATCCAGAATCCGGACGGCTCGTTCCCGGTCCTGGCTCCGATGAGCGAGGTCGCCGGGCGGCTTGCGGTGCAGATCGGCGTGACCCTCCTGCAGCGCGATCGCGGCGGAAAGGGGCTGCTCGTGGGCGGGGTGCCCGGGGTCCCGCGCGGGCGCGTGACGGTGATCGGCGCGGGGACCGTCGGGATCAATGCGGTCCGGGTCGCCCACGCGCTGGGGGCCGAGGTGGACGTCCTCGACGTCGACCTGAAACGCCTGGCGTACCTGTACGACATCTTCGGCGGCGAGCTCAATACGCTCTACTCGAATCGCGGAAACATCGAGCGCTCCGTGGCGGGAACCGACCTCCTGATCGGTGCGGTCTACGTGTACGGGCGCCGGGCGCCACGGCTGGTGACGCGCGAGATGGTCGCGGGCATGGAGGACGGCTCGGTGATCGTGGACGTGGCCGTCGACCAGGGCGGCTGCGTCGAGACGATCCGCGTCACGAGCCACTCCGATCCCACCTACCGGGTGGACGGCGTCATCCACTACGGCGTGCCGAACATTCCCGGGGCCGTGCCGCGAACCTCCACCTTCGCGCTCACCAACGCGACCCTGCCGTACGCCGAGCAGATCGCGGACCTGGGCATCGAGGAGGCCCTGCGCGCGTCTCCCGAGCTCGCGCTGGGCGTGAATCTCTGGCGGGGCCACGTGGTGTGCGAGGGCGTGGCGGAATCCCTCGGCCTGCCGCAGCGAGCGCTCGCAGAGCTGCTCTAGAGGTCGGGGCGGCGGGCCCGCCCGGCGCGCTTCACACCATGCGGATGCGGGGCAGGGCGGCGTGCTTGCGGAGGGACTCGCGATCCGCTCCGTCGCCCGGATACACGGCGAAGCCGAAGGCCAGCGCGAGGCGCACCGGGGTGTTGATCCGATCGTCGTTCGACACCTCTTCGGCGACGGCGCGGGCCAGCTTGGAGACCGTCTCGTCGGCGGGGGCCCCCGGGTCGGGGAGCATGACGCTGAAGAAGGCCTCGCCGGTGCGCGCGACGAGGTCGAAGTCCCGCACGTGGTGGCGCAGCGCTTCGGCGCTGCGGCGCACGATGCGCGTGATCTGCTCGCTGTCGGCCTCGCGGCTGATGCGTCCCCAGTTCTCGATCTGGCAGACGACCAGTGCCAGCGCCCCGTCGCGGCCGGCGGCGCGGGCGATCTCCTCGCCGAGCCGCTGCTCGAGGTAGGTCTCGTTGGGGAGGCCGGTCTCCGCGTCCACGCTGCCGTGGCGCTTGACCGCCGAGTAGAGCTCGGCATTCGCGACCGCGCGCTCCGCATAGGACACGAAGCGGGTGAAGATCTGCACGTCGTCCTCGCGGAACACGCTGGCGTGGAAGCCGTCGGGCGCGATCTTGTCGTAGATCGCGAGGGTGCCGATCAGCTGTCCTTCGTGCTTGAGGGGCGCCGCGACGAGGGACCGGACGTCCGCGCCGAACTCGACCAGCGACGGATCCGCCGACACCTCCCGCACCGCGAAGGGCGCGCGCCGCTTGATGGCATCCACGGACACGCGCTTGTCGAGCTGGAAGAGCTTCTCCTGGAGCGGCCCGTCGGCCGACCCGTGGTAGGAGCGGATCACGAAGCGACCGGTCTCCTGATCCTTGAGGCGCAGGATGGCGTGATCGGCCTCGAGGATCATCGCGGCCGAGGACGTGGCGAGCTGCACGACGTCCGCGATGTCCGTGATCGAGATGAGGCGGATGCCCATCTCGCCAATCGCGCTCACCTTGGTCGCGCGCGCCGACATGCGCGCCTCGCGCGTCGACTGTGCGATCGATTCCGCCGTGGCGTCGGCGATCTCGAGCAGGGTCTGCCGCGTCGGCGGAGAGCTGCCCGCTTGCACCGTGAGGATGCCGACGAGCTGATCGCCGGCGACCAGCGGCAGCGAGGCGTAGACCAGGGCCCCGTCCTCGCCGCGCAGGAAGGAGGGTCGGCGCTCGTGGGCCACGCGTCCGTCGATCCCCTCGCCGATGCGCACGCGGTACTCGGTTCCGAAGCCGCCGCCCGCGAGGGACGTGGCGGCGAGCTGGACGTGCGGGTCGCCCTCCTCGAAGAGATAGACGCTGGCGATGCCGTCGCCGAACCGCTCGGCCAGGTAGCGGCACAGCGCCTGGAGCCGCTGGCCGATCGGCGTTCGCTGTTGCAGAACGTCTCCGAGCTCGCGCGCGATCGCGTAGCGCGCGGCCTTTTCGCGCAGGGCCTCGTGCTCCTGGGCGCGCGCGATGATGCGCGCGTCGAGCCTCGCCAGCTGCTCCGCGAACTCGAGGTCCGCCTGCGTGAAGGCGTCGGTCCGCGAGCTCGTCGCGAGGTTGACCACGCCCAGCACGGCGCCGTCGTGGAGCAGCGGGACGCAGATGGCGGACTCGACGTCGCCCCGCTCGCGCACGATGCGGTACGCCTGACGGTCGGCGCGTCCGCGCAGCAGGAGGGGGCGACCGTCCGCCGCCACCCGCCCCGCGATGCCCTCGCCGAGCGGCACGCGGATCTTCTCCCAGAGCTCGCGCTCGACGCCCACCGCGACGCGGATGCGAAGCTCCCGGGTCTCCGTGTCGAGCAGCATCAGCGATCCCTGCTCGGCGCCGATCGTCGAGATGGCGATCTCGAGCATGCGCTCGAACAGCTCGTCGGTGTCCACGGCGAGGTCCACCGAGTCGACGACCTCGTGCAGGGCCTGGAGCAGGTCGCTCTTGCGGTCGCGCGCACCGCCGCCGTAGCCCCACAGGAGCCGGGCGGTCAGCGGTGACACGATCTCGAGTCCGCGCTCGCGGGCGGTCGGGCAGCGGTCGGCGAAGCGCGTGCCCGCGCCGGCATCGACGACGGCCTGAACGCCCTCGGTGGCGACGAGTCGCTCCGGGTCGTCGGTGAGCCGCTCCCCCATCGCCGTGGCGAGCGACGCATCGAGCTGGCGCAGGCGCTCGGTCGCGGCATCCCGGTCCGGGTCGAAGACGACGCGGATCTCGACGCGGGGATTCGCCTCCAGCAGGGGCAGCAGCTGGAGCGTCTCCTCGGTGAGCCCGTGGATGGCGATGCCCTTGCGCATCAATCGTCACTTCCGCCGCTGAGTGGATCGAGACGGATCGTGAGGGCGAGCTTGACGGGGCGACCCGCGGAGTCCTTGAGCTCGAGGGGCACGCGAATGCTGCGTTCGTCGATCCGGCTGGCGCGGCCCACCGACTCGATGGCTCCGAGCGCGAGCGCCGACGCGTCGGTCGGGTTCGCCCCGCCCGCCAGCTCGCCGAACGAGGCCTCGAACACCGCGCGGGCGCGATCGGCCGTCTCGGCGATCTCCCGCGCCTCGGGGTGGGAGCGCTCCCGGCGGATCGCCTCCTCCATCTCGCGGGCTCGCGGCCCCGCGACGGGGACGTCGCGCGCGGGCGCCGGCGCGGGCGGGACGGCCGCCGGCGCCGGCGGGGTGCGGAGCGGCTGCGTCTTTACCGGCGCGGTGTCCATCGGGTCGCCCTGCTCGCGCAGCACGCGAATCACGCGTTTCGAGATCGTGGTGAGGCACTGGAGCACCCCGGTGCCCCGCCGCGCCTCGGCCTCGAAGGCGGCCGCGCCGCGCAGATCGAGCTTCCGGTGCAGCTCTTCGATCGCGAAGGAGTCGGCCAGGTCGCGCTTGTTGTACTGGACCACGATGGGCAGCTGCCGCAGGTTGCGCCCGTAGGACGCGAGCAGCTGCCGAAGCTCCTCGAAGGCCGCCATGTTGTCGTCGATCCGGTGCCGCTGCGAGTCCACCACGAGCACGACGCCGTTCGCGCGGTCGAGAAGCTGCTTTCGCGTGGGCCCGTGCTCCGCGCCACCCGGAACCGCGATGATGTCGATGCTGGTGCGTACTCCGGAGATCTCGCCCAACTCGATCGGAAGCTCCTCGTAGGTCACCGTGGGGTCGACGCGCGTCGGCACGCTGCGCAGCTCACCGCGATGGTCGGGCCGGAGCTTGGCGCGGATCACGCGCAGGTTGCTGGACTTGCCGGATCCCTCCGCTCCCCAGTACAGGATGCGCGCCTTCACGTGCGTCTGCTCGAGCCCCGGCTCCGCCATCAGATCTTCCCCTTCTTGGTCAGGATGCGTCGAGCATGGGTGGAAATCGGCGACGGGACGTCCTTGCTGCGCATCACGCTCTTGAGATCGCGATCCTGGAGATGATTCAGGAACTTCATCGCGGCGGAGAGCGGACAGCGCGGGTTCGTCGCCAGCGCGAGCTTCACCGCATAGCTCTTCGTCCACTCGCGGTTGGCGGCGATGATGCGCACCACCTCATCGGAGAGGTTTCGCATCTTCGCGTACTGCGACACTTCGTTGTCGTTGATGCGCGGGCTCCGGATCGCGGCGGAGGCGACGACCTTGTTGCGATCGCGGACCAGGATTCCGCGCGCCTCCTTGTTGCCCATCCGGGCGAGCTTCACCTTCTGCATCACCGTCATTTCCTGGATCTGCGCGAACAGGCTCTGCTGCACTTCCTCCGAGATCTCCTCCCCGTTCTCCCGGATGAGCTCGGCGTCGAATTCGCTGGCGTCGTTCGACAGGACCGCGCGCAGGGCGGCCTCCGCCTGCGCGTCGGTGACCTCCACGGGCGGCGGGAGGGCGTCGTCGGTCTCCACCTCTTCGGGGGCCTCGGCCTCGGGCCGCTCGAGACCCAGGAACGAGAGGATCCGGTCGATGACGGAGCGGCTCGTGAGCGGGTTCGAGCCCAACGCCTCGACGATGTCCGGGCAGCGCAGCATGCGCTCCTGATTGTTCGAGATGATGTCGACGATGCGTCGGTGGGTCAGCGTGGCCAGGAACGCAATCGTCTCGTCGTCCGTCGCGGCGTTGAGCGCCAGCGGCTCGAGCATCTTCGGCCGATCCTTGAGCACGTGCGCGAGATGCCCGAGGACCGCGGGGTGGGCGCGTCCGGAGACCACCGTCGTGTAGATGGGATCGGGGAGGTTCTCCAGGCTCTCCCGCGCACGCGTCTTGACCTCGGTATCCGGGTCGTGGAGCAGGACGAACAGGACGGTCGCGAGCTCGATGGGCGGGAGGGGGAGGGCGCCGCGAGCCGCCATCCGCCGGACGCCCACCGGGGCGTCGCGCCGCGCGTAGCGCTCCGCCTGCGCCGACAGCGTCAGGCGGATCTTGTGCGAGTTCTTCTCGACCGGCACGTCCCTCTCACCCCCGACGGCGGCGTGCCCGCGGTCTGCCGGTCGCTGCCGGAAGACCCGCCAGGCTCAGGCTTCTTCCGCCTGCCTGCTCTTCGCCTCCGCAATCACCTTGTCGCGGATCTGAGCGGGCACCTCCTCGTAGTGCGAGAACTCCATGTGAAAAGCGCCTTTGCCGCCCGTGAGGCTCGTCAGCACACTGGCGTACTCGAGCATCTCGGACATCGGCACCTGCGCCCGAACCACGGTCCCGGACCCCTGCGCCTCGCTCGACTGCACCCGGCCGCGCCGGCTCGACAGATCGCCCATGATGTCGCCTACGCAATCGTCCGGTACGGACACCTCCGCGTTCATGACCGGCTCGAGCAACGTCGGCCGGGCGGCCTCGACCGCCGCCTTGAAGCCGAACGAACCGGCGAGCTTGAAGGCCATCTCGTTCGAATCGACCGAGTGGTGCTTCCCGTCGATGCAGCGCACCCGGATGTCCACCACCGGGTAGCCGGCCAGCGGTCCGTGCTGCATCGATTCCCGCACCCCTTTCTCGACCGCCGGGATCAGGCCTCGGGGGATCGCGCCGCCCACGATCTCGTCCGCGAACTCGAAGCCCTCGCCCCGGGCACGCGGCTCCACCGTCAGGTAGCAGACGCCGAACATCCCCTTGCCGCCGGTCTGCTTCTTGAGCTTGCCCTCCACGTTCTCGGCCCGACGCGTGATCGTCTCCCGGTACGGAACCTTCGGCGTCTTGAGCTCCACATCCACCGAGTACATGCGGCGCATCTTCTGCACCGTGGTCCGGATGTGGAGCTCACCCATCCCCGTCAGAAGGAACTCCCCCGTCGAGGGCTCCCGCCCCAGCTGGAGCGTCGGATCCTCCTCCACAAGTCGGCCGAGCGCGGCGTAAACTTTATCCTCATCTCCCTTTGATTTCGCCTGGATGGCGTAAGAAAGCACGCCCTGGGGAATGGTCGGTTCGGGGAGCCTTACACCGCCTTTTTCGGTCGTCAGGCAGTGTCCGGTGCGGACGTGCTTGAGCTTCGCGACGGCGACGATGTCGCCGGGGCCGGCCTCCGGGGCCTCGCCGTGCTCGGCCCCGTGCAGCAGCAGGAGCT
>CP070734.1:383997-394982 GCA_020347605.1 Deltaproteobacteria bacterium | reverse complement strand
GTCGAGCTCGAGCTCGACGAGGACCCGCGCACACTCGGCGGGGGACAGCCGAAGGCGCCGCGCCAGCTCGTCGCGGCTCGCGGGTTCCCGCTCGATGGCGAGAAGGATCGAGCGATGACGCGGCGCGTCCTCTTTAGCCCTCCCTTCGCCCGTCGTCGAAGCGGCCGGCGGCGGCAGACCGAGGGCCGCGAGCACGTCACTGGCGTCCAGCACCGGCGCCGCGCCGTCGCGGAGCAGCCGGTTGGAGCCGCGGCAGCTGGCGACGGAAATGGGCCCGGGCACCGCGAGCACCTCTGCGCCCTGGTCGAGCGCGTGGCGTGCGGTGATCAGCGAGCCGCTGCGCTCGCGCGCCTCGACGACGACGACGGCTCGCGCCAGGGCACTGATGATTCGATTCCGAAACGGAAAGTGTCTGGGGAGCGGCGGCGTGCCCGGCGCCAGCTCGGTCACGACGGCGCCGCTGCCGGCGATGCGACTCGCGAGCGGGCGATGCCGGCTCGGATACACGAGATCCGGCCCGCACGCCTGCACGGCGACCGTACGCCCGCCCGCCTCGAGCGCGCCCTGGTGCGACGCAGCATCGACGCCCCGGGCCAGGCCCGAGACCACCACCAGACCCGCCCGGACCAGCGCGCGCGCCAGCTCGCGAGCGGCGGCCAGGCCGTGCGCGCTCGCGGCCCGCGCGCCGACGAGGGCCACCGCGTCGGAAGCCAGCGCGGCGGGTGATCCGCGCACGAACAGCACCGGCGGCGCGTCGCCGAGCCTCGCGAGCCGAGCCGGATAGGCCGGTGAGGAGATCGGCACGGCGACGGCGCGGGCGCGACGCAGCGCCGTCAGCGCGGCGCCTGGATCGAAGTGCGGAGGTGGAGCCCGCCGCGAGGCCCGCAGCGCCTCGTCCGGATCGGGGATCCGATCGATCAGGGCGCGCGCCTCGCAGGGGTACCAGACGAAGACGGCGTGGAACGCGAGCCAGGCGCGAAGCACGCGCCTCGTCGCTTGGCACGGGTCGGCGGGATCCAGGACGGCCGTGGGTTCGGCGCTCACGCAGGCGGCTCCCGGGACCGGGGCCGCCTCCTCTAGTAGCTCCGCACACCACCGCCGCGCAACGCGGGCCGCGGCCGTCCGCTCGCCGCTACTCCATCGGCGTCCGGAAGTGGTCGCCGGTCTCGAGCTCCTCGTCGGCCCGGGTCACGACGGCGACGGACGTCTCCGGGCGCGCCGAAACCACGACGAGCTTCGCGACGATCTCGTCGGGCAGCGAGACCTCGTTGCCGCGAACGGCGTCGTCTGCGCGGAGCTCGCCGCGGTACACCTCGAGCGTGTTTCCGACGTCGAGGCCGTGAAGGGCACCGCGATTCAGAAACACGAAATCGTGTATAGCGCCCATGTCGCGGTGCTCGGGCGCGAACACGATCCGACCCTCGATCGGACCCATCGACGGGCGGAGCGGGATCTCCGCCGGGACGGAGTGCCGCGGCGTAACGGAGTCGCCCCGCCGCATCTCCGAGAACGAGGCGCGCACCACGCCCTCGGACACCTCGGGGTGCACCTTCACGATCTCGATCCAACCCAGATTGGTCACGAAGTGACCGAGGACCGTCCGGGTCTCCGGATCGCGCACCTCGGTGCTGACGCGGAAGGCGGTGAACTCATCTCCGACCTCGACCTCGCCGTCGCCCAGGCCGATGAACACCGTGGCGCCCTGGGTCAGCCACACGTAGGGCGACGTGCTGTCGACGATGCTCGAAGCCGCCTCGAACTCCTCCACCGTGACGAGCCCGACGGCTTCGACGTTCGGGTAGCGAAGCACGGGGCCGGCCGGCTCGGGGCCCTCCAGCGGAACGGCCGCGTCGAGCGCGTCTTCGATCGCCGCGGGCGCGGCCGGCGCGGCCGGCTCACCCGCCAGCAACCGGGCGGCCTCCTCCGGCGTGATGCGGCGCATTTCGGTCGGCGTGATCCAGATCTGGTCGCCCGGGTAGATGCGATGCGGGTTGGCGATGTCTTCGTTCTGCTGCCAGATCGAGGGCCACACCCACGGTGTGCCCAGGTAGGCGTCCGAGATGTCCCAGAGCGTGTCGCCCACCTGTACGGTGTGGATCCATCCCTGGCGGCCCTGGGCGTCGTAGCCCACCGCTCCGGGCAGCTTCGGCTCCGCCTCGAGCGCGGTCGTGTCGGCCTCCGGATCCACCATGGCCGTCGGGGCCGGGGACGACCCCGCTTCCGCGTCGTCCGGCGACGTCCCGCTCTCGTCCGCGACGGCTTCGCCCGCCGGGGTTTCGGCGGTCACCGCCTCCGCGGGCGAACCCGGCTCCGGCATCGCGGCCGGCGCCACAGCGGTCGCGTCGGGTTCCGAGGCGTCCCGGGCCGCGTCGCCCGCATCCAGGGCAGCCGCTGCCGACGACGGCATCGCGCTCTCGCCCGCGGGAGTCTCCGCGGCGTGCGCGGCGAGTCCGACGGTCAAGACGAGGATCGGTCCGAGTGCGAACGTGCAGGAGCTCATAGCGTCCCTCCAGAAGCCTGCGTCGTGCCGGCCGGCAGGCGCGCGGCCGGCGACGCGAACCTATCGGCAGATCAAGGGAATCCCTTGACACGGGGCTCCGGGCGGCGCGGCCCGGAGGGACTCTGGGGTGGGGGTCAGCCCTCGGCGGCCGTCGATCCCGAGTTCAGGCGCTCGAGCATGGCGCGCACGTCGGTCGCCCAGGTCGGCTCCGTGGCCGCCTCGGCGGGGCCGTCCTCGCCCGCCGCGTCGAGATCCGACACCGCGCGCTCGAGCACCCGCCGCGCCGGCTCCGGCTGGCCGTCCGCCTCGTAGGCCAGGGCGAGGTGGTGCCGCACGACCCCGAGGCCCGGGTCCCCGGCCGGGAGGCCGTTCTCGGCCTCCTTCAGGTAGCCAATCGCGGCCGAGGGGATGCCCTTCTTGTAGAGCACCCAGCCGAGCGTGTCGGCCGCCCTCGGATGGTCCGGGAGCAGCGACTTGGCATCCTGTGCGAGGTCGAGGGCCCGCTGCAGGTCCACACCCGATTCGGCCAGCAGATACGCCAGGTTGTTCTTCGCGGTCGCGAGGTTGGGGTCGAGCTCGATCGCCTCCTCGTAGGCGGCGATGGCCTCCTCGTTCCGCCCCATCCCCTCGAACAGGATGCCCAGGATCAGGCGCAGCGGCGCGACCTCCGGCCGCGCCTCGATCGCGGCGCGGTAGGTCTCGAGCGTCTCGTCGCGGCGCCCGCGGAGCCCGAGGTAGCGCGCGAGACTGGCGTACGACTGCAGATGGTTCGGGTCCACCTCGATCGCCCGCCGGAAGCTCGTCTCGGCTTCACCGCCGCGGCCGAGCGTCAGCGCCGCGATTCCGCGCAGGTGGATCAGTCTGGCGTCCTTCGGATTCTCCCGCTCGGCCGCCCGGATCCGTTCGTACGTCTCGCGCTGACGCGACTCGGTGAGGTCGAGGTTCAGCATCGCGCGCAGGATCTCGGGATGGTTGGGCTCTGCGGCGTTCGCCGCGTTCAGGTGGACGCGCGCGGCGTCGCGGTCGCCGCGCGAGAAGTAGATGCGACCCAGCGCGTAGTGCGCCTCCGCGCCGCGATCCGCTTCCGGGATCTGCTCGATGGCGGCGAGCGCGTCGTCGGTATCGCGCAGCGCCATCATGCTCTGCGCCATCAGGACGCGCAGCTCGTGGTCGTCGGGTGACTCCTTGAGCGCGCGGCGCGCCTCGTCGATCGCGAAATCGTGCTCGCCCAGCGATGCGTGCACGCGCGCCAGCAGCTTGCGCGCCTCGAACAATGCGGCGTCGAACTGGAGTGCCTTGGAGAGCTCGGCACGCGCCTCGCTCCGGTCACCGGCGAGAAACAGCGCCGAGCCGAGCATGAAGTGTCCACGCGCCCAGTCGGGTCGCTCCTGCAACGCGCGGCGCATCGCGTCCACCGCACCGGGGGGGTTCGACTCGGCCAGTTCGATCTTCGCCCGGACGAACAGGGCGTCGGGATTCTCGGGCTCGCGTGCCAGGATCGCGTCCACCACGCTCCGACCCTGAGCGATCCGGGTGGCGTCCTCCTCGCGGAAGCCCGCGTCCACCAGCAGCTCGGCCTTGCGCAGTCGGGCGCGCAGGTTGCCCGGCTCCGCCCGCAGACCGGCTTCGATCGCCTCCAGGGCGCCGTCGAAGTTGCCCTGGCGCCGCCGGTAGTCCGCGTGGAGCAGGAACGCGTCCGCGGAATCGGGTCGCGCCCGCGTCGCCTCCTCCAGGAGTGCGTCCGCCTTGGCCGTCTCACCGTGGCTCGCGTACAGGCGCGCCAGCAGATAGATCAGCGGCAAGGCGTCCGACTCCTGCGCGATGGCCTCCTGCAGCACCTGCTCCGCATCCGCGAAGCGATCACGCCCGTAGTAGAAGCTCGCGAGCATCTGTACCGCGACGGTCCGTTCGTCGGGCTCCGCGACCTCGAGCGCCTCGCGATACAGGCGCTCCGCATCCGCATCGCGATCGCCGTACGGATCCTCCGCCAGGAAGCGCGCCAGGTCCGAGAGCGAGTCGAACGATCGGTCGATTTCCACGCGCCGGACGTAGAGCGGCTCGGCCGCCTCCCGGTCGCCGTTTCGGGCCAGGAAGCCGGCCATGAAGATCAGCGGCTCGGGCGCATCCGGCGCCGCCTCCATGCCCTGCTCGAAGGCCTCGCGCGCTTCGGCCTCGCGCCGCAGCCGCATCAGCGCCTGACCGCGCATCAGGTGCCCGGTCGGGTCCGTCGGGTCGGAGTCGACGAGCGCACCCGCCTCCTCCAGCGCCTGCTCGTTCTGCTGTGCGATCAACAGGAGCTGGGCGTAGATGAGACGCGCTTCCCGGTTCGACGGATCGAGGCGAACCGTCTCGTGAAGCGCCCAGTACGCCTCGCGCGGCTTGCGGGTCGCGATGAAGCTCCGGGCGAGCCCATAGTGGGCCGTGGCGTTGTTGGGATCGATCTGCAGAACGCTGCGGTAGGAGAGGATCGCTTCGGCGTGCTTCTCATCGGCGGCGAACGCAGCCGCGCGCTCCAGGTATTCCGACAGCTTCTGCTGCTCGCCTTCGCACGCCACGAGCGTCGCAACGCACAGCATCGCCGCGAGAATTCGAGCTACACCCAACGCCATGGACCCACCTCAGCCTCACACCGGACGCCGACGGGCCCGGCCGTCGGCCGGGCCCGCCGGGACACGGATGGCCGGGCATTCTAGCGCGTCTCGCCCTCGACGTGGCCCCCCGCCGGCCCTGCGGCGGCGTGCGGCGTGTCTCCGCGATTGCGGCGCCAGGAAGGGTGGGTGATCCCCATCTGGGCGATCATGTAGTTGAGCTTGCGACGACTGATCCGAAGCAGCTTCGCCGCGTCCTTCTGCACGAATTCGCTGCGCGAGAGGGCCTCCAGAACCAGCGCCCGCTCCGCCTCCGCGAGCGGCAGGCCACCGCGCGGGAGCTGCGGACGCCAGACGGCGGGCGGCGCCGGCGCCTCCGCAGCGTCGTCGGGCCCGAGCGCCAGGTCGGCGCGGGTGATGCGCATCCCGTCGGACATGAGCACGGCTCGCTCGATCGCGTTGCCGAGCTCGCGCACGTTCCCGGGCCAGGCGTGGGCCCGGATGCGCTCCAGCGCACCCGCCGTGAACCCGGAACGCGGACGGCCGAGCTCGCGGGCGAACTTCTCGAGTAACGCGCGCGCGAGCGGCTCGATGTCCTCGACGCGCTCGCGCAGCGGGGGCACGTGGATGCCGATCACGTTGAGGCGGAAGTACAGGTCCTCGCGGAACGATCCGGCCCGGATCGCCGCGTCGAGATCCCGGTTGGTCGCAGCGACGATGCGAACGTCGGTCCGCCGGGCGCGCGTGCTGCCGAGACGGTGGAACTCTCCGTTCTGCAGCACCCGGAGGATCTTGGCCTGCGTGGGCGGCGACATGTCCCCGATCTCGTCGAGAAACAGGGTGCCGCCATCCGCCTGTTCGAAGCGACCCACGCGCGTGCGGTCGGCGCCGGTGAAGGCACCGCGCTCGTGACCGAACAGCTCCGCCTCGAGCAACGTCTCGGGAATGGCCGCGCAGTTCACGGTGACGAAGGGCGCGTCCGCGCGGGCTGAAAGACCGTGGATCAGGCCTGCGATGAGCTCCTTGCCCGTTCCGGTCTCGCCGGTGATCAGCACGGTCGCGCGCGTGGGTGCGGCCCGGGTCGCCAGCTCGACCGCATCGCGCAGTCCGCGACTCGTGCCGACGATGCGGGCGCGCGCGTATTTCTCGGCGCGCTCGGCGCGCAGCGCGCCGACTTCGCGAAGCAGGCGACTGTGCTCGACGGCCCGGGCGATCCGGACGTCCAGCTGCTCGAGGTCCACGGGCTTCTGCAGGAAGTCGAAGGCCCCGAGCTTCATCGCGGTCACCGCCGTCTCGACGGTGCCGAACGCGGTGAGCACGAGGACGCACGTGCGCGCATCGCGGTCGCGCGCGGCGCGGAGCACCTCCACGCCGTCGGCGCCCGGCAGGCGCAGATCGGTGACGATCACGTCGTACGCCTCCACGTCGCGATCGCGCAGGAGGGCGATGGCGCGGTCTCCGTCCGCGGCTTCGTACACGTCGCCCCACGCCTCGCGCAGCGCGCGCGCAAGGCCGCTGCGCAGCGCCGGGTTGTCCTCGACCAGCAGGATGCGCGCGCGACCGATCACGGGCACGTCGAATCCTCGCTCGACGTCGGCAGCCAGACGGAGAAGCGCGCGCCCGCCCCGGCGGCGCTGGCGAGCTCGATGGACCCTCCGTGGCAGGCGACGACCTTCTGCGCGTTCGCGAGCCCGACGCCGGAGCCGCGCTCCTTGGTCGTGAAGAACGGATAGAAGATCCGCTCGCGCAGCTCCTCGTGCACGCCGGCGCCGGTGTCCGAGACCGAGATCACGAGCTGCGGAGGCGGACGGACGCACGGCGCGCGGTCGTCGGCGCAGCGGGCCGGCGCCGGCACCGAAGCGTCCGCGGCGGGGACCGTCCGCAGGCCGAGGCGGAGCACGTGTCCCGCTCGCGACGCCGAGCCGGCCATCGCCTCGAGCGCGTTCACGATCAGGTTCGTCACGACCGTGCGCAGCTGCTCGCCGTCGGCGAAGAGCGCCGGCACGTTCTCGGCGTAGTCGCGCTCGATGGCACCCGAGAACGCGACGCGCGCGCGCGCCAGGGCCAGCGACTCCTCCAGCAGCTCCACGGGATCCACCCGGCCGCGAAGCGGCTCGACGGGTCTCACGAACTCGAGGCTCGCGGTGACGGTGTCGGCCAGGGTTCGCAGCTCGCCCTTGAGCTCCGCGAGCAGCGCCAGCTCCTCGGGGCGGCGACCGAGGCGCCGTTTCAGCAGACCGACGAGCACCTCCATGCTCGCGAGCGGGTTGCGAATCTCGTGTGCGAGACCCGCCGCCATCTGACCCAGCGCCGCGAGGCGTTCGCGGAGTCGCTCCTGTTCGTCCCGGCGCTCGTAGCGCGTGAGATCGCGAAACAGGAGTGCCGCTCCGTTCGAGGCGCCGGGGGATGCGCCGACGGGAAGCAGCGTGAAGCCGATGGTTCGACCCTCGCTGCCGGGCTCCGCTTCGAGCGGAAGCTCGTTCCGGGTCGGGCCGTCGCGACCGTCGAGCGCAGACATCAGGAGCTCGGCCACGGCGGGCTGGGGCGCCAGGGCGACCGAGCACGGCAGTCCCAGCGAGGCCGCGGGAGGCCCCGTCGGGCAGCCCAGGATCCGCTGCGCCTCGGCGTTGAGCGCCGCCAGGGCCCCGCTGGAGTCGACCGCGACGACTCCGGAACGCAGGGACGCGAGCAGACGCTGGGCAAACGGGTGGTCCCGCACTTCCATGCAGGGAGCTATCGGCCGCGTCCGCCCTGTGGGTTAATGGAGGGACTTCTCGCCCCCGTTCGGGACCAGATACCGCTTCCGGGACTGTCGGAGCCGTCCGGCTTCCTTCAGGCGCTTCACGACGCGGGTGACGGTCTCCCGGGAGGTCCCGATCATGTCGGCGATCTGCTGATGGGTGAGCGGCGGCGTTGCGCGGAACGGCTCGTCGGAAACCGGCTCGTGCGCGAGGCGCTCGAACAGGCCCATCGCGCGCTCCTTGACCCGCTGGAAGGAGAGCGCACTGGCCTGCTCGTCGACGCAGCGCAGGCGCCTCGAGAGCTCCTGGATCAGCGCGATGGCGAGGTCCGGGCTCTTGCGCAGCACCGACAGGAAGTCCGCCCGCGACAGCGCGAGCAGGCGAACGTCGCTGAGCGTCCGGACCGACGCCGAACGCGGCGCGCGGTCCAGCAAGGCCATCTCGCCGAAGAACGAGCCGCCGTCGAGCATCTCGAGGATCTTCTCGCGACCGTCGTCGGAGAGCTTGGTGACCTTCACGCGACCTTCGCAGAGGACGTACATGAAGTCGCCCTCGAGGCCCTCCTCGACGATCGTGGAGCCCTTGGGATAGCGGCGCTCGATCAGGTGCGCCGCGATCGAATCGAGATCGTCGCGGCCCACGCTCGCAAAGAGCGGGATCGCGCGCAGCGACTGGATCGCGTCCGAATCGCGCCCGGGGGTCGGCATCGCTGATCTTTTCGGCCGATGGGAGGTGGAGGCTTAGAGCCGGCGACGCCCGCCTGCAGCCGCGTGCGCCAAATCTGCAGCGTCGCTGCACACGGTCTGCGCGCGGGTTGCCCCAGCGCCCGCGCGGGGGACCGCGCCGGCGCCCTCAGGTCAGATCGCCGCGCCGTCGGCGCCGCAGCTCGCCGACGATGCGCCGAACGTCCGGACTCGAATCCAGCTTCGCGACCAGCAGCGCGTCGCCCGCATCGATCACGGCCAGTCCGCTCACGCCGAGCAGCGCGATCAGCCGGCCGTCGTCTCCCCAGACGAGGTTGCCGCGCGCGTCTTCGAGAATCGACTCGCCCGCGATCACGTGCGACCTCGAAGCGTCGACGCCCAGCTCCTCGGCCAGCGAGAGCCAGGTCCCGACGTCGCTCCAGTGAAAGGCCACCGGCAACGTCCAGACGCGGCGGCTGCGCTCGAGCACGGCGATGTCGATGGGCACCGAGGGCGCGCGGCGGTAGGCGGACTCCCGGGCCGCTGCGCTGCCGGCACCGCGCGGCCGCTTGCGGATCGGCGCGAGCGCGCGGTGCAGCTCGGGTGCGCAGGCTTCGATCTCGTCGAGGATCGTACGCGCCGTCCAGACGAAGATCCCCGCGTTCCAGAAGAAGCCACCGCGCCGCAGAAAACGCCGTGCGCGTGCCAGATCCGGCTTCTCGACGAAGCGCTTCACCCGGCGCAGGCCGGGAAAGCCGGCGCCGGCGGCGGCGCCCGCCTCGATGTAGCCATAGCCGGTGTCGGGACGCGTGGGCTGCACGCCGAGTGTGACGAGCGCCGACGCTCCGGCCGCGGCGTCGGCCGCCCGGCGGATCGCCGCGGCGAAGGCGCGCGCATCCGGGATCCGGTGATCCGCGGGCAGCACCGCCAGCACGGCATCGGGATCCTCGGCCGCGATGCGCGCCGCCGCGAGTCCGACCGCCATCGCCGTGTTGCGCCGGCGCGGCTCGACGAGAACGCGCCCGCGTGCGAGTCGGCACCCGGCGCGCACCGCACGGGCGTGCTCGGGCCCGCACACGATCCAGACGCGATCCGTCCCGGCGAAGCGGCGGGCGCGCGACAGGGTCGCTTCCAGCAGGGTCGCCCCCCCGCTGAGCGCCAGAAACGGCTTCGGCCGATGGCGACGCGAGCGCGGCCAGAAGCGCTCACCGGCGCCGCCGGCCAGCACCACGGCGTGGATGGGGCGCGGCACGTCGGACGTCTAGCGGCCCACGCAGTGGTACTCGAACCCGGCGGCCCGCATCGAGCCCGGCTCGTACACGTTGCGCAGGTCGACCACGATGGGGCGCGCGAGCAGGCTGCGCACCCGATCGAGGTCGAGCATCCGGAACTGGTTCCACTCGGTCAGGATCACCAGTGCGTCGGCGCCGGTGCAGGCGTCGTACGCGTTCTCGCACAGCTTGACCTCGGGCAACAGACGCGCGGCGTGCGGCATCGCGGCGGGATCGTAGGCCCGCACCTCGGCGCCGGCGGCCACCAGGTCCGCGATGATGTCGATGGAGGGGGCATCCCGCATGTCGTCGGTCTCCGGCTTGAACGAGAGCCCGAGCACCCCGACCGTCCGGCCCGCCGTCTCGCCGCCCAGTGCGGCCACGATCTTGGTGGTCATGCGTCTGCGCTGGCGCTCGTTCACGCGGATCACCGCCTCCACCACCTCGAGCTCCTCGCCCGCCTCGCGCGCGAAGTGCGCCGCCGAGCGCGTGTCCTTCGGGAAACACGAGCCGCCGAAGCCGGGACCGGCGTGCAGGAACTTGGAGCCGATCCGCTGATCCAGTCCGATGCCGCGCGCGAGCGCCTGGACGTCGCCGCCGATCGACTCACAGAGGTTGGCCATCTCGTTGATGAAGGAGATCTTCGTGGCCAGGAACGCGTTCGCCGCGTACTTGGTCAGCTCGGACGTCTCGATGTTCGTGATCACGAAGGGCGTCTCGTTGAGATACAGCGGGCGGTAGAGGTCCTTGAGAATCGCCAGGGAGGATTCATCGTCGGCGCCGATCACCACCCGATCGGGACGCATGAAGTCGCGGATCGCCGCGCCCTCGCGCAGGAACTCGGGATTGGAGGCGACGCTGAACGTGACCTGCTTCCCCGCCGCCGCGACCTCCTCTTCGATCAGGGCCTTCACCCGCTTCGACGTTCCGACGGGCACCGTGCTCTTGGTGACGATCACCTTGTAGCCGTCCAGGACGCGGCCGATCTCGCGCGCCACCGCGTCGACGGCCGTCAGGTCGGTCGCGCCATCTTCGCGCGGCGGCGTCTGCACCGCGATGAACACGATGAGGGCGCCGCGCACCGCGCCCGGCGTATCCGTCGTGAACGAGAGGCGGCCCTCCCGGACATTGCGCGCCACGAGAGCATCCAGACCCGGCTCGAAGATCGGAATCTCACCTCGCTCGAGCGCCGCGATCTTGTC
>CP070734.1:372858-383897 GCA_020347605.1 Deltaproteobacteria bacterium | reverse complement strand
GGCGGTCGACCAGTGCGATGTGCTCGTCGCCGTCGGCGCCCGCTTCGACGACCGCGTCACCGGAAAGCTCGACGCGTTCAGCACGAGGTCGCGCAAGATCCACATCGACATCGATCCCACGTCGATCCGCAAGACGGTCCACGTGGACATCCCGATCGTCGGCGACGTCAAGAACTGCCTCCAGAAGCTCTTGAAGCTGCTCGAGTCGGAGCGCGATCTGGAGCGCTTCTACGCGCGCACGGAGCCGTGGTGGCGCAAGATCGAGGAGTGGCAGGCGGAGCACCCGGTCGCCTACGCGCAAGGGGCCGACGATCCGCTGCTGCCGCAGTTCGTGATCGACAAGATCTACCAGATGACGCGCGGCGAGGCGGTGATCACCACGGACGTCGGTCAGCACCAGATGTGGGCGGCCCAGTACTACCACTGCCGCAGTCCCAACAACTGGATCAGCTCCGGCGGCCTCGGCACGATGGGGTTCGGGCTTCCGTCCGCGATCGGCGCGCAGGTCGGTCGGCCGGGCGAGCCGGTCATCTGCATCGCGGGCGACGGCTCGCTGCTCATGACGATCCAGGAGCTGGTGACGGCCGTCGAGCAGCAGCTCCCGATCAAGGTCGCGATCATCAACAATCGCTACCTCGGCATGGTCCGCCAGTGGCAGCAGCTGATCTACGACAACCACATCTCCGGCAGCGACCTTCACGTGGCGCCCGACTGGGTGAAGCTCGCCGAGGCGATGGGCGCGCTCGGGCTGCGCGCGAGCCGCGTCGCCGAGGTGGAGCCGGTCCTGGAGCAGGCGTTTGCACACGCGGGCCCGGTGCTGATCGATTTCAACGTGCGGGAGCAGGAGAACTGCTATCCGATGGTCCCCGCCGGCTCTCCCTCCGCGAAGATGCTGCTCCGGGATCCGGATTCCGCGTAGGGCCGGGGGCGACATGCGTCACACGATTTCGATCCGCGTCCGCAACCAGTTCGGCGTGCTGTCGCGCGTCGTCGGAATGTTCAGCGGGCGCGGCTACAACATCGACAGTCTGAACGTCGCGCCGACACTCGATCCCGAGGTCTCGCACATCACGATCGTGACGCACGGCGACGACGACACGATCGAGCAGATCACGAAGCAGCTGCACAAGCTGATCGACGTGATGACGGTCAAGGACCACACCGAGGGCGACTTCGTCGGCCGCGAGCTGGCGATGATCAAGGTCGCGCCGCCCCCCGAGGCGCGCGCGGAGGTGCTTCGCATCACCGAGATCTTCCGCGGCAAGATCGTCGACGTGGACGCGAAGTCGTTCGTGATCGAGCTCACCGGCGTGCAGGAGAAGATCGACGCGATCTGCCGCCTGCTCGAGCCGCTCGGGATCCGCGAGCTGGTCCGCACCGGGCCCCTTGCGGTGTCCCGCGGAAGCTGATTCGAAGAGCCCCTGCGGCGGCGCACCAGAACGTCCGAAGACGTTGGGAGACGGCATGGCACTGAAGATCTACTACGACAAGGATGCGGACCTCGGGCGACTCGAGGGCAAGACGGTGGCCATCCTCGGCTACGGGAGTCAGGGCCACGCGCACGCGCTGTGCCTGCGGGATTCCGGCGTCGAGGTCGTGGTCGGCCTGCGCAAGGACTCCGAGTCGCGGCCCAAGGCGGAGACGGCCGGCCTGCGCGTCGTCACGCCCGACGAGGCCGCCCACGGCGGCGACGTCGTGATGCTGACCGTCCCGGACGAGCACGCCGCGGCGGTCTACGAGCGCGACGTGGCGCCGCAGCTCCAGCCGGGCAACTACCTCGCGGTGGCGCACGGCTTCAACATCCACTTCGGGCGGATCGCGCCGGCCAAGGACATCAACGTCTTCATGGTGGCGCCCAAGGGCCCCGGGCATACGGTTCGCGCGCACTACGAAGAGGGCCGCGGGGTTCCCTCGCTGGTCGCGGTCGAGCGCGACCCGTCCGGTGACACGCTCCAGATCGCGCTGGCCTACGCCAAGGGGATCGGCGCGGGACGCGCCGGCATCATCGAGACCAACTTCCGCGAGGAGACGGAGACGGACCTGTTCGGCGAGCAGGCGGTCCTGTGCGGCGGGCTCACCGAGCTCATGACGGCCGGCTACGAGACCCTGGTCGAGGCGGGCTACGCGCCGGAGATGGCCTACTTCGAGACGATCCACGAGGTGAAGCTGATCGTCGATCTGATCTACGAGGGCGGGATCGCCAACATGCGCTACTCGGTCTCGAACACGGCCGAGTACGGCGACCTGACCCGCGGTCCCCGCATCATCGATGCGTCGGTCCGGGAGCGCATGCGCGAGATCCTGCGCGAGATCCAGTCGGGCGAGTTCGCGCGGGAGTTCATCATCGAGAACCAGACGGGCGGCGTCTCCTTCAACGCCAAGCGTCGCCGCGCGCGGGAGCACGCGCTCGAGTCGGTCGGCGCGCGCCTGCGCGGACTGATGCCGTGGCTGGCCGAGAAGCGCCTGGTCGACCGCTCGAAGAACTGAGGATGACCGTCGAACGTCCCACCGAGACACCCCCCGTCTTCGCCGAACGGCCCACGGCGCGGATCGCACCGGATGGGCTCCGCTTCGGCGGGGCGCTGCTCGGCGCCGCTGCGCTGTGCGCGCTCGCGGACCTGGCGCTGCTGGCGTGGGTGGGGCTGGCGCTGGCGGGCTTCGTGGCGTTCTTCTTCCGGAATCCGCGGCGCGAGATCGCCGCCGGCGAGGCGTCGGTCGTGGCGCCCGCCGACGGTCGCGTGGTGGAGGCGGGCGAGGTCGAGCTTCCGGACGGGTCCAAGGCGATGCGCGTGGGGATCTTCCTGTCGATCTTCAACGTGCACGTGAACCGCTGCCCGGTGGCGGGCCGGGTCGTCGCCATCGAGCGCGGCGGCGACGCCTTCCTGGCGGCCTTCGATCGGCGCGCGGCGGAGAAGAACGTGCGCCTGTCCATGACCCTCGAGACGGCGGGCGGCATCGCGGTGCGCGTGGTCCAGATCACCGGGCTGATCGCGCGCCGCATCGTGTGCCACCCGCGCGTGGGCGACTGGATCCGGCGCGGGGATCGCTACGGCCTGATCCGCTTCGGCTCCCGCACCGACGTCGTGCTGCCGCACGACGCCGAGCTGCGCGTGCGGCGCGGCGAGCGGGTCCGGGGCGGTCGAAGCGTCGTGGCGGTGCTGCGCCCCGAGGCGGTGGCGCCGAGGAGGGCCGCAGCGTGAGCACCGGAGAAGACCGGGTGCCCATCGGCCGCCCGGACGACGCGAGCGAGCCGCAGGTGTTGCACGAGCGCTCGCTGCGCGCGCGGCGGCGCCGGCGCCGGGAACGCGATCCGAACCGGCGCGGGTTCGCGGCGCTGCTCCCGAATCTGTTCACCACCGGCAATCTCGCCGCCGGCTTCTACGCGATCGTGAAGGCGTCGCAGGGCGACTTCGAGCGAGCCGCCGTCGCCATCATCTTCGCCGGGATCTTCGACGCGCTCGACGGACGCATCGCGCGCATGGCGCAGACGACGAGCCGCTTCGGCGTCGAGTACGACTCGATCGCCGACACCGTCTCGTTCGGCGTGGCCCCGGCGATGCTGGCGTTTCACGCCGGGCACCTGGAGAAGCTCGGCTGGACCGGCTGGGTGATGGCCTTCATGTTCACGGTCTGCGCGGCCCTGCGCCTGGCGCGCTTCAACGTGTCGCCGGGGCGCTACGCCGGGCGCTTCGAGGGCCTCGCCAGCCCCGCCGGCGCCGGCATGGTGCTGGCGACGACGCTGTTCGCGGGCTTCCTGCGCGAGCAGGGGCTCGCGTGGAGCGTGCCCGCGCCGCTCGTCGGGCTCGGGGTGGTGGCGCTGGGTCTCTTGATGGTGAGTCCGATCCCGTACCGCAGCTTCAAGGATCTCGACCTGCGCCATTCCTATCGCACGAACGTGTTCCTGGTGATCGCCTTCGGCGCCATCCTGCTCAAGCCGGCGGTCACGCTCTTCCTGGTCGGAATCGTCTATGTTTCCTCGGGTCCGGTGGAACTCTTCTGGCGCTGGCGGACGGGGCGGTCCCTCGAGGAACTCCCGGAACCCGCGCGCGATGCCGGCGAAGGAACCCTGTGATGAGTTTCGAAACGGTCCGCATCTTCGACACGACGCTGCGCGACGGCGAGCAATCGCCCGGCTGCAGCATGAACCTCTCGGAGAAGTTGTCGCTCGCCCGCCAGCTCGAGAAGCTCGGCGTCGACGTGATCGAGGCGGGCTTTCCGATCGCGAGCGAGGGCGACTTCGAGTCGGTCTCCCGCGTGGCCGAGGATCTGCGCGAGACGACGATCTGCGGCCTGGCGCGCACCGGCGCGGCCGACATCGAGCGCTGCGCCGCGGCGCTCGAGCGCGCCGCGAAGCCGCGGATCCACACGTTCATCGCGACCAGCGACATCCACCTCGAGCACAAGCTGCGCATGGGCCGGGAGCGGGTGCTCGAGGAGGTCGACCGCGCGGTGCGGCAGGCCCGGGGCTACTGCGACGACGTCGAGTTCTCGGCCGAGGACGCCACGCGCTCCGATTGGGACTACCTGGTGCAGGTGTTCCAGGCCGCGCTCGAGGCGGGTGCGTCCACGCTCAACGTCCCCGACACGGTCGGGTACACCACGCCCGACGAGTACGGCGCGTTGATCCGCCACCTGCGGAAGAACATCCGAGGCATCGAGCGGACGGTGCTCTCGGTCCACTGCCACGACGACCTCGGCCTGTCGGTGGCGAACAGCCTGGCCGCGGTGCGCGCCGGTGCGCGGCAGGTCGAGTGCACGGTGAACGGAATCGGCGAGCGCGCGGGCAACACCTCGCTGGAAGAGGTGGTGATGGCGATCAAGACGCGCCCCGACGTCTTCGCGAATCTCGAGACGCGGGTCCGCACGCACGAGATCTACCCGGCGAGCCGCCTGCTCTCGTCGATCATCGGGATCCCGGTCCAGCCCAACAAGGCGATCGTGGGCGCGAACGCGTTCGCGCACGAGGCCGGCATCCACCAGGACGGCGTCCTCAAGCACAAGCTCACCTACGAGATCATGACGCCCGAGTCGATCGGCAAGACCGCGAGCGAGCTGGTGCTCGGCAAGCATTCCGGCCGGCACGCGTTCGCGGATCGGCTCTCGGAGCTGGGCTTCGAGCTCACCGGCGAGGCGTTCGAGACGGCCTTCCGCCGCTTCAAGGGCCTCGCCGACAAGAAGAAGACCATCTTCAACGAGGACATCGAGGCGATCGCGACCGACACGGTGATCCGCACCGACGAGCCCTACCACCTCGAGAACCTCTCGGTGGTCACCGGCACGACGGCGACGCCGACCGCGACGGTCGAGCTGGCGATCGACGGCGAATCCCGCACGACCTCCGCGGAGGGGGACGGGCCCGTGGACGCCGTCTTCAAGGCGATCGCGGAGCTCGCGGGGAGCAAGAGCGAGCTCGTGCGCTACCAGGTGAACGCCATCACCGGCGGCATGGACGCACAGGGCGAGGTGGCCGTGACGCTCTCCGAGGGCGGCCGCCGCGTGATCGGGCAGGGCGCCCACACGGACATCATCGTCGCCAGCGCCAAGGCCTACGTGCACGGGCTCAACAAGCTCCAGTGGCACAAGCGGCGCCGCCCGGTCGGCGAGCCCAAGGGCATCTAGGAGTCCGCGCGTGGACCGCATCCTGCTGTTGCCCGGGGACGGGATCGGTCCGGAGGTCGTCGCCGAAGCGCGCCGGGTGCTCGAGGCGGCGGCCGCGCAGAGCGGCCGGTCGCTGGCGTTCGAGGAGCGGCCGATCGGCGGCGCCTCGATCGAGGCCTGCGGCGAGCCGATCACGAGCGAGGTGCTGGAGCGCGCGCGGGCGAGCCGCGCCGTCCTGCTCGGCGCCGTGGGCGGGCCGAGTTGGGACCACCTGCCGCCGGACCGGCGCCCCGAGAAGGGGCTGCTGCGGCTGCGCAAGGATCTCGGCCTGTACGCGAACCTGCGCCCGGCCAGCGTGTTTCCGGCCCTGCTCGGCGCCTCGACGCTGCGCCCGGAGGTGCTCGAGGGCGTGGACCTGCTGGTGGTGCGCGAGCTCACCGGCGGCATCTACTTCGGCGAGCCACGCGGGACGGCGCTGGTCGACGGACGCCGCGAGGCGCGCAACACCATGGTGTACGACGAGGTCGAGATCGCCCGCATCGCGCGCGTCGCGTTCGAATCCGCGCGCGGTCGGCGCCGGCACGTGACCCACGTGCACAAAGCGAACGTGCTGGAGGTGTCGCAGCTGTTCGTGACGGTCGTCGACGAGGTGGCGCGCGGATATCCGGACGTCGAGCTCGTCCACCAGCTCGTGGATTCGTGCGCCATGTTGCTGGTGCGCGACCCGCGCCGCTTCGACGTGATCCTCACCTCGAACCTGTTCGGCGACATCCTCTCGGACGAAGCGGCGATGGTGACCGGCTCGCTCGGAATGCTCCCGTCCGCGAGCCTCGGGGAGGGCGGGATCGGTCTCTACGAGCCCGTTCACGGCTCGGCGCCCGACATCGCGGGCAAGGACGTCGCGAACCCGCTCGCTACCATCCTGTCCGTGGCGATGATGTTCGAGCACAGCCTGGACGCCCCGGAGGCCGCCGTCGCGGTGCGCGGCGCGGTGGACGCCGTGCTCGCGGACGGCCATCGCACCGAGGACCTGCTCCTGCCGGGCGAGACGACCGAGACGATCGGCTGCCGCGCGATGGGCGACCTCGTCCTCGAGCGGCTCGGTCGCGCGCGATGAGCGGGCGGCCGACGCTGCGCATCTCGGTGGTCGGCGCGACCGGGGCGCTCGGCCGGGAGGTGATCTCGGTGCTCGACGAGCGCCACGTCGCGATCGCCGAGCTGCTGCCCATCGCCACCGACCGCTCGCTCGGAACGGTGATCGATTTCCAGGGCGACTCCGTGCCGGTCTATACGGAGGCCCACGACCTCGGTGACTTCACCTTCCTGTGCGCCCCGCCGGACGTCTGCCGCGAATACGTGCGGACCGCGCTCGAGCGGCGCGTGCCCGCCTTCGATCTGTCCGGCGCGCTGGCCGACGTCGCGGAGGTGCCGCTGGTCGTGACCGACCTCGGGACGCCTCCGGCCGCGCTCTCGGGACCGGTGGTGGCTTCGGCTGCGGGCTCTGCGCTGGCCTGGGCTCTGGTGCTCGCTCCGCTCGAACGCGCCGCCGGTCTGTGCCGCGTCGTGGGCACGGTGCTCGAGGCCGTCTCGGGGCACGGGCTGCGCGGGATCGAGTCGCTGCACGACGAGACCGTCGCGCTGCTGAGCCAGCGCGAGATGCCGGACCCGAGCGTGTTTCCGGGACCGGTCGCCTTCGACTGTCTGCCCCGGGTCGGCGGCGTCGATCCCGACGGGCACACCGGCCGGGAGCGTGCGCTGGCCCGCGACGTGCGGCGGCTGCTCGGGGAGAACCTGCGCGTCGCCGCGTCGGTGCTGCAGGTGCCCACGTTCACCGGCGACGGCACGCTGCTCGCGGTCGAGACGGAACGCGAGCTGCCGCTCTCCGATGCGCTCGCCGCCTTCGAGAAGGCGCCGGGCGTCGCCCTCGTCGAGGGCGACTTCGGCCCGACGACGCGCTCCACGGCGGGCTCCGCCGAGGTCCTGATCGGCCGGATGCGCAGCGACCCCTCGAGCCCGCGCGGTCTCCTGCTGTGGATCGTGGCCGACACGCTGCGCCTGGCGGCGGCCAACGCCGTCAAGCTCGCGGAGACGCGCTTCCGCGCCAACTAGCCCGAAGGGACCGCCGACCGGACGCCGGCTTCCCCGATTCTCACGGGATCTTGGGTGCAGACCTTCAAGCTGATTCTCGAGTACGACGGGACGGACTTCGCGGGCTGGCAATCCCAGGCGGCCGGCCGTAGAACCGTTCAGGGCGTCCTGGAGGCGGCGATCGCGCGGGTCTGCGGTGCGCGCCGCATCCGGCTCGTCGGGGCCGGGCGGACCGACGCCGGCGTCCACGCCGAGGGGCAGGTCGCCAGCGTCTCGCTGGCGACGCGCCTGCTCCCCGAGGAGCTCGCACGCGCCCTCAACGCGGTTCTCCCCGACGACCTCGCGGTGGTCGGGCTGATGGCCATGCCCGGGGCGTTTCACGCCCGCCGCGACGCCGTCTCGAAGCTCTACCGCTACCGGATCTGGAACGGCGCGCGGCGCTCGGCCCTGCGCGCGCGGACGGCCTACGCAGTCCCGGTCCCGCTCGACGTCGCGGCGATGCGGGAAGCGGCCCGCGCCCTCGAGGGAACCCACGATTTCGCCGGCTTCCAGTCCACGGGCAGCTCGGCCACGACGACGGTTCGGACGCTGCTCCGCTTGGACGTCTGCGGCGCCCCTGGGGACGAGATCGCGATCGAGGTCGAGGGGACCGGCTTCCTGCGGCACATGGTGCGCGCCCTCGTGGGGACGCTCCTGGAGGTGGGGAGCGGCAAGCGGCCGGCCGAATCGATGTCCGTCCTGCTGGCGGCTCGAGACCGCGGGCAGGCCGGGCCCACGGCGCCCGCGCGGGGCCTGACACTGGTGCGGGTCGATTACGGAAATCCCCGCGATCCCGACCGGTTGGCCGTGCCGCCCGCTTGACGCGCCGGGGGTCGTGGGGTATCGATTCGCCCTCCCGGATCGTCTGGACAGGGGCTTTGCAACGATGGCCGCACAGGGCTACCGCGCCACCACGAGCGCAAAGGCTTCGGACCTCGAGCGCCGTTGGTACGTGGTCGACGCGTCCGATCAGGTGCTGGGGCGGGTCGCCACCCGCGTGGCCGAGGTGCTGCGCGGCAAGCACCGGCCCTACTTCACACCGCACGTCGACAGCGGCGACTTCGTGATCGTCGTGAACGCCGAGAAGGTCCGGCTGACCGGAAACAAGCTGCGCGACAAGCTCTATCAGCGCCACTCCGGCTACACCGGTCACCTGCGCACGGTCACGGCGGAGAAGGTGCTGCAGGGCGCGCATCCCGAGCGGGTGCTGGAGAGCGCCGTCCGCGGCATGCTGCCGCGGGGCACGCTCGGCCGGAAGCTGTTCGGGAAGCTCCGGGTCTACGCCGGCCCGGATCACCCCCACGCCGCCCAGAAGCCCGAGGAGCTCACCCTTGCCTGAAGCCGTCTCCGAGTTAAACGCCACCGGCAAGCGCAAGACCGCGATCGCCCGCGTCCGGCTGCGGATGGGCAGCGGCAACATCCGGGTCAACGGCCGCCCCGTGGACGAGTTCTTCGGACGCGGCACGTTGCGCATCGTCGTTCAGGAGCCGCTGGAAGTGACGAACTCCGCCGGCCGCTACGACATCGCGGCCAGCGTGTGCGGCGGCGGGCCGACCGGGCAGGCCGGTGCGCTGCGCCACGGCATCGCGCGCGCCCTCGAGCGGCTCGACCCGGGCCTCCGGCCGGTGCTCAAGCGCGCCGGGCTCCTCACGCGCGACCCGCGCAAGAAGGAACGCAAGAAGTACGGGCAGAAGGGAGCGCGCGCGCGCTACCAGTTCTCCAAGCGGTAGTCCCCGGATCCGCACCTCGATCGCCACGACGGGAGGCCACCGCGGCCTCCCGTCGTGCGTTTGGGACCCGCCGAGCCCGGTGGGGCGGCGCTTCGGGCGGGTCTTTCTCGGAGGAAACAGACATGCGAGTCGCCGTCGTGGGTGCCAGCGGCTATACGGGCCTCGAGCTGCTCCGCATCCTGCTGCGCCATCCCGACGCCGAGCTCGTCGCGGTCACCTCGGAGCAGCGGGCGGGACGGCCGGTGGGCGAGGCCTTCCCGTCGCTGCGCGGCCTCACCGAGCTGCGCTTCGAGGCCGCGGACCCGGTCGCGCTCGCCAAACGCGCCGAGGTCGCCTTCACCGCGCTGCCCCATGCGGCGTCGGCCCCCGTGGTGCGCGAGCTGTACGCGCAGGGGGTCGTGGTGGCCGACCTGTCGGCCGACTTCCGGCTTCGGGATCCCGAGCTGTACGCGAAGTGGTACGGGGCGCACCCCGCGCCCGAGCTGCTCGACGCCGCGGTCTACGGGATTCCCGAGCTCACGCGCGACGCGCTGCGTGGGACGCAGCTGATCGCCGCGGCCGGCTGCTACCCCACCTCGGTGCTGCTGCCCCTCGTGCCGTTCCTGCGCGAGGGACTGCTCGCGCTCGATCGAACCCTGTTCGTCGATTCCAAGTCCGGCGTATCCGGCGCCGGTCGCACGCTTGCGGAGGAGTACCTGTTCGCCGAGGTCGACGGCAGCTGCCGCGCCTACAAGGTGGGTGGCGTGCACCGGCACCTCCCCGAGATGGAGCAGGAGGCGAGCGCGGCGGCGCGGGCCCCCGTCAGCCTCACGTTCGTGCCGCATCTCTTGCCCGCCATTCGCGGCATCGTCACGTCCGTCTTCGCGCAGCCGCTGCGACCGCTCTCCGCGGACGATGCGCGCGGTGTGCTCGAGGCGGCCTACGCCGACGAACCGTTCGTGCGCGTGCTGCCGCCGGGCGAGACGCCGCGCATCGCCGCCGTGCGGGGCAGCAACTTCTGCGACGTGGCGGCGTTCGCCGACGCGGGCAGCGGCGCGCTCGTGCTGCTCTCGGCGCTCGACAACCTCGTGAAGGGCGCGGGTGGCCAGGCGGTGCAGTGCGTCAACCTGAACCGCGGTCTCCCCGAGACCGCGGGTCTCCTCGAAGCGCCCCTGGTGCCCTGACCGCGGCCGCCGCGACCGCGGGCGTACCTGTCCGGCCGCGCCGGCCCCGGGGCGCCGGGCCGCGGATTGCGGCGTGCGCGGCCCCACGGTATACATCCCAAAACCGCATCACAGGTGAACATGTCCGTGTGCGCCCCGGAGCCCCGCACTGCGCGTCCGCGCGGGGAGTGCCGGCGCGCGTCGGTCCACGACTGCGTCGAATCCGAGCCGCGCGCGGCGATGCGCTGACGCGCCGAGGGGGGAGGATGCCGGCGAGACCCACCAAGTTCATCTTCATCACCGGCGGGGTCCTCTCCGGGATCGGCAAGGGACTCGCGTCGGCCTCGATCGGCGCGCTCCTGAAGGCGCGCGGGCTGCGCGTCACCTTCCTCAAGTTCGATCCGTACCTGAACGTCGACCCCGGCACGATGAATCCCCTGCA
>CP070734.1:361461-372758 GCA_020347605.1 Deltaproteobacteria bacterium | reverse complement strand
TACCTCGGGCGGCTCGAGCCCTACAAGCGCGTGGACCTGCTGCTGCGCGTCGCCGCGCGCCTCGTTCCGCGCTTCCCCGACCTCGAGGTCGTGGTGATCGGCCGCGGCCAGACGCGCGAGGCGCTGGAGCGGCTGGCCGGAGAGCTCGGCATCGGCGCGCGCACGCGCTTCGCCGGCTTCGTCAGCGACGCGGAGCGCGACGCGCTGGTCGCCGGTGCGCGCGTCTGCGTCTGCCCCTCGGTGAAGGAGGGCTGGGGGATCACGGTCATCGAGGCGAACGCCGTCGGCGCGCCGGTGGTCGCGACCGACGCGCCGGGCCTGCGCGACGCCGTGCGCCACGGCGAGACCGGCTTTCTGGTGCCCGACGGGGACGAGCACGCGTTCGAGCAGCGCATCGGGGAGCTTTTGTCGCTGGGACCGCGCGCGGAGGAGCTGTCGCAGGGGGCGCGTGCGTGGGCGCGGCGCTTCGACTGGGACCGCGTCGCGCCGGCGTTCGCCGAGGCCTTCCTCGAGGCGCGGGGCGCTTCGTGAAGCCGGACTGGCGGCGGCCCGCGACGATCGGCGCCGTGCTCGTCGCCGTGGGCTGCGCGATCCGCGTGAACAACGCGCTCCGCTACCCGACGCTGTGGGGCTACGACGCCAAGGGCAACTGGGAGTACGTGCGGCGGCTGTCGCACTCCTGGGCGCTGCCCGAGCCCGACGCCGGCTGGTCGACCTCGCACCCGCCGCTCTTCTACTACCTCTGCGCCGCGCTCTCGCGCCTCGCGAACGCCCTCGATCTCGACTTCGCGGTCGTGCTGGTGCGCTTCGCGAGCACCGCCGCCGGGCTCGCGATCGTGTGGCTGGCCGTGCAGCTGGTGCGGCGCGCAGACCCCGAGAACGCCCGGCGGCGGCTCCTGGCCGCCGCGCTGCTCCTGTTCCTGCCCGGGCACGTGATGATCTCCGCGATGGTCAACGAGGAGCTGGTCGCGGCGCTGTTCACCTCGCTGGCGGTGGTCGGCGTGGCGCGCGCACTCGAAGGCGGCGCCCGGGACAGCGCCGCGCGCGCCGCGGGCGTCGGCGCCGCCGCCGGCCTGTCGCTGCTCACGAAGCTGAGCGGCGCGGTGGCGCTCGCCACCGCGCTCGGGACCTACGCGGCGGCCGGCTGGCGGGGCGGCCGCGGGCGCGCCGCGGGCGTCCGCATCGGACTCGTCGTGCTCGTGGCCTCGCTCGCCGGAGGCTGGTTCTACGCGCGCACCTGGGTTCGACACGGATACGTGTATCCGCACGCACTGCCGGTCCACGAGGTGATGTTCAGCATGCCGCCCGGCGAACGCCGCCCGTACGACTACGTGAACCTGCCGCTCGCGACCTTCCGGGATCCGCAGGTGCTGAACCCGGCGCTGCTGCGCTCGGTCTGGGGCAGCACGCACGCGACGCTGTGGTTCGACGGCCACCGCTTCTTCCTGCCGGCGAAGAGCGACGAGGTCCGGCGGCTCGGTACGCTCATCCTGGTGTTGGCGCTGCTGCCGAGCGTGGCGTTCGGAGTCGGCCTGCTCCGGGGTCTGCGCCGCGCGGTCCTGTCGCCGCGCGGACCCGATCTGCCGCTGCTGCTGCTGGTCGCCTTCACGCTGGCGGGCTACGTGCTGTTCACCTGGCGGAATCCGTGGTTCGCGACGCTCAAGGGCACCTACCTGCTGGGCCTGTGCGTGCCCTTCGCCTTCTACGCCAGCGAGGTGTTGGCCGACTGGACGCGCGGCCGCGGGGTCCGCGCCGCCGCACTGTGGCTCGCGCTCGGCCTGCTCGCCGCGTCGGTGACGCTCGGCTTCAGCTACGGACTGGTGTTCGACAAGCGCGAGGCGCCGGGACTCGTGTGGCAGGCGACCGGCCGATGAGCGAGCGCCTGCGGCGGGTGCGGCGCTTCCTGCCGATCGCGGTCAGCGTCGCGGCGCTCGCCGTGCTGTTCACGCAGATCCCGCTCGCTCGCGTGCTGCGCGCGCTCAGCTGGGACGTCGCGCTGTGGCTCCTGCCGGCGCTCCTGCTCTACGGCGCGGTGAGCCTCGCCGTCGAAGCGCTCTCGCTGGCGCGCCTGGTGCCCGAGGCCGGCGGCCGGCTGCCGGTCGCCCGCGCCGCCCGCATCAAGGCCGCCACCTATCTGCTCGGCATCGCCCAGTACGCGCTGGGACTCGGCGCGCTGGCGGTGCTGCTGCGCCGACGCGCGGGCGTGTCGCTCGGCGACGGCGCCGGGGTCGCCCTGCTGATCACGTCCGTCGATCTCCTGATCCTGCTGGGGCTCTCGTCGCTCGGCGCGCTCGCGCTCGGCGCGCAGGCCGCGGAGGTGAAGGCGGGCGTCGTCGTGGCGGCGGGCGTGGGGTTCGCGGCCGGCTTCGCCTTGCTGCGGCTGCCCGGCTCGCTCGGCCCCGTCGACCGGATCCGCGAGCTCTCGGTGTTCCGCGCGCTGCGGGTGGCGCGACCCGCGACGCTCGCCCGGCTTCTGGTGCTGCGCCTGGTGTTCGTGTTGAGCTTCATCACGCTGACGGGCGTCGCGCTGCACGCCTTCGGCGCGACGCTGCCCGTCGGAGACCTGTTCGTCGGCGTGGCGGTGGTGGCGCTGGTCGCCTCGCTGCCGATCGCCGTGGCCGGCATCGGCACCAGCCAGGTCGCCTTCGTCTTCATCTTCCGCCACCACGCCGACGAGGCGACGCTGCTGGCCTGCAACCTCGTGCTGTCCGCGGGCCTGATCCTGCTGCGGGTCGGGCTGGGCCTGCTCTTCGCCGGGGAGTTCGCGAGTGAGGCGAGCGAGGCGGCGCAGACCGTGGAGCGCGGCGAGGCCTGAGCGCCGACGCGGCGCTCACGCGCCGAGCCATGCGCGGGAGCGCTCGTCACCCAGAATCGCGCGCGAGAGCGCGATCACCGCGAGCGAGCCCAGCAGACCCGCGCTCCAGAGCAGCGCCAGGTAGACGACGTCGAGCGCGCCGGCCGTCGGCGACAGCCAGCCGGCGAGGCCCACCACGAAGAACACGTGCAGCAGGTAGATCGCGTAGGTCGCGTCGCTGAGCGCGCGCACCGGACCGGGCGGCGTGCGTCGCCCGCAGGCCGCGACGAACACGAACGCGATCGATGCGTACACGAGCAACCAGGTCAGCGAACGCTTCGCGATCATCTCGAGCCCCTGCTGCGTGAGGGCGAAGCAGCCCGCCACGAGCAGCGCCAGCGCCATGAGCGCGGGCCCGCGCACGCGCGCGACGGCCGCGCGCAACGCGTCGTGATGCAGGCGTGCACACCAGCCGGCGTAGAAGTAGCCCGCCCACAGCAGCGGATTGCGGAACAGGAACCGCCACGGGAGCACGATCCAACCCGTCTCGAAGAGTCCCTGCAGCGCGAGCAGCGCGAGCAACACGATCGGTGCGCGGCGGCGCGGAATCCGGGCGAAGAGCGGCGTCGCCAGCACCAGCAGCACGATCACGAACACGTAGTAGTAGGGGCCGAACGACCAGCCGAACAGCAGGTCGAGCAGGACGGACGCAGTGCGCGGATCGGGTCGGCTGGAGAACTGCCAGAAGACCTGCGCGGCGAGTGACGCGACGAGGTACGGGACGAGCAGGCGGCGCAGGCGGCGCCGCGTCACGGCAGCCGGCACCGGAGCCGTCGTCGCGTACAGGAAGCCCGAGGCGAACAGGAAGCTCGGGACGGCAAACCGCAGCAGCGGCCGCAGCTCGATCTCGATCGGGGCGACGCCCGGCTCCCAGGGCGAGCGCAGCGAGTGGATCAGGATGACCGCGAGAATCCCGACGCACTTGAGCGCGTCGATCTCGAGCGCGCGCTCCTTCACTCGCGCTCTCCGGGCTGCAGCGCCTCGGCGCGGCGAAGGAGCGCGCGCGCGCGGGCGCGTTCGCCGATGCTCGCGCGATAGCGCGCCGCCCCGCGCAAGAGCAGGGCCTGCGCGCGGGGTTGGCCCTCCAGGAGCGGCACCGCGGCCTCGAGCTCGCCGGCCGCTGCGCTGGGCGTGCCGTCGCGCGCGAGGATCTCCGCGACGCCCAGCGGCTCGGCCGCGCGAAACCGGTGGAGACGGACGGCCGGATTGCTCGCCACCAGCAGCCCGACCGCGAGCGTCGCGGCGACCCCGACCGCCGCGGCCTGCGCGCGGCGCGCGGCGACGGCGCGTCCCAGCCAGGCGCCGGCGAAGCCGGCGTACAGGATCAGCGCGCCCACGAGCGGCATCCGGTAGCGCGACAGCACCAGCGACACGGTGCAGGCGAACATGGCGTAGAGCGCATACAGGACCAGGAGCGCGCGGGCGCCCCGCTCGGGCTCGGGTGCGTCCCGATGGCCGCGCAGCGCCAGAACGAGACCCACGAGACCCAGTCCCGCGATGTGCGCGAAGTGCGGCAGGTAGCGGAGCAGCGCCAGCTTTGCGGCGAAGTAGTAGTAGTTGACGTTGTTGTAGACCTCGAAGTCGCTGAACGCGGCGAGCAGCTTGCGGGCCTGGAACGCCGCGAAGGCGCCGAGCGAGTCGTGTGTCGCGAGCGTGCCGAACAGGGCGGGAAGCAGGCGGAACTCGCTGTCCCGCAAGACCTGGATCGCCGATTCCGGGATCGTGAAGCCGACGCCACCCAGCAGCGGCTCCGCGATGTTGCCCACCACGAGCGCGAACGGGCCGCGACTGGCGATCGCGAACGCGGGCGCCTGCACGGCCAGGTTGCGGGCGACGAGCGCGGAGAGCGGGACCGCGAACCCGATCGCGAAGGCGAGCAGCGCAGCGGCCGCCGCGCGCCGGCTGCGCGCGCGCACGCCGAGCCAGACCAGCGCCACGACCGCCAGCGCGAACGCGGTCGGCTGCGCCAGCACGGCGAGGCCGGCGCTCGCGCCGGCCAGCGCGAACGCGCCCCGCTTCCGCGACCGATCGGCCGCCAGCAGCGCGCCCACCACCGCCAGTTGGGTGAACGCGATCAGCGACGTGCGGAGCAACACTCCGTCGTAGAAGATCGAGGGGCCGTAGAGCGCGCCGGCGACGCCCGCCACGCGACCCGCCGTCTCTCCGAAGGCGCGGCGGGCGATGCCGTAGAGCAGCACGCAACCGGCCGCGCCGAGCAGCGCCTGCGCGATCCACACGGCGGCCGGGTCGCGGCCGGCGACGGAGTACACGCCCGCCACGAAGTAGAGGTAGAGCGGCGGCGCGTTGTAGAGCCTCGGCGAGAACCAGGCTTCCCATTCCTCGCGGGTCGCGACGCGGTCCTGCCAGTCCGTGTACAAGAGCGAGAGGTCGCGGCCCAGCCAGTCGCCCTGCGAGATCTCGAAGCCCCAGCGCTCGTACCAGTACATGTCGGCGGCGCGAAGCTCGGAGAGGCGGCCGAGCGGCGACCCCGCGACCTCGTGCACGAACGCGAGCCGGATCGCGAGCGCGAGCGCGAAGACGACGAGCGCGGAGGCCGATCGTGCCATGGCGACGGCGACCGTACCACGGATACGAAGGACGGGTTGAACGCCGTATACTGGCGCGTTTCGGGCCCGGCTCGGGTCTCACGGGAAGGAAGCAGCAGCGCAGTGACCGACGTCGCCGCCGCACGGCCGCGCTCCGGGCGCATCGAGGGCGAGCTCGATTTCCTGCTCGTGAGCCTCCTCTCGCTCTACCTGGAGATCCTGCTGATCCGCTGGATCGGCACCGAGATCCGCATCTTCGCGTACTTCGCGAATCTGGTGCTGGTCACCTGCTTCTTCGGGCTGGGCATCGGGTACGCCACGACCCGCGTCCAGCTGCGGCTCGACCACGGGGTCTGGCTGGTGGCGCTCCTGTGTCTGGTGGTGCACCCGGCACTCGCGCCGCTCGGCTTCGGGCGCATCTCGGAGGCGGTGGCGACGCGCGACGTGCTGACCTGGACGCTGCCCACCGCCGAGACGGCCGCGCGCCTCCTGGGCTTCGCCCGGCTCGCCCTGCTGCTGCTCGTGATCGCGCTGGCCTTCGTGCCCTTCGGGCGCGCGCTCGGCGACTACTTCGAGCGGGAGCCGCGGCGCCTGCGCGCCTACTCGATCAACGTCGCCGGCAGCCTGCTCGGGATCTGGCTGTTCGCCGCGCTGTCGTTCGCACGCCTGCCGCCGCTGGTCTGGTTCGGGCTGTTCGGCGCGCTGCTGCTGGTCGCGCTGCGGCGCGCGCCGCGCGTGGCGCTCTCGGCGGGACTCGGCGTCGCCCTGATCCTCGCGCTCCTCGCGACCGCGCGGAGCGGCGACGGGGACACGACGTGGTCCGCCTACCAGAAGCTCGTGCTGCGGCAGTCGGGCGGCGCCGACGGCGGCTCCTACTCGCTGGAGGTGAACAACACGCTCTATCAGTACGTCCTCGACCTGTCCGAGACCCGCCTGGACCGGTCGCCGAAGCCGCTGCCCGCCGAGGAGCGGCCGTTCTACTACTACAACCTGCCCTACCGCCTGCACGCGGCGCCCGAGCGCGTGCTGGTCGTGGGCGCCGGCACGGGCAACGACGTCGCGGCCGCGCTGCGGAGCGGCGCGAGCCACGTCGACGCCGTGGAGATCGACGCCGCCATCGTCGAGGTGGGTCGGCGCGTCCACCCCGAACGGCCGTACGACGACCCGCGGGTCCGGGTGGTGATCGACGACGCGCGCGCCTTCTTCAAGCGGAGCCGCGCGCAGTACGACCTGATCGTGTTCGGTCTGCTCGACTCGCACAAGCTGACCTCGAACTTCTCGAACACGAACCTCGACAGCTACGTGTACACCGTCGAGAGTCTGCGCGAAGCGCGCGCCCTGCTGCGGCCCGGCGGCGCCATCGTGATGGCGTTCCAGACCTTCTACCCGTACATCGCCTGGCGGCTGCACGATACGCTCGCCGAGGCCAGTGGGCAGCGGCCGCTCGCCCTCTACGTGACGCCGCGGCGGAGCCTCCTGGAGGGAACCGGCGGCGTCGTGTTCTTCTCCGGCGACCGGCAGGCGCTGGCCGAGCGCCGCGCGGCCGATCCGGCGCTGGATCGCGCGCTGCGGCGCTACGAGCGGGCCATGCCGCCCGCGCTGCGCCGCGCCAACGCGATCGGCGAGGTTTCGCCGGCCACCGACGACTGGCCCTACCTGTACGTCGAGGGGCGACGCATTCCATCGCTGTGGCTGTCGATCATGGGACTGGTGGCGGCGCTGGCGCTGTTCGGGTCGCGGGCGGCCGGACTCTCGCTGCGCCGCATCGACGGCCAGTTCTTCTTCCTCGGCGCCGCCTTCCTGTTCCTCGAGACCTACACGATCACGCGCGCCCATCTCTTCTTCGGCAGCACCTGGGTGGTGAGCTCGGTCGTGATCAGCGCCATCCTGATCATGGTGCTGGTCGGCAACGCGATCGTCGCGACGCTGCGACCGACGGGCCTGCGCGCCTGGTACGTCGCCCTGCTGCTGACCGCCCTGCTGGCCTGGGCCGTGCCGCCCGACCGCCTGCTCGCCCTCGGCGCGGCCGGCGCCACGCTCGCCAGCGCGGGTCTGGCCGCGCTGCCGCTGCTGTTCGCAGCCGTGGTCTTCGGCAGCTCCTTCACCCGCGCGGCGAACGTCCGGTACGCGATGTCCTCCAACCTGCTCGGAGCGCTCGCCGGCGGCCTCATCCAGTGCCTGTCGTTCGTGACCGGACTGGGCGTGATCGCGCTGTTCGCGGTGACCTTCTACGCGGTCTCGTGGCTGTTCCTCGCGCTTCGCACGCGCCGCTCCGCGCTGGCCTAGGCATGCCGGACGCGCGGGAGCGGCGAGCGGGCAGGGGTCGAAGCGCGGCGCCGGACGCTGCGCAGCCGCCGCGCGCCGCCGGGCGCGCACCCTCGGCCGCGCTGTGGGTCGCGTGCCTGGCCCTGCTCGCCAACCTGCCGACGCTCTTCGTGCCCTTCGTGATGGACGACCACCCGATCGTGGAGCGGGATCCGCGCATCGTCGAGGGCCGCCTGCTCGAGCCCTGGACCACGAGCTACTGGAACGACCCGACGGAGAGCGGCGAGTACCGGCCGCTCGTGCTCACCAGCTACGCCCTCGAGCGGAAGCTCCTGGGAGACCGTGCCTGGCACTTCCACCTGATCAACCTGCTGCTGCACGCGGCCGTCGCGATCGCGGTGCTCGCCGCCGGTCGCGCGATCGGACTCGGCGAGCGCGCGGCGGTCGTCGCGGCGGGCCTGTTCGCGCTGCATCCCGTCCACCTCGACGCGATCGCTCCCGTCGTGGGGCGGGCCGAGCTGCTGGCCGCGCTCGGGTACACGATCCCGGTGGCGCTGTGGCTGCGGATCCGCCGGGAGACCGCCGTGGCCCCCGGCCGTCTGCTGGCTCTGGCCGCGTGCGTCGCGCTCGGCATCTTCTCGAAGGAGAACGCGCTGGCCGTGGTGCCGCTGCTCCTGCTGGTGGAGATCCTGCTGCTGCGCGGCGGGGGCGCGCGGCGCACGCTCGTGGCGAGCGGGGTCGCGGTCGGCGCCGTGGTCGCCGTGTATCTCGTTGCGCGCGTCGCGGTGCTCGGCGCGCTGTTGCCCGCCGAGGGCTCCGGCACGATCGTCGCGCTCGAGAATCCGCTCGCCGAGGAGCCGCTGCGCGTCCGCTGGCTCACGGCCGCTTCGATCCTGGGCACCTACCTGCGCCTGTTCGCGTGGCCGTTCGGACTCTCGCCGGACTACGCCTACGACAGCCTGCCCGTCGTCCGCGCAGCGCTCGACCCCGCCGTCTGGCTGCCGGTGCTCGCCGTCGGCGCCGTCGGCCTGCTCGCGCTCCTGCGACTGCGCCGGCGTCCGGCCATCGCCCTCGGCGTCGTCGCGTTCCTGGCCCCCTATGCGATCGTCTCCAACAGCGTCTTCCTGATCGGGACGATGCTCGCCGAGCGCCTCCTCTACCAGCCTTCCGTGGGTCTTTGCTGGCTCACCGGCATGGCCGTCGCGGCGGCCGCCGATCGCGCCCCGCGCGGCGCGCTTCGAGCGCCCGAGCGTCTGGCGCTGGCCCTGGCGCTGCCCGCCGCGCTGCTCGGGGCGGCGAGCTTCGCGCGCGCGAACGACTGGCGCGACGAGGCCGAGCTGTACCGCACGGCCGCGCAGGCGTATCCGCGCAACTTCCTGCTGCAGCGCAATCTGGGCTCGCTCGCGATGGAGGCCGGGCGCTTCCCCGAGGCGCTCTACTACATGACGCGCGTCACGGAGCTCGTGCCGGACTACGCGAAGGGCTGGAGCGACCGCGGCTTCCTGCACCTCGCGACGGGCGATCCCGATGCCGCCGTCGCGGCGCTGGAGCGGTCGATCGAGCTCGATCCGCGCCAGCCGACGGCGCTGCGGAACCTGGCCGAGGCCTACCGATCGGTGGGCCGCTTCAAGGACTCCGCCCGCATCGACGCACGCCTGCGCGAGCTGCGCGAGTCGCTCGGCGCCGCTCCGTGAGCGCGCAGCGCGAAGCGGTTCCGGCCCCGCGCGGCGCGGCGTGGAGCGGCCGGCGGCTGCCGCTCTCGACACGCGAGTGCGTCGCGCTCGCGGCGTTCGTGGTCGCGCTGCTCGCGGGCAGCGCGCTGCCCTACGCCGTGGCGTGGCACGCCACGCCCGAGGACCGCGTCTACGTCGGCACCAGCGAAGCGAGCGCGGACGACTACCCGACCTACCTGGCGAAGATGCGCAGCGCCGCGCGAGGCCGCGTGCGCTACGTCTCGCCCTACGCTCCGGAGCTCGAGTCGAGCCTCGCAGTGCGGCCGCTCTACGCCGCACTCGGCGCCGCGACGGGCGCGCTCGGCGCGCGGCTCTGGGTCGGCTACCACGTCGGGCGGCTCCTGGCGGGGGCGCTGTGTCTGCTCGCGATCTTCGCCGTGGCGCGCGCGCTCGCGCGCGGGGCGAGCGAGCGCTGGACGGCCTTCACACTCGCGAGCGTGGGCTCGGGGATCGGAGTCTGGCTGGGCCGGGAGGGGCCCCGCGCGAGCTGGAGCTACGACCTCTGGGTTCCCGAGCTGAACGCCGCCTACGCGATCCTGACGAATCCCCACTTCCCGGTCGCGATCGGCCTGGCGCTGGCGACCTTCGCGGGGGTCGCGCGAAGCCTCGACACGCGCCGCAGCGGCCCCGCACTGCTCGCCGGTGTCGCACTCGGCGCGCTGGCCTGGATCCACACCTACGACGTGCTGATCGTCGCGGCGGTGCTGGGCGTCTACGGCGCGGGCGCGCTGGCGACGCGCGCGGTCGCCGTCCGCGACCTCCTGCGCGCCGCGCTGTCGCTGTCCGCGACCGCGCTGCCCGCCGTCGCGTGGCAGCTCGCGGCCTACCTCTCCGACCCCGCGCTCGGTCAGATGGGGCGCGCCCAGCCCGTCGGCTCGCCCCTCGCCGTCGCGGCGGGCGCCGGCCTGCTGCTGCCCGCCGCGCTGTTCGGCGCGCCGCGGCTCGCGCGCCGCTCGGCGCTGGGCGCAATGATCGCCGTCTGGGCGCTGCTGGTGCCGCTGCTGCTCGCGCTCCCGCTGCCGTTCGCGCGCCGCCTGGTGGCCGGCTGGCACGTACCGCTGGGCCTCGCGGCCGGGATCGCGCTCGCCCACGCGCTCGCGCGTCTGCAGGCGCCCGCGCTGCGCCGCGCCGCGCTGGTGGCGTGCGTGGCGCTGGCGTCGCTCACCACGCTCGACATCGTCGCCTACCAGGTGCGCCGGTTCGCCGCGCCGACGCCCGCGCAGACGACCTCGCTGCCGCGCGACCTCGTCGACGCCTACGCCTGGCTCGACGCGAACGCGGCGCCCGGCGACGTGGTGCTGGCCGCCTACGGTCCCTCCAACTGGCTGCCGGTCTTCAGCGACCTGCGCCCGTACTTCGGGCACTGGGCCGAGGCGCCCGACGCGCAGACCCGCGCGCTCGCCAGCCGGCGTTTCTTCGCGCCCGCCAGCCGCGACGCGGAGCGCGAGGCGTTCCTGCTGCGCGCCGGCATCGACTGGGTGCTGGACGGTCCGGTCTGGCAGCCGCCCGGTGCGGCGCGCGTGCGTCCCGAACGCATGGACCGGGTGTCGCGCGCGGCGACCCGGGGCCGCGTCGCAATCCTGCGCGTGGATCAGGGCGAGCGCACCCGGTAGAGGCGCAGGCAGGCCGTGTCGGCCCGGCGCTCGAGTCGCGCGTCGAGCTCGGGCGGCACGGCGCCCGACGCGTACACCACCCAGTCCACGCCGTAGCGCTCGAGCAGCTCGGCGCGCGCGGCCGGGGCCCGGCCGTAGAAGGCGTCCACCTCGGCCGCCTTGCGCTCCGCGTCGACCGTCTGGTCGCGGTGACAACACACGATCGTGTTTCCGCAGAAGGCCGGCACCAACGGCGCGAAGTTGCGCGGCGCCAGCACCACGTCGTCGGGCTCGGACGCGGCGCTCA
>CP070734.1:349884-361361 GCA_020347605.1 Deltaproteobacteria bacterium | reverse complement strand
GGTTGGTCCGCGGCCCGGGATGCCGCGGTGTTCGCCGCCTCAGGCGTTCCTGCGCGCGCATTGAGACATCTGGCCTCACCGGACCCGAGAAGAGCGAGTCAATCCGCCTCAGGTTCGGCGCCACGGGAAGTCCGGATTCGCCCGACCTTTGCTTTCGAACGTTCTCGGCTAGCCTCGTGCCTTCTGGATGGATCGTCGTCCATGGGTCCTGGTGGCGTTCATTGAATCTCCTCTACGTAGAGGACGACCGCGAAGCTCAGTCCTTCGTCCAGGGGGCCCTGCGTCGAAACCGGCTCCTGGTGGATCTCGCAAGCGACGGCCCGAGCGGCCTCGAGAAGGGCCTCACCGGCGACTACGACCTCATCGTCCTGGACGTCATGCTGCCCGGCATGAGCGGGCTCGAGGTCCTGCGGCGTCTGCGAGCGGCGGGTGTCAAGACGCCCGTGCTGCTGTTGACCGCGCAGGTGGGGGTTTCGCATCGCATCGAGGGGCTGAACCTCGGCGCCGACGACTATCTCGAGAAACCGTTTGCGTTCGCCGAGCTCCTGGCGCGGATTCGCGCGATTGCGCGGCGCAGCTCCGCGGAGCCCGCGGACGGCATCTACACGGTCGCGGACCTCGAGGTGGACGTTCGGCGACATACGGTGCGGCGGGCCGGGCGGCGGATCCATCTCACGCCCAAGGAGTTCCAGCTCCTCGAGAATCTGGTGCGCAACGCCGGCCACGTCGTCTCCCGCACCATGCTCGTGGACAAGGTCTGGGGCAGCGCCTTCGAATCCTATTCGAACGTGATCGACGTTCACGTGAACCGCCTGCGCAACAAGATCGACAAGGACTTCCATCCCGCCATCGTGCACACCGCGAAGGGCATCGGCTACGTCCTCGAAGACCGCTCGGCCGCAGACACGGACCGCGCCGAACACAGCGATGCGTAGCCCCGTCTCGGTCGGGGCGAAGTGGACCATCCGCTTTGCCGCCGTCATGTTCGTCGTGGTCTCGCTCGTCTCCTGGTTTCACTACTACCGGGTGAAGGAAGCGATCGCGCGCGACGCGACCCTTCTGCTCGAGCTGCAGGCGCGCGAGCTCGTCGAGGAGCTGCGTCGGGATGCCGATGACCTCGACGAGCTCCAGGCGTACGCCGAACAGCACATCGCGTCGGCCGATGCGGATTTCAAGCTCGGCATCCGCGTCTTCGACCCCGACGGCAGGGCGATCTTCGCGCGCGGCGCGTTCGAACAGGATCCGATTCCGCCTCCGGAGCGGTTTCCCGCCTTCGGAGAGCCCCCGATCGTGTCCGAGGTCGAGGCGGGTGACCGCTATCCCTATTTCGTGATCGTCGCTGCCGCCTCGGAGGGATGGGTCGAGATCGCGGCCTACGCGCGGAGGTTCGTCCGGAGCGCACGAGAGATCCGGGACGTCTTCCTGATGACCACGCCGGTCGTGCTGCTCGTCACCGCGGCGCTGGGCTTCTGGCTCGCGCGGGACAGCCTGCGGCCGATCAATCGGATCATCGAGACCGCGCGCATCAGCTCGGCGTCGCGGCTGGACGAGCGCGTTCCCATCTCGGGGTCCGGCGACGAGCTCGACGAGCTCGCCACGACGCTGAACGACATGATGGACCGGATCCGGACCGGCGTGGGCCACATGCGCCGCTTCACCTGGCACGCGGCCCACGAGCTCAGGGCCCCGATCTCCCTGCTCCGCAACCGGCTGGAGAGCGCCCTCGAGTCGGACCGCGATCCGGGCGCCGACCAGAAGCTGCTTGCGGACACGCTGTCCGACGTCGATGGTCTCGGGCGGACGGTGGGCGCGCTCCTGCAGCTCGCCCATTCCGAGTCGGGTCTCGACCCCGACTGCGTCGAGGACGTCGAGCTCGGGCCGCTGCTCGACGCCATCGTCGGATTCTTCCAGCCCCTCGCCGCCGAGAGTGGGATCGCGCTTCAGCGCACGCCGGGCCCCGCCGCCCGCGTGCGGGGCGATCCGACGTGGCTCCACCAGCTGTTCGCGAACCTCGTGGACAACGCCATCAAGTTCACGCGAACGGGCGGCCGCGTCGATCTCGAGATCGAGGCGGGCGCTCCCCGCATCGCCGTTCACGTGCGCGACACGGGCATCGGGATCCCGCCCTCCGAGCAGCCGCACGTCTTCGAGACCTTCTATCGGGGTGCGGTGCGGACGGAGGCTCGCGGCGCGGGCATCGGCCTGTCCCTGGCGCGTGAGATCGCGCTCTCGCACGGCGGCGACATCGAGCTCCGGAGCGCCCCGGGCCAGGGGTCGGTGTTCACCGTCCGGCTCCCCGCGGCGCGCGCGCAAGCCCAGGTCTGAACGGGCTGCCCCTCGGGGGCGCAGCCGTCCTCTCGGATCGGCTGCCGGGACCGCGTTCAGGTTCCCGTAATGCGGGTTTCCGATACTCGGGCCTTCGGGGGTTTCGATTGTCCATCCGAGGTTCCGGGTCTGTGGGCATCTGCGGTCGGCGCGGACGCGGCCGGCTCGCGATCGCGCTCGTGATGGCGCTCGCGGCCGCGCGCGCGGACGCGGCGAGCTCCGTCGTCGAGCTCGACGCCGGACGCAGCGCCCTCTCGTTCAGCCTCGACAGCACCTTGCACGAGGTGCACGGGACGGCGCGGCTCACGGAAGGGCGGGTCACGTTCGATCCGTCGGGTGGCGAGGCCGGGGGGCGGCTGGTCGTCGACGCGCGGAGCGCGGATACGGGCAACCGACTGCGCGATCGTCAGATGCACCGGAAGGTGCTCGAGAGCGAGCGTTTCGAGGAGATCGTCTTCGTTCCGGCGTCGCTCGAGGTCACGCGGGTCGACGGCAACCGCGCCCGCGTCGTCCTCGCGGGGAGCATGCAGATCCACGGCTCCGAATGGCCGCTGCGGATTCCCGCCGACCTCACGGTGGACGGCGAGCAGATTCACATCCAGGGCACCTTCACCGTCCCCTACGTGGAGTGGGGCATGCAGGACATGAGCAAGCTCCTGCTCCGCGTGAGTCCCGAGGTGGTCGTCGCGATCGACGCATTCGGGACGATCCGTCCGCCGCCGATTCCCTGACCCGATGGGAGAGAACATGCAGATCGCCGCCGTCGGCAGAGCGTTGCCGTCCAACTACCACACGCAGGAGGAGCTCCTCGAGGAGTTCCGACGCATCTGGAAGCCCCACTTCCGCAACGTCGCCCGACTGGAACAGATCCACCGCAACGTGCTCGTGCGCGGGCGGCATCTGGCCCTGCCGGTCGAGGAGTACGAGAAGCTCGACTCGTTCGCCCGGTCGAACGCCGCCTTCATCCGCTGCGCGGTGGACCTCGGAGCGGAGGCCGTGATCGACGGCCTCGAACGGTCGGGCCTCTCGCCGCAGGAGATCGACCACATCTTCTTCGTGTCCATCACGGGCGTCGCCGCGCCGTCGATCGACGCCCGACTCGTGAACCGCCTGAAGCTGCGGCCGGACATCAAGCGCACGCCGATCTTCGGACTCGGCTGCGTGGCGGGCGCGGCCGGCGTGGCGCGCGCCGCCGACTACCTCAAGGCCTTTCCGGATCACGTCGCCGTGTTGCTTTCGGTCGAGCTGTGCAGTCTGACCTTTCAGCGGCGGGATCGCTCCATCGCGAACGTCATCGCGAGCGGGCTGTTCGGGGACGGGGCCGCCGCCGTGGTCATGACGGGCGGCGCGCACGAGGTCTCGGGACCCACCGTCGTGGCCACGCGCTCGTCGTTCTACCCGGACACGGAATCGGTGATGGGCTGGGATGTCACCAGCGAAGGCTTTCGGATCGTGCTCTCCGGAGACGTGCCGCAGCTCGCCCGCGAAAACATCCGCAAGGACGTGGACGCCTTCCTGTCCGAACACGGTCTGTCCCTGGCGGACATCCGGCGCTTCATCTGTCACCCGGGCGGTCCGAAGGTGCTGTGTGCCCTCGAGGAGGCGCTCGAGCTCTCCGCGGGCGCCCTCCAGACGACCTGGAAGAGCCTGCGCGAGGTGGGGAACCTGTCGAGCGCTTCGGTTCTGCTGGTGCTGCGCGAGACGCTCGCGGAGGCCCCGCCGCCCCCGGGAAGCCATGGACTCATGATCTCGATGGGTCCCGGCTTCTGCTCGGAGCTCGTGCTGATTCGATGGTGAACGCCTACCTGGCGTTTCTCGTGCTGCTCGCGCTGCAGCGCATCGGCGAGCTCGTGATCAGCCGTCGCCACACGCGCTGGGCGCTGGCGCGCGGGGGCGTCGAGTTCGGCGAGCGGCATTTCCGGATCATGGCTGCGCTGCACGTGGCCTTCTTCCTCGGCTGTGCCGGCGAGGTCGTCCGGCTCTCGCGCCCCTTCGATCCGCTGCTGGGCTACCCGATGCTCGCGATCGCCCTGCTCGCGCAGATCGTGCGAGCCGCGTCGATGCGGGCGCTCGGTCCCTATTGGAACGCGCGCGTGATCGTGGTTCCGGGTGCGCCGGTCGTGACCCGGGGCCCGTACCGGTTCGTCCGACACCCGAACTACGCGGCGGTCGTGCTGGAGGGGTTCGCGGTGCCCCTCATCCACGGCGCGTGGCTCACCGCCAGCGCGTTCTCGCTGCTCAATGCGATCCTGCTCAGCGTGCGGATTCGCTGCGAGGAACGGGCCCTCGCCGCACACTCCGACTACGCGCGTCGGCTGGGCTCGCGCGCTCGCTTCCTGCCACGCCTCGGCGTTCGGCGGCAGCGCGCGGCGCCCGCCGCGCCCGTCTCCAGCGAGGGATCGTGAACCCCTGCGAATGGTCGGTCGTCATCGTGGGTGGCGGGCCGGTCGGAATGACGCTCGCGAACCTCCTGGGCGTCTACGGCGTTCGGACGCTGGTTCTCGAGAGCGAAGGCGCGCTCTTCGATCGACCGCGCGCCGTGGGAACGGATTTCGAGTGCCTGCGCGCTTGGCAGGCCGCGGGCCTTCACGAGAAGCTGCTCGGCGACATGATCCCGAGCGGGCGGGACGGCATGGGTCTCGTGTACCTCGACCGCGCGGGCCGGCGGTTTCTCGAGGTTCGCCCCAACGGGCGGGAATACGGATTCGCCGTTGGCTACGGCTTCATCCAGCCGCTGGTGGATCGCGCGCTCCTCGAGGGGGCCGGGCGGTTCGAGAGCGTCGAGGTTCGCTTCGGCCACCGGGTCGAGTCCGCCGCGCAAGACGAGCAGGGCGTGACCGTGTCGGGCTTCTCGACCGCCGGCGAGCCCTTCTCGATTCGCGGCCACTACGTCGTCGCATGCGATGGCGGACGCAGTGCGATCCGCAGGGGCCTCGGCATCCGCATGGTCGGCTCGACCTATGGCAGGCGTTGGCTCGTCCTCGACACTCGCGAGCCGGACGTGCCGGGCCGGAACCTCTCGGACGTCCAGATCTGGTGCGATCCGGAGCGCCCCGCGGTGACGGTTCCCCGGCTGCACGGTCACCGCCGCTGGGAATTCCTCGAACGGCCCGGGGAGACCGCGGAAGAGTTGCTCGAACCGGCCACGATTCGCGCGCTTCTGGGCCAGCGCGCGGATCCGGGCGACGTCGAGGTGATCCGCAAGCTCGTCTATCGGTTCCAGGCGCGGCTCGCGGAGCGCTTCCGGCAGGGCCGGATCCTGCTCGCCGGCGACGCCGCCCACGTCACGCCGCCCTTCGCCGGACAGGGTCTGGCCATCGGAATTCGCGACGCGTTCAACCTCGGATGGAAGCTCGCGCTCGTGTCCGCCGGAAAGGCCTCGCCCGGGCTGCTCGACACCTACCCGGAGGAGCGCCGCCCCAACGCCGCTTCCAGCATCGCGCTGGCGGTCTGGCTCGGCCGCATCATGATGCCGAGGACGCCCTTGCGAGCGGCACTCGTACAGGGGGTCGTGCGCACCCTGAGTCGGAGTCGCCGCGTTCGCGAGTTCATGATGGAGGGCGGCCCGCGTCCCGCGCCGCGCTACCGGTCCGGCTACTTCGTGCGATCCCGGCGACCGCGAAACGTCGCAGGCCGCATGGCGCACCAACCGCAGGTACGCCGTCCCAACGGCGAGCGGATCCTGCTCGACGAGTGTCTCGGCGCCGGCTTCGCGGTGGTCGGGTTCGGATCGGATCCCCGAGCTGCGCTGTCTGCGGAGACCCTGCGCCGCTGGTCCGATCTCGGAACCCGCTTCGTGACCGTGGTGCCTGCGGAGCGCGCGAGGGGCGTGCCCGACGCGCTGGAGGACGTGGACGGTGGATTCGCGCGCTGGCTCGGGAGGACCGACGAGCGGCTGCTCGTGATCCGGCCGGACCGCTTCGTCGCGGCCGACTGCCGCCGCGCGGAGGCAGGGCGGGTGCTGGGGCGGCTCGACGAGCGGCTGCGCGCGCGCCCCGAGTCCTCGTGAGCTGGACGACTCGGCTCGTCCTGCGACACCCGCGCTGGGCCGCTGCCGCGCTGCTCGCGGCGACGATCGCCTTCGCCTCCGGGCTGCCCCGCCTCATCACCGACGTGGGCTATCGCGCCTTCCTCGGGCCGCGACACCCCGCGGTCCGGGAGTTCGACGCGTTCCTCGAGCGCTTCGGCGGCGGCTTGCCGATGATCGCGATCTGGAGCTGCGCGGAGAGCCCCGCCTGCGCGAGCGCTCTCGACGCGGCGTCGCTGGAGATGGCGCGGCGAGTGGGCGCCTCACTCGCAACGAGTCACGCGGTGCTGCGCGTGACGAGCCCTGCGACGGCCGCGTTGCTGCTGCCCACGCCGCGGGGCCTCGCCGCTCGCCGGTTCATCGAAGACGGTGCGATCGTCGCGGATGCGGCGCGGCTCGCGGAGCAGGCCGTTCGCGACCCACTCTGGGCCGGCGACCTCGTGTCGAGCGACGGCCTTGCGGGCGCCATCGTGGTCGATCTCGTGTCTTCCGAGAGCCAGACCGCGGTCGACGCCTACGCGGCGCTCGATTCGGCGCTGGCGCCCTTCGAGACGGCGGGCTTCGAATTCCACCGCGTCGGGGGCCCCGTGGAGTTCGTGGTGGCCGGTGCGGAGCTCGAGCGCGCCATGGCGCGCATCGTGCCGATCATGGTCGCGCTCGTCGGCCTCACGCTCTTCGCGGTGTTTCGTTCCGTCGTCGTGGCGTTGGTCGCGCTCTCCACCGTGGGCCTGGCCGTCGTCTGGACGCTTGGTCTGCTGGGCTGGATCGGCTGGGCGCAGAACAGCCTGACGCAGACGCTGGCGCCCCTCATCCTCGTGATCGGGGTGTGTGACGGCATCCACCTGATCTCCCGCTACTCGAGCCTGTGCCTCGAACGTCACCCCAGGGATCTCGAGGCGGAGCGCGCGCTGCTGGAGCGGGCCGCAAGCGACGTGGGGCGGCCGTGTTGGATGACATCCGTGACCACCGCGGCCGGCTTTCTCTCGTTCGGGACGGCGGAGCTCGAGAGCTTCGTCGAGTACGGGGTGATCGCGGCCTTCGGCGTGATGGCCGCGCTGTTGCTCACGTTCACCTTCCTGCCGCTCGTGCTCCTGCACGTGAAGGTGGAACGCGTCCACGTGCCCCGGGCCTCGGCGGTCTGGCGGCGCGGGCTCCGGTCGCTGGTGGACGTCTCCGATGCGCATCGCCACGCCATTCTCGCGCTCTCGCTCGTGCTCGGCGTGGCCTGTGGCTGGGGAATGGCTCACCTGCGCGTGGACTCGAGCTTCGAGGAGCTCTACGGGGAGGAGAGCCGGGTCGTGCGCTGGGCGCACTTCGCCAGCGAACACCTGAGGAACCCGGACACGCTCGAGATCGACCTCGCGCTGCCCGAAGACGTCACGCGCGCCGCTCCCGCGTCCCTCGAGGCGATCGCCGAAGCGGCACGCGAGCTGTCGGCGATCGAACCGCTGGGCGACGCCCGCTCGCTGCTGGCGTCGCCGGCCTGGACGCAGCTCCTGATCGCGGGCCGCGGGTCGGACGAGGGGCTGGCGCGCTGGCTCGACGCCGATCGCCGTCACGCGCGCATCTCGATCACGTCCGACAAGCTGCCGCAGGACGTGATGCGCGACGTGATGTCGCGCGTGCGCCGCTATCTCGCCGAAGAGCTGCCGGACGGTTGGACCGGCCGCGCGACCGGGCCGCTGGCGCTGGTGAACGCCATGACCGACAGCATTCGAACGGCTCAGCTGCGGAGCTTCGCCGCGGCGGCCCTCGCGGTGGGCGCACTGCTCAGCCTGTACCTCCGCTCCGTGACCTGGTCGCTGATCGCCCTGTTGCCGACGGCGCTGCCGGTGGTCGTCACGCTCGGCGCCATGGGGCTTCTCGGTCTGCCGCTCGACATCGGAAGTGCGATGGTGGCGGCTGTCGTGCTGGGCATTGCGGTCGACGATACGATCCACCTCCTCGAACACTTCCAGCGTGCGCGACGCGCCGGTGCGTGCCCGGCCGACGCGATCCGCACGGCGGTCGAGCACGTCGGGCAGGCGCTCGTCTCCACCTCCGTCGCCCTCACGATCGGGTTCGCCGCGCTGACGCTGTCGCCCTGGCAGAGCGTGGCCAGCTTCGGTCTGATCTCGGCGATCGCGATCCTGGGCGCGTTGCTGGCCGACCTGGTGGTGCTGCCGGCGCTGGTGCTCGCGGCCGTTCGCCCCTCCCGGGGACCGAAGGGCCGCTCGCTGCGCTAGGCGGGTCCACCGCGCCTCGTTATCCTCCGCAGATGGCGAAGTGGTCGATGGGTCCGACCCCCGAGGAGCCGCCGCGCCGCGGCGGCGACGGATCCGATGCCGGGCGCCGCGGTGAGACCGCGACCCAGACCCGGCGCCGCGTGGCGCGGCCGCCTCGCTTCAAGGTCGTCCTGTTCAACGACGATTACACTCCCATGGAGTTCGTCGTCGGCGTGCTGGAGCGGATCTTCAACAAAGGGCCGGCGGAGGCGACGCAGATCATGCTTCACGTCCACAAGAACGGCACCGGCATCGCGGGCGTCTACGTGCTCGAGGTGGCGGAGACCAAGGTCGCGGCGGTCCACCGCCTGGCGGAAGAGCGCGGCTACCCGCTGCGTTCGGGTGTGGAGCCGGAGTGAGCATCATCCCCCGGGACTTTCAGCTCACGCTCCAGGCGGCTCTACGCGAGGCGATCACGCGCAGGCATGCCGTGGTCACCGTCGAGCACCTGCTCTACGCGTTCCTGTTCGACGACCGCGGTGCGGAGATCCTGCGCAGCTGCGGCGCGAACCTGGCCGTGCTGCGGGCGGGTCTGGAGCGCTTCTTCGAGGAGGACCTGGAGCGGGAGCCGGGCGACGAGCCCGTGGACACCCAGCAGACGCTCGCCTTCCACCGGGTGGTACAACACGCCCTGCATCACATGGAGAACGCGGAGAAGGACGAGCTCGAGGTCGGCGACGTGCTCGCGGCGATCTTTCAGGAGCCGGACAGCTACGCCGTCTCGCTGCTGCGCGCGCAGGGCATATCGCGGCTCGACGTGCTCCAGTTCATCTCGCACGGGATCTCGAAGGTTCCCGGCCCCGGCGGCGAGGCCGAGGTCGATCCCGGAGCGGCGCGCCCGGCGCTGCCGGGCGAAGAGGGCGTGCCCGCCGATCCGCTCGCCGCGTTCGCGTCGAACCTGACCGAGCTCGCGGCGCAGGGCCGGCTCGATCCGCTGGTGGGCCGCAAGACCGAGCTGGATCGCACGATCCACATCCTGGCGCGGCGGCGCAAGAACAACCCGCTCTTCGTCGGCGAGACCGGCGTCGGCAAGACGGCGCTGGCCGAGGGTCTGGCGCAGCGGATCCGGCAGGACGACGTGCCCGAGGACCTTCGCGGCACCGAGATCTACGCGCTCGATCTCGGCGCGCTGCTCGCCGGCACGAAGTATCGCGGTGATTTCGAGGCCCGCTTCAAGGCCTTCGTCGCCGCGATCCAGGAGCGACCCAAGGCGATCCTGTTCATCGACGAGATCCACGCCATCGTCGGCGCCGGCGCGGCGCAGGGCGGGGCGATGGATGCCTCGAACATGCTCAAGCCGCTGCTTCAGTCGGGCGAGCTGCGCTGCATGGGGTCGACGACGTACAACGAGTTTCGGCACCTCGAGAAGGACAAGGCCCTGTCCCGCCGCTTCCAGCGCATCGACGTTCCCGAGCCGACCGAGGAGGAGGCGCTCAAGATCCTCCAGGGTCTGGCTCCGCGCTATGAGGAGCACCACGGCGCGCGCTACACCTCCGCAGCCCTGAAGAGCTCGGTCCAGCTCTCGGCCAAATACCTGAACGACCGCTTCCTGCCGGACAAGGCCATCGACGTGATGGATGAAGCCGGCGCGGCGATCCGCGTGCGTCCCACGAGCCAGCACCGCAAGACGGTGGGACAACGCGACGTGGAGGGCGTCGTGGCCCGCATGGCGCGGATTCCGCTGGCGCGGGCCACCACGTCGGATCGCGAACGCCTCGACACGCTGGCGGACGGGCTGCGCGCCGTCGTCTACGGCCAGGATTCCGCCATCGACACCATCGTGCGCGCGGTCAAGCGCTCGCGCGCCGGGCTCGGAACGCCCGAGCGCCCGGTCGGAAGCTTCCTGTTCATGGGACCCACGGGCGTGGGCAAGACCGAGCTGTCGCGGCAGCTGGCGGCCTGCCTCGGCGTGCAGTTCCTGCGTTTCGACATGAGCGAGTACATGGAGAAGCACGCGGTGGCCCGCCTGATCGGGGCGCCGCCGGGCTACGTGGGCTACGAAGAGGGCGGACAGCTCGTGGACCGGATCCGCAAGCATCCGCATGCCGTACTGCTGCTCGACGAGATCGAGAAGGCGCACGCCGATCTGTTCGACATCCTGTTGCAGGTGATGGATCGCGCCCGGCTCACCGACAATCACGGTCGAGAGGCCGATTTCCGCCACGTGATCCTGATCATGACCTCCAACGTCGGTGGCCGGGCCATGACCGATCGGGCGATCGGCTTCACGGGCGGTGCCAAGGGTTCGGGCCGGCCGGAATTCGAGAGGCTCTTCAGCCCGGAGTTCCGCAACCGCCTGGACGAGGTGGTCACCTTCGCGCCGCTCAGCCCCGAGGTGATGGAGCGCGTCGTCGACAAGTTCGTGGCCGAGCTGGAGGAGCAGCTCCGCGAACGCCGCATCGGGATCTCGCTGGCGCCCGCCGCGCGGCGCTGGCTCGCGGAGCGGGGGTACGACCCGCTCTACGGAGCGCGGCCCCTGGGCCGCGTGATCCAGACGGAGCTCAAGGATCCCCTGTCCGACGAGGTGCTGTTCGGTTCGCTGGCCAAGGGAGGCCTGGTGCGCGTCGATCTGGACGGCGAACGGCTCGCCTTCCGGTTCGAGCCGCGCGCCTAGCCAGCCGCACGCGCGTCGCCGGGAACGGGCCGCGCCGGACGCGATCTATGCCTCGACGGCGTGGTGCGCGTAGCGTGTGAGCCAGCGGCTGCCCCGGAAGCTCCACAGGAGCCACAGCGCGCGCGTCAGGTGGTCGCTGATCAGCGCCATCCACACCCAGATCAGATCGAGGTCCAGGGCATAGGCGAACACGCATGCCAGCGGGACGCGGAACGCCCAGTTGGCGAACGCTGCGGACAGAAGCGGT
>CP070734.1:338221-349784 GCA_020347605.1 Deltaproteobacteria bacterium | reverse complement strand
CGCCCGGGCCCGCGCGCGCGCCACGGCCCTCGGCGGGGGCCGCAGCCGGGCGGAACCGCTGCAGCATCAGGCGGATTCCGCCGGCGGCTGGATCTCGCGCCGGTGCGGCGCCCGACGCGCGGCCGGGGTCGGGCAGAGGCGGGCCCACCGCGGGGTCCGGGTCGCGGCGATTTCGGGTCGCCCGCGGGTCGGGCTGGGAGACGGGTGCAGCAACGCCGCGATTCTCCGATGGATTTTCAATCGTAGCAGATCGTGAGTTCGTGGTCCTCGCCGATCGCGACGCGTCCCAGAACGCGCGCCGGGATGCCCCCGACGACGCTGTAGGGCGGGACGTCCTGCTTCACGACGCTCAAGGCGCCGACCAGCGAGTGGTCGCCGATCGTCACCCCCCGCGTCACGACGGCCTGGGGGCCCAGATAGCAGCAGTCCCCGATCGCGGTCGGGCTGCGCGCCTCCCGCGCCCGGCCCCCGGTCAGCGCCCAGGCGATCGTGTCGTGGCTGTAGATGTGGACGCCGGCCGAGATGCTGCAATAGGAACCGATCCGGAGCCCGCCGCGGCCGTCGAGGAGGGTGCCCGGGCCGATCCAGGTGTGCTCGCCCACCTCCACGTCCCCCAGCACGAGGCTCGAATCGTAGATGCTGGTCCCCGCGCCGAAGCCGAGGTAGTCCGCCTTCTCCCAGCGGTCGGTGAGTGCGTCGGCCAGGGGCACGGTCCGCTGATGACGGCTCCGGATCTCGTCTCGGACGCGCTCGTGAAGCGCGCGAACGGCCGCATGGCCCTCGAGCCCGAGCTTCCATCCGTCTCTCCACTGTGTCATGGCGGCCGAGGATAGCGGAAGGCGCTGCGGCCCGGGAGCGTGCCCGGTGCGTACTTCCGGCGCAGGCGCACGCAAGTCGGTGCGGCACGAGCCGTTGCGCGAAGAGAAAGCGCGCGTTACCCACGTTTGAAGTGGACCGTGGAGCGCCGACGCGGTGAGACGAAGGGATGCGAGAATCCGGATCGCGCTGCTCGGCTTCGGCGCCCTCCTCCTCGTTTCGGGTTGGTGGCTCTCTTCGCATCGCGTCTCGCGGAGCGCGCCGCGTGCACCCGCGTCGACGCCTGCCTCCGAGCGACTCGAGGATGCCGTGGAGCGCGCGTTCGATGCCCTGGCGGACCGCAGGCTCGGGCTCGACGAGCACTGGTTGGTCCACCAGGCCGCGCTCCGGCTGCAGGGCCCCTACCCGGAGCGCGCAGCGGGTTTCCCGCCTCCGGTCTCTTCGCATCCGAAAGCGCAGGGCGCTGCGCTGGCGCTCTGGAGGACGCGCGACGTCGCGCCCCCGGCGTTGCCGCAGCGGGCCGTCCCCGCGGACGTCGCGCCTTCCCGCAACGCCATCCCACAGGCCGATTCCGATGGACCGATCCTCACGGCCCTGTCCACCAGCGCCATGCGGTGTGCGCGGGGAAATCCGGCGGCCGGCGCGGAGCTCCAGCGCGCGGCGAGCGCGACTGGAGTCGGGGGGTACGTCGCCACGCACCAGCTCCTGTTCCTCGTGTTCGGCGTCTCGAAGGGTTGCGTCGATGCGGCCGAGGTCGAGCCGCTGCGCCAGCGGGTCGCGCGCCGCGTCTACGCCGAGCTGCTCGCGGAGCCGAGCCCGGTCGACGATCTCAACCTCGAGCGGATGGCCATGCTCTGCCACTCCGGCCTCTGCAACTGGGTCGGTGACGCGATGATCCAGGCCGTGCTCGATGCGCAGCGGCCTTCGGGCCTGTGGGACGTCGTGCTCGCGGGGCCCTTCATGCGCGACGAGCACGCGACGGCGCTCGCGGTCTACGTCCTGGCCACCACGCTCGCCGAGCGGCGCGCCTTCGGCCTGTCCCGGCGGCCCCGGCCGGCCAGCTGGAACGGCCACCTCGCGTTTCGCATGACGGCGCCCGAGAGGCTCTGATGCGCCGGCTCGAAGGTCGCGTGGCCGTCGTCACCGGAGCTGCGAGCGGGATCGGCCGCGCGCTGAGCGAAGCCCTCGCGGCGAAGGGCTGTGCGCTCGCGCTTGTGGACGTGGCCGAAGCCGGGCTCGCAGAAACGTCCCGGCGGATCGCCGCAGCGGGTGGGCGGTCGCTGACCTTCGTCGCCGACGTCGCGGACCGCGCCCGCATGCAGCGCCTGCCCGACGAGGTCGTGGCGCGCTGCGGCGCCGTCCACATCCTGGTCAACAACGCCGGCGTGACCGTCGGCGCCACGTTCGCCGAGCAGAGCCTCGACGACTTCGACTGGATCGTCGGCGTGAATCTCTGGGGCGTCGTCCACGGCTGTCGCTTCTTCCTGCCCCACCTCGCCCGCGAGGACGAGGCGCACATCGTGAACGTCTCGAGCATGTTCGGCTTCCTCGGCTTCCCGGGCCAGGCGTCCTACTGCCTCACCAAGGCCGGCGTCAAGGCGCTCAGCGAAGCCCTGTGGACGGAGCTCGCCCATACCGGGATCGGCGTCACGTGCGTGCACCCGGGCGGCATCGCGACCAACATGATTCGCGCCGCGCGAATCGCCGACGCTGCGGCGAAAGACAAGGGTGCGGAACAGATCGCGCGGTTCGGCCACTCGCCCGAGAAGGCGGCGCGAAAGATCGTGCGCGCCATCGAAGCCAACCGGCCGCGGGTCCGGATCGGCCCCGAGGCCTACGTCCTCGACTGGATCAAGCGGCTGTTCCCGGTCGGCACCCACAGGCTCGTGACCGCGCTGTATCGACGCAGCGCGGCCGCCGCGCGCGCGCGCGAGCGGGAAGCCGCCGCAGCGCGCGCGTCGCGATCCGAGTCCTAGCCGGCTGGAACGCAACGACATCGGTTGCCCGACGGCCGCGGGCGAGGGCGTGTCGTACTCAGCGTCGGGCGCAGCGCAACCGGTGAGATTCGGGGCTCGCGAGGGCGCCCTCCATTCCGTGCGCCACGCCCTCGCCCCCGGCCTCCGCAGCCGCCGCGGGGGCTCGCCGCAGCGACGACCGCGCGCGGGGCCCGGCGGTCAAGAATTCGCCGGAAACCGCCGATTTCCAGGGTCTTGCGGCGCGATGCCGCCGTGTGACCTCGCACCGGACGGTTCGGCTCGAGCATGCTCTTCAACTCACCGACGTTCCTGGTCTTCGCCTGTGCGGTCTTCTCGCTCTACGCGCTCCTTCGGCAGCCGCGCGCGCGGGCGCTCCTGCTGCTGGCCGCGAGCTACCTCTTCTATGCCGGCTGGGACTATCGCTATCTCTCGCTGCTCCTGATCTCGACCTCGATCGACTTCGCGGCGGGACGAGCCCTACACGCAGAAGGGTCGGAGCGGCGCCGCCGCGCCTGGCTGGTCGCGAGTCTCGCGACGAACCTGGGTCTGCTGGGCGTCTTCAAGTACGGGAACTTCCTGCTCGGCAACCTGGCCGGGCTCCTGGGGCTGCTCGGTCTGGAGGCGCCCCGCCTTCCAGACGAGATTCCGATCGGGATCTCCTTCTACACGTTCCAGACCATCAGCTACACCATCGATTGTTATCGACGGCGGATCCGACCCTGCGACAGCCGGCTCGAGTTCGCGCTCTACGTGGCCTTCTTTCCGCAGTTGGTGGCGGGGCCGATCGTGCGCGCGCACGACCTCCTGCCCCAGCTGCGCCGGCTGACGGCGCTGCGCGGCAGCCACGTCGCGGAGGGTCTGCAGCGCTTCACGCTGGGCCTGTTCAAGAAGGTCGTCATCGCGGACAACGTGGGTCTGTTCGTCGACACCGTGTTCCAGTCTCCGGGGAGCTATGGGCCGATCACGCTGTGGTGCGGTGCGTACGGCTTCGCGCTCCAGATCTACTGCGACTTCTCCGGCTATACCGACATGGCGCTCGGCCTGGCGCGCGCGCTGGGGGTGCGCCTTCCCGAGAACTTCGCGGCTCCATACCTCTCCACGTCGATCACCGAGTTCTGGCGCCGCTGGCACATGTCGCTGTCGAGCTGGCTGCGCGACTACCTCTACATCCCGCTGGGGGGCTCGCGCGGCGGCGTGCGGCAGACCTATCGCAACCTGTTCGCGACCATGCTGCTCGGCGGGCTGTGGCACGGGGCGGCCTGGACCTTCGTGCTGTGGGGCGCCTTCCACGGCGCGCTGCTGGCCTTCGAACGAGCGCTCGGGATCCGCGCGAAGACGCACGCGGAGCCGCGCTCTGCGCCCCTCGTGGCGCTGCGCGGCCTCCTGACGTTCCACCTCGTATGCCTCGGCTGGGTGATCTTCCGCGCGCCCGACTTCGCGATCGCGCGCGCCTATCTGGCGGGGCTGTTCCAGGGGCCGATCGGCTGGGATGCCGGTACGGAGCGGGGGCTGGCCTGGGCCGCCGCGCTGCTCGGTCTCGCGGCGCTCCAGTGGGCGGCCCGGCGCTTCGATGCCAACGAGCTCTGGGAGCGGCTGCACCCGAGCCTGCAGGGCGCGACGCTCGCCGCGGCCGTGCTGGCCGTCTCCCTGTGGCACGTCGACGAAGTGGCCTTCATCTACTTCCAGTTCTGAGGACGCCGTGCACCCCACGTCGAAAGCCGCGATCTACTGCCTCGCGTTCCTCGTCGCCGCCGAGCTTCTGCTGCGCGTCCTCGACCCGACGGCGCGCGAGATCTCCACGCGCTGGCTCGATGGCCGGGAGACCGTCTCGTTCGTCCTCGGCACCTCGCGCACGCTGCGCTCGGTCGATCCGCGTGCCGTCGAGGCGGCGCTCGAGGAGAGCGGGGTTGCCGGCGCCTGGGTCGCGAACCTGTCGCAAAAGGGCGCGACCACGATCGGCCTGCACCGGCATTACATGCGGACGATCCATCCGATCGCGGCGCGCATTCCGAAGCGGGGCGTCGTCGCGATCGAGGTGCGGGGCGCCGGCCTGAACGACAGCTACTTCCCCCCGAGCGACCGGGCCTACGTGCCCTCGCGGGACGCCGCGGGCGGGCGCCTGGCGGCCGTGAGCGCCGCGGGTATCGATGGGCTGTCGCGCCACGCGCTGCAGCAGCTCGCGATCGTGCGCGCGCGCGACTGGATCCTGCGCAGCTGGGCCGGCACGGGCGACGCGCCCGACGTGCCGCGCTGGGCCCAGGGCCGCAAGGGCTGGGAGCCGTTCGCGCGGCCGCGCCCGCCGGACCTGCGAGCGGCGTTCCAGCGCGACCGCTACCAGCGTCACCGGCTGCACGACTTCCGGCTGGGCGGGATCCAGACCGAGTACCTGGTCCGGCTGGTGCGGCAGATCCGGAGCGACGGCTTCCGGCCCGTCGCGTACCTGCTGCCGGTCACCGACATCCACCGCGGCTTCTACGCAGCCGGGCAATATGCGGAATTCCTCGAGCACGTGGCCGACGTCGCAGATCGCGAGAGGTTTCCGTTCGTCGATCTCGACTCGGGGCACGGGTACGGCGACGAGGCCTTCTTCGACACCCACCATCTCGCCCCCGAGTCCGCCGCAGGGTTCAGTCGACGCTTCGCCGAAGCGGTCGTGCTGCCTCACGTCGCGCCGTCCCCGGGTGTGGGCGCCGTCGTGGCCGGCGGCGGCCGCGGGGCGCCGATCCGGCCGGGAGCGCCCGCGGGCGGCCGCTGAGGCACTTCGCGGGCCGCCCGGCTCCACGGCGCCGCGGGCGCGCGAGGCGCCCGAAAGCCTTTACGTCGAGCCCCCACAGTCCGAAAAGCAAGACGTGGTGGAGACCCTCGCGCCGAAGACGATCCTCTCGGTCGACGACGAGCCGGAGACCCTCGAGCTCCTGCGGCAGGAGCTCGGCGACGAGCGGTACCGGCTGCTCCACGCCGCCGAGCCGCAGGCGGCACTGCGCGCGATCCAGAAGGAGCCGCCGGACCTCGTGGTCCTGGAGATCATGATGCGGCGCCACGACGGCCTGGCGCTGATGGAGCGCATCCGGGACCTCGACGGACCGGCGTCCGAGGTCCCGATCGTGGTCGCCACGCGCGTTGGCGAGGACCCCACCTACTTCGCCTGGACCATCGATCTCGGGGCCGCCGCGTTCCTCAGCAAGCCGGTCGACGCGCGTGAGCTGGTGCGCGCCGTGTACGAGGTCCTGCACCCCGGTGAGCCGCTACCCGAGCTGGAGGCGCCGTCCCCGGAGCCCGAGCCGCTGGCCCCGGCGGCCCCACGCGAGCCGGCCGCCGAGGTGTCGGGCGACCTGGCCGAGACCCCGCTGCCCGAGGTGCTGAAGCGGATCCACGAGGCCGGTGCGACGGGCGTGCTGATCGCGGAGCACGAGCGTCGGCCGACCGGAATCCAGTTCCGCAACGGCGCGTTGGTCGCGGTGAGCGCGAAACCCCGCGCGGAGTCCAGCGACGCGTACCTGGTACGCACCGAGCGGATCGACGAGCGCCAGCGCGAGGCGGCGCTCGAGGCGCTGGAGGCCGCAGGGGGCAGCCTGCGGGAGATCCTCGTCGAGATGGGCGCTCTCTCCGAGGCGGAGTTCGACGCGGCCCTGCGGGAACGGGCGGAGGAGCGGCTGTTCGAGACCTTCCGCTGGCGCAGCGGCGAGTACCGGTTCGCGGCCGGAAAGCGCATCCCGGCGCGCGACGCGCTCGAGATCGACACGGACCTGGCACGGCTGCTGCTCGACGGGGTGGTGCGCGCGAGTCCCTCCGAGACCGTCGATGCCTTCCTGCAGGGCCACGCATCGCGGTACGCGCTGGCGGGTGACGGGCCGGCGCACCGCGCCGAGGACTTCGAGCTGCTGTCGTGGGAACGGAGCTTCGCGGATACCCTCACCGGACAACACACGCTGGCGGACTTCCGGGATGCCTCCGATCGCGAGAAGCGCATCCTGTACGCCATGTGGATCACGGGCTTCGTCGAGCTCGGCAGCGAGCCGGAGCTCCTGCTCTGCGACATGGTGTCCGCGCCGGAACCCGAACCCGCCGAGGAGCGCCGGGAGGCGGAGCGGTCCCTCAACGCCGAGGACTGGTTCCGCAAGGGGGAGGCGCTCGTCGAGCGCCGGCAGTACATGGAGGCCTCGGAGGCCTACGGCATGGCCGCGCACCTCGACCCGACGGAGGGCGACTACGTGGCGCACCTCGGCTACGCCCTCTACCTGTCCAACCCGAAGAACGAGATCGTGCGGCGCGAGGCGCTCGAGCACATCGCGCGGGGCGTCAAGCTCTCACCGGAGCGGGAGAAGCCCCTGCTGTTCCTGGGTCGCGTCTTTCGGGCCACGGGGCAGACGAAGCTCGCGACCAAGATGTTCCGGCGCGTGCTCAAGCTCAAGCCGGACTGTCACGCGGCCCACCAGGAGCTGCGGCTCGTGCAGATGCGCGCGGAAAAGACGCCCGAGGCGCGCGAAAAGAACGGCGCGGGCGCGGGCCTCCTGGGACAGCTCTTCAAGCGGCTCGGCAGCTCCTGAGCGACGCGCGGCGCCGCCGCCGTCGACGCCGCGTCCTCGCCGCCCGCGAGGACCCGGAGGAGGCGCTGCCGGCCCTCGGATGCGTCGAATGAGCGCCGGCGATCTCGCTGCGTGAAGCGCCCGCGGTGGCGCCGTCCGACACGCCACCCGCGACCCTCAGGGCGTCGGGTCGGTCCGGCGCCAGCCCCGCCGCAGCATCACCGGTTCGAATCCCAGGGCGGCATACATACGCACCGGCGTGTCTCCGACGCGGGCTCCGATGCCGACCTCGCGCGCGCCGCGGCTCCGCGCATCGGCCACGCCGTGCGCGATCAGGCGCGTCGCGATTCCGCGCTGCCGGTGATCGGGCCGCGTGAAGAGATCCTCGACCTTGCCGATGCCCGCGCTGCCGGGCCACGACGAGACGAAGGCGCAATCGCGCCGGCCGGAGGAGGCGAGCCAGGTGCGTACGGCGGGTGCACGCGCGCGGCGCAACGCCACCAGCCCCTCCGTCACGTCGGCGTCGTAGGGCGGACGCTTCTCGCGGGCGGCGGCTTCGCGGTGGTCGGCGCGCGTCAGCTCGAGCACGGATCGCCAGTCGTCGTCGCTCCGGGCCTCGCGGATCGCGACGTCGCTGCCGCCGCGCTCGAGCTCACCGCTGAGCAGGAGCTCCACGGTCGCCGTCGCCTCGTATCCCTCGCTGGCCAGCTGGGCCTCGAAAGCCGCGGGCGTCAGCGCATCGCAGTAGAAGAACGGCGTGCGCGGGCTCCCGAAGCGTTCGCGCGCGCGCTCGAGCACGCCGCGCACGGCGTCGCGCGAGACCGCCCGCACCGCGTAGCCGTGGTTGGCGTCGTGGATCCGCGGGAGCGCGTCGTTGCGCACGAAGTGAACGTCCTCGTGGACCTCTACCGCGCCTCCCAGGGAGAAGAACGCATCGATGCTGGCGCTGAGGCGCTGCAGACGCTGGCCGCGCATGCGCCGAGAGAAGCACGCCAGCCGCGCGCGGGCCAGCACACCGCGATTGCAGCGGCGCGGCGCACGACTACCCTGGCGCTCGGAGCCGCGGAGGAGGACGAGATGAACGCCGACCGCGCCGGCGCGAGCTGAGCCGCGCGCCATGGAGAAGCTGGTCTACCTGCTCTGGGACCGCCGAGCTCACGACGGCGATGCGATGGCCCGCTGGCTCCTCGACGCCTGCGCGCCGGCGCTGCTGGAGCTGGGCGCGCGGGGGCTCTCGATCAACGTCAACGACGCGGACGCGAACGCACCCGCGCCGCTCCCGACGCCCGCGGGGGAGATTCCGCTCGGCGCCGAGGTGTCGCTCTGGCTCGATTGCCACGACCGCCGCGCTCCCTTCGACGCGCTGCTGCGCAGCCGCGGCCACCGCGTCGCCGCCTACCTCGTGACGGAGTCGCTGTACACCGACTACGGTGGCAACGCCCATTCCGGCGCGCGCGACTGGCCCGACGGCGTGCGCTCTCCCGGCCTGCTGACCGTGAGCCTGCTCGAGAAGCCCGAGCCCATGGACGACGACACCTGGTACGCGCACTGGTACGGCGTGCAGTCTCCGGTCTCGGAGGCGATCCAACCCCGGGCTCGCTACGTGCGCAACGCCGTCGCCCGCCGCCTGGACGCGGATGCGCCGCCCTACCGCGGCATCGTCGAGGAAGCGTGGCCCTCTGCGGAGCACGTGCGGGATCCGATGCTGTTCTACCGTGCGGACGGGTCGCAGGAGCGGCTCCGCCGACACATCGAGCGGATGCTGGAGAGCGTGAATGCCTTCCTCGAACTCCCGCGCCTGCGCGTCGTGACCATGAGCGAGTACCTGCTGCGAAGTCCGACCGCGTGAGCGCGCTTTCCCGCGACTCTGGCATACTGCTGTAGCGCGCGGAACGCCCCGCCGCGGCGACGGCGATCGAACCCCGGGGAGCCCATCCACAGGTATCGCATGAAGTTCTTCCCGGCCCAGTTCCTGTACTTCGTGGGCAGCCGCGCGAGCCAGCACAATCTTCTCCGGCTGTTGCGTTTCGGCCTGGCGCTCGTCGCGATGGTCTCGGTCTACAGCACGCTCTTCCACTTCCTGATGGAGCACGAGGGGCAGCACTTCAGCTGGATCACGGGCTTCTACTGGACGCTCACGGTGATGTCGACGCTCGGCTTCGGCGACATCACCTTCACAACGGACATGGGGAAGATCTTCTCGATCGTCGTACTGATGTCCGGGATGCTGTTCCTGCTGGTGCTCCTGCCCTTCACGTTCATCGAGTTCTTCTACGAGCCCTGGGTGGCGGCGCAGGCGGCCGCCCGCGCGCCTCGGACGCTTCCGGTGGATGCGCGAGACCACGTGGTCCTCACGCGGCACGACAGCGTCACGGCGGCGCTGATCGACCGGCTCGAGCAGTACCAGCACCGCTACGTCCTGATCGTCCCGGAGCTCGACGAGGCGCTGCGCCTGCACGATCTGGGCGTCAACGTGGTGCGCGGCGATCTCGACGATCCCGAGAGCTACGTCCGCGCCGGCGTGGAGCGGGCCGCGCTCGTCGCCACCACGCGCAGCGACGTGAGCAACACGAGCGTGGCCTTCCTGGTGCGCGGAGCCGCCGATCACGTGCCCCTGGTCGCCACGGCCGACGACCCCGCCTCCGTCGACATCCTGGAGCTCGCCGGCTGCAACCACGTCATCCAGCTCAGCGACATGATGGGCCGCTGGCTCGCGTGGCGGACGATCGGGGGAGACGCCCTCACGCACGTGATCGGAAGCTTCGGGCCGCTGCTCGTCGCGGAGGCCTGTGCGACCCGAACTCCGCTCTGTGGCAAGACCCTGCGCGAGCACCGCCTGCGCGAGAAGGTGGGCATCTCGGCGATCGGCGTCTGGGAGCGGGGTCGCTTCCAGTGGGCGGACCCCGACACGCCGATCACCGACAACACGATCCTGGTCCTGGCGGGCTCGCGCGAGCAGCTCGACCGCTACGACGAGCTGTTCTGCATCTACAACGTGGCGGCCGCTCCGGTCGTGATCCTGGGGGGCGGTCGCGTGGGTTGCGCCACGGGGCGGGCGCTCGCCGAACGGGAGATGGACTACCGCATCGTCGAGCGCTCGGCCCGGCGCGTTCAGGACCCCTCGCGCACCGTGGTGGGAAACGCCGCCGAGCTCGAGGTGCTGAAGGCGGCCCGGCTGATGGAGGCCCCCGCCGTGATCATCACGACCCACGACGACGACATGAACGTCTATCTCACGATCTACTGCCGTCGCCTGCGCCCCGACATCCAGATCATCTGCCGCGCGACGCAGGAGCGAACGGTTGCGACGCTGCACCGCGCCGGGGCCGACGTGGTGGTCTCCGACGCCTCGATGGGCGCGAACATGATCATGAACATCCTGCGGGGCAGCCGCATCGTCATGCTCGCCGAGGGCCTCGACCTGTTCAAGGTGAGGGTGCCGCCGGGACTGGCGGGCCGCACGATACTCGACAGCCGGGTCCGCGAGACCACGGGCTGCAGCATCGTCGCGTACGAGGCGAACGGCACCGTGAACATCAACCCCGACCCGGCGGACGTGATCCCCCCGGACGGTGAATTGATCGTGATCGGGAGCGTGGCGTCGGAAGACCAGTTCCTCCAGCTCTACCCAGAGGCATGAGCGCGGGCGCGCAAGTCCTGGTGGAGGGGAGGACCTGCTGGCGACGCCCGCGCGCCGACCGCGTGGCGGTGCTCGTCGACGGTGCGGCCTACTTCGCGGCGCTGGCCGAGGCGATCGAGCGCGCCGAGCGCCAGATCCTGATGCTGGGCTGGGACTTCCACAGCCGCGTGCGCCTGCGCAGGGACGGCCGGCCGCACGCGCTTCCGGACGAGTTGGCCGCTCTCCTCGATGCCGCCGTGGCCCGCCGGCGCCGGCTGCACGTGTACATCCTCGGCTGGGACTTTGCGATGATCTACGCGCTCGAGCGCGAATCGCTGCCGCTCTACCGACTGGGCCTGCGCACCCACCGGCGCGTGCACTTCCGGCTCGACGATCGCCATCCGGTCGGTGCCTCCCACCATCAGAAGATCGTCGTGGTGGACGACGCGCTCGCCTTCGTCGGCGGGCTCGACATCACCTCGTGCCGCTGGGACACGCGTGAGCATCGCGCCCGCGATCCGCGCCGCAGGGATCCCGGCTTCGAGGAGTACGCCCCGTTCCACGACGTTGCGATGGCCGTGGATGGCGACGCCGCGCGCGCGCTCGGGGCCGCGGTCGCGCTCGAC
>CP070734.1:326555-338121 GCA_020347605.1 Deltaproteobacteria bacterium | reverse complement strand
AGTTGGCACGGGCGTTGCTCCACCGCGGGCCTGGTAGCGATCCACTGACCGGGCCCGGAGACACGGGCCATGAGCGTTGCCCGCCGGCCGACTCGACGTCGACCGGGCTTCCCGGGGCAGAGCGTTGCTGGGAAGCGGGGTGTGCGGTCGACGGAATAGAGGAGAGAACGAACGTGCTGAAGACCATTCTTCACAAGCGGCGCGGCGGCTTCACGCTCATCGAGCTGATGATCGTCGTGGCCATCATCGGAATCCTGGCGGCCATCGCGATTCCGAACTTCCTGCGCTTCCAGTTGCGCGCGAAGGCCAGCGAGGGCAAGGCGAACCTCGCCGCGATCCGGACGGCCGAAGAGGGCTACTTCTCGGAGTTCGGCGTGTACGTCGGGGCCTCGGCCAACCCGACCTCGATCCCGGGCAACCAGAAGTCGAGCTGGGGCCTCGCGCCGACCGCGTCCCACGGCTTCAACACCGTGGGCTGGGCACCCGAGGGCAACGTGTACTACCAGTACGCCGTGGCCGTGAGTTCGGCTGCCGACACCTACGCGGCCGATGCGTTGTCGAACCTGGACAACGACGCCACCAACAACAACTGGGGCTACATCAAGTCCGTGGGTAGCGTTCCGCCGATCGGCGGCGCGCTCGGCTGCCCCAACACGGGCGTCTACAACCCCGTGTCGATGGCGAACGACCTGTTCAACACGGTCGGCCCCTGCGACGGGCAGTCCGGCCAGAGCGTGTTCTAGGCAGGCCTTTCCGAGACCGGAACGGGAGGGTCGGGCGAACGCCCGGCCCTCCTTTTTTTTGGGGCGCGCGGCACGGCGCCCATAAGCCTTCCGGGCGCGCTGCCGATGAGAGGGCCACGGCGAACGGGGCGCCCGCGGTCGCGCGGGCCGCGCCCGAGCCTAGCGATGGGGGAGCAGGCTGCCGTGGGAACGCGTTGGGTCCAGCTCGTGGCGGCGCTCTCGTTCGCGGCGCTGACGGTCGTGAGCTTCTCGAAGCTGCCGATGCCGATCCGGGGCGCTCGCGGCGATCTCTTCATCCCGCGCCCGGAGGTCGCGCGCATCGCATCGCTCGGGTTCGAGGCCCTCGTCGCCGACTACTACTGGCTCCAGGCGGTGCAGATCGTGGGCGGGGCGCAGAACCCGACGCGCTACGCGCCGCTGATCGGCGGACTCATCGACGTCGTGACGACGCTCAACCCGTGGGTCGGACACCCGTACCGCTTCGCGGCGGTCTGGCTGATCGACAGCCCGGAGAGCGTGCGCCAGGCCAACCGGCTGCTCGAGCGCGCGATCGAGCATCACCCGGAGGACTGGCGGCACTACTTCTACCTCGGCTTCAACCAGTTCTTCTACCTCGAGGACAACGAGGCCGCGGCGGCGGTGCTCGAGCGAGCCATCGAGCTGCGCGGCGCGCCGCTCTACCTGAAGCGACTGGTGGCCCGCCTCAAGGTCCAGGCGGACGGTCTCGAGACCGGAGCCACCTTCCTGCGCGAGCTGATCGCGACGACCCGGAGCCGGAAGGCGCGCGCGAAGTACGAGCGCGCGCTGGACGAGATCGAGACCGAGCGCCGGGCCCGCTGGCTGGATCAGGCGCGGGAGGACTACCGCGAGCGCTTCGGGCGCGACATCGAAACCATCGGGGACCTCGTGCGGGGCCCGGACCCGGTTCGCGAGGCGCTGCCACCGGAGCCGCACGGCTGGGAGTGGATCCTGAAGGGGAAGAAGCGACGGCTGGTCTCGAGCTACTACGGGCACCGCTACGAGCCCCAGTTCCATCGCACCGAGCGAAAGCGCCGCAAGCACTGGAGGGCCGAGCTGCTGGAGCGCGAAGGGTCCGGTCGATGAGCGAGCGCGCCGATACGAGCCCCGTGACGAAGATCGTCGTGGTCGAGGATCTGACGAAGGACTTGCGGCCGGGCTTCGGTCTGCGCCGCAAGCGCGTGCTCGACCGGATCTCGTTCTCGGTCGAGCGCGGCGAGATCTTCGGATTCGTCGGCCCCAATGGCGCGGGCAAGACCACCACGCTGAAGGTGCTGATGGGGCTGATCCGGGCGACCTCGGGGCGCGCCCAAATCCTCGGACACGACGTGCGCGAGACCGCCTATCGCAGACACGTCGGCTTCCTCCCCGAGAACCCCTACTTCCACGACTTCCTGACCGGCCGGGAGTTCCTCGCGTTCTACGCGAAGCTGTCGGGACTGCGGCGCTCGAATCGCGCGGCGCGCATCGAGGCGCTCCTCGACCTGGTCGGACTGCGGGAGGCCGCCGACGCGCGCCTGCGCACGTACTCCAAGGGCATGTTGCAGCGCATCGGGCTCGCGCAGAGCCTGGTGCACGATCCCGAAGTCGTGTTCCTCGACGAGCCGATGAGCGGATTGGACCCCCTCGGACGCAAGGAGATCCGAGACCTGATCCTCCGGCTGCGGACCGAGGGCAAGACCGTCTTCATGAACAGCCACATCCTCTCGGACGTCGAGATGCTCTGCGACCGCGTCGCGATCATCGCGGAGGGACGCATCCGTTACGAGGGCGGCGTCGACGCCTTCCTGCCGCACGGCGAGAGCGGCACCGACGTGGTCGCCACCGGACTCGCCCCGGAAGCGGCCGCGAAGCTTCACGACCGGCTGGGCGAACGGATGCGCGTCCAGGGCGAACGCGTCGAGCTGCGCGTACCCCACAAGCAGGTGGGGGAGCTCCTGGCGGAGCTGCTCGCGATGGGCGCCGAGGTGACCTCGGTGATGCCGCATCGGGCCTCGCTCGAGTCGATCTTTCTCTCTACGGTCCAGGAGCGCCGACGATGGGCGCGCTGATCCGCATCTACACGTTGGCGGGAAACACGCTGCGCGAGGTGATCCGCAACCGCATCCTCTACGTGCTGCTCTGCTTCGCCATCGTGCTGATCGCGACCGGCGTCGTCCTGTCGGCGCTGTCCTATGTGGAGCAGGAGCGCATCCTGCAAGACGTGGGGCTGGGCTCGATCCGACTGTTCGGCACCGTGATCGCGATCTTCCTCGGCGTCGGAGTGCTGCACAAGGAGGTGGACCGCCGGACCATCTACACGATTCTGTCGAAGCCGATCTCGCGGAGCGAGTTCGTGCTCGGCAAGTACCTGGGTCTCACGGCCACCATCTGGCTCCAGCTGCTGATCATGAGCGCGGCGTTCGCACTGATCTCGTGGCTCGCCCATGCGCCGCTGGGCACCGGACACGCAGCGGCGCTCCTGCTCTCCGGCCTCGAGATGTCCCTGATGGTGGCGGTGGCGACGCTCTTCTCGGCCTTCACGACGCCGATGCTCGCGTCGTTCTTCACGGCGGGGATCTGGGTGGTCGGGCACCTGACCCGCGACCTCCGCCAGCTCGCCTCGCACTCGGACGTGTCCGCGGTGCGAGAGCTCGCCGTGTGGATCCACCGGCTGCTGCCGGACCTCGAGAGCTTCAACGTCAGCATTCAGGCCGTTCACGGACTTCCCATCGAGGGCAGCGAGGTCACGCTGCCCATCGCCTACGGCATCGGCTACGCGTCGCTGGTGTTGATCCTGGCGATCGTGCTGTTCGAGCGGCGCGACTTCCGCTAGCGGCGGCTCAAGCCGCCGGCGCTGCCGACCGATCTGCCCGTTCAGATGGGCACTTACCGCATCGCCTGCGCTTCGCAGCGAAGCGTCGCGCGCGCCTTCGCGCTCGCGGCGCTGCTCGCCGGCCTCGCGCTCCAGACGAGCTGCGTGCGGCCGCTCGAGGCGGAGCTCCCGGCGGGCGCGCTCCTGGGCGGTGATGCGGTGGCGCTGCGCAGCCTGCTCACGCGTCTCGAGCGGCTCGAGGGCACGCCGTTGGCGCGCCGCGCGCAGGAGCTCGCGACGCGACTCGAGGGCTGTGACGAGTTCGCCGGCTGGGCACGCGACGGCCGGCTCGAGACCCTGCTCGACCAGCTCGCGTGCGGACGGCTCGGGAGCCTGCCGGCACTCGAAGCGCTGCGCGGCGTCGACGATCTCGCGTTCGTCGCGCCCGTCGGCCACGGCGCGCGGTTGGCGGGAAGCGCAACGGTCGCGGGCGACGGCTCGGTTGCGCTCGACGCGCGCATCCTGGGTGCGGCGCTCGACGGCCTGGCGGGATTCGTGCTGCCGTCGGACGAGCCCGCCGGAGTGCCGGTGCTGAGCACGGCCCGGACGCTCGCGCATGGCCGGTTTCGCGCCGCGAACGGGCTCGACATCGCGGCGCTCGTGCCGCGCGGCAGCCAGGGCGACCAGCTGTTTCGCCTGAAGAGCGAGCTCTTTGCGGGAGCCGTGCTGGACGGAACCTGGGAGGCGGCGGTCTACCTGCCCGAGGAAGCGCGCATGATGCCGGAGCTGGCCGTCGCCTTCGGCTTCCGGGCGCGCGCGGCCGTCGTGGCCGCGGTCGAGTCGTTCCTGCGCGACCTCCAGTCGGTCTGGCCGGTCCATCGCACGCCGTTCGCCGTGGGCGACCGGGAGGGCGCGTGTCTGCTGGATCTGCGGATCCTGCCGGAGTTCGCGCCCTGCTACGTGGCCGCGGAACGCGCAATCGTGGTCGGCTTCAACCCGTCGAGCGTGCGTACGGCGCTCGCGGCGGTCGCCGCGCGCGACGGCGCCGCGGCCGACGGTGGCCTGGTCCTGAACCTGGGACGCTTCCGCGAGGCCGACGACCGCCTGCGCCGCACGATTGCGCCGAATTCACCCCCGGTGAACCTCGACTACGCCTGGGAGCGGCTGGCGGCGCGCGGCTATCGCCACGGCGACGGCTACCGGATCCGCGTCGAGCTTCGAAGCGGGGCGCCCGCCTCGTGAGCGCGCTCCGCAGCAGCACCGCGCTCGCGCTCGTCCTGCTGGTCGTGGCCGCGGTCACGGCGCACTCGGCCGTGGGGCGCATCCGCAGACAGAGCGCCATCGCGGCCAGCTGCGACGCCGTCAGCAGCGGCCGGTTCGACGAGGCCATCGATCGTTCGGCGGACCTCGTGGGCGCCGATACGGCCGGGCGGATCGCGGCCGAATGCCGCTGCTGGGCACTGCTGGCCACCGATCGGCGCGACGCCTGCGCCGACCTGCTGGCCGACGTGCTCGACACACCCGAGGCGAGCGATTGGGTTCCGGATGCGGCGCTGGCGAAGCTCGCGATCCAGAAGCAACGCGACGCGGGGCGCTCGGCGGAGGCCGCTGCGCTCGCCGCGCGCGCCGCGGTGGCGCACCCGGCCGACGTCGATCTGATCCATCTGGAGCTACTCACGCGCAGCCTCGAGGAGGGGGAGGAAGCGGCGCTGGCCGCGCTCGAGAAGCGCCTCTCCGACGACGACGCCGTTTCGCTGCCGCTGCGCGTGGTCCTTGCGACGAGCCACGAGCGACGCGGCGACGCACACGCGGCGCTGCGCGTTCTCGGCGAGCGCTTCCCGCAGACGGACGGGCCGGTCCGCGCCGCCTGGGTGGAGGCGCGCGCGCGCGCCCTCGCCGCGCTCGGCCGGGTGGAAGGCGTGATCGACGCCTACGAAACGTGGCGCGCCGCGGGGGGCGACCCGTACGAGATTCGCGCGCGCTACGCGCTGCTGTTGAGCGTCCACCAGCTGGAGGATCCGGAGCAGAACTGGATCGAGCTTCTGGAGGCGGTGATCGACGACGAGGACGAGCTCGCGAACCCCGTCATCCACGAGGCGGTGTACGAACGCCTGATCGGGCACTACCTCGTGAGCGGGATGCGGAAGAAGGCGCTCTCGGTCTACGACGCCGCGCGCGAGCGCTTCGAGCTCACCGCCATCAGCCGCGAGCAGCTGCTCCGCAGCGCGAACGCGGCGAGCGAGGCGTCTCAGGACGCGATCCGCCAGGCGACCCTCGCCTTCCGCCTGGCCGACGGCGCGAGCCGCGGCACCCTCCTGATCTCGCCACAGCCCGACACGCCGGGCGACACCGCGTACGAAGCGCACCGTCTCGAGCCGGGCACCTCGGTGCGCGTCGAGCGCCGACCGGCGGTCGTGCCGCAGCGCTGGGTGTTCCGCAGTTCGGCGGGAAGCACGCTCGCGTCCGGAACGGTCTGGCCCATCGCAGGTGAATCGACCTCGGTCGAGATCCAGGCGCAGGCCCCCGCACCGAGGCGCACCTTCGCGCCGAAGCAGCGCGCCGCTGATGGAAGGCGCCGGGTCTTCGCGCTCGTGCTCGATTGTGCCGACTGGCGACTCGTGCAATACCTGCGCGCGCGCGGAGAGCTGCCGGTCCTCGAGCATCTGTTGCAGACGGGCTATCGCGCAGTGCTCGACAGCTGGCCGCCGCTCACCGCGACGGCCATGGAGAGCCTGGTCTGGCCCACGCGCGGCCGTCAGGTGAGCTTCCTGGGCCTGGTGCACCGACTGGGAATCGAGCTCGCCGGCCTCGCATCCGTGGGGCAGAACCCGCTCGAGTTCCTCTCAGCCGTCCTGCCGGAGGGCCAGAACCTGTTCGAGACCGTCGGCGCCCGCGAGCTCGTCGCGGCGAACATGCTCTTCTCGCACGGCATGATCGACGCGGGCGTGCATGCGGAGCTGATCGGCCCGGGCGGACGGCGCCGCCCGGCACAACCGATCCGGGCGTTCCGGCCGCTCACGGCCGAGGAGCGCGAGGTCGTCCCGGACCCGCTCGCCACCCCGCCGCGCTTCAAGCCTCTCATCGAGGGCATCGCGGCCGAATTCGACGCCGCCGTGCAGCTGGCCGCGCACGGTCAGGTGGATCTGCTCCTCCTGCGCATCGAGCCGCTCGACATCCTCACACACGCGCTCTACAACGGCCTCACGCGGGCCGGACAGGACGATGGCGCGGCGCCGCTGCTCGCCGCGTACCGCTACATCGACGACCGTCTGGCCCACGTGTTCGAGTCGCTCGACGGCGACGACGTGCTGATCGTGATGTCGGATCACGGGATCCGGTCGGCCATGGAGCACGAGCGCGACGCGATCTTCGTCGCGGTCGGGGAGGGTGTGCCGCAGGGACGCGCACCCGGGACGCCGAGCCTGCGCGGCGTTCCGCGCGCGCTCGCCGCCCTGTTCGACATCCGCACCCCCTGGCCCGACACGGGTGTCGCGCGCTGGGCCGAGACCGGCGCCGAGCCGACGGCCCACGCCCGGGTCCGCGACGCGTCGCACCCCTAGCGATGCGTCAGCCCAGCGCGTGGAACAGGTAGTTGACGTAGTGCTTGAGTCCGAGCTCGATCGCCCGCCAGTAGGTCCGATGCGGGAGGTTCCCGCCCCGCTGCTCGAGATTCTCCCACTTCGCATCGGGGCGGAACTCGAGACCCAGCCGCAGGCTTCGGAGCACCTGCGGACCATCGGCCCCGAAGGTCTTCTCGAGCGGCCGATTGTGCAGGTACCGATGCGAGAGCTGCGTGCCGCCGTGCGACGCGAACCCGTGGCTGGGCAGGAAATGCCACACGAAGATCGGAATCCGATCCCAGCCGTCGTCCCAGGACCACGGCGGCTTCGGTCGGGACCAGCCCACCTTCGAGTAGTCCCAGCCGGCGATGTAGCGGCCGATCCGGATCTCCCGGCCGTCCGGCATCCGCCCCAGCGGAATGGACTCTTCGAACAGACCCTCGCCCTGCCCCTTGCTTCCGAACGGCCCGAGCGCTTGCGCGTACCAGTCGTCGAAGCTCACCAGCTCGTAGGTGCCGTCGATCTGGACGCGGCGATCCGCGCGCACGGGGACCGGCGCGCGATTCCCGCGATGCCGCAGGATCTTGACGCTGCGCGACAGGGCGTCCAGATCGGAGACCTGCAGGGCGCGCACGCCGTGCCCCTGCGACTGCGAATAGATCAGGACGTGCGTGTCGTCCTCCAGCCAGATCTTGCCATGCACCGGCTCGCTGCCGGCCGACTCTCCGGAATGGTTGTAGTAGAGGAAGCGATTGTGGAACCAGGTCGAGAGCTCGACGACCCGCATGCCGTCCTTGTCGACGCGGAGCATCAAGCCCTCGTTGTCGCTGTCGTGAAACGTCCAGTCCGTGAGCAGCTCGCGCAGGGGATGGTCGTAGTCCTTGACGCGGTAGAGCGAGTAGGTGAAATAGAGCGAGTCCTCCGTTTCCGCCGTGAGCTCCCCGTACACGGCGGCCGTGTGGGGTCGGAAGCGGGGCTCGTTGTTCACGTTGTCGCGGGGATTCGCGTTCCCGTCGAAGTCGAGCGCCACCGGAATGTCCCACTCCGGGTGATGCGCGACCTTGTTGACGATCACCGGCGCGTACAGCTCCACGAGATGCCGGCGGTACGCCTCGCTCTGCGCCTCGGGCACGGGCGCGGGCCTCGGCGTTCTCGGCCCCGGAACCTCGAGCGCCGCGCTGGAGAGACCGGCCTCGTAGTCGGATTGGAGCCGGTAGTTGGCCTGCTCTCCGATCAGGGTCTCGTTGGCGGTGATCAGGGCCTCGCCCGAGACGAACACGGTGAGCGGCAGGCCGACCGAGACGTACAGCACGGTGTGAAGGGCGTAGACGAGGGCGCGGCCCGCGCCCGGTGCCGGAAAGCACGTGCGCCGGAGGTGCCGCGGGATCCAGGCCGTCGCGCTCCAGATCAGCCACGGGAAGCAGATGGCACGGAGGATCTCGCGCAGCAGGCGGCGCAGCGACGGGTGGCTCGGCACGCCAACGTCTATCGGCAACAGGGCCGCGCATCCTTACCGGAGCCCAGCGGAATCGCGCCCCCGGTTCCCCGGGCGGACCCGTCGGCCGACGCGCAGGCAAGCCGTCCGAAGCCCGGCAGGGCTAGTCGACGTAGCCGAGGGCGCGGAGCATGGCGAGGTCGTGCGCATCGGGCTCGGCCGTGCGGTCGTCGAGGCCGCGCACCCACGACGCGAGCATGCGTTCGAGACGCTCCGCCTCCGCGCGGCCGGGCTCGAACAGGTCCCGGCTTTCCGCGGGGTCGGCCGCCAGGTCGTAGAGCTCGTAGGCCCGATCCGGCGCCTGTCCCGGCGTCCAGATCAGCTTCCAGTCGCCGAACAGGACGGTCCGAAAGCGTCCGGCGACGCTGAAGTCGACCCTGCGCCGCACCTCCTCCGGGTACTGGCTCTTGCCGGACTCCGCGAACACCGGCCGGCTCGGGAGCCGTTCGCCCCGCAGATAGGGGACGAGGGAGCGGCCCTCGATCGCGTACGCCAGATCCACGGGTACGGGCAGGCGGAACATCTCGGCAAGGGTGGGCATCACGTCGACCAGCGAAACCCAGTCGTCCACGCGGCCGGCCCCCGCGAGGGGATCCTGCCGGGGCAGGACGAACGCGAGCGGTACGCGAATCGTCGGGTTGTAGACGTAGTCGCCATGCTCGAAGAAGTACGCGTGCTCGCCCAGGCTCTCGCCGTGATCCGCGGTGAACGCGATCGTCCAGCCCGCATCGCGCTCCACGCGCAGGGAGCGGACCAGCGCCTCGATGCCCGCATCGGTGTGGCGCACGTCGGCCGCGTAGAGGCGCCGCACGTGGTCGTTGACCTCGTCCGACAGGGGATTGCGGTAGATGGCGACCCGCTTGGGGAGGTCGGCGGGAAACGCCTGCGGTCCGGTGCTTCCGGGCTCGCCGCCGAAGCGCAACCGGTACGGCCCGGCGTAGTCGGGTGAGAACGCGCGCGCCAGCTCGGGCGGCGGCGCGTAGGGCATGTGCGGATCGATGTAGTGGACCCACAGAAAGATCGGGTCTCCGGCCGGCTGCTCGCGCACGTGCCGCAGCGCCGCGCGGGTGGTGGCGAAGCTGTCGCGTCCGTCGCCGGAGTAGTCGTACACGTCGAAGCCGCGGTTCAAGCGCCGGTTTGGCCGGAGCACGTGATTCGATACGACCGCGAGGGTCCGAAACCCCTTCGCCCGGAACAGCTCGGCGAGCGTGACGATCTCGGGCGCCAGCGGGTCGACGAGCCCGCGGACCTTGGTCGTGTGCGGATAGGCGCCGGTCAAGAGGCTCGCCACGGCCGGGGTGGTGCGGGGCACGGGCGTGATGGCGCGCGGGAACCAGAACCCCTCCGCGATCAGCGAGTCGACGAACGGCGTCGCCGGCGGCCCGGGGCCGGCACCGTGCAGCGCGTCGACCCGCAGCGTGTCCACCGTCAGCAGCAACACGTGCTGCCGGGTCGCGGGAAGGTCGTTCACGGAAACCCACACCGGCCGGTACACGCCCACGCCGATCGCGGCCAGCAGCGCCAGCAGCAGGAGCACGATGCGCGGGATCCGGGCGCGGGACATCGGGTACGGGCCTCCAACCGACGAATCGGCCGCGGCGCGCAGCATCCTGAGCGGACCGGGCCCGAGCGCCTCCACGATTTTGCCCCGCGGGGGATCTCGCCTCCCCGGCCGCTCAACCGACATCCCCCGAAGTCCGAAGCGAACGGAGGGGGCGCGCCGACGCGCCGCGCGGAGATTCGGATGGTGTTCGGGAGCCGCATTCGCGGGCTTGTGCTCGTGCTGGGTCTGGGCCTTTCACTGCTGGGAGCGCCGCACGCGCGCCCGGCCGCAGATCCCACACCGCCGTCCCGTGCGCGACCGAACGTCGTGCTCGTCACGATCGACACCTTGCGCGCGGACCACTGTGGAACCTACGGCTACGAGCGTCCGACGACGCCGCGGCTCGATGCGCTCGCAGCGCGGGGTGCGGTCTTCGATGCGGCGTACGCGGTGAGCGCCACGACGCTCCCGTCCGCCGCCACGATCCTCACCTCGCTGCCGCCGAACGAGCACGGTGTCATGAAGAACGGCTGGGTGCTTCCCGAACGCGTCGATACGATGGCCGAAATTCTCGCGTCACACGGCTACGACACGGCGGCCTTCGTGAGCTCCTTCGTCCTCGAGCGCCGCTTCGGAACCGCGCAGGGCTTCGCGGCCTACGACGACGATTTCACCGGCGCCGACGCGTCGAGTCGGATCCGCAACTGGGAGGGTCACGACCTCACGGCTCCCTACGATCGGCGCGGTCACCAGACGGCCGATCGGGCCATCGCATGGCTGAAGACGCGCCAGAGCCATGCGCCGTTCTTCCTGTGGCTGCACTGGTTCGATCCGCACAGCCCGTACGATCCGCCGCAGCCGTACCGCGACCGGTTCGCGCGTCCGGACGCCGCATCCCAGAAGGACCGCTGGATCGACCTGTACGATGGCGACGTGCGCTTTGCAGACGAGCAGCTCGGCCGCGTGCTGGCGGCACTCGACGCCGTGGCGCCGGCGGAGCGCACGCTCACCGTCGTGGTCGGCGATCACGGCGAGGGCCTGCTCGACCACGGCTGGCTGGAGCACGGCGTTCACCTCTACGAGGAGGCGGTCCGCGTGCCACTCGTCGTGCACTGGCCGGGACGGATCCGGCCGCAGCGCGTGCCGCATCCCGTCGGGCTGGTGGACGTGCTGCCCACCCTGCTCGGACTGGTGGAGCTGCCGACGCACGCTGCGCTGCGCGGCACCGACCTGGCGCCGATCCTCCGGGGTGAGACGCCTGCGGATCCCGAGCGCGCCGTCTTCATGCAGCGTCGGCTGTATCGCGGCGCGATGCACAAGGGCGTGCGCGTGGCGGGGCCGAAGTGGGCGGTCCGCTGGCGCAACTGGAAGCTCATCTACGCCTCGCTCGACGACGTCGCCGAGCTCTACGAC
>CP070734.1:314782-326455 GCA_020347605.1 Deltaproteobacteria bacterium | reverse complement strand
GCGCGCAGCCGCGCCTGGGCCAGCGTGGCGAGGCCGTGGGCCTCTCCCTCGGAGACGTCGAGCAGGATCACGTCCGTCTCGTTGGCGTCGAGCTGGTCGAGCGCCAGGGCCAGCCGACGAACGTGCGTGAGGTTGAACGACATGCAATCGGAGTTGTCGAGCATCGACCGCACGCGTTCGGAATCGCGCGTGCTGCCTCCGACCAGCAGCACCCGCACCGTCGAGTCGTTGGGATGCGATGTCTGTTCGGATTCGTTGTCGGCCGGTTCGGACACGCTTCCGTCCCCTGCGCGCAGTCCTCCGTCGAGCGTTGGAGGCCCAGCGGGAAGCGCGCGATCGATACCCAGATGATCGGCGGGTGCCGGTCAACCCTTGATCGGCGCTGCGTCGGGAGCGAACCCACCGGGGCACGCCAGCCGGGCGCGCTTCCCCGAGGGGAATCCAGCCTCAGCTCCGGATCTCGACGCGTCGGAAGGCGGCCACGAGCAGGATCACGCTGGCCACGGCCCACAGCACAAGGCGCGGCGAGAGGCCGGGGACCGGTCCGTGGGATGGGGTCCGACCGATCCACGGTCCGAGCGCCTCGAGGAGCGCGCTTCCCAGCGGCGGACCGAAGCGATCCACGAGCCCGGAGACGCCCGAGAGCGGTGCGCCGGCCCGCGCGGCGAGGTTCACGCCGGTCACGAACCCCACGAACCCCAGCACGCACAGGAACGTCGCCAGGCGTGGCAGGACGAGCGAGGCCGACATCGCCAGCGCCGCGACCAGCAGCGCGCCCCACGCGCACACCGCGGCGCCGGCAAACGCCGGCCCGAGGGGCAATGCGTGGCGCGCGTGGAGGAGGCCCGCCGTCGCCGTGAGCAGCACGCCACCGGCGACGAGCGCGACGGCCAGCGAGCCGGAGAGTCGCGCCAGGGCGTAGGTGCCGCGACCCACCGGTCGTGCAAGAGTCAGCGGCGCGCTGCCGTCGTGGAGCGACTGGCTCAGATGATCCGATGCCAGGAGCCCCGCGAGTGTCATGGTCCACAGCGCGAGCAGCGCGTAGAGCGCAACCCCGGTGAAGCCCGCGATCCGGCCGGGATCGACCAGCTGGCCATCGACGCGGTAGGAACCGCCCGTACATGCGGCACATCCCCGCACCAGCCAGAGCGCCAGCAGCGTCACCACCGCGATCGCCATCACGATGCGCCGCCGGACCGCGTCGAGGATCGCCTCGACCGCCAGGGTTCGATACGCGTAGAACGCGCTGCGCGTCACCCGCGCACCCATCGCACGAAGGCATCCTCGAGACGCTCGCCGCGGCGCACGACGTCCTCGAGCCGGCCCGAGGCGGCGATGCGGCCGCGGTCCAGGATCACGACCCGGTCACAGGTGCGTTCGACCTCCGAGAGCACGTGCGAGCTGACCAGCACGCTGCAGCCCCGGCTGCGCGCCGCCCGGATCCATTCCCGCGCGTCGCGCACCCCGAGCGGATCGAGGCCCGAGGTCGGCTCGTCGAGCAGCAGCAGCTCGGGGTCTCCGAAGAGCGCCTGCGCAAAGCCGACCCGCTGCGCCAGGCCCTTGGAGAGGCCCGCCATGCGGTCGTCGGCGCGGTCGGCGATGCCCGTGCGCTCGCAGACCGCCTCGACCTGGCGCGTGAGCTCGAGACCGCGCCACCCCGCCAGTCGGCCGTGCAGACGCACGAAGGCGCGCACGGACATGCGGCCCGGCAGGGCGAGCCGTTCGGGCAGGTAGCCCACGCCCGTGCGCGCGACCGGATCGCCGGGATCGAGGCCGCGCAGGCGCACGTGTCCGGCGCTCGGCCGCGCCAGGCCGAGCGCGAGGCGCAGGACCGTCGACTTGCCCGCGCCATTCGGCCCGAGCAGACCCAGCGCCGAGCCGCGCGGGAGCGAGACGCAGACCGCGTCGAGCGCGCGACGGGACCCGTAGCGCTTGGTGACGGCGTCGAGCTCGAGCGCGAGCACGGCGGTCCCGCCTACAGCGATACGCGGCGCAGGCGCAGGGCGTTGCTGACGACCGACACCGAGCTCAAGCTCATCGCCGCGGCGGCGATCATCGGGTTGAGGAGCAGGCCCAGCACCGGGTACAGGACGCCCGCGGCGATCGGTACGCCGAGCGCGTTGTAGGCGAATGCGAAGAACAGGTTCTGCCGGATGTTCCGGAGCGTCGCACGCGACAGACGCCGCGCGCGCAGAATGCCCCGGAGGTCGCCGCGGACGAGCGTGATGCCGGCGCTCTCGATCGCCACGTCGGTTCCCGTTCCCATGGCGATCCCCACGTGGGCGCGCGCGAGGGCCGGAGCGTCGTTCACGCCGTCGCCGGCCATGGCGACCGTACGGCCCTCTTCGATCAGCCGGCTCACCACCCGGGCCTTGTCGCTCGGCAGCACCTCCGCCACGACGTCGTCGAGCTGGAGCTGGCTCGCGACCGCGTCGGCGGTGACCTTGCTGTCCCCCGTCAGCATCACCACGCGCAGGCCGTCGCCTCGCAGGGCGCGAATCGCGTCGGCCGCGTGTTCCCGGATCGGGTCGGCGACGCCGAACAGCCCGGCCGCGGCACCGTCGACGGCGGCGAACAGCACGGTCTGTCCGGTGCGGCGCAGCGCCTCGGCGGACTCGGCGAGCGCTCGGGCGTCGACGTCGAGGGTCCCGAGATGCTCCAGCGTTCCGAGCGCGACGCTGCGGCCCTCGACGCGTCCGGTGACGCCGCGGCCGCTCTCGGAGGCGAAGCCCTCCGCGTCGACGAGCGCGAGGCCGCGGTCCCGTGCCGCCGCCACCAGCGCCGCGGCCAGCGGATGCTCGCTGCCGCGCTCGAGGCTCGCGGCCAGGCGCAGGAGCGCCGCCGCGTCCCAGCCATCGGCCGGCTCGATCGAGACGAGCTCGGGTCTGCCGCGGGTGAGGGTTCCGGTCTTGTCGACGAGCAACGTGTCGACCTTCTCGAGCGCCTCGATGGTCTCGGCGTCCTTGAACAGCACGCCGCTGCCGGCGCCGCGACCGGCGGCGACCATGATCGACATCGGCGTCGCCAGCCCGAGCGCGCACGGACACGCGATGATCAGGACCGCGACGGCGGACAGCAGCGCGTGCGCGAGCCGCGGCTCGGGACCGAAGAGCGCCCAGACCGCGAACGCGAGCACCGCCACCGCGACCACGGCCGGAACGAAGTAGGCGGCGACCGCGTCGGCCAGGCGCTGCACCGGCGCGCGACTCCGCTGCGCTTCGGCGACCATCCGCACGATCTGGGCGAGGAGCGAGTCGGCTCCGATCCGATCGGCGCGGATCACGAGCGTGCCGCTTCCGTTGAGCGTGCCGCCGACGACGCCGTCGCCGACGTGCTTCTCCACGGGAATCGGCTCGCCGCTGATCATCGACTCGTCCACCGCGCTCGCGCCGCTCGTCACGACCCCATCGACCGGGACCTTCTCGCCGGGGCGGACGCGCAGGCGGTCGCCGCGCTGGACCGCGTCGAGCGGCACGTCCGTCTCGGCGCCGTCTTCCGCCACGCGCCGGGCGGTCGGAGGCGCGAGATCCAGCAGCGCGCGGATCGCGGCGCCGGTGCGGCTGCGGGCCCGAAGCTCCAGGACCTGGCCCAGCAGCACGAGCGTGACGATCACGGCCGCGGCTTCGAAGTAGATCGCCACGCCGCCGCCGGACTGCCGGAACGAGGGTGGAAAGATGCCCGGCCAGAGCGTCGCGATCAGGCTGTAGCCGTACGCGGTGCCGGTGCCGAGCGCGATGAGCGTGAACATGTTCGGGTGCCGCGCGACGAGCGAGCCCCAGGCGCGCTGGAAGAAGGGCCATCCGCAATACAGCACGACCGGCGTGGCGAGTCCGAGCTGGATCCAGGCCGACGCGGCTCGCGACAGCAGCCCCTCCAGCGGGGCGCCGGGCAGCATCTCGGACATGGCGATCGCGAAGACGGGAGCGGTCAGGACGAGGCCGATCCAGAAGCGCCTCCGCATGTCGTCGAGCTCGGGGTTGGGCTCCTCCTCGAGCGAGATCGTCTGCGGCTCGAGCGCCATGCCGCAGAGCGGGCATGCGTCGGGGACGGGACTCAGGACCTCGGGGTGCATGGGGCACACCCACTGGTTGCGCGCGCCTTTCGGTTCGGGCCCCGGCGAGGACATCTGCGCCTCCTGTGTGCGGCCGCTACCGCTCCCGGATGTGGCCGAAGCGCGAGAACACGTCCATCAGTTCGTCGAGCTTCTGGCGCCGCTCGCGGGGACCGCCGCGGGTAAAGGCCTCGGCGACGCAGGTCTCGATGTGCGAACCGAGGACGAGCTTGCCGACCTGGTCGAGGGCCGCGCGGACGGCGGAGATCTGCATCAGCACGTCCACGCAGTAGCGGTCCTGCTGGATCATGCGCTCGATCCCGGCGACCTGGCCGGCGATCCGCTTGATGCGCACCTGCGCCTGTTTCTTGGTGTCCGGCTTCACGATTCGCCCCCGCGCCGACGCCCCCACGATATACCCCATAGGGGTATCTGGCAAGGGCCCCGCTCGGGGCTCGCGGGGGCGTTCAGATTTCCGGGGCGCGGGCCGATAAGGCCGGAGAACCTCTGGAGGGACGACCATGTCACTTCGCATCCGGACGCTCGTCGCCGCAGTCGCGGTCCTGGGACTCGTGGCGGGGACCGCCAGCGCCGGCTCCGTGAGAAACACCAACGAGGCTTCCTCGCCGCCGGTGATGTGGGACGTGTTCCTGATTCGGCCCGTGAGCGTGGTGGCTACGGGTGTCAGCGCCGGCCTGGTGTTCCCGGTGGCGGCGCTTCTCACCGGCATCACCCGACCCAGCGAGATCCACAAGCCGTACCGGATCCTGGTGGCCGAGCCGATCGAGTTCACGTTCAAGCGCCCGCTCGGCAGCTGGTAGCCGACCCGGCTCCGCCTCCATCCCGGCGCCGAACGGGCCGCACGGCTGCGGCCCCGCATCCGCGCGCGGCGGGCTACTCTACCCGCATGCGCACCAACCTCGGATCGTTCCTGTCGAAGCGGGCGAAGCTCAGTCCGCGCCTCGAGGCGATCGTCGAAGTCGAACGCGGGCGTCGCTTCACCTACGCGGAGCTCGATGCGCGCGCCAACCGGATGGCGCACGTACTGCTGGCGAAGAACGTCCGCCCCGGCGACCGGGTCGCCCTGCTCCTCATGAACGGGGTCGAGTACCTCGAGACCTACTTCGCCCTGGCGAAGATCGGCGCGGTGATGGTGCCCCTCAACTGGCGCCTGGTCCCCGACGAGCTGGCGTTCATCCTCGAGGACTCGGGATCGGACCTGTTGATCTTCGACGGCGAGTTCGACGGCGCGGTTTCGGCGCTGGAGGGCCGCCAGCTCGGGGTGCGAAGCTGGATTCGCGTGGGGTCCGCCGCGGCCGGGCCCGCCAACGCGGAGAGCTACGACGCCCTCACCGCAGACGCGCCCTCCGTCCCGCCGGCCATCGCAGCGGGCGGCGACGACATCCTGTTCATCATGTACACCTCGGGAACGACCGGCCTGCCGAAGGGCGCCGTGCACACGCACGCGACCATGGCGGCGGCTTCCATGACCATCAACATGACGTGCGACATCCGCTACCGGGACCGCTACCTGCAGGTCCTGCCGCTGTTCCACGTCGGCGCGTTGACGCCCGCGACATCCTGCTTCCATCGGGGCGGCACGCTGGTGATGATGCGCAGTTTCGATCCCAACGGCGTGTTCGAGGCGATCGAGCGCGAATCGGTGAACATCGGTTTCGCGGTGCCGGCCATGCTCCAGTTCATGTGGGCGGTGCCGGCGCGCGACCGCCACGATCTCTCCAGCCTGCGCTGGCTCCTGAGCGGCGCGGCACCCGTGCCGGTGGCGCTGATCGAGCAGTACGCCGGCATTGGCATCGAGATCCATCAGGTGTACGGCCTCACGGAGTCGTGCGGCCCCGCCTGCCTGATCAGCCCCGAGGAGGCGATCGTCAAGGCCGGGTCGACGGGTCCGGCGTTCTTCCACACCGAGGTGCGCGTCGTGAACGCGAGCGGCGACGACGTGGCGCCGGGCGAGGTGGGCGAGGTCATCATCCGCGGCGCCCACGTCATGAAGGAATACTGGAAGCGCCCGGATGCGACCGCAGAGACGATCCGGGACGGCTGGCTCTACAGCGGCGACCTCGCGACGGTCGACAAGGAGGGCTTCGTCTACATCCGCGACCGCCGCAAGGACCTGATCATCTCCGGCGCGGAGAACGTGTATCCCGCGGAGATCGAGGGCGTGCTGGCCGGCCACCCGAAGCTCCTGGAGGCGGCGGTGATCGGCGTGCCGTCCGCCCGCTGGGGCGAGAGCCCGGCCGCCATCGTCGTCCCGAAGCCGGGCGAGTCCGTCACGGCCGACGAGGTGATCGCGTACTGCCGCGGCAAGCTCGCCTCGTACAAGATCCCCAAGCTGGTCGAGTTCGTGGAACAGGTGCCGCGCAATCCGACCGGCAAGATCCTGAAACGCGTCCTGCGCGAGCAGTTCCCGGGGCCGGCGCCGGAGTAGGGCGGCTGCCCGGCGCCGTGAAGCGCACAGCGGTCGACACCGCGGGCCGGTCGCGAGCGGCGAGGACGGGAATGAGCGCAGTCGATCTCGCGATCCGGGGCGCGAACGTATTGGACGGCTCCGGGGAGCCCGCGTTCGAGGCCGATGTCGGGATCGCCGACGGGCGCATCGCGCGCGTGGGATCGGTGGGCGACGCGCGGCGCGAAATCGACGCGGAGGGTCTGACCCTCGCGCCCGGATTCGTGGACACGCACACGCACGATGACGGCGCCCTGCTGCGCCACCCCGGCATGGAGTTCAAGCTCGCGCAGGGCGTGACCAGCGTCGTGATCGGGAACTGCGGCTTCAGCGCGGCGCCGAATCGGAGCGCGGGCGACGCCGCGCCGGGCAGCAGCGGGCTCTTCCCGGGCCTGTCGGTGGATTGGACCGATCTCGCGGGCTACTTCGCGACGGTCGCGTCGGCGCGGCCCGCGGTGAACGCCGTGGCGCTGGTCGGGCACAACACGATGCGCGCGCTCGCGCTGGGCGATGCGTCGCGCGCGCCGACGGGCGCCGAGCTCGCGCAGATGCGCGGCTGGCTCGAGGCCGCGCTGGAGCAGGGCGCCTGCGGCTTCTCGACGGGACTCATCTACCGGCCCGGACGCTACAGCACGACCGAAGAGGTGATCGCGATCGCGGCGCCGCTGCGGGAGCGCGGTGGGATCTATGCGACCCACATGCGGGACGAGGCGGACGGGCTGCTCGACGCCGTCGAGGAGACGCTTCGCATCGGCCGCGAGGTCGGCTGTGCGGTGCAGATCTCGCACCACAAGGCGGCCGGCCCGCGCAACTGGGGGCGCGTGCGCGACTCGCTGGCGCGCATCGACCGCGCCAACGCCGAGGGCGCCGACGTGACGCTCGACGTGTATCCGTACACGGCGGGCAGCGGTCCGCTCGCCGAGTACGTCTCGATCGACCACATCGCACCGGCGTTCGCGAAGGTGGTGGCCATCGCCAGCTGTCCCGCGTTTCCAGAGTACGAGGGGCGCCGGGTGCCGGAGATCGCGGAGACGCTGGGCGTCGCTCCGGAAGAGGTGGTGCGCCGCATCCTGACCGCGCCGCGGGGCGAGCTCACCATCTGCATCCACTTCATCATCGACGAGGCGGACATCGAGACCAACCTGCGACACCCGCGCATGATGATCGGCTCGGACGGGATCCCGGACCTGCGCGGAAAGCCGCACCCGCGCCTGTTCGGCACCTTTCCCCGCGTGCTCGCCGAGTACGTGCGCGCGCGCGGCATCCTCACGCTCGAGGAGGCCGTCCGGCGCATGACGAGCCTCGCCTGCGAGCGCTTCGGACTCGCGCAGCGGGGGCGCGTGGCCGAGGGCTACTGGGCCGACCTCGTGCTCTTCGATCCGGCGGCCATCCGCGACACCGCGAGCTACGAGGATCCCAAGCGCGAGCCCGTGGGCATCGCGCTGGTGGTCGTGAACGGACAGGTCGCCTGTCGCGACGGCCGCCACACCCGCGTCGGGTCGGGCCGCCCCCTGCGCTACCGCGTCGACGCCCGGACGGGAGCGCTCGATCGGTGATCGCTCGGCGACGGCGCGCCGTCCTGATCGGAATCACCGCGGTGGTGTCCCTCGCGGCGGTCGAGCTCCTGGCCCGAGGGATGGAGTGGGCGCGGGACGCGCTGTTCCCCGCGGCCCACCCGTTCGTGGACGCCGCGAATCCGGTTCCGGTCTTCGAGCCGGGCGAGTTCGAGGGGCGCCCCGTCTACCGTCGGACCCGCCACCACCCGCTGATGATGCCGGACCAGCGCTTCGCGGCGCCCAAGCCCGCGAACGGGTTCCGCGTGTTCCTGCTGGGGGGCTCCGCCGCAGGGGGCTGGCCCTTCGACTTCTCGGGCTCCGAGCACACGATCGCCCAGCTGTTGCGGCGCAAGCTCGAGATGCTGCTTCCGGACCGGCAGGTGGAGGTGGTGGACGCGGCGGGCGGAACCTATGCGAGTCATCGCGTCCGCTTCGTGTTCGACGAGATCATCGACTACGAGCCGGACCTCGTCCTCGTCTACTCGGGGAACAACGAGTTCCTGGAGCACTTCGTCTTCCGGCCGCGGCTTCCGCCCGAACCGTGGTCGCGCATCGCTCTGATGCGCATCCTCCACCGGGGGCTCTCACAGTGGTCGGCCCGGCCGAGCTTCGACGTCGAGAACTACACGCTCGCGGATCAGACCTCCAACCGCCTCGCGTACGCGTTCGGCCGCGCCTCGCGCTACACGGAGGATCCGCAGCAGCTCGACGAGCTCGTGGCGCACTACCGCCACAATCTCGACTCGATGGTGCGCGAGGCGCGGGAGCGGGGCGTTTCGATCCTGCTCCTGAACGTGCCCGTCAACATGAAGGACTGGATCCCCAACGCGTCGCGTCACGGGACGGACCTCTCGGAGGCCGAGCTCGGGCGCTGGCAACGTCACTTCACGGAGGGCGTCCTGGCGCTCGAGGCCGGCGATGCGGCCGGCGCCGCGCGCGCGCTCGAGGCCGCGGTCGCGCTCGACGCGGCGCACGCCGAGTCCCACTACCGGCTCGCGATCGCGCTGCACCGCCTCGGACGGATCGCGGATGCGAAGGCGGCGTATGCCATGGCCGTGGAGCGCGACGCGTATCCCTTTCGTGCGATCCCCGCCTTCCAGCGCATCATCGGGGAGCTGGCGCGCGAGCACGGCATCCCGCGGGTCGACATCGTGTCCGCGCTCGAGCGCCGCGCCGAAGACGGGATCCTCGGGCTCGACGTGCTGGTGGACTACGTCCACCTGTCCGAGGAGAGCCAGGAGGTCGTGGCGCACGAGGTGGTCCGCGCGATGGAGGACGCGGGCCTGTTTCCCGCGTCCCCGGCGCTGCCCCTCGCGGCCACGCGGATCGAGATTCCGCGGGGGTTCCGTCCCTGGGTGGAGGTCCGGGAGACGCAGCTCCTGTATCGCCAATACCTGGTGATGCGCCAGTACGACGAGCTCGACGCCATCTTCGAGCGCCTCGAGGACGTCATGATCCGCGCGCCGCTGGAGCGGCCCGATCTGGCCGCCTACTGCGCCGAGCGATTGCAGATGGCGTACCGAATCCAGGCGGTGGTCGATCCGTATCGCCGTCTGCTGCGCGCCGAGAAGCTGGGACGCGTCGGTCAGGAGTTCACGCGCGAGAAGGCGCGGCACATCTACGGCGACTACGTGCGGATGATTCGCGCCTTCGAGGCACCGCGGCTCTCGCCGGAGCGCTTCCGGGAGCTCGTGCCGCCGCTCCGCTATCCCGGTCCGACGGGTGCCGCGGGCCGCGCTTCGGGGGCGGATGAGCCGTGACGCAGGCGAGATCGCGGTGTGCGCGCGGCGCCGGGTTCAGTCCCGCTCGAACAGGTTGACCGTGCAGACGCTGCCGCCCCCCACCAGGTGGGCCAGTCCGATCCGCGCGTTCTCCACCTGGCGCGGGCCGGCCTCGTGGCGCAGCTGGAGCACGATCTCGTGTACCTGGGCGAGGCCGGTCGGCCCGCCCGGGTGACCCCGCGCGATGAGACCGCCGTCGGTATTGAAGGGGATCCGCCCTCCGATCCGCGTGGCGCCGTCCTCCACGAGCTTCTCGGCGTCGCCCTCCGGGCAGAAGTCCAGTAGCTCGTAGTACTCGAGCTCCTCGTTCGCGAACGCGTCGTGCACGAGCGCCAGGCTGACGTCCGCCGGGTCGACGCCCGCGGCCTCGTAGGCCTCGCGCGCCGTGTCGCGCGTCATGCTCGCCGGGCCCACGACGGGGCCGAGGAAGGTGTGGCCCGGCGTGTACGTCTCGGTCTGGAGCGCCGACGCGACGGGTCGTACGACCGCGCGTCCGGGCTGGAGCTGCCGCGCCAGCTCGCGCCGACCGACGATCACGCAGGCGGCGCCGTCGTCCACCGGACAGGCCATCATCGCGGTGAGCGGCTCTGCGACCGGGTAGGAGGCGAGGACCTCCTCCGCGGTCACCTCGTGGTCCGACTGGCGGTCGGCCAGCGGGTTCCGGGCGCCGTGGTTCCAGTTCTTCGCGGCGATCTTCGCGAAGTGCTCGGGCCGGGTGCCGCGCTCGTGCATGCGGCGCATGGCCCAGAGTGCGAAGTAGGCCGCGGGCAGGATCACGCTGTCGATCGTGTCGCGACCGATGCCGCGGCCGCCGCGGCCCCCGCGCGCCAGCTCGGTCATCTTGTCCAGTCCGAGCGCCATCGCGACGTCGCAGCGCCCGCTCGCGACCGCGTGGGCCGCTTCGCGGAACGCGATCAGTCCGGTGGCCGACGCGTTCTCGACGTGGGTGACCGGCAGGCCCGTCAGTCCGAACTCCTTCATGACCTTGATGCCGAGCATCTGGATCGGGGCGATGTAGCCGACGAAGGCCTCTCCGACGTCGCGGAACGAGAGGCCGGCGTCGGCCAGCGCCCGCAGGCCGGCCTCGCGCGCGAGCTGCGCCGCCGACCGGTCCTTGTGGGCGCCGAAGCGGACCATTCCGACGCCCAGCACGGCAACGTCTTCGAACTTCATCGCGGGCGACCTCTTCAAGAGTTCTCAGGTCGACGCGGCGTCCAGCGGCCGAAAGCGGAAGATCACGACTTCCTCGCCGTCCCGGTTCTCGCGCAGGGTTTCGAGATCGAGCTCCATGGGCATGCCGATCCGAAAATCGCCCGGTCCACCCGACAGCACCGCCTGCACGCGCGGGCCTTCCGGCAGGTCCACCTGTCCCACGCCGTACCCGCCGCTCTCGGCGCGACGCGCGCCGAACATCGGAACGTGCACATAGGTGTAGGTGTAGAGCGTTCCGCGCGGACCGAGCCGGGTGTCCTCGGTGTCGTCGGACAGGCAGCGGGCGCAGATCGCGCGGCGCGGAAAGAAGTGCTCGCCGCAGCTTCGGCAGCGCGAGCCCAGGAGGCGCGGCGGTTCGCCCCGCGCCTCCGGGATCGTGAAGAAGCCCGCTTCGATCGGGACGCGTCTGGCTGCGCCCATCCGGCCTCCGGGTCCGCCGCTTCGGCCAACGCCGCCAGACGATACACCAGCGGCGCGCACCCGGGTCGCCGAGCGCCGTCCGGCTCGGCCCCACGCGTGGCGGCATGCCGGGTGTCCGCGGCGGATATACTCGCGGCGCCGCGAGCTGCGGAACGAGGCTGCGCATGCACAAGTTCGCCTACGTCG
>CP070734.1:302354-314682 GCA_020347605.1 Deltaproteobacteria bacterium | reverse complement strand
CGGCTGTGCACGCGGCGTCTCGAGCTGGAGCGCGCGGAGGCCCGGCGCATGGCCGGCCTGTTCCGCCGCGAGCGCCAGCTCGCGCGAGCGGGCGCGCGCCTCGTGGCCGGCGTGGACGAAGCGGGCGTGGGGCCGCTCGCCGGCCCGATCGTGGCGGCGGCGGTCGTGCTGCCGGGTCGGGTCTCGCTGGCCGGACTCGACGATTCGAAGCGGGTCGATCCACGCCGGCGCGCCCGGCTCGACGCCGAGATCCGGCGTCAGGCGCTGGCCTTCGCGGTGGCCGAGCTCGCCGCCGCGGAGGTGGACGCCTTGAACGTCTACCGCGCGGGGCTGGAGGCCATGCGGCGCGCCGTCGAGGGGCTGCCGTTGCGGCCCGATCACGTGCTCGTCGACGCGCGCACGATTCCGGGGATCTGCGCGCCCCAGACGGCGATCCTGGGGGGCGACGCGAGCGAGGCCTGTATCGCCGCGGCGTCGATCCTCGCCAAGGAGCACCGCGACCGCGTGATGCGCCGCCATCACGCGGAATATCCGGAGTACGGCTTCGCGCGACACAAGGGCTACGGGACGGCCGCGCACCGCGAGGCCTTGCGGCGCTACGGTCCGTGCCCGATCCACCGGCGCTCCTTCGCGCCGGTGGCGCAGACCCGGCTGTTCTGAACCCGTGTCGGGCGAAGCCTTCCGGATCGAGAGCGCGGACGACTGGCGGCCCGAGGTCCCCGAAGACTTCCAGGTCGACGAGATCCCGCTGTATCGACCGTCGGGCGAGGGGCACCACACCTTCGTGCGCGTCGAGAAGCGGCTCCGGACCAGCGAGGAGGTGGCGCGCGCGCTGGCGTGTGCCGTCGGGGTGGCGCCGCGCGACGTCGGCTACGCCGGCCGCAAGGATCGGTTCGCGCTGACGCGCCAGTGGTACTCGGTGCCCGGCCTCGATCCGGAGCGTGCGATCGGCCTGTCCTGGCCCGGCGTGCGCGTGATCGAGGCCGCCCGCCACCGTCACAAGCTGCGCACGGGGCAGCTGCGCGGCAATCGGTTCGAGATCACCGTCCGCGGCGTCGCTGACGAAGCGGCCGCGCGGGCGGCCGACGCGCTCGAGCGGCTGCAGCGCGTCGGCATGCCGAACCGGTTCGGCCCGCAGCGCTTCGGCAGGGACGGTCGCAACGCGGACCGCGGCCGGGCGTGGCTGCGCGGCGAGGGCGGGCGGACGGATCGGCGCACCGCGCGCCTGCTCGTGTCGGCGCTACAGGCCGCGGTGTTCAATGCGGTGTTGGCGGCGCGCCCCGCCCCGCTCGATCGAGTCGAAACGGGCGATGTCGCCGTCGTCCACGCCTCGGGCGGGCTGTTCCGGGTCGAGGCTGCCGAGCGCGAGTCGACGCGCGCCCGCGCGTTCGAGATCAGCGCCACCGGGCCCATCTTCGGCACGCGCCGGCTCGCGCCGTCGGGCGCGCCCGCAGAGCGCGAACGGGCGGCGCTGGCGGCGCACGGCATCGACCCGGAAGCGCCGCCCACCGTGCGGGGCATGCGGCTGCGAGGCGGTCGTAGATCCCTGCGCGCGCGCCCCGAGCACGCCGCGCTCGAGCGTTCTCGCGACGCGCTCCGGATCGTCTTCACGCTGCCCCCGGGCAGCTATGCGTCGGTGCTCGTCGCGGAACTGTTCTCGGCGCGCAGCCTCGCGTAGAATCCCCGCGCGAGGAGACCGAGCGACGGCACGCGGCGCGGCGGATCGCGCGCGGCCGGTGGGCGGCGACCGGAGACGGGCGGCGAACTCGAGACGTCGGCGGCTCCGGCGACAGGAGGAATGGCTCATGAAGATTGCGCAGAACGTCATCGAGCTGATCGGCAACACGCCGCTGGTGCGCCTCAACCGCGTCACGCGGGACGTTTCCGCTCAGGTGGTCGCGAAGCTCGAGAGCCAGAATCCGGCCAACAGCGTGAAGGATCGCATCGGTCTCGCGATGATCGAGGCGGCCGAGCGGGAGGGCAGGATCCAGCCCGGCAAGAGCGTGCTCGTCGAGCCGACCAGTGGAAACACCGGCATCGCGCTGGCGTTCGTCGCCGCGGTCAAGGGCTACGACTGCGTGCTCACGATGCCCGAGACGATGAGCACGGAGCGGCGTGTCGTCCTGCGCGCGTTCGGCGCGAAGCTGGTCCTGACCGAAGGGGCGAAGGGCATGAAGGGCGCCATCGAGAAGGCCAACGAGCTGGCCGCGAAGCTCCCGAATGCCTTCATGCCCCAGCAGTTCGACAACCCCGCCAACCCGGAGATCCACCGGAAGACGACCGCCGAGGAGATCTGGCGGGATACGGACGGCCAGGTCGACGCCATCGTGGCGGGGGTGGGGACGGGCGGAACCATCACCGGCGTCGCCCAGGTGATCAAGGAGCGCAAGTCCGATTTCAAGGCGATCGCCGTGGAGCCCGCCGCCAGCCCGGTGCTGTCGGGTGGATCGCCCGGGCCGCACAAGATCCAGGGCATCGGTGCGGGTTTCGTCCCCAACGTGCTGGCGCGCGAGCTCGTCGACGAAGTCATCACCGTCAGCAACGAAGACGCATTCGCCATGGCCCAGCGCCTCGCGACCGAGGAAGGCGTGCTGGCGGGGATCTCGTCGGGCGCGAACGTGACCGCCGCGCTCGAGTACGCGAAGCGGTCCGAGAACGAGGGCAAGCTGATCGTGGTGATCATCCCGAGCTTCGGCGAGCGCTATCTCAACACGGATCTCTTCGCCGCCTACCGCTACGAGGGAAGCGACGACGTCGGTAGCTGAAGGTTCCGATCTGCACCGCGCTCCGACGCGCGACGGCCTCTCGCGGGGGGGTTCGACTTGAGTTCCGAGCGACGCGGCGACGAGGTGGAGAGCACCGAAGCGGTGCGGCCGCGGCGCGAGGCGAAGAAGGCCCTTCATCGCAGGCGCATTCTGGAAGCGGCGCGCGAGGTGTTCTTCCGCGACGGCTTCGTGGCCGCCAACCTCGACGAGGTCGCGCAGCGCGCCGACGTCGCGAAGGGAACGCTCTACCGCTACTTCGACAACAAGGCCGAGCTCTACGTCGCGGTGCTCGCGCACAACGGCGAGATCTTCGAGGAGAAGCTCCGCGGGAGCGTCGACCCCGCGCTCTCACCGGAGGACCAGATCCGCCGCACCGCCCACTTCTACTTCGAGCACTGGACCACGAACACGGAGTACTTCCAGATCTTCTGGGCGCTCGAGAACCAGGCCGTGATCGGCGATCTCAGCGACGACGCGGTGGAGGAGATCACGAAGCTCTGGGAGAACTGCCTGCGGGTCCTGGCGGGCATCATCGAGCGCGGCGTGGCCCAGGGCGCCTTCGCTCCGTGCGATCCCTGGGAGGTGGCGAACTTCCTGTGGACCGTCGCCAACGGCATGATCCAGTCCGAGCACGCGGCCGCGCGCCGGCGGATCCGCCGCCGGCCGCTCGCGGAGAGCTTCGAGAACGCCGTCGAGCTCCTGCTCCGCGGTCTGGCGGCACCGGCCCCTTCTTGACAGCCGCCCCGCGATGCGGGAAAGTACAGTCCATAAAAGTGACCATCGGTCATTTTTCGGTCATGGCTCGATCACGCTCAGGGGGGAGCATGAGCGCCACCGCCAACGTCACCGTCGTGAATCTCTCCGATCAGATCCGACGCGTCGTCGCAGATCAGCTGGGTGTCGATACGGAGGAACTCGGCCCGGACGCCCGGATTCTCGACGACCTGGGCGCCGACTCGCTGGACGTCGTCGAGCTGGTCATGGCGTTGGAGGAGGCCTTCGACATCGAGGTTCCGGACGAGCACGTCGAGCAGATGCGCACGATGGCGGAGATCGAGCTCTACGTTTCGAAGCGCCTCGCGCCCGTCGCCGACTAGCGCGCGCCGTCCGGCGGGCGCGTGCCGGGCAGCCGACCCGTGTAGATCCCGAGGCCCGTGGCGAGCAGGGCCAGGCCCAGCGCGACCGGAAGCTTCGGCCGGACCGCCGCCGCGGTCGCCTCGCGCGCGGCTTCCCGCTGTGCCGGTCCCGGCGGTACGTTTCGCGCGACGTCGAGCATCGCCGGCATCGCCATCAGCCACAGGATCCCGAAGAAGAACGCCAGAAAGTACAAGATCGACAGCGTGATGCGCGGCCGGAACGACGCCCGCGGTCTACCTCGCGCTCTTCCCCCGGCCATGTCGCGAGGCTACGCGCGCCGCCCTGCGCGGTCAATCGGTGCCGTACCGCGCGCTTGACCCGCCCACGGCGCGCGCGTAGCCTGCGTCGAGCCGCACGTTCGCGTCCCCCACACCTCGAGAAGCCATGGGCACCGCTTCCCACACGAACGCCGGAAGAGGCCGAACGCTCGTGATCGTCGATGCCGCGAATACGCTGTATCGGGCCTTCTTCGCGATTCCCTCGCTGCGCGCGCCGGACGGGTTTCCCACCAATGCGATCCTCGGCTTCGCAAACATGATCGCGAAGGTGATTCGGGAGGAGCGACCCGACTACCTGGCGGTGGTCTTCGATCCGCCCGGCAAGACGTTCCGGCACGCGCTGTTCTCGGACTACAAGGCGACGCGCGACGCGCAGCCGGAGGACCTGTCGACGCAGTTGCCGGTCGTGCGCGAGTTGTGCGACGCACACCAGATTCCGATGCTCGAGGTTCCGGAGTTCGAGGCCGACGACGTGATCGCGACGCTGGTCGAACAGGCGCCCCCCGACGTGCACGTCACGATCGTCTCGACGGACAAGGACCTGATGCAGCTCGTGAGCGAACGCGTCGACTTGCTCGACACCATGAAGGATCGGCGCTACGGGCCCGAGCAGGTCGAGGAGCGCTTCGGGGTTCCGCCGGCACAGCTGCTCGACGTTCGCGCGCTGGTCGGCGACCCGAGCGACAACATCCCGGGCGTCAAGGGCATCGGCGAGAAGGGCGCGGCGAAGCTGATCCGCGAGTGGGGCGATCTGGAGGCGCTGCTCGAGCACGCGTCCGACGTGAAAGCCAAACGCGCCCGCGAGGCCCTGGTGTCCCACGCCGCGGAGGCTCGCCTGTCGAAGCAGCTCTCCGCGTTGCGCTGCGACGCACCGTTGGATGTGGAAATCGACGCCATCGCGGTTCGCGAGCCGGACGTGCCCCGACTGCGCGACCTCTACCAGCGCCTCGGCTTCGCGCGGCTGATCGAAGCGCTCGGCTCGACGTCCACGCCGGCGGCGCACGCAGCGGGGCCCGAGGCGCGCGCGCGGGTCGTCACGGACGCCGCCGGGCTCGCCGCGCTCACCGCGCAGCTCGAGGCGCTCGAGCGCATCGCGCTCACGGTCGTGGCCGATCGCGACGGTCCGGTGGATGCCGAGATCGCCGGCCTCGCCTTCGCGCTCTCGCCCTCCGAGGCGGCCTACGTTCCGGTGCGCGTGAGCACGGGGTCGGAGAACGGCGGCGTCGAGCTCGCGGCGCTGCTGGACGCGATCCGTCCCGTGCTCGGCGCCGGCGGACGCGCTTGGTTTGCGCGCGACGTGAAGGGCATCGTGACGATGCTGGCCGAGTGCGGGCTGGAGCTCGCGCCCGCCGGCTTCGACCTCGGCATCGCGGCCTTCCTGCTCGATCCCGCGGGCGCGCATACGACGCCGGCGCTCGCCCGGACCGTCCTGGATCGGGAGCTCCCGAGCTGGGAGGACCTGGCCGGGCGCGGCGCCAAGGCGAAGCCCGCGGCCGCGCTCCCCGTCGAGCGCGTCGCTGCGTGGGCCGCCGCGGAGGTCTGCGCCATCGCCGAGCTGGCGCCCGAGCTCGTGAAGCGCCTCGAAGCGGATGGGCTGCTCGCGCTGTTCGAGGACGTCGAGATGCCACTGATCGCGGTGCTCGCGCGCGCCGAGCAGACGGGCATCCGCGTCGACGAGGCGCTGCGCGCACAGCGCGGTCATTCCCTTGGTGGTGGAGTAGACGTTCACGAGCGTGTCGCGTTCCCAGGCGCGCGTCTTCGCCGGGTCCGCGTGTCCCGCCCACAGGTCCACCACGGTCGCGCCGTCCAGCATCACCGAGACCGCGGCGCCCACCTCTCCGCGGGAGCGGAAGCCCTCTTCGAACGCATCGCGCACCGCCTGGAAGCGCGCGTCGCATTCGCCGTGCAGCGTCGGAACGTCGCTCATCTCGACCCGGCGCCGGATGGTACCGGCGGCGGCGACGCTACCACGTCGCGCATCCGGACGGCCAGACGCTTCAGTCGATCCGGATCGGCCGCACCGCGACGTCGGTGTGGCCGAACAGGTCGGTCGAGCGCACCTCGATCCAATGTGCGCCCGGGGCCGGGCGCTTCGGCAGGTATGCGCTCCACAGATGCGTCGAGGGCGTGGCGTCGGGCAGGTTCGTGTCGCCCGCGACGTCGCGCTCGCGGGCCAGCAGCTCCAGGTACAGCGGGTCGACGCGCTCCACCGGCTGCATCGGCGTCCAGGGCGAAGCGGGGCCCAGGCGCATCTCGACCACGGACCGCTCGCTGCCCGCGAACACGTTCACGACCACCTCCGTCCGCGAGGCGTCGCCGCGCGCGATGCGGTCGGGTGCGTGGATGGTCATCTGGTAGTCGGCGGGCCAGCGGCTCGCCTTGTAGCGCACCGCGTAGGCGTTTCCGTCGAAGCTCACGATCGAGTAGCCGTTCGGCGCCCCGTCGCGCATCGTCGCGTGCGGCAACCCGAGCTCGTCCGCGGCGCCTCCGTACCAGCTGCCCGACGCCGTCACCGCGTTCAAGTGGACGTGTTCGCCGCCGCCGGGCGGGGCGTAGCCGTCTTCCGCTCCGAAGAAGAAGTAGCGCTGGCGATGCGAGTGACCGGACATGGAGAACGTATGCGGGTGCGTCGAGAGGATCGCGAGGAGCGGCTCGAGCCCTGCGAAGGGTCGCTTCCCCCCGCCGCCCATGGGAACGTGCATCGCGAGAACCACCAGCCGGTCCGGCGGCACCGTCTCCAGGTACCGGCGCACGAAGACGAGCTGGTCGTCCCGCAGCCCGCGCCGGTACAGGCCCTTCGGAGCCCCGTCACGCCCGCGGCGCCCTGCGGTTCGATCCCACACGACGTCGTCGAGCACCACGAAGTGCACCGGGCCGTAGGCGAACGCATAGGTGGCGGGGCCGTAGACGCGCTCGAAGCTCTCGTCGGAGTGCTCGTCGTAGAAGGCCTCGTAGTTCATGTCGTGGTTGCCGAGCACGTTGTACCAGGGAATCCCGACGAGACCCTGCACCGCGTTCAGCGGCTCGAAGAGCGACAGGTCGTCGCCGACCAGGTCGCCGAGCGACATCCCGAAGGCGGCCTCGCTGCCGACGAGCTCCGCGATCGTGTCGCGCGCGAAGTAGGCGAGCTCCTCGGACGTGTACGGCTGCGGATCGGCCAGCACGATGACCTGGAAGCGATCGGGCTCGGGCCGGCGCTGCAGCGGAAAGTCGACCGACGCCGGCAGCGGCCCGGTGGGCGGCACGCCCGGGTAGCGGAACCCGTCGTCCGGCGATCCTTCGGGCTTGTGGACGTAGTAGAACTGCGGAAGCCCGTTCGGGTCGACGGGCGTCATCCAATCGCGCGGCTTGATCACGAACAGGATCGAGTCGTCGCTGATGAGCAGGTCGTAGCGGCCATCGGCATCGGTCGGGACCAGGTCCGTCCCGTTCGATACGAGCACGCCCGGGAGGCCGGGCTCGCCCGCTTCTCGGACGCCGTTCCCGTTCCGGTCGTCGAACACCACGCCCTGCGCCCGTTCGAGCACCGGCGGCCGGCGGGGCGGCAGGCGGAACAGCTCGGCCGGCGGGCGCGCGCAGGCCGTCGCCGCGAGCATGCCGGCCACCAGACACAAAGCCCTGTTCATTCGTGCCCCCCGACGGACCGGTCGCCGCCGGCGCGTGCCGCCCGGCTAGCCGTCGTCCTGTTCGGCGCGCTCCGCCTCGGGCGTGAGGGCGCCCGCGACGATCTGGTGCGGGCTCGCCTCGTGCGACGGGGGCTGGTCGGGCGCCAGCGCGTTGAGCCGGTCGATGAGCTCCCGAAGCCGGCCCACCTGGCGCCGGTTGAAATGGAACACCACGCGCGGATACCGCTGGACCTCGTCGGCCTCCTCCGGCAGCGCCTCACCCACCTCGATCCGGCCGCGCGTCACGATGTCCGCGAACTCGGTGTTGAGCGCGTCGAGCGCCTCGGGACCGGGCGCCCGTCGCGCGCGGATCACCAGCCGATCGCCGACGTAGCGGCTCGAGTGGTAGTTCTGGTAGAAGCTCACCAGCTCGTCGATGGCGGCCTGCACGTCGTCGGTGATCTTGAACAGCGACAGATCCGAGCGAGCGATCAGCGAGCGCTCGCACAGGTGCGTGCGCACGTAGTGCTCCCAGTCCTTCCAATAGCTGCCGCCGGGCGCGTCGACGAACACGACCGGCAGGATCTCGCTCTTGCCGGTCTGCATCAGGGTCAGCGCCTCGAAGCCCTCGTCGTGCGTGCCGAACCCGCCCGGGAACAACACGATGGCGTGCGCCTCCTTCACGAACACCACCTTGCGCGTGAAGAAGTACCGGAAGTTGATGAGCTTGGGGTCGCCCGCGATGATGTGGTTGGCGCGCTGCTCGACGGGAAGCCGGATGTTCACGCCGAACGAGGCGTCGCGGCCCGCGCCGCCCTGCGCGGCGCCCATGATCCCGTCCCCCGCCCCCGTGATGACCATCCAGCCCTCGGCCGCGATGCGCTCGGCGAAGCGATGCGCCTGGTCCCAATCCGGGTGCCCCGGCTGGGTCCGGGCGCTCCCGAACACCGCCACCTTGCGCACGTGCTCGTAGGGCTCGAAGACGCGGAAGGCGTGGCGCAGCTCCTTGAAGGCGCTGTTCAGGAGCTTGAGATTGGCGCTGGAGGCGTGGTCGTGGACCATCCGCAGCGCGGAAACGAGCAGCTGGCGGACGTAGTCCGCGCCCTCCAGATCCCCGTAGGTCTGCTGCGCCTGGTCGACGAGCTCCTCGATGGCCCGATTCAGCTCGGGCTTCTTGAGCTCGTAGCGGCGGCGTTGGTTGGGGCGCGACATCCGGCGCAGCTTAACCACACGGGGGGATCTGGCTACCCCGGGGGTGCCTCCGTGGCACGGCTCCGAGGCGGACCCTATTCTTCGGTGCTTCGCGCCGGGACCCTTAGAGGGCCCCGAGGGGAGTTCAATCGATGAAGCGAATCCTTCTGTTCCTGGCGACCAACATCGCCATCCTGATCGTCCTCTCGATCGCGCTGTCGCTGCTCGGGGTGGACAGCCTGCTGGCCGAGAACGGCGTCGATCTCGACATGCGGGCGCTGCTCATCTTCGCCGCCGTGTTCGGGATGGGCGGCAGCTTCATCTCGCTCGCCATCTCCAAGTGGAGCGCCAAGCGCATGACGGGCGCGCGCGTGATCGGTCAGCCCGCCAACGACGTCGAGCGCTGGCTCGTGCAGACGGTGGGCCATCAGGCGCAGGCCGCCGGCATCGGGATGCCCGAGGTGGCGGTGTTCCCCTCCGACGCGCCCAACGCGTTCGCCACCGGCGCGCGCCGCGACCGCGCCCTGGTTGCCGTGAGCACGGGCCTCCTGCGGCAGATGCGCCGCGACGAGATCGAAGCCGTGCTCGCGCACGAGGTGAGCCACGTCGCCAACGGCGACATGATCACGCTGACCCTGATCCAGGGCGTCGTGAACACCTTCGTGCTGTTCTTCTCGCGCGTGATCGGGCACTACGTGGACCGCGTCGTGTTCAAGAACGAACGCGGCCACGGCATCGCCTACTTCGTGACGTCGATTGTCGCGCAGCTGGTGCTCGGGATCCTGGCCAGCATCCTCGTGCTCTGGTTCTCGCGCCAGCGCGAGTTCCGCGCCGATGCGGGCGGCGCGCGGCTGGCGGGCGCCCCGAGCATGATCGGCGCCCTGGAGCGCCTGCAGAGGGGCGCTCGGCAGCCGCTGCCCGAGCAGATGGCCGCGTTCGGGGTCTCCGGACAGACCGGCGGCGGCCTGAAGCGCCTGTTCACGACGCATCCGTCGCTCGAAGAGCGGATCGAGGCGCTGAAGCGCAACCTCTAGGGCGCGCTCAGGCGTGCTCGAGGGCGTCGAACCGCGCCTGGATCCGCGCGCCCTCGGGATGCGCCCGGATGCGCTCGGTCAGCACGGCGCGCTGCTGCTCGGCCTGGAGCTTCGGCTGCTCGACGGTGGCCCAGTGCGCCACCCGCTGCCAGAACGGATCGATGATCTCGTGGCCGGGCTTGCGGCCTCCGTCCCGCGTCTTGAAGGTCAGGCTGCGCAGCTCGCCCAGGTAGAGCCGTAGCGAGCGCACGTGGATCTCCTCGTCGGCGCGGATGCGGCCGATGATCTCCGCCGCCTCCTCGGCCTGCGCGCGGCGCTCCACGAACAACTCGGGATCGCGGAGCAGCTGCTGGCTGAAGCGGAAGCCGATCTCGGCGCGGAACTCGATCAACAGCAGGTTCAGCAGGAACGAGATCACCTGCTCGTAGCGGTTGTCGATCTCGGCGAACTCGCCACCGAGGCTGTCGGGCCGGCCGATCCGCTCCGGCACCGCGGGGACCGGCCAGCGCGTCTCGCCGAACGCCAGATCCCGCACCGCGAACCACATCACGTCGTGGCCCCCGATGCCCTTGCCGGGCTCGCCCCCCTCGTCGATGCCGTGGATGTGGAGCAGCCCCTTGTTCAGGTGACCGACCGCCATCCGGGAGACGTCTTCCTCGAGCACGTCCTGCAGGTCCGGGAAGGTCAGGTCGGCCAGCACCCGCCCGCGCGCTTCGATCAATCCGGTGATGGTGAGGGTGTTCCAGAAGGTCTGTCCCAGCCCTTCCTGGATGAGCAGCTTCTGCTGCGCTTCGGTCGGGTAGCGAACGCCTTCGAGCAGGGACGCATCCGCCGCGAGCAGGTCGCCGCCGCGCTGGCGCAGCGCCGTGATCCAGGCCTCGATCGCCGGCCCCCGAACCCGGATGCGCGGCGGGACGTAGCGCCCCTGCGCGTCGAAGCCGCCGTGCAGGCGCTGCCCGGCGACCACGTGCGGGCGCGCGTAGTCGTGGCTGCGCCAGAGCTCCTCCTCGGTGTAGACGAGCTGTGTCATGCGCCGATCTCCCCCGCGTCCAGCGCCCGGACCCATCGTGTGCCGTCGGCCGGTTCCATCTTAGGTCATGCGGGGAGGCCCCGGGGGGCCGGGAACGCGAGAGGCCCGTAGACGCACGCGCGGAGCGGTCCCGGGCCTGGCTTCAGCGGTCTGCCTCGGACGCCGATCCATGAGAAGAGAGATTCGGGGGTTTTTTCACCCATTGGGAGGCAAAACGGTCGTGGGATTGCGCCGATGGTTCGCGAAGCGGGTGGTCCGGTTCCTGACCCGCCCCCTCGCCGACTACGCGCGCTATGCCATCAACGATCTGGACGCGCTCAAGCGGCAGATCCGCAAGGGCGACGTGCTGCTCTCGCAGGGCGACCAGCGGATCTCGGCCATCATCATGTACCTGACCCAGAGTCCCTGGTCGCACGCCATGCTCTACGTGGGCGACGAGATCCTGGAGCGGGGCGGAGCGCTCGCCGACCGGGCCTTCGAGCGATACGGCGACGAGGCCCGCTATCTGCTGGTCGACGCGCTGCCGGAGGGCGTGACGTTCACGCCCCTCTCCGCGTACGTGGACTACAACATCCGCCTGTGCCGGCCGCACCGACTGCGGCCCGACGATCTGAAGATCATTCTCGACGATGCGATCGGCGCGATCGGCTGGCACTACGATCTGCGCAATATCGTGCAGCTCGCCTGGCACTACCTGCCCGCCAAGCTGGTGCCGAGTCGGTTCCGGCGCGCGGGAGGTCGGTTGGGCAGCACGGGCGACCCGAGGGTGATCTGCACCAGCCTGTGCGGAGAGCTCTTCGACCGAGTCGGCTTTCCCGTGCTTCCCTCCGTGACGCTCCCCGAGGACGGCGCCGACCCGGCCGATGCCCGGCCCAGCCGGTTCGCACGCCTGCTCCGACGGCGCGGCGCGCCCCTCCCCGGGATCTTCCGGCGTCAGCACCCGTCGCAGCTCGCGCCACGGGACTTCGACCTCTCGCCGTACTTCGAGGTGATCAAGTTCAACGTGATCGGCGAGGGCCACTTCGACTATCAGCAGATCCGCTGGGCGGAGGACGAGTCGGACCAGGCGCGCGCCGCCCGCACGGACGCGATCGTGGAGCGGATCGTCGAGTCGGAGTGAACGCGCGCCCCTCAGGGCGCCGCCGGATCGCCCAGCACCGCCTCGAGGACCCGGCGCATGCGGTCCGTGTGCGAGCCGCTCCAGTAGACCCGCTCGCAGCCCGGACAGCGCAGGAACGCGGAGTGCTCGCGCAGGATGCGCGGCGGGACACGGCCTTCGACCTCGGCC
>CP070734.1:289521-302254 GCA_020347605.1 Deltaproteobacteria bacterium | reverse complement strand
CGGGCCGGGGTCTGGGGAACCTCTCCACCGACGACGGTAGTGGACATGCGAGCCTCCTACTCCACCACGAGGATGCGACCGGTCATCATGTGGTGACCGATGCCGCAGTACTCATTGCAGACGATCGAAAACTGGCCCGAGCTGGTCGGCGTGAGGGTCAGCACGTGGTCGTAGCCGGGCAGGATCTGGAAGTTCATGTTGAGCGGCTGCAGCGAGAAGCCGTGCTGCAGATCCATCGAGGAGATGTGCAGTCGATAGGTCTGGCCCTGCCGCAGCTGGATGATCGGATAGAAGGCCCACATCCGGGCCATCAGATAGGCGTCGCCGCCCGGCGCGGGCTCGACGATGGGAATGCCGGCTTCCTCGCCGACCTGGTTCGTCTCGACGAACCGCCCGACCCGCTCCGCGAACGCGCCGGGCTCGACGCGGTATCCCTCGCCCGTGCTGTTCTGCTTGCCGTAGAGATACCAGTACGGCATGGCGATGGTCATCACGATGCACCACAGCACGGCGAGGCCCACCCAGAGCCGTTCGCCTCCCGTGGGAGCCTTGAACCAGTCGGCCGGCGGCGTGTAGATGCTCATGTCTCTCCCCCGTCTCTACGGCAGCGCCGCGGGCGGGACGTTCCAGAGCTCGATCCAGCCCCAGATCGTGTAGGACAGGATCGGGAGCAGGACGCCCAGCGCGAGCAACAGCCAGGGGTTGTCCATCAGCTTCTGGAGCGGATGCTTTCCGCCCGGATCGTTCACAGCCATCGGTACCTCCAGGATCCCTCGGCGAGGTCTACCTTGGGATGTGTCACGACACCGCGCCGCCAGAGGGCGATCACGACGCCGATGAAGAGCAGCCCGCCGGCGATGGCGAGGAAGCCGCCCGCGCCCATCACCGCGAGTCCCACGGTCTCGGCGAAGCCGCGCGCCACCTGCTCCGCGCCGTACGCCTTGCGACTCATCCCGTGGATGCCGGCGAATCCGAATCCCGCCGCGAACACGATCTGTCCGAAGCCGTAGACGAGCGGCTGCCAGGCGGCGGCCCGCCGCAGGCGCCGCGTGGGGTTGGGCAGACCGAACGCGCGCAGCATCAGATAGGTCACCGCCATGAACGCCACGGTGACCCCGCCGATCGAGGCGTGGTAGTGCGCCGGCACCATGGTGTTGGAGCCGCGGATGCAGGCGCCGAGCGCGAACCCGAGCAGCGTGAGCGCGCCGCTCACCAGGAACGCGGCGATCCGGGGATCCGCCAGCGAGGGCGCCGGCGTGCGCCCGTCGCGCCGCGCGCGCTGGAGCGCGGCGCCGCACAGGCACAGGAACGCGAGCACCCCCGGAAAGATCGCCCAGCGCATGAGCTGCGTGAAGCCGGTGCGGTAGCTGTCGCTCCAGGCGCCCGCCAGCGTGAGCAGGGGCGCCACCGTCCACGGCAGCAGCATCGCGCCGAACAGCAGCGTGGCGGAGCGGCGGCGGATCGGAGACCCGCCGAGCGCCGAGCCCAGCAGGATGATCCACACGCTGACCATGGCGAGGGTGCAGGCGAGCTGCAGGACGTGCCCCCCGCCCCAGACCAGAAGCTCGTGCTGCGCCTCCGGCGCGGCGCCCTGCGGTCGATGCAGCCAGGCGAGGGCGAACGTGATCGCCGCCAGGACGAGGGCCGCCGCGACCGCCTGCAGGCCGGGTCGCGCCGCGTCGGGGATCTCGAGGAAGCTGCGGCCCTCCGCGTTCCGACCGAGCACGCCGCGGTCCAGAAAGCTCGCGAGCACGCCGGCGCCGAAGATCAGCTGACCCGCACCGAACAGCCAGTGGTCGATCGCGGGGATGTAGTTCGAGAGGACCGGCTGCGTACCCGGCGCCCCGGCCGCGAGCAGCATCAGGAACACGCCCGCAACGCCCAGGTAGGGCGAGGCACGGGTCAGCCGGCCGGGGGCGCCGCGACCCGGCAGCGCCAGCAGCAGCGCGGCCACCATCGAGTAGAACCAGACGACCAGCGCCAGGTTCACGTGCACGACCAGGCAGCGCTTGAAGAAGAGCGGGTCGGTCACGTAGCGGTCGAAGGGGGGCATGCGCCCGATGACCACCAGCAGTGCAAAGACCCCGGCGAGCACCAGCACCAGGAGGGCCAGGCCGAGCCACTGGCGCGCACAGCGCGCCTCCAGGAACGCGTCGGATCGCTCGGTGGAGGGTCGACGCATGGGACCTTTCTAGATAACTGGATCTAGAGATCCGTTTAGCTATTGTGTAGACAAGGCGCGGGAGCCCGTCAAGCGACGCGGAGACTTTTCCCGGTGGGAGGTCGCCGCAGACCGGATGCGCCCGGGGGCTCGCCGCGACGGCTTTGCCGATGGTGTTGTCCCAGACTGCCGAGTACGCACTTCGCGCGATGGTCTGGCTCGCGGCCCACTCTCCCGAGGAGCCCGTCCGCGCGTCGGATCTCTCGAGCGGCACCGGCATTCCCGTCCACTACCTGTCGAAGATCCTGCGGCGCCTCGTCCTGGCCGGCGTGCTGACGTCCCAGAAGGGCCAGGGGGGAGGCTTCAGCCTGGCCCGTAGCCCGGAGAAGATCCGCTTCGCCGACATCCTCGCCGCGGTCGACGTCTATCCCACGTCCGATCGCTGCGCCTTCGGCTGGGGGGACTGCAGCGCGTTCAACCCCTGTCCGCTCCACCGGTCGTGGAGCGGTCTCTCCCGGTCGGTCCGCGAATGGGCGGACACCACGACGCTCGCCGACGTGGAGCACGACCCGGATCGGAAGGCCCAGCCCGGGGGCGGAGGCTGAGCCGGTGAGGCGCGGTGAACTGACGCACTATGAGACTTTTTGCCTCGCGTTTGCGATGAATAAGCGACAGATTGACTCGATATGTCGCGCGTTGACTCGCCTTGCGGGCCGCCGCGCGGGAATTCCCTCAATGCTTCCGCGGCGCCCCCGGCGATCCGGCCGGGCCGACCGCGACGAGGCGCAGGGCACAGGGCTTGCAGTCCCCACGCGGGGCAACGGGAGGAGATGACCATGCGAGCGTCGGGAGGGGAATGGTTGGACTCGATTCGTCGACGTGCGGCACGACCGCGACCGGGGTGGACCCGGCGCCCGGCCCGGGCGCTGACCGGTTGCGCGGCCCTGCTGGCGCTCGGCTGGCCCGTCGGCCCTGCGCATGCCGCCGCCCCGGGCCTCTCCGACTCGCAGCGGAAGGAGGCCGAGTTCATCTACTTCGATCGCTGTTCGGGATGTCACGGGGCGCTGCGCAAGGGCGCCACGGGCCCCAACATCACCGACGAACAGATGCTCAAGAAGGCGCTGCCCGAGCTGGAGAAGACCATCTACGAGGGCACCGACGCGGGGATGCCGGGCTGGGGTCGCACCGGTGAGATGACGCGGGACGAAACGGCCCTGATGGCCAAGTTCCTCCAGAATCCGGTGCCGATCCCGCCGGAACTCGGCCTCGAGGCGATGCGGGCGTCGCACAAGGTCCACGTGCCGATTGCGGAACGCCCGCGGAAGCCCGAGCACAAGCGGGACATCGACGACCTGTTCGGCTTCATCCTGCGCGACGTCGGCAAGGGCGCGATCATCGACGGCAAGAGCAAGGAGCTGGCGGGCATCGTCGACACCGGCTTCGCCGTCCACATCTTCCGCGCCTCGGCGACCGGCCGATACTTCTACACGATCGGCCGCGACGGCAAGGTGAGCCTGATCGACCTGTACGAGAAGAAGCCCCAGGTGGTCGCCGAGGTGCGCGTCTGCCTCGACGCGCGCTCGGTGGACGTCTCGAAGTACAAGGGGCCCAAGGGCGATTTCGTGGACAAGCTCGCGATCGTGGGCTGCTACTGGCCGCCCCAGATGGTGGTGCTCGACGGGCAGACGCTCGAGCCGATGAAGGTGATCTCCACGCGGTCCTCGACCTATGACACCAACGAGTATCACCCCGAGCCGCGCGTGGCGACGATCGTCGCATCGCACGCCGACTCCGAGTGGGTCGTGGCGATCAAGGAAACCGGTATGGTCTGGCTGGTGGACTACTCCGACCTCGACAATCTCAAGATGACGCAGATCGCCGCCGAGCGGTTCCTGCACGACGGCGGCTGGGACGCCACCCAGCGCTATCTCCTGATCGCCGCGAACATGCGGGATCAGATGGTCGTGGTGGACACGGAGGAAAAGAAGTTCATCACGAAGTTCGAGACGGGGATCAAGCCGCATCCCGGACGCGGTGCGAACTGGATCGATCCGGAGTTCGGTCCCGTCAGCGCCACGACCCACCTGGGGGAGGGCCTGATCGTCGTCTACGGCTCGGATCCGAAGGGACACCCGGAACACGCCTGGCAGATCGTGCGCGAGGCGGAGACGGCCGGCCCGGGGTTGTTCCTCAAGACGCACCCCAAGAGCAACCACATCTGGACCGACGCCACCCTGTCCAAGGAGGAGGGCGCCAACCAGCAGATCTGCGTGTTCCGAAAGGAAGACTTCGAGGCGGGCCCGAACTGCTGGCAGGCCACGGAACACGGCAAGATCGTGCACTTCGAGTACAACAAGGCGGGGAACGAGGTCTGGACCTCGGTCTGGGACAAGCAGGGCGAGATCATCGTCTACGACGACAAGACGCTGAAGGAAAAACAGCGGATCACGGGTGACTGGCTCGTCACCCCGACGGGGAAGTGGAACGTGTACAACACCGTCCACGACATCTACTGACGATGAGGGCGAGTCGCGCGATCCGAGCCCGCGTGGTGCACCGGCTCCTTGCGGCGTGCTTCTGCCTGCTGTTCCTGGCGGCGGCGGACGCAGCCGCGACGGAGTTCGACTATGCGGGCGCGAAGAGGTGCAAGTCGTGCCACGGAAAGGAGCCGATCGGCAACCAGTACGCGTCCTGGCTCGACACGAAGCACGCCAAGGCGTACGAGACGCTGGCCTCCGACAAGGCCCGGGAATGGGCCGCGGAGGCCGGCGTCGACGACCCGCAGCAGTCCGAGAAGTGCGTCAAATGTCACGTCACCGCCTACGGCGTGGCGCCGGAACGCCTCGGCTCCAAGTTCAAGATCGAGGACGGCGTGCAGTGTGAGGGCTGCCACGGCGCGGGCAACAGCTACCGCAAGAAGAAGATCATGATGGATCGCGACCGAGCCGTGGAGAAGGGCCTCGTATTGCAGAGCGAGGAGATCTGCGTCGCGTGTCACAACGACGAGAGCCCGGCGTGGGACCCCGAGCGCTATACGCTCGAGGACGGCACCCAGGTCGGATTCGACTACGACCAGGCGGTCGAGGCAATCGCGCATCCGGTGCCCGAGGGCTATGACCCGACGGCGGAGGGCGAAGCGGACTAACCGTGGAGACCGAGGCACCCCGAGAACCTCACGACGACGGTGCGCGCATCCGCACGACCACCTGGTTCGTTCTGGGCATCGCCGCGATGGCGGTGCTCGGGCTCTTCTCGGTGCGCTGTGAGCTCGGCCCCAACGTGGCCCGCGAGTATCCGAGCCGCACGCTTCCGCCGGAGCCGCAGCCGGTGCTGATGTCCGCTCCGCCACCGGACGAGGACTACTACCCGTGCAGCGACTGCCACGAGCTGGAGGACCGGAACCCGCAGCCCCGCGAGCTCGAAGACGAACACGACGATCTCGAGCTCGCCCACGGCGATCTGTGGTGCCTGTCGTGCCACGACCTCGCGGACAGCGACAGCCTCAAGCTCTCGGACGAAACGCTGGTCGGCTTCGACGAATCGTGGCGACTCTGCACGCAGTGCCACGGCAACAAGCTCGCCGAGTGGCGCGCCGGCGTGCACGGCAAGCGAACGGGCTACTGGTGGGGTCCGAAGGAATATCGGACCTGCATCGTATGTCACAATCCCCATTCGCCGGCCTGGAAGCCGATCGAGCCGTTGCCCCCGCCCCGTCCTCCCCAGCAGATCGCGGGTCGGGTCCGCGCCGAGCCTTCGGAGGTCCGCCATGAAGAACCGTGACGATCGCGTGCCGCTGGACGCGCGCGGCGCCTCCCGCCGGCGCTTCCTGCGCGGTGCGGCGGCGGCCGGAGCGAGCGCGCTGGCGGCCGGGCCGGCATCGGCGCTGAGCTTCGACCTCGAGGCCTTCTTCCAGAAGCACTTCCGCGAGATGTCCCAGGAAGACATCGAGGCGCTCCAGACCCGCCTCGAACGCAAGTACGAAAGCCGTTACGGCAAGCCCTTCAACGTCGCGTCCACGGGTCCGATCGACGGCGTCGTCTACGGCTACGGCCTCGACATCGGACGCTGCATCGGCTGCCGCCGCTGCGTCTACGCCTGCGTGGAGGAGAACAACCAGTCGCGCGATCCCGAGATCCACTGGATCCGCGTGCTCGAATTCGAACGCGAGCATGCGCTGCGCGGAATCGACCTCGAAGAGGGCAACCCCTACTACGACCACGAGAAGGTGCCCGCAGAAGGCAAGTTCTACGTTCCGATCGCGTGTCAGATGTGCGAGGACTCGCCCTGCACCGACGTGTGCCCGACCGGCGCCACCTGGGAGGAGCCCGACGGCATCGTGGTGATCGACTACGACTGGTGCATCGGGTGTCGCTACTGCATCGCGTCCTGCCCCTACGGCGCGCGCCACTTCAACTGGGGCGAGCCGCAGATCCCCGCCGACGAGGTCAACCCCGACACGCACGTCCTCGGCAACCGACCGCGTCCCCGGGGCGTTGTCGAGAAGTGCACGTTCTGCATCCAGCGCGTGCGCAACGGTCGCTATCCCGCGTGCGTCGAGGCGTGCCCCGTCGGCGCGCGCAAGTTCGGGAACCTGCTCGATCCGAACAGCGAGATCCGATACCTGCTGGCGAACAAGCGCACCTTCGTGCTCAAGGCGGAGCTCCGGACCCAGCCCAAGTTCTTCTACTTCTACGGGTGAGGAGGAGATGACCGCGCCTGCACCGCTTTACCGACACGCTGCGTCCCCGCTCGGGAAGGAGGCGCGATGAGCCCGCTCGTCCAGTTCTGGCGCTTCGTCAAGGGCAGCCTGGCGGTCGTGACCCAGGGCAGCCGGGGCTACTTCGCCTGGGTCGTGCTCCTGCTCGCGGTGATCGCGGTCGGCGTCTGGGCCTACGCGAACCAGATCCAGTACGGCCTGATCACGACCAACATGCGGGACCAGCTCTCCTGGGGCTTCTACATCGGCAACTTCGCCTTCCTGGTGGGAATCGCGGCGGCCGCGGTGGTGGTGGTGATCCCGGCCTACGTGTACCGCTGGGGACCGATCCGCGAGGTCGTGCTGCTCGGAGAACTCGTCGCGGTGGCCGCGATCATCATGTGCATCCTGTTCGTGACGGTGGACGTGGGCCGGCCGGAGCGGATCTGGCACATGATGCCCCTGCTCGGCGCACCCAACTTCCCGCACTCGCTGCTCGTCTGGGACATCCTGGTGTTGACGAGCTACTTCGTGATCAACTATTTCATCGTCACGTACCTGGTCTACATGGCCTACCGCGGCCGGAAGTACAACGCGGCCTTCATCCTGCCGATCATCTTCCTGTCGATCCCGCTGGCCATCAGCATCCATACGGTCACCGCCTTCCTGTTCATGGGGCTGAAGGCCCGACCGTTCTGGAACTCCGCGCTCCTCGCGCCCCGCTTCCTGGCGAGCGCATTCTGCTCGGGCCCGGCGCTGCTGGTGATCGTCTTCCAGATCCTGCGCCGCGTGCGCCCGATCGAGATCTCCGACGCGGCGCTGCGCAAGCTCGGGGAGCTGCTGGCGTACACGATGGCCGCGAACCTCTTCTTCCTGGGCTGCGAGGTCTTCCGCGAGTTCTATTCCGCGAGCGCACACGTGATCCACGCCGAGTTCCAGTGGTGGGGTCTCGAGGAGGGCCACGGGATCGCCGGCTACACCTGGTTCGCGCTCGTCTCCCAGGTCATCGCATTCGTGATCTTCGTGGTCCCGGAGCTTCGCAATCGCCTCCCGATCCTATCGGTCGGCTGCGTGCTGGCCTTCGCGGGCGTCTACATCGAGAAGGGGCTGGGGCTGCTGCTACCCGGCATGACCCCGGACGTGATCGGAGAGGTCTACCACTACAATCCCAGCCTCAACGAGATCCTGATCGGCGCCGGCGTCTGGGGCGTCGGCGCGCTGCTCTTCACGCTGATGGCGAAGGTCTCGAGCGCCATTTCGACCGGCGAGTTCCGCTACCAGCCCATCGAGGGCAGCTACGGGCGGTGGTGATCTCCGGCGTCGTGGTGGTCTGCGCACCGGAGCGGATGGTCGAGGCGGAGTCGGCGCTGGAAGGCTACGACTGGCTCGAGGTCCACCACCGCGATTCCGCCGGGCGCATGGTGGTCACCCTCGAGACCGCCGACGCGGACGAGTCCTCGCGCAGGCTGCAGGAGATTCAGCGCCTTCCGCAGATCCTCCTGGCCGAGCTCGCCGAATACGTGCTCGAAGGCCAGCCGCCTCGCGCGACGCGTTCGTCCCCGGCGAAGTAGGCCCTCCCCGCCGCAGGCCGGATCTCTGATACCGTTCGCAGCGCGGTGTCGGACGTTGCGCAATCCCAGGGCGAAGGGCCGACGCGGTGAACTCGAAGGGCCCGCTGACCCACGCGGAGTTCGCCGTGTGGCTGGTCGCCCTGTCCGCAGCGGCGCTCGTGCTGCGGCTCCTCCACCTCGATCAGCAGGTCCTCCACGGCGACGAGATCCACCTGCTGCGCATCGTCAAGCGAATCTTCCTCACCCAAGACCCGCGCTTCGTGGGTCTCGAGCCATACGTCCCGCTCTCGTCCCTATACGCCGGGCTGGGCCGCGTGCTCCCGCTCGACGAGCGGATCCTGCGCGCGCCGATCCTGCTGTTCGGCGTAGCCTCCCCCGCGCTGTTCGCGCTCGGAGCCCGGCGCTTCGCGTCGCCCGACGCAGCGCTCCTGCTCGGCATGCTCGTCGCGGTCCACCCGTTCTTCATCCTGTACAGCCGCTTCGTCCGGCCCTACGGCATCGACGCCGTCCTGTTGATGAGCGCCCTCTTGCTGCTGGATCGCTGGTTCCGATCCCAGCGGTCCGGAGCGCTCCTCGGCGCCGTCGCGTGCGCGGCGCTGGCCGCCTGGCTGCACCTGCTCGCCCTGGTCATGGCGGGCCTGATCTTTCTGGGCGCACTGCTGCGCGCCGCGCTCGAGCCGACGCCCGGCGAGCCGGGCATCGGCGCGCGCCGCGTGCGCGCCATTCTGCTGGCCGGCGGTCTGTGTCTGGTCCTCGTGATCGCGCTGTTCGCGCCGCTCCTGGGCGGGATCTGGGACCACATCCTGCTCGGCAAGGTGTCGAAGGGCGTGCTCCATCCCGAGAGCGCGTGGGTCAGCGCGGCGATCCTGGCCGGGATTCCGGGCCGCGCGCCGACGCTCGTCTTCTTCGCACTCGTGGCGGCGGGGCTGGTCCGCATCCTGTACCGCGGGCGGGCGCAGGCGCTCCTGTTGGTCGTCCCCGCGGTCGGGCTGCCGCTGCTCATGACGCTGCTTCGACCCCGTCTGCTCGGGTACCCGCCGGTGATGGCCCGCTACCACTTCTACGCGCTTCCCCTGTGGCTGCTCGCCGCGTGCACCGTCGTGGCGCCGCTCCTGCGCCACCTCGCGGAGCGCTTGGGCATCGCTCGCGTCACCTCGCTCGGCTGGCCCTGCGCGGCGCTCGCGGCCCTCGTGTTCTGGATCGGCCCCTATCGGACCATCTACACGCCGTTCAACTCCTTCTCCCACAGCAACTACTTCCAGACGTTCAGCCACCTGCGACCCGGGGGCCGGACGCGCAGCCCGCGCTGCTCCCCGGACCCCGCCGTGCACGCGTTCTACCGCCGCGCGACGGATGACGTGCCGATCGTCTTCGAGTGGCCGCCGAACGGCGTGTATCCGCACTTCACGCTGGCGCAGGCCGTTCATTGTCGACCGGTGAAGATCGTCGACTGGAACGGCTGGGGGCCGGCGGTCGATCTCCGGAACACGGTCGAACTTCCCGCCAAGGCGGCCCGGCTCGTACCCGGCAGCCTCGTGGTCCTCCACAAGAACCTCGCGGGCGTGGTCGGCTTCGGGCGCTCCGCACCACCCGTCGCGACGCCGCCGAGCCTCACGAAGCTCTCGAGATTCCTCGCGGAACGCTGCGGTCCACCCCTGTTCGAGGACGACACGCTGATCGCGTTTCGCGTTCCCGCGCGCGAGTAACGCGTCCCGCACGAGCTCGAGCGAGCTCCGGATCGACCCGTTCGCGACGGACGAGCCGTGTCGTCGTCCGTGCCGCAGTCCGCACGGGCAAGGGCCGAGGAGCTGCAGTCCGGCTGGAAGTGGGACGAGTCGGTGTGCCGCTTCTGCGGCGTCGGCTGCGGGATCATTGATCGCGGGCCACCGTCTGCCCGCCGACATGGTGGTCGCGAACGCGGCGCACCGCGAGAGGACGGAGGCGCTCTCCAAGCTGCCCGCGCGAACCCTCGATCCGAAGGTGGGCACCCACGCGGTCAAGATGGTCCGCGACCTTCGCGCCGGGACCGTGCGCTTCTTCTGGGCGATGGTGACCAGCCCCTTCCAGGACTACGCCAAGGCCCACGAATGGATCCGCGCCGCCCGCGAAGGGGACAACTTCATCGTCGTCTCGGATTGCCATCCCACGGTGTCGGCCGAGGTCGCCGACCGGCTAGTGCCTGGATTGCCACCACCCCGCCACCGTCAGCGAAGAGGACGAGGGGCCCATGTCGGATTCGCACTTCCAGAAGCCGACCATGGTCGCGGGTGCGAAGAATGAGCCGCAGCGCTGGAAGGTGAAGGGCTACGAGAAGAGCGACGAGATGGCGCCCGGGCGCTTCAACTGCACCATGTGCCACGCGGCGCAGGCGACCAACGTGCGCACGCCGAAGAGCACCTTCGTGCGCAAGAAGAAAGAGCCCGCGAAGAAGTAGCGGCCCGTCTATTCCCCGGGCGGTTCGGCGAAGCGCCGCACGAAGCGCACCATGTACCAGATCTTCTCCTCGCTCCAGCCGTGGTCGGAGCGGGGTCCGAAGGCGGGCATTGCGCAGCGCTCGCCCCCGCCCATCAGGATCTGGTAGAAGAGCTGGCCGTCGGTGCGCGTCTTCATGTACGCGGCGTCGGTGAAATCCGCCGGCGGCACCTCCTGCTCCGAGGCCTCGTCGCCGCCGCCGTCGCCCCGCGCGCCGTGGCAGCGGGCGCATTTCGTCCGGTACTGCTTGGCGTAGTAGCGCACCTTGTCGGGCGCGAGGGTGACGGGATTCTCGCGGCGCGCGATCTCGTCGGGCACGTCGTCCCGCGCGCACGCGGCCGAAGCCGCGAGGAGCAGCGCCGCGCTCGCCGCGGCGCAGACGGCCACCGTCCTCGCGAGCGTCTTCATCGGTTCCCCCTCGACGCGCCCTCAGTACAACAGGCGCGTCTTGTTCCGCGCGTTGTACTTGCCGACCGGCATAGCATACGGCAGCCGAGCGACCTCCTCCAAGCTCTCCGCGTCGTAGACCACCACGGCGCCGCGTTCGTGCCAGACGCTCACCAGCGCCCACGCGCCCTCGGCGGTGAACTCCACGTGCATCGCCTTCTTGCCCACTTCCGGCGTGAGGGTCTGCGGCAGGAGCGCGAGCGAGTCCTTCTCCACGAGCTGGATCTCCGGCGTGTCGGTGTCGATCCAGAGGTATGGAGTGCCGGCGTGCGAGCGGACGAAGTAGCCGGCCCCGCGCAGCGGTATCTCCGTCACGACGCCGAACGTGCGCATGTCGACGATGCTGAGCCGCGGGATCCCGATGTGATTGAAGGCCGCGTGCAGAACGCCGTCGCGCTCGAAGAAGCAGGACGAGAACAGGTGCGGCAGGCCCTGCGTCGGAAGCGCGGCTCGCACCGTGTCCGCGTCGAGGTCGTAGAGCAGGAGCTGCTGGCCCCCGCGCGCGCTCGCCACGAGGTGTTTCGCATCCGGCACGAGCGTGAAGTCCTCGAAGGCTTCGGGAAGCGCCACCTCGCGCAGCTCGAGCTCGGGAAACGTCACGCGCAGCAGCCGCGGCAGGTCCCGCAGGGCGAGCAGGAAGTGGTCCCGGCCCGGCACCGCATAGACGCCGCTCGGCTGACCGGGAAGCGGAAACACCTTCTGCGGGCGCAGCGCGCCGTCGAGCACGACGAGGGTGGCCGGCAGCTGGTTCGCGGCGGCCACGAACGCGCCGTCCGGCGAGGCCGCGATGTTGCGGGTATTGACCGCCACCTTGACCTTCGCGCGCAAGCCCCCGTGCGCGAGGTCGTATTTCACGACGGTTCCGTCGCGCGTGGCGGCGAACACCATGCGCAGCGCCCGGTCGAACTTCGGACCGCCATGGATCCGGCCCACCTCGAAGCGATCCAGCTCGCCGAGCGAGTCGCCGTCGAGCACGGATACGCTCGAGGTCCCGCGCTCCACCACCAGGATGAGGTTGTCGCGCCGGATCTCCGGCGGGATCCGCGGCGCGGCGGCCGGCAGCTCCAACCGGCTCGCCGCGATCGCGTCGAGATCCCAGCGGATCGTCCCGACCGGCTCGCGCAGGAACGAGACGAGCGAGCGCGCAGCCGGCTCGTCGAGCACCTCCGCGAAGCCGGGCATCTGCGTATTTGCGAGCCCGGCGCGGATGGCATCCACGAGCTGGCCGTCGCTCTTGCGCTCGAGCGCGGCGGGAATCAGCGGCGGGGCATAGCCCCCGTACCGGGCGGGGCCGTGGCACGACGCGCAGCGCTCGTGGTACACCGCGCGGGGCTCGGCAGCCGCCGGCAGCGCCGCTACGCTCGACGCGAGCGCCAGCGCCAGCGC
>CP070734.1:276377-289421 GCA_020347605.1 Deltaproteobacteria bacterium | reverse complement strand
CGGGCGCCCCGGCGGCGTATGCGATGCCGCGCATTCGGACCGGCGGTCGATGTTCGGGTCAGCGGATGGTGTCGATCCAGGCGAGCGCCACGCGCGCGAGCAGGGCGCGCGCGGCTCGGTGGTCGCCGATGGATGCGGACAGGTCCGCGTCGGGGTCCACCGCTCGACGCTCGGAGAGGGCCCCGTCGCTCGTGAGCGCCAGCAGCGCGGCGCGCAGATCGCCGCCGATCGCGTCGAGCCCAACGGCGTTCGCCATCGTCCGCAACTCGTCACGCCAGGCCGCGAAGTCGATCGCGGCGATCTCCTCGCTCGACACGCCGTCCAGCAGCTTGCGCACGCGACGCCGCGTTCGGCGCCGCAGCGCGCTGGACAGCGCATTGACGAGGTCTCCGTCGCCGCTCACCTCGTCCGGCTCCAGCGCCAGCTGCGCAGCCATGCGCAGGAGGGTCCCGACCTCTTCGGTCGAGAGCGGTATCAGCGCGGGGGCTGCGAGCTGTCCCTCGGCCTCGAGGGCGGCGCTGCGGAAGCGCGCGGTCGGATCCGTGGCCTCGGTCGCGGGCGGGGCGTGCGTGGCGGAGAGCGCCGTCGCGATCTCGTCGGCCGTCTGAAGCGAGACGCGTCGGATGCGCTCCCAGATGGGGTGCTCGAAGCCGCCGTCGGTTGCGATGCGCAGCTCGAGCGCCGCAGGTGCGTCGGCGCGTTCCTGCGGGGTGGAGAGGCCCAGCGCGCGCAGGATCGCCTGACCCGTCTTCACCGCATCCGCGTTCTCGCGGCGTTCCGCGATCCGCATGACACCGCGCAGCGACGCCTGCCGGAGCGGGTTCTCGCTCAGGATCTCGCGGTGGCGCACGAGGGCTTCACTCCACGCATCCGGACGATGGGAGAGCAGGTCCGCCAGCGCCTCGTGTGCCTCGCGCAGCTTCGGATCCGCCTCGAGCGCGCGTCGGTACGCATCGATGGCCGGTTCGATCTCCTCCAACGGTCCGGCGCGAAGGCGACCGAGCTGGAGGTAGACACGGGCGATTCCCTCTTCGTGCGCGCTCTCGGGTCGCTCCGCGTACCCGCAGAGCGTCTCCGCCGCGGCCGTCCAGTCTCCCAGCGTGCGCAGAATGCGCGCGCGCGCGAGAGCCGCGTCCAGGTCTCCGCTCTCCAGCGCCTCCGCGTAGGCGGCGGCGGCTTCGCGCGGCTTCGAGCAGGCTTCCAGCGCCCGGCCGAGGATCCGGCAGAGCTGGGCACGCGCGGCCGGCTCATCGACGGACGCGAGCCCGTCGCGGGCCGCGTCGGCGGCTTCTTCCGGCCGGTCCGTTTGCGAGAGGTGCTCCGCGAGGAGGATCCACGCCTTCGACCGCGACGGTTCCGCCCCGGTGGCTTGCCGCAGCAGGTCCTCGGCCGCTTCCCCGCGCGCGCTGCGGCACAGCTCGAATTCAGCGGCGCGGGTCAGGTGGGCCGCGCGCTGCTCGGCATCCGAGGCGTGGTTCGCCCAGGATTCGAGCGCCGCGATGGCGTCTTCGATGCGCTCGGACGCCTCGTAGAGCCGGACGCGGCCCGCATGCGCATCCTGCAGTGAGGCGTCCCGCTCGACCGCTTCGCAATAGCGCTCGAGGGCCGCCTCCGGGTTGCCGAGCGACTCGAGCGCTGTGCCGAGCAGCAGGAGCTGCCGCGCGGCATCCGGATTCTCGCCGGGCATCTCGAGGCGCGCTTCGAGCGCACGCCTCGCGCCGTGCCAGTCTCCGAGCTCGAAGAGCGCCTCGGCGTGCGCGGCCATCACATCCGGCCGCGGCTGCTCGTCGGAGAGCGCATGCGCGTAGAAGTGGACCGCGAGGTCCGGGCGATCGAGTGCGCGCGCCGCCGTGCCGCCGAAGATCGCCGTCTCGAGCGTCTGCTCCGGGTCGAGCGTCGCATCCACCCGCTCCAGCTCGAGCACGCGCTGCGCGGATTCGAGCACCTCCGCGAAGCGCTCCAGACGCGCGCACAGACGCGCCCGCGCCGCGTGCGCGGCGCTCGACCCCGGGTCGCGTTCGACGGCGCGCTCGGCCAGCTCGGCGGCACCGGACGGATCGTCGCCCTCGATCAACCCGGCCGCGCGCAGCAGACGCGCGACGGCCTCGGCGTCGCTCAACAGGCCCGCCGCCTCCGCCAGCGCTTCGGCGGCACCCGCCGCATCGCCGAGCGTCTCGCGGAGCCGGGCGACGGCCTCCCAGGCCGCCCGGCCGCGCCGATCGACGCGCAGCGCTTCTTCGAAGCGGGCCAGCGCCTCGCGGGGGCGCTCCAGATCTTCGAGCGCGCGCGCGAGCGCCATGTGGCTTTCCGAACCGGCCGCCGCGCGCGGTGCGTCGCAGTAGTGCGTCAGGGTCTCCACGTAGCGCGGTAGATCCCCGACCCGGCGGTACAGCTCGGCCATCTCCGCGTACCGCGGCGGCGGCAGCTCGCCGATCGCACACGCGGCTTCGTAGGCGCGGATCGCCCGCTGCGCGTCGTCGGTCCGGTCGCGCGCGAGCTCGCCGATGCGCAGCCAGACGCGCTGGCGCCGATCGCGCTCGGCCTCTCCGAGCACGTCGATCTCGCTCTGATACAGCTCGAGTGCGCCGCGCCAATCCTCCATCGCCTCGAACAGGGTCTCGAGGGCCCGAAGCGACGCGAGATCGCGCGGGTCGGCTTCCAGCGCGGCCGCGAGCGCGCGGCTGGCACGCGTCGTGGACTGCAGGCGGTGGAACGCGACATCGGCGAGTCCGCGCAACAGCGCGGCTCGCGCTTCGGCCGGCTCGTTCTCGGTCAGCTCGAGCTCGCGCTCGAGACACGCCGCCACCTCCGACCAGTCACCGATCCGTTCGGAGCATCGGCGCAGACCGCGCAGCGCCGGCAGATCGTCGGGTCGGCGTGCGACCGCCTCGCGATAGGCGTGTGCGGCCGACACCTTCAGGTGTAGCTTTTCCTCGCGCAGTCGGGCGAGCTCCAGCCAGCCGTCGGGATCGTCGGGCTCGCGCTCGAGGCGCAGCGCGAGGCGCCGCCCCAGCTCCGCGTGCATGTCTTCGCGACGGAGGAGCTGGAACAGCGCAGCTTCGGCCTCGGGGAATCCGGCTGCCGAAGCGTCACCCGACGCGAGCGCGGAATCCACGAAGTCGCGGAGGTGGAGCAGCGCCGCGTCGGGATCGGCCAGCGGCCCCAGACGCGCCCAGGCCAGCTTCCGGTGCAGCTCCCGTCGCCGCTCCGCAAACGCTTCGACGTCGGGATCGAGCTCGGAGAGCTCTTCCTCGGCGGTCTGCGCCCAGGCGTCCAGGCGCTCGGCGCGGAGCAGCGCGGCGCCCAGCATCTGCAGCATCGCGATGCGCGGGAGACCCGTCTCCGAGCTCTGCTCGAGCGCGGCCTTCAGGTGTTCGGCGGCGCGCGCGGGCTCGGAGAGCGGTCCGGCCAGCAGCTCCGCCAGCGTCCGGTGCAATGCGACGCGCTCCGCGCCCGACACGCGATCGAGCAGAGCCTCCAGGACCTCGAAGCGCTCCGCCGGTCGACCCGCCGCTGCATAAAGCCGGTCGAGCTCGCGCAGCACCGCCACATCGCGCGGTGCCTCCGCGCGCGCCTCGCGCAGCACCGCGAGTGCGCGCGCCGGGCTCTGGAGGTCCACCTCGAGGATCCGCGCACGCTCGAGGTGCAGCCCCCAGCGCTGCGTGCGATCCGGGGCCAGGGCGATCTCGTCTTCGAGCGCGCGCAACAGCGCTTCGGGCCGTCCCGCGCGCCGATGGATGTCCGCGATCCGGGCGACGACGCCCGCGTCGTCCGGGTGCTCCGCGCGCAGTCGCACCAGCCAGGGGAGCGACGCGTCGTGCGAGATGCGATTCGCGGCGATCTCGGTCGCCTCCTCCAGCAGCTCCGCACGCCGCTCGGGCTCGGCCGTCATGGCCTCGACGTGCAGGCAGTCGAGCACGGCCGGCCAGCGCTCGAGCCGCTCGAGCAGCGCGCGCAGCGAGTGGCGCAGCGCCTGTTGCTGCGGCTCCAGGGCGAGCGCTTCGCGGAACAGCGGGATCGCATCTTCGGGGCGCTCGAGCGGGCCCGCGAGCAGCGCCGCTTGTCGAGCCAGCAGTGTTGCGCGCTCTCCGGCGCTTCGGGCGCGGCCGAGACGGACGTCGAGCAACGCGAACGTCTCGTCGTGTCGGCCCAGCGCTTCGGACAGCTCGAGGGCTCGATGAAGGGCGTCCTGGCAGCCGGCGTCGATCTGGAGGACGCGGCGCAGCTGGACGATGGCGTCTTCGGGACGCTTGAGCGGGCCGGCGAGAAGGGTTGCCAGCTCGAGGCGCAGCGGGATCTCGCTGGATCCTGCGACGCGGGAGAGCTCGAGCTCGAGCAGCCGGGCCAGCGGAGCCGCTTCGCCGCGGCGGCGATGGATGCTGCGCAGGGCTTCCTCGGCGGCGCGATCGCCGGGCCGGTCGGCCAGCGCGCGGGCGTAGGCCTTGGCCGCCGCGTCGTCTTCCCCGCGCGCGGCGAGCGCGTCTCCCGCCCGCCGATGCCAATCCGCGCGCTCGGCGGGTTCGTGGGTCTCCTGGATCGCGCGCTTGCACAGGCGCAGGAGGTCTTCGCGGCGTCCCAGCCGGTAGTAGAGGTCCGCGAGCGGCTCGGTGATCCGCGCTTCGAGACCGAGCTCGTCGAGCGCCGCTTCGAGCGCGCCGCGCGCGGCCTCGAGGTCCTCGAGCGGGCCCGAGTACAGCGACGCGAGGCGGATTCGCACGCCGTTGCGCGACTCGACATCTGCGGGCTGCGATGCGGCGACGAGCGCTTCCAGCCGGGCTTCGAGCAGCCCGGCGAGCTCGCGCCAACGTCCATCGGATTCCGCGCGCGCCGCCAGGAAGTCGATCGCATCGGCATGTCCGGGATCGAGCTCCCGGGCGCGCGAGTAGTGGGTGAAGGCGCGCTCCGGCTGATCGAGCGCTCCGGCGCACAGGCGCGCCGCACGCACGCGGAGACGCAGTTCGCGGTCCGCCTCGAGCTCGAGTGCCAGCGCCGCCTCGAGTGTGCGAAGCGCGTCGCTGCTGCGCTGCTGTGCCTCGTACAGCGAGCTCAGCGCCTCCCACAGCTCGGGCTTCCGCGCACCGAGCTCGGTCGCGGCCTCGAGGTGCGCGATCGCCCGATCGGGGTCCTGGAGACGGTCGCGGGCGAGCTCCGCCAGCCTCTGATGGAGCGCCGCATCCTCGGCGCGCGAGCCGCGACCGAGGCCCGCGCGGAGGCAATCGAAGAGCGCCGGGTAGTCCATCTCCTGCTCGAGCAGGCGCACCAGGCGGCCGCGCGCCTCCGCGGCAACCTCGACGTCGACGTCCCCGTCCGCCAACGACGCGTAGAGCTCGCGCGCCTCCGCGGTGCGTCCGAGCTCTTCGTGCAGCAGGCTCGCGCGCTCCAGATCGAACTTCGCGCGCAGCGCCGGGTCGACGTCGGCGGCCGAGCGCTCGGCCAGCAGGTCGACGAGGCCGGCGGAATCCCGCGCCGCGCGCAGCGCGTTTTCCAGGCCGTCCAGCGCCGCGGTGGAAGACGGGTCCGCGGCTCGGATGTCGCGGTAGAGCCGGATCGCCTCCTCGAATCGCCCGAGCGGCTGGAGCAGGAGAGTTGCGCGGCGCAGATCGAGCTCGACCCGGGCGCCGTCGTCGACGGAGCCGCGACGCCCGCGTTCCAGGAGATGCTGCGCCAGCTCCTCGAATCGCCCGGCGCGCTCCAGCAGGGAATCGAGTCGCTCGTCGATCTCGTCGTCGGCGTGTTCGTCCGCGAGCCGCCACAGCACCACGATCGCGTCGTCGAGGTCGCCGAGCTTCTCCGACAGGATGTCGGCGAGCTCCCACTCGCAGGCCCGGCGCTGCGGCTCCGGAAGCAGCTCCACCAGCCGGCGCTTGACACTCGCGAGCTCTGCGAAGCGACGGGCGCGTTCGAGCGGCGCGACGATTCCCACGAGGGCCTCGCGGTCGCGGGGATCGGCTTCGAGCGCCGCCTGGAAGGCGCTGATGGCTTCGGACTCCCGGTTCAGCTCGAGGTACAGCTCGGCGACCCGGCGGCGGTGCGTCGCACGTGCGCTTCCCGAGAGGAGTCCGTCGAGCCGTTCGAGCGTGGCGATCTGCTCGTCGGTGTGTCCCAGCTTCTCGTGCAGGCGCGCGCAATCCTCGAGCGGCCGGGGGTCTTCGGGTCGGGCGTCGTGGAGTCGCTCGCTCCAGCCCAGCGCCTCCTCGAGATCCCCGCGCTCTTCGAGTCGCGAAACCAGCTCCGGCACGACCTCGGCGAGCTGATCCGGGTCCCGCGCCGCGCGCGCCTGTCGCGCCACGGCGTGCAGGATCGCGTCCGGATCGCCCGAACGTTCGGCGATCGACCGGAGCCCGCGCAGGGCGGGCTCGGCGCCCGGGTCGAGCGCGAGCGCTTCTTCGTAGCGGGAGATGGCTCCCTGGGTGTCGTCGAAGCGCTCGCCGAGCAGGTCGCCCAGCGCGCTCAGCAGGTGAACGCGTTCCGCGCCCTCGACGACGCGAAGTGCGTTCATCAGGAACTGGTGAAGGTCCTCCCATTGCTCGCTCTTGCGGTAGATCCGCTCCAGCGCCGAGGCGACGCCGGGCGTCGAGGGGCTCGCCGCGAAGGCCCGCTCGTAGGCTTCGCAGGCCGCGTCCAGGTCCTGGAGCTGTTGCTCGTGAATGGCGCCGAGCTCCGCCAACAGACGCACCCGCAGCTCTGCGTTCGCTTCGGGTAGGGCGAGCCGCCGCTCCAGGACGTCGACGAGCTCCTCGTGACCGCCCGTGCGCCGGAGTGCGGCCGCCAGGCCATCCAGCACCTCGAGGCTCTCGGGTGCGCCCGCGAGCGCCCGGCGCAGCTTCGCCAACGCGGCTTCGTCGTCCTCGTGCTCCGTGTGGAGCGAAGCCACTTCGAGCAGCATCTCGGGCGAAGCGGCGTTGCCCGACAGCTCCGCGATTCGATCGAGACTCTGGACGAGCGCGTCGCGGTCATCGGCGCGCCGGGCGACGTCGGCCATCCCGCGGTGGAGCTCGATGTCGTCGGGCCGCAGCTCCAGCGCCCGCGCGAACCAGGAGCGGGCGCCCGGCAGGTCGTCCAGCCGTTCGAGGTGCAGCCAGCCGAGCTCCGCCGCGATCTCCGCCCGCCGCTCGGCCCCCGCGGCCAGCTCGAAGCGGCGCTGGCCGAGATCGGCCAGGAGCGGCCACTGCTCGCGCTGGGTTGCCACCGCCGCAAGCGCACCGAGGGCTTCCTCGTTCTCGGGGTCGTCCGTGAGCGCCCGCCGGAACAGCTCGATGGCGCGCTCGGGCTGCTTCAGCGGCCCCTGGTGGAGTCGTGCCATGCGCAGCAGTGCGACCGCGCGCTCGCGGCCGCGGCTGGCGCTCACCACCTGTGACCAGGCCTGCGTCGCGTCGGTCGCGCGATCCAGGACCTCGAGCACCTCCGCGCGACCGAAGAGCGCGCGGGCGTGATCGGGTTCGGCGGCGAGGCAGCGGTCGTAGAGGGCCAGCGCATGACTGGGATCGTCGAGCTGGCTCTGCCAGACCGAGGCCATCTCGGCATCGAGGGTGGCCCGCTCGCGCGGCCGCGTCAGCGTCTCCGCCTCCATCTCCGCAAACTGCAACACCAGCTCCCACTGCTCGCGCGCCGCGTACAGGCGACGAAGCTGCCGCAGGACGGGCGTGTAGCGGGGATTGATCTGCGCGGCCTCGCGGTAGCACGCGAGCGCCTCCTCCGGCCGCTGGCAGCGTTCCTCGAGCGTCTGGCCCAGCCGAAACAGGATCTCGACGCGCGCGCGGGGCGTGGACGCAACATCCGGAGCGGTGAGCCGGTGGCGGTACAGCGCGACCAGGTTTTGCCACTCGCCGCTCAGGAACTCGTGCTCCTCGAGCGCCTCGAACGACGGCACCTCGCCCGGATCGGCGGTGAATCGCGCCCGATGCTGTTCCAGCGCGGAGCTCAAATCCCCTCCTCGGGCCGATCGGTACGGACGGACCTGCACGTACATCGACCCTTCGCGGCCCGAGCTTTATGGGATTTCGTTGCGCACCAGGGAGCGTTTGATTAGTCTTTTCAGACGCTTAGCTTTGGAAACGCAACCCGCTCGGCGCCCGGAGCGGCGCCGTGGGATGCCGCGCCAGGGCGTGCCGGAGCCCGGCGTCTCCCGAATAGCCCCCAGCGTAGGACCCACGGGCGGATGACGAAGCAAAAAAAGCCGCACGAGATCGGCGGGCGCGCCCGAAGCCCGCTGCCGCCCGCCGAACGCCGTCGGCGCTGGCGCGAGCTCTGGATCGGCCTCGCGGTGTTCGCTGCGATCGCCGCCTTCGTGCTGCTGTCGAAGCAGCTGTCCGGCGAGACGCCGTCCGTGCCGGTCGCCAACAGCACGCTGTTCCTGTTCCTCAATGCGCTGAACGTCATCCTGATCGCGCTCCTGTTCTTCCTGGTGGCGCGCAATCTCGTCAAGCTCGTCTTCGAGCGGCGCCGCGGCATCCTGGGCGCCCACTTGAGCCTCAAATTCGTGCTCGCGTTCGCGCTCACCGCAGCCGTTCCGACCGCGGCCCTGTTCCTGGTGGCCGCCTTCTTCATCACCTCCTCGATCAACACGTATTTCAGTCTCGGGGTGCACGGCGCCCTGGAGCGCAGCCGCGAGGTGGCGGAGGCGCACTACGAGGAAGCGGCCCGCGACATGCTCTGGTTCGGTCGGCACATCGCCGACGCGATCACGGAGCAGAGGCTGTTGCGCGAGGAGAACCGCGAGGCGCTCGTGGAGCTCGTGCAGACCAAGCAGCGCGAGTACAACCTCGGCGTGATCGAGGTCTTCAGCGCCACGGGCGAGCAGCTGGTCACGGCCGTCAATCCCGAGATTCCCGCGGCCACCTTCGCGCGTCCGGGCAGCGACTTCGTGAGCTCGGCGCTCGGGGGCGAACCGGCTTCACGCGTGGCGAGCAGCGGCACCGGCGACGTGATCCGCGGCGCGGTTCCGATCTGGTCGTCCTTCCGCTCCGACGAGCCGGTGGGCGCGGTGGTCGTGAACTCCTTCGAAGAGGCCTCGCTCACGCGCAAGGTGCACGAGATCGAAGCGGGTGTCGCCGAGTATCGGACGCTGCAACCCAACGCGGGGCACATCCGATCGGTGTACCTCCTCGAGCTGCTGCTCACGTTCCTGGTGGTCCTGATGCTGGCGACCTGGTGGGGATTCCGGCTGGCCAAGGGGGTCACGGGACCGATCCAGGCGCTGGCCGAGGGGACCGCCGAGGTCGCCCGCGGGAACCTGGACGTCGTCGTCGAGCCCACGTCCGACGACGAGGTGGGCTTCCTGGTCCACTCGTTCAACCGCATGACGCACGATCTGCGCGATGCGCGCGGCGGGCTCGAGCTCACCAACGCCGAGCTGGATCAGCGGCGGCGCTACATGGAGATCGTCCTGCGCAACATCGGGGCGGGCGTGATCTCGATCGATGCCGAGGGCCGGGTCAACACGATCAACCCGTCCGCGCAGCGACTGCTCGGCATCCCGCCGGGCGCGGCGGTGATCGGCCGGAAGGTCGAGGAGATCCTCGAGCGGCCCGAGCAGCTGGAGATCGTCCGGGAGCTCTCGGCCAAGCTGCGACCCGGCGTGCGCGAGACGATCCGGCAACAGGTCCAGCTCCCGGTCGGAGACGAGGTGCTCACGCTGCTCGTGACGCTGACGCTCCTGCAGGACGAAGACGGCCATGCGCTCGGAACGGTGCTGACCTTCGACGACTACTCGCAGCTCGTGAACGTGCAGCGGATGGCGGCCTGGCGCGAGGTCGCGCGTCGCATCGCCCACGAGATCAAGAACCCGCTCACCCCGATCGAGCTCTCGGCGCAACGCATCGCGCGGCGCTTCCGCGGGCGTCTACCCGAGGTTTCGGAAGATCGGAAGGTCTTCGATGACTGTGTCGACACCATCACGAGTCAGGTCGAAGGACTGAAGATCCTGGTGAACGAGTTCTCGAATTTCGCGCGGCTTCCCGCCGCTCGCCCGAAGCCGGACGATCTGAACAAGATCCTGAAGGAGGCCGTTGCGAGCTACGCGGGCACGGAGGGCGTGCAGTTCTCGACGCACCTCGACGCGGGGCTGCCCACGGTCGATCTGGACCGCGAGCAGATCAAGCGCGTGCTCACCAACCTGATCGACAACGCCATCGCCGCCGTGCGCGAGCAGGCGAAGGCCGAGCCGGGGAGCCAGACGGGACACGTGGAGCTCCGCACCGTGAACGATGCGCCGCTACAGACGGTGCGGCTCGAAGTCGCCGACGACGGGGTCGGAATCCGGCCCGCGGACCGCCGTCACATCTTCGATCCCTACTTCTCGACGAAGAAGGGCGGGACCGGCCTCGGACTCTCGATCGTGTCGCGCATCATCGCGGACCACCGCGGCTACATTCGGCAGCACCGGAACGAGCCGCGCGGGACCCGTATGATCATCGAGCTTCCGATCCGAAGCGTGTAGACGCGCCGAGCTGCGGTCCAGCGGGAAACGGCGCCGCGCGGTCGGGCGCCCGCCACGAGACACGAGGGCATGAGTCGCATCCTGATCGTCGACGACGAGGAGAGCATCCGCCGCTCCCTGGCCGGAATTCTCTCGGACGAGGGATTCGAGACCCGCATGGTGAACGACGGGGCGCAGGCGTTGGCGAGTCTCGCGAAGGAGGAGCTTCCCGACCTCGTGCTGCTCGACATCGCCATGCCCGGACGGGATGGGCTCGAGATCCTCGAGGAGGTCAAGCGGGTCCACCCGGACCTCTCGGTGGTGATGATGAGCGGCTATGGGACGATCGAGACGGCCGTCAAGGCCACGCGGCTCGGCGCGTTCGACTTCGTCGAGAAGCCGATCTCCTTCGATCGCCTCCTGCTCACCATTCAGCACGCGCTGGAGCGCGCGCGGCTCGATCGCGAGAACCGGCGCCTGCGCGCCTCCGCCCATCGGGCCCACGAGATCCTGGGGACGTCCGAGCCGATCCAGAAGCTCAAGGAGCGCATCACGGTCGCCGCACCCACGAATGGCTGGGTGCTCATCACGGGTGAGAACGGGACGGGAAAGGAGCTCGTGGCGCGGCAGGTCCACGCGCAGAGCCGGCGCGCGGACCAGCCGTTCGTCGAGGTGAACTGCGCCGCGATCCCGGAGGAGCTGATCGAGTCGGAGCTGTTCGGCCACGAGAAGGGCGCCTTCACGGGTGCGATTGCGCAGAAGCGCGGGAAGTTCGAGCTGGCCAACAAGGGCACCATCTTTCTCGACGAGATCGCCGACATGAGCTTGAAGACCCAGGCGAAGATCCTCCGGATCCTTCAGGAGCACGAGTTCGAGCGCGTCGGCGGAACCGAGTCGATCCGGGTCGACGTGCGCGTGATCGCGGCGACGAACAAGTCGCTGGAGCGGGAGATCGAGGAGAAGCGGTTCCGCGAGGACCTCTACTACCGGCTGAACGTGATCGACTTCCACGTGCCGCCGCTGCGCGAGCGGCGCGAGGACATTCCGGCGCTCGCCCGGGCGTTCGTCGCCGAGTTCTGTGCCGAATCCGGCACCAAACCCAAGGAGATCGCGCCGCGCGCCATGAACCTCCTGCAGGCGTACGCGTGGCCGGGCAACGTGCGCGAGCTCCGCAATCTGATGGAGCGGCTCGTCCTGATGACGTCGAGCTCGAAGATCCGCGAAGCCGACCTGCCCGCCGGCACCGGCGTGACCGAAGGTCCGCAGCGTGCTGCCCCTTCCGTAGAATCCCATGTGCCAGCCGGTGCCCCAGCGCATCGGGAACCCGATGATCGCGTCGACGTCGCCGCGGCGATTGGTCGGCGTGGTGGCGTGGTCGAGGCTCTCGGAGCGTACCAGGCGGACCGTGGGCAGCGCGCCGCCCAGCGCCAGCGGCGCGTAGAAGCGCGCCAGCGCCCGCGCGGTCGCGATCCCGCCGCCGGCCGGCAACACCGCGCGGTGGATCTCCGGGCGGTTGAAGGGGTGGCTCTCCTCGGGCACGGCGTCGGGGCGCTCGGGGTCCGGCTCGAAACGCTCCTCCAGCTCGACGGGTGCCGGATCGCGACCGTCGCCTCCGCCGACGATCACCGTCGTCTCCGGCGGAACGTCCGGACCGATCTTGTTGTAACACCAGGCCACGCGCGCCTCGAGCGCCGGATCGTCGGGCAGGCCCAGGTGGAAGTCCTCGATGCCGAGCGGGCCGAAGATCTCCTCCCGGGCGAAGCGGCCGCAGTCGCGGCCGTCGATCCGCTCGACGAGCTCGTTCACCACGTGTCCGAAGTTCATGGCGTGGTAGCCGTTCTTCTCGCCCGGCGTCCAGCGCAGCGGGACCTCCCGCATCGCGCGCCGGATCGCGTCGCGGTCGTTCCAATGGCGCGCCGTCAGCCACTCCGGACCCACGGGAAAGCCCGCGCGGTGACTCATCACGTGGCGGATCGTGACGCACTGCTTGCCCGCCACGTCGCGGGCGAACTCGGGCCAGTACTTCGCGACGGGCTCGTCGTAGTGGAAGCGGCCGCGCTCGTAGAGCATCAGCATGGCGAGTGCGGCGACGCCCTTGGTCGCGCTGAAGACCACGAACAGCGTGTCGGGCTGCACCGGCTCTCCGGTGCGAACGCGGGCCGTGCCGCCCCCGACGTCGAGCACGCACTTCCCGTCCCGCACGACCGCGAGCTGCGCGCCGTGGAAGAGTGCGCCGGTCTCGAGCGCGTCGGAGAGCGCCTTCGCCATCTGGTCGAGACGACCCGCGTCGACGCCCAGCGTGCCCGGCTCGACCTCGGGATCGCGTCGCCAGCTCGCCATGGGCTGCGTCTCCCGTGTGACACGCCGACCCGCCGGGTGTTGCCGGCGCGGCGAGCGGCCCGCGCTCGTGGAAGGCGGCGGTCCGCAGCGCGGCTACGGGCCGTGCTGATAGAAGGGATTGGTACCCGACGCGTGGTCGGTCGTATCCAGGATCTCGGTGATCTCCGGGATCTGCTCGCGGAGCGCCGACTCGACGCCCTGCTTCAAGGTGACGTCGGCCATGCCGCAGCCCTGGCAGCCGCCGCCCATTCGAACGAAGACCCGCGTTCCGTCGACACCCATCAGTG
>CP070734.1:263000-276277 GCA_020347605.1 Deltaproteobacteria bacterium | reverse complement strand
GACCCTGCGGATACCGGCACTCTTCACGGCCCACGGATGGTCCTTCAGCGAGGGCGTTCCGGGCCATCGGAGACGGCTGTATCGCTCGCTGGAACGCATGGCCGCTCCCCTCGCGCAGCGCGTCATCGTCGTCTGCGATGGCGACCGACGCGTTGCGCTCCGTGAGAAGATCGTCGCCGCGCACAAGCTGCGCCTCGTCCACAATGGAATGCCCGACATCGACGCCGACCAGCGGGCGAAACCGGATTCGACGCCGGTCCGGCTGATCACGATCGCTCGCGTCTGCGAGCAAAAGGACTACCCGACGCTCTTGCGAGCACTCGCCGAGGTGCGCGACCTGGAGTGGCACCTGGATCAGGTCGGGGACGGCCCCCTGCAGGGCGAGATGCTTCGCCTGGCCGACGATCTGGGTCTGGCCGAACGGATCTCGTTCCTGGGTCTCCGCGAAGACGTGGTTCCGCTGCTCGCCCGCTCCCAGGTCTACCTGCTGATCTCGAACTGGGAGGGCTTTCCCCGAAGCATTCTCGAGGCGATGAGGGCCGGCCTGCCCGTCATCGCGTCCGACGTGGGTGGAGTTCGGGAAGCGGTACAGGATGGACGCACCGGTTCTCTGGTGCGCCGCTCCGACGTGCATGGGCTCGCGGAGCGGCTTCGGCAGCTGATCGGTTGCGCTGCGTCGAGACGCGCGCTGGGGGAGCAGGGCCGATCGCTCTTCGCCGAGCGTTTCGCCTTCGATCGAATGCTCGAACAGACCCTGGCCGTGTACGAGGAAATCCTCACGTCGGCGTGACGGGCGCAATCCGAAGTCGGAGACCGAGCTTGTGCCGCCTCTTGCGCGAAACCTGCACCTCCGGCGCGCGGTCGATCGGAACCGCGCGGCGCGCGATGCGCTACACGATTCCGCGGCGCGCGGTGGGCATCGCTCGATCGGCCACCGTCCGCCCCATGGGCAGCACAATCGAAAGGTGGTCTTCTGGCCGGTAGGATGGGACGTCAGATCGCCAACCAGGGAGGCATCCTAGAATGCGGCGCAGAAGTCCGAGACGCGCACTGTGGGTCCTGTTCATCCTGTGCGGGGGGTGTGCCAGCGACATCGCGCCACCCTTCCCGTACGCGGAAGCGGAGCCGCGACCCGCGGAGTACAGGATCCAGCCGGGCGACCAACTGGGGATCCACTTCACCTTCAACGAGCGGCTGAACCAGGAGGTGCTGGTGCGATCGGACGGGCGCATATCGCTGCCCCTGGTCGAGGAGGTCGACGCGGCGGGCCTCACTCCGCGGGCGCTCGAAATGCGGCTCACGGAGCTCTACGCCGCGGAGATCGAGAGGCCCGAGATCTCCGTGATGGTGCGCGTCAGCGCCCAGCGGGTGTTCATCTTCGGCGAGGTCCGCAAACCGGGGGAGATTCGCTGGGTGCCCGAGCTCACCGCGCTGCAGGCCGCCGCACAGGTGGGCGGCTTCACGGACCGCGCCCGGCTCGAAGGCGTGGTCCTGATCCGCGAAGACCAGTCGTTCCAGATCGATCTGAAGGAGGCGCTGTCCGACCCGACCACCGACGTGGTCCTCGAACCCTACGACAGCCTGTACGTGCCGTTGTCGGGCATCGCGTCGGTGAACCTCTGGGTCGACCAGTACATCCGGCGGAACATTCCGATTTCCTTCAGGGTGGGCCCAGAGCCCTTCTGATCGGCGCGCCGGAAGAGGACCAACGTGGGCGAGATCACACTGGAGTATCTGCTCGGCGTAGCGACGAAACGCTGGGCTCTGATCAGCGCCGTTCTGATCGCGACGACCGCGGCCGTCGGCTTGGTGACCGTCTTCGTACTGACGCCGGTCTACAAGTCCACGGCCGTGGTCCTCCTCAAGCCCGGGCGCGAGTTCGTGTTCGAATCGGGGCCGGGCGACCGGACGGCTCTGCCGCGCCAGATGGACGGGATCGTGCGGGCGGAGCTCGAGATCCTCCACAGTCAGGATCTGCATCGCGACGTCGTCCGCAGCCTTGGACCGCTCGAGCTCTACCCGCATCTCGCGAGCGATGGGGGCCCGATCGCGGTCTACCGGTGGCTACGCAATCGCGTGAAGGCATTCGTGTCGGGCGGGGAGGGCGGCGTGAGTGACCCCCTGCACGGCGCCGTCGCAGCCTTCCGGCAGGATCTATCGGCCACGGCAGTTCCGGGAACCGAGGTGATTCGCATCTCGTTCTACCATCCCGACCCGCGGGTCGCCGCCGAAGCGGTGAATACGCTGGTGGAGCAGCTCAAGGAACACCACCTGAGAGCCTTCAGCGCACCGCAGTCCACCATCTTCCTGGAGTCGAAGGTCGATCACTACTACGAGGAACTGGGGCGCAAGGAAGAGAAGCTGCGGACGGCCCAGGAGGACCAGCCGATTCTCGCGGTCGAGAATCCGGCGGAGGTGCTCGAGCAGCAGCGCGCCCAGGTCGAACTCGCGCTCGCCCAGACGCAGAATGAGATCGCCGCGCTGAACACGCGCGTCCGCTACCTCAAGGAGCAGGCCGAGTCGCTGTCTCGCACCTCTCCGCTCCACGAGGAGATCGAGGCGCAGATCGTGAGCAGCACCGCCGAGGTCTATGCCCAGATCGGGCGCCGAAAGGGCCTCGAGCACCAGCTCGCGGAGCTGGAGCAGGCGCTTCAACAGCTTCCGAACCACCTGCGCGCGTATCGAGACCTGCTTCGCGAGCGGGACGCGAGCGAGAGACGCTATCGAATCTACGCAGAGCGGCTGGAGCAGGCCCTGGTCTCGGAGGAGATGGACAGTCAGCGAATCGCCAACATCAGCGTGATCCAGCAGGGTCGGCCGGAACCCAAGCCGACGCGCCCCAAGAAGCTGCTCAATCTGGTGGTGGGTGCAGCGATGGGCCTGGGAATGGGCCTCGGGCTGGCGTTGCTCGTCGAGGGCTGGGGGACGCAGGAGGCGCCGGTCGCGTGAGTTCCGCCGTCGCCGGCACGCCTCTGATCCGACGGCTGCTCGACGAACTTTCCGCACGGGGAGCCGTCGAATTCCACCCGCTGACGGCGCACTCCGTGGAGCCGCCCGCCAGCGAGGCGAACGCCTTCGAGCTCGTCGTCCGACGGCCGAACACCGACCGCTTCGTCGAGACCGTGCAGCGGCTCGGCTTCAAGGAGGCGGGGGCCGCGACTGCGAGGAAGCGACCGGGAGGCGTGCGCTACTTCGCGTACGATCCGCGCGCGGATGGGTTCGTGCAGCTACGCGTGCGCTTCGAGCCGGAGCCCGGCGTCGACGGATCGGAGGAGCGCAAGCGACGATGCGATCGACGGAAGGCGGCGGCGCGGGTCCGGACCTCCGGGGGACTCCTGATCGCCCTGGTCGGCGCGGACGGGGCGGGAAAGTCGTCGGCGCTCGATGCGTTGTCCGGTTGGCTCTCGCCCCACTTTCGGGTTGCGAGGATCCACATGGGCAAGCCCCGCTGGTCGTGGATCACGGTCCCGATCAAGGCCACCCTCAAGGTGCTGCGTGGACTGGGCCTGTCCCGGGGATGGGGATCGACGGAGGGGACGGCAGCCGACGGCGTGCCCGTCGGACTCGGACCGCTGCTGTGGCACGTGACGACGGCCCGGGACCGGTGCCGCGCATACCGCAGGGCGCGACGGCTCGTGGAGCGGGGCGCGCTGGTCCTCTGCGATCGCTTTCCCCTACACGAGCTCGCATCGATGGACGGTCCGCGCGCCGGCAGCCTCCCCGGAGCATCGCGATCGCGACTCACCCGCCTGTTGACGAGGCTGGAGGAGCGGTACTACGCGGCGATCGGCCGACCGGACCTGCTGCTCGTCCTCCGCGTGCGCCCCGAAGTCGCGCTGGGGCGCCGCCCCGAGGATCCCGCGGTGCGCGTTCGGCAGCGGGCGCAGGAGATCCTCGAGGTCGACTGGAGTTCCGCGGGCGCCCACGTGGTCAACGCCGATCGGCCCATGGCCGTATTGCACCGAGAGCTGAAATCTTGGATCTGGACGCAGATCTAGCGCCCGCCGCGAGTCGGCTCGAGCCGCGGCGGCCCCGCATCGTCGAAATCGTCGGACCCCCGGGCGCCGGCAAGACCTCTCTGCTCACCGCACTGGCCGCGCAGCGGCCCGATCTGCGGCCGATCTTCGGCTGGCGCGCGGCGCGCTGGATTCCGAGCTTCGCGCGGGATGCAGCCGGGCTGCTGCCTCTCTTCATCGAGGCGTGGTGGCGTCGACGGCCCCTGGCGCGCCGCGACATGGAGCGCATGGTGCGCGTGCAGGCGTCGCGACGCATCGCGGAGCGCTGCCGCCGGGAGACCCTCGTCATGGACCAGGGACCCATCTACACGCTGGCGACGCTGCGACTCAGCCGCCCGGCTCACGACGCAGGCGACCCGCTCCGAACCTGGTGGGATCGAATGTCAGAACGGTGGGCGCGGCTGCTCCACACGGTGGTGGTGCTCGATGCGCCGGACGCTGTCCTGCTGGAGCGGATCCGAAACCGGAGCAAGGACCATCGGCTGAAGGGCGGTGTCGACCGCGACGGATTGAACTGGCTGGCGAGCCTCCGCAGAGAACTCGACAGGACCGTGGAGCGGATCGGAACGCACGCCGCGCTCACGACGCTTCGCTTCGAAACCGATTGCCAGGATCTCCCGGCGGTCGCGGATCGAATCTGCGCGCACCTCGACCGCGCACCCGACCCCTCCGGCGCCGCCGCAGGACGCCGAGGGCGATCCGCGCCCGGAGTCGCACAAGAGGGCCTCGGCTGACGGGATTTGCCGTGCAGACACTCGAATCGACACCGCACGCCCAGCTCGTCGACCCGGCTGGGGAGCGCGCGAAGCTGACGCGCCGCGCGGCCCTGAACACACTCGCGGCCGGGGTGGACCTGGTCGCGCGCATCGGCGTGGACCTGCTGCTGAACCCGCTGTTGGTGGGCCGGTTGGGAGAACACGCGTTCGGCGTGTGGCGCGTACTCTGGCGCTCCACGGGGTCGATTGCAGCCTCGAGCGGTCGGTCGGCCCAGGCGCTCAAGTGGTCCATCGCGAATCGTCAGGCGTCCACCGACTACCGCGAGAAACGCGAGCTGGTCGGCAGCGCCGTGGGCGTGTGGTTCCTGTTCCTGCCCGTCCTCGCGCTCGTCGGCGGCGGCTTTGCCTGGCTGGCGCCGGAGCTCCTCGACAGCCCGCCGGAGTTTCGCGGGACCGTTCGCTGGGCGGCGGCGATGATGGTCGGATACGCGCTCTTCTCCACACTGGTCGACGTTCCGCGCGCGATCCTCCAGGGTGAGAACCTCGGCTACAAGCGGCTGGGGCTCTCCACCTGCCTGGTGATCCTGGGCGGTGCGCTGATGGCGGTCGCCGTGGTGACGGGGATGGGGATCGTCGGCGTCGCCGCGGCGAATGTGGCGACCGCGCTGCTGACGGGCGTGCTCTTCGTCCGAATCGTCCGATCCTACGTCCCGTGGGCGGGAATCGCGCGTCCCAGACTGCTGGCCGTTCGCAATTTCGTGAAGCTGAGTGCGTGGTTCGTCGTGTGGAAGCTCGCGATGCAGGCGATGCTCGCCGGCGACGTTCTGGTCCTGGGCATGGCGGACTCGGTCGAGAGTGTGACCCGCTACACGCTCACGGGCTTCGGACCCCTCACGGTTCTGCCGGTGGCGGCAATGATCGTCGCCGGCGTCGCGCCCGGGCTGGCGCGCCTGGTGGGTTCGGCCGACTGGGTCTCCGCCGCTCGTGTCCGGGCCGAGCTGATGGCCTTGACCTGGATCCTGGCGGTGAGCGCCGGCGCGACCTTCCTGCTCTGGAACCGATTTTTCGTCGCGCTCTGGGTCGGCGATGCGCACTACGCCGGAGACACCGCCAACCTCCTGATCGTCGTCGCCGTTACGCAGTTCACACTGATCCGGAACGACGCCAACGTGATCGACCTGACCCTCTCGGTCCGGGAGAAGGTGCTGCTCGGGGTGCTCTCCGCCGTGCTCTCGCTGGGTCTGGCGGCCTTCATCGTGGCCGGGCTCGAGGGCGGCATCGTCGGCCTGGTGCTCGGTCTCATCGCCGGTCGCAGCCTCCTCACGATCGCCTATCCGCTTCGCGTCGGCCGCCTGTTCGGCCTGCGCGGCCGCCGACAGCTCACGGCGGTGCTGCGGCCGGCGGCGGCGGCGATCCCGATCCTCCTGCTGGCCTTCTCGATGTCCGGATCGGTGAGCGCGACCGACTGGCCGGACCTCGTCCTGGGGTCCGGGATCACGTTCGCGGCGGCCGCCGGTGCGAGCCTGCTCCTCGGACTTTCCAGCCGGCAACGCGGGGCCCTGGTCCGGCGCGCGCGAACGGTATTCCGTCGTGTCGGCTGATCGCGGGCGGGCCGCGGCCGCTGGAGGAAGCCACGGCGGAGTCGCGCAACGGACGGCACTCGATTTCGGTCAGGTGCTGTTTCTGGTGAGCTGCGCGATGGCGCCCATCGAGATCGAGCTGGTCGCGAGCTTTACCGTGTACGACCTGCTGACGACGGTGCTCTTCCTGCTGGTGCTGGCCCGCGGGACGGTGATCCTACCCTCTCCCGGCATACTCGCCTCGGCTCTGGTCTTCCTGCTGTTCGCGCTGCTCAGCACCCTGCGGGCGCTACAGCCCGGCGAGTCGCTGACCCAGATCCTCCAGTACGTGTTCATCTTCTGCGTGCAGCTTCCGGTCATCTTCGCCTTCGCGCGGTCCCGCTTCATGCTCCAGGCGGGCCTGTTCGCATTCTTCGCGGGGTCCCTGGTCGCGATCGTCGACGCGTATCTCTCGCCGCAGCAGTTGTGGGCCGACCGCGTGAGCACCTTCTTCAGCGAGAGTCCGAATCGCCTGGGGTACCCCGTCGCGTACCTGTCCCCGTTCCTCGCCTGCTTCGTTCTGCAGGCTCTGCGCAGACGCCGCTGGCGCCTTTCGTCGCTGGTCGCGGCTTCCGCCGTCGCCTATCTGATGGTCTGGGCGCTGGCGGCTTCGGGCTCGCGCGGAGCCGCCGTCTCGACCTTCGTCTCGATGACCGTGTTCCTGGGCTTCCGTCGCGGCGCGGCGCGGCCACTCGCGGTGCTTGCACGAACGAGCGTGGCGGTGCTCATCCTCGGGCTGTGCGGGTCCCTGCTCTACCGGTCGGACCAATTTCCGCCCACGCTTCGCGAGCGCATCCACCGGACCCTCGCCGCCGAGCGCACGTTGGTGCACGACCGCACGCTGCTCGCGATCGGAGGCCTGCGGGCGTTCGAGGAGTCCCCGATCGTGGGGTTGGGCCTCGACAACTTCCGCTTCGTCGCGGATCGGTACGTGCCCACCGTCACACAGCAGAATCCCCACAACCTCTGGATCCAGCTTCTCGCCCAGACCGGGATCTTCGGAACCCTGGGCTTCCTGGGCATCGTCGCGTGCAGCTTCGGAATCGTCCTCGCGGCGCAAAGACAAAAGCCCTCGGCTGCGCACCGCGAGCTGCTCTGGGCCCTCATCGCCGCGATGTGTGCCACGATGGTGATCTTCCTGTTCATCCCGATCTTGATCCAACGACACTACTGGTGGCTCTTCGGCATGGCGATGAGCGCCGCCCGGGGATCGGGATCCGGCGGGCGGGCCGCGCTCGCGCAATCGATCGAAACGGAGGACGTCGATTCATGACGAGGCCCTGGCGCATCCTGCATCTGACCGCGTCCGTGGCGGAGACCAGCGGTCAGTACAACGAGCACTGCCTGCCCTTCGTCGGCGAGCGGGATCTGACGCTGTGCAGTTTCCATCGACCCGCGGTCGTGCCCCCGCCGGAGATCACCTGCTTCGACGGCGGGAGCTCGTCGCTGGGCTATCTGCGAGCGCTGCGGGCTGCGCTGGGTGGGGCACGCGACTACGACGTGATCCACGCGCATGCCGCCCGAGCGGGTGTGCTGTTCCTGATCGCGAACCTGTTCCGGCCGCGGAACCTCGCCCGGAGCGTCTACACCGTCCAGAACTCCTATTGGAACTACCGCCTGGGCACGCGGCTGCTGCTCGTCCCGATCTTCGCCGGATATCGACGGCTGGTCATGTGCAGCGAGGCGTGCCGCGACAGTCTGCCGGCATGGCTCCGGCGCCTCGGCGGTCGGCGGATTCGCGTCGTACAGAACGCGGTCCACGTCGAACGCGTGAGGCGCGCGGTGGAAGCGCGCCCGCAGCGCCGCGATCGCAAACACTTCGTCGTCGCCTGCGTAGGTCGAGTGATCGAGATCAAGGACCCGCTCACCGTGCTGGACGCCTTCTCTCGCGCAGCGGATCCCGATTGGAGGCTTCGCTTCATCGGAGACGGGGCACTGCGGTCCCGCGTCCTGTCGGAGGCGAAGGCGCGCGGGCTCGGCGATCGCGTCGAGGTCACGGGCCTGATCTCGCGGGACCGGGTCTTCGAGGCGCTGGGCGCGGCGGACGTCTTCGTCTCGGCCTCGAAGGGCGAAGGGCTTCCGGTGGCGGTTCTGGAGGGATTGGCCAGCGGACGCCCCTCGGTGCTCTCCGACATCCCGCCGCACCGCGAGCTGGTCAACGGCGCCGAGTTCATTCCCCTGGTCGAGTGCGGGGATGCAGCGGGCTTCGCGCGAGAGCTCCGGCGACTCCACGCGGCGACCCCGGCGGCGCGCCGCGGAATCGCCACGCGCTGTCGGAACCACGTCGAGCGGCACTTCGGATTGCCCGTGATGCACAGCGCCTATGAGCGGGTCTACGAGGAGGTCCGTCCGAAGCCGGCAGGGGCAGGGGCGGGCCACTCGGCGGTCGCGGCGCCGGCGGTCCCGCTGTCGACGTCCCTGCGGCTGTTTCGCGCCCTGGACGAGGCCGCGGTGGGCTACTGCCACTTCAAGAGCAACGAGCACCTGGCGGAGGGGTTGGCCGGGATCACGGACCTGGACGTGCTCGTGGAGCGTCGGCACGCGGCGGCCGCGCAGTCGGTGCTGCTCGAGGCCGGTTTCAAACGCGTCCAGAGCAAGCTGGCTGCGGCGTATCCGGCGGTGGAAGACTACCTCGGCTTCGACCCCGACACGGCGCGCCTGATCCACGTGCACGTCCACTACGCGCTGGTGGCCGGGGAGCCGCACCTCAAGAGTTATCAGCTCCGCCTCGGCGACGCGATCCTGTCGAGTCGTGTTCGCGATGCGGATACGGGCGTCTACGTGACGGAGCCCAACTTCGAGATGGAGCTCCTGCTGGTGCGCTGTGCGCTCAAGCTCCGCTGGCGAGATCACGTCCTCGAGCTCCTCGGACGCCCCTACCTGCGCGGCTCGCTGCTGCGCGAGTACCACTGGCTCATGCAGCGGATCGATCCAGCGCGCGTCTGCGCGCAGACCGCAAAGACGCTCGGCCCGGCGGCGAGTGCCGCCCTCGAGCCGCTACTCGACCAAACCCCGACGATTCGGGGGTTCCGGCGTCTGCGCGCGAGAGCGATGGCCAGCCTGGCCGACCAGCGAAGCCACGGCCCGGTGGTCGCGCTCGCGCTTCGGACCGCTCGCGAGGCGGTGTGGTGGTTCTCCGCGGTGAGCCGTCGCCTTCTGGGGCTGCCGATCGCCACACGGCGCGCCGTCCCGAGCGGCGGGATGGTGGTGACCTTCCTGGGGCCCGACGGCTGCGGCAAGTCGACGATCGCCCGCGAGATCCGGGCTTGGCTGGGCTGGAAGCTCGACGTCTACTCCGTCTACTTCGGCAGCGGGGACGGACGCGTGTCGCTCCAGCGCTGGCCGCTGAAGCTCGCACTCGGCCTGTATCGCCGGCTCCGGCCGCTCGCATCGGGACGCGGCCCCTGGAGCGCCGATGCCACGAACATCGCGTCCCGCACCGGAACGTGGCGCGGCGGCGCTGCAAAGCTGCGCTGGATCTGGGCGCTTTCGCTGGCGCTGGAGAAGCGCGCGTCCATGCGGTCGCTCGTGCGGGCGCGGAATCGCGGCATGGTCGTGGTCTGCGACCGGTATCCCCAGATCCAGGTGATGGGCTTCAACGACGGCCCGCTGCTGGGCGAGTGGCTCGATCGGCCGCGCGGTTGGCGTCGCCGGGTGGCGGCCTGGGAGTACCGGGTCTACCGCGACCTCGTGCGCAACGCGCCGGACCTCGCCTTCAAGCTGCGGGTCAGTCCGGAGATGGCCAGCCGTCGCAAGCCCGAGGTCTCGAGAGCCGAGGTCGAGCGACGCCTGAAGGCACTCGAGCAGATCGACTACGGCGAGCGCTGCGACGCCGTCGACCTGGACGCCGACCGCGCCCTCCCGCAGGTCCTGGCCGAGATCAAGCGGGTCATCTGGGAACGCCTTTGAGCATTTGCGCAACCGCACCGCGCAAGGGCAGCCGCGCCGAAGGTGCGCGGCCCGAGCGCGCCATGATCGCCGAGTTCGTCGGCCTCCCCGGCTGCGGGAAGTCCGCCGTCTCGCACGCCGTGGCCGAGCGCCTGCGCGGCGAGCATCTGCAGGTCAGTGAACGGAGCTTCGAGCTCGCACACCGCATGGGCGCGACCCGGCGCCGGCTCGCGAAGCTTCGCCTCGCCGGCCGCGTCGGCCTGAAACGACCGCGTGCCGCGCTGTCCCTGATGCGTGAGATCGCGCGATGCGGCCAGCAGAGCTGGCTCGAGGGGATCGCGAAGACGCTCGACCTGCTCGCGATCTGTGGCCTGGTCACCGAACTCGCGCGACGGCCGGGCATCCACATCCTGGATCAGGGCTTCTTCAGCGGGCTATGGTCGATCGGCTTTCGCGCCTCATCGGACCTCGCGCTCGCCCGGCTCGTCGAGATCGGGGTGACGTGCTGCGGACGGTCGCCGGCCGACCTGGTGATCGCGCTGGAGGTGGAGCCGGCCACCGCCGCCCGAAGACTGCGGAACCGCCCGGGGGCGGCCAGCCGGCTCCAAGCGCGGCTCGACGCGGGCGCGACGAACCCGGCGATGCAGCGGGATCTGCAAGCGGCCGTCCGCTCGCTGCGGCGCGTTCGGGAGCTGCTCTCCGCCCCCGAGGCGGGATGGCGGCTGCGCGTCGCCAGCAACGAGGAGGCGGGCGCGACGGATCTTCGAGCGGCAGAGATCGCAGCCGGGATCCGGAGTGCGATGGAGTAGAGCGCCCCGGACTCGCGGCGGTCCGAGTCTGCTGAACGATCATTGACAGACCAATGGTGGAATGAGAAGAACGTGGGATAATTGCATCAGTTTTGCCTGGCCCCGTTAGATGAAGCGAAAACAAAACGAAAAAATACGCCTGGGGCTCGCCCTGATCCTGCTCCTCTCGCTCGTCGCGATCTCGAGCGGCCGGTCGCAGAGCGGCAGTCCGCCGGCGCTTCAGCAGATCCGGGTCTTCCAGGCAGACGAGCTCGGCCCGCCGGGCGTGACCGGCGTGCCGCTGGCACCGGGGTTTCCGTCCCACCTCCAGGTCGACGAACCCGCGCCGGGTGCGGCGACCCTCGTCGCGTACGGCGCCGGCGCGGAGGACGGGTCGCGGGACCTCGCGATGGCGCTCGCCGATCCGATCAACCTCACGTTCGCCCGGCGGAGCGACGGCGGGTACACGGTGCTCCTGCTCGACGATGCGCGCGACGAGCTGGTGCAGATCGACTTCGGCGAGGACCTCGCGGCCGCATCGCCGACCGTGCGCCGCTTCGCCGCCGCGTCGTGTGGGATCAAGCAGGCCCAGGGCCTGGCGATCGACGCCGTCAGCGGCCGGATCTTCATCCTGGACGGCGTCCGTAACCAGATCCTGCGACTCGACGGCGCCGGGACGCCGACGGCCGATCCAGCGACGGCGAATCCCTGCGACTCGGTCGCCGCGATCGATGTCCCACAGGGCCTGCGGAAGCTCGAGGGCATCGCCTTCGACCCGGCGACCGGGAACCTGTACCTGCTGAGCCCCGTCGCGCAGGAGCTGTACGAGATCGATGGCGCGGGTCAGCTGTTGGCGCCGCACGATCTCTCGCTTTTCGGTCCGCTCGATCTCGCGACCGTCGGCTTCGCGCCCAGCTCCGACCGCACGGACGACCCGGCGCGGATGCACCTCTTCGTGATCGCAGCGGACGGTTCGACCGGGAAGTTCGCTCTGCGCGAGTGGTCGCTCCCGCAGGTGTCGCGTGTGAGCGCCTTCTTCACCGGCGCGGCGTTCAGCGTCGCGGCGCTGGCCGACGGCCCCCCCGCGCTGGTTCAGAGCATCGACGCCTTCGACTTCGACCCGCCCAGCCCGGACTCCGCGGGCCTCGCCTATCAGCAACGCACCGATTCACTGCTGATGAGCGACTCGGAAGTGAACGAGATGTCGATCTACGAAGACGTGAACGTCTTCGAGATCACCCGCAACGGCCAGCTCTTCGGCCGCTTCGACACGACCCACTTCTCCGACGAGCCGACCGGCGTGGCGATCAATCCGGTCGATCACCACTGCTTCTTTTCCGACGACACCAGCCCTTCGACGATCTACGAGGTGGATCCGGGCCCCGACGACATCTGTCTCACCGACGACGACACGACCACTTCCTTCGAGACGGGAGATTTCGACAGCGGCGATCCCGAGGGATTGGCCTTCGGCCAGGGAACCCTCTTCATCGCAGACGGCGTGAACAACGAGATCTACGCGCTCACGCCGGGTCCAAATGGTGTCTTCGACGGAGTTCCGTCATCCGGCGATGACGAGGTCACCCAATGCGATACGTCGGACGTCGGAATCTCGGATCCCGAGGGCCTCGCCTTCGACCCGGGCACCGGCACCCTGTTCGTCGTCGGTTCGAACACCTCCGAGCTGGCGCAGATCACCACCGACTGCCAGCTGGTGCGGATGATCGACATCTCGGCAGCGAACCTCGAGCGTCCCGCCGGACTGGCGCTCGCGCCCAGCAGCGTGGAACCCGGCGTGATGAGCCTGTGGCTGGCCGATCGGGGGGTCGACAACGACGGGGATCCCGATGAGAACGACGGCCGGATCCACGAGTTCACCCTGCCCTTCCTCTCGCCGTCGAACCTGCCCCCCGTCGTCTCGGCGGGGCCCGACCAGTCCATCACGTTTCCGGGCAGTGCGGTGCTCCAGGGAGGCGTCAGCGACGACGGCCTGCCCGCGCCGCCCTCCTTGACCGTCCTCTGGAGTCAGGTGAGCGGGCCGGGGCTGGCCGAGTTCGACGACGCGAGCAGCGCGTTCACGGCGGTCCGCTTCTCCGGGCCCGGCACCTATGTCCTTCGCCTCACCGCCGGCGACGGCGAGCTCCAGTCGAGCGACGACGTGCGCATCGCGGTCGAGTTGCCCGGCAGCGGGTCCGTATTCGAGACGCGCATCGCCGCGGGCGACGACGACGCGGAGGCGGCGGCCCGTCG
>CP070734.1:249604-262900 GCA_020347605.1 Deltaproteobacteria bacterium | reverse complement strand
AGATTGAAGACGCTCCACAGGAAGTTCCGGATCTCGGATCCCCCTTCGCCCGCCGCCTGGGCGAGCCCGGGCGTCGCGATCAGGAACGCGATCGGTGCCAGCCACCTCACTTGAGGCCACGCCCCAGGATCTGCTGCGCGGCCTGCCGCGCGAGCTCCTCCGCGCTCGCGCGCAGGCTCGCGCGCGCCGTTTCCAGGGCGGCGCCGATCTCGGAGCGGGCGGCCTCGAGCCGGCTCTCCGCCTCCGCACGCGCGCCGCGCACGCGTTCGGTCTCCTCCGATCGCGCACCCGAAAGCTCGGCCTGGCGCTCCTGCTCCGCGTGGGTCCGCACGTCGTCCACCGCCTGCCGGTACCGCGACTCCATCGCGTCCGCCTCGACGGCGATCTTCTCGGCCCGCTGGCGCGCGCCGGCGATCTTCTCGTCGCGCTCCTCGAGCACACCGAGGAGGGGCCGCAGCAACAGCTGATTGATGATGGGAACCAGGATCGCGAAGCCCACGATCAGGGGGATCAGGACGCTGGGGTCGGGAATGATCTCGAGGCCACCCTCTGCGGCCGCAGCGCGCCGCGCCGCAAATAGCATCACTGCGCCCGTCGCGAGGGCTCGCGCGCTCACCCGTCGGTTGCTCACGTCGATCCGCTCCTGACCCCGTTCGATCTGCAGCCGGTGGTGCCGCGGCTCTACGGCTCCGGACCCGCCCGCACTCTCCCCGTCGTGGGCGGGCCGCCGGCAGGCCACGCGTGCGGCGGCCCTTCCATTCCGGACCCTTCGGGCAAGATGTCGGGATCGCGGACGACAGGCCGAAGCCCGGCCGTCGTCGGCGCGTGGAATAGTTGCATACGCGATGCGCGGGCGCTACGGGCGGAAGAGGGCCCGTTGGCGCTTCACGGCGCTCGGGTCCGGCCTCGGGCCGCCGGCTTCGAATCCGGCTCCGATCCCCGGTCCCGAGCCGCCTTCGGCTCGCGTCGCGCGCTGCCCGCCTCGCAGCGGCCATCCACGACGCAGCCCTCGGCCAGCGCCAGGCTCGGCGCGCGCAGCACGCCGCGCACGCGGGCGGTCGGTGCCAGCGTCAGCCGGCGGCGGGCCGTCGCGTCGCCCTCCAGGGAGCCGGCCACGACGAGATCGTCGACCTCGATGGAGGCGCGGACCACCGCGGACTCGCCGATCTCGAGGGCTCCCCAGGCCATCACCGAACCGGTGAAGTCGCCGTCGATGCGGGCGTGCCCGCGAAAGCTGATCAGCCCCTCGAACGACGCGCCCGGATCGACCAGTCGGGCGATCGCGGGTTGCCGGTTCGGAGGGGTCACCCGTCAGCCCCCGAGCAGAAGCCGCCCGATACGATCGAGATCCTCCGCGCTGTGGAACTCGATCTCGATGCGCCCCCGCGACGCGCGACCGCGGATCCGAACCCGGGTCTTGAGACGGTCGCGCAGGGCGTCCGCGATCGGGGCCACGCTCGCGTCGGGCTCCACGCGCGCCCGCTTCGCGCGGGCGGGCCCCGACCAGCTGCGCGCGAGCTCCTCGGTCTCGCGCACCGATAGGCCGCGCTGTACCGCGCGGTCGCGCAGGTGGCGCCTGCGCTCGGGGCTCGAGACCTGGAGCAACGCCTTCGCGTGACCCATCGTGAGGCGACCGCGCTCGACGTCCTCCTGGAATTCGCGCGGCAACTCGAGCAGGCGCAGGTGGTTCGAGATCGTCGAGCGATCGAGGCTGACGCGCTCGCCGATCGAATCCTGCGTCAGCCCGCCTTCCGCCAGGGTCTTGAACGCGTGGGCCAGCTCGATCGGATTGAGATCCTGGCGCTGCACGTTCTCGACCAGCGCGACCTCCAGGCTGTGGCGCGGCGCGAGGTCCTTTACCAGCGCGGGCACGGTGCGAAGCCCGGCGGCCAGCGACGCGCGCCAGCGACGTTCGCCGACGATGAGCTCGTAGCCGTCGGCGACGCGTCGTACCACGATCGGTTCGATCACGCCCTGCGTGCGGATCGACTCCGCGAGCGTCGCGAGGCGTTCCTCGTCGAAGTGCCGGCGCGGCTGCTGAGGATTCGGGACGATCTGGTTCACGTCGATCTCGAGCGGCCGACCGGCCGTATCGACGGAGTCGGCATGGCTCGGCGGCGGCTCCGTGATCAGTGCACCCAGACCTTTTCCGAGGGCGTTACGTCGCGGTGCCATTCGCGTCTCCCGATGAGTTGGACGGCAGTGTCGGTGGGGTGCCCGTGGAACGCGACATCTCGAGACGGTGCAGCATCTCGGCGGCCAGCTTGAGATACGCGGCGGACCCCTTGGACTGAACGTCGTAGAGGATCGCGGGCTTTCCGTGACTCGGAGCTTCCGAGAGACGGACGTTGCGCGGAATCACCGTCTGGAACACCTGATCACCAAGATGTGTACGCACCTCCTGCTCGACCTGGCGACACAGGTTGTTGCGGGCGTCCATCATGGTGAGAACCACGCCTTCGATCGTCAGCGCGGGATTCAGCGAGCCGCGGATCAGGCGGATCGTGTCGAGCAGGCGCGCCAGCCCTTCGAGCGCGTAGTACTCGCACTGCAGCGGGATCAGGACGGCGTCCGCCGCGGTGAGCGCGCCGACGGTGAGCAGTCCCAACGAGGGCGGACAATCGATCAAGACGATCTCGTACGTTTCGCGCAGGTCGGCGAGGGCGACCTCCAGCCAGCGCTCGCGATTCGGAAGCTGGACGAGCTCGATCTCGGCCCCGACGAGATCCGGTCCGCTGGGCACCACGTGCAGGTAGCCGAGCTCGGTGGGCTGCACGACGTCCTTCAGGACGCAGCGTCCGGCCAGTGCGTGGTAGATGTGCCGCTCGGGCGGTGCGATTCCGAACGCGCTCGTGGCGTTGGCCTGGGGATCGACGTCCACGAGCAGCGTGGCGCGTTCCGAGATCGCGAACGCAGCGGCGAGGTTCACCGCGGTGGTGGTCTTGGCGACGCCGCCCTTCTGGTTGGCGACGGCGAAGACGAGTCCTCGCGAAGACATCAGCTGAACCCCCCGGGGGAATCCCGGAAGGTCGGAAGTCATCCCCACCGCCCCGAGGAACCCCTCGGCGACGATTCTACTGCAGTGAGCGGCGCCCCATCCACACCGATCTCACCGGCCCGCCACACGGAACCCGATATTCGACTGGAGGAAGCGGCTCTACGCGTTCGATTCCAGGGAGTTCCGGCGGCTGGGGTCCAGCCGGGATGAACATGCATCCGCCGGGCTCGACCCACGGAAGCATCCAGCGAAGCACCCGATTCGGCTGGGCCACCGCCTGGGCGATGACGGCGGCATGGAGCTCCGGCTGGAGGCTCTCGGCCCGCCCGAGCCGAAGCGACACGTTGGACAGGCCCAGCTCGCGCACGGCGGCGCGCTGGAAGTGGTGGGGCCGCTCACGCGCTTCCACGAGAGTGACCCGGCAATGGGGGCGGAGCAGGGCGAGCGGAAGGCCTGGCAAGCCCGGGCCCGAGCCCAGGTCGGCGAGGCTCTCGAACTCCGGGAGGATCTGCGACAGGGCGGCGGCGTCGAGGATCAGGCGGCGGGCGATCGCATCCAGCGTTCGGTGCGCCGTCAGGTTGATCTGCTCGTTCCAGCGCCGGAGCAGCTCCGTCAGCATTGCCAGCCGAGCCGCCAGCGGCTCACGGCGATCGCGCGGGCCGATGGCCAGCTCCTCGAGCCCGCGAGACAGCAACGGGCGTATCGAGTCGGGAGAGCCTTCGCTCAGACACGTTCCCCGTGGAACGGGGGCTTCGCGTTCCGCGTGGAACGCCTCACTCCTCGTCGGGCGCCGCGGAAGAGGCGGCCTCGAGCGCCTCCTCGTACTCGGGCGCGCCCTTCGGAACCACCAGCACGCGGCGGTAGCGCCCACTCCCGCGGCTCATCGTCACCACGGCACCGTGCTCCCGCAGAGCCATGTGCACCGTGCGACGGTCTCGCGGATTCATGGCGTCCAGCGCGATCGTGCGGCCGGTCTTCTCGGCGCGGCTCGCGGCGCGTTCGGCTACGCGCTCCAGCAGCTCTTCCCGGCGATCGGCGTCGCCCTCGACGTCCAACACCACCCGCCGCGCATCGTCCCCGCCGATCCGCAGCGCCGCCTGGTTCGCCAACAGCTGCACCGCCTCCACGGCCCTGCTGTCTCCCTCCGAGAGCCGCTTCGCGCCCTCGCCCCGGAGCGCGAGGACCCGCACGTCGTCCTCGACCGTCTCCGAAAGCTCGAAGGATCCGACGTCCATGCGCTCGACCAGGCCGAGCACGAACTCGGCTTCCGCACCCAGCTCTCCCGACGCCGTTCCCACGGACGGCTCCGCGGGCTCCTTCCGGACAGGCTCCTCGCGTTCAGGGCGACGCATTTCCTCGCGTTCAGGGCGACGTCTCGGCTCGCGCTCCGGGCGAGCGCGCTCATTGCGACCCCCGGCTTCCCGACCCCCGCGCCGGCCGCCCCGGGGCTCTTCGCGGCCCCGCTCCCGTGCACGCGGCGGCGTGGCGCCGCGCGGCACCGCGACGACCACCACCCGGGCGGCCAGGCCGTGGACCTCCTCCGGAGCGAGCTCGGTAAAGCTCAGGTCTCCCTCGTCCAGCTCGTAGAAGCTGCAGGCCTTGGACACGGCCTCGCTGCGGCTCGCGCCGACAAATTCCTTTGCCTCGCTGCGCGGATCGTACAACTCGGATCTCCTCTCGCGGTGGTCCGCTGCGCGGACGCCTAACCCTTCGATTTCGCCTTCGCCCCGCTCTGGCTCTGTTCCCGCTTGCGGTTCATATACACCTGCTGGCCAATCTGGAGAAGATTATTGACCAGCCAGTACAGGACCAGGCCCGACGCGAACTGGTAGAAGAGCACCGTGAACATCACGGGCATCACGGTGTTCATCATCCGAGCCTGTGCGGGATCCATCGTCGTCGGCGTCATGCGCTGGGACAGCACCATGCTGGCGCCCATGATCAGCGGTAGCACGCGCACGGGCAGGTCGATTCCCGGGATCACGAAGAGCGCCTCCGGAAGCGACAGGTCCTGGATCCAGCCGAAGAACGGCGCCTGCCGCAGCGAGATGGTGCTGCGGAGCGCGTAGTACAGGCCGATGAAGAATGGGAACTGCAGCAGCATCGGCAGGCAGCCGGCGATGGGATTCGCGCCCCCCTCCCGATACAGCTTCATCAGCTCCTCGGACTGCTTCTGCCGGTCGTCTTTGTACTTCTCCTGGATCTCCTTCATCTTCGGCTGCAGAGCCGCCATGCCCTGCATGGACTTGAGCGACTTGTGCGTGAGCGGCGCGGTCAGGATCTTCACGAGAATCGTGATCAGGATGATGGCGACGCCGTAGTTCGGGATGACGTTGTAGAAGGCCCGTAGCAGCCAGCCGAAGAGTCGCGTCACAGGGGCGATGAAGGACCAGCCCAGATCCACCGATCGCTCGAGCTGAGCCCCGGCTTCCGCCAGACGATCGAGCTCCTTCGGACCGATGTAGCCACGGAATTCGCGCGCCACCGATTGCCCCGGCCCGATCGGAAACGGCCGGTAGCCGATCCGTGTGATCGCGAACTCGCCGATCCGCACCGGCTCGAAGGTCGCGACCGCTTCCCGCGGAGGCTGCGGCATCAGCACCGAAACGAAATATCGACTCTCCGCGCCGGCCCAGTCCACCTGCCCGTCGAACAGCGGAGGAACGAACGGGCCGCTCGAGAAGAAGCCGGGCGAGCCCAGGCGCTCGAGGGCCTCGCGCTCCACATCCTCCCCGTGGAGAGCGATCAGCATGTGATCGGCGAAGTCGGTGCTCTCCTGCTTCCCGCTCGGCCAGACGACCTCGAACGCCGGCGCGACCGTCGCCTGGCTGCGATTCTCGACCTCGAGCCTCAGCCGGAAGTCGTAGGAATCTTCCAGGAACTCGTAGATTTTGCGGATCCGGAACCCTCGGTCGTCCCGCGTGAAGACGACGCTCGTGGAGCTCGGACGCTCGACCCGGTACACCGCGCTGCGCAGATCGCCGAGGCCGAGCTCGACGAATGGCGTGTAGAGCGCCGACTCCGTCTCGGCGTCCAGGGTCGTGAGCACCACGTTCCGCTCCGGCTTCAACGACTTGTCGAGGTATCGCGTCAGCTCCCAGCGCGTCAGAGCACCACCCCGGGTCGTGAGCTCTGCGGTGTAGAGTGCGGTCTCCACGGTGATGCGCTGGCCGGGCACCGTATCGTCGACCACCCGAGGCGCCGGCGGCGCGGCTTCGGGCTCCAGCGCTGGACTCAGCGGCCTCGCCTCGGCACGGGGCTCGGGCGCAGGGACCGTCTCCGGGGCTCCCTCCATCCCCGGCGGAGGCGCCCCGTCACCGAAACGCACCGCCTGCCATTGCGTCCAGAGCATGAACACGATGAGCGAGAACAGCAGTGCGAGAAAGGCGTTGCGATCCACGCTTCGTCCCTACCCTATACCACCGGATCGTATCCACCCTTCGCGAGCGGGTGGCAACGCAAGAGACGCCGCAGTCCCATCACGACTCCTCGCAGCGGGCCGTGTCGCTGGACCGCTTCCATCATGTAGCGCGAACAGCTCGGCTCGAACCGGCAAGCTGGGCCGATCCAGGGCGAGAGCACCAGTTGGTAGGCGCGAATGAGCGAAACTAGGACGAATGTCAGAACCCGCTCGATCGGGCCCTTCATCTTGCTCCCCGCCCGGCGTCGTCCTCGAACAGCCGTGCCAGCTCCTGACGGACACCGTTCCCATCGAGCTCCACGGCGGCTCGACGCGCGATCACGACCACGTCCAGGCCGCGAGCCCGTGCGGCATCCCGCGCGCGGAACCACTCCCGGATCCGCCGCTTCACGCGGTTGCGAACCACAGCGTTTCCCACCTTCCGGCTCACGGTGATGCCGAGCCGGTCACCGGCGACCGCGTCCCGACCCCTGGACCGAGCGGCGATCACTACGAAGTAGCGGGAGGCGACACGCCTGCCGTGCCGAGTCACCCACTGGAAGTCCCTGGAGCGTAGAAGGCGGTCGGACCGCCGAAACCGAGCCGCGCCGCATTCCGCGGCCACGATTACTTGGAAGGATTCGAGACAGCCAGTCGCTTGCGTCCCTTCGAGCGCCTTCGCTTCAGGACCGTTCGGCCCCCCTTCGTCTTCATCCGAGCCCTGAACCCGTGCGCCCGCGCGCGTCGGATCCGGCTCGGCTGGTACGTAACGCTCATGACAACCCTCCCGCCCGAGCTTCACACCACCATGTCAAATTGCGTTTGAGAGCAGCAACCCACAGCGGCGAGGGACCCCAGGGCGAGCCGAAACGGTAGCGGTGTCCACGGCCAGCCGCCAACCCCGGGGAAGCGCCGCGTATGTCGGCCGGCGCCCACAGGCGTGCATCCACCCGCCGACATCCATGGTACTATCCTCGCAGTTCGACGTGCCCCGCCGAACACGCGCTTCCGGGCCACAGCTGCAGAAGAGAAAGCGTGTGGAAATCGATTACTTGAAGCTGTTCTGTCGCGGGCAAACCCGCCTTCTACTACTTCTGTCAATCCATGAATCAAAGAATCAGAGAGTAGTGAGACGTACATGAAGCTAACGATCGACAAGGCGGATCTCCAGAAGGGTCTGTCGCGCATCCAGGCACTCGTCGAGAAGCGCACCACCATGCCCATCCTCGCAAACGTCCTGCTCGAGGCCGACGAGGGAAAGCTCTGGTTCTCGGCTACCGACCTGGAAGTGGGAATCCGCGGAGCGCAGAACGCCACCGTCACGGACGCCGGTCGCATCACCGTATCTGCGAAGAAGTTCTACGAGATCGTGCGAGAGCTGCCGGAAGAGTCGGTCGAGCTCTCGGCAACGCCCAACGCATACCTCGAGCTTCGCTGCGCCCGATCGCGCTTCGTTCTCGCCGGCACGGCTGCCGAGGAGTACCCGAACCTGCCGGGAGCTGCGCCGGAGAACCTCGTCCCGATCCAGGCTGTCCTGCTCAGTACGATGATCGAGCGGACCATGTACGCGACCTCGCTCGACGAGACGCGGTACAACCTGAACGGCGTCTACTTCGAGGTGCTTCCCGAGGAGAACAAGATCCGCATGGTGGCGACCGACGGCCACCGCCTGGCATACGCCGAACGCTGCATCGGAGAGGATGCGTCCCGACTCGCCAGCGGCGTGATCATTCCCCGCAAGGGTCTCGCGGAGCTGAAGCGGGTGGTAGACGAGCCCGATGCCAACGAGATCGAGCTCGGTTTCGAGGCGAATAGCGGGGTCGTTCGGAAGGGTGACGTGACCCTCGTGATGAGGCTGATCGAGGGTGAATTCCCGAACTACCGCCAGGTGATTCCGAAGGAGTCCACGATCCGCCTGACGCTCCAGCAGGAAGCCCTGAGTCAGGCCCTCCGCCGCGTCGTCCTGCTCTCGACCGAGCGCAGTCGGGCGGTGAAGCTCCAACTGACGCGAAATCGGCTGACCCTCTCTTCGAGCAATCCGGACCTCGGCGAGGCCGAGGAGGAGATCGACGTCGATTACAGCGGCGACGACGTCTCCATCGGGTTCAACGCGCGCTACCTGCTCGACTCGCTCTCCGGGCTCCGCTCGAAGGAGGTTCAGCTGGGTCTCAAGGACGAACTTTCACCGGTCGAGCTCCGACCTACGGACGATGAGGAGACGCTCGCGGTCGTGATGCCCATGCGGCTCTCCTGAGCCCCGCCGAAGCGGGTCCCCACCACTCGGGAAGTCGGAGACTTTACGCAGACTTAGTGTTTCACTACCCTTTCGGCCAGCGAGCGCCGGCCCGGTAGCTCAGAGCTCCCCGTCGAAGCACCCGAACGGCTGTCGAGGATATAGGCAAGGGTCTCGTGTGAGCCAGACCACCTACACAGCAAGGGATATCGAGGTCCTCGAAGGGCTCGATCCCGTCCGCAAGCGACCCGCGATGTACATCGGGAGCACGGGTCCCGATGGGCTCCACCACCTCGTCTACGAGGTGGTCGACAACTCGATCGACGAGGCGCTCGCCGGCTACTGCGATCACATTTCTGTCGAGATCCACGGCGACAACAGCATCACCGTGATCGACAACGGGCGCGGCATCCCCGTCGACCTCCACCCGAAGGAGGGCCGTCCGGCCGCCGAGGTGGTGATGACCACCCTGCACGCCGGCGGCAAGTTCGACGAGCAGAGCTACAAGGTCTCGGGCGGCCTGCACGGCGTCGGCGTCTCGGTCGTGAACGCCCTCTCGGACCGGCTCGAGCTCGAGATCCGCCGCGACGGCCAGGTCTGGCGGCAGACCTACCGGCGCGGCGAGCCGGAGGGGGACCTCCAGGAGATCGGGGTCACGGACAAGACCGGCACCAGGGTGGTGTTCCACCCGGACCCCGAGGTGTTTCCTTCGACCGAGTTCTCCTTCGACGTGCTCTCGCAGAGGCTGCGGGAGCTCTCCTTCCTCAACGCCGGCGTGCACATCGAGATCAACGACGAGCGCACCGGCAAGTCCCACGACTTCCGCTACGAGGGCGGGATCGTCTCCTTCGTCGAGCACTTGAACCGCACGCGGGCCCCGCTGCACCGACCGCCGATCCACCTGTTGGGAAAGCGGGAGTTCACCACCCACGGCCGCAACGTGCCGCTCGTGATCGACATCGCGCTCCAGTACAACGAGTCCTACAACGAGAGCATCTACGCGTTCGCCAACAACATCAACACCACCGAGGGCGGCTCCCACCTGGTGGGCTTCCGGACCGCGCTGACCCGAACGCTCAACCGCTACATCGCGGCCCAGGCGAAGAACGGAAAGACCGCCGAGTCCGTCAGCGGGGACGATGTACGGGAAGGCCTCACCGCGGTCGTCTCCGTCAAGCTCCCCCAGCCCGAGTTCGAAGGACAGACCAAGACGAAGCTCGGGACCAGCGAGGTGCGCGGCCTGGTCGAGGCGCTCGTCTACGAGCAGCTCTCCGACTACCTCGAGGAGAACCCCGCCGACGCCAAGCAGATCCTCGCGAAGGTATTGGAGGCGTCCCGCGCACGCGCGGCGGCGCGCAAGGCCCGCGACCTGGCGCGGCGCAAGGGGGTTCTCGCCGACCACAGCCTGCCCGGGAAGCTCGCCGACTGTCAGGAGCGCGACCCCTCGAAGTCCGAGCTGTTCATCGTCGAGGGCCCTTCGGCCGGGGGCTCCGCCAAGCAGGGCCGGAAGCGCGAGACGCAGGCGATCCTTCCGCTGCGCGGCAAGATCCTCAACGTCGAGCGGGCCCGGCTGGACAAGATGCTCTCGAACCAGGAGATCCAGGCGTTGATCGCGGCGCTCGGCTGCGGCATCGGTGACGAGTTCAATGCCGAGAAGGTCCGCTACCACAAGATCATCATCATGACGGACGCCGACGTCGACGGGAGTCACATCCGGACGTTGCTGCTCACCTTCTTCTATCGCCAGATGCGAGACGTGATCGAGCGGGGCTACCTCTACATCGCCCAGCCCCCCCTCTACAAGCTGAAGCGCGGCAAGACCGAGCGCTATGTGAAGGACGACGGGGAGCTCCAGGAGTATCTGCTCGACCACGCGCTCGCGCGGCTGCAGGTGACCGCGGCGGGTGCGCAGGCGCCCATCGCCGAGCCCGCGCTTCGCGAGCTGCTTCGCAACGCCGCGGAGTACCGCAGGCTGATGTCGCGGCTCGCGCTGCGGCGCATCGACGAGCGGATCGTGGATGCGGCGCTGCGCGCGAACGTGCCCAGCGAGGCGCAGCTCGCCGAGGAGGAGGTGCTGCGCGAGACGGTGACGCGCGCAGTCGAGGCCCAGCTCGAGGAGACCGCTCCGCAGGGTCAGCCGGTCCGCTGGCGCGTCGAAGCGGACCGCGAACACGGCGCGTATCGCCTGATCGCCGAGACGCGCCTCGCGGGCGTCGACTACCGGACCCGCTTCGACACCGACTTCCTGCGGTCGTCGGATTTCCAGCGGCTGAGCGACCTCCGCCAGCAGGTGCTGGCGCACGGGGCGGCTCCCTACCGCGTCGTGCGCGGCGACGCCGACGGCGACGGCGCCGGCGCCGGCGCCGGCGCCGAAACCATCCCGACGGCCAGCGATCTGCTGGAGCGGATCCTGGAGCACGGCCGCAAGGGCGTCTCCATCCAACGCTACAAGGGTCTGGGCGAGATGAATCCGGAGCAGCTCTCGGAAACCACGATGGATGCCGAGACGCGGAGCCTGCTCCAGGTGACGATCCCCGACGAGTTCGAGGCCGATGACGTGTTCAGCACCCTGATGGGCGAGGACGTCGAGCCGCGCCGCGTGTTCATCGAGCGGAACGCACTCGACGTCCAGAACCTGGACGTCTAGCGAGCCGGTCGTGTCCGAAGAGCCCACGCAGCCCACCGAACCGCGCCCCGAAGGCGGGGCCCCGCCGCCCGGCGCACCGGACGCGGGCACCCCCGCGCCGCCGCCGCCGCCGGGGGCGGCCATCGCGATCGAGGACGAGGCGCGCCGCGCGTTTCTCGACTACTCGATGTCCGTCATCATCAGCCGCGCCCTGCCCGACGTGCGCGATGGCTTGAAGCCCGTCCACCGCCGCATCCTCTACGCGATGTTCGACGAGGGCCTGGTCTCGAATCGGGCCTATTCGAAGTCCGCCGGAGTCGTGGGCGAGGTGATCAAGCACTACCACCCGCACGGCGACTCCGCGATCTACGACGCCATGGTGCGCATGGTCCAGGACTTCTCGCTGCGGTATCCGCTGATCGACGGACAGGGGAACTTCGGCTCGATCGACGGCGACCCCGCCGCCGCCTACCGCTACACCGAGGCGCGGCTGCATCGCCTCGGCGAGGTGATGCTCCGGGACATCGACCGCGAGACGGTCGATTTCGCCCCCAATTTCGACGGCCACACCCAGGAGCCGACGGTGCTTCCGACCCGGCTCCCGAACCTGATCGTGAACGGCTCGCAGGGCATCGCCGTCGGCATGGCGACCAACATCCCGCCGCACAATCTCGGTGAGGTCTGTGACGCCATCGAGCTGATCGCGCGCAACCCACAGTGCACGCTCGACGACATCCTCGAGAAGCTGCCGGGGCCCGACTTCCCGACCGGCGCCATCATCTGCGGCACGGAGGGGATCCGCTCCGCCTACGCGACGGGCCGGGGTCTCTTGACGGTGCGGGCCCGCGCCGCGTTCGAGGAGACGCCGCGCGGCAAGCGGATCGTCGTCACCGAGATCCCGTACCTGGTGAACAAGGCGAGCCTCCAAGAGCGCATCGCGGAGCTGGTTCGCGAGGGTCGCATCGACGGCGTCACCGACATCCGCGACGAGTCGAATCAGCAGGGCATCCGGGTCGTCATCGAGCTCCGGCGCGAGGCGCCGGAGGAAGTGATCCTGAACCAGCTCTACAAGATGACGCCGCTGCAGACCACGTTCGGCGTCAACATGCTCGCGCTGGTGGACGGGCGCCCCCAGCTGCTCCCGGTCCGGGACGCGCTCGAGCACTTCCTGTGGTTCCGGCGCGCCGTCGTGACGCGCCGCTCGATCTTCGATCTGCGCCAGGCCGAGGAGCGCGCGCACATCCTCGAGGGCTACGCGACGGCGCTCGACAACCTCGACGCGGTGATCGCGACGATCCGTGCCGCGCCGGACACGGGCGCGGCGCGCCAGGCGCTGATGGAGCAGTTCGCGCTGTCCGAGCGCCAGGCGCAGGCGATCCTCGAGATGCGACTGCGCGCGCTGACTTCGCTCGAGCGCCAGAAGGTGCTCGACGAGCTGGAGGAGGTGCGCGCCAAGATCCTCGATCTGCGCGACCTGCTCGCCCGCGACGAGCGGATCCTGGAGGTCGTGCTCGAGGAGCTTCAAGAGGTGCGGGAGGCGTTCGCGGACGAGCGCCGCACCGAGTTCGCGGAAGCCGTCGAGGGCCTCTCCATCGAAGATCTGATCGTGGAAGAGGACATGGTCGTCACGCTCTCCCACCTCGGATACGTGAAGCGCAATCCCGTGACGCAGTACCGTGCGCAGCGCCGGGGCGGAAAGGGCATTCGCGGCGCCGGCACGCGCGAAGAGGACTTCGTCGAGCATCTGTTCGTGGCCTCGACGCACGCGTTCATCCTGTTCTTCACGAACCAGGGCCGCGTGCACTGGCTCAAGGTCCACGAGCTCCCGGCCGCCGGTCGTGCGGCGAAGGGCAAGGCGCTGGTCAACCTGCTGCAGCTTCGGGAGGACGAACGCGTACAGGCCATCCTCCCGGTCCGCAGCTTCGACGTCGTGGAGGGCGACCACGTCGTGCTCTGCACCCGACGCGGCGTGATCAAGAAGACGCGCCTCGATGCCTACGCCAACCCACGCCGCGGCGGGATCATCGCGCTCAATCTCG
>CP070734.1:235917-249504 GCA_020347605.1 Deltaproteobacteria bacterium | reverse complement strand
GAGCAGCTCGCGCTGCTCGCGATGCTCCCGTGCGAGCTGTCGCGCGCGCTCTTCTCCGCGCGGGCCGGCCATGCGCAGGAGGGGTTCGAGATTCGTGTCCTCCCAGTCGACGTGGTCGCAGAGGCTCTGGTGCAGGGCGCAGCCCTGGTTGCGCAGCGCCGCGACGAGCGGCTCGCCGCTCGCGACCCGGGTCGCCAGCGCCTCGACCCGCGACAACACCTCCCGCAGGGCGTCGTGGTCCGACAGGATGCGTTGCCGGACTTCGTTGGCCGGAATCCTCGTCATGCGCGGGTCGCCGTGTACCGTGAACACCACCCCTCGGGCGCACGAGCGCCGTTCCGCCTTGGAACCTGCAAGAGGCAGGCCACGCCTGGAGCGATACGACCGCGCTACCACCCGTCCATGCGACATCGTGTCGCGCGAATCGGGCCAGACCGTGACATGAAGACACATGGGCGTTCCGCCGCGCCCGGGAGGCCGTGCGCGCAGCGGGCCCGCCCCTCCGCTTCGCGCAACCCCCTCGGCAGCCGGCGGCTCGATGCCTATTCTGCATGGGTACGACGCGAAGCAGGAGGGAACCGACATGCGAATCGCAACGCGCACGGCGGCCGCGGGGATCGCGGTCATCGCTTTGCTCGGCGGCTGCACCACGAACCCCTTCACCGGCGAGAAGCAGGTGAGCAAGACGGCCAAGGGCGCCGCGATCGGGGCGGGCGCGGGAGCGGCGATCGGGGCCATCAGCGGCGGCGACCGCGCCAAGCGCGCGCTGATCGGCGCGGGCGTCGGTGCGCTCGCCGGCGGCGCGGTGGGCGCCTACATGGACGCCCAGGAGAGCAAGCTGCGCGCGCAGCTCGAGGGCACCGGCGTGAGCGTGACGCGCGTCGGGGACTCGCTCGTGTTGAACATGCCCGGCAACGTCACGTTCGACACCGACCGCGCGGACATCCGCGCGGGCTTCTACGACGTGCTGAACTCCGTCGCGCTGGTGCTGAAGGAGTTCGACAAGACGATCATCGAGGTGGCCGGTCACACCGACAGCACGGGCAGCTACGAGCACAACCAGGATCTCTCGGAACGGCGCGCCGACAGCGTCGCGCAGTACCTCCGCTCGCAGGGGATCGACGGCCGGCGCATCTTGAGTCGGGGCTTCGGCGAGATGAAGCCGATCGCCACCAACGCGACGCCGGCCGGCCGCGAGCAGAACCGCCGCGTTCAGCTGACCCTGGTGCCGCTCACGGCCTGACCGTCCGCGCGCGTCCGCCGCGCCCCTGCGGGCGCGGCGCCCGGTACCGCTCGAGCGCCCGGGCCAGCTCGCGTTCGACCTCGTCGCGCAGCGCCTTGGGCTCGAGCACGAGGGCGCCGGAGCCGAACGAGAGCACCCAGTTCCGCAGCTCCGCGGTGCCGCCGACCTGCATCGCCAGCTCGACCGAGCCGTCCGTGCGGCGCGTCAGCACCTGGCTCGCATGCCAGGTGCGCTCTTCGACGTACGGGGCCCAGGACCGGTCGAAGCGGATGCGCACGTGCACGGCCGGCTCGGCCATCACCCCGAAGGAGCCCCCGATGAAGTCGTCGAAGTCGAACGAGGCCGCCACCTCGAAGTGCTCGCCGGTGCGCTCGAGCGTTTGAATGCGCTCGACGGCGAAGGTGCGGATCTCGCCCGACTGGCCGTCGAGTCCCACGACGTAGAGTCCACCGCTCCGGTACCAGACGCGGTAGGGATCGAGGGTCCGCTCCGCGACCTTGCCGGTGCGGCCCGTCCGGTAGCGCATGCGGACGCGCTCGCGTTCGAGCACCGCGTCGTTGAGCTTTTGGATCGTGTCGCGGAACCGCGCGTACGGTTTGTGGGGCCCGGGCAGAACCCGAAACGCCTCGGCCAGGCGCGACAGGAAGCTCGAGAGCTCCGGGCCCAGGCCGGCGCGAATCTTGTCGAGCGCCGAGCAGATCGAATCGTGGAAGACGGTTCCCTCCAGCGTGCGCAGCAGGTCCTCGCTGAACGCCAGGGCGAGGATCTCGTCGGGCGTGAACGGCACATCGCCGAGCTTGTACGTCTCGAGGAAGCGGTAGAAGGCCCGCCCGTCGCGACGCTCGCTCAGCACCGGGAAGCCCGCGAACATCAGCGCGTCGAGGTCCCGGTACACGGTACGCCGCGTGCACTCGAGGTCGGCCGCCAGGTCGTCGATACCGACGCCGGCACGGCTGCGCGCCAGCCGTTGGATCAGCCGCCACTGCCGCGCGAGCTGGTCTCCGCGCACCGCGCTCCCCCTTCCCCTCGATCGCGCATCGGCTCGTCGGAGAAGAAGCGCAGGAAGCGCTCCTCCTGCGCGCGCGCGTCGTTGAAGCCGAGCTCCACGAGCGGCGCGGCGTAGGCCGCGTCGAACAGCAGATAGGAGAGCAGGTCCGACTCCGAAGTGGACGTGCCGAACGAGCGCAGGAACAGTCGCAGGAACGGCGAGAGTCGCACGTCCACGCGGCCGTCGTTGATCAGACGCCCGGCCATCATGCCCAGATCCTCCGACGGTCGGATCAGGAGATCGTCGATCAACCGGAGCCGATGCCCCCGCTTGCGCATCGAGAGCGCATTGATGCGATCCAGGAAATCCGGACCGTAGAGCTCCCGTCCGTCGGTGAGGATCTCGTTGACGAGCTGCATGCGGCGCAGGTCGGCGCTCACGTGGTCGAGCAGGATCGCGTTCAGCACCTTGCCGAACAGGAAGAGCGGGTTGCCGTAGGCCTCGACGATCTGCGGGATCCGCGCCTCTTCCTCCTCGGGCGTCGGTCGATACTGCAGTCCGATCACCAGCACCCGGTCGGCGCCGAGCCGCATCGCCGGCAGGATCGGCGTGTTGAGTCGCAAGCCGCCGTCGGCGTAGTAGCTGGATCCGATCCGCACGGCCGGAAACAGCATGGGGATGGCCGCCGAGGCGAGGGCGTGCAGCGGCAGGATCCGCGCGGCCTGCGCCACGACGGACCGGTCGCGGGGCCAGGCCTCGACCGGGCCGTCCCGGTTCTCGATGAAGACGAACGCCCGGCCGGTGGAGATCTGCGTGGCCGTGACGCTCAGCGCCTCGACCCGCCCCGCCACGATGTTGCGCCGGATCTCGCTCCAGGGAATCGAGCGCAACACGATCCGCTCGAGGGCCTCGGTGTTGAACAACCCGTAGAGGCGGTCGGGCGGCTGATCCGAGCGCAGCTCCGAGCCGACGCGGGCGAGGCCCACGAGGCGCCGCGGCCAGCGGAGCAGCTCGCGGGCCGACACCGGCAGCACCTCGCCGATCTTGAAGCTGCGCCACAGGTCGGCGAGGCGGGAGCCCACGTGCGGGCCCTGCCCCGCGGTGGCGGCGAGAAAGCAGGCGTGCAGCGCGCCCACCGAGGTCCCGCAGATCACGTCGAAATGCGGCGCCCGTCCGAGTCGGCGCGGCAGCTCCTCGAGCACGTAGCGGAGCACCCCGGCCTCGTACGCGCCGCGCGCACCGCCGCCGGAGAGCACGACCGCCCGCTTCACCTTCATCGAGAACCCGCCCTGGGGGGTGGGGTCAGTTGACTCGCTCCACGTACTCGCCCGTGCGCGTGTCCACGCGGACGACCTCGCCCTCCTTGATGAAGAGCGGCACCTGGACGACGGCGCCCGTCTCGAGCGTCGCCGGCTTCGTCGCCGCGCTCGCGGTATCGCCCTTCACGCCGGGGTCGCACTGGGTGATGCGCGCCTCCACGAAGGGCGGCAGCTCGACGCTCAGCGCTTCTCCGCGCCAGAACAGGATCTTGACGTCGAGGTTCTCCTTCAGGTACTTGCGCGGCTCTCCCACCTGTTCGATCGAGAGCGGCGTCTGCTCGAAGGTCTTGGTGTCCATGAAGACCAGATGGTCCCCGTCCTGGTAGAGGTACTGCATCTTGGTCTCTTCGACGTCGGCCTCGTCGACCTTCTCGCCCGAACGGAAGGTCCGGTCGAGCACGCGTCCGGTGCGCAGGTTCTTGAGCTTGGTGCGGACGAAAGCACCGCCCTTGCCGGGCTTCACGTGCTGGAAGTAGATCATGTTGAAGGGCTCGCCATCGATCTCGATCTTGAGCCCGTTCCGGAACTGCGATGTGTCGACCGCCATGCGATTCCGCCCCGGCTTCTAGCCCTTCGCCGTCTTGATCGCCTCGGTGAGCGCCGGCACCACCTCGAAGAGGTCGGCCACCACACCGAGGTTGGCGACCTCGAAGATCGGCGCGTCCGCATCCTTGTTGATGGCGATGATGAAGTTCGAGCTCTTCATGCCGACCAGATGCTGGATCGCTCCCGAGATGCCGCACGCGATGTAGAGCTTGGGCGAGACGGTCTGCCCCGACGATCCCACCTGCCGTTCGTGCGGGAGCCAGCCCGCGTCGACCACGGGGCGCGAGGCCCCCATGGCGCCGCCCAGCGCGTCGGCCAGCGGCTCGATGACCTCGGTGAACTTCTCGGGCGCGCCGACGCCGCGTCCGCCCGAGACGATCACGTCCGCCTTGGAGAGGTCGACGCCGGTCTTGGCCGCCGTCCGGATCTCCACGAACTTCGAACGCAGCGCGTCCGCGCTGAGCGTCACGTCGAGCGCCTTGACGCTGCCTTCCGCCGATCCGTCGAAGGCGGGCGTCGCACCGGGCTGAACCGTGGCGACCACGCAGGCGCTGCTCGACGTGAGGCGCGCGTCGAGCTTCCCGTTGAAGACGCGGCGGAAGAAGACCAGATTGCCGTCTTCGACCTCGATGTTGAAGCAGTCCGACAGGAAGCCCACGTCGAGCCCGGCCGCGAGGCGCGGCGCGATGTCCCAGCCGATCGGCGTGTGCGAGAACAGGACCAGGTCGGGGGACACGGCGTCGATGGCGGCGCGCGCGGCGGCGCAATAGGCGTCGACGGTGTAGTTCTCGAGCAGGTCGTGGTCGACCACCGAGACGCTGCCGCCTCCCTTGCCCGACAGCTCCTTGGCGAGGTCACCCACGCCCTTGCCCATCACCAGACTCGCCACGTCCCGGCCGCTGGTGTCCGCGAGCTTGCGGGCCAGCGTCACGAGCTCGTAGCTCGACTCGCGAATCCGTCCCTTCTGCACCTCGGCGACGAGGAGAATGCTGCCCATCGTTCGATCCTTTCTAGCGGCTCATCCGGCGGCGTCGCGGCGCGCGTGTCGCCGCGACGCTCGGAGCGGAGCTACAGGACTCCCAGTTCCTTGATCTTGGTCACGAGCGTGGCGACGATTTCGTCGGTCGAGCCGGTGACCATGTCGGCCTTGTCGCCCTTCGGCGGTACGTAGATCTTCTCGACCTTCACCTTGACCGACTCGGCGCCGACCTGCCCGGACAGACCCAGATCTTCGACGGTCTTGACGTCGATCGGCTTCTTCTTGGCCGCCATGATGCCCTTGAGCGAGGCGTAGCGGACCTGGTTCATGCCGGTCTGGACGGCGAGGACGCACGGCTTCTGGAGCTCCGCCACCTCGAGGGCTCCGCCCTCGATCTCGCGCTCGACCGTGAGCGCGTCGGTCCCCTCGACCTTCATGACGGCCGTCGCGTGCGAGGCCCCGAGCAGCTCGGCCAGCATCGGGCCCACGGCGGCGAAGTTGTCGTCGTCGGCCATGAGACCCATCAGGACGACGTCCGGACTCTCCGCCTTCGCGACCGCGGCGAGGATCTTCGCCGTGCCCAGCGCGTCGGAGGCGTCGGCCGCCGGGTCCTTCACGTGAACGGCGCGGTCGGCACCCATCCCCAGCGCGGTGCGCAGCGCCTGGGTGACCCGGTCCGGACCGATCGACACCACGAAGACATCGGCTTCGCCGGCGTCCTTGATGCGCAGGGCTTCCTCGAGCGCGTAGGTGTCGTAGGCGTTGATCTCGAACTTGACGTTCTCTTCCTGGATCCAGGCGCCGTCGGGGCGAACGTCGAGCCGCGCGTCCTGGTGCGGAACCTGCTTCAGGCAGACCATGATCTTCATGGGGGAGCGAGCCTCCGGGATGGCTGATGACCCCGGTGCGGGCTGCGCCGGGAGCCGTAAGAGCGCTCGAACGCTACCCGACGCAGGGGGCGATTTCAACCCGGATCCGTTCCCGAAAGTGACCCCGATTCAGGGATTTAGCGTGTGTGGTCCGGCCCGACGGCGCACGTCGATACGGGCCGCGCGCGGCGCGCGCGCGCGTCGACAATCCCTGCGGTGGAGCGGGTCAGTCTGGTATAACCCTCTTGCACTTCCACCGGTACTTCTCCACGCGGGAGCAGGGAGGCACCCATGGACATCCGGACCTTTCTCGCCCGGGCTCGGCGCGGCGCCGGCGCCCTGATCGGAGGCGCCGCGCTCGCACTGGGGGCCGCGCCGCTCGGCACGGCCGAGGATACGCGGCCCAAGCAGATGCCGTACGAGACGCCGGGCCAGGTTCCGCTCTTGAACCCGGAGTACCGCAAGAGCGATCACCGGGTGGTCCTCATCACCGACGACCGGCTGAGTCCGCGGCGGGTCGAGCTCGAGAGCGGGCAGCTCGTCGCGTGGATCAGCTACTCGCGGGCGCCGACCACGATCGTGTTCGAGCGCGAGGTCGCGAAGTCGATGATCTGCCACAGTCTCGTCAACTTCTACTTGAAGGAAGACGAGCTGCGCTCGGGCGAGATCCACGCCGGCGAGTTCGCGAGCTTCTGCCAGCTCAAGCCGGGCCGCTATCGCTACAAGGTCACGCGCCAGCGGGAGGAGAGCGCGCGCTCGGTCCCGGTCGTGCTCGAGGGCGAGATCGTGGTGGCGGAGCCCGAGGCGGGCGAAGAGACCGAAGAGGGCTAGCGCGGCGGCGCTGCGCCGGCGGGCCGGCTCACCGCCCCATGAAGCCGAGGAACTGCTCGAGCGAGCTCACCCGCAGGTACGGATTGCTGCGCTTCTGCTCGCCCAGCGTACCCGACGCCTCCGGCGCGTAGAGGTGGCCCGGGTACACCAGGGTGTCATCGGGCAGGCGCTTCAGGGTGCCGTTCAGGCTGTGGTACATCGCCTCCGGATCGCTCCCGGGTAGGTCCACGCGTCCGCAGCTTCCCAGGAACAGGGTGTCGCCCGACACCAGCCGGGCCGGCTGGCCCGCCTCCTCGACGAGGAAGCACTGCGAGCCCGGCGTGTGGCCGGGTGTGTGCAGCAGCCGCACGCGAATCTCGCCGAGCGCGAGCACGTCGCCACCGCGGTGGCGCTCGAGATCCGATTCGGAGACGCCGGTGATCCGGCGCAGGCCGTCCGCTTCCGCGTCATTCACGTGGACCTTGACCGGATTGCGCGCGAGCAGTCGGGCGAGCCCCTCGATGTCGAACCCGAAGATCTGGCCGCCGACGTGATCCTGGTGGTAGTGCGTGGCCAGCGCGCCGACCACCACCATGCCGTCGGCCTCGGCGAGGTCCAGCAGCGGATCGACGCTCCAGGCCGGATCGACGACCAGGGCCTCGCGGCTCGAGCGGCTCCCGACCAGATAGGCCAGGTTCGCCATCTCGCCGACCGGCTGCTGCCGAAAGTAGAGGTCGCGGTTCGGGGCCACGGCGTCAGGACTCGAGGATCTTGCGGATCCAGGCGTTGAGCGCCGCGACCACCTCTGCGTGCACGTCTTCGCCGCTGCGGCTGCTCTTCTTCAGCACCCGGAATCGATTGTCGGCCTCCTGCACCATGTGCATCGCCGTCGGCGCGCCGATCCGCAGCAGCGTCTTGCGCAGCGCGTCGGCATCGCAGCCGCGGTCCCGCGTTCCCTGCAGGAACAACATCGGCGAGATGATCCGGTAGAGGTTCTCCGCCGCAATGGTCTCGGGTTTGCCGAGGGCGTGCAGCGGGTACCCGAGAAAGAAGAGCCCCTCGATGCGCAGCCGCTCCATGGCGACCTCGGCGGCGACGCGCGCGCCGAGGCCGTGCCCGCCGAGGATCAGGTGGGCGGGCGTCGCCGTCGGGTCGCGGCCGAGGGCGGAGATCGCGGCCTTGTAGGCGCGCTTCAGCGCCGGCATCGAATCCGGCCGGCTCTTGCCCGCTTCCGCGAAGGGAAAGTTGAAGCGGAGCGTCAGGTAGCCGGCGTCGGTGAGACCGGCGTGGACGCTCTCGATCAGCGGATCGTTGAGATCGCTCGACGTGGTGTGGCCCAGCACGACGCCCACGCGCGAGCCCGTGGGCCACCATTCGGGGATGCCGAGGATCCCCGACAGCTCCTCCACGCCGCGCTCCGCTTCGCGCAGGGGGATCCTGAGCTCCTCGAGTCGGGCGGACAGCCGCACCTGGAATCTCCCTCCGGGGGTGGCCTAGACCTATAACACTTGTTCTCCGAGTTGCCGAGTAGAGCGGGGTCGGCGCACGGGGTACCCTGGTCGCCAAGTCCTCGGAGTATCGATGGAAAAGGTGTTGATCACCGGAATCTCCGGCGCCCAGGGGCGGCTCCTGGCGCGCCGCCTGGCCGCGAAGTGCGCGGTCCTCGGGGCCGACCGGCACCCCTGGCCGATGCACCCGCCGGGGGTGGAGGTCCACCCGGTCGATCTGCGCAAGAAGCGGTTCGAGAACCTGCTGCGGACCGAGCGGCCCGACGCGGTGGTCCACCTCGGCTTCATCCGCCACTTCCGGACCGACCCCGGCGTGCGGCACGACGTGAACGTGCTCGGCACCAAGCAGCTGCTCGACCACTGCACCCGCTACGGCGTCGAGCGTCTGGTGGTCGTCTCGAGCGGCTACGTCTACGGCGCGTTTCCGGAGAACCCCTACTACATGGACGAGGACCGGCCGCTCTCGGCGAGCCGCTCGTATCCGGAGATCCGCGACCTCGTCGAGGTCGACGCGCTCGCGAGCGCGTTCATCTGGCGACATCCGGAGATCCGCACCAGCGTGCTGCGGCCCGTGAACGTGCTCGGACCGACGGTGCATTCCATGATCGCGGAGTACCTGCGCCTGAGCCGCGTCCCCACCATGATGGGGTTCAATCCGATGATGCAGTTCATCCACGAAGACGACCTGACCGAAGCGATTGCGCGGACCCTCGAGGACCGGCTGCGAGGCGTGTTCAACGTGGTCGGCTCCGGCGCCGTGCCGCTGCACACGGCGATCCGCGAAACCGGCGGGCGGAAGCTGAGCCTTCCCGAACCGCTCTTCCGACCCCTGTTCGACCGCCTGTTCGGTCTCGGGCTCTGGCCCTATCCGGCGGGCGCCCTCGACTTCCTCAAGTATCCGGTGACGCTTTCGGGCCGGCGCTTCCGCGAGGCGTGTGACGTTCGGCCGGAATACGGCCTCGAGGAGATCTTCTCGAGCTTCAGGCGCTGAGTGACGCGGAGGGTCCGGTGGACATCACACGATCCGGGTGGTTTCGAGCGGCGCGCGATCTGTTCGGGTCGATGCTGCCGCTGTCGATCCGCGACATCGAGGAGGAGATCGCGGAGCGCCTGGCGCGCATTCCGACGAAGACGAACGAGTACGGCTACGACCCGCATGGCCTGCACGTCGCCTCGGTGCGGCGCGCGATGCTGCCCTCGGCGCTCCTGTACCGCTACTACTTCCGCGTCGAGAGCTTCGGGATCGAGGGCGTCCCGCCCGATCGCGTCCTCTTGATCGCCAACCACGCCGGGCAGCTGCCGTTCGACGCGGCGATGCTCGCGGCGGCCATGCTGCTCGAAGCCGAGCCGCCGCGCGTCGCGCGGGGCATGGGCGAGTACTGGATCCCGCAGCTTCCCTGGGTGAGCGTCGTCGCCGCGCGTACCGGCGCCCTGGTCGGGACGCCGGAGAACTGCGTCGCCATGCTCGAGGCCGGCGAATGCGTGATGGTGTTTCCGGAGGGGGTGCGCGGCATCAACAAGCCGTTCTCGAAGCGCTACGAGCTGCAGCGCTTCGGGCTCGGCTTCATGCGCCTGGCGCTGGAGACCCGGACGCCGATCGTGCCCGTCGCGATCGTCGGCTCCGAGGAGCAGCAGCCCGGCCTCGCCAACCTGCCCCGGCTCGGGAAGGTGTTCGGCATGCCCGCCTTCCCGATCACGCTCACCTTTCCCTGGCTCGGGCCACTGGGCATCCTGCCGCTCCCCGTGAAGTACCGGATCCACTTCGGAAAGCCGCTCCGCTTCGACGGCGATCCGTCGGAGGAGGACGCCGACATCGAGCGCAGGGTGGAGGTCGTGACGCGCGCGATCGCCGACCTGCTCGAGCGCGGCCGGCACGACCGTTCCGGCATCTTCACCTGAGCCAGAGAGCCCGGCCGGGCGGCGAGCCGGCCGCCCTAACGCCGGAAGCGCGCGACGCCGATACTCCAGGGGAAGGGAGCGCGCCATGGGCAAGGCATTCGGATGGATCCTGATGCTGCTGGCGTTGTACATCGGGATGACGATCTACACCGAGGGCATGGATCAGGCGTTCGGCGGCATCTTCGCGCCGCTGCAGTCGCAGAACGAGAGCGACCGTCCGCTGGCCACGGCACTGACGCCCCTCGCACAGGAGGCGGATCCGCCCTCCGCGGGCTACCGGCCCCGGCGCGGGAGCGTGACGGACCGCGTGCGCGCGCGCGTCAGCGCCGACATCGAGGCCGGGGCGCGCCGGCGCGGCGCCGACTAGGCCGCGCGCACCGGGTCCTGGAGGGGAGCCGAACGTGCACCGAATCGCACGCAGACTGAGCCTCGTGTTCGCGGCGGGGGCCGTGGGCGCGCTCGCCAACAGCCTGTGCGTCTGGCTGTGTGGCGCGGGGGGCGTGTCGCAGGCGCTCGGGGTGTCGATCGCACCCCCGCTCACGGCCGCTTGGCTCTACCCGCGCCTCGTCTGGGGCGGCATCTGGGGGGCGCTGTTCCTGCTTCCGACCGCCGGCCGGCGCTGGCTGCTACAGGGCGCGCTCCTGAGCCTCGGGCCCACACTGGTCCAGCTGCTGGTGATCTTTCCGCGCGATCCCGCACACGGCCGCCTGGGCCTCGAGCTGGGTGCGATGACGCCGTTGCTGGTGGCGGCGTTCAACCTCGTGTGGGGCGTCGTCGCCGCCGGCTGGCTGCGCGTCGTCCAGCCGGAGGGGCAGCCCGGCCGATCGCCGGCCGAGGCGCCGGCCCCCTTCTGGTGGCGGCCGACGGGCGAATCGCACGCCGCGAAGCGGATCTGAGGCGGCTCAGGCGCTCTCCGAGCCCCGTGTCGCCGCACCCAGCCGCCGGAAGATGCGGAGCCGGGCGTGCCACGGCGCGAAGCCGGGCGCGTCCGGGGGCAGCGACTCGTGGATCCCGAGTACCAGCGCGCCGCCGGGCCGGATGCGCTCCGCGAGTCGCCCCAGAACCTGCCGCTGCAGATCCGTCTCGAAGTACGTGAAGGCCAGGTTGCGACACAGCACCAGGTGGAAGCGGTCCTCGGGGTCCGGGCGGGGCGCGCACACGTCCTCCCGGAAGAACTCGATGGGCGCGCGGAACGCGGGGCGGATCCGCCAGCCCGCATCCGTCTCGTCGAAGGCGCGTGCGCGCCAGTCTTCCGGCAGCTCGCGGAGCGCGCCGGCCGCAAATACCCCGCGCCGGGCCCGCGCCAGAACCGCATCGTCGATATCCGTGGCGCGGACGCGCAGGCGCAGCTCGGGAAAACGCGGCGCGAGGCACAGCCGAAACAGCATCGACAGCGAGTAGGCCTCCTCGCCCGAGCCGCAGCCCGCGCTCCAGCAGCGCAGCGTGCGAGGCGGCTCTGCGCGGGCCCCGGCACAGAGCTGCGGCAGCACGTCGTCGCGCAGCGCGTCGAAGACGGCGCGATCGCGATAGAAGCGCGAGATGGTGACGCGACACAGTCCGGCGAGGACCGTCCACTCGCCGGGGTTCGACTCCAGGTGCGATCGATAGGCGGCGGCGTCCGCGAGACCCAGCTCGCGAAGCCGTCGATCCACGCGGCGGCAGACCTGGCGGCGCACCCGGCGGAAGCCGCGCCAGCGCATGCCCAGCCGGGGCAGCGCCCAGCGCAGGAACTCCACGCACTCCACATCCCGCATCGCGATGCCCCCGGCGCAGGATCGAGGCTACTCTCTCGGGCGATGTCCGATCAGCCCCTGATCGAGATCGAACTCAATCCCCGCGAGCGCCGCCTCTACGATCGCCTGCGCGCCCAGGTGATCGCGCCGGACCGCGAGGCGGCCCGCCCCGGCTTCCGCGACCTGCTGCTGCTGCTGCCGGACCTCGCGGTCCTGCTGATGCGGCTGGTCCGCGACGAGCGCGTGCCGCTCGCCGCGAAGCTCGTGGCACTCGCCGGCGTCGGCTACCTGCTGTCGCCCATCGACCTGTTCCCCGAGGTGCTGATCGGACCGCTGGGTCTGATCGACGACCTGCTCGTGGTGGGCGCCGCGCTCTCCAGCCTGATGAACCAGGTGCATCCCGACGTCGTCCGCGCGCACTGGTCGGGCACCGGCGACGCGCTCACCGCGATCCGCCGCGTGACGGACTGGTCGGAGACCCTGGTCCGCACCCGCGTGGCGTCCCTGGCGCGCGGGGTCACGCGCCTGCTGCTGCGGCGCTAGCGGGGCCCCGGCTCCAACGGTGATCCGCGTCACGCAGGGCGCCCGCGGCCTGCCGATGCCTTCGGGCATGGCGGCCCCGCGCATCCGAACGGCGATCGGCGCCCGCTTCGCGACCCAGCGCTTCAAGGGTCAGGGGCGCATCAAGAACCTGGGGGAGCACGGGCTCTTCGTGCGCACCAGCCAGCTGCCCGAGGCCGGCGAGACGGTCCACGTCTCCTTCACCTTTCCGAGCGGAGAGAAGGTGTGGGTCGTGGGGGTCGTGTGGTGGACGACCGCGAGCCTGGACGCCGCGACGGAGATGCCTTCCGGCTTCGGACTGCGCCTGCTCGACGACGACGATACGTACCGGCAGGTCGTGGCGCGACTGCTTGACTAGCGGGAGCGCCGCCCGGCGCGGCTCAGGCGCCCGGCGCGGGATCGGGCAGGAGATGCGCCAGCGCCCGCCGCTGGTCGCGCGGGATGCGCTGCACGCGGCCGTCGGCGTCGACCAGCGCGTGTTCGGTCGCCGCGGTCACGAGCAGCTCGCCGTCGCGGACGATCTCGTACTCCATGCGCAGCGAGGCGCCGCGCACCCAGGCGAGCCAGGTGGTGATCGCGAGAACGTCGTCGTAGCCGGCCGGGCGTCTGTAGTCCACCGCCACGTGGGTGGTCGCGAAGTGCAGGCCGCGCTCCATGTAGTCGCGGTACGGCCGCTCGTGCTCGTCGAGCCACAGGATCCGGGCGAGCTCGAGGTAGCGGACGAAGTTCGAGTGGTGGACGATGCGCATGGCGTCCGTCTCGTAGAACGGCACGCGGTGCGACACCGTCGAGGTCTTTGCCTGCGGAGGGGGCACCCGGGCTCGGACGCGGCCTAGAAGCTGTCCTTCAGGCTGCGAATGCGGCCCAGGTCTGCCGCGTCGCGCGCCCGCAGGAACGGGTTCGTCTCGCGCTCTTCCCCGATCGTCGACGGCACGGTCATCTCGGCCGGCGTCGCGTCGTGCCAGTCCGCCGCCGCGCCCTTGCGCACCTTTCGGACCCGCTCGAGCTTGCGTGCGACGGCCTCGTTCTCGGGCTCGACGTGCGCCGCGAAGGTCAGGTTCGACTCGGTGTACTCGTGGCCGCAGAAGACGCGCGTGGAATCGGGCAGGGCGCCGAGCTTCTCGTGCAGCGC
>CP070734.1:222145-235817 GCA_020347605.1 Deltaproteobacteria bacterium | reverse complement strand
GCAAGAGCACGCTGCTGCGGACGGTCGGCATCAACGCGGTGCTCGCGCAGGCGGGAGCGCCGGTGCGCGCGCGGCGCCTGCGCATGTCACCGCTCTGTGTCGGTGTCTCGATCCGGATCCAGGACTCGCTTCTGGAGGGCAGCTCGCGCTTCTATGCCGAGATCAAGCGGCTGCGCCAGATCGTGGACCTGGCCGACGGCGAGCAGCCGCTGCTGTTCCTGCTCGACGAGATCCTGCACGGAACGAACTCGCACGACCGGCGCATCGGCGCGGAGGCGGTGGTGCGCGGCCTCGTCGATCGCGGGGCCCTGGGTCTCGTGACGACGCACGACCTGGCGCTCACGCGCATCACCGACGCGCTGGGCGATCGCGCGCGCAACGTCCACTTCGAGGACCACCTCGAGGACGGCGAGATGCGCTTCGACTACGCCCTGCGCGACGGCGTCGTCGCCAAGAGCAACGCCATCGCGCTGATGCGCGCCGTCGGCCTCGACGTCTGAGCGGGATGCCCACCGCCACCCCGCCCCGGGCGAGGGCCACGAGCCCCGGCAACCGAGCGCCCAAGTCTGCGCATGACGGCGGCTTTACGCGACGTATCGTCGAACCGACCCTGCCGGGCAAAGCCGCCCGCCGCTCCGGGGAACATCGCAGCCGGCGCTCGGCCGGGATATTCTCCCCCGCTCATGGATTCGAAGTAGCCGATGCGAATCGGGCGCGCCGTCGGACCTCTGGTATTGCCGATTCTCTTGACGGCGTTTCCCGCGCCGGCGGAACCGCCCACGAACGACGCCTGGGAGAATGCCGCACCCCTCTCGGTCGACGGTGATTCGATCCCCGGCACTCTGATCGACGCGACGCGTGACGGCTCGTCCACGCTCGACGACGAATCCGAGAATGGCGACGTCTGGTACGTGTACACCGCGACCGAGGACGTCACGCTTCGGGTCAACACGTGCGGCACGGACAATCCGAGAGCCGCCCCTTCCCGCGACACCCTGATTTCCGTGCACAGCGCTGACGCACCGGGCTCCGCCGCCAATGAGCTCGTCGGCAACGACGACTGGTGCTACGAGTGTGGCCTCATCGTCCCGGACAACCAGCGGACGGACCTCGACGCTGCCCTCTCCGTATTCGTTGCGGCTTCCGAGACGGTCTATGTCCGCGTGTCGCACTATCGCGACACGATTGCGAGCGACTTCATCCTTCGCGCGAGCGTCGAGGCGCCGATTCCCGCGCCGGGCAACGATGATTGGGAGGCTGCCTTCCCGATTCCTGCCGGGGGAGCGATCTACGCCGGCACGCTCGTCGCGAGCACCAACGACGGAGGAGCGGAGGACGCGTCCGGCGGCGTCCTCGAGATCTGCGGTGATGTCTGGTACAGCTACACCGCCCCGGTAGCGGGAACCGTCCGCATCGACACCTGCGGCACGAACGACGATCCGGACGTCGACCAGGGGACCGACACCATCGTCTCCGTCCACACGTTTCCAGGGCCAGGCACGCCTGCGACGCAGTTGGAGTTCAACGATGACTGGAACTTCGGGAACGAACCCTCCGCGTGTGTGGGGCTCGACGTGGCCGCAACGCTCGATTCTGCGCTGAGCCTGGAACTGGGCGCCCATCAGCAGGTGCTGATCCGCGTCTCCCACTTCGATCCTCCGACCGATTTCACGCTGACGGTGGTGCCGGAGCCGACCCGCGCCCTGCTGCGCGCCGCCGGGCTGGCGGTCTTAGCGCTTCTCGCCGCGCGTTCTCGGCGCGAGACGTCCCGGCGGGCGGATCGGGCGACCCGCTCGCGCTGACGCCGCCATCCCGGCTTCGAAGCGACCCGTGGCGACTCCGGAACGTGGGATTGGTGGAGCCGAGCGGGATCGAACCGCCAACCTCCGCGTTGCGAACGCGGCGCTCTCCCAATTGAGCTACGGCCCCATCCGGTGGGAAGGGCAGACGTTAGGTCCGGCCCTCGGAGCCGTCAACCAACGCGGCGTCGACGCGCCTGCGGACGGCCGGCGGCTCGGAAGATGCCTCTGGACGGCGCGCGCGGGGAGCGGCACGCTTTCGCCATGAGCATCCAAATCCGCCGCATCCTGGTGCCGATCGACTTCTCGTCGCACGCGGAGCCGGTCCTCGAATGGGCCGCGCACCTCGCGAAGCAGCACGGCAGCAAGATCCTGCTGCTGCACGCGTATCACCTGCCGGTGGAGTTCCAGCAGATGGAGGGCGCCTATCTGCCGCCCGAGTTCTGGGCCAACGTGAAGACGGAGGCCAAGCAGACCCTGGATCGCTCGGCCGAGGAGCTGCGCGCCCAGGGTCTCGAGGTGGAGGGGATCGTTCGCGAAGGGTACGCGGCGACGGTCATCGAAGAGGAAGCCCTGCGGCAGCAGGCGGACGTCATCGTAATCGGAACCCGGGGCCTGTCGGGGATCAAGCACCTGCTGCTCGGCAGCATCGCCGAGCGCGTCGTCCAGAAGGCGCCCTGCCCGGTTCTCACGGTCAAGACGAAAGACTGAGCTCCCGCGTCAGCTCGCCTCGTCGTCGCGGGGAGCGCTGCGCCGCCCCAGGCTGCCGGCGGGATGCCGCGCGTGATACTCGGAGCGCGTGAAGCCGCGCTCCCGCTCGAGGGCGGCGGAGAGCGCGGCCAGGACGAGCACTTCGGCCGCCACGCTGGCCCGCGGCGCGAAGCCGAGTCCACCGCCTTCCCGGTTGGCGCCCGCGTCGAGCACCACGTCGGCCGCGCGCGCCAGCGACGATTCGAGCCCACCCGTCACGCCGATCAGGAGTGCGCCCGCCTGTCGCAGCGCGGCAGCGGCGGCCAGCACCTCCGGCGTCTCGCCGCTGTTGCTCACCACGATCACGACGTCGCCCGCCACGACCTGGCCCGCTCCGCCGTGGACGACCTCGGTGGCGTGGACGAAGGCGGCCGGCGTGCCCGTCGAAGACAGCACCCCTGCCGCGTACTGCGCGACCAGCGCGGCCTTGCCGACCCCGGTCACGTGCACCCGGCCGTGCGCGCGCTCCGCGTCCCGGATCAGGCGCGTGGCGGCCGCGAAGCGCGTGAGATCGAGTCGGCCGCGCAGGGCGTGGAGCTCTTCCAGCGCCACGTCGAAGGTGGTGAAGATCTCGGCGTGCGGATCGGGGTCGCCCGCCGCGACCGGGAAGCACAGCGGACCGAGCGGCAGCTCGGGGCCCTCGTAGAGCTCCAGGACGCGGGCGCGGGCGGCACGCGGATCCTCGGGAAACGCCCCGAGCTGCTCGACGCACGCGGCGCCGCACGCGTTGGCGAGCCGGGCCGCGGCGTCCCAGCCGAGATCGTGGTGCAGCGCCGCCAACAGACCGCCCACGAACGCATCGCCGGCACCGGTGGTGTCGAGGGTCTTGGCGTCGGGAGCCGCGATCCGGGCCTCGAAGTCCGCGGCGGAGATCGCGCAGCCGGCCGCGCCATCCGTCACGACGACCGCGCCGGCGCCGAACTTCGCGCGGGTGGCGCGGGCCAGCTCGAGCGCGTCGCCGCCGAGCTTGGGGAAGAACTCGCGCGCGGCCGCCTTGGACGGCTTGATGAGATCCGCGGCCGTGAGCACCGCGCGCAGCGCGCGCGCGTCGCCGAGGCCCGGCACGGCGTCCGAGGGTGGCACGTCGAGATCGACCAGCGTCGGGATCCCCGCCGCGCGCGCCAGCTCGAGGGCGGCCAGCGCGGCGTCGAGCGGGAGCTGCGACACCTCGGTGATGAGCCGCGCCCCGCGCCGGATGAAGTCGGCGTGCCGTTCGCGCACGTCGTTCGCCGTGGTCTCGGACGTGGCACCCGGCGCCATGTAGATCGCGCGGCCGCCGGTGTCGTCGACGAAGATCTGGGCGCGCGAGCTCGCCGAGCCGTCGAGCGCGATCTGTCGTTGGATTCCGTGACGGTCCATCGCCGCGCGCAGGCGTCGGCCGTCCCCGTCGTCGGCCTGCTTGCCGAAGATCCCGGCGCGAAGGCCCAGGCAGGTGGCCCAGCCGAGCTGGTTCAACACCACGCCCCCGATCCGCGTCTGCACGGTGAGCGCGCCTTCGACGGTACGCAGGATGCCCTTCTCGTCGGGACCGAGGATCCGCGGAGCGCGGTGGATGCGGTCCACGACCATGCTGCCGATTCCGACGACGTCGAGCGGGGCGCGATCGCTCACAGGTGCGCGCCCGGTTCCGACGGCGTGCTCGGGGGCAGCGTCACCCAGGGTGCGCCGATCCGCTCGCGCGCCATATCGCGAACGCGTTCGAAGTTCGCGTCGAAGCGCTCCGCGTCGGGGCGCGCCAGTCGCGGGGTTCCCTCCGCGACCGCGTCGCAGGTCAGCACGCCGAGCGTGAGGAGAGCGCGCTTCAGGCACGCGATCGAGCGCCGGCCGCCCGCCGCCCGGCTGCCGGCGCGATACGCCTCGAGCACCGCGCGGGTCTCCTCCATCCGCTCGCCATCGCCGGCGCGGCACACGAGCCAGGCGCGCTGCCATTCGCGCGGCAGCGCGTTGGCCGGCCCCGCCACCACGCCCGTCGGAAGCGAGCCGCGCAGGCGGTAGCGGTTCCAGTACTCGGCGATCCGGCCCGCCAGGCTCGGCCGTGGCCGGAACAGGTCGAAGATCAGCATGGCGTCTCCGACGTAGATGCCGAATTCGCCGCGCTCGCGGAAGTTGGCGGCGGCCTTCGTGTAGTTCCCCAGCACCTTGCGCGGTGCGGAGACCTTGATGCCGCGCACGAAGTCGAGCCGCGAGAGCGCCTTCACCTGCCGGGTGCGGATGTGCGGCACGCGCGGATCGACCGCGATGTCGGCATTGTCGTACAGGTACACCGGAATCCGGCGCGAAGAGGCGTCGAGTCGATCCGACACGTCGCGCGTGACGAACCGCACGGGATCGTCGACGCCGCGGATCGACAGCGGAGCCAGCACGGCCGCATCCGCGCCGGTCGCGATCGAGAACTCGAGGTTCTCGAGGGTCTCCTCGGCGGTGTGGGCCGTGATGCCCGCCCACACCTGAACGGCGCGCCCGGCGTCGGAGCCGCGCGACGCGTTCAGCTTCGCCACCTCTTCGGCGCAGACGCGAATCGCCCGCTGCCGCACCCGGTTCGAGAGCCGATCCCACTCGCCGGTGGTGCCCATGGCGAACACGACGTCGGCGCCGTAGCCGCCCTGAACGACGTGGCGAACGACGGCGCGCTGGTCCGATTCGACGAGCTCCCCGCTCGCGTCGAGCGCAGTGACGACGGGAACCGACAGGCCGGGAGTCGGGCGGGTATCTTCGACCGTACGGAGCAAGGCTTCGAAACGCCTCCCGTCGCGCGCGACGCAGCCGGAGTCTAGCGGTTCCTGCCGGGCGCGACCCGCGCGGTCATACGGTCTCGAAGAAGTAGGTCATCTTGACCGACAGCGCCGTCGCCAGCTTGTGTAGGGTCGACATCGAAGCGGCGCTGCGGCCCAGCTCGATCTGCGAGATCAGGCTCACGGACAGACCGGTGCGGTTCGCCAGTTGCTTGAGCGTGAGCCGCCGCTCGAGCCGACGCTCCCGGATCCGCGCCCCGACCGTCGCGTTCAGCTCCTGCTCGAGGTCGACCAACAACCCCTTGCGCCGGATCGCCTCGCGGACGACGGCACGGAGATCCTCGAACTCGAAGGGGCGGGTGAGATAATCGAAGGCGCCGAGCTTCATGGCGGCCACCGCCGACTCGACGGTCGGCCGCTCGGTCATCGCGACGACACACAGGTCCGAATCGGCGGCTCGGATCCGTTGCAACAACTGCACGCCTTCGTCGACCGGTTTGCCCAGGTCGAGGAGCAGAAGCTGGCAGTGCCCGTGCTTGAGCGCGTCGAGGGCGCGCGTCGGCTCGCGGATGTGGCGGGCATCGTGGCCCTCACCGACGAGGAACTCCGCGAGCCTGGAGCCACCGGTCTCTTCCGCATCGACGACGAGGACGTGGAGCTGCTGCGTTCTCGACAACCCGATTCTCCGCGCGGGCGCCGCGGCGCTGTTCCGCAGGCGACGCTCACCACGCGCCGTATTCTAAAGGCCAGGGCGTCGCGATGGGGCGAAAAACCGGGCTCTCCGACGGAAGTTTCAGCGCGAACGCAGCCAACTCGGGTCGAAGGCCCCCGGCGCGGCGTCCACGGGCTCGGCGGCGCGGATCTCGAGGCGCAGCCGCTCGCGGCCCGGACCGTCGATGTCGATCCAGGCGGGCACGCGAAGCCCCGCGTGGTCTTCCGTCGGCCCGAGGTGGAAGCGGACGCCGTCCTCCAGGTGGATGGCCACGGCCTCGAAGGTCTCCTGATCGACCCAGAATGCGACGCGGTCGCGGGGCGGCTCGCTCGCGCGATCCGGAATGTCCCGGCCGCCCAGCACGTAACAGTCTTCGCGCTCGGTGTGCCCCAGCACCGCCTGGTTCGGGTCGCCGCCGAGCGCGAGCAGTGCCGCGCGCAGCGCCGACTCGGTATCCACCTGCAGCAGGAACAGCGGCGGCAGCAGGGCCGGCGGACTCGGCATCCGCTCACCGTCGCGCGAGGCGCCGAAGCGTCCGCCGCGCATCAGGAAGCGCTCCCGCGCGCCGTCCGGGCGGAGCAGCTCGAGGCGCGCGAATCCGCGCGGATCGCTCCAGAGCTGACCCGTGGCTTCGACGCCACCGCTCGCTCCGACCAGCGCCACGTCGAGCCCGATCCGCCGCGCGCGACCCGACTCCCGGTTGTGCTCGGCGATCGCACCCGCGATCCGGTCGGCGGCGGGCACCACCCCGGTGGCGGGCGCCGCGAGCGCCGCGAATACCCCCGCGAGCGCGAACGCGCGCGACCGGCGCCTCAACGCGACCCCCCGCCGCCCGCGAGGGTGCTGCGGCCGGCGTAGCGCGCCGCTGCGCCGAGCTGCTCCTCGATGCGCAGCAGGCGATTGTACTTGCAGACGCGGTCGGTCCGGCACAGCGAGCCGGTCTTGATCTGACCGACTCCCGTCGCGACGACCAGGTCCGCGATCGTGGTGTCCTCGGTCTCGCCCGAGCGGTGCGATACCACGGCGGCGTAGCCCGCGTCGCGCGCGATGCGGATGGCCTCGAGCGTCTCCGTCAGCGTCCCGATCTGGTTCAGCTTGATCAGGATCGCGTTTCCGACCCGCTCCTCGATACCGCGCTTCAGGATCGCCGGATTGGTGACGAAGATGTCGTCGCCCACCAGCTGCGCACGCGTTCCGAGTCGCTCCGTGAGCGCGACCCAGCCCTTCCAGTCGCCCTCCGCCAGGCCGTCCTCGATCGAGATCACCGGATACGAAGACACCCAGTCCTCGTAGAAGTCGATCATCTCGTCCGAGCTCTTGCGCGTGCCCTCGCCGGCGAGATGGTAGACGCCCTCGTCGTCGGAGTAGAACTCGCTCGCCGCTGGATCGAGCGCGATCGCGATCTCCTCGCCGGGGCGGTAGCCGGCACGCTCGATGGCGCTCAGGATCAGCTCGATCGGCTCCCGGTTGTTGGCGAGATCGGGCGCGAAGCCGCCCTCGTCGCCGACCGCCGTGTGGTAGCCCTTGCCGTGCAGCACCTTCTTGAGCTCGTGAAACACCTCGGCGCCCCAGCGCAGGGCCTCCGCGAAGTTCGGCGCGCCGATCGGAAACAGCATGAACTCCTGCAGGTCGACGTTGTTGTCCGCGTGGGCGCCGCCGTTGAGCACGTTCATCATCGGCGCGGGCAGGAGGGACGCCTCGGCGCCGCCGATGAAGCGGTACAGCGGCTCGCCGCGGGCGGCCGCGGCGGCGTAGGCGGCCGCCAGGGAGGCGCCGAGCAGCGCGTTCGCGCCGAGCCGGGACTTGCCCGGAGTTCCGTCGAGCTCGATCAGCCGCTGATCGACGGCCCGCTGCTGCTCGAGCGAGCCGAGCGCCATGCCGCGCAGGGCCGCCGCGATCTCGCCGTTCACGTGCTCGACCGCCTTCTGGACGCCCTTGCCGGCGTAGCGACGCGCGTCCCCGTCGCGCAGCTCGAGCGCCTCGCGCGTGCCGGTCGACGCGCCCGAGGGCACCGCGGCACGACCCGAGGCGCCGGCGTCGGTCGCGAGCTCCACCTCGATCGTCGGATTGCCACGCGAGTCGAGGATCTCACGCGCGTGTACGCGCGCGATGGCGTGCTTCGTCATCGTGCTCCCCCAGCTCTCCCGCGCCGAACGCTAGCAGCTTCCCGCGCCGGTCGGCCTTCCGCTCGGCGCGCTGCGATGGGGGACGACCAGGGGCGAGCCGTCGGGTGCGGGGACGACGTCGGCCTCGATCCCGAACACGCGGCGCAGCCGATCCGGCGTGAGGACGTCCGCGGGCGTTCCCGCCGCCACGACGCGTCCTTCGTGCAGCATGGCCAGCCGGTCGCACATCCGCGCGGCGAGGCCCAGGTCGTGCGACACGACGAGCGCACTGCGGCCGGCCCGCACGCTGTCGCGCACGATCCCCAGCACGTCGACCCGGTGGCGCAGGTCGAGAAAGGCGGTCGGTTCGTCGAACAGCAGCAGCTCCGGGTCCTGCACCAACGCGCGCGCCACCATCACGAGTTGCCGCTCGCCGCCCGACAGCGAGAGGATCGAGCGGTCGGCGAGCGCCTCGATGCCCACGCGCCGCATCGCGGCGCGCGCCCGCTCGACGTCCGAGGCCGACTCGAAGCCGAGCGCGGGCCGGTGGGGTGCGCGCCCCATCAGTACGATCTCCGCGGCGCTGAACGGAAAGGGCGCCTGCGTGTCCTGCGGCACGATCGCGACCGTCTGCGCCAGCAGGCGCCGCGGGTAGGACTCGAGCGGGCGGCCCGCGAGCTCGATGCGGCCGGCGTCGGGACGGAGCACGCGCGTCAAGAGGCGCAGCAGCGTGGTCTTTCCGGCACCGTTGCAGCCCAGGAGGCCGAGCACCTCGCCGCGCGCCAGCTCGAGGTCGACGCCGGCCAGCACGGGGTTGCGACCGAGCCGCAGCGCCACCCCTTCGAGGGACAGCGCCGCGCTCACGGCGCGAACGCCCGCACGTGCTGCCGGCGCAGGAGCGCGATGAAGAGCGGGCCGCCGGCGAGTGCGGTGATCGCTCCGACCGGAAGCTCCTGGCCGGCGAAGAGGGCGCGCGCCGCGGAGTCGCACAGCACCAGGAAGGCCGCGCCGCCCAGCGCCGCCGCCGGCACGAGCAGGCGGTGGTCCGGTCCCAGGACGAGGCGCAGCGCGTGCGGAATGATCAGCCCCACGAACCCGATCAGCCCGGAGACGGAGACGGCCGCCCCGACCATCAGCGAGGTCGCGGCGAGCAGGATGCGTTTGTAGCGCTCGACGTCGACGCCCAGCTGCTCGGCCGACTCCTCGCCGAGCGCGAGCAGATTGAGCCCGCGCGCGAGGGGCACGGCGCAGGCCAGGCCGAGCGCGAGGAACGCGGCCACCCAGAGCGTCTGCTCCGCTTCGGCCGAGGCGAGGCTGCCGATCAGCCAGAGGAAGATGCTGGCGCCTTCGACGAGGCCCGACATCGCGGCGATGAACACGATGGCCGCGGACGCAAAGGCGTTGAAGACGACACCGGTCAGCAGCAGGTGCGTCGGCGACAGACGGCCCCGCACCCCCGCGACGGCGTAGAGCAGCAGTGTCGTCACGACCGCCCCGGCGAAGGCGGCGGGCGGGACCGCCCAGTAGCCCAGGCCGAGCCCGGCGCCGAGGCCGAGCACCGCGATTCCGCCCAGCGCGGCTCCGCCCGAGACGCCCAGCACGAAGGGATCGGCGAGCGGATTGCGCAGCAGCGCCTGGAACAAGACCCCCGCGACCGAGAGCGAGGCCCCGACGCCGAGCCCGAGGACCACGCGGGGCAGTCGCACGCGCAACACGATGTCGCGGGTCGCGGCGCTGACCTCGCCGCCCAGGAGCGCCCGCAGCACGTCGAGGGTCGGGATCCGGCTGGCGCCCACGCTGATGCCCAGCACCGCCGCGAGGCCGGCGAGCGCAGCCAAAGCCAGCAGCGCGCCGAGCAGTCGCCGGGGGGTGAGGCGCTTCACGGTGCCGCGTCGAGTGGCGCCGACCACTCGGCCCCGTGCAGCGTGCGCGCGAGCGTCCGCAGCGCCCGATCGAGATACGGCCCCGGTAGCGTCACGACGTCCTGCGAGACGGCGACGACGCGTCCTTCGCGCACCGCCGGAATCGATGGCCAACGCGCCCAGTAGTCGCGCGCGGGCTCGGGATCGGCGGAGGCGTCGACGATCACCTCGGGCGCAGCGGCCAGCAGCCACTCGAGCGACACGCGCGGGTACGCGGTGTCGAAGTGCCCGGCGACGTTGTCCGCCCCGGCCGCGTCCAGCATCTCGTCGACGAAGCTTCCCGGCCCGACGACGTAGAGGGGGTCGCGCTGCAGCACCAGCACGGTGCGCGGGCGCGGCAGATCCCGGATGGCGTTCGCCACGCGCGCGCGCGTGCGGCGGATCTCCGCGACGCGCCGCTGGGCCGCCTCCGGCCGGCCCAGCCGTGCGCCCAGCTGCTCGATGGAACGCAGCACGGCCTCGAAGTCGGTGTTGGGAAGCTCGAGCACGGGGATCCCGAGCGCCTCGAGCCGCTCGCGAAAGTTGCGCTGTTCGAGGCTCGGTACGACCACGACGAGGTCGGGCTCGAGCGCGACCACCGCCTCCAGACTGGGATTGAACAGGCCCCCGACCGTCGGAAGCCCCCGCACGGAGGCCTGCTGGCGCGCCGAGTACTCGTCCACACCGACGAGCGAGGTGCGCGCGTCGAGCGCCAGCGCGATGGCCGTCAGCGACGGATTCATCGACACGACCCTTCGGGCGACGTCGCCGGATTCGGCGTGGGAGCGCGGCGATGGGCCGATCGAGGTCACCAGCGAGAGCGCGAGGAGTCCGACGCGCGCGCGCGTTCGCATGCGGCGGAGCGTAAGCGTTTCGCCGCGCCGCCGCAGCGTCGCGGCCGCGGGAAGGGGAGCCGGGGCCCTGTGGGCGCCCCGGCTCCCGCACCCGAAGCACGCTCCGTGCGGCGCGCGTGTCGCGCGCTACGGCGTGCGCGCCGTCGTCTTTCCGCTCACGACCGCTCGCGCGCGGAGCTTCTCGAGCCCACTCGGTCCGATGCCCTTGACTTCCAGCAGCTCGTCGATGCTCTTGAATGCGCCCCGGCTCTCGCGCGCCGAGAGGATCGCCCGGGCCCGGGTCTCACCGATTCCGGGCAGGAGCTGGAGCTCCTCGAGCGTGGCCGTGTTGACGTTGACCACGCCGTTCGGATCCACGCCGCCGTCGGCGGCGCGCGCGTACGATGCGGCGAGCAGGCAGGTCGCGAGGACGACGAGCCACGCCCGCAGCGAGCGACTTCGATGGGTCATGTGGAATCTCCGCGGGACCGCGGGGGTGCGTGTCAGCTGCCGCGCACGACAGCGAAATCGGCCGCCGCCAGCAGCGCCTGTCGGGCGGCACCGTCGGGAAACGGCGCGATGGCGGCGGTTGCGCGCGCCACGTGTTCGCGGGCGCGCCGAACCGTGTCGACCACGCCCCGATACCGCTCCACGTGGCGTACGACGGGTTCCAGGTGGATCGTCTCCGGTGCCGCCCGACCGCTCTCGAGCGACGCCGCCTGCGCCCCGACGTCCTTCAGCAGCGCGGCGATCTCCGCGCGCTCGGTGGCGGTACAGCGCTTGAGCGTGAGCAGCAGCGGCAGGGTCACCTTGCCCTCGCCGAGGTCGGCGTAGGGGGGCTTGCCCAACTGGTCGGCGCCGGCCTCGTAGTCGAGCGCGTCGTCGCGCAGCTGGAAGGCCAGACCCATCTCGCGGCCGAACTCGGCGAGGCGCCGCCGTTCGGAGCGCGTGACGCCGGCGATGATCGCGCCCGCCTCGCAGGCCGCGGAGAAGAGCAGGGCGCTCTTGCGCTCGATCACCTGGTAGTAGTTGGCTTCGGTGACGTCCGGGTCGAAGCTGTATTGCAGCTGGAGGAGCTCGCCCTCCGCCATACGCCGGATCGTGTCGGCGAACAGCCAGAGCACGTCGAGGTCGCCGTCCTCCACCGTCATCGCCGATGAGCGCGCCAGGAAGAAATCGCCGACCAGGACGGCGCGCCGGTTGCCCCACAGCGAGTTGGGCGTGGGCCGACCGCGGCGCAGCTCGGAGCCATCCACCACGTCGTCGTGGATCAGCGACGCGGTGTGCAGGAACTCGATGGCGGCGGCGAGCTGGATCCGACGGGGTCCGGTGTAGCCACACAGCTCGGCGGCGAACAGCAGCAGGCCCGGACGCACGCGCTTGCCGCCGGCCGCGAACAGGTGGTCGCCCATGGCGGCGATGAGCGGGCTCTCCGAGGCGAGCTGAGCGCGCATCGCCTGCTCGACCAGCTCGAGCGTCGGAGCGATTCGCTCCATCGCCATCGCGAACGGCGCCGGGCCGTTGGACGTGGGCATCGCGCGCGAGCCTAGCGATGCGGCTTCCGCCTGTCAAAGCGGAACGATGACGGAAAGCCGAGCAAACTCAGGGGCTTAACTTTTGTTCACGCGACCGTGCACGCGCGTTCTCGGCCGCCGCGCGGCGCGGGGGCGGCGCGCAGGCGCCGCGCGCCGGAGCCGGGGCCGCGCACCTGTAAACCTGCGCAAATCACAACGTTGACAACGGTTCCGCCGGGATCTAAGTCTGCGTTCACGCGGGATCGCGGGAAGGGAGGATTCGTGTTCGAGATCTATGCGAGGCTGGCGGAGCGCGCGCTCCGCGACGAGCCGCCGAGCCGGGACGAGGCGCTCTGGATCCTCGACGCGCCGGACGCCGAATTGCTTCCGCTGTTGCAGGCGGCGTACGTGCCGCGCCAGCGGCACTTCGGCCGGCGCGTGATGGTTCACGTCCTGAACAACGTGCAGAGCGGGCTCTGCCCGGAGGATTGCGGCTATTGCTCGCAGTCGCGGGACTCGAAGGCGCCGATCCGCAAGTACCCGCGCAAGAGCGACGCCGAGATCCTTCGCGAGGCCGAGGCCGCCGCCCGCGTCGGCGCGTCGCGCTACTGCCTCGTGATGTCCGGGCGCGGACCCAGCCTCGCGACGACGCGCAAGCTGGCCGAGCTGGTGCGGACCATCAAGCAGCGCTTCCCGATCGAGGTGTGCGTCTCCTGCGGAATCCTCGGCGACGAGCACGCGCAGATCCTGGCCGACGCGGGTCTCGACCGACTCAACCACAACCTCAACACGAGCGAGTCGCATTACGGTGAGATCTGCTCGACGCACGGCTACGGCGATCGGATCGCCACGCTGCAGGCCGCCAAGCGGGCGGGCATCGGCGCGTGCAGCGGCCTCATCCTCGGCATGGGCGAGGCCAGCGCGGACATCGTCGAGCTGGCGTTCCGACTGCGCGAGCTCGAGGTGCCCTCGATTCCGGTGAACTTCCTGATCCCGATCGAGGGCAATCCGATCGTGTCGGACGGATCGCTGCAGCCGGAACGCTGTCTGCGGGCGCTCGCCTTGTTGCGCCTGGTGAATCCGCGAGCCGAGATCCGCGCTGCGGGTGGCCGCGAGGGGCACCTTCGCTCGCTCGGCCCGCTCCTGCTGTGGCCCGCCAACTCGCTGTTCGTCGAGGGGTATCTCACGACGCGGGGCGACGCGGTCGACGAGACCTATCGGATGATTCGCGACGCGGGCTTCGAGGTGGAGGGAAACCGGCACGCGCGCGACGCAGGTCGCGAGGCCGCGCGGGACGGGTTCCGGCTGACCGGCGCCGGCGACGCG
>CP070734.1:208358-222045 GCA_020347605.1 Deltaproteobacteria bacterium | reverse complement strand
CGAGCCAGGAGGACTGAACGATGCTGGATCTCTCCACCGACTACCTGGGTCTCGAGCTGCGCTCGCCCATCGTGGCCTCTTCTTCGCCGCTCACCGGGGATCTGGACAGCCTGCGACGCCTCGAGGACGCGGGCGCCGCCGGCGTCGTGCTGCCGTCGCTCTTCGAAGAGCAGATCGTCTTCGAGTCCGCCGAGCTCGATCGCCTGCTCGAGACGGGGGCGGAGAGCTTCGGCGAGGCGCTCAGCTACTTCCCCGAGCGCGAGGACTACAACACCGGGCCCGATCGCTACCTGGACCTCATCGCAGACGCGAAGCAGGCGCTCGAGATACCCGTCATCGGAAGCCTGAACGGCACCTCGCCGGGAGGCTGGCTGGAGCACGCGAAGCTGATCGAGCAGGCCGGCGCAGACGCGCTCGAGCTCAATCTCTACCTCATCGCCGCGGACCCGCAGATGACGGCCGAGAGCATCGAGAGCGGCCACAGCGAGCTGCTCCGCGCCGTTCGCAGCGCGGTCCAGATTCCGCTGGCGGTGAAGCTCAGCCCCTACTTCACGGCCCTCGCGCACGTGGCGCGCCAGCTGGTCGACGCGGGTGCGGACGGGCTCGTGCTGTTCAATCGCTTCTACCAGCCGGACCTCGACCTCGAGACGCTGGACGTGGCACCGCGCCTGACGCTCAGCAGCTCCGAGGAGCTGCGGCTGCCGCTGCGCTGGATCGGCATCCTGCACGGCCAGATCCGCGCCTCGCTCGCGGCGACGAGCGGGGTTCACACCGCGTCGGATGCGCTGAAGGTGCTGCTGGCCGGCGCGAACGTGGCGATGATGGCTTCGGCCCTGCTCGAGCGGGGCACGCGCCAGATCCGGCGCATCGAACGCGAGATGCTCGAGTGGATGGAGGCGCGCGAGTACGCCTCCGTCCGCCAGCTCCAGGGGAGCGTCAGCCGGCGCGCGGTCGCCGATCCGGCGTCGTTCGAACGCGCCAACTACATGCGCACGCTCCGCTCCTACTCGAGCTCGTTCCGCGCCTGACCCCGCCATCCGCGCGCGCGTCGCGACCGCGGGCCGGCGCCGGCGCCGATCGGGACCCCGCAGCGGTGCCCGCACGCGCCGTGCTCCGCGCCCCGGGTGTCTTGACGACCCGCGCCGCGTGATTAGGAACCCCCGCGAGGCGCCGCGCAGGCCCCCGATCCGGTGGACGGGGCGGACCGGCGCTCGAAGAGGAGGAACCGCGATGGCTTTCTACGGCTTGGATCCCAGAAGGGGTGATCCGTGGTCGGCCTTCGACCAGCTCCGGCGTGAGATGGACAGCTGGCTCGGCTCCTGGCGGAGCGAGCGCAGACCCAACGCCGCACGGCTGGCGTGGTCGGGCGCGCATCCGCCCGTGAACCTCTACGAAACCCCGGACAGCCTCGTCCTCGCGACCGAGGTGCCGGGTGTGCGCGAGGAGGACCTGGAGGTCTCCGTGCGCGCAAACCAGATCCAGATCAAGGGTCAGCGTGAGATCGCATACGCCGGGGATGCCAGCGTCCACCGGCGGGAGCGCCAGGCGGGTAGCTTCCAGCGCACCGTCGAGCTCCCGATCGCCGTCGACTCCGAAAAGGCGGACGCGAGCTACCGCAACGGCGTGCTGATGGTGCGCATGCCGAAGTCGGCGGCCCACCAGCCGCGCAGGATCTCGGTCCGCAGCAGTTAGGAGGATCCACCATGTCCAGTGAAGTCCAGACGACACAGGGCGGAGGCTCGATCGAGCCCCGCGCGAAGCAGGCCCTCGAACACGAGGGCACGCGCCCGGGCTGGATCTTCCGGCCCGACGTCGACATCGTGGAGCGTCCCGCGGAGTACGTCGTGACGGCCGATCTGCCCGGTGCGGGCGAGGGCGACGTGCAGGTGCACCTCGAGAACGGCGTGCTGTCGATCGACGCGCAGCCCTCCGTGGCTGCGGAGGAGAGCTGGAACCCGCTCGCGGAGAAGCTCGCGTCACGCGGGCTCACGGTGCTCGCGATCGACTTTCGCGGCTACGGCCGATCGACGCCCGGTCGTCATCCGGCCGCGTTGCACGAGGACGTGCTCGGCGCCATCCGCTACCTGCAGGGCCGCGGCGTCCAGCGCATCTCGCTGCTCGGTGCGAGCATGGGCGGTGCGGCGGTGTCGGCGGCGGCGGCGCAGGTCAAGGAAGACGAGATCGATCGCGTGATCCTGCTCGCGCCGTCGCCGCTGGCGGTCGCCGAGGGGATGCGCGGCTACAAGGCGTTGATCGTATCGCGCGGCGAGCCGCTCGCGCCCCGCCTCGAGGAGCGCTTCCAGCTGATTCCGGATCCCAAGCGGCTGATCATCCTGCCCGGGAGCGCGCACGCGCAGCACGTGTTCGCGACCGAGTACGGACCCCTGCTCATGACGGGAATCGTCGACTTCCTGCTGAGGCCTCGCGACGCCCTCGCGGCCGAGACGTCCACTTCTCGGTAGGTCTGCATTCGGCTACCGTCGCCCCCGACCCGAGGAGAACCTTCATGTCCGCAATCGAGACCACGCCCGGCCTGGTTCGCGACGTCTACGAGCGCCTCGAGCGGAACCTGGCCGTCGTCCGTCGCCGCCTCGGGCGGCCGCTCACCTACGCGGAGAAGATCCTGTTCGGCCATCTCGCGCGGCCGGAGGAGCAGGATCTCGCTCCGGGCAGCGCCTACCTCGAGCTGCGGCCCGATCGCGTCGCGATGCAGGACGCCACGGCGCAGATGGCGCTCCTGCAGTTCATGTCGTCCGGAAGGGACGCGTCGGCCGTCCCCGCCACGATCCACTGCGATCACCTCATCCAGGCGTATCGCGGCGCCATGGCCGACATGCAGAGCGCCACGCACACGAACCGGGAGGTCTACGACTTCCTGCGCAGCGCGGCCGCGCGGTACGGCCTCGGCTTCTGGGGTCCGGGTGCGGGAATCATCCATCAGGTCGTGCTCGAGAAGTACGCGTTCCCGGGCGGCATGATCATCGGGACGGATTCCCACACGCCGAATGCGGGCGGCCTCGGAATGTTCGCGTGCGGCGTCGGAGGCGCCGACGCGGTCGATGTGATGGCCGGCTTCCCCTGGGAGGTCCTGTATCCGCGGCCGGTGGGCGTGCTCCTGCGCGGCGAGCTTTCGGGCTGGGCCGCTCCCAAGGACGTGATCCTGCTCGTGTGTCAGATCCTGACGGTGAAGGGCGGGACCAACCGCGTCGTCGAGTACTTCGGTCCGGGCACCGCGTCGATCAGCGCCACCGGCAAGGGGACGATCACCAACATGGGGGCGGAGCTCGGCGCCACCACCTCGATTTTTCCGTACGACGGCCGCATGGCCACCTATCTCAAGGCGACCGGCCGCGAGGAGCTGGCCGATCTGGCCGACCAGAAGGCCGACCTGTTGCGCTGCGATCCCGAAGTCGAGGCGGAGCCCGAGCGCTTCTTCGATGAGGTCGTCGAAATCGATCTCGCGTCGCTCGAGCCGCACATCGCGGGTCCGCACACGCCGGACCGGGTGCGCCCCGTCTCGCAGATGGCGGCCGACGTGCGCGAGAACGGCTACCCGGACGAGCTCTCCTCGACGCTCATCGGGAGCTGCACCAACTCGTCGTACGAGGATCTCTCGCGCGCCGCCGACGTGGCGCGCCAGGCGCTGCGTCACGGCGCCCGGGCGCGTACGCAGCTCTGGGTCACGCCCGGCTCGGAGCAGATCCACCGGACGATCCAGCGCGACGGACAGCTCGAGGCGCTCGACGAGATCGGCGGCACCGTGCTCGCCAACGCCTGCGGGCCCTGCATCGGCCAGTGGAAACGCGAGAACCTCACGCCCGGAAAGCCCAACTCGATCCTCAACTCGTACAATCGCAACTTTCCGCGCCGGAACGACGGGAATCCGGACACGCTGTCCTTCATCGGCAGCCCCGAGATCGTCGTCGCGTACGCACTGGCGGGACGGCTGTCGTGGGATCCGCAGCGCGACGAGATCGAGTCGGCCGACGGAAAGCGCTTCCGCCTCGAACCTCCCGCGCCGGCTCCCGAGATCCCCGAGCGCGGCTTCGTGAGCAGCTCGCAGGGCTACGCCCCGCCGCCGCCCGAGGGCGAGCGCGAGGGCGTCGATGTGGTCATCGCGCCCGACAGCGAGCGCCTGCAGCGTCTCGAGCCCTTCGCGCCGTGGGACGGGAACGACTTCGTCGAGCTTTCCCTGCTGTTCAAGGCGAAGGGCAAGTGCACCACGGACCACATCTCGCCCGCGGGCGCGTGGCTGCGCTACCGCGGTCACCTCGACCGGATCAGCGACAACCTGCTGTCGGGTGCGGTGAATGCCTACACGGGCAAGGCCGGCGAGACGCGGGACCTCTCGAGTGGTGAATCCGGACTGACCCCGGCCGCGGTGGCGCGCCGCTACAAGGCCGAAGGACAGCGCTGGGTGATCGTCGGCGACGACAATTACGGTGAGGGCAGCAGCCGCGAGCACGCCGCCATGTCGCCGCGCTTCCTGGGCTGCGCCGCCGTGATCGCGCGCAGCTTCGCGCGGATCCACGAGACGAACCTGAAGAAGCAGGGCATCCTGCCGCTGTGCTTCGAGGATCCCGCCGACTACGACCACGTGCTCGAGTCGGATCGCGTGAGCATCACCGGACTCGCGGGGCTGGCACCCGACGCCGCGCTCGGCGTCATCTTCCACCACGCGGACGGCACCACGCATGCGGTCCGCGCAACCCACACGTTGAACGACGACCAGATCGGGTGGTTCAAGGCCGGCTCGGCGCTGAACCTCCTGCGCTCCTAGCCCCGCGCGGCGGGCCCAGCGAACGAGTCACCGGACGCATCGGAGGGGAATCCGTGAAGCTTCGCATCGATTGGAAGGCGGTGGCGGGCGCAGCGCTCCTGGCGGTTGCCTGCGCGGCGGGCTCGGCGCGCGCGCAAGCGGAGGGCACCCAGAAGCCCGAGCTGGTCGCCGAGGCCGACGCGCTGGTGGCGCAGATCATGGAGCGCCGGGACGAGAACCGGCGGCTCGAGTCCTCGATCGAGGCGGCCGAGGGTGAAGACCTCCTGGTGCTTCGCAGCGAGCTCGCGCAGAAGCGCTTGAAGCAGGTCGAGGAGGTCGGCGCGCTCACGCAGAACCTCCTGGAACAGGAGCAGGCGGGCCTCGACACGTCGTCGTACCGGGAGCTTCTGGCCGAGGCCCTCGAGGGCTTCACGGCCTGGCTGCAGGCTCGCGTCGTCGCGCTCGCGGAATCGGTCGACCGCCTGCGCGCCGAGCGCGAATCCGTCGAGCCGTCGGAGCTGTCGGCGTTCGAGCGCAGTCTCGGCGAGGCGGAGGCGCAGCTCGACGAGCTGTTCGAGGTCGCGCTCGACCTGGTCGAGAGCCTTGAATCGATCGGGCTCGACGCCGGGGAGACGCGTCAGTACCTCGCGAAGACGCTGACCGAGCGCGCGGCGCTGGTGGCCGGGCGGCTCGAGCTGGCCGCCAAGCAGCGCGCGGACGCGCAGCTCCGCAGCGCGGAGACGCCGGACGATGCGGCCGCCGCGGCGGCGATCCGGGGGGCCGAGTCGAAGCTCGACGCATTGACGGCGAGCCTGACCGAGACGACCGCCGCCATGGAGCGCCTGGGTCTCGAGACCGCCGAGTACAAGCAGGCCCTGATCGAGGCGACGGGCGAGATCACGACCGACGTGTTCGACACCCGGGTCGCGCTCGGCCTGATGGACCGCTGGGTGGCGAGCCTCACGGACTGGGTAGTCGAGCGCGGGCCCGGGCTCGTCTTCCGGCTCGTGCTGTTCAGCGTGGTCGTGCTGGGCTTCTGGCTGCTGGCGCGCGTGGCGCGCAAGATCACCCACCGGGCCGTCTCGGCGCCCAACCTGCGCTTCTCCCAGCTGCTCAAGAACATGATCTCCTCGATCGTGTTCTCGGCGGTGATGGTGCTCGGCGTGCTGATGGGCCTCTCCCAGCTCGGCTTCGAGCTCGGGCCGATCCTCGCCGGCCTGGGCATCGCCGGCTTCATCGTCGGCTTCGCGCTCCAGGACTCGCTCGCGAACTTCGCCGCCGGCGCCATGATCCTCGCCTATCGGCCCTACGACGTCGGCGATCTGATCGAGGCCGCGGGCGTGTTCGGCCGGGTGAACCACATGAACCTCGTGTCGACCACGGTCCTCACGGTCGACAACCAGACGCTGGTCGTGCCGAACGCGAAGATCTGGGGCGACGTGATCAAGAACGTCACGGCCCAGAAGGTCCGACGCGTCGACATGCTGTTCGGGATCTCCTACGCCGACGACGTGCCGCACGCGGAGTCGGTGCTGAACGCCATCCTGAAGGAGCACCCGAAGGTCCTGGCCGACCCCGAGCCCGTCGTTCGGGTGCACGAGCTGGGCGACTCGTCCGTCAACTTCGTCGTGCGTCCCTGGGTCGAGACGGACGATTACTGGGACGTGTACTGGGACGTGACGCGCGAGGTCAAGATGCGCTTCGACCGCGAGGACATCTCGATCCCCTTCCCCCAGCGCGACGTGCACTTCTACCGGGAGACGCGCGCCGAAGACGGCCAGCGGCAGGCCGCGCAGCCGAACGCGCCGGCCGAGCGGGCGCGGCCGGTCCACGACATCGGCGCGGGGGAGCCCGATTCGGACGACGCGAACGCGTAGCCCGCGTTCACGCGGTCGGGTTCGCGGGGAGCAGCGCGCGGTGGCAGGTCGACGCGAGGGGCGGAGCCAGAGCCCGGCGGTCGCGATTCTCGGTGCGGGCATGTCGGGCCTGTGCATGGGAATCCAGCTCAAGAAGGCCGGGATCGACTCGTTCACGATCTTCGAGAAGGCCGACCGGGTGGGCGGCACCTGGCGGGACAATCGCTATCCGGGTGTCGCCTGCGACGTCCCGTCGCACCTCTACTCCTTCTCCTTCGAGCTGAATCCCGACTGGAGCCGGGCCTATTCGCCCGGCTTCGAGATCCAGGAATACTGCGAACGCTGCGTCGAGACGTACGGTCTCGGACCCCATCTGCGCTTCGGCCAGGAGATCGCGCAGCTCGACTTCATCGACGGCGTTTGGAGGATCCGCACGACCGGCGGCGAGACCCACACGGCCGACGTCGTCGTGAGTGCGCTGGGCGGGCTGCACCGGCCCCATGTTCCCGCGTTCCCGGGCCTCGACGCCTTCGCCGGCGTGCACTTCCACTCGGCGCGCTGGAACAGCGACCACGACCTGCGGGGTCGCAACGTCGCCGTCATCGGAAGCGCCGCCAGCGCGATCCAGATCGTTCCCGAGATCGCGCGCGAGACGCAGCGGCTGTTCGTCTTCCAGCGCACACCCAACTGGATCGTGCCCCGCCGCGACCGGGTCTACTCGGCGCGGACGAAGCGCCTGTTCCGACGGATTCCCGGGCTCGCGCGCACCTACCGCGCGCTCATCTACGCGACCCTCGAGAGCGGCTTCGCCGCGTTCCGCACGGGGAGCTTCCTGTCGCGCTTCGTCGAGCGGCAATGCCGCAGGTATCTGGCTGCCTCGATCTCCGACCCCGAGCTGCGGCGCGCGCTCACGCCGACCTACCCGCCGGGCTGCAAGCGGCTGCTGATCTCCAACGACTTCTACGCCACGCTGGAGCGGAACGATGTCGAGCTCGTGACCTCCGGCATCGAGCGCATCGCCGAGAACGGCATCGTCACGGCGGACGGACGCGCGCACGAGGTCGACACCATCGTCTTTGCCACGGGATTCCAGCCCTTCGACTTCCTGTCCCCGCTCGAGGTCACGGGCCGCGACGGCCGGACCCTGTCGGAGACCTGGGCCCGGGGCATCGAGGCGCACCGCACGGTCGCGGTGCCGGGTTTCCCGAACTTCTTCATGCTGCTCGGCCCCAACAGCGGTCTCGGCCACAACTCCGTGATCGTCATGATCGAGGCGCAGGTCAAATACGTCCTGCAGTGCATCCGGTCGCTCGCGCAGCGCCGCTCTGGCTACCTGGAGGCGAGAGCCGAGGCGCACCGCCGGTTCAATCGAGGTCTGCAGGACGACATGCAGAAGACGATCTGGACGGCTGGATGCAAGAGCTGGTACATGGACGAAACCGGCCGGGTGTTCGCGCTGTGGCCGCGCTCCACGATCCGGTACCGCTGGGAGATGCGCCGGCCCGACCTCAGCGAGTACGATCGGGGCGCGGCGGGCTGAAGCGCGCCGCGGGCGCGCGTGCGACCGCCGTCATCGGACTCAGCATCTGGCCCACCCAGCGTCGCGACCGCGCGAAGCAGAGCGGCACCGCGGCCACGCCCAGCAGCAACGCGCCCGCGAGCAGGACCTGTCCGATCCCGGCCTCGGCGAAACGGCTACCGAAGAACGTGTAGGTTGCCGCCCGAATCAGCGAACCGATCGACACGGCGAACACGAACGTCCCGAAGGCCATCCCGGTGAGCCCGGCACCGGCGTGCCAGGCCGTGATCGGACCGACGGGGTACCCCGTCGCCAGCACGAGGAAGGTCGCTCCGATGCGCCGGCCCGCTCCGTCGAGCGCGACCTGGACGTGCAAGGGCGCGCGCGTCAGCAGCGCTTCGCGTCCCATGAAGCGCACCACCGCGAACATGATCGCCCCCGACAGGGTGATTCCGAGCGCGCCGTACAGCGTGCCGGCGACCGTCCCGAAGCAGAGGCCGGCGGCAATCAGCAGGATCTGGGACGGGATCATGAGGACGGCGCGGAACGCGATCAGGGCCACGAACAGCAGCGGCCCCCAGACTCCCGAGGCCGCTACGGTGTCTCGGATCGACTGGGTGCTCCACTCGATCCCCAGCTGCTGTCGCGCAACGTAGGCGCCCGTGAACAGCGCCACCAGCACGCCGAGCTTCCCCCCCGCGTGCACGTAGCCGCCGACGTGTCCGTCCGCCTCGACCGCGAGCCGTGCCACGCGCGACAGGACGACGTTCTCGCCCACCGTTGCGATCGCCCCGGTGAGCCACTCGGAGACCGGCTTCCCGTCGATCGAGGCGGCGGACAGCAACTCCACCGAGTCGATCTTCGGATCCGATGCGACCTGTGCCGCCAGGGTGTCGACGAGCTTCTGGAACTCGTCCGTGCGCGCCACGAAGTCGGTCTCGCAGCCGAGCTCGACGAGCGCACCGGCTGCGCCGTGCAGCGCCATGCCGATCAGACCCTCGCTGGTCGCGCGGCCGGCCCGCTTGCTGGCCTTCGCGAGGCCCCGCTCGCGGAGCTTCTCGACCGCCTTTTCGATGTCGCCGCCCACCTCGCTGAGGGCGCGCTTGCAGTCCATCATGCCCGCGCCGGTCCGGTCGCGAAGCTGCTTCACCGCACTCGCGGAGATCTCACTGCTCACCTTGGGCCCCTTCTCACTTCTCGCCGCACCGGTCAGCTGTCGCTCGCCGACCGCTCTTCGGCACCTTCGCTGGGTTTCGCGTCGTCCGCTCCCGCCTCGGCCTGGCCGGACGCCGCCGCCTCCGGGGCGGGCTTGCGCGACGCGGCCTTCCTTCGCGCGGGGGCCGCCGGCTTCGAGGCCGGGCTCGGCGCGGCCTCGGCCGTGGGCGCCTCCGGGCTCGGCGCCTCGGCGGCGGCAGACGGCGCGGGCGCAGCCGCGTCTTCGAGATCGCCGGGCCGACCGCCCGCACCCCGCGCAGCGCGCCCTCGGCGCGGCGGGTGCGTGATCTCGACGACGCGTCGGGCCGGCTGCGCGGCGGCCGGCTCCGCCGGACGCGCCTCGCGCTCGGACGCCTCGCTCTGCACGCGCTCGTTGAAGATCTCCGCGCCCTCGAGACACGCGTCCGCGACGCACCGGCAGTAGAGATGCACGGCGCGGAGCGCGTCGTCGTTGCCCGGAATCACGTAATCGATTCCGTCGGGATTCGAGTTCGAATCGACGATGGCGACGATCGGAATCCCCAGCCGCTGGGCCTCGCGGACCGCGATGTGCTCCCGGTTCACATCGAGGATGAAGACGGCGTCGGGCAGCCGCGTCATGTGTTTCAAGCCCTCGAGCGACCGCTGATACTTGCCGAGCTCGCGTTGCAGGCGGGCCCGCTCCCGCTTCGTATAGGAGGCGGCCTTCTCCTCGTCCTGGATCGTCTCCTCCAGCGCCAGGTAGCGCTCGATCGATTTCTTGACCGTCTTGAAGTTGGTGAGCGCCCCGCCGAGCCAGCGATTGTTCACGTAGAACTGCTGGCAGCGGCGGGCCTCCGACTCGACGGAGGCCTGCGCCTGTCGCTTGGTGCCCACGAACAGGACCTTGCCGCCCTGCGCCGCGACCTCGCGGAGGAAGTCGAGCGCCGCCTGGAACAACGGCAGCGTCCGATCGAGATCGATGATGTGGATCCCGTTCCGCTCGCCGAAGATGTACGGCCCCATGCGGGGATTCCAGCGCCGGGTCTGGTGCCCGAAGTGGACCCCCGCCTCGAGCAGTGCGCGGATCGAAACCTCGGCCGGCAGGCTGGCCTCGGGCGCCGCGGCGGCCTCCGCCTGCGGGGCACCGGCGATGCCGGAAGCCTGCGTGGACGGATGTGTGGTGGATGCGGGCGTATCGGTGGTCGACTCGACCATTCGGAGCTCCTTCGCGGTTCGGCCTCCGCTCCCGACCGTCGCTCCCCCACCCGGCCGTCCCGCGAGGGAGGGCCGGGCACCGCAGGGGCGGCCCGGAACGTGTGAAGTGTCGAGGAGATAGCAGACCGGGCGCCGGCCGGCGAGGCTTGGGGCGCAGCGCTTCAGGTCGTGTACTCGGCGTTGATCTCGACGTAGCCATAGCTCAGGTCGCAGGTCCACATCGTCGCCTCGGCGCGTCCCACGCCCAGCTCGACCTCGATCTCGACCTCGGAGCGCACCAGCCGTGCGCGCGCGCGCCGGCGCGCCGCGGGCCCGGCCGAGGAGCCGTTTCGGAACACCGTGATGCCCCCGAGGCGCACCCGGGTCCGGGCCAGATCCACCCGCACCTCACCCGCGCCCACGGCTTGCAGAACGCGCCCCCAGTTGGCGTCCCGGCCGAACAGGGCGGTCTTGACCAGCACCGAGTTGGCGATGCGGCGCGCGGCGCGGTCCGCCTCGGCCCGCGTGCGCGCGCCCCGCACGCGCACCGTGACGAGCTTCGTGGCGCCCTCCCCGTCGCGGGCGAGCGCCCGCGTGAGCTCGCCGCACACCGACTCCACCGCCGCCGCGAAGGCCCGCGCGCCCGGGGACCCGGGTCCGCGCAGGACGTCGTTCCCAGCGGCGCCATTCGCGAACAGCAGCACCGTGTCGCTGGTCGACGTCTCGCCGTCGATCGTGAGGCGGTTGAAGCTGGCGTCCGCCGCCTGGCGGAGTACCCGGCGCAGGTGCGCGGGCGTCGCCGCGGCATCCGTCAGCAGGAACGCCAACATCGTCGCCACGTGCGGCTCGACCATGCCCGCGCCCTTCGCGATGCCGGCCACCCGGATCCAGCGGCCCCCGACCCGGGCCCGCGCCTGCGCGAGCTTCGGAACCGTGTCGGTCGTCATGATGGCCCGCGCCGCGCGGGGCAGACCCTCCGTTGAAAGCTCCTTCGCGGCCCGCGCGATGCCTGCCTGCACGCGCCTCATCGGCAGGGGCTCCCCGATCACGCCCGTCGAGGCGACCAGCATCTGCTCTGCCGGGCAGCCGAGCGCGCGTCCGGCGAGCTCCGTCATGGCGCGCGCATCGCGGCGCCCCCGCGCGCCCATCGCCACGTTGGAGATGCCGCTGTTGACCACCACGCCGCGCGCGCGGCCCGATCGAACCCGCTCGCGGCAGAGCTCGACGGGAGCGCCGACCACGCTCGAACGCGTGAAGACGCCCGCGACGGCCGCCGGGCGATCGCTCGCGAGGAGTGCGAGGTCGAGTCCGTTCTTCTTGATCCCGCACAGGACGCCGCTGGCCCGGAAGCCGGGGACGACGGGCGGGGAGCGACGACTCATCGGCTGGGGAGGCGCGTCTTCACGCCGGACCGGGACGGCACGTGCGTCACGCCGCGCCGTGGCACTTCTTGTACTTGCGTCCGCTGCCGCACGGACACGGGTCGTTGCGACCGACCTTCCCCGCCTTGCCTTCCAGCCGGCGCGGCGGCGCCCCGCGTCCGGCCGGCGCGGGGCGTCGCTCCAGCACCGAGCCGGGCGCCCGTCCCTGCGCGGGCGCCGGCGGCCGCTCGAGCGCGGGCTCGGGCAGTGCGAACTTGAACACCATCTCGCTCACCTGCGCGTCCACCCGCTCGTTCATCTCCTGGAACAGGATGAAGCCCTCGCGCTGGTACTCGATCTCGGGCTTCTTGCCCGCGTAGCCGCGCAGCCCCACCCCCTCGCGCAGGCCGTCCATGCTGAGCAGGTGGTCCTTCCACTGCGTGTCGAGGATCTGGAGCAGGATCTGCCGCTCGAAGAAATGGAAGTCCGGGTAGCCGTACTCCTTGAAGCGTTCCTGATGCGCCGCGCACTGACGCATCTTCTCGTCGAGCGCCTCGACGAGCCGATCGAGGACGGCGCGCCCCAGCACGTCGCGGTCCTTGGCGAGCGCGTTGCCCTCGCAGAACGGAGGCTGGCGCGGGTCGAAGGCCACGCCGAAATGCGCCTCGAACGCCTTCGCGATCGCGTCGAGCGCCTCGGCCTCGGGATCTCCCTTGGCCGGCCAGTGGGCATTCAGGAGGTCGACCAGCACGCCTTCGACCATCTCCAGGATCTCGTCGTGCACGTTCTCGCGCGACAGGAACTCGCGGCGACGGCCGTAGAAAGCCGTTCGCTGCTTGTTCATGACGTCGTCGTAATCGAGCAGGTGCTTGCGGATCTCGAAGTTGCGCGCCTCGACCTTCTTCTGGGCGTTCTCGATGGCGCGGGTCAGCATCCGGTGCTCGATCGCCTCGCCTTCCTGCAGGCCCAGCCGCTCCATCAGCGGCGTGATGCGCTCCGAACCGAAGATCCGCAGCAGGTCGTCCTCGAGCGACAGGAAGAAACGGCTCGAGCCCGGGTCTCCCTGGCGCCCCGACCGACCGCGCAGCTGGTTGTCGATGCGGCGGCTCTCGTGGCGCTCCGTGCCGATGATGTGCAGGCCGCCCGCAGCGACCACGTCTTCGCGCTCCTTGGCGCAGCTCTCTTCGAACTGCGTGACCATCGCGGGGAACTCCGGATCGTCCCGGTCCCCCCGGCAGCGCGCGAGGGCCAGCATCTCGGGGTTCCCGCCCAGGATGATGTCCGTGCCGCGGCCGGCCATGTTGGTCGAGATGGTCACGGCGCCCTTGCGGCCCGCCTGCGCGACGATCTCGGCCTCGCGCTCGTGGTGCTTCGCGTTGAGCACGTTGTGCTTGACGCCGAACTTCTTGAGCTTGCGCGAGAGCATCTCCGAGGTCTCGATCGAGATCGTGCCCACCAGGATCGGCTGCCCCGTTTCGTGGCGCTCGCGAACCTCTTCGACCACCGCGTCGAACTTCTCCGGCCTGGTCTTGTAGACCACGTCCGCGTGGTCCTTGCGGATCATCGGTCGGTTGGGCGGAATCACGACGACGTCGAGGTCGTAGATCTTGGCGAACTCGGGGGCCTCGGTGTCCGCCGTCCCGGTCATGCCGGACAGCTTGTCGTACATGCGGAAGTAGTTCTGGAACGTCACCGTGGCGAGCGTCTGGTTCTCGCTCTGGACCGAGATGCCTTCCTTGGCCTCGACCGCCTGATGCAGCCCGTCGGACCAGCGGCGCCCGGGCATCAGCCGACCCGTGAACTCGTCGACGATGATCACTTC
>CP070734.1:194557-208258 GCA_020347605.1 Deltaproteobacteria bacterium | reverse complement strand
ACGCCAGGTCGGCCCCACGGGCCGGGTCATCGGCGTGGACATGACCGACGCCATGCTGGAGAAGGCGCGGGCGAACGCAGCCAAGGCCGGCGTGACGAACGTCGAGTTCCGCAAGGGCCACATCGAGGCGCTCCCGGTCGACGACGCCAGCGTCGACGCGATCATCTCGAACTGCGTGATCAACCTCTCGCCCGAGAAGGACCGGGTCTACCGCGAGGCCCATCGCGTGCTGCGGCCCGGCGGCCGGCTCATGATCTCCGACATCGTCCTGGAGCGGGCGCTGCCGGAGCGGGTCCTCGAGAGCATCGACGCCTACATCGGCTGCGTCGGCGGTGCGAGCCTCCGCGCCGCGTACTTCGAGATCATCGAGAAGGCCGGCTTCCGCGAGGTCCGGGTGCTGCGCGAGGCGCGCTTCGCCCAGGCCATGGACTTCGACGACCCGCGGCTCAAGGAGCTGATGGAGCGCCTCGACATCTCGCTGGACGAGGCGAAGAGCTATGGGGACGCCGTCACCAGCGTCCACGTCTTCGCGCGCAAGTGACCGTTTGCCGCACCGGCGCGAGTGGAGTACCGATCGCGGCGTGAGCCGCTGCGACTTCGCCGTGATCGGCGCCGGCATCGCGGGCGCCTCCGTCGCCTATGAGCTGCAGGCGCGCGGGCGGGTGGTGCTGCTGGAGCGCGAGCGCCTTCCCGGCCTGCACACCACCGGCCGTTCCGCGGCCTTCCTGGTCGAGAGCTACGGCAACCGGGTCGTCGGCGCGCTGACGCGCGGGGGGCGGGCGTTCCTGGAGCACCCGCCCGAGGGCTTCTCGGACCACCCCCTGGTCCACCCGAAGCCCGTCGTCTGGATCGCGCGCGAGGACCAGCGCGCGCGCCTCGCGCAGGCGGTCGCGGCGGGTCGGTCGTCGGGCGCGGACCTTCGCGAGCTCGACGCCGCGCGCGCGCGCGAGCTCTGCCCCGCGCTGCGCGAAGACTACCTGGCCGCCGCGGCCGTGGAGCCGAACGCCATGAGCATCGATGTCGCGGGGCTGCTCGAGGCATTCCTGCGCGGGCTGCGGCGGCGCGACGGCGAGATCGTCACGAAGGCGGAGATCACGCGACTCGAGCGCGTGGGCGACGACTGGGAGATCCACGCCGGCGGTGCTGTGCACCAAGCGGGAGTGGTCGTGAATGCGGCGGGTGCGTGGTGCGATGCGGTGGGTCGCCTGGCGGGGGCGCGTCCGGTCGGGCTGCGTCCGCTGCGGCGCACCGCCATCACGTTCGATCCGCCGCCCGGACGGGACGTGCGCGGCTGGCCCTGCGTGATCGACACCGACGAGGATTTCTACGTCAAGCCGGAGGGCGGTTGCCTGCTCGCGTCGCCCTGCGACGAGACCCCCTCCGAGCCCTGCGACGCGACGCCCGACGAGTACGACGTCGCGCTGGTGGCGGACCGCGTGCAACGCGCGATGGCGCTCGAGATCCAGCACATCCGCCGCAGCTGGGCGGGGCTGCGCAGCTTCGTCGCCGATCGGTCGCCCGTGATCGGAATGGACCCCGAGCTTCCCGGCTTCTTCTGGCTCGCCGGCCAGGGTGGCTTCGGGATCATGACCGCGCCCGCTGCAGCCCGCGCCGCGGCCGCGTTGATCGTGGATGGCGCGCTGCCGGCGGACCTCGGCGCGCTGGGCCTCACGCCGGCGCAGCTCTCGCCGGCGAGGGCCGCGCTCACAGACCGTTGACCTGCGACAGCCCGGCGGTCTCCTCGTCACCCCGGGAGCCGCCACCGGACGCCGGCCGCGAGGCCGCCCGCTGCAGGACCCGCCAGTAACCGCGCTCCACGCAGGCGCGGTCGAGTACGCCGCGCTCCCGCAGCAGGCGGTGCAGGTCCGGCAGCTTGTAGTGGGGCACGGTCATCAGCAGGTGGTGCTCGAGGTGGTAGTTCACGCGGTTGGGCGCCAGGAACAGTCGCTCCCATCCGCTCGCGAGCGTCGTGCGCGTGTTGCCGAGCGGGTCTTCCGGGTCGGGCGTGAGCGCGTGCTCCGCGATCGAGCGAATCCGCGTCACGAGGGTATGCGTGGTGAACCAGGCGGCGACCCACAGCAGGTAGAGCTCCGGCCGTCCAACGGCCCACAGCAGGCCGAGCAGCGCGAGGTTCGTGATCACCACGCCCTGCGCCGCGCGGCGCGCGATCGGATCCTGCCGGTAGTGCCCGAAGGTTCGCCGCCAGGCACCGCGCGCGAACTTGCGTCCGGTCTGGCCCGAGAGATCGCGCCACACCTTGCGCCGCAGACTCGCGCCGCTGATCGGAAACGGTCGCACCAATCCGATGTCCGGATCCGCCGCGCTGCCCGTCTTCGCGTGGTGCTGGAGGTGATAGGGTCGATAGGGGTGCAGGTCGCTCCAGATCGGATAGGCGCACAGCCAGTTGCCGACCGCGTCGTTGAGGCGGCGATTGCGGAACAGCGTCCGGTGTGAGGCCTCGTGCATGAGCACCGCGAAGCCGAGCTGGCGGGCGCCGATCACGAAGAGCGCCAGCAGGATCGTGAGCGGGTTCGGCCAGTAGGCGACCAGCGCGAAGCTCGCGAAGACGAGCGCCCAGTTCAGCGCCAGGGAGAGCCACGAGCGGAGGTCGTCGAGCTCGAGCAGGCGATCGATGTCTTCGCGCGTGAGCGCCGCGCGCCAGCCGGCCTCCAGGCTCTCGGTCGCTGTTGCCGCACTCGACGTCATGTCCGATCTCCTTCGTCGTCCCGTCGCCTAGCGGGCGAGCCGCTCCGCGCCCGCACCCATCCGTGTGTCGGCCGGCGCCCGCAGGTGCGGGACGCCGAAGCGCGCGAGAAAGGCCGCCCAGGCGCTGCGGCCGCGCGTGTCGTAGCGCCGCAGCGCTTCGAGCAGGGAGCGCCGCTCCTCGCCCGGGTCGATCGCGGCGGGCAGCCGTGGATCGAGCAGCAGCTGGCGGATCACCTGCCCCCCCAGCAGGAAGGATTCGCGCATGGCCGCCTCGACCGAGAGCCGATCGAAGCGCCGATCGCTCCGCTCGACCTCGGTACGCAGGGCGCGGTGCGCCGCGTGCAGCGCGTCGATGTCCCACAGGCCGCGCGCCCGCGCCTCGGTCACCGGGTCGAGGTCGCGGAGCACGAACACGAGATCTCCCGGTCGCAGACCGAGCCCGCCCAGCTCGGCGCGAAGTGCCGCGACGCCGCCGCGCAGATTGTCGGGGCGCACGCTGAGCCCGGGGGCGAGCGAGCGAAAGCCGAGGAAGCGCAGGGCCCGGTCGCGCCGGCGCCGATCGCGGCGCGCGTTGCGCGCGGCGCCTTCGCCGTCCATCACGCCCACCCAGCTCCCGTTCCAGCGGCGCTCGCGTCGCTCCAGATCGCGCCAAGAGCTCACCCAGCGACCGACCGGTCGCGCGGCTTCGCCGAGCCGATAGCGGCCGCGCGCATCCCGCTCCACCCGTCCGGCGGCGAGCAGCCGGGTCAGGGCCACGCGCGTCGAGTTCTCCGCGATGCCGAAGAGCTGCGCCGCCTCTACCAGCGCGCCCACCGGCATCGTGCCCCGGCGGAGCGTGGAGAGCAGGTCGAGCAGGAAGCTCTTCGCGCTGGGCTGCATGGCGGCAAAGATTACTCTCATCGACTAAATATTTCCAATTTAGTAATATCAGCGGCCCGCCCACCCGTCCGAGACGGTGCCCGCGCGTGCGGCCCGTCGGATCCGGGCGGGCCAGCGGCCATCGACCCGGCGTGAGGAAAACGCCATGAAGGATCTCGGGTTTCCGGTCGGAGTTCACGCACTGCACGAGGACCGCAGCCTCGACTTCCAGCTCAACCGGCTGGCCACGCTGGGGGGCGGACGGCTCGAAGAGGTCCGGAAGCTCGCGCCCCGGATTCGCGACCTCGCGGACTGGAAGCGCGAGTTCCTGGCCCTCGCCGAGGCCGCCGCCTCCGAGGGCCGCGCCCACGACGCCGGGGCCTACCTTCGCGCCGCGGAGTTCTTCATGGCGCCCGGCGACCCGGATCGGGCGCCCACCTACGACCGGCAGGCGGCGCTGTTCCGGGAAGCGCAGGCCGACGCATTCGCGCGCGGGGCCATTCGCGCGTCGGAGGTCCCGTACGAGGCGGGGCACCTGCCGGCCTGGCGGCTCGGCGCGCCGGAGGGTGTGACGCCGAAGGGCGTCGTGGTCGTTCACGGCGGCTTCGATTCCTACAAGGAGGAGCTCTACCCGCTGGTCCGCTGCATGGCCGACGCCGGTCACGAGGTGGTGCTGTTCGAGGGCCCGGGGCAGGGGGCGGTGATCCGAAAGCAGGGGATCCCGTTCACGCCGGAGTGGGAGCGCCCGGTCGCGGCGGTGCTCGACCACTTCGATCTGGCGGATGTCACGCTGCTCGGAATCTCGCTGGGCGGATACCTCGCGCCGCGGGCGGCCGCCTTCCTGCCGCGCATCCGCCGCGTCATCGCGTTCGACGTGTGCTGGGATCTCTTCGAGGCCGGCCTCTCCACGCGGCCGCGCGGGCTGCGGATCGCGACGCGCCTCCTGCTGGGGCTGCGCGCCGGGCGGATCATGGACGCGCTGGCGCGCCGGCAGATGGATCGAGACCCGTTCTCGCGTTGGGCATTCGAGCACGGAACCTACGTGTTCGGCGTGGAGCGCCCCTACGACTACCTGCGGCGGATGAAGGCGTTCACCACGCGGCACATCTCGCCTCGCATCACGCAGGACTTCCTGCTTTTGGCCGGGAGCGAGGATCACTACATGCCGCTCGAACACTTCCACCGCCAGGCGCGCGCACTCTCGAACGTCCGCTCCTTCACCGGGCGGATCTTCACCCGCGCGGAGAGCGCCCACACGCACTGCCAGTGCGGAAATCTCGGCCTGGCGCTGCGCGTGATGCTCGACTGGATCGACGAGCGCAGCGCGGCGCGCTTCACAGCGGAATCGTGAGATCCGCGAGCGTCTCCGGCGCTCGAGTCAGCGGCACGCAACCCGCATCCGTCACGAGCACGGTGTCCGAGTGCCGGAAGCCGCCGATCCCGGGAATGTAGATGCCCGGCTCGATGCTGATCAGCATGCCGGGCTCGAGCTCACGGTCGTAACCCTCGGCCACGTACGGGGCTTCGTGTCCGGTGATGCCGAAGCCGTGGCCCGTGCGATGCAGGATGCGGTCGCCGTAGCCGCGGTCGGTGATCCGCGCGCGAACGGCGCGGTCGATCTCGCTCAGGTTGGCGCCGGGTCGCGCGAGCTCGTAGGCGCGCGCGCGGGCCGCGAGCATGGCGTCGAACGGCGCCTTCGCCGGCTCCGGCACCGCGCCCAGGAAGAACGTGCGTTCCAGCTCGACGCCGTAGCCGTCCACCTGCGCGAACACGATCGAGACGTGCGGGCCGCCGTGCTCCATCGCGGTGCCGAAGGTGGGCACGATGTGCGGATCGTGCGACAGCGCCGGCGGCCAGACGGCGCCGACGGCTCGGGACACGATGATGTTCGCGTGGGGGATGTCGGCGAGGATCCGTCCCAGCATCGCCTGGGAGGCGGCGGCGTAGATGGCGCCTTCGACGACGCCGGGCCGACAGGTCTCGAGCACCTTCTCGTGCCCCAGGTTGACGACCTGGCAGGCGTGGACGTTGCGCCCGATCTCGTACTCCGACTTGACGAGTCGCACCTCCTCGATGATGTCCGTCACCCGCGTCTCGCCCGGCGTGCGCTGGCAGATCCCGACCGGCATGGCGGACTCGACGCCGACGCGCGAGCCGCTCGGGATCTGCGCGCGGTAGACGTCGTGCCAGTTCCCGCCTTCGGGCGCGGGGAACTCGTAGTAGGTGGCGTAGTCGAGTGGGCAGCGCGCCCGGGCCTCGACGTGGCTCTTCTCGAGCAGCGGCACGACCAGCGTCGGGACGCCTTCGCCCGGGATGACGAGCAGGAAGGGGCGCTCGTGCACCTGGTTCGCGAAGTGGGTGAGGTAGTAGATGTTGACCGGATCGAACGAGACGTAGGTGTCGAGGCCCTGCTCCCGCATCGCGCACTGCACCTTCGCGAGCCGCGCGGCCAGCTCGTCGGCACCGGGCGGCGCCGTGATCGGCGCGGGCAGCTCGCTCATGGTCTCCTCCTCGATCCGTCCTGCGTGCGCTCGGAACCGTCGCCCGCAGCGCGGCGGCTCACGGACGCGTTCGCCTAGAGGCGAAGCCGTCGCGACACGACCCACGAATCGCCCGACGCGACGGGTACGGCCCAGTCCGGCCGCGCCTCGAGAATGGGGGCCGCGGTCGGGGGCAGATCGTAGCTCTGGTCGATCAGGTAGATCGGGACGGGCTCGCGCTCGCGCAACACGAACTCCAGCTCGTAGCCGGCCCGCGGCGCCGTCACGTAGGCGTAGCGCCGCCAGCCGCGCGTGAACTTCAGCATCCGCTCGGACTGCGGTGGAAACCGCGTGCCCCGCAGCGTGACCGCGACCGGCTCCACCTCGGGAGGCACCCAGATCTCGACTACCGGCGCGCCGCGCGGCGAGCGGATGCGGACGCGCACGCGCCGTCCCTCGGGTGTCGCCGTCTGCTCGAGGACGGTGAGCTCCGGACCGCGCGCGTTCACCGGCTGCGCGGGGCGGCTGTAGACCGCGTGCGTGTACCAGCCCGGCAGGATCGGGAGCGGCGGATCGTCCGGCGCCACCCAGCGCGCCGGTCCGCGCAGCTCCGCCGGCGGCGCACCGTGCTGCGCGCTGAGCAGCCACTGCGCCGCGTTCGCGTCGGCGTCCTGATGGAACATGAGGCTCAGGTGACGCGGGTGGGAGTCGGAGTAGGGCGACCGCAGCAGCGCGACGGCGGTGGCGCCGAGGGCCACGCCCCCCGCGACGGCGAGAAGCGCGCGGCGCCCGGGTCGCGGCGCGGCTGCGAGAAGGGGCATCGCCCCCGAGCCGGCGAGCGCCACACTCGCCGCGACCAGCGCGCCGGCGCGGAGGCCGAGCGCGTCCTCGACCGAGAGCGCGACCGGCAGCCACAGAACACCCGCCGCCAGCACGAGTCCCGCGCTGCCGACCCGGCCGGCGACGGCGTCGGCGCCGGGTCGCGCGAGCCCGGCCACGCCGACCGCGACGCCGAACGCCAGGCTCGGAACCAGGAACAGGAAGGCGAGGCCCGGCAGCGTGGCGGCGAGAGCGGTGGCGACGACCGCCCAGCCCACGCCGGCGCCGTACAGGAGACCGAGCGGTCCCGATCGCGAGGCGACGAGCTGCGTCGCGACGGCGACGCCGAGCGCCGCCAGCGCGAACAGCGCCGCGCGCGTCGGGGTGGGATGGGCGGTCCAGGGCGTCTCCACGCCGTGGAGCCACTGCAGGAGCCCGGTCAGCGCGAGACCGGCCAGCGCGGCGAGGCCGATGGCGAGCGGCCAGGCCGCGACGCCGAACAGCCCCTCGCGGCCGGCGAGCGCGTGCCGGCGCGCCGCCCGCGACGCGAGCAGCGCCGACAGGGCGAGGGCCGCAAGGGCGATCGGCAGGGTCGCCGCCGCGGGCCAGCGCACCAGGGCGAAGCCGAACAGGTCGAAGAAGACGGCGTCGTGCGTCGCCGGAAGCGGGAGCTCGGCGTCGGCGAGCGCGCGCGTGACCGCGAGCAGGCTCTCGCCGTGGTGCTGGATCGTCGCGGGGACGACGTGGTCCACGTCGTCGAGCGGCGTGTGATAGTGCTCCACGTTCCCCGCGTGCGCGAAGTTCAGTCCGGCATAGCCGTGTCGCTTGAAGACGGTGAGATCCGTGTCGTTCGGAAGCCGCTCGTAGACGGTCGAGAAGGCCGAGCTCGCACGCGGGTGCGCGACGGACCGCGCGTAGACGTCCACCAGCGCGGCATTGCGCGGGCTGGTCTCGAACATGACGCTGGCGCCCGTCGTGCCGCGCGCCTCGATGTTGAGCACGACCGCCACGTCGCCGGCCCACGGATCCGAGGCGACGAACGCCTCGGCGCCGAGCAGGCCGTATTCCTCACCCTCGTCGAACAGGAAGATCACGTCGTTCCGCAGCGGGGGGCCGGCCCGGATTGCGCGCGCGATCTCCAGCATCACCACCGTGCCGACGCCGTCGTCCGAGGCGCCCGGCCCGGCGGGCTGCGAGTCGTAATGGGAGGCCAGCAGGACGGCCGGTCCGGGTTCCCGCCCGGGCAGGCGCGCGAGCACGTTGCGCACGTCGGCGCACGCGCCGTACGGGCTGCAGCCGAAGCCCGTCCGCTCGATCGGCGCATAGCCGGAGCGCCGGAGCGCTTCGACGATGCGGGCTCGGACGCGTGCCGCGGCTTCGGAGCCCGCGGGGTGGGGGACGCCGTCGCCGACCAGCGGCTCCAGCAGCGCGCGGGCGCGCTCGCTGGAGAACGCGGTCTCCCCGCTCGCGGCGCTCGGGACGGCCGGCGGGCCGTGGCGCACGCCGGCCAGCGCGCCGATCGCCGCCAGCAGGGCGAGGCCGAGGAGAAACGGCAGCGAGCGGTCGGTTCGCACGATCAGGGTCTAGCCGATGTCCTTCCGATCCAGCCAATCGAACCGCACGCCACCGCACGTCGCGACCGCGGCGCCGGCTCGAGGCCCTTCGCACCGGCTCGATCCAGGGCGCTGCTCCACGCGAGGCGCGGATGATACCGTTGCCAGCGGAGCCGCACGGTCTGGCGCCGCCGGGCGTCACGGCGTGCGCTGGGCGCGGACCGGAGCCCCCACGTTCCGGATCCGGATCGGGAGGCCTCGCGATGGCTGGTTCGGACGTCTCCCCGGAAGCGGCCGAGCTGCACGCCGACGCCCTGGTCTTCGACATGACGCTTCCGATCATCACGCCGGGCCGGCCGGAGCGAAAGGCGGACCTGTTCGCCCGCGCCGCACGCGCGGGCTTCGACGCCCAGTCGATCACGCTCGCCGTCGACGGCATGGACTTCCGGGCTGCGGCGGCGCAGGTCGCCGGCTACCGGCGCTTCGTGGCGGAGCGCTCCGACACCTGCGCCCTGGTGGACTCCGCAGACGCCGTGCTCGAGGCCCGCGCCGCGGGCAAGCTCGCCGTGCTGCTGCACTTCCAGGGAACGAGCCCCTTCGAGGACGAGCTCGGCTGGGTCGACCTCTTCTACCAGCTCGGGGTGCGCCATGCGCTGATGGCGTACAACGAGGCGAATCGCGTTGGCTGCGGCTGCCACGTGCGCGACGACACGGGCTTGAGCGCGTTCGGCAGGGCCCTGATTCGCGAGATGAATCGCGTCGGGATGCTCGTCGACTGCGCGCACACGGGTCAGCGGACGACCCTGGAGACGATCGAGGCCTCGCGGTCGCCCGTCATCATCTCGCATACCAACGCGCGCGCGCTCTGCGACCACCCCCGCTGTGTCCGCGACGAGGTGATCGAGGCCTGTGCGGCGACGGGGGGCGTTCTGGGCATCACGGGACTGAGCGCGTTCCTGGGAGAGGGCGGGGCCACGCCGGGGCGTCTGGTAGACCACATCGATCATGTCGCGCAGCTCGTCGGGGCCGAGCACGTGGGCCTGGGGCTCGACTACGTGTTCGACCTCGAGTCGTTCGAAGCGTTCGTTGCGCGCATGCCGGACCGCTACCCGCCGGAGGCCGGCTACGGGGAGATGCGACAGCTCGAGCTGGAGGACGCGCCCCGCATCACCGAGGAGCTCCTGCGCCGCGGCTACGGCGAGCGCGAGATCCGGGGCATCCTCGGCGAGAACTGGCTGCGGGTGTGTCGCCAGGTCTGGTCGTGAGCGTGCGACCGGGGGCGGCGATCACTCGCGGGCGAGCGCCGCCTGCACCACCGGGACGAGGTCGCGCGCGATCTCGTCGTACGCGCGCCCGTCCGGATGCGCCGCGTACAGCCAGACCTGCTCGTCTCCGGGAATCCGGTCCACCGAAGCGGCCGACTCCACGAGCGTCAGAGCGTAGGTCTCCGCTGCGCTGCGGAGCGCGCGATTCGCAACCGCGTACCAGCTCGCGTCGCGCGGGTACGCGATCGCGATCACGGGGATGCCCGCTGCGCGCGCGTACGCCGCGATGCGCGCCAGGTTTGCCTCCACGCGGGCCTGGATCTCGATCTCATCCTCCGGCGTCGGCGAGACGCGCCGGTCGTGCGTGATCGTTTCCACCACGCCGTCGTGCTGCACCGTCCAGCTCTCTTCCGGTCCCAGCGAATCCTCCACGTGGGTCGGGGACCAGACGCGCTCCGCATCGCTCGCCGCGACGTAGCGCTCGAGCGTGCGGTCGTGCATCCAGACCGTGACGAGCCGAACCAGTCGGAGGTGACTCATCAGCGCCCGCAGGCGCACCCCGGCCAGGCCCGGCTCCGGCTCGACCTCCGCCCGGTTCCAGGCGTCGTTCACGCCGGCCCACACGATCAGCGCGTCCGGCTCGTAGCGACTGAGCCAGGTGCCCAGGCGGCGGCGGACCTGCGTCGTGCTCATGCCGGGCAGACCCAGGTTCATCACCGAGTACGCGCCGGGCTCGCGCGCGTCGAGCCGGCGCTGCAGATGCGAGGGATACGCGTCCTCCCGCGAGACCCCCGCGCCCCAGGTGTGCGAGTCGCCGACGCACAGGATCCGGTGCGTCGCTCCCGTTCGCCACGCGCTGGCCCGATCGCTGGCGAACAGGGACCCGAGCTGGAGGAGCAGCTCGAGCAGCAGCAGCGTGCCGACCAGGATCCCGGCGCCGGTTGCGAGCCACCGACCGCCGCGTGCGGCGACGCGGGTGAGGGCGGCGGGCCGGTGCGCCAGACGATCGTCCTCCGCAGTCACGCGGCGGGCAGTGTAGCTCGTCGCCGCCGCCGGCGGGCTCGGGCGCGGCGGACGCGCGGGTTGCCGAATCCGCGTCGCCGTAGCAGCATCTGGGGCTTGCCGCGGTGGGGACCGCACCCGGCCGGCCGGGCGGACACGGCGTCCCGAACCGGCAACGGGACAGGAGCGGAGTGAGCATGCGGCGTCTCGCGGTCGGCTGTGCGGCCTTCGCCGCACTCTGCGCCTACTTCTGGCTCGGCGCCGAGTGGATCAGCCCGCTCACCGACGACGCGTTCATTTCGTACCGGTACGCCGAGAACCTCGTCGACGGACACGGCGTCGTGTTCAATCCGGGCGAACGCGTCGAGGGCTACACGAACTTCCTGTGGGTCCTGCTGCTGGCCCTGGGCTACGCGGCCGGCTTCGATCTGCCCGGGTTCTCGCGCGGGCTCTCGGTCCTGTGCGCCGCGGGTCTGGTCGTTGCGCTGGCGCGCTTCTCGATCCGCTACTTCCGCGACGAGCCCGTTGCCGGGATCTCCTACCTGGCGCCGGCTCTCTTGACCGCGAGCCTCGTGTTCATCCGCCACATCGGGATCGGTCTCGAGTCGATGCTGTTCGCGCTGCTCGTGTTCCTCGCCGTCGCCGTGCACCTCGAGCGCGAGCGCGCGTCGCGCTCCGGATTCCCGGTCGGTCTCTTGTTCGGGCTCGCCTATCTGACGCGCCCGGACGCCGTGGTCTGGCTGGCGGCGCTGGCGCTGTCGGACCTCGCCTGGGCCGTGCTGCAGCGGACCGATCTGCGCCGGGAGATCCGGCGCGTGCTGGAGTACGGGAGTGTCTTCGCGGTGATCGTCGCGGCGCACGTCGGCTGGCGCCTCCACTACTACGGCGATCTCGTGCCGAACACCTACTACATGCGCGCCGCGGGCAACTGGCTCTGGGGCCTGAAGAGCGTGACGTTCTTCTTCGTGTACTCGACCGGCTTCCTGGCGGTTCTCGCCGTGCTGGCGGGCCCCCCGCTCCTGCGTCGCCGCTGGGCGCTCTGCCTCGGGGTCCTCGTCGCCGCGTACGCGGGCTTCGTGTTGCGCAACGGCGGCGCCGGGGGCCGCTATGCCATTCCGCTCGCGCCCTTCGTCTTCCTGCTGATCCAGGAGCTGGTGCGGCGTCCGCTCGCGTCGGCGCAGCGCGCCGGCATCACGCCGCCCTGGCGCGCGCGGCCCGCCGCGCTCTGGATCGCGGTCGTGTCCGCGATGTACGTCGGCGGCAACGTCTACGAGTGGCGCGTGGCGCAGAAGAACGCGTGGTTCTCGAACTACGCGAACCGCAACGCCACGCTCTTCGGGCGCTGCATCCGGGAGGCGACGGATCCCGACGACTGGGTGGCTTCGGTGACCGCGGGCGTGCTTCCCTACTACGCGCGGCGCCCGGTGATCGACATGCTGGGACTGAACGACCGGCACATCGCGCGGAAGGGGAAGTTCGACCCGCAGAGTCTGCCCGGACACCAGCGGTCCGACAGCGACTACGTGCTGGACCGGCGACCCCGCATCATCTTCATGAACGACGAGAGATCGCGCGTCGGCAGCGTGCACGCGATCGACGAGATGCTGGAGAATCCCCGGCTCCACGACCTCTACGAGCTCACGCCGTTCCGCTGCGGCCGATTCGACCTCGAGATCTTCGTGAGCCGCGCGCAGCCGATCGACGCCGATCGCATCCTCATTCCGGGAGAAACGACTCGGACACGGGGCGATTGAGCACCTCCAGCGCGTGGCGGAACCGGCCGCGCTCGAGCGCCGCGCGGGGGCCCCGATCAGCGGTACAGCGCCCGGGCCAGCTCGCCGCGGTACCGCTGCGTCAGCGGATCGTCGGATCCGAGCAGCGCGAAGATGTCGAGCATCAGCTTGCGGGCCGCGTCGTCCGCAAAGGCGGGATCCCGCTTCACCACGGACAGCAGCATCTCGAGCGCCGCCGGGTATTCGTTTCGCGCGGCGAGCGCGCGACCGAGCTCGAGTCGCGCGCCGAGATCGTCGGGGGCCTCCGCGACGCGGCGCTGCAGGGACTCCACCTCCGCCGTGGTCGCCGGATGGGTTCGCAGCTCGGCCGCCAGGCGCTGCGCTTCCCCTTCGAGGTGCTCGCCGTCCACGATGCGGTCCAGAAGATCGAGCGCCTCTGCGGACGCGTCCCGCTCGCCGAGCAGGCGGGCGAGGGCGAGCAGCGCGCGCGGGTTGCGCGCCTCGAGCTCGAGCGCCTGCCGCAACAGCGCCTCGGCTGCGTCCCGCTCGCCGGCCGCCGCGCGCTCGTCGGCCTGGCGCGTGAGGCGGTCGGCCTGCGTGGGCAGCAGGCGCGCGACGAACTCACGCACGACCGGCTCGGGTTGCGCGCCGAGGAACTCCGCCACGATGCGGCCGTCGCGAAATCCGATGACCGCCGGAATGCTGCGGATGCCCAGGCCCTGCGCCAGCGCGGGCGCCGTATCGATGTCGAGCTTGGCCAGGATGAAGTCGCCCGCGTGCTGCGTCGCGAGCCGCTCGAGAATCGGCGTCAGCACCCGGCAGGGTCCGCACCACGGCGCCCAGCAGTCGAGGACGACCGGCGTCTCCTCGGAGCGCCGGATGACCTCGGCTTCGAAGTCCTCCTCGCCCACGTCCCGGATGAAGCGCGGCGCGTCCATGTCGCGTACGGTGCGCGATCGATTCGTGGATCACAACCCCGCGCGCGCCGCGCGACCCGGTCGACCGTCGCCGTGCCGCGCCCCGCACGAACGGGCGTCGGCGCGGGTCACCCGGCGGGGGCGCCCTTCGCGCCGCGGCCCTTGCGCGCGGGGAGCGTTCGCAGTCCCAGCTCGCGCAAGCGCTCGTCGGGAACGAGGGCCGGCGCGTTCATCATGAGATCGCGCGCGTTCTGGTTGAACGGGAATGCGATCACCTCGCGCAGGTTCGGAGTTTCGGCGAGCAGCATCACGATCCGGTCGATGCCCGGTGCGATGCCGCCGTGCGGCGGCGCGCCGTATTGGAACGC
>CP070734.1:180497-194457 GCA_020347605.1 Deltaproteobacteria bacterium | reverse complement strand
CTCTCCACGTAGATGACCGGGCCCTCGACGGCACCGCGGGCCGCCGCGTCGCCGGCACCCAGAAGCAGGGCGCAGGCGGCGATTGCAAGGCGCACGAAGCGATTCGTCTTCATCGTGTCTCTCCTGTTTGGTTGGCGCGGCAAGCGCGCACAGAGCGATTACGCGCGACCCTCGAAAAGGTCGCAGCGCTCGTGCGCATCGCTTCGGGTGGGGGCTACGCGAGCGCGCCCAGCGCGTCCTCGGCCTTCTCCGCGAACTCGGCGATCTGCGCGTCCTCGAGGATGAGCGGCGGGTAGAGCTTGGGCACCGCGAGGTTCTGCGAAGACGCCACCGCGATGACGCCGCGCTGGAACAGGCCCAGCAGGAAGCCGATGCCGGCCATCTCGTCGCGCAGGTCGAGCGCGTACAAAAGCCCGGTGCGGCGAACGCCGTGAATCACCGACGGGAAGCGCGCGGCCAGGTCGAGCAGGACGGCCTCGAGCCGGTCGCCCATGGCATTGGCCTCGGGCAGCAGCTTCTCGGTCTCCTCGATCGCCCGGCGCGCGACGGTCGCACCCACGTTCGACCAGGCGTAGGACGAGATGATCCGATACGGGTTGTCGCCGAAGAACTCGAGGATCTCGGGCCGCATCACGACCGCCGCTACGGGGAACAGGCCGCCCGAGAAGCCCTTCGCGGTGACGAGCAGATCGGGCTCGACCTGCCAGCGGTCGATGCCCCACACGTGACCGAGGCGGCCCATGCCCGTCACGACCTCGTCGACGATCAGCTTCGCGCCGTGCGCATCGCACAGCCGCCGCACCGCGGGGAAGTAGTCGGGGTCCGGCGCGCGTCCGTCGTAGTCGGTGCGCACCGGCTCGAGCACGACGGCGGCCGTGCGCTCGCTGATCGCGTCGCGCAGCGACGCGGCGTCTCCGTAGGGCACCGCGCGGAAGTCCGGGATCAGCGGCTCGGCCCAGTCGCGCATCTCACCGGGCGCCATCATCGTGAGCGCGAAGCCCGTCACGCCGTGGTAGCCGTGGTCGCCGTGCAGGATCTCCGTGCGCCCGGTCGCGCCGCGCGCGAGCTTGATCGCCTGGTCCACCGCCTCGCTGCCCGTCACGGCGGGATAGGTCACCTCGAGCCGGCCCGGAGCGGTGCGCGCGAGCGTCTCCGCGAGCCGGCCCTTCGCCTCGCTGAAGAAGAAGAGGGAGCCGAAGTCCTCGCTGCGCAGGGCCTCCTGCATGGCGTGCACGAGCGCCGGATGGCGATGGCCGAGGCTGTTCACGCCGCCGACGTTCCACAGGTCGAGGAAGCGCTGGCCCTCGGTATCGAAGAGGTAGGGGCCCTCGCCGCGGCCCTCGATCAGCAGGTAGCCGAGCTTCTGGATGGTCTCGATGCGCTGCGTGCCGAAGAAGCGCCCGTAGCGCTCGACGAAGCGCTCGCGGGTGAGAGGTGCGTCTCCCATCGTTGTCGCCTCCGCCCGCACGGTCCGGGCGCACCCTCAGTCTAGAGGCCGCGGGTGCCGCGTGTCACGGCCGGCCTCCGCGGCCCACATTCCCGCGACGACCCGGTCCATCATGCGGGCGAAGCGGCCGCGATCGAACTCCGCGCCGCTGCACAGCCAGTCCCGGTGGTCGGGCGGCGCGTCGAAGTGGCCCACGACGTCGAGATGATCGCCCTGCCCGGCCCAGATCAGGGTGCCCCAGATCTGGGAGCGCAGCGGAACGATGCCGTCGTTCGCGCGGCGGTCCGGCACGCGGCCGAGCACCGCGCGCAGCGTTTCGTCCCCGCCGTCGGGGGGCGCGAACGGGTAGCGGGGATTGGTTCCCGAGGCGACGCGGTACAAGAGCCGGAAGAGCGCCGCGGAGACGGGGCGCCAGGGCCGGCGCAAGTCGCCCGGCAGCCGCAGCCGACGCCGCGGCGGCGCGTAGCTGGCCACGCACTGGTAGTGGACGCTCGGGTTGTCCTCGACGCCGGCCTGGAAGAGATCCATCGCCTCGGGCATGAGCTGTGCGATCGCGCCCTGGTCTTCGCGAACGTTGCGCAGCCACGCCTTCACCGCGTCGCGCGCGCGATCGTCGAGCACGCGCTCGAGGGCCTCGACCACGCGCTGCACGAGGCGCAGCTCGACGCCCGCCCGCTCGCGGGTGCGGCCCAGCGCGGCCACCAGCGCCGAGGTCACGGCGAGCGGGGGCGTGCCCAGCGTGAGACCCGCCACCGTGATGGCACTCACCGCATAGAGCACGCGCTGTCCCTGGCTGGTGGCGAAGAACGCACCGCCCGGGGATCCGTAGTGCGGGGTGTTGAGCGTAGTCACCGAGCGCACCCGCGGGAGCCACGGCCGGCTCGCGCCAACCCCCTCGCCGAACTGGGCCGTCGGTGAGGCGACCAGGCGCGCATCGAGCCCGCCCACGGAGTGCCCCAGCAGGTGGATGGGCGCATCCCCCTCACCGGCCGTGGCGTGCACGCACTCCACCAGCCGCGCGGCGCGTCGACGGATCGACGCCGACGGGTGGACGTCGACCCCGTGCAGATCCACGGGCACCCCCCTCGCCCCGAACCGCTCCGCCAGGGCGACGCGCACGTGCTTCAGGTAGTCGAAGCCACCCATCTCGGTGAAGCCGAAGAGTCCGGGGCAGAGGTACACCTGGGTGCGGGACATCACTCCCGAACATACGCGAATGCGAACGGCCCGCCGCGCGGGGGATCGGTCCGGGCGGGAGGCCTACGGCCGATCGCTCAATCCCAGCAACGCAGCGGCGTTCCCCCACAGCCACGGCTCCATCACCGACGCCTCCACGGGCAGCGCGCGGAACTCCTCGAGCCGCTCGGCGGGCTCCCGACCCAGCAGGAACGCACCGCTTCCGTACAAGACCTTGTCCCGGATCGTGGTCTGCCCGTAGCGAAGCAGGGGCTCCCAGCCGGCGCCCGGCGCGACGAAGTAGCGGGGCCGGTGCGCGGCGAGCTCCAGGGAGACGCGGGGATGGCGGGCTCAGCGTTCGGCATCGACCGCGTCTCCTCTCCAGTGGCGGAGACGCGCGTGTGGGCCGGCGCTCAACCTGTCAACGCGCGCCTTCGCGACCCGCGCCGCTCAGCGCGTGGCGACGGACGTGTCCGATCGCGCGCGGACGGCCGGGACTCGCCGGGCGATCGATGCGCCGGATGCGAGCGCGCAGGCTTCGTCCGCAGCGGGGCCGCGGCTGCGCCGAAGCCGCGCGCCCTCGGAGCTCCGCTCGATCGTGAGCGTCAATGCCGCGCCGCTTTCGAGGGTTACCGGTATCGAGTAGCGCGGCGTGCTGTCGAGCTTGACCACGTAGTCGCCTTCGGGGAGCCGCATCACCTCGTCGACCCCCAGCGTTCCGTCGGCGACCATGGTGTCGCCCTGCAACACGCGGAAGCGCGTGCCCATGCTGCTGCCGAGCGCATCGCGGAGCTCTTCGCCGCTCCGCACCGTCAGGAACCGGCCACCCGAGGCTGCCGCGATGGCGCGCAGGCTCGCCCGGTCCTCATCCCCCTCGGATCCGAGGCCAAAGCCGATCACGTGAATGGGGATCCGCCCCGTCTCCTGGAGCGCGGCCGCGGCGGCCACCGGATCGCCGCCGCAGCTCTCGATGCCGTCGGTCACGAGCACGACGGCGCGCTCGCCGCGGAAGCTTCCGAGGTCGCCGGCCGTCTGGCGGAGCGAACGCGCCAGGGGCGACTGCCCCCGCGGCCGAACGCTCGCGATCGCCTCGCGGATCTGCGACCGGCTCCCGGAGGCCAGCGGGACGAGCAGCTCGGTGTCCCGGCAGTCGCGCTGCTCTCGGGGGTGCTGGCGTCCGTAGACGCGCAATGCCAGCGTGACGTCGGGCGGAAGCGAATCGAGCGCGTCCTCGAGGACCTGCTTCGCGACGGCCATCTTGGGTCGCTCGTCGACGCGTCCCCACATGCTGTTCGATGCGTCGAAGACGAGCTCGACGGCGCGGTCGAAGATGGAGTGCGTTCGACGGCCGTCCCGCAGCGCCGACAGGCGCAGCTCCGAGCAACCCCGGGCTCCCACCGTCAGCGTGATGCGATCCTCTCGCGTCTCGCCCGTCACGCTTCTGGCGATCGCGACGATCTCGTTCTCACCCATCCGGAGCGGCACGTGTGCGCTGAACCGCCCTGCCGCCAGCACGGCGGGGATGGGCGGAGAGTCGTTCACGCGAAGCGTGACATCGTCCACACCCATCGACAGGATGTCCGAGAACCCTCTGGGAAGCGCCGCGGGGTCGGTCGTGAACGCGAAGGTTCCGCCCGTTCCCGATGTGGCCTCGCGGAGCATCGCCTCTGCCTCGGGATCGGATCCGAGGAGAAGGGCGTCGATCGCAACGCCGCGCCGTCGCGCTTCCCGGAAGGCGTCGCCGGCGGCTCCCGCGTCCGATCTTCCGTCCGTGATCAGGACCATCCGCCGCGCGGCATCGCTTCGTGCACTCCGCTCGAAGCCGTCGAGCGCGGCGCGAACGCCGGCGGCGAGGTCGGTCGAGCCGAACTGGTCGAGTCGTCGGAGCGCTTCGAGCACCGCCGCCCGGTTCTCGGTCAGCGGCACCCGCAGCTCGCCGTCCCAGTCGAAGTCGACGACGCCGATCCGGACGCCGGACCCGGCCGGCAGGTTCTGCACCAGCTCGGCGGCACGCTCCGCGCGGCGATCGGTCGGATCGATGCGTCGAAGACTCTTGGAGGTATCCAGAACGAGGAAGACATCGAGGGCGCTCGCGTCGCCGAACGTCGAAGCGGCACCGGCCACCTCGATCGACGTGTCCCCGTCCGCGCGCAGGAAACCCGAGGTGGGCGTCTGGATCTCCACCCGGAGCGCGCGGCTCTGGGCAAAGGCCAGCGGCGCTGCGGTCGCAGCCAGAAGGAATGCCAAGAGCGAGCAAAGGCTTCGGGTCATGTCGCGCCCCCCCCGAATCGCGGACCCACCCGGCCCGACTCGCACCGGCACGGGATCCCGGGGGCGAGCCGCGGGAGGCGTCCCACTCCGCCCTCTCTATCGAGCGAACTGCCTGCCTTCTTTACGCTTTCGTGCAGCGGGCCCGTTGACGGCGTCGGGGCGCTGGGGCGCGGCGCCGCGTATGACAGGGCGAGTCGAGGTGGATACTCTCGGGCGGCTCGCACGAGGAGGTCTCCCGGATGAATCGCGCGCTCGGCGTCTGCGTCTCGTGGATGGCGGTGGCGCTCTGGGCCGGGCCCTCCGCCGCGGAGCCGCTGCCGTTCGAGGCCGAGCTGGCAATCGAGTTCCCGACGCTGACGTGGACGATCACCGCCCAGACGGCCGGTGTCACGGAGGTGACGCCGGGCGCGGGGGGCGCCCGCTTCGGCCTGCCCGCCGGCATCTTCGCCATCGCGGGCACCCGGAGCGATCTCTCGATCGACGGGCTGAACGAGACGGGGATGTTCGCGCCGGGAACACCCGACTTCGGCGGGCCCATGGGTCTGGGCGGGACGCTGGGGATCTTCTTCAGCACGTGGGTGTTGACCTCGTTCTCCTCGATCATCTTCACGGGGCCCTATAGCAGCATTCCATACACCTTCTTCTTTCCGGGTCCGGGAATTTCGACGACGGGACAGCTCCAGCTCGACCTCACGCCGCTCGGGAGTGGCGGTACCGCGCAGGCCACGACGACACCGACGGTAGGCGCCCTGATCTCGTTCCCGCCGCGTCTCAGCGCGCAGCTCGCGGGCGACGTCTGGGGTACCGGCGTGGTACAGGCGGGCACGGGGATGCGAACGGGCTACGACAATCGCCAGGCCAACGGGGTCGGCGCGATCCAGCTCGTGACCCCGGTGCTGGTCTCATCGGGCTTCCACGCCGACCTCCCGGCGTTCGGTACGCTCACGATCACCTTCGCACCGGAGCCGTCCCCCGGACTCCTGCTGGTCGCGAGTGCGTTCACGCTCGCCGCCCTGGCCGCCGCGCGCCGGTCGTTCCGTCGACCTGCGTTCCCGGGCGAGCGGACCGGGCGCCGCCGGACCTGAGCGGATCCGGATCGCCGGCCGCCGTTCCGAAACGCGTTTCGATGTGAACGCCCATCCCCTGGAGCCAGGACGCGGCCAGGCGTCCCCCGATCCGGACGAACACGCGGTCGGCGCGAAGCGGCTCCGTAGCCGACGCGCTGCGCACCGTGATCCGACCCGGTCCGATCCGCTCTACGGTGGTGTCGAGCCGCAATCGAACGGTCCCGTCTCGGACGCATGACTCGAGCTGCTCGCGGTTGGCCACGCTCGCGCGGCCGAAGTGCGCTCCCCGGTGCACCAGCGTCACCCGGTTCCCGAACGACGGATCCGCGAGCCGGAGCGCCGCCTCGAGGGCCGCGTTCCCGCCGCCGACCACCACGACCGTCTGGCTCCGGACGCGCTCGGGCTCGACCAGCGCGTACGTCACGTGCGGAAGATCCTCGCCCTCGACGTCGAGCTTGCGCGGAGATCCGTGGCGGCCGATCGCAAGCAGGACGTGCCGTGTCGCGTACTCGGCCCGCGCCGTGACGACCCGGAAGCCCGATTCGACGCGCTCGACCGCCTCGACCCGCTCGCGCTCCCGGATCCGAAGACCGGATCGCAACACCGTGTGGCTCCAGATCTGCAAGAGCTCCTCCTTCGAGAGCTCCCGCACCGGGATCCGCCCGTAGTGAGGCATCCGGAACGGCGCCGAGTTGATCAGCTTCTGGCGCGGGTAGCTGAGAACGGCGCCACCGAACCGATCCTGCTCGAACGTCTCGAAGCGAAGCTGCTCCGACTGGGCGGTGAGGGAAGCCGACAGGCCCGCGGGTCCCGCTCCCACGATCACGAGGTCCAGTGGGTGCGCGGGGGATGATGGCGCGCTCGCTCGAACGCGCGCCGCGATTCCCGCGACCGCCTGTCGTCCCTGCTCGACGGCATTCCGGATGAGTCCCATGCCGCCGAGCTCGCCGGCGATGAACAGCCCGGGAACGTTGGTCTCGAAGTCCGGCTCGACGTGCGGGAGCTCCACGCCTCGGCGTCGGGTTCCGAAGACGAGCGCGATCGCGCCCTCCGGACACGCGGAGGCACAGGCGCCGTGTCCGATGCAGCGGCTCGGGTGCACCAGCGTGCCCCGCCCGTTCACGATTCCGATCACGTCGCCCTCGGGACACACGGGTACGCACGCCTCGGTGCCGATGCAGATCACGGGGTCGAACACCGGGTGCAGCGTCGCGGGCTCGCCGAGACCGCGGGCCCGGTCTTCCTCGAGGGCCCGGCGGGCCCGGCGATCCCGACGCGCGCCCATCGCGATGAACGCGGCGAGCGAGATCGCGAAGATCAACAGCAGCGCGGCGAGGGCTTCCACGGTTCCGTTACCGCCCGGTGTCAGTCGTCGTCGTCATCCTCGTCATCGTCGTGGTCGTCGTCGTCATCGTCGTGGTCGTCGTCGTCATCGTCGTGATCCCGTTCGCGAGCCCGACGCCTGCCGCGCTCCTCCCGATCGCGCCGTGCACCCGCCCATTCGATCTCGTGCTCATCGCCGCTGCGGTGACACTGGACGCAGGCCTCGAAGTCGCGAATCCCCTCCTCGCGGTGCTCGCGCGCCATGTTCTGTGGCGTGTGCTCGTGGCAGCCATAACAGGTGTAGCGCTCCAGGACTCCGCCGGGATGACAGCTGCCGCAATCCGGAGGATGGGCCCGGTCGAACCGGAAATACCGGTCGTGATCGTAGTCGGCGGGAGTCCACCGACCCGTCCCGTGGCACGCGCCGCATCGCTCGTCGACTCCGGCGTGGAGCGAGTCCGTCGGAGCCACGTGGCACGTCGCGCACGCCGCCCGAGCCGACGCGGTGAGCGCGGTGTGCGCGAAGCGGACCGGCGGTCTTCGGTTGAAGGTCGCGGCGTGCTCGGCGTGACACGCCCCACAGGTCGGGTCCGCGAGGGCCGTGTGGAGGCCGCGGGGCACGGCCTCTCGCACGCCCTGCGCCGGGACCCGAGCATCGATCTCGTCGAGCGCGTGGCAGGAGACACACCGTGCGGTCGGCGTGCCCCGGAACGGCCGATGGCATCGCAGGCAGTCCTCGGCCAGGTCGGCATGCCCCGGCAGTACATGCCCCGGACTCAGCGTCTGCTCGGGCCAGATCCCGGCCACCGCCCCGTAGGCGAGGGCCAGGAGGACCGTTGCCCACAGGAGGGTGCGACCGCTCATCCGAGTACGAGCACCGCGAGGATGTGGAGGCCCGCCAGAACGAAGAAGTTCAAGGTGATGGGGAGGTGGACCCGCCGCCAGCTCCCCAGAGCGCCCAGGGTCCAGGTCTCCGCCGGCAGGCCGAGGTCCTCGTCGGAGGGGTGTCCGGCCCCTTCCGCGCGCGCGACGGATCGTCGCGCGCGCGTGAGGAGCACGCGGCCGGTCATGCCGCTCGCGACGGCCATCATCATGGTTGCGACCGCGAGCCACGGCAGGAGGGCGTGCAGATGCACGCCGGCGTGGACCAGGATCGCCAGCGCGCCCAGCCAGGCCAGTACTTCGTGCAGGCGCAGCAGGGTCGACGGGCGACCGATCGAGATCCGATTCCGCTTTCGCAGGGAGTAGACGAACGAGGCCAGGATCAACCCGGTTCCCACCCAGCCCAGGTGAAGCCCGACCCGGGCCTGGCCGACGGCATGCAGGAAGGCGTCGACGCCGATCGCCGCCAGCACCAGAAGGCCGTACAGAAGCAGGAGCCGGGATGCGTCGCGGGCGAGAGATGGCGCCGGTCTGCGTGGTTCCCGGGCCTCGCGTAGGGGGCTCACGGTCACGGTTCTCCCGGCGCTCACCGCGTGCGCGGCGGGCCGAATGGACGCGACGAGTATAGGCGATCGAACCGACCGGCTCTTCTCCCCCTGGGCAGCGAACGCAGTGGCGTCGGCTCAGGGGATCGACTAGCAGATAGGGGATGCTTCCCCGGTCTGCGGCGCGCCCGGCGTGACGACGACCGGGCGGCGTTCGTCCGAGGGAGACCACCCGGAATGAGTGGATCCACTGCAGGCGAGAGCGCGCTGCCCCGCGAGCCCATCTCGCGAATCACCCAGCCGCTCGAAGAGTTCATGCATGTCGAGTCGTCGAGCGGCATCGTCCTGCTGCTCGCGACGGTCACGGCGCTGGTGCTCGCCAACTCGCCCGCGGCCGACGGGTTCCTGGCGTTCTGGAAGACGCCGGTCGGGTTCGAGTTCGGCGCATTCCAGATGCGCCACTCGCTGCAGCATTGGATCAACGACGGGCTGATGGCGATCTTCTTCTTCGTGATCGGCCTCGAGGTGAAACGCGAGATCGTCCACGGCGATCTCGGCAACCTGCGAGGCGCCGCCTTGCCGATTGCCGCCGCCATCGGCGGAATGCTCGTGCCGGCGGCGATCTACCTGACCCTCCAGCGCGGCGAACCGGGTGAGTCGGGCTGGGGCATTCCGATGGCGACCGACATCGCGTTCGTGGTCGGCTGTCTCGCCCTGTTGGGATCGCGCGTGCCGCACGGACTGCGGGTGCTGCTGCTCTCGGTGGCGATCGTCGACGACATCGGTGCCATCCTGGTGATCGCGATCGGGTACACGGACGCGATTGGCTGGAGCGCACTGGCGGCGGGGATCGCGGGCATCGGCGCGATCGCGCTGCTGTCCCGTCTCGGCGTCCGTGGCTTCGGTCTCTACGTGCTGCTGGGCTTCGGGGTGTGGCTCGCCTTCCACGAGTCGGGCGTCCACGCGACGATCGCGGGCGTGATCCTCGGGCTGATGACGTCCGCTCGCGCCTATCTCTCGGACACGTCCCTGGCCCAGGCGCTGGAGCGCGTGACCCAGGGCATGCACGGGAGCTGGGACTCTGGCGACCATGGTCCCGACGCGGTGCGCAGAGCGCAGTGGGCCACGCGGGAGACGGTCTCTCCGCTCGCCTACCTCGAGACGACGCTGCATCCGTGGGTGGGCTTCGCGATCATGCCGCTCTTCGCACTGGCCAACGCCGGAGTTCCGTTCGACCTCGCGGACGTGACGGATCCGGTCGCCGGAGCGGTCGAGCTGGGTCTCGTCGTCGGAAAGCCCGTGGGCGTGGTCGGCTTCGCGTTCATCGCAGTTCGCCTGGGGCTCGCTCGGCTGCCGCAGGGCGTCGGCTGGGGCCTGCTCGTAGGCGGCGGGCTACTGACGGGCATCGGCTTCACGATGGCGCTGTTCATCGCGGGCCTGGCGCTGGGCGGCGACCTCCTCGACACCGCGAAGGTCGGGATCCTGGTGGCCTCCGCGGCCGCTGCGATCATGGGCATGGCCGTACTGATGGTCCTTCTTCCGAAGCGCCCCGACGACGAACGCTGATCCGTCCGCCGCGACCGCGGCTTCGATCCGCGCGTCGCTCTCGGCCGCGAGCCGACGCAGCGCTCCGGTGAGCGCGCTCCTCGACGGCGCGGTCGCGTTGCCCCACGCTCCCGGGCATGTCGTCGTCGACGCCCCTTCCGGATCGCGCCCGCGCGGCCGGCCTCGGCGGCCGCATCGGCCTCGCGCTCGGCAGCGGCGCCGCCCGCGGCTGGGCGCACGTCGGCGTGTTGCGCGCGCTCGAGGAGGCGGGCCTCGCGCCCCAGATCGTGTGCGGCAGCTCGAGCGGCGCCATCGCGGGCGCCATGTATGCGGCCGGCCAGCTCGACCGCTTCGAGACGTGGGGCCGCCAGCTCGACTGGCGGCAGGTCGTCGCCTACTTCGACCTGTCGCTGCGCGGGGGCCTCATCAAGGCGCGCAAGCTGATCGACTTCCTCACCGAGGAGCTTCGGGAACGGACGATCGAGTCGTTGGAGCGCCGCTTCGCCGCCGTCGCCACCGACCTCGCGACCGGCCGCGAGGTGTGGCTGCGCGAGGGCTCGCTGGTGGACTGTATGCGCGCCTCGATCGCCCTCCCCGGCCTGATCACCCCGGTGCGGCTCGACGGGCGCTGGCTCGTGGACGGCGGCCTCGTGAACCCGGTGCCGGTCTCCCTGTGCCGAGCGCTGGGCGCGGACTCGGTCATCGCCGTCGACCTCAACACCACGCTGCTCGGCCGCAGGGTGGAGCGCGCGGGCTCCGGGGATGCGGACGGCGCGGCAGCGCCGGAGAGCGAGGCGCCCCCGGCGAGGGTGGAAGACACGCGCATCGGCGCGGCCGTCCGCGAATTCCTCGCCGACCTGCGCGAGCGCGCCGGGGCGCGCGACGGCGCGGCGCCCGAGGAGGCTCCGCCCTCGATCTACGAAGTGGTCGTGACCAGCATCAACGTCATGCAGGTGCGCATCACCCGAAGCCGCATGGCGGGCGATCCCCCGGACCTGCTGATCACGCCCCGCCTCCACGACTTCGCGCTGCTCGACTTCGACCGCGCCGCCGAGGCCATCGACGAGGGGCGCCGCGCGGTGGCCCACGCGCTCGCCGTGGGCTCGCCACAGGATCTCGCACCGTGACGCGGTAGAGTCCGCGCGTGGCCCACGGACATCGCCGCGCCATCCTGGCCGCATTCTTCGCCAACCTCGGGATCGCCGTGGCCAAGTTCGTGGCGTTCTTCGCCACGGGCGCCGCCTCGATGCTGGCGGAGGCGGTCCACTCGGTGGCCGACACCGGCAACCAGCTTCTGCTCCTGCTGGGCGAGGCGCGGGCGGTGCGCGATCCCACGCCGGAGCACCCCTTCGGCTACGGAAGGGAGCGCTACTTCTGGGCCTTCGTGGTCGCGCTCGTGCTCTTCTCGCTGGGGTCGCTCTTCGCGATCGCCGAGGGCGTCGAGAAGCTGCGCCATCCCCACGAGCTCGTGTCGCCCGCGTGGGCGGTGGGCGTGCTCGTGGTCGCGATCGTCTTCGAGGGCTTCTCGCTGCGCACCGCCGTGCGCGAGGCCGACCGCGTGCGCGGCGGCCAGGGCTGGTGGTCCTACGTGCGCCACGCGAAGAGCCCGGAGCTCCCCGTGGTGCTGCTCGAGGACATCGGCGCGCTCGTGGGGCTGTGCTTCGCCCTCTTCGGGGTGGGCCTCGCGGCCGCGTTCGACGAGCCGCGCTACGACGCGCTGGGCAGCATCGCCATCGGCGCCCTGCTCGGCGCGATCGCCTGGGTGCTGGCGGTCGAGATGAAGAGCCTCCTGATCGGCGAGGCGGCCTCGCCGAAGGTGCGCGCGGCGATCCGCGACACCGCCGAGACGACGCCGGGCGTCGAGCGCGTGATCCACATGCGCACGCTCCACCTGGGCCCGGACGAGCTGCTGGTGGCGCTCAAGCTCGCGCTCGATCCGGGGCTCGACCTGCCCGACGTCGCCGCGGCGATCGACGCCGTGGAGCACCGCGTGCGCGCACGCGTGCCGTCGGCGCGCGTGATGTACGTCGAGCCCGACGTGTACCGCGACCGCGCAGAGGCCGTCGCGCGGCCCGATTGAGACACGCCCGGAACCGACGTCGCGGTCCGCACGCGAGATCTCGAGGCGTCGACGCGGGGGACCTCGCCGCGTACCATCGCCTTCGAACCACGGGAGAGGTCGAATGAAGATCCAGGGTGGCTGTTACTGTGGTGCGGTTCGCTTCGAGGCGGAGGGAGACCCCTTGTTCAAGGGGCAGTGCCACTGTCGAGAATGCCAGTACATCTCGGGCGGATCGCCGAACATGGTGATGGGCATGCCGGCGTCGAATTTCGCGTATACCCGGGGATCGGCCAAAGCGTTCCGCCGGAGCGATCTCGAGAATCCGGTGGCGCGCGAGTTCTGTCCGGAGTGCGGTACGCACCTGCTGAGCCGGGCGCCGGGCCTGCCGGGGGCCGTGCTGCTCAAGGTCGGTACGCTGGACGATCCGAGCGTGTTCGGCGCACCCCAGGTTGCGATCTTCACCATCGACAAGCAGAGCTTCCACCACGTGCCGGAAGGCGTGGCCGAATTCGAGCGCACGCCGAGCTGAATCTGCGTGCGGTCCCCGAGGCCGCGCGACGAGCAGGACTCGGACGACGTGCAGCGCTCGACGTCGGCTTCGGGATCACTCGTGGATCGACGGTCCAACCGCGCTCCCCAGCTGGCCGTTCTGGTCTCGACCCTGTTGTGGGGCACGTTGTGGATTCCGGTGCGGCGATTGCACGAGGCGGGCTCCGGCGGCGCCGCGGTCACCACGCTCGGCTTCCTGCTTCCCCTCGCGCTGCTCCTCCCCGCGGCGCTGGCGCGCGGGCGCCGCACGCGCGCGGGCCTGCGGGAGCTTCGCTTCGCCGGCTTCTGGCTGGCGCTGGGCATTGCGCTGTACGTCGAGGGGCTCGTGCGCGGGCAGATCGCCCGCGTGATCCTGCTCTTCTATCTCACGCCGGTGTGGGGAACGCTCCTGGCTCGCATCGTGCTGCGCGAGCCGATCACCGGGCGGCGGCTCGCGACGATCGCCTTGGGATTCTCGGGCATGCTCGCGATCTTCGGAATCGGCGCCGGCATCCCCGTCCCGCGCTCGGCGGCCGATGGGATGGGCCTCGCGGCGGGCTTCGCCTGGGCGATCGCGCTGTTGGGCTTCCAGCGGGGACGCTCACGCCCGCTCTTCGATCGCGTGTTCGTCCAGTTCGTGTTCCTCGCTCCGATCTTCTTCGCGGTGACGCTCCTTCCCGGTGATGCGAACACCGCCCGCGCGGCCGTCCAGCCGGACGCCCGCGCCGCGGCCTGGCTGCTGGCGTTCGCCCTGCTCTGGATGCTGCCCGTCATCGCGCTCACCGTGTACGCCGCCCGCTACGTGGATCCGGGCCGCTTCGCCATCCTGTTGATGTTCGAGATCGTGGTCGGCCTGGCGACCGCGGCACTCCTGACCGACGAGCCCTTCGGCGCCCGCGAGCTCGCAGGCGCCATCCTCGTGATGGGCGCGATCGCGGTCGAGATCGGCGCGGTGCGCCCTCAGTCCCGGAACCTTCGCAGCAGCTCCCCGGCGGCCCTGCCCGCCTCGCCGCCCAGCTCCTCCTCCAGCAGGCGGCCGGCCTGAACCCGTGCGGCGGTCTTCACCGCCTGCCTGCTGAAGGCGCCGAGCACCGTCTTTCCGATCTCGGCCGGC
>CP070734.1:165910-180397 GCA_020347605.1 Deltaproteobacteria bacterium | reverse complement strand
GAGCGCATCGCGCGCGCGGCGCGCGAGCTCGGCTGCCGAAGCGTGGCGTTCACCTACAACGATCCCGTGATCTTCCTCGAGTACGCCGTCGACACGGCGCGCGCCTGCCACGCGCTGGACGTGAAGACGGTCGCGGTGACGGCGGGCTACGTGTGTCCCGACGCGCGCCGCGAGTTCTTCGCGCACGTGGATGCGGCCAACGTGGACCTCAAGGCGTTCAGCGACCGCTTCTATCGCACGATCTGCAGCGGGCAGCTCGAGCCGGTACTCGACACGCTGCGCTACCTGAAGCGCGAGACCGACGTGTGGCTCGAGATCACGACGCTCTTGATTCCCGGGGAGAACGACTCCGACGCGGAGCTCGAGGCCGCCAGCCGCTGGGTCGCCGAGAACCTGGGACCGGACGTGCCGTGGCACTTCACGGCCTTCCACCCGGATTATCGGATGATGGACACGCCGCCCACCCCCGCCGCCACGCTCACGCGCGCGCGGGAGATCGCGATGCGCCACGGCCTGCACTACGTCTACACCGGCAACGTGCACGATGAGCGGGGCGGGAGCACGCTGTGTCACGCGTGCGGCGAGACGCTGATCGGGCGCGACTGGTACGTGCTCACCCGCTGGCGCCTCACCGACGACGGAGACTGCCGCTCGTGCGGTGCGCGCTGTGCGGGCGTGTTCGAGGGAGCGCCCGGCGACTGGGGCGCCCGGCGCATGCCGGTGCGGCTGGCGAACTTCGAAGGCGCCTGACGCGCGGCTGTATCCCGGCCAGAGAGCGGCGTATACTGGCGCATCAGGAATCTGCCGGTGAGGCCGGCGTCGCGGCGCCAGCAGCCTCTCCCAACGCTGCCGAAGGAGATCCCGTTGCACGTTCTACGACATTCCCGCCTCGCACTGCTGTTTGCGGCTTCGCTGCTGGTCCTGGCGCAGGGCGCCGCGGCCGGGGGTCGGGTTGCGCAGCCGGATGCGCTCGGACCCTGGGCGGTCGGGCGCACGACCTTCGCGATCACCGATCCGGCGCGGAACGACCGTCCGCTCCAGATCGACGCCTGGTACCCGGTCGATCCGGTGGACGCGACGGCTCCGCCGTCGGTCTACGAGCTGATCGGCGGGATCGGCATCCTTTCGGAGGTGGCGCTCGACGCGCCGCCCGTGTCGTCGCAGGGGCCCTTCCCGATGATCGTCTTCTCGCACGGCAGCGGCGGCGTCCGCTTCCAGTCCTTCTTCCTGACCGAGTCGCTCGCCAGTCACGGCTTCGTGGTGGTCGCACCCGATCACACGGGAAACACGGCGCTCGATTCGATCTTCGGGACACAGGACCCGTTCGAGGTGATCGCGGTCAACCGACCTGCGGACGTGTCGTTCCTGATCGACACCATGCTCGCGAAGAACGCCGACGCGCTGGATCCCTTCCGCGGTGCGATCGACGCGTCGCGGATCGGCGTCAGCGGGCACTCCTTCGGCGGCTTCACCGCGCTCGCCGTCGCCTCCGGCTTCGGACCGGTGCCGGCGGATTCGCGCGTGCGCGCGATCGTCCCGATCTCGCCGGCCTCGAGCATCCTCAGCGACGCGGCGCTCGCCTCGATCGAGGTGCCCGCGATGCTGCTCAGCGGCACGGCGGACATCACGACGCCGATCGATCCGCAGACCACGCGGCCGTTCGCGCTCTTGTCGTCGCAGCCGCTCTACCGCGTGGACATCGTCGATGCGGGGCACAACTCGTTCACGGAGACCTGCGCGATCCTCGAGGCGCTGCTGGGCGTCGGCATTCCGCCCGAGATCCTGGGCTTCCTGATCGACGCCGCCGCGGAGGGCTGCGCGCCCGAGCTGATTCCCATCGACGAGGCACACCGCATCGCGCAGCTCTACGCCGTGGCGTTCTTCCAGCGGCACGTCGCGGGCGCGAAGCGCTACAAGGCGTTTCTCACGCGGGGCGTGGCGCGCGACGAGCCCGACGCGGAGTTCTCGACCGCGATCCGGGGTGGCGGCCCCAGCACGCTCTGGCTGTCGAGCGCCGCCGCGTTCTGAGCCGGGGCGCGCGGGCGTGAAGATCCCGCGCGCTCCGCACCGCTGGTCGCTGTCCCCCGCGCAGGCGATGGCCGTGCAGCGGCAGCTCGCCGACGCGGTGCGGATCGCGGCGCCGCCGGGACCGCTGCGGCGCGTGGCCGGACTCGACGCCGCCTTCTCGCGCGACGCGGAGCGCTGCATCGCCGGCGTCGTCGTGTGGGACGTGCGCGCGCGCGCGGTGGTCGAGCGGCGCGTCGCGACCCGTCGCCTCCGCTTTCCCTACGTCCCGGGGCTGCTCTCGTTCCGCGAGGCCCCCGCCCTGCTGGCGGCGCTGCGCAGGCTCCGCCAGCGCCCCGACGCGCTGCTCTGCGACGGGCACGGCCTCGCGCACCCGCGCCGCTTCGGGATCGCCTGCCACATCGGCGTCCTCACGGGCCTGCCGACGATCGGCTGCGCGAAGAGCCGCCTCGTCGGGAGCCACCGGACGCCGGCGACGCGACGCGGAGCGCGCGCGACGCTCGAGGACGGCGGGGAGATCGTCGGATGCGTGCTGCGCACGCGCAGCGGGGTGAAGCCGGTCTTCGTGAGCGTCGGCCACCGCATCGACCTCGCGACCGCCGTGCGGCTGGTGCTCGACTGCGCCGTCGCGCATCGGCTTCCCGAGCCGACGCGCCTCGCGGATCGGCTGGTGGCCGAGGCGAAGCGCCGCGCCGCGCACGGCTAGCCCGCCGGCTCCTCCCGGGCGTCGCCGATGCCGAACGCGCGGCGCGTCCGATCCTCCCAGGCGGTGAGCGGAAGCTTTCGCTGGAGCTCGCGAACGTTCTCGACGAGCGCGAGCTTGGCTTCGCGATCGCTCGACCACTCCCGGGCGAACGCGCCGCTGCGGATCTCCTCCAGCGTCTCGCGCATCTTCTGGCTCAGGATCGGGTCGAGCTCGGTGTAGCGGCCGGTGCGCGTGATGGTGCCGTACTGACTCGTGTGCGAGTGGAGCCGGTTCTGCTCGAGCATGCCCAGCTCCCGGATCTTCGAGAAGCTGTACGCCAGCTCGCCCGACAGGTACAACTCGAGCAGGACCGCCTCGGGCGGGTAGCCCGCGTCCACGAGCGTCTGGATCGCGGTCAGCATGACGTGGCCGAAGGCGGGACCGAACGCCTGCTCGGTGAACAGGTCGAGGGTCGCCTCGTCGTTCATGGTCATCTCGAGGCAGCCGGCGCGCGTGGAGCCCAGCGCGCGGGCCAGACCCAGCATGCGCGCCCGGGCCGTGCCGGTCGCGTCGTGGTGCACGCCCACGAAGCTCGGGAAGCCCTCGCCCGACACGTAGCTGTCGCGGACGCCCGCCCCGATCATGCGCGGCGCGATGAAGATCACGTCCACGCTGTCGGGCGGTACGATCCGGTCGAAGGCGATGTTGTAGCCGTGCGCGAAGTCGAGCAGCTTGCCCGGCGCGAGGTGGGGGGCGACGTCGCGCGCGTAGACCTCCGGCATGATCTCGTCGGCGGTGAGCAGGAACAGGATGTCCGCCCGGGCGCTCGCCTCGGCGATCGAGAGCACCTCGAAGCCGTCCGCACGCGCGTGTTCGAGGCATTCGTCCTCGATGTTGCCGACGATCACCTCGAGCCCCGAGTCGCGCAGGTTCTGGGCCTGCGCGCGGCCCTGGTTCCCGTAGCCCAGGATCGCGAGGGTCTGCCCCTCCACGGCACCGACGTCCGCATCCGCGTCTCGATAGATGACCGTCACGTTGCGCACCTCCCCGCGCCCGTCCGGACGCATCCGACGCCGTCGGAGGGCGGCGGGCCGCGGCGCGCGCGGTGCCCACGCCGACGGAGACGGCGGGCCACGCGATGCGTTATAACACGCCTGCGCCGTCGCCCGGCGGCGCCGGAGCCGAAGGATGGTCCCGCATGGCCGACGAGATCCCGAATCCCTGTAACGGCGAGGTCAACCTCACCGACCCCGCGACCGCGCGCTGCCCGCAGCCCGTCTACGCGCGGCTGCGGGCCGAGTGTCCCGTGGCGCGGGCGTCGCTGTTCGGCACGCCCGTGATCAGCCGCTACCAGGACGTGCGCTGGGCGCTGCGGCACCCGGAGATCTTCTCCTCGGAGATGGACATGCACATGGCGCTCGGCACCGAGCGCCCGATGATTCCGCAGCAGGTCGACCCGCCGCGGCAGACCCGCTACCGCAAGCTCCTCGACCCGCTGTTCTCGCGCCCGCGCATGGCCGAGCTCGAGCCCGCCATCCGCAAGCACGCCGGGGAGCTGATCGAGCGCTTCGTCGACGACGGCGAGTGCGAGTTCAACGCCGCGTTCGCCGTGCCGCTGCCCTGCAGCGCGTTCCTCACGCTGCTCGGCCTGCCGCTCGACGACCTCGACTACTTCCTGGGTCTCAAGGACGGCATCATCCGTCCGGAGACGAAGGACGGCGTGACGCTCGAGGACGCGCCGCGCGTGCGCAGCGAGACCGGCAAGCAGATCTACGCCTACTTCGAGGCCGCGCTCGACGAGCGCGCGAAGCGTCCGCGTGAAGATCTCCTGAGCTTCCTGCTCGCCGCGAAGATCAAGGGCGAAGAGCTGGCGCGCACCGAGATCCTCGACATCTGCTTCCTGCTGCTGCTCGCGGGGCTCGATACGGTGACGGCGACGCTCGGCTGCAACACGGCCTACCTGGCCGCGAATCCGGAGCCGCGGGCCCGCATCGCGCAGGACCCGGGACTCGCCGACGCGGCGGTGGAAGAGCTGCTGCGCTGGGAGTCGCCGGTCACCGGTGTACCGCGCCTGCTCAAGCGCAACGTCACCATCGCGGACGTCGAGCTCGAGGCGGGACAGCTGGTGATGCTGCTGCTGGGCGCGGCGGACACCGACGAGCAGGAGTTCGCGGACGCGGAGCGCGTCGACTTCGGCCGCTCGCGCAATCGCCACCTGGCCTTCGGCGCGGGTCCGCACCGCTGCCTGGGCTCGCACCTGGCGCGCATGGAGCTGCGCGTGGCCATGCAGGAGTGGCACCGCCGGATTCCCGACTACGCGATCCAGCCCGGCGAGACGCCGCGCTACAGCGCCGGCATCCGCGAGGTGATGTACCTGCCGCTCGTCTGGGAGAAGGCGAGTTAACTCCGGCCGTCGGGCCGCCGCGATTCCGCGAACGCGTCGAACAGCACCTTCACCGCCCCGTGTCGCCCCTGCGCGTAGCAGGTCATGAACGCCTCCCGGTAGCGATCGAGCGCGAAGCGGTGCGTGATGATCGGCGTGACGTCGATGCGTTTCGTGCGGATGAACTCGAAGTACCACTCCATGGCGTGCTGGCGGCGGCCCGCGTACGCCTCGACCCCGAACCCGTTGGAGCCGACCAGCGAGATCTCCTTGAAGTAGAGCGGCGTCCACTCGAAGCGGTGCGGCGGCTCGACCCCGATCGCGACGATCCGTCCCCGCGAGCGCGCCACGCGAACGCCCACCTCGAAGGTCTCGGCGGACGCCACGCTGTCGTAGACGACGTCGGCGCCTCCGTTCAGCATCGGGAGCCCGCGCCAGGGCCGCGTGACGTCCGCGCCCGTCGACTGCGCGACGGCGTCGACGATGCGCCGGGTCGGGCGGTGGGCGAGAACGCGCTCCGCGCCGAACCGCTCCGCCAGCCGACGTTGGTGCTCGAAGCGCGCGACGGCGAGCACCCGAACGTCGGGGTGGAGCGCGCGCAGGATCGCGATCGCGAGCAGGCCGAGCGTTCCGCAGCCGTACACGAGCGCCGTCCCGCCGGGCGTCGGCGGAACGCGCAGGATCGCGTGCAGGGAAACCGAGAACGGATCGGCGAGCACCGCCGCGTCGTCGCTCACCGCGTCGGGAATCGGAATCCACTGCGACTCGTGGGCCGGCACGCGCGGCGCGAAGCCACCGGTGGCCGTGGCGCTGTTGCCGCTGTGGATGCCCGGCGCAACGACGCCTCGACCGAAGTTGAGGCACTGCGCGAGATCGCCGTTCCGGCAGAAGTCACAGAGCGGCAGGCCGCGCGGTGCGCAGGAGAGCCACGGATTCAGCACCACGCGCTCACCGACGCGCCGCCGCGCGACCTCGGGACCAACCTCGTCGATCACGCCGACGACCTCGTGCCCGAGCACCTGCGGCCACGAGATCAGTGCGGTCATGGGATTGTCGATGCGGCCGTTCATGAAGACCTGCTTGTAGTCGCTGCCGCACAGGCCGCAGAGCTTCGTTCGCGCCACGGCCCAGTCGGGCGCGGGCAGCACGGGCTCGGGAATCTCGCGGAGCCGGATGGGGGCGGTCGGTCCCACGTAGGCGCGCGGTGTCACGAAGGAGAAGAGCTTCGTGACCGCCAGGCGGAGCGTGTTGTCGTCGGTGACGAGGGCGCGCATCGAGCCTCCGGCCGAGCCGCTCCGCCCCGGGCTACGGCTCGTTTGCCGCTGGCGCCGGCGGCTGTGCGGCCGGCGGCTGCGGCGCGAGCTTGGAGACGAGCGACGGATCGGCGTCGACCCGCTCGACGAGCGCCTGGAGCAGCTCCGTGCTCCGCTCCAGCGCCGGCACCGAGAGCCGGTCGCGCGAATCGTGCGTCGAGTGGAGTCTGCGGGGGAAGGCGTCGCCCGTGAAGGAGCGAAGCGTGACGGCCGGAATGCCGTGCGCCAGGAAGCTGCGCCCGTCGGTGAGCGTGCCGACGGGCAGCTCCTTCGGGGCGAGCGGCGCACCCCACAGCGACTCGGCCGTCGCGTTCACGAACGCGATCAGGGGCGCCGGGCTCTGGTAGCGGCGCAGGGCGAAGCCGTCCTCGGCGATGTAGGCGAGCGCGTCCGCGGCGCCCAGCGACTCGAGGTTGATGACCGCCAGCGGCGCGTCGCGACCGAGCGTCTTCGCGTACGCCCAGGAGCCGAGCGTGCGCTCCTCCTCCGCAGCCAGGAAGACGAGCTTCACCGTCGTCGGCGCGTCGTCCGGCCGCGCCGCGAGCGCCTGCGACCAGCGGAGCAGTGCGGCCACCGAGCCGCCGTTGTCGAGCGCGCCCGGGCTCGGCGCGCGCAGCAGCGGGCCCGCGGTCTGGAACCACGCCATGGCCGCGTAGGGCACCACGACCAGCGCGGCCGCGGGCAGCGCGAACGCGCGCGGCAGCGCCCGGCCGCGCCGGGCGCGCCACAGCCCGAACAGCGCGAGGCCCAGCGCCAGCCCCGTCGCGGGACCGAGCCGCCAGCCCCACGGCCCCCAGCTCATGTGATCGCCGAAGTGCGTCGTCGTGTCGTAGTGGGCACAGAAGATGAGGGTGGGACCGGCGTCGCGGCCGGCGAACGAGCCCACGACGTTGTGCTCGATGACCGGCAGGAGGCCGCTGATCGGCGAGACGAGCCACTCGAACTCGAGCAGCAGCAGCAGCGGCGTCAGCGCCGCGATCACGAGAGCCGTCGCGTAGCGATGCTGCGCGACGGCTGCGGCGTAGCCGAGCATCATCAGCAGCGCCGCACCAAAGACGAGCGCGAAGCCGTGCGGCGTCGCGTTGAACGCGTGGAACGTCACCTCCGCGCCGTTGTCCTCGAGCGTGGCGGCGATGAACGACGCGACGCGCCCCAGCGCCTCGCTGCCGTTGGGACGCGGGATCAGGACCTGATCGAGGATCTCGTCGATCGACACGCAGCCACTCCCGCCGACGCCCGGCGCGGATCGCGTTGACACAGACCGAGCGCCGTGGTCGTATTACCGCTTCGACGGCTCCGTGTCCAAACGGGCTCTCGGCGGCCGCAGGATCGCCGCCGAGACCCACCCGGCAAGCGGGTGCCCGCGCGCTCCGCGCCCCGCATCGGGCGGAAGACGTGCGAAAGCTGCGTTCGTACCAGGGGATCCGGGCGCTGGTGACCGGTGCCTCGAGCGGCATCGGCCGGCGTTTGGCGCTGCGTCTCGCGCGGGAGGGCGCGCGGCTGGCGCTCGTGGCGCGGCGCGCGGCCGAGCTGCAGCGGCTCGCCGAGGAGATCCGCGCCGGCGGCGGCGACGCGCTCGCGCTGCCCTGCGACGTCGCCGAAGCACAGCAGGTCGCCGCGACCGCGGCGCGCGCGCTCGAGCAGCTCGGGGGCATCGACCTCCTGGTGAACAACGCGGGCTACGGCCACCACCGGCGCTTCCTCGAATGGGACCTCGAGGACATGGAGCGCGTGATGCGCGTCAACTATCTGGGCACGCTGTACTTCACGAAGGCGCTCCTGCCCCAGATGGTGGAGCGCGGGCGCGGCTGGCTCGTCTTCGTCGCCTCGGTCGCCGGCCGGATCGCGACGCCGGAGGAGACCGCCTACGCGGCCTCCAAGTTCGCGGTGGTCGGGCTGGCCGAGGCGCTCTCGATCGAGGTCGAAGACGCCGGCGTGCACGTGCTGAGCGTCTGCCCGGGCGTGATTCGCACGCCGTTCTTCGACGACGAAGCGCTCGCGCGCATGCCCCCGGTCGCGCGGCGACAGATGGTGGATCCCGAGGGCCTGGTGGACGCGATGCTCCGCGCCCTGGCCCGGGGCAAACGCACGCTCACCTACCCGCGCGCGCTCGCCGTGGCCTACGCGGTGCGCGCCCTGGCGCCCGGCTTCATGCGCCGCCAGGTGAAGCGCAACACGATCGGAGCGCTCGCGCGGGAGCGGCGGAGGACGCGATGAACGACGTGCTCGTGATCGGCGCCGGGATGGCGGGCGTGACCGCGGCGCGGGCGCTCGACCGCGCCGGACTCTCGGTCGCGCTGGTCGAGGGCCAGCAGCGCCTGGGCGGCCGCGTCTACTCGCTGCGCGACTTCTGCGCCGAGCCGGTGGAGGCGGGCGCGGAGTTCATCCACGGCACGGGCTCGGCGACCTGGCCGGAGGTCCGAGCCGCGGGTCTGCACACGCGTCCGTGCCCGCTGATCCGCCACACCATGTTCAACATCGGCCACGGCACGCATTGGCTGCCGCGGATCCTCCTGCACCCCGCCGTCTGGCCGACCTTCAACATCTTCCGCTCGATCGCGCGCCTCGAGCCGCCGGATCTCTCGGCGCGCGAGTACGTCGAGCGGCGCGGCTTCCGGGGGCGCGCGCGGGTACTGGCCGAGATGATGCTGACGGCACACCTGCCCGGCCGTGTGGAGGAGGTGGGCGTCCTGGGACTGCAGGACGACGGCGTCCTGACCCTCGAGTCGGGCTTGAACCACCGCGTCGTCGAGGGACAGGACCGCATCGTCGAGTTCATCGGAAGGGGTCTCGACGTCCGCTTCGGCTTCGGCGTCGAGTCGATCCGCTGGCGCCCGGACGGCGTCACGTTGACCGCGAGCGACGGTCGCGAGCTCGAGGCGCGCGCCGCCGTCAGCACGCTGCCGGTCGGCGTGCTGCAGTCGGGTCGCGTGCGCTTCGCGCCCGCGCTGCCCGAGGGCAAGCGCGCGGCTCTAGAGCAGATGGGCATGGGACCGGTCGTCAAGCTGCTGCTGTCCTTCCGCGAGCGCTTCTGGCCGAACTGGCTGGCGATCCTGGGCTGCGGAACCGGACCCGTGACCCTCTACTGGCCGCTCTTCTACGGCACGCGTGACAGCCTCCCCGTGCTGTGCGCCTACAGCACCGGACCGCGGGCCGCGCGTCTTGCGGAGGTCAGCGAGGCGGAAGCTGTAGACATCGCGGTCGGCGACCTCGCCCGCCTGTTTCCCAGGGCCGACCCGCGCACGGCGCTGACCGCCCACCGGCGCATCGACTGGGGCACCGACCCGTGGTCGTGCGGGGGCTACACATTCCTGCGACCGGGCGCGCGGGGCGCGCGGGCGCGACTGGCCGCGGCGGACACCGGCCCGCTCTTCTGGGCCGGATCCGCGACCGAGTCCCAGCCGATCGCATCGACGGTGGAGGCGGCGTATCGGAGCGGGCTGCGCGCGGCCGCGCAGGCGCGCGCCTACCTCGAAGACGGCGCGGGCGCGGCCCAGCCGACGCGCCCGGGGTAGCTCAGGCGGCGGCTTCCGCCGCGTCGCACAGCTCGTGGAAGGAGGTGTTCACCGCCACCACGAAGTCGTGCAGATCGGGGAACAGGTCCCAGTCGGCGTTGAAGCCCCAGTACAGGCCGCCGCTGTAGCTGAACAGGGCGATGCCGAGCGCGTTGTTCACGAACAGCGGCACCATCGGATACGCCTCGATCATGCGCGCGCCCAGCAGGTAGAGCGGCAGCTGCGGCCCGGGCACGTTGGTGACGATCATGTTGGATGCGCGGCTCCGGAAGGCGAGCCGCGCCGCGAGGCTCATCAGCGTCGGCGCGGTCCATTCGCTGACGGAAGCCAGGAGCTCCGCCCCCAGCGCCTGCTTCGAATCCTTGAGATCGCCCATCGTGCGCGTGACCGCCGCCATGCGCTTGCGCGGGTCGGTCTCGGCGATCGGCAGCGAGGCGATCATCGACGAGACGTGGTTTCCGAGCGTCCCGCGCTGGGACGTGGGGCGAACACTGACCGGGCAGAAGACGCGGAAGTCGAAGTTCTTCTGCTTGTAGCGCGAGACGCCGCGCTGCACCAGGAAGCGCCCGACCGCGCCCGCCACCGTCGCGAGGACGACGTCGTTGACGGTGCCGCCGAGCGCCTTCTTGACGCGCTTCACCTCGTCGAGGTCGAAGCCGACCCAGTCGAAGCGCCGGTGCGGCCCGATCTTGCGGTTGAACGGCGTGTCGGCCGCCGGTTTGAGCGCGGTGAGCGCATCGCCGATACCGGCCAGCGACTCGTCGATCTGCCGGATCAGCGCCTCCGGATGGCGCGCGGCGCGCGCCGCCGCGCGCGCGACGCTGAACGGTGTCAGGGCCCGCCGCAACGCCGCGTCGCGCAGGAGCTGCGTCTTGGGCGGCACGGGATTCGGATACCAGCCCGGCGCCGGCTCGAACGTCTTCGCGGGCGTGACGCTGAGCAGGGCCTGGAGCAGGTCGGTTCCCGCGATCCCGTCGATCATGCAGTGGTGGGCCTTGCTGACGAGCGCGACGCGGTCGTGCTCGAGCCCCTCCACGACCCAGATCTCCCAGAGCGGCTTGCCGCGATCGAGCTGCTGCGACATGACGCGGCCGCACAGCCGCTTGAGCTGGCGGTCGTCGCCCGGCTCCGGGAGGCTCGTGTGCCGCACGTGGTAGGCGATGTTGAAGCAGTCGTCGTCCACCCAGACGGGATGGTTCTCGATCGGGATCTTCTCGATGCGCTGCCGGTAGCGCGGGATCTGGTGCAGGCGCGAGGTCACGTACTCGCGGATGCGCTCGATGTCGAGCGAGCCGTCGGGCGCGCGCAGGGGACCGGCCTCGAACACGAAGCAGCCGGCCACGTGCATGTGCGTGTTCGGACCCTCGAGGTCGAGGAAGCTGCGGTCCTGGGCGGTCAGGCGCTCGTAGGTGGCCATGCGGGGGGTCCTCGTTCCAAGTAGTAGCGCGAAGGGCTCGGGGCTCAACCCGCACGGCTGCCGGGCAGCCGGTGTGGTACATATCCGGCTCGCCGCACGCCCAGAAAAACCGGGGTGAGAGACCCTCGATGCTGCCGTCGAGGTGAGTCGTCCCGTGGATGCGGACCCCGATGGGAGCAGCCGATGGAGATCGCCGCCGACGACCCGACCGATCTGCTCGAGGAGGCGCTCGCCGGGCACGGCGAGGGCTTCGTCGAGCTCCGCTTCCACAGGCGGCGCTCGCGCTCGATCGCGGTCGAGAAGGGCCGGGTCGACCAGGCCCGGATCAGCGAGCACACGGGCGTGGGCGTGCGCGTGCTCGCGGATGGGACCTGGGGATTCGCGAGCACGGACCGCCTGGCGCTCGACACCGTGCGCCGCGCCGTGGAGCGCGCGCGGCAGGCGGCGCGCGCGGCGGCGCCGGGCAAGGACGAGCGGGTGCCCGAGCTGCCGCCGGTCGAGCTGGCGCGGGGGCGCTTCGAGTCCGACGGCTACGCCGAGCTGCTCGCCCGCCCGCTCGAGGAGAGCCTGCAGACCGTGATCGCGCTCGAGGCCCGGGCGCGCGGCGCGTCGAGCGCGATCACCAGCGCCGCCTGCGGCTACAACGAGATCTTCGAGGAGAAGGGCGTCGTCACCAGCGACGGCGCGAAGGCCTGGTCGCGCCTGGTGCGGCCGGAGTTCCGCATCCACGCGGTCGCCCAGAAGGACGGCGAGATCCAGACCGGCATGGAATCGGTGGGAGTGACCGGAAGCTGGGACTGCCTGTTCCGGCAGGCCACGCCCGAATCGCTGACCGAGAAGGCCGCCCAGCAGGCCGTCGACCTGCTGCGCGCCGGCTACCCCGAGGGCGGCCGCAAGCGCGTGATCCTCTCCCCCTCGCTGGTGGGACTGCTGACGCACGAGGCGATCGGACACACGGTCGAGGCCGACTTCGTGCTGGCCGGCTCGTGCGCGGCGGGCAAGCTCGGAACGCAGGTGGCCTCGGAGCTCGTCACGATGTGCGACTCGGGGCAGAGCGAGTACTACGACGGCGCGGGCGGCACGCTCTACGTGGACGACGAGGGCGTGCCGACGGGACGCACCGTCTTGATCGAGAACGGCATCCTCCGGAGCTACCTGCACGACCGCGAGTCGGCCGCGCGCTTCGAGGTGGCGCCGACGGGGAACGCGCGCGCCTGGGAGTACCACGACGAGCCCCTGATCCGGATGCGCAACACCTACATCGTGCCGGGCGCCGCGACGCTCGAGGAGATGATCGCCGACATCGAGGACGGCTACCTGCTCGACGGTCCGGCGAACGGACAGGCGGACTCGAACGGCGAGTTCATGTTCGGGACGCGCGAGGCCTACCGGATCCAGAACGGGAAGCTCGGCCCGCTGTTGCGCGGCGTGAACATCTCCGGCACCGCGTTCGACGTGATGCGCACGGTCGACGCGGTGGGGCGCGAGTTCAAGTGGGACCTCGGGTCGGGCTACTGCGGCAAGGGCCAGCCCGCCAAGGTGGACGCGGGCGGGCCGTGGCTCTCGTGCCAGGTGATCGTCGGCGGACGCTCCGCATGAGCGCGCGCGCCGGTGACGGCGCACTCGAGGGCTTCGACGCGCGCGCGGAGGAGGAGCGCCTGCTCGCGCGCGTCGCCGAGCTGTGCGAGAACGCGCGGCGGGACGGCGCCGACGAAGCGGAGGCCTACGGCGAGCGCGTCGAGACGATCGCGGTCCACTTCGAGAAGAACGACCTGAAGCTCGGCCAGGTGGACGAGGGCACGTCGGTCGGGCTGCGCGTGTTCCGCGAGGGCAAGCAGGGCTTCTCGTCGACGAACCAGTGCGACGCCGAGGCGCTGCGCGGCACGGCGCGCGACGCGCTCACCGTGGCCGGCTTCTCGGTGCCCGACCCGCACAACCGGCTCCTCGAGCCGCGCCCACTCGACGCGCCGCCGTGTCGGGTCGACCCCGCGCTCGCCGCGATGAGCGTGCCGGAGGCCGTCCAGCACGGGCGCGAGTTCCTGCGGCGCGCGCTCGCGCGGGATCCACGCATCTCGATCGACAAGGCGAGCTTCTCGGTCCACCGCGACACGCGCGCGGTGTGCAGCAGCACGGGCGCGCGCGCGGTCGAGTCCGACGCCTCGGCGATGGCCGTGCTGTTCGGGATGGCGGTGGACGGCGAGGACGTGGGCGGCTTCGACTACTGGGGCGACGGCGTGCGCGACCCCGCCCGGCTGGACGCCATGCTCGAGGAGAGCATCGAGCACTTCGCGCGGAGCGTGCTCGGGAATCTCGGCGCGCGGTCCGCGGAGACGTACCGGGGACCGGTTCTGTTCGCGCCGCCGGCCTTCGTCGACGTGTTCGTCGATCCGCTGATCTCGGCGGCCAGCGCCATCGCCGTGCAGCGCGACCGGAGCGCGCTGCGCGGCAAGCTCGGCAAGGCGATCGCGGCGGCCGCGATCTCGATCGCGGACGATCCGCGCGACGCCGAGCTGCGCGGCGCGACCGGCTTCGACCGCGAGGGGCAGCCCGCCCGGCGCCTCACGATCGTCGAGCGGGGCGTGCTCGAGCACTTCTTGTACAACGGCTACGCGGCGCGCGTGGACGGCTGCGATTCGACGGGGCACGCCAGCGGCGGCGCGCGGGCGGTGCCGGGCCTCGGACCCCACGCGGTGGTGGTCGCGCCCGGCTCGGACGGAGACCGCGACGCGCTCGTGAAGGCGCTGGGACGCGGCCTGTTCATCCAACGCTTCTCGGGCACGGTGGATCCCGCCTCCGGCGACTTCTCCGGCGTGGCGAAGTCGGCGCGCTGGGTCGAGAACGGCGAAGTGGTGCGGTCGCTCAAGGAGACGCTGATCTCGGGCAACGCCTTCGAGCTGCTGCACCGGGTCGTGGCGCTCTCGTCGGAGAGCCCGCGCGTGATGGGCTCGGTGCGCGCGCCCTTCGCGATCGTGGACGGGATCTCGGTGACCGCCGGCTGAACGGGCCGCTGCGCGTGCCGCCGAGCGCACCGCGCTCGCGGGCGCCGACGGCGGGGGGCTTCGCCGGGCCTCGTCCTCGCTACCCGCTCGGACTCGGGCTTCCGGCCTTCGCTCGCCTACGGCTCGCTGCGCGTCGGCCGACTCCCGTCG
>CP070734.1:151197-165810 GCA_020347605.1 Deltaproteobacteria bacterium | reverse complement strand
CCTGCAGCGCTTCTCGAGTGAGGCGGATCTGGCGTTCTACGAGACGATCGCGCGCAGCCACTTCGAGGTGGCGGTCGTCGAGAACAACCTCAAGTGGGCCAAGCTCGAGCCGCTGCGGGGCGTTCGCGTCCACAGCTTCGCCGACGCGGACGTGGCGTGGGCGGCGGCGCACGGCTTCACCGTGAAGGGGCACACGCTCCTGTGGGGCATCGTTCCCCCGTTCTCGTCCAGCGGCGTTCCCGCCTGGCTGCTGGACCGCTTCGGCGTCGCGCCGGGGCCGCTGGGCCCCGCGGACCGGGAGGAGGTCCGCGCGGCGGTGCGCGCGCACGTCCTCGACGTGGTCGGGCGGCATCGCGGCACGATCGCGATCTGGGACGTCACCAACGAGACGCTCCAGCCCTTCGCGCGGTGGTACGTCTCCGCGCTCGGTCCCGAGATCGTGAACGACGTCTTCCGCTGGGCGCACCAGGCGGATCCGGACGCGACGCTGGTGTTCAACGAGTGGATCGTCGAAGTCTTCACGGGACTCTCTTCGCCCAGCGCGGCGGACGTGCGCGACCGCGTCCTCGAGCTCCTCGAGCAGGGCGTGCCGATCCAAGCGCTCGGCCAGCAGGCGCACTTCGCGCCCGCCGCCGCGTTCGCGGGCATCCCCGTCGATCTGGGCCAACGCACGCGGATCGACGACTACGCGCTCGCCCTCGACACGCTGGCCGAGACCGGTCTTCCGATCCACATCACCGAGACGAACTTCATCGCCCCGGACGCCCCGCCCGAGCTTCGCGCCGCCCACGCGGAGGCGCTGATGCGCCTGTGGTGGGGGCATCCGAGCGTCGAGCAGATCGTCTTCTGGGGGCCCTGGAACAAGGTGGCCGGTCGCGACGAGTTCGACGTCGGCTTCTGGGACGACGAGGGCGAGCTGTCGCGTCACGGGGAGGCGGTTCTGTCGCTGCTGAACGACCGCTGGCGCACGAACCGCGTGGCGGTCTCCGACGCGCGGGGGCTGATCGAGCTGCGCGCGCACCACGGGGAATACGCGATCGAGTGGCCCGTCCGCGGTGCGCCGGTGCACGCCACGTTCCGAGTGACGCCGGATGCGCCGGCGCTGCGGGTGCTGCTGGCGGGGCCGTAACGGCTCGGGCCGGCCCTACCGCATCGGCAGCGGCCCAAGGGGGGAGATGCGACTTCCGGCGCGACGCAGGACCGGGCTCTTGCTGGCCGTCAGCCTCTCGTGCGCCGCGACCGCGGCGCCGGGCGAGGAGCTGATCGAAGAGGACAGCTTCGACGAGCTTCGGGATTTCACGCTGCTCGACACGCGCCAGGCGCATCTCGACGTCTCGCCGCTGCACGCGCTGCTGGCTCCCTACGATCGGCTGCGGGCCCATCTGGTCGAGCGCTACGGATTCGAGTACGTGATCACCTTCTCGCCGATCTGGCAGGCCGGGACGCAGGACGAGCGGCGCACCACGTACGACCAGAAGCTCGAAGTCGTCGGGCACTGGCATCTCCTCGAGCACGAGCGCTTCGGAGCGGGCAGCCTCCTCTACCGGCTCGAGAGCCTGGTCACGCTCGGGAACACGACGGCCGACTTCTCCGAGGCCGCGGGCTCGTCCTACGGGCTGAACGACGGCGACACCAGCCCCGACAAGAACCTGAACTCGATCGCGGTGTTCGCCTGGGAGCACCTGCTGTTCGGCGACCGGCTCCGGCTCGTGGCGGGCAAGCTCGACCCGAACGACTTCGTCGCGCTGAACCGCTTCGTGGGCGACGATCGCGAGGACTTCTTTGCGACGCCGCTCTCGGCCAATCCGGTGCCACCCATCTTCGAGGCGAACGCGCTGGGCGCGTTCGCCTCCTACACCGTGCCCTTCGGACACGTCTCGGCCATGGTGATCGACGCGGAGGGCGACAAGCGGGGCTTCGACCTGAGCCACCTCGACCGGGACAACTACCACTACGCCGCCGAGCTGGCACTGACGCCCGTCGTGCCCGGGCTCGGTCCGGGCGAGTACCGGCTCACCTACTACCGCTCCGACGACAACACGGAATCGAGTTCGTCCGGACACGCCCTGTCGCTCAGCTTCGACCAGGATCTCGGCGAGCGCTACGGCGCGTCCCTCAAATTCGCCCACGCGTGGCGTCAGCAGACCGCCGTCGAGACGACGCTCGCTGCGGGCCTGACCTGGCGCCAACCCCTGGGATTCCGCGACGACCAGATCGGCATCGGGCTCGTCTTTTCCGACGCGTCGAACGAGGACCCCGACAACGAGCGCGACCAGTACGCCCTCGAGGCGTACTGGCGCTTCCAGCTCACCAAACGCATCGAGTTCACGCCGGACGTGCAGTTCATCGTGAACCCCGCGCGGGGCGGCAGCGACTTCCGCTTCGTCGGCGGCCTGCGCGTTCGCATCATCCTGTAGCGCGCCTCCCGGGGCGTCAGTGCGCCACCAGCAGCTTGCGATGCTCGAGGTAGAGCCAGCGGACCAGGTCGTACTCGAACGGCGGGCCGATGTCGCCGTAGCGGAAGGGGTTGTCGGCACGGGTGCTGACGCCCTCGACCGGAGTGACCCACCAGGGCGGCACGTTCAAGATCGCGAACGGCGCCCGGTCGACGAGCATTCCGGTGCCGTCGCGCACCGAGGAGGGGCCCAGGACGGGCACCACCAGATATGGCCCAGCCGGCAGGCCGTAGTGACCGAGCGTCTGTCCGAAGTCCTCCTGGTGATGGGGCAGACCGAGTCGCGTCGCGGCGTCCCAGAGTCCCGCGACGCCGACCGTCAGATTCACGGCGACGCGGCCGAGCGTTCCCGCCGCCTTCTTCGGCGCGAGCTGGAGCACCGAGTTCGCGAACGTGGTCGCGTCGTCGATCAGGGCGAACACGTTCGAGATTCCGGTGCGCGCGAACCCCGGAAGCACGAACTCGTAGCCCCGGACGGCGGGCAGGAACACGTAGCGATCGAAGCGCGCGTTGAACACGTAGATGCGGCGGTTCACGCTCTCCAGCGGGTCGTTGGCATCGAGGATGCCGGGTGTTCGGGCCGCCTCCTCCGCGCGGATCCGGCGCAGCGGGTCGAGCGGCGCCTCCTCGGCCGCCGCGCGCGCGGCGAGCGCAGTCAGGGCGGCGACGAGCGCGAGCAGCCGGCGCGCGTTGCGGCTCACGGGCTCTGCCCGGGGTCGCCGCCGAAGAAGTCGATCATCTCGGCGACGTTGTCGCGGTAGGCGAGGTTTCCGCAGTGGCCGCCGACCGGGTAGATCGTCGCCCGCGCGCCGAAGGTCTGCTGCAGGAACGCGATGTCGCCCGGCGCCAGGATCATGTCGTCGGCATTCGTCATCACCGCGATGTGCTCCGCCCGGCGCAGGTAGCCCTGGATGGACTCGAGGCTGCCGGCCTCGATCAGCCGCGCGCGCGTCAGCTCGGCGCGCCGGGCGTTCCAGTAGGGCAGCAACACCTCGTCCAGGTACTCGACGAAGCTCCAGCGCGTCGCGACCTTGAGGTAGGGCGTGAGCGACGTGCCCAGGGACAGCCGCGTTCCCTTCTCGACGACGTGCCCCGTCTCGTTCATCACGTCGGAGGTGAACAGCATCCGCGCCGCGGCGATCCGGAACGCCACGCTGATCACCGCCTCGAGCGCCGAGCGCACCGTGTGGTCGCGAAGCACGAGCACCACGCCCTCCGTCTTCCCGGCCGGGTCGAGCAGCGGGGCGGCGGCCACGTCGGCGATCAGGCTCGGCTCGAAGCGCCGCTCGACGGCCTGGTCGCTCTCGATCGCCGCGCGCCCGGTCGCGAGCACCGTCCGGGCCAGCTTGGCGGCGGCGTGGTCGGGCCCCAGCAGCTGCTCGACGGGGCGGCCCGCCAGCGCATCGGCGGAGTTCTCGAGGATCCGGCAGGCCTCGGAGTTCACCTCATCGATCGCGCCGGCGGCGTCGACGACGACCACGCCGTCCATCACGGCGTCGAGCACCTGTCTCAAGTCGCGTGCCATCCGGGTCCCGATGAGGCGCCGTCTTCGAGTGGGATCGCAGATCGGTTGCCTAGAATTTGGGCAGTGTAGCCCCGGGCCCCGCGAGCGTCGACACGCGCCTCGCGCGGAACGCCGCGCCTGGTAAGGTTCCGGGACCGTGAAGACCGGACTCTCCGTCGGCCAGGCGCAGTCCGTCGTGCTCGCCGAAGCCCGCCCGCTCGGTCCGGAGGTCGTGGCGACGCGGGACGCGCTCGGCCGCGTGCTCGCCGAGCCGGTCGACGCGAGCCGGACGCTGCCGCCCGCCGACAACTCCGCGATGGACGGCTTCGCGGTGCGCGCGGACGACGTTCGCGACGCGGCGCCGGAGCGACCCGTCGAGCTTCCGATCGCCTTCGAGGTCGCCGCGGGCGCTCAGTCGCAGCGCCCGCTCGGCCCGGGCGAGGCGGCTCGCATCTTCACCGGCGCCCCGCTGCCCGACGGCGCCGATGCGGTCGTCCGGCAGGAGGACGCCGACTGGAACCAGGAACGTGTTCGCATTCTGCTCGCGGCCCCGCCGAGGGCCAACGTCCGCGACGCCGGGGAGGACGTCCGAGCGGGGGACCGCGTCCTCGACGCCGGCGTCCCGATCCGTGCCGCGGAGATCGGGATGCTCGCGGCGCTCGGCCGCACGGTCCTGGCCGTTCACCAGCGCCCGCGCGTCGCGATCCTCTCGAGCGGAGACGAGCTGGTCGAACCCGACGCATCCGTCCACGGGGGCCGCATCGTGTCCTCGAACTCCTACTCGCTGGCCGCCCAGTGCCGCGAGGTCGGTGCGGATCCGGTCTACCTGGGCATCGCGCGCGACACGCGCGAGGACATCGAGCGCCGCCTGCGCGCCGGTCGGCTCTCGGACGTCCTCGTCTCGTCGGCCGGGGTCTCCGTCGGGGACCGCGACCACATGCGCGAGGTGCTCGAGAAGCTCGGCTGCACGCTGGCGTTCTGGGGCGTGCAGATGAAGCCGGGCTATCCGGTCGCGTTCGGCCGCTTCGCAGAGCAGGGCCCGCTGGTCTTCGCACTGCCCGGCAATCCGGTTTCCGCCATGGTGACCTTCGAGCAGTTCGTGCGGCCGGCGCTGCGCAAGCTGGCGGGCCACCGCACGCTGTTCCGGCCCACGCTTCGGGCCCGGCTCACGCACGCGCTCACGAAGAGCGCCGGCCGGCTCCACTTCGTGCGCGTCGCCCTCGAGCGGCGGGACGGCGAGGTGTTGGCCAGCAGCACGGGCAGCCAGAGCTCGGGTGTGCTGCTCTCGATGAATCGGGCGCACGGCCTGCTGGTGTTCCCCGCCGACGCCACCGAGATCGCCGCGGGTGCGACGGCGAGCGTCCAGGTCCTGGACCCGGAGTTCTTCATGAGCGACGCCTCCGGTCTCGAATGACGCCCGCGTCGGGTTCCGCGTTCGAGGAGGGTCGACTCGAAACGGTGTCGGTCGCCATCCTGCTCGGCGGCGCCTCGCGCCGCATGGGACGCGACAAGGCGCAGCTCCGCGTCGGGGGCGTTGCGGCGGCGACGCGCCTGGCGCGGACCTGCCAGGCGCTCTTCGCGGAGGTGCTGCTGGTGGGCGGCGATCCGCCGCGCGATGCGCCCGGCCGCCGCATCCCGGATCCACCGGGTCCGGGCTCGCCGCTGCGCGGCCTCGTGGCCGCCTTGCAGGCCGCGCACGGCCGACGCGTGCTGGTCGTGGCGACCGACCTGCTGCTCGTGACGCCCGACCTGCTGCTGGCTCTGGTCGCCTGGCCGGAGGCCGACGCGGTCGTGCCGCGCTCGCGGGACGGGGCGCAGCCGCTGTGCGCCCTCTACCGCACGGACGCGGTGCTGCCGCTCGCCCGGCGGCGGCTGGCTTCGGAGGAACGCTCGCTGCACGGGCTGCTCGACGCGCTCTCCGAGGTGGCGTTCCTCGAGGAGGACGATCTGCGCGAGGTCGACCCCGCCGGCACCGCACTCACGAACGTGAATACGCCCGAGGAGTTCGAGCGCGCGCGGGCTGCGCTCGACGGCGGGGCGGTCTCGGACGCGGGTCTCCACCCGTCGGAGCCGCGCGGGAACGGGTGACTCGGGTCAGCGCACCCAGGCCGCGCGCACCCCGTCCAGCCGTTCCCGCAGCGCCCGCAGCCAGCGCCGCGCCCACGCGAACTCGAAGCCCAGGATCATGAGACCGGCGGGCACGACGACCAGGGCGGGGCCCGGCAGCACGATCATCGCGGCGCCGAGCAGCAGCACCGAACCGCCGAGCACCAGGATGAGGAACCGCCGCAGCGTTCGCGCGCTTCCGGCCAGCGTCCTGTGCACCACGATCCCGGTCCTCCAGCGCTGCGGTCGGCGTCACCGCTCCACACTGCAAGGCGCGGGCCAGCCGCGGGAGGGTTCGCGCGGCTCCTGGAGCGCCCGCGGGCCCGCGCGGCGCAGCCCGCGCGCTGCAGTGTCGCCCGGCTCACTCGTATCGAATGCCCACGCGCTCGGCCTGGCTGCGGATCATCTCGGCCACCGTGCGGTCGAAGCCGTCCCCGGAGCCCTCGGCCTCGAGGCGTTCGATCTCGGCCTTCAGGTAGGCGTCGCGCTGCTTCACCAGCGTCGAGATCCGCTCCTGGATCGCGCGGCGCGTCTCGAGCACGCGCTGCACGTAGGCCGCGCGAGCGGGGCCGTCCATCGACTGCATCGCCTCCGGCAGCGCCTCGGCGTCGAGCTCCTCGAGCTTCACCGCGCCGGTCCGCACGGCGTCGGCGAGATCGGCGCGGCCCGAGATCGCCCCTTCGCCGCTCTTGTCGAGGTAGGACAGTCGGGACGCCGCCGCGGCCGCGGGCGCTTCGGCCGCCGCGTGCAGCTTCCGCCGCATCTCGCGCTGCACGGACGGGTCGCCGTAGGGCAGGACCGTGTCGGCCAGCGCCTCGGACAGCGCCGCGAGCGGCTCGTCCACGGGCGTCTCGATCGCCGCCATGGCGCCGTCCTGCGCGATGGCCGCGAACGATCCCTCGCCCGCCCGCGCGATCTCCTTCCAGATCCGCCCGGTCTCGTCCCAGCCGCCGCACTGGACCGCGTTCACCGTGATGCCGCGCGCCAGCGCCGCCCGCACCGTCTCCGGATACTGCACCTCGTTCGGGTAGTCCATGTGCGGCGGCGCGTCGCCCACCAGGAAGATCACGCGGTAGACGCCCGCTCCGTCGCTCCACGAGACGCGCGTCAGCGCTTCGTGAAGCGCCTGGTTCACGGACTCGGGTCCGTCACCGCCGCCGTCGGCGCGGAACGTCTGGAGCTGCGCATAGACGGCGTCGAGATCGCGCGTCAGGTCGAGGTGCCGGGTCACGTAGGCGTCGCCGCGGTCGCGGTAGCCGATCAATCCGATGCGGATCTCGGGTGTCGGGTCGGCGCTCGCCATCTCGTTCGCGATCGACCAGATCTTGCGCTTGGCGCCGTCGATCAGGCCGCTCATCGAGCCGGTGGTGTCGAGCACGAACACCGCCTCGATGCGGGGCGGGCCGGACGCTGCCGGCGCCCGCGGCGCGCGCGGTTCGCTGCGCGCCCCGACCAGCGGCAGGGCCAGCAGCGCGATCCACACGATCGAGTGTCGAATTCGATTCCGTTCGGAGGGGGTCCTCATCGCGTTCTCCTTTCGTCGCGTCCTGCGACGCGACGGGAAGGCTACGCGCGGCCCGGTCGGGTCGCTGTAAATTGGAGGTAAAAGCGGATCGACGGCGGCGCCACGTCGCGCGCGCGCGCGCTTGCGAGAGGTTCTGCCGACGGCGGATGCCGCTCGCGCGTCAGGCTTCGATCAGGCGTTCGTAGAGGGGCAGGATGCGCTCGACGCTGAACTCGTCGGCGCGCGCGCGGAGCCGGTCCGCGTCGTCCGGTGCGTCGAGTGCCGCGAGGATCGCTCCGGCGAGCGCCGCTTCGTCGCGCGTCTCCACCAGGGCGCCATAGCGCCCGTCCTGAAGGATCTCCCGCGGACCGCTCGGACAATCGGTCGAGACGACGCGCGTGCCGCACGCCAGCGCTTCGATCAAGGCCGTCGGGAGGGCCTCCCATGCCGACGACAGCACGAACACGGCTGCACGGCTCATGTAGGGATATGGATTCGCCGCGAAGCCCGGCATGCGAACGTCCTCCCCGAGCGAGAGATCGCGGGCCAGGGCCTCCAGCGAAGCGCGCTCCTCTCCCTCGCCCAGGAGCAGCAGGCGCGCGCGCCGCTGGCGTCGCACGCGCTCGAAGGCGCGCAGCAGCGTCGGGTAGTCCTTCGCGCGCGTGAGCCGGCCCACGGACAGGATGACCGGCGGCGCGCCGGCTGCGAACCAATCGTCGTCGAGCGACGCCCGCGCGCGGCTCGCGAACTCGGGCGTGACGACCGGGTTGTAGATCACGCGGATGCGGTCGCGCGGCAGGCGCGCCGTGTGGGCCAGATCATCCGCGGCGCCGGTCGAGACCGCCACGACCTCGGCCGCGCGCGGGTAGGTGCAGCGCATCAGCCACGGGAGCACGTCGAGCGGCGACCTGGGCTCGTTCGCGCGATCCACCGAGACGGTCGTGTGCACGCAGGCGATCACCCGCGTCGAGCCACCGGCGAGCCGCCGCGCCCAGAGCGCGATCACGTTGACGTAGTCCAGCGCCGAAAACAGGGCGGCGGGTCGCTCGCGCCGCAGGTACCGCGCGAGCGGCAGGACGCTGCGACGCAGTCTCCCGGCGCCGAGCGAAACGATCCGCACCGGCTCCGGGATCTCCGCGAGCAGCGGTCCGCTCGCTTCGGAGAGGACGAAGTCGACGTCGTGGCCCCGCTCCGCGAAGCCCCGCGCGAGGTTCACCATGATCTTCTGCGCGCCGCCGGCGTCCAGCGTCTGCTGAAAGAGCGCGATCCGGGCGGCCTTCATCGGGCTACGCCGGCGGACGGCCGGGCCTCGAGCGGTGCGCTGCGTCGAGTCGGGACGTCATCGCGTCACAGAGCGAGCGGATCTCGGCTTCGAGCGGGGGCGAGGGCGTGCGTCCGACCGACGAGGCGAACACGCCGGCCGCGAATGCGGGCTCGAAGCGGCAGCCCGCATGCGCGTACACGCGCTCGATCTCCGACTCGGGATTCGTGACCAGATCCTCGTATCTCACCGTGAGGACGCGCGGGTCGCGATCCAGCCCCAGCTCGAAGAAGAGCGCGTTGCGCAGGTACCAGAAGAGCGCGGCACCGTCGGCCGGCGACATCTGCGCGCGGTACAGCCGCTTCACGAGGTCGCGGTTCTCGTCCGAGAGCCGCTCCCCTCGCCAGCCCAGCCGTTCCGCGTCCTCGTCCCGAATCCAGCGCATGATGTCCTTCTGGTGGTCGCCCCATTTCACGACGGCGGAATTGACCACGTCGGCGTAGCGACGGTAGATCCAGATGGCCCGGGAGCCGGGGTGGCGGTCGAGGATCCGATCCGTCCACTGCGCGTCGCAGATCGGCTTGAAGACCACGGTGCTCGCGCGGCTGTCGGCGATCCGGCGCTCGACCACTTCGGGGGCGCGCAGGCGGTAGTCGTGGAACGCGCGTCGGCTTCCCTCGTGGTACACCCAGCTTCGGGGCGAGCGGTCCATCACGGAGGCCAGCATCGTCGTCCCCGAGCGATGACAGCCCACGACGAACAGCGCGGTCTTGTCGGCCGGACGTCGGAGATGGATGCGCTGCCACAGATGCTTCCGCAGTCGGGCCAGACGCCACGACGCCGCGGCCTCGAGCCGCCGGGCGAACGCGCCGGGTGTCGATCCCATGGGCGTGCGCGGACCTCCGCTCGCGGCCGTCAGCGGGCCGCCTCTCGCCGCGGACGCTCGCCCTGCGCCGACGGCGAAGTCGCGGGCACCAGGGCCGCCGCCACCTTCTTCACCGCACGCGCGCAGCGTCGCACGTAGGACTCGGGCAGGGCGTAGAGGATGGGCGGGAACTTCACGAGCTGCTCGGTGACGGCCTCCGTCACGGGCAGGGACACCTTGGACAGGTTTTCGTGCCACGGCCGCGTCGGGTCGTAGCAGCCACCGCCGAGCTTGGTGCGGTCGAGCTCGTTGAACAGCGGCAGCGTGTGCAGCAGGGAATCGCGGAACTGGTCCACGTCGAGAGGTGCGCCTTCGGCCCGGACGGCGTCCACGAACGCCTGGGTCCCCGGGCCGCCCCGGGCCGCCCCCGTGTACTCGAGCGCGAACGCGTAGAAGCCGCCACGGACACCGTCGGGTGTCGTCGGAATCGGCCGGATGCACGGCACGTCCGCGAGCTCCTCGCACAGCCACTCCCAGGCGCGCGCGGCGCGCCGGTTGCGCTCGGGCAGGCGACGCAGTGCAGCGTATGCCAGGAACATGGCCGCGGGATGCGGCCGGTACTTGGCGCCCAGGCTGATGTCTCCGTAGTCGAAGGTTCGCGCCTTCTGGCCCCGCTTCACCAGCACGTTCTGCCCCAGCAGGGCCATGTGGTCGTACAGGACGGGATCGTTCGTGATGGCCACGCCCGCTTCGCCGCCGTCGACGGGCTTGGAACCCTGCAGGCTGAAACAGCCGACGTGCCCCCAGGTTCCGACGGCCCGGTCCTTGTACACGGCGCCGTGCGCGTGCGAGGCGTCCTCGATCACGGAGATCCCGTGGCGCTCGGCGATCTCGACGATCCGATCCATCGGAGCGGGATTTCCCCAGGCGTGCAGCACGCAGATGGCGCGCGTCCGTTCCGTGATGCGCCGCTCGATGTCGTCCGGGTCGAGCGTCAGCGTCTGCGGGTCGATCTCGCAGAAGACCGGAACGGCCCCGCACAGGAGCACCGGCGTGGCGGTCGCATGCCAGGTGTAGGACGGGACGATCACCTCCGTTCCGGGTCCCACGCCGACGGCGAAGTACGCGCTGTGCAGCGTCGCGGTGCCGCTGTTCATCGCCATGGCGAATCGCGCACCCGTGAGCTCGCAGAACGCCGCTTCGAACCGGCCGACGATGCCCGACGCGTCGGGAATCGAGGTCACCCCGCGCAGCGTCAACGGCAACATCTTGAGCAGGTCGTAGGATCGTGCGAGCCCGCGCCGGAGCCGAGAGCGGAGCAGCGGAAAGTCGTTTCGGACCCGGTAGGGGCGGAACGGCAGGTCGCGCCCGATCGTGCGCGGTCCACCGTTGATCGCGAGCTGTTTCGCATCCATGCCTAGGCTCCTCGTGCCATCTGAATCTCGCGTGCCTCGACGCCGCGGTAGACCGGACTGCCGGCGTCGAGCGGAAGTCGAACCGGGGAGCCGGTCAGTGCGGATTGGTAGATCGCCGCCACCAGCTCGAGCGAGCGCCGGGCTTCCCGCGGCGGCACCGGAACCTCCGCGCCCGACTCGATCGCGTCGAGGTACTGCGACACGTACGGCGTGTGCCACCAGTGGCGCGGCGGCAGCCAGGGTCGTCCGCGGACGCGATGCAGGATCTCGAGCGCGCGCCGCGTGTAGCGCCCGGGCTCGAGGCGGGGGCGCGGCGCCTCCCGCCGTCCCAGCGCGGCGAGCTCGCGCCGCTTCGTGCCGCGGCTCGCGTGCACGTCCCAGCGACAGGTGGAGGCCGGCCGCTCCCAGGAGAGCCGCAGGGACGCTTCTTCGCCCACCAGCTCGATCGAGAAGCGGCCCTCGTGGGCGCAGGCGGTGCAGCTCAGCGTCGCCAGCGCCCCGCTCTCGAATCGGATCCAGGCGGTCAGCGTGTCCTCGCCCTCGGTGGGGCGGACGAACGTATCCATCTGCCCGGACACCTCGACCGGGTTGCCCAGCAGCGAGATCAGGAGGTCGAGCTGGTGGATGGCGTAGACGATCAGCACGCCGCCCCCGTCGAGACCCCACGACTCGCGCCGAGCGCCGGCGTCGTAGTAGGCGGGCGCCGGACTCGCCCGCAGGTGGACGTCGGCCAGCAGCGGCCGGCCCAGGCGATCCTGCTCGACCGACCTGGACGCGAACTGCACGGCACGATCGAAGCGCCACTGGTAGAGGCAGGAGACCCGAAGCTCGGGGTTGCGGTCGCACGCCGCGATGATGTCATCGGCCTCCGCCAGGCTGCGCGCGAGGGGCTTCTCGACCAACACGTGCTTGCCCGCGTCGATGGCGTCGAGGACGGCCGCGGCGTGCGTGTCGGGTCGGGTACAGACGCTCACGACGTGCACGTCGTCCCGCGCGAGAAGATCGCGATAATCCTCGTACGCGGCCTGCATCCGGAAGCTGTTGCGCGCCGCCTGCGCGCGGGCGGGATCGATGTCGGACACGGCCACGAGGCGCACGCGGTCGGGAAAGCGGAGGTACGCCAGCGCGTGCCGATGCATGATGCCACCCGCGCCGATCAGTCCGACACCCAGGATCTCCGACGTGCTCATCGTGGCCGGCTCTCCAAACGCGGCGCGAGGCTGCAGCGGGCATCGCGCCCTCCCCGGTGGAGGGTCCCGGGGACGGAATGTCGTCTAGCCGAGTGCTCCAGAGGACGAGGATGGACTCCGCTCCGCCCGATTCAACGTGATCGGCGCCGGTCTGCGCTCCGCCGTCCGGACCGACCTCGCGCCCGCGCGCGTTCCGCGGCGGCCAACGGAACGCAGCAGGATAGCAGCTTCGCGTGCGCGCATCAGGGACGCCGAGGGCGCCCGACCGGCCCGACCGCGACGGCGGCGCGCGGCTTACGCGTCGTCCCGCGGAGGCGGCGGTCCGCCCTTCGCGGGGGCGTGTTCGACGCGCAGAGCCTCCAGCATGCGGATGCGTTCCTTCGCGACGTCGAGCTGACCCTTGATGACGAGATACAGCTTTCGGTGGCGATCGGCGCGCTCGCGCAGGGTGCGGTTCGCCGCCTCCGCAGCTGCGAGCGCCGTGCGCTGTCGCGCCGCTTCGTCGCGCGCCTCCGTTCGCTCGCGCTCGAGTGCCTCGATCCGGCTGACATCGGGCGCGTTCGCGACGGGTGCGGGAGGCCGTTCGCGCAGGCGCCGGACCTCGCCGCCCAGCTGCACGAGTTGGGCCTGCGTGCGTTCGAGCTCCGCGCGCAGCTCGTGGGCCTCGGCGGTGCGCAGCGCCAGGTCCTCTTCGAGCCGCGTGCGCACGTCGTCTTCGTGTACGTGCGCCTCGCGGTCCTGTGCGGCCCGCTTTCGCGTCTTCTCCAGCTTCCGCTTGAGGTCGCCGAGCTCCTCGCCGCGCCGCCGCAGCTCGGCGCTCCGCTCCTCGAAGCGCTTGTCGAGCGCCGCCAGATTGGTGCGCACGGTCTCGAGCCGGGCTTCGGCGTCCGATGCGCGGCGCGCGAGCGTGCGCCGTGCGAAGAAGAGCGCGACCGCCGCCGCGAACGCGCAGCAGGCCGCGATCCAGCCGATCCACGCGGCCATCATCGGCGCGAGAACCGCTCGACCAGCACGCGGTCTGCGCGCAGCGCCTCGAGCGCCTGCTGATCCTTGACGGGGAAGTACCGGCCCGCACGCCCGCCGCGCGGGACCGCGAGGTAGGCCGCCGGCACGAAGGCCGAGATCTCGCCCACGAGTCGTTCGAACTGCACGGCGGTTCGCCCCTCCACCTGCTTCTCCACGTAGTACCAGTTGAGCGGATAGGCGGTTTCCAACGCCGCGGGCGAGAACACGAACGTGTTGGTGTTGAAGTAGCGCAGCCGGTCGAAATCGTAACCGGCGGGGAACCGGAAACCCTCGACCACCTGGAGCCGATTCCCGACGCGGGCCGGCGCGCCGCCCACGTCGCCCGGAACGGAGCCCGAGACCTCGATCGTCACGGGCCGCTCGTGCGCGAGGTGGTAGCCCACGATCTGCGGGTCGAGCTCCGCGCCGAGGTTGTCCACGTTCGAGAGGGTGACCGCGCGGATGCCGCGCTCGGCGAGCCGCGTCAGCAGGCCGCATCGGCGCAGGGCCTCCGGAAAGTCGCCGTGGCCCGGCGCGTACGGCGAGAGCGCCCCGTCGTCGGTGCGGAAGAGCTCACCCTCGGGCGTGAGCCGGAGCGACACGCTCTGAAGGAAGGGGTGCACGTCCTTCGTGAGGTCGCGCGCTTCGAGAAACGCGAGCGTCGCGGCATGCGTCGCGAAGCTGTTCATCACGAGCACGGGCACGGGCCCCTGCGCGTGCGCCTGGGCGAGCTTGATCTCGAGGAAGCTGCGGGAGCCGAACGCCTCGACGGTGCCCTTGACGGCGCCGCCGAAGCGCGTCGCCATGCCCCCGTTCAGGACGGCGACGGCCACCTGCCCCCGCGCGATCGCTTCCCCACCGATGCGCGTGAAGCGCGACCGTTGCGCTTCCGACACGCGCTCGAGATCGTCGACGTCGTCGGGCCCGGCCGGCTCGGGGCTCTCGCGCAGGCGATTCGACGCGGCGCGGAGCCGGCCCGCCGCTACGCCCGCGGCGAGCTGCTCGATGTGGTCGCGGTCGATGGACAGGCCCGGCAGGCCACCCAGAATCGGGCGCAGCTCGGCGTCGATGGCATCCCAGTCGAATCGCATCACCCTGCATCCCTTACCCGGTTCTCCGGGAGGCTGCCACGCCCCCCGGCCCCGAGGGAAGCGGCCGTCCCGGCATTGCCCCGCCGCTCGGCGCGTGGTACCCCTGCCTCAGCGAGGCCGGCCCGCATGATAGACATCCCGAACTCGATTGCGCGGATGAATCACTCACCGCTTGGCGTGCGCGCGGCGGTGAACGGGGAGATCGCGTCCTGATCTG
>CP070734.1:136042-151097 GCA_020347605.1 Deltaproteobacteria bacterium | reverse complement strand
AGTGGGCCCCTTCGGTAGACTCGAGCAAGAACCGTGCCGCACCCGGGGCGTCGGGGCCCGCTTGCGCATTGGCACGTCGGGTGCATCGTACACGGTCAGGAGGTGAAGCTCATGGGCCTCAAGGCAAGGGACGTGATGCAGACCGGCGTGATCACGGTGCAACCCGACGCCTCGCTACTCGACGTGTACCGCCTGTTCGTCGAGGACGAGATCAACGGCGCGCCCGTGGTGGACGAGAACGCGCGCGTGGTCGGCGTGATCACGAGCTCCGACCTGCTTCGATCCGTCGAGGAGGAGCGGGACACCGCGGCCGCGGAGTCGACGTATTTCAGCGAAAGCTTCTCCTTCGGCGGCGTCGATTGGGTGGTGAGTCCGGCAGACTTCCAGGAGCGGCTCGCCGAGCACACGGTGGCCGATGCGATGACCGCGGGCGCGATCGCCGTGGACATCGACGACGAGATCCCGGTGGTCGCAAGCGCGCTCCACAAGCATCGCATACACCGCGTGCTGGTATGCGACCAGGGCGAGCTGGTCGGCGTGATCACCACGTTCGACCTCGTGCGCCTGCTGATCGACAGCGACGTGGCGCGCTGATGACGCGCGGCGCGAAGCCCTTGAGCCGCTCGGTTCCGCGCCGTACGGAGGTCCGGAAGCCGTGGCGACGGGCTCGCGCGCGGTCCGTTCGCTCCCCGTCGCGGGCCCGCGGCATCGACGCGCTCAGCGTGGTGAGCACCGTGCTCCGGCCGTTTCACGCGCGGTGTCGAATTCCGCGCGATCTGGAGCGCGTGACCGACGTCGGCGAGGAGATCCGTCCCCGCGACGTGGGCAGCAGCTCCGCAGCGGTCCAGCGCATCTGGTCCCGCGTCGAGGCCCTCTACCAGACCGGACTCTACCCCGCGATCCAGATCTGCATCCGGCGCAAGGGCGGCATCGTGATGAACCGCGCCATCGGACATGCATCCGGCAACGGCCCGCGCGACGTCGGCGGCCCGGGCAAGGTCCGGATCCACACCGACACGCCCTTCACGTTGTATTCCGCGTCGAAGGCCATCACGGCGATGCTGATCCACAAGCTCGACGAGAAGAACCAGATCCGCCTCGACGACCGCGTCTGCGAGTACATCCCGGAGTTCGGCCGCCACGGCAAGCAGTGGATCACGATCCGACACGTGCTCGGTCATCGCGCGGGTATTCCGAACGTGCCGCCCGAAGCGATGGACCTCGACCTGCTGGAGCACCCGGACGAGATCCTGCGGATCCTGTACCGGGCGAAGCCTCTCTCCCGACCCGGACGGCGGCTCGCCTACCATGCCATCACCGGCGGGTTCGTCCTGGCGGAGATCGTCCAGCGCGTGACGGGCCGCGACATCCGCGAGGTGCTCCGGCGCGAGATCCAGCGGCCGCTCGGCCTCCGCTACACGAACTACGGCGTGGCCCCCGCAGACGTGTCCCGCGTCGCCCGGGACGCGTTCACCGGCTTTCCGGTGCTGCCGCCGCTCTCGATGGTCTTGCGGCGCGCCCTGGGCCTGGGCATGGGGGAAATCATCCAGGCCAGCTGCGACCCGCGCTTCCTCACGGGTATCGTGCCCTCGGCCAACGTCGTCTCGACGGCCGAGGAGCTCACGGCCTTCTACCAGTGTCTGCTCGACGACCGCGGGGAGGGCGCCCGGATCTTCGATCCGCGCACCGTGCGCCGCGCGACGCTGGAGCAGACGTACTGGGAGATCGACCTGACGCTGGGCTTGCCGTTGCGCTACGGGCTGGGCTTCATGCTCGGCGGCTACCGCGTCGGTCTGTTCGGGCCGGATACGCCCCACGCGTTCGGCCACATCGGCTTCACGAACATCCTGTCGTGGGCCGATCCCGAGCGCGAGCTGGCGGTGGCCATCCTCACCAGCGGGAAGCCCATCCTCAGTCCGGAGATGCTGCGCCTCTACCAGCTGCTGACCGAGATCGGCCGCGCATTTCCGAAGCGCTAGCCGAGCACGCGCCCGACGTTCCGGGCGGCGCCGCGCTGAGGCCCGGGATCGGCTGGCCCTCGGCGTGTCGCGGCGGCTGGATCGAGAGCAGCTGCGCGAGCGTGGGCGCGACGTCGATGACGCGCACGTCGCCCAGCACCCGCCCCGCCGGAACGCAGCGGCCCAGCGCGAGGAATACGCCGCTCATGTCGGGATGGTCCGCCGCGTAGCCGTGACCGCCGCGCCTGAGGCCCGTCGCGCGGGGCGTGTCGGCGCCCGCCGCACGCAGGGCCGAGGCCGGCAGGAAGGCGCTCGGGGGGTCGGCGAGTGCCACGATGTCGCCGTTTCTGCCAGGCCGCGTGTAGCGGAGTGCCGCGGGGAGGGCGTCGCTCGCCCAGGCGCGCACCCCGGGAATCGCGGCGAGGACGTCGAGGGCCCGGTCGCGTTGCCCGGCCTCGCGCAGCGCGACGTGCGCCACGCCGCCGCCCGGAAGGACGCGCGCGGCGATGCCGTTGCGCGCCAGCAGGCCGGCGAGGTCGATCCCTTCCGACACGTGCGTCATCCCGTGATCGCTGACCAGCACGAGCGTGAGCCAGTCCCAGACGCGCCGCGCGTCGAGCCCCGCCAGCAGCCGGACGAGCGCGGCATCCTGCGCGCGCATCTGCTTCGCGACGCCCGGATCGTCGGGACCGCGGCGGTGCCCGGCGGCGTCGGCGCCGTGCCACCACGACAGGATCAGCCGCGGTCGCTCGCTCGCGGGCAGATCGAGCCAGGCGAGGATCTGCTCGACCTTCGTCGACTCGGGGATCCCGCTGTCGAACGGCGACCGCCGCAGGCTTGCGCCCACGCCCTGCCAGTCGGTCTCCGAGCCCACCCAGAAGAACGCCGCGGCGCGAAGCCCCTGGCGCTCGGCCGCGACCCAGATCGGCTCCGCGTCGATCCAGCTCGCGTCGTCGGCGTAGTCGAAGACACCGCGCTCGGTGTCGCGGAAGGTGTTGCCCACGATCCCGTGCACGTCGGCGGGTGCGCCGGTCGCGAGCGAGACGTGATTCGGAAAGGTGTTGGTCGGAAACACCGGCAGGAGGCGCGCGGCCCGCACGCCGTCGCGCGCCATCCGTTCGAGCCCGGGCAAAGGCGAGCGGTCGGGATAGTCGTGACGGACCCCGTCCCAGGAGAGCAGCACGACGACCGGCAGCTCGGCGCCGGCCCGCGCGCACACGAGCAGTGCGGCGGCGAGGTACGCCGCGCGCGCCAGCCGGCGCCGCGCGCGCTTCAACGACGGGTCATCGCGCGGCGGCGCCCCGCGCTCAGCCGAGGGCGTCGAGATCGGCCAGCACCTTCTCCAGGTGCTCGTCGGGCTTCACCTTGGGGTAGGCGAGCAGGATGTTTCCATCCTCGCCGATCACGTAGCTGATGCGCTTGGCGTAGCCCGCCGTCGCATCGTCCGCCGCTCCATAGGCGACACCCACGCGCCGCTCCGTGTCGCACAGGAGCCGGTACGGAAACCCGAACTTCTCCGCGAACGCGCGGTTCTCCTCGACGGTGTCGAAGCTGATGCCCAGCACCTCGACCCCGCGCGTGCGAAGCTCGGTCTCCTGGTCGCGCAACGCGCAACCCTGGATCGTTCAGCCAGGGGTGTCGGCCTTCGGATAGAACCACAGCAGCACCTTGCGACCGCGCAGGTCCGCCAGGCGCACGGTGTCACCGAGGTGGTCTTCAACCTCGAAATTCGGGGCCGGGTCGCCGGCTTCGAGCATGGCTGTCTCCCGCTGCGGTCGATGCGTATGTCTCTCCTTTAACCACAGTCCGCCGCCCGCTTCAAGCGGATTGAGCCGCGGCGGTCGCGTGCCCCTCGGGGCGTGAACCAACCGCCAGGGAGGCGGCACCTGTCCCCGCGTTGCGGATCGTCTAGGCTCGCGGGCGGCATCGGCGGTACGGAACCACGCCAGGGCGGACATGGGCGCACGTCTTCTACTCGGACTGCTTCTGCTGGTCCCGCTTGCGGCCGACGCACAGCGGCTGGACGAGGTTCCGCTCGAGGACATCCTGCAGGTCCTCGTCCTGGATCGCGAGATCTTCGCGATCGACGCGGTCGGCGGCGGCCAGCTGGCGCTGCGGCTCGAGATCGGCGAGCAGGTGCTGTTCGCGCGGACGCGCGGCCGCGTCGGCGTCGTGCTGACGGACCGGCGCGTCCTGGCGGTGACCAACCGCTCGGCCGCATGGCAGCAGGAGCGCTACCGCGCGGCCGAGGTCCCGCAGACGGAGGCGCTGCTCGGGGATCGGGTGGCGCTCGTGACCACGTCGCAGCGTGTCCTCGGCTTCGACGGCGGGAGCGGGAATCTGATCGCCGCGGACATCGGTCCGCGCGAGGTGCTCACCGCCTCGGCGGTCGGCGGAAACGTGGTCGCCGTGGTGACGAGCCGCCGTGCGCTCGGGCTTTCTCCGCGCGCCGGCGGCTTCTTTCCGATCGCGATCCAGCTCGGCGAGCGCATCGAATCCGTGACGGCGGATTCGAACTTCGCGACCGTGGTGACGTCGCGCCGCATCCTCGTCTTCCAGGCTCCGAGCGGCGCCTGGGTCGAGCGGCGGCTGAATCTCGACTGACCGGCGCGCGCGGGGCACGCGTCAGCGGAACAGGAGACTCAGATCGAGGGCGCGCACCGAGTGGGTGAGAGCGCCGATCGAGATGGCGTCTACGCCCGTCTCCGCGATCGACCGGACATTGTCGATGCGGACGTTTCCAGACGCCTCGAGGAACGGCCGCGCGTCTCCGAGCTCGCGCACGCGCGCCACGGCCTGGCGCATCGCCTCCGCGGTCATGTTGTCGAGCAGGATCCAGTCGACGCCGACGTCGACGGCCGCGTTGAGCTGCGCGAGGCTCTCGACCTCGATCCCCAGCTTCACGGTTCGCCCCGAGTGCTGCATCTGCGCGCGCACCGCGCGCACCGCCGCGTCCACCCCGCCCGCCGCAGCGACGTGGTTCTCCTTGAGCAGCACCATGTCGTAGAGACCCATCCGGTGGTTGTGCCCGCCACCCACCGTCACGGCGTACTTGTCGAGCAGGCGAAGCCCGGGTGCCGTCTTGCGCGTGTCGAGGATGCGCGCGCCCGTGTCCGCCACCGCCGCGCAGAAGCGCGCCGTCTCGGTGGCGATTCCCGACATGCGCTGGAGGAAATTGAGCGCGGTGCGCTCCCCGGTGAGGATCCCGCGCGCCGGTCCCGACAGCTCCGCGACCACCTCGCCGCTCGTGACCGGACTCCCGTCCGACACGCGCGGCAGGAAGGTGATGGCGGGATCGACCGTGCGGAAGGTGGCGGCGGCGACGTCGATGCCCGCGATCACGCCCTCCGCCTTGGCGATCAGCTCCGCGTGCGCTTCCTGATGCTCCGGAACGGTCCATTCGGTCGTGATGTCACCGGATCCGAGGTCTTCGTCCAGCGCCGCGCGCACCAGCCGTTTCACGGTCCCCGCGTCGATCGCCATCGTCTCGCCGGCCTCCCGCCCGGCGCCGCCCGAATGCCGCGCGGCGCCGCCGAGCCTCGAGGATACCCGAGGCGCGCGGCCGGCCCATCCGACGCAGCGGCAACGCGCCGATGCATCCATCCGCTAGACTCCGCGCCGGCCGACGACCGTGCGAAAGGAGCGAGTCGTGATGGTTCGTCTCGTGGTCGACTTCGAGAACCGCTCGCGCCGCTGGTGGGAGAGCGGCGGTCAGGAGCTCTGGGACTCGATCCGCGAGGATTTCGACACCCACGCGGTCCTGCTGGACGACTCGATCGCCCGCTCCTGGATCGCCGAAGCCGAGAAGGTGCCCGGCTGGAACGAGGGGCACGAGTACGCGCCGCACCCGATCCGCATCTCGCCGGTCGACGAGGACGAGGAGCTATGAGGCCTCGCTCCGCGCGCCGCCGTTCGCGCGCGCGCTCGCGCCGGGGAGGGGCGGCTGCGCGGTTTGCGCCAGCTCCGTCGCCGGCCTCGGCTGCGTCTTCCAACGGCGGTGGATCCAGAGCCACTGTTCCGGCGCCTCGAGAATCGCGCTCTCGATGGTGCGGTTCATCCGGCAGACGTTCCGGCGTACCGCCGCTTCCGCTTCGTCGCCCGGCGGCTCGATCTCGATCTCCCGACCGATCCGCACGACGTGGTGCTCGCCGTCCTCGAGCCGGTACATGAAGACCGGGACGACGGGACATTCGAAGCGCATCGCGAGACGCGCCGGTGCGTCGCGCGTGGACGCGGTCCGGCCGAAGAACGGCACGAAGATCCCCTCGCGCCGCCGCGCATTCTGATCGAGCGGAAGGGCGAGCAGGCGGCCCTTCCGGAGCGCGCGCAGCGCGGCGCGCGCCGCGGATTTGCGCCGCAGGACCTCCACTCCGGCGCGCTCCCGCCAGGCGGTGACCATCCGGTCGGTATGCGCGTTCGTGAAGGTGCGGTGGACCAGCGTGACGGGGAAGCCGGACAGCCCGCACGCGACGGCCATCAGCTCGAAGGATCCGAAGTGGGCGGTGAGAAGGATCACGCCGCCGGGCTTCGAGTGCTTTCGCGCCTCGTCGAGATGCTCGAGTCCCTCGAACGAGACGCGCCGCCGGACGTCTTCGCGCGTGATGCGGTCCAGGTCGAAGCATTCGTAGACGGTCTGTCCCAGGTGCGCGTACGACGCGCGCAGGAGCTGGCGCCGCCGTCGCTCGCTCCAGGTCGGAAACACCACGCGCAGGTTCTCGAGCGCCACCCTGCGGCGCGTACCGGGGACGCGCGCGAAGGCCCGACCCAGCCCCGCGGCCATCGCGAGCCCGCTGCGATGGGGCACCGCCGACGCTGCACGGCGGGCGACGATGATCAGTCCGTAGGCCGCGCGATCGAACGCGCGCCGCAGCAGCGTGGGTTCTCGTCGTCGCCTGCGGCGCGCGGGAGAGGGCGTCAACCGAAGAGTTCGCGCTCTTTCGCATCCAGGTCGGCCGTGACTTCCTTGTCGACCAGGCGGAAGCGCTCGAGCGACTTCTCGAATCGATCCGGCTCTCCGCGCGCGGCACCGAGCTCGCGCGCCTTCTGCCGGATCCAATCGACGTGCCAGCCCTCGTCCTTCGTCACGGCCTTGAGGACCTCGAGGGTACGCGGAGGCGTATCCGGCTTGCGCATGTGCTCGACGTAGCGGCGCAGCGCGCGCTGCTCGACGACCACCGTCAGCGCGAACAGGTCCACGACGTCGCGCGGCCGCCCGACCTTCTTGCCGATCCGGACCTGGTAGCCGTCGTCGACCCGAATCGGATGCGCGCCGAGCTCCTGGATCCGCTCCGTCCACAGCCAGGCGTGGCGGGTCTCCTCGGAGATGTGCTGGGTGAGGTTGACCTGCGATTCCGGGTCGTCCGCGATGCGCAGCAGCAGAAACAGCAGGTTCGCTCCGCGCAGCTCGGCGTCTCGGTAGTACGAGTAGGTGATGATTTCGCGCTGGGTCGAATCCATCTGGCGTCGGTCTCCCCTGCTGAGTCGTCTGCCGGGTGGAGCCGTCGGAGTGGAGACGTCTTCGGCAGGCACCGCCCGGATCCGCCCCACGGCTGCGCCATTCTATACCGAAGCTGCCGGGCGGGGACCAGCGAGGGAGATCACCCGCGGGGCGGGCGGCGCCGGCTCGGAGGCGCGCTGCGGGCGCCTCGCGGGGCGCCCGGGCGCGGGGCGACACGCCGCGCGAGCCGTCGCGGCGTCGGCTCAGCCGCCCGCGTGGTCCTTCCTCCATTCCCGCATGACCGTTCGGGTCTCGTCGAAATTGTAGATGTCCTCCTGGGACGCGAATTTCCCATCGCCCCCGTAGATCAGGATCGAGACGCCCGCGAACTCGTAGCGGCTGCCGTCCGCCCGCCGACCGGGCAGCCGGTTCCACCACTTGAATACGATCCGATTGCCGTCGATGACGCACCACTCGGTGGGGAACGTCCAGTCCTGGCACGGTTCCATGATCGGCACGAGCCACGCGCGAATCTTCTCGCGGCCCCGGAAGGTGCCGAAGGCGTGTTCCACGTACACCCCGTCCTCGTGGAAGCAGTCGGCATACGCATTCCAGTCGTTCGCATCCTGGGCCTTGCGCGTCTTCTCGAAGGCGGCCTCGACCTCTTCGCGGCTGTACGTCGGCATGTCTTCCTCTCCGGTGCGGTGACGCGGAATGGGCCCGGATCGGGCAGATCGACGCCTCGGGCGTCGAACGCCCATCATGGCATGCCGTCCGGCGGAAGGGAACGCGGCCTGCGCCGCGCCTCGAGTTTCCGGTCCGCCGCAGCGGTCGGCCCCGCAGCGGTCCGTCGCCCGGCGGGGTACGCTCCCGGCCCGTGGAGGGCACGCACCCGGCACTGACCGTCGTCCTGGCGCTGGCGGCGGGCGTGTTCGCGCAGTCGCTCGCCCGACACGTCCGCGTGCCGGGCATCGTGCTGCTGCTGGTGGCGGGCGCAGCGCTCGGACCGGACGGGATCGGCTGGGTCCAACCGGGTGGGCTCGGCGACGGCATGTTCGCGATCGTCGACCTCGCGGTCGCGGTGATCCTGTTCGAGGGCGGTCTCAACCTGGAGATCTCGCGGCTGCGAAGGACGCAGGCGCCGATCCGTCGGCTCGTCACGTTCGGTGCGCTCGTGACACTGCTGGGTGGCACCCTGGCGGTGCGCGCGCTCCTCGAGTGGGACTGGGCCCGCGCCATCCTGTTCGGAAGCCTCGTCGTGGTGACGGGCCCGACGGTGGTGGGCCCGTTGATCTCGGACCTGCGGCTTCGACCCAAGGTCGCCACCGTGCTCGAGGCCGAGGGCGTTCTGATCGACCCGATCGGCGCGATCCTCGCCGTGCTGGTGCTCGAGCTCGTGTTGGCACCCGGAGCCGACGCATTCGCGAGCGGAACGCTCGGGCTCGCGCTGAGTCTCGGCTTCGGAGTCGCGGCTGGCGCACTGGCGGGCATGCTGATCGCCTCGGTTCTGCGGATCCGGTCGATCGTGCCCGAGGGCTACGGAAACATCGTGGTGCTCGCGAGCGTGCTCCTGCTGTTCCAGAGCTGCAATCAACTCGTCCCGCACAGCGGGATCCTCGCCGTCGCGATCGCCGGCGTCGCCGTCGGCAACATCCGTTCGCCGGTCGATCGCGATCTGCGCGAGTTCAAGGACCAGCTCAGCGTCCTCCTGATCGGCCTCTTGTTCGTGCTGCTCGCTGCCGACATCCGCCTGGCCGACGTGCAGGCCCTCGGCTGGGGCGGGTTGGGCGTGGTGGCCCTCCTGGTGCTCGTCGTGCGCCCCATCGGCGTCTTCCTCTCGACGCTCACCTCGGATCTCTCGGCGCGCGAACGGCTCTTCATCGCCTGGGTTGCGCCGCGCGGCATCGTCGCAGCGGCGATCGCGTCGCTGACCGCGGTCGCCCTGCAGAAGGCCGGTCTCGAGGGGGGCGCCGAGCTGCGCGCGCTCGTGTTCCTGACGATCGGCGGCACCGTGCTGCTGGCCGGCCTGACCGGACTTCCGGTCGCGGCCGTGTTGGGCCAGCGCCTGCCCGGTCGCGACGTGGTGGCGATCCTGGGTGCGGGCGGCATGGGCCTGGCGCTGGCAAAGGTCCTGCGCGACGCCGACGTGCCCGTCGTCTTCCTCGACGCCAACCCGCACAGCTGCCGCCGTGCCGAGGAGGACGGCTTCGCCGTGGTCTGGGGTGACGCGATTCAGGAACGCACCATGACGCGGGCGCGCTTCGACCGGGTCAAGGCGGCCATCGGCCTCACCGCGAACCAGACGCTGAACGGGGTATTCGTCACGCGCGCGCGCCAGCTGTTCCACGTGCCGCGCGGGTACGTCGCGGCGACGCGACGGGAGTCCGGCCGGTCTGCCGAGGGCCTGCGAAGCGCCGAAGCCGACATCCTCTTCGAGGGCCCGCACGACGTCGAACGTTGGGACGTGCGCGCCCGGCACGGGGACCTCGTGTTGGAAGAGTGGAGCTACCGCGGCGAGCCGGCGGCCGCAAAGGCCGACGCCGAGGGGGCGGACGCGGAGCAGAAGCCCGGCGAGCGCTTCGCGATGCTCGCGTTCCGTCGCGGTGGGCGGACGCTTCCGATGTGGACCGGATTCGAGGCCCGGGAGGGCGACGTCGTCTCGGTGGCCGTGCACGTACCCGATCGCGAGGAGGCCCATCGGATCCTCGCCGCGCTCGGCTGGGAGCCGCATCCGCCCCCGTCGGACGCGTGAGGGGCGTCGTCGCTTCCCGGCTGGGTGCGCACGCGGGCGAGCGAGCGACGGGGGTACGTCCATGGCGTCGGGGGAGCGGGTCCGGGTTGCGGTCTATCGACGCGAGGTCGCCGCCTCGCTCGAGCGCGTCCTCGAGAACGTGCGCGACTGGGAACATCTTCCCTGGCTGCACCGGAGCTCGTTCGCGGGCATCGAGCGGCTCGACGCGGGGAGCTGGGGCTGGCGCGCACGCGTCGCGATGCAGCCGGCGGGCGTCGAGCTGATCGTCGAAGTGCGCATCGACCCCGACGGGTCCCGGTACGTCACGCGCACCGTCGAGGGACCGGGCGCGGGCACCGAGATCTGGACCGACCTCGAGCTCCGCGCGGCGTCCCGGACCGGCATCCGCGTCGAGTTCCGGGTTCCCGACGTCGCCCCGCAACACGCCGCGGATCTCGGCGCCGCCTACGTCCGCCTGTACACCCGTCTCTGGGACGAGGACGAGTCGATGATGGTCGAGCGCCAGGCACGGCTCGCGGAACGGCCGCGCCGTTCGGGAGCCGATCCGGAGCCGCTCGATCTCGGCCCGCTGGACTCCGTGCGCGCGCGGCTGCCCCTGCGTGTCGCGTGGGGCGGCCGCAGCTACCGCGTCGTCGACGTGGACGGCGAGCTCCGCGCCCACGCGACCGTGTGCCCGCATTGGCTCGGCCCGCTCGACGCGGCGTCGGTCGAAGCGGACGGCTCCGTTCGCTGTCCCTGGCACGGCTACCGCTTCGACGTCCGGACCGGCCGCAGCTGCGACGGCCGGGCGCTGCGGCTGGACCGCGCACCCCGCGTATGCGTCGACCCGGAGACGTCGCGCGTCCGCCTGGATCGGGCAAGCCCGAGTCCGAGCGAGGAGCGAGGACGAGGCCCGGCAGGCCTGCCCGGCTAGAGCCCCGCGCGGTCAGGAGAGCGCGCCCCCGTCCACGCGCAGACCGATGCCGTTGATGTGGGCGGCCTCGTCGGACGCCAGGAAGGCGATTGCGTTCGCCGCCGCATCGGGCCCCCGCATCTTGTCGAAGGGCATGATCCGGTAGAGAAGCTTGCGATCCCCGCCGGGCGGCACCTCGAAGGCGTCGTGGATCGGCGTCTCCACCGAGCCGGGACAGACCGCGTTCGAGCGCACACCCTGCTTTCCGTACTCGATGGCGAGCCCGTAGGTGAACGAGAGGACCCCGCCCTTGGACGCCGAATAGGCCGCGGTCCACGGATGGCCCGCGAGCGCGGCCGTCGAAGCGGTGTTGACGATCACCCCGCGGCTCTCGAGCAGGTGCGGAATCGCCTCGCGACACATCAGGAAGGTGCCCGTGAGATTCACGGAGAGGATCCGGTTCCAGTCGTCGAGGCGGGTCTCGTGCATGTGGGCGAACTTCAGGATGCCCGCGATGTTGCAGAGCACGTGGAGTGCCCCGTAGCGCTCCAAGGTCTCGCGCACGGTGGCCTTCACCGAATCGGGGTCGCTCACGTCGCACACGACCGCCGTCGCCTCCGCCCCGCGCTCGCGCAGCGTCTTGGCGGTCTCCTCGACGCCGTGTGAATGAACGTCGGCGCAGACGACCGTCGCGCCCTCGCTGGCGAGCCGCTCGGCCGTCGCCTCGCCGATGCCGGACGCCGCGCCCGTGATCAGCGCGACCCGATTCGCAAACCGCTGCATGCCATCTCCCTTCTTCGGCTCGGCGAGCCGCTCAGCCACTCCGAACGATGGTTTCGCGCATCGCGTAATACTCGACGGCCTCGAAGTCGAGCCAGCCCTTCACATCTTCGACGATCCGCTGGATGTTCTCCGGCTTGCCGCCGAAGAAACGCATCGGCTCCAGGAGGTCGCGGGCATCGCGGAACACGAGTTCTACGATGCCGTCGTAGGCCGGCGCGTCCGGTGTGAGCGCCGACTCCACGACGTTCCGGTTGTAGGCCCAGAGCGGGTGCACCTCGAGCGCCAGCGGCGTGTGCACCTCGTGCCAGCGGCGCAGGAACTCGTCTCGGGAGAGATCCGGCCGACGGCGCAAGAGCGTGACCTGCCGGACGCCGGGAGTGGTCTCGCCGTCGCGCCAGTCGCGGGTGTCGTAATCGAGCGGGATCGCCTCGCTCACCGCGTAGCCCGCGACCCGTGCCCCCGCCCCGGCGAGAGCCCGGACGTAGGCGGGGGCGTCTTCGTGCTTCTCGGTCCGCACGGACACGAGCCCCGCCACCGTCGATCCGTCGTCGAGCGCGCGGGGCGGCGGGCCGCCCTCGACGTCCGCCACGTCGACCGCGAGCGCGCGCGGAGCGAGCGCCAGCAGCTCGGGCACGCGCTCCTCGAAGAGGCGCCCGCGGAACGCATCGATCGCCTCGTCGGCCGCCTTCCACAGCACGTAGATGTGTTTGACCACGAGCGCTCCTTCGGCCCGACCGGGCCCCGGGGCCGCGCATGATGCCAGAAGGGCGTCCCCGTCTCTACCTCGCCCCCGCAGCCCGCCCCGGCGCCGAAACCGGATCAGCGATTATACTGCCGGCGCGTCGCGATCGTCGGCGCTGCGAGGAGAGCGCACATGAGCGGGTTCGAGGAGTACGATCGACACGATGCCCTGGGGCTGGCGGAGCGCGTCGAGCGTGGCGACGTCCGTCCGTCCGAGCTGCTGGAGCTCGCGATTCGCCGCGCCGAGGAACGCGACCCGGCGATCGGCGCCGTGGTGATTCCGATGTTCGACGAGGCGCGCGCCGCGATCGAGGCCGGCCTGCCCGCCGGGCCCTTCCGCGGCGTGCCGTTCCTGCTGAAGGACCTTCACGCCTGTTACGCCGGGGTCCGCACCACGAACGGATGCGCGCTCTTCGAGGACTTCGTGCCCGATCACGACAGCGAGATCGTGCGGCGGTACCGGCGCGCGGGCCTCGTGATCTTCGGCAAGAGCGCCTCACCCGAGCTCGGACTCTCCACCTCGACGGAATCGCGTCTGTTCGGACCGACGCGCAATCCCTGGAACCGGGACACCACGGCGGGCGGTTCGTCGGGGGGCGCTGCGGCCGCGGTGGCGGCCGGCATCCTGCCTGCGGCGCACGCCAGCGACGGCGGCGGCTCGATCCGCATCCCCGCGTCCTGCTGCGGCCTGTTCGGCTTGAAGCCCACGCGAGCGCGGAACCCGTCCGGGCCCGACGTCGGGGAGGGCTGGAGCGGCATGAGCACCGCGCACGCGGTGACGCGCTCGGTGCGCGACAGCGCGGCGCTGCTCGACGCGACCCGCGGGCCCGATGTCGGAGACCCGTACTGGGCGCCTCCGCCGGAGCGCTCCTATCTGGAGGAGCTGCGACGCAGCCCCGGTGCCCTGCGCATCGCGTTCACGACCCGTGCCTGGAACGGCGTCCCCACGCATTCCGATTGCGCCGCCGCCGTCACCGACGCGGCGGAGCTCTGCGCTCGGCTCGGACACCGGCTCGAGGAGGACGCGCCCGTGATCGACCCGCAGATGCTCGCGGAGGTCGCGCGCATCATCATCTCGGCGAGTGTGCGCGCCGCGCTCGAAGACCGCGCTGCGGCCCTGGGACGCGAGCTCAAAGCGGACGACGTCGAGCCCGCCACCTGGGGTCTGCTCGCGATGGTCCCGTCGACCGGGGCCGACTACGCGCGGGCCCTGCGCAACATGCACGCGCTGGGCCGCGAGGTGGGCCGCTTCTTCGAGCGCTACGACGTGCTGCTGTCGCCGACGATGGCGACGCCGCCGCTTCCGCTCGGCGCGCTCAACGCTTCCAGCGGCGACCTGCAGCAGTACGTCGGGAATCTGCTGTTGACCGTGGGCTTCACGCAGCTGTTCAACATCACCGGCCAGCCCGCGATGAGTGTCCCGCTGTTCTGGAACGGCGCCGGAATTCCGATCGGGACGCAGTTCGCCGGCCGCTTCGGGGACGAGGCGACGCTCTTCCGGCTCGCCGCGCAGCTCGAAGCGGAGCGGCCGTGGTTCGACCGTCGGCCTTGACCGGGCCGCACACCCGGGCCGGCGAGGATTCCCGCGATGGCGTCCCACGAATCGCCCGCAGTGCCGCGGGCGCCGCGGCTCTCGATCGTGATCCCCGCCTACGACGAGGCGCAGCGCATCGGCCCGGCGCTGCGGAGCATTGCGTCGCACTTCGGCGAACGGCGCGGCGAGGTAGAGGCGATCGTGATCGACGACGGAAGCCGCGACGGGACGGCGGACGTCGCAGAGGCGGTCGCGGCGGAGATCGGACTGCGCCTGCGGGTGCACCGCGAGCCGCAGAACCGCGGCAAGGGATTCGCGGTACGGCGCGGGATGCTCGATGCGCGAGGTGGCGCGGTGCTGTTCACCGACGCGGATCTGTCCGTCTCGATCGACCACGTGGACCGGTTCCTGGCCCGCCTCGACGAGGGTGCGGATGCGGTCGTCGGCTCGCGGCGCGCGCCGGGCGCGCACATCGCGCGCCATCAGCCGGCGCTGCGCGAGCGGCTCGGCAGCGTCTTCCGCGAGCTGGCGCGCGTGCTCCTCGTCCCGGGGGTCTCCGACTTCACCTGCGGCTTCAAGCTCTACCGCCGGGAGGCCGCGCAGCGGATCTTCTCGCGCCAGCGCCTGTGGGGATGGGGCTTCGACGTCGAGATCGCACTGATCGCCCGGCGCCAGGGGCTGCGCGTCGTCGAAGAGCCGGTCGAGTGGGTCGACGACGCGCGCTCCCGCGTCCGCCTGGGACGCGATGCCTTGCGCTCGGCACTCGATCTGGCGCGGATCCGCTGGAACGACCTGCGCGGTCGCTACGCCTAGCCCCGCCGGGCCTCGTCCTCGCTCCTCGCTCGGACTCGGGCTTCCGGCCTTCGCTCGCCTCCCGTCCCGGCGGGCGCCCGCTTCGTTCGCCTTCGGCTCACGGCGCGCCGTCCTGCGGACGGCTTGCGCTGCGCGTCGGCCGACT
>CP070734.1:120883-135942 GCA_020347605.1 Deltaproteobacteria bacterium | reverse complement strand
GAGCCCGAAGTAGCCGAGCTCGGACATCTTCTGGATGAACGACTCGGGCACCAGCTCGTCCTGGCGGTGGATGCGCTCGGCGTGCGGCGCCACCTCGTTGTCCGCGAACTCGCGCACCGAGGCGCGCACCTGCTCGAGGGTCTCGTCGAGCGGCAGGTCGAGCCGGCCGCGGCGGTCGGCCGCATGGCGACCGAGCGCGCGAAACACGGACTCGTGCGCGGCGCGTCGCAGCCGCGCGCGGCGCTCGGCCGGATACGTCTGTTCGAGCGTCGCTTCGGCGAGTCCCAGGTCCTCGAGCGCCGGCGCGAGTCGATCGCGAACGCTCGCGGCGAGCTCGGCGGCTGCGGCGCCCGCGAGCGTCTCGAGCGCGGCGTCGCCGCGCCCCTCCGCGCGGATCGCGGCGGTGCGGTCGCACAGCTCGCGCGCCGCGCGCGCCTCGGTGGCGGCGTAGGCGACGCGCTGCGAGAGGACCTGATGCGCGTCGATCTGCTTGCCGGCGTCGGTGATCTCGCGGGCTCGGCCGAGCGCGCGTTCCACCAGCGACTCGGCGCCCTCGAGGGCCGCGCGCGCGTCGTCCAGGGTGACCGTGGGGGGCGTGTCGGATGTCGGGGGCATCGCGTCTCCGGAATGGGATTCTAGACTGGGACGAGGAGCATAGCGTGGCGGGCGCAGCGGTCAGGCGCCGCGCTCGAGGAATCCGGCCAGCTGGTCGACCAGCGCCGGGCTGCCGAACGCGATGCCCTGTTTGCCGTTCGCCTGTGGGACGTGGATCAGGCGGCCCTCCGCCTCCGGAATCAGCACCTGCGTCGCAGCCAGGTCCCACAGGTTGCAGTCGAAGTCGACCATGGCGTCGACGCTTCCCGAGATCACGAGCGAGTGGCCGAAGGCGTCGGTGTAGCCGCGCAGCATGGGGATCTCCTGCAGCATGCGCTCGAGGGCGGGGCGTTGGCCGGCCCGGTCGAAGCAGAAGGGGTCGCCGTGCGAGACGAGCGCGCGCCCCAGGTCCGCCTGGCGCGATACGCGAACCCGCTCGCCGTTTCGGCGACAGCCCCCGCCGCGCCAGCCGACCAGGCGCTCGCCCAACGCGGGCAGGTCGATCAGGCCGAGCACGGGCTCGCCGTCCTCGAGCAGCGCGATCAGGGTGGAGAAGAGCGGAATCCCGCGCGAGAAGGCGATCGTCCCGTCGATCGGGTCCACGACCCAGCACGGGCCTTCGCGCGCCACGCGGCCACCGTACTCCTCGCCCAGGATGGCGACGTCCGGGTAGGCGTCGCCCAGCGTGGCCCGGATGCTGCGCTCGGCCGCGCGGTCCGCCTCCGTGACGGGACTGCCGTCTGCCTTGGTCTCGACGTCCACGGCCCGGAAGCGCGACAGCGTCTCGCTGCGGGCGCGGTCCGCCGCCGCCTCGGCGGCGCGCGCTGCGGCGGGCAGGTCGAGCGGGGCCATGCCGCGCAGCTTATCCCACATCCGTTCGCGCGGTAGAATGGGCGGCTCGACCAGGAGACCCCGATGCCGCCCGCGCTCCTCGAACGACTCGGCTTCGCCGCCGCAGACCGCGTCGCCGTCGTGCACGTCGACGACATCGGGATGTGTCACGATGCGAACGAGGGGGGCTTCGAGGCGCTCGCCAACGGCCCGGCGACCTGCGGCAGCGTGATGGTGCCCTGCCCGTGGTTCAGCGAGGCGGCCGCGCGCGCGCGCGCGAACCCGGACTTCGACCTCGGCGTTCACCTGACGCTCAACTCGGAATGGGATCACTACCGCTGGGGACCGGTCGCGGGCCGCGACGCGGTGCCGTCGCTCCTGGACGACGAGGGCTATCTACCGAAGACGACGCTCGAGACCCTGCAGCGCGCGACGCCCGAGGACGTCGAGGTGGAGCTGCGCGCCCAGATCGAGCACGCGCTCGCCGCCGGGATCGACGTGACCCACCTCGACAGCCACATGGGCACGGTCTTCTACAAGCCCGAATTCCTCGCCGTCTACGCTCGGCTCGCGCGCGAGTTCCGCGTGCCGGTGTTCGTTGCACGGCCTTCGGTGGAGCAGCTCGAGATCCTGGGCCTGGCCGCGGCGCGACCCGTCTTCCTGAGCCTGGCCGACGATCTCGAGTCCGACGGATTCCCGATCCTCGACGGCTTCGACCTCGACTCGCTCGCCTTCGAGCCCGGCGACGGCCTCGCGCACAACCGCCGCCGGCTCGCGCGCTTCACGCCCGGGGTCCACTACCTCATCTGTCACGCGGCGCGCGGCGGCGACGAGCTGCGCGCGATCTCTCCGGACGCGCACGCGCGCGACTTCGAGCGCAGCTTCTACGGTGGCGACGCCGGCCAGCGCGCGCTCGACGAGGCCGGCATCCGCACCGTCGGCATGCGACCGCTGCGGGAACTGCTGCGCAGCGAGCCGTAGGCGAGCACAGGCCCGAGCCTCCCGCCGGGTGCGGCGTCAATCGACCGGGAATTCGCAGACGCCGTAACCGGCGTCGGCGGGAATCCGCAGCACGGGCCCCTCGGGTCCGCGGCGCACCTCCGGCAGCACCGTCACGATGCGGCCTCGGCGCGCCGCGTCGATCGCGTCGCGGACGCTCGCGCTGGCGCCGAGCTTGGCGAGGTTGAGCCGCGTGGGAAACATCATGCTGTGTCGACCCGCGTCGGCGGCGGCCAGCGCGTCGCCGGGCCGGATCCATTCGGAGGCGACCGATTCCGAGCCGTCGTGCGTGGCCGCGTGGGGCGGCGCCTCCGCCAGGAAGAAGAGCGTATCGAAGCGTTTGGGCAGCACCGTCGGCGTGATCCAGTGCGCGAAGGGGATGAGACGGTCGCAGGCGAGCTCGAGGTCCTCGTTCTCGGCCAGCCGCGCCATCTCGAGGCGCGCCGCCTGGAGTTCGCTCCGGTACTTCTCGCGGAGCTCGCGCACCCGGGCGTCGGAAACGAATGGCGTCGCGCCGCGCGGCCGCGCCAACAGCACGCCGCACTCCTCGAAGACTTCGCGGATCGCGGCGACGCGCAGGGCCCGCGCGCGGTCTTCGAGCTCGTCGGCTCCGCAGCAGCGCGCGCGCAGCGCCGGATCGGCGTCCGCCGCGTCGACGCGTCCACCCGGGAACACCATCGCGCCGGCGCTGAAGTCGACCCGCCGACTGCGCCGCTGCATGAACACCTCGAGCCCGTCGGGTGCGTCGCGCAGCAGCAGCACGCTGGCCGCAGCGACGGGAGCGGCGGGCGGCGACGCGGGGTGGCTCACGGGTACTCCGGGGGCATGGGGCGCCTGTTTGCTCCGTCGGCGCAAGGCTATCACGTCGGTCCGCTCAGATCGGGCGAGCGACGCAGCGCTCGCAGCGGCACAGGGCACGCAGCCTGCGAAACGGGTAGATGCCCGTGTCGTGTCCGTCGCTCCAGTCGATCTGGATCGCGTACCGCCCGACCGGCCGAATGGCGATCGGGTGGACATCGGCGGGCACGCGAGAGTCGTCGAGCAGGGCCTTCCCGGTCCACTCGTCGACGCAGGTCGCGCAGCCGCACGCGAGCCGCAGCGCCCGCACGTCGAAGGCGCTGGCGTGGCCGTCCGACCAATCGATGGCGAGCTCGCGCGGACCGCGCTGGCGGATGTCGGTCGGAAGGATGGACGCGTCTTCGGCCACGCCCGCTAGGATATCCGCCGTCGCCCCGACGTCACTCGCAGGCCCAGTCCGCGTGCTAGCCTGCGGCCGTGGCAGACGCAGACCCGAACGCCATCGCCATCCTCGGCGGCACCGGAGACCAGGGGCTGGGACTCGCGCTGCGCTTCGCGCAGGCGGGCCGGCCGATCGTGATCGGTTCGCGCAAGCTCGAGCGTGCCGAGGCGGCCACCCAGGAGGTGCTGCGCAGCGTCCCGGCTGCGAACGTCATCGGACTCGAGAACGCGGATGCGGCGCAGCGGGCGCGGATCGTGATCCTCTCGGTGCCGTTCGAGACCACCGCCTCCACGCTCAAGGCCGTGCGAGGCGTTCTGGCGCAGGGCCAGCTGCTGGTGTCGATGGGCGTGCCGCTGGCGACCGCGGTCGGCGACGCGGCGACGCGCACGATCGGCGTATGGCAGGGCTCGTGCGCGGAGCTGGTGGCCGCGCTGGCGCCGGAGGGCGTGGAGACGGTGTCGGCCTTCCAGAACGTGTCGGCGCACCGGCTGCAGGATCTCGCGAACCCCGTGGCGTGCGACGTCGTGGTGTCCGGGCCCGTCCAGCCGCGCCGCGAGGTGATGGCGCTCTGTGCGCTGGTGCCGGGGCTGCGGGCGGTCGACGGCGGACCGCTCTCGAACGCGCGATTCGTGGAGTCGCTCACCGCGCTGCTGATCGGCTTGAACGTTCGCTACAAGGTTCCGGAGGGTATCGGGATCCGCTTCACCGGAATTCCGGAGGACTGAGGCGCGCATCCAGCGCCGCTTCGAGCCGCACATCGGCCGACCCGCGCACGCGTTCCGGGCCCCGAACGGGCTCTGCGCGCGTCTCCGCGCGTGCGCCCCTGAGGCGCAACGCATGGTGTCATCGTAATCCGCCGAACCCCATATTTTGTGTTGACTCGCTCCGATCCGAGGAGTAAATGGAACTTCTGGGGATGTGATGAGGTCCCGACGGCGGCTTGGGGGGGTTCTAGGCGGTCGCCGGCGGGACATCGGGCTTGAGAAGGGATGGAGGACCCGACTCTTGCTCGGGGGCCTCGGGCGCTGGTCCGAGGCCCCTCTCATCTCCGAGACGGACGGCGGTCGCCGCCCGTGCTGCGCGCCGGCGCGGCACCGGCGACCGGGAGATCGGCAAGCCTCGATGCACGCGAAGGAGCGAGTGTGACCGGACCGAACGGGGACATGACCCAGGGAAGGGGCCATCTGCAGAGCGTACCCACCCCGCGCAAACGCAAGAAGACGGCTCGAGGCCTCAAGATTCCGCGTCACTTCACGAGTGCGGGGGAGGATCCCTACGCCAGCGTCGAATGGGAGCTGCGCTCCGCGAAGATCGCCAACGAACGCGGGGAGGCGGTCTTCGAGCAGAACGACGTCGAGGTGCCGAGCCGCTGGTCGCAGCTGGCCACCAACGTCGTGGTCTCGAAGTACTTTCGCGGCCATCTCGGAACGCCGGAGCGCGAGCACAGCGTGCGCCAGCTCGTCGGTCGCGTGGTGGGCCGGATCCACGAGTGGGGCACGAAGTCGGGCTACTTCCGGACGCCGGAGGACGGCGAGTGCTTTCGCGACGAGCTGTCCCACCTCCTGTTGCATCAGTACGCGTCGTTCAACAGTCCCGTCTGGTTCAACCTCGGCGTGAAGGACACGCCGCAGCAGGCGAGCGCCTGTTTCATCAACTCGGTCGACGACACCATGGGATCGATCATGGAGCTCGCCAAGACCGAGGCGATGTTGTTCAAGGGCGGCTCGGGCACGGGTTCCAACCTGTCCCGGATCCGCTCCTCGCGCGAGCGTCTCGCGGGCGGTGGCACCGCGTCGGGTCCCGTCTCGTTCATGCGCGGCTACGACGCGTTTGCCGGCGTGGTCAAATCGGGCGGCAAGACGCGGCGCGCCGCCAAGATGGTGATCCTCGACGCGCAGCACCCGGACATCCGCGAGTTCGTCCACTCCAAGGCCGAAGAGGAGAAGAAGGCCTGGGCGCTGATCGACGCGGGCTACGACGGCGGCTTCAACGTCGCCGGAGGCGCCTACGACTCGGTCTTCTACCAGAACGCGAACCACTCGGTCCGCGTGAGCGATGCGTTCATGCAGGCGGCGGAGAACGGGGGCCGCTGGGAGACGCGCGCGGTCACGACCGGCGAGGTGGTCGAGACCTTCGAGGCCGGGGAGCTCCTGCGCGAGATGGCCGAGGCGGCCCACGTCTGCGGCGATCCGGGCATCCAATACGACAGCACCATCAACCGCTGGCATCCGTGCAAGGCTTCCGGACGCATCAACGCGAGCAATCCGTGCTCCGAGTACATGTTTCTCGACGACACGGCCTGCAACCTCGCGAGCCTGAACCTGCGCGCCTTCCAGGACGAGCAGGGAGCCTTCGACGTCGACTCGTTCCGCCGCGCCGTGGCGATCGTGATCCTGGCCCAGGAGATCGTCGTCGATCACGCCGACTATCCCACGCCGAAGATCGGGGAGAACAGCCATCTGTACCGACCGCTCGGCCTCGGCTATGCGAACCTCGGAGCGCTGCTGATGAGCACCGGCGTCCCGTACGATAGCGACGCCGGCCGCAACGTCGCGGCGTCGATCACGTCGCTGATGTGCGGGCAGGCCTATCTCACGAGCGCAGAGATCGCGCGCGCGATGGGCCCCTTCGCCCGCTATCGCATGAATCGCCGGCCGTTCCTCGAGGTGATCGGGCTCCACCGGGCGGCCGCGAGCGAGGTACCGCACGAAGGGGTGCCCGACGATCTGTGGGAGGCGGCGCGGGAGTCCTGGGCGGACGCCCAGCGTGTCGGGACGCGCTGGGGTTACCGGAACGCGCAGGTCACGGTGCTGGCGCCGACGGGGACCATCGCGTTCATGATGGACTGCGACACCACCGGCGTCGAGCCGGACATCGCGCTCGTCAAGTACAAGAAGCTCGTCGGCGGCGGACTGCTCAAGATCGTCAACCAGACCGTACCGCTCGCCCTCCGGCGGCTCGGCTACGGCGAGGACGAGATCGCCTCGATCCTCGCCCACATCGACGAGCACGAGACGATCGAAGGCGCCGAGGCGCTTCGCGAGCAGGATCTCGCGGTGTTCGACTGCGCGTTCAAGCCGCAGCGCGGAAGCCGCTCGATTCAGTGGCTCGGACATCTGCGGATGATGGGCGCGGTGCAGCCGTTCCTCTCGGGTGCGATCAGCAAGACGGTGAACCTGCCGGCCGAGGCGACCGCGGACGACGTGATGTACGCCTACGTCGAGGGCTGGAAGCTGGGCCTCAAGGCGCTGGCGATCTACCGCGATGGCAGCAAGCGCACACAGCCCCTCAACGCCGGAAAGGACGTGCCGAAGGTCGCCGACGGCGAGGAGCCGCGGCCGATCCGCCGCAAGCTCCCGGATGAGCGCCGCGCCGTCACGCACAAGTTCTCGATCGCGGGGCACGAGGGCTATCTGACGGTCGGACTCTACGAGGACGGATCACCCGGGGAGATCTTCCTGCGCATGGCGAAGGAGGGCAGTACGGTCTCCGGCCTGATGGACACGATCGCGATCATGACGTCCACGTCGCTCCAGTACGGCGTGCCGCTCAAGGCGCTGGTGGAGAAGTTCAGCCACACCCGCTTCGAGCCGTCGGGCTTCACGAACAATCGCGAGATCCCGATCGCGAAGTCGATCACCGACTACGTGTTCCGCTTCCTCGGACAGCGCTTCCTGCAGGACGAGGACGAGGCGGTGGACGACCAGCTCGAGAACGCCGAGAGCTCCGGCCTGCTGCCGGCGGTGAGCGACGCCCGCGCCGCGATCGCCGGCGGTGCGAGGGGTCGGGAGGACGCCGGTCTGTACGCGATCCAGAACCAGGCGGATGCGCCCGCCTGCATGGACTGCGGCGGGATCATGATTCGCAACGGCGCTTGCTACAAGTGCCCGAATTGCGGGGGGACGAGCGGTTGTAGCTGACGGAGAGGTTGGCCGCCGCGGGCCCTACGGCTTCGCCCGCGCGCGCTGCCGGTCGTGACGGCAAACTTGGCGTCTACTGGGGGGTGAGACGCCAGGGAGCGCGGAGTGCCTCGGTCGTCGTGGGAGACCGAGGCCTCCGCGCTTCGTCGTTTCAAAGCGCCCCGATCGATCAGTACACCCAGCGGCCGTCCTGGAAACGGAAGATCTCGGTCACGGGTGTCGTCGAGGCGACCGAGCAACGCGTCGCCTTGGTGTCCGAGCAGGTGTACAGGTGCTCGATGTACCGGAGGATGCCAACGTAGGGCGCACGCGGATGCCCGGTCGGCTTCAGCTCGGTCGTGAAGTCGGTCCCATAGCCGCGAAAGGTCACCAGCGGTTGCGAAGCACCGGGCCGCAGCGAAGGATTGGCGCGATTCTGGCTCTCGATCCGCTGCATCTTCGACATCCATTCGCTGGCGAATTGCGTGAACGATTTACGCGCGGTCTGACTTCCGGTATCGGCAATCGCCGCGGGTGGCGCTGCACAGGCGGCGAGCGGCAGGAAAAATGCAAGCGCAATGCAAGCAATGCGCAGGATCGCAGGAGTAGGCGACATAGGGGCTCCTAACGAAATCATACAGCGTTCGAATAGCGTTCGCTTTGTCGGCATTTCGCCCCACCGACTGAAGTGTCGCCGGACGCGAAATGGGTGGACGGACGAACCGAATCCGCTGCGTGATGCGTGACGGGCGATACCATCGCCCGCGCCCGGTGCTGCGGGGGCCGCGAAGGCGCGAGTTCATGACCCAAGCGAAGTCGGAACCCTCCTACTCGCCTCGCGAGTTCGTTCGCATCTTGTCGCCCGCAATTCGCCAGGCCGCCGCGATTGCGCGCGCCCTCGAGGGCCGTGTCGTGAACCGTCCCAAGAGCGGAGAAGCCACGCAGGTCAAAGCGGCCATGACGATCGCGGACAGCGCAGCCCAGGAGGCGCTGCTGGTTCCGCTGCTCGAACACTTTCCCGCGGTCCGACTCGAGGCGGAGGAGGATACGCCGACCGTGTGCCAGTTCCCGTCGACCGGGGACACGCGGGTCGTGATCGACCCCATCGACGGAACGCTGCACGCCTACCTCGAGGCCGGCGGGCCGTACGCCGTGATGATCGGACTGGCAATTCGGAACCGGTACGAGGCGGCGTTGATCGCTCTGCCGCGCGAGGGCCTGTTCTTCGACGCGGTGCGCGGCGAAGGTGCGCGCATCGCGCGCGAGCTGGGCGCGCCCGAGCCGGCCACGATGGGGCGAAGTGGCCGACGGGTGCTCGTCTCGCACGAGCTGCCGGAAGGCGTTCGCGAGCACCTCGAGGCGCTCGGTTACGAGACCCTCGAGGGCTGCGGCGGCGCCGTGGCGCTGGCCCCGCTGATCCCGGGGATCCGGGCGGGACTGCGCATCGCGCGCACCGCGCCGAGCATCAGCATTCGCGGCCGGATCGGCGCACTGATCGCCGAGGAGGCCGGAGCGCTGCTGCGCTGCGAGACGGGCGAGCCGTTCCCGCGCCCGCTCGGGGCTCCGGCGCGCGCCCTGATCGTGGCTTCCGATCCGGACGATCTACGCGCCCTGCAAGACGCGCTCGGGGCCGCCGCAGGCTAGAGCCCCGGCCCGGGGGACGCGACGCGCGCCCGCTACATGCGCTGATAGTCCGGGCCCTCGCCCCCCTCGGGCGTCGTCCAGGTGATCACCTGATAGGGGTCGGCGATGTCGCAGGTCTTGCAGTGCACGCAGTTCTCGTGGTGGATGAAGAGCTTCTTCTTGCCGCTGTACTCCGGGTCCGGGACCATTTCGTAGACCGCGGCGGGACAGAAGCTCTCGCAGGGGTTTCCGTATTCTTCGGTGCAGACATCGCGGCACAGGTCGGTGTCTGCGACCACGAGGTGGGACGGCTGGTCGACCTCGTGCGTCGTGCCGCTGAACTGGACCAGGTGCTCCTTGCTGAAGGTGAGCTTTCCGTCGAACGCGAAGCTCTGCTTCGCGCGCTTCGACGCGGGCAGCTCTGCGAGCTTCTTCGTGTGCTCGTGGTCGGGTTTCACCTTCATCTCGTCCATCAGTCCGCGGCCGCCGGTGAGCATCCGGATCGGCTCGTTCAATGCGAAGAAGAAGGTTCCGCGCTCCACCGAGGCGGCGAAGTTTCGCGCCTGGTGATGCTCGGCATACGCCCAGCTCCGGCGGTAGCGCTCGGCATAGCTTCCCAACGTCTTCGAGGACGTGTCGCTCACGGCGAGCGCGTCCACGATCGTTTCGGCGGCGAGCATGCCGGACTTCATGGCCATGTGGATTCCCGCCAGGTTCTGGGCATTGCAGAAGCCCGCCGAATCCCCGATCAGCATCGCGCCGTCGACGTAGAGCTTCGGCTGTGCGTACAAGCCGCCGGTCGGAATGCATTTGGCGCCGTAGCGAACCAGCTCTGCGCCATCGAGTAGCTTCCGCACCCAGGGATTCGTCTTGAACTTCTGGGCCTCGAGATGCGGATCGGCGTGCGGATCCTCCGAGTCGAGCAACGTCACGTAGCCGAGCGAGATCAGGTCGTCCTGCATGTCGTAGAGCCACATGCCGTGGAAGCCCTTCAGGATCTCGGGGAAGCACATCCCGTGCACGACGCGGCCGGGCCGGTGCTTCTTCGGGTCGATCTTCCAGATCTCCTTGATACCCGTCTCGTAGGTCTGGGGGTTGCGGCCGGCCAGCTCGAAGCGCTCGATCAGCTGTTTCGAGAGCGAGCCGCGCACGCCTTCGCCCAGCACCGTGACCTTTGCGATGATGTCCATGCCGGGTTGGAAGTTCGCCTTCGGCGCGCCCTGCTTGTCGACGCCCATGTCACCGGTGCGCACGCCGACCACGCGGTCGCCCTCGGTCAGGAGCTGGTCCCCGGCAAACCCCGGGTAGATCTCCACCCCGGCCGCCTCGCAGCGCTCCCCCAGCCACTTCGCGACGCTGTTGAGCGACGTGACGTGGTATCCCTTCTTCCGGAAATTGGGCGGGACCAGCGGCACGCTGAGCTTGCCCGCCGGATGGAATACCCAGAAGCCCGCGTAGTCGCAGACGTACTCGGTGGGGAAGCCCTGCTGCTCGAAATCCGGGATCAGCTCCCGGATCGCCTTCGGGTTCATCACTGCGCCGGAGAGCATGTGGTCGCCGATCGCCTTGCCCTTCTCGATCACGAGCACCGTCGGCGGCTCCATCGGCTGTCCGCCGCCCGCCTCCGCCCGCCGGTTGTGCGCGTCCACCTGGCTCATCAGGTGCAGTGCCGACGCCAACGTGGCCGGCCCGGCCCCGACGTAGAGGACGTCCACCTCGAGCCGCTCGCGCTCCACCGGTTGACTCATCACAGACCTCCATTCGCGTTCCGGCGCCCGGAAGCGAACATAGGAGATGCGCCCCCGGGGTCAACCAGTCGCTTCCCCTTGGGGCGGCCCTCAGGTCAACTCGCCGACGAGGATGCGGCGCGTGAGGATGAAGATCAGACACGAGATCAGCATGAGCACGCCGCCGATCACGAATGGAGCCTCGAGCTGGATGCCACCCATTGCGAGCCCGGCCCAGATCGGCCCGACCACGCGACCCGAGGTCGCCATCGACTGACTCTGTCCGAGCAGCTCGCCGACCTGCTCCGCCTCGCACGCCTTCGAGTAGAGACTCGAGAACGACGGGAACGCGATGCCGTTTCCGATCGCGATGATCGGCCCGACGAGGAACAGCCACGGGTACGAAGGGACCATCCCGATCGCCGCGAGGCCGCAGCCGGTGGCGATCAGTCCCGCGACCACCAGGTGCACCTCCGAGAACCGGAGCGCGAGTCGTCCCACCAGGAATCCCTGGGTGAGCGCGATGAAGATGGCGATCCAGCCGAAGATCAGACCCGCCTGTCGCGCGCCGAGTCCGTATCGCTCGCCGAGGTAGAGCGTGAACATCGCCTCGAGCGCGGCGAAGGCCGTGAACATGTGGAAGAAGAGATACAGGAACAGGGCGATCCGACGCTCGTGCACGGCCGACATCAGCCGGATCGGCGTCGGTATGAACGACTTCCGGAGTGAGCCGTAGTCGGGTCGGCGCAGCTCCGGGGGACGCGACTCGGGCAACCGGAACCACGCCGCGACGAGATTGACCGACGCGAGCACCGTGATGGCGTAGAACGGCAGCCGCTCACCGTACGGCGCGAGGAGCCCGCCGAGCGTGGGACCGATCACCATTCCGAGGCCGAACGAAGCGCCGATCAGACCCATCCCGCGGGCGCGGTCCCGGGGCTCGGTGACGTCGGTGACGACGGCCTGTGCGGTCCCGATGCTGGCCGCGAAGAAACCCGCCAGCGCCCGCGACAGGTAGATCATGCCGAGCGATTCGGACGCCGCGAGCACCGCAAAGGAGACCGCCGTCCCGAACAGCGACACGAGAATGATCGGCCGCCGCCCGATGCGGTCCGAGAACCAGCCCCACACCGGCAGGAACAGGAGCTGGGCCAGGGCGTAGACCGTGAGGATCAGCCCGACCTGCACGGGAGTCGCGCCGAGACGGTCCGCGAACAGGGGCAACACGGGGATCAGGACCCCGAATCCAATGAAATCGATCAGGATCGTCGTGAAGACGATCCAGAGAATCGTCCGGGTCCCGCGCCCGGCGCCGCCTTCGCCGCCGCTCTCCATGACTCCGCTCACCCGGCCGATATCGCTACGGCGCGCGGCTGGAGCGCGGCTGGGGGATTCCCCCGCGCTTCCGACGACCTGGGCGGCGGGAGACTAGCATGGTGCGGCCCCCGGAGCCGTATACTCCGGCCATGGGCAGCGACCCGGCGGGCCTCGTCGATATCACGCGCGATCTCCTCAAGGCGTACACCCTGACGCGCCGCCTGACGGAGCGCTATCGCTCCGGCGCGCTTCGCTTCGAGGAGCTCACGGCTCTGGTGGGTGACAGCGAGGCCAGCCTGCTCTACCGCCTGAAGGAACGCTGCCACGCGCTGTTCCGGCCCGATGAAGGCTCGGGGAGCGAGGCCGTCCGCCCCGAGGCGCTCTTCGACCTCGCCGTGGGCTCCTTGTTCCACGAGGCGATGAAGCTGCGCGAGAACCTCTACCAGCGGGAGGTCTACGGTCCAAAGGTGCGTGCCGTGCGCGGCATCGCCGGTGCGTCGGGCGGCGACGCGGTTCGCGATCGCCTGGTCCGCGAGATGGAGAAGATCCTGGCCGCCGCCGCGCAGCGACTCGACGAGGCGGTCCACGAGACCGAGACGCTGCTGACCCAGACGCGCGACCAGTTCCGGATCCTGCTGGCCGAGCATCGCGAAAACGGACTGGTCTGTCGCTACCTGGTCGAGAACGCATCGCTGGTGGGCGAGGTCTTCGAGGAAGGATTCGACACGCTGCTCGGGGAGATCTACGGAGAGCCCAGCGAGGCGTACGCGCTGGTGGCGCGATCCTACCTGTGCAGCGGTTACTTCGTCGAAGGCCGCCGCGCGTTGGCCGAAGCGATCGGGATCGCGGGGCATCGCCCCGACCTCGACCGCCTCGTCGCGTACGCCGATGGCATGAGCGCGTATCTGGAAGGACGCTACGCGGCAGCGCTGGAGGGGCTGTCGCACTGGCTCGACGCGCGGCCGCCCGAGCCGGAGGGCATCTACGCGGACCTCGCGTTGGCGGCTGCCTCGCGCATGGCGCAGCTGGCGGAGGGCGCGGAAGCGGCCTCGATCGCCGCCGACGCCGAGACGCTCGCGAAGCGGATCGAGCCCTATTCGCCGCGCGCTGCCCGGCCGCCTTCGGCGTAGAATTCGACTGCGTTCGCCTGGCGGCCCACTGCGCGACCGCCTTCGGCGCAGAATTCGACTGCGTTCGCCTATCGGCTCACTGCGCGACCGCCTTCGGCGGTCTTGCGATAGTGCAGCCACATGGCGGTGCCGGTGACGACGAGCAGTGCGCCGATCCACTGGGGTTCGGTCAGGCCCAGGGCCACGGGCTCGTTGACGCGCAGCCACTCGATCCAGAAGCGGCCGAAGCCGTTCAGCGCGAGGTATTCGCCGAACAGGAAGGGACTCGTGCGGCGCCGCCGCCAGAGCAGCGCGGCCACGCCGAACAGCCAGAACATCTCGTAGAGCTGGGTCGGATGGACGGTGTCGAGGGTGGGCGGCGCACCGCGCGGGAAGGCGATTCCCCAGGGCAGGCTCGTGATCTTGCCGTAGTCGTCACCCACCAGGAAGCAGCCGATGCGGCCGAGCGCCTGACCGACCGCCAGCGCCGGAGCGACGCAGCTCGAGAGGGGCTTCGGCGGCACGCCGTGGATCCAGCAGCCGAGCGTGACGGCCGCGGTGCCGCCGAAGAGCCCGCCGTAATAGGTGATCCCGTCGCGCATCAACAGCAGCGACAGGAACGGCTCACCGGATCGGAGGGAGACGTCGATCGCCCAGTAGAGCTTCGAGCCGCCGATGCCGCCGATCATCGCGTACATCAGCAGGGTCGTGGCCAGCTCCGGGTCGAGATCCTCCTCGCGCATGCGCAGGGAGGCGATCCAGGTTCCGACCAGGAACGCGATCGCGAGCATCACGCCGAACGTGCTGATCGGGAAGCCCTTGATCTCGAACAGGATCGGGTACATGCAGTCCCCCCGAGCCGGACCCTTCCGGAGCATGCGGCCCTGCGATCGGCCCGCCGCCGCGGCGTTGGCCGCGGTGAAGAGGCGGACCGAGCGGAGGCCGACTCGGCCGCAGAGTAGCGCACGTCGGGCGGTCGGACGGCGCGAAGCGCCGAATCAAGAACGCGGGAGGTTCACCTGGAAGGTCGCGCCGAAGCCCGGGCGGCTGATCACGCGTACGCGACCGCCGTGATTCTCCGCGATCTTCTTGACGATCGCGAGACCGACGCCGGCGCAGCGTCGGCGCGCGCCGCTCGAGCCCAGGCTCTGGAAGATCTCGAAGATTCGCTCGTGCTCCGCCGGGTCGATGCCGCGTCCGTTGTCTCGCACGATGAGCTGATGCCAGCTCGGGGCTTCGCGGATGTCGATGGCGATCTGTGGATCAACGCACTCGCCCATGTGGTCGAGCGCGTTGCCGACGAGGTTCGCGAAGATCTGATAGATCTGCGTCTGATCGCACAACACGAACGGCGCCGTCGCGGGTAGCGACAGCCGCACCCCCTGCGCGTCCAGGCGCGGCTTCAGCTCGGCGCGCAGTCGCTCGAGCACCTGCATCGGATCCACGAGACTCTTGCGCACGCGCTCGCGTCCGATCCGGGAGAGCTCGAGGAGATCTTCGATCAGCGTCTCCATGGAGCGGCTCGACGCCTCGATGCGTTCGATGAAGCGCCCGCTGTCTTCGTCCTCGTGGTCGCGCAGGCTCTCGCGCAGGAGTCCCGCGAAGCCGCGGATCGACGAGAGCGGCGAGCGGAGGTCGTGCGATACCGCGTTCACGTAGTGTTCGAGCTCCGCGTTCTTGCGCTCCAGCTCGCGCTCGACCTGTGCCGTATCCGTCACGT
>CP070734.1:105109-120783 GCA_020347605.1 Deltaproteobacteria bacterium | reverse complement strand
GCCCAGGGCCGAGCCGATCTGGACTATGGGTCCCTCGCGTCCCACCGAGCCGCCCGAGGCGATGCACAGCCCCGAGGCCACCATCTTGGCGATCACCACGCGGGGGCGGATGCGGCCGCCACGAAGCGCCACGGCCTCCATCACCTCGGGAACGCCGTGTCCCTTCGCCTCCCGGGCGAAGAAATGGACCAGGGGCCCGACGACCAGGCCGCCGAGCGCGGGCGCGAGCGCGACCGCGTACCAGGGCAGGTCGGCCACCAGCCCGAGCGGATCGCGCGCTTCCGCGAGGGGCTGCATCACGACGGCCTCGGCGCCGCCGAGTCCCGTGAAGAATCCCGCCTGGAAGAAGCGAATCAGGAAGCGGAAGACGACCGCGCCGAGAGCGCCGGCCAGTCCGATCGCGACCGCGACCAGCACCATGAAGAGGTGGCCGCCGACTCTCGACGTGCGCATGCTCGAAGTGTCGATGGCCATCGTTCCGATCGCATCCTACGGCGCGGTCCGGTGCCACTCAAGTCCCCGCATTGAGTCGCTTCTCGGCTCGGAGCGCGGTGCTACGTTCCGGCCGATGCCCGATCCCAGGCCGTGGACCCCACTCGAGACCGAGGAGCTACAGGATTGCGTGGTGTTCCGGGTGAGTCGGCGGCTGGCGCGACATCCGCGGACGGGTGAAGCGCACCCCTTCTTCCGCATCGATGCCTCGGACTGGGTGAACGTGGTTCCGATCACGCCGGAGGGGCAGCTCGTCATGATCCGGCAGTACCGGCACGGATCCGGCGAGGTCACCCTGGAGGTGCCGGGCGGGATCGTGGATCCCGGCGAGAGCCCGTCGCAGGCGGCGACGCGCGAGCTGCTCGAGGAGACGGGCTACAGGGCCGGCGCGCTCACGCCGATCGGTAGGGCGAACCCGAATCCCGCCCTGTTCGGGAACCGGGTTCACAGCTTCCTCGCCCGGGACGCGCGGCGGGTCGCGCCGATCCGGAACGACGGCAACGAGGAGACGGCCGTCGAGCTGGTCTCGCGGGACACGCTTCGGCAGCGCCTCCGCGAAGGAGCGATCGACCACGCGCTGGTGCTGGTCGCGCTCTATTGGTTCGAGATGACCGGCGAGGGGTCCGGCGTCGGCTAGGGCTGCGGCGCGCATCCGGGAGTGGCGATGAGATCGCGAATGCCGCTCGGCGACTTCCTGGTCGCGTATCTGAAACGCGCCGGGGTCCGCCACATCTTCGGACTACCGGGCGACCTGGTGATGGGGCTGTTCCACCGCTTCGGTCGCGAGCACGGGCTCGAGATCGTCACCTTCTCCCACGAGCCCGCCGTTGGCTTTGCGGCGGACGGCTACGCGCGCAGCACGCGGCGGCTCGGCGTCGTCTGCGTCACCTACGGCGTTGGTGGCTACAACGTCGTCAACCCGATCGCGGCGGCCTACGCCGAGCAGGTTCCGCTGCTGGTCGTCTCGGGCGGACCGGGTGAAGCCGAGCAGAAGCTCGCGGGTGTGCACCACCAGGCCAAGGAGATCGAGGGCCAGCTCCGCATCTTCGAGGAGATCACCTGTGCCGCGCGCCTGCTCGCGCATCCCGAGCGCGCCGCCGAGGAGGTCCACGAGGTCGTGCGGGCGATCTTCGCGGAGCACCGGCCCGGCTACCTCGAGATCCACCGCGACATGGTGAACGCCGTGATCCCGGTGCCGAAGGCGATCCAGGATTGGGACGGCCGCTTCCCGCGGCCGCGCTCGGATCCGCGCAAGCTCGCCGAGGCCGTCGCCGAGACCGGGGCGCGCATCCGGTCCGCGAAGCGCCCCATCCTGATCGGCGGGGTCGAGCTCTACCGCGAAGGCGCCGAGGGCGATTTCCTGCGGCTCGCGGAGAAGCTCCGAGCTCCGGTCGTGACGACCATGCTGGCCAAGGGCGTGTTCCCGATGGACCACCCGCTGCACATGGGGATCCACATCGGACCCTTCAGCCCGCCGCCGATCCAACAGCGCGTCCGCAACGCGGACCTGGTGCTGGCGTTCGGAACCCAGCTCACCGACATGAACCTCGGCGCGAGCCGTCCCCAGGTGCGGCGGGAGCGCGCGGTCTGGGCGGTCGGGCAGCGCGTCAACGTCTCGTTCCACCAGTACACCGAGGTCGCGCTCCGGGAGTTCGTTTCGCGGCTGGCCCGACGGCCCCTGCCGCGCTTCCGCGACAAGGTCCGCTACCGCGACAACCTGACGCGCACGCCGGCGAAGGCGGGCAGCGCCTCCCGCCTGACCGTGAACGATCTGCTCGTAGAGGTGAACGGCTTCCTGGCGAGCCGGGATGCCTACCACGTGTTCGCGGAGTCGGGAGACATGCTGTTCGGTGGCCTCGAGCTGCGGGTGCCGCGCGGCGGTCTCTACTTCGCGCAGGGCTATTACGCCTCGATGGGGTTCGCGGTTCCGGCCGCCATGGGGGCGCAGATCGGAACCGGCGTGCGACCGCTCGTGCTGTGTGGGGACGGTGCGTTCCAGATGACGGGGCCGGAGATCTCGCACGCGCCCCAGCGAGGGCTCTCGCCGGTCGTCGTGCTGGTGAACAACGAGGGCTGGGGGATCTTCCGCCCCGTGTCGCCGCGCACGGACCTGCTCGAGATCCCACCCTGGCCGTATGCGGACCTCGCCCAGGCGTGGGGCGGTGTGGGCTTTCGCGCCGAGACGCGCGCGCAGCTGCGCGACGCGCTGCGCGCCGCGCACGAGACCCACGACTTCGTGTTGATCGAGTGCCGGGTCCGACCCGGCGATCTGTCCCCGATCACCCGACGCTACATCCGCGAGAGCGCGCGCAAGAGTCGCGCCGCCGTCGGCCGCGGGGCCGGCGCCGCGCGCCGGGGCTAGGCCCCGTTCGACCCCGCGCTCGGCGGTACGCCGGTACCGCGTGGGCGCGGCAGGCCGCACGCTTCGGGAAGCGCGCGCAGGCCGGCGAGCAGCTCGCGCGCCAGGATCTCGTGCCCCCGAGCGTTCGGGTGGCCGTCGAAGAAGCTGAGGCGCACCTCGGCCGGCTCCCGGCTCCGGTAGGCGGGAAACGTCTCGGTCACCGACAGGCCCCGTTCGAGGGCCGCCCCGCTCACCGCTTCGTAGATCGCGCGCCACGGATGCAGCCGGTTGAACTGCGCCATCTGCGTGTGGATCAGGACGTGGACGCAGATGCCCGCGTCGCGGCTGATCTCGGCCAGCCGATCCAGCTCCGCCGTGAAGTCCTGCCAGGCCTCCGGGTTGTTGAAGTAGTTGTCGTTGAGCTCGTAGCCCATGGCGCCGGGCCGCGGGAGCAGCAGGTCCCACAGCACCATGAGGCGCGGCCAGACCGCGCGCAACAGGTACGACGGCGAGTCGGCGAAGCGCAGGTAGCGCGCCATGTGCCCCACGGCCTCGTCGGCGCTGGTGGCGCGCCGATACGCCGGTCCCTCGATGTCGTTGACCGTGAAGCCGTAGACGACGAGCGCCGGACGGTACGCGAGTCCGAACTGGACGAGCCGGCGCACCGACGCGCGCAGGTTCATCCCCGAGGTTCCGAAGTTGAGCACCTCGAAGCGCGCGGGACCCGCATCCGCGTTCAGCAGCGACTCGAGGCGCGCCGGATAGGCTTCCCACTCCTCGACACCCGAGCCCATCGTGAAGGAATCGCCGAGCACGAGGATGCGGAACACGTCGGGATCCGCCTGGTACGGGTACTCGGGTCCGCGAAACCCGTCGCGGTTGGTGCGAAACGGCTTTCCCTTGTGCAGTCCCCGCGCGTGGGGTCGGGCGAGATCGGCGACCGTCCGAAGCACCGGGAGTCCCTCGGGCGCGCGATCGGCGGGCGCTTCGCTCGCGTCCGGCGGGACGCCGGCGGGCGCGAGGAGCCGCGCTGCGACCTCCGCCAGTACGAGCGCCGCGAGAACCGCGCCCAGCGAGAGCGCGCACGCCGCGAGCGCGCGGCGCAGACGGGACGGCGCTCGCGTCACGCGCCCTTCCCGGGGTGCGGTCGCACGTCCCTGGCTGGCGCGCCGCTCACCGGAGCGGACCCCGCCGCGGCAGGTCCGGCGGGCGCAGCGCGGTCGCGAGCACGTGCCAGGCGGCGCGGTAGATCTCCGACTGGTTGATCTTCGATGCTCCGGCCATGCGATCTTCGAACACGATGGGGACCTCACCGATGCGGAACCCGCAGCGGTGCACGCGGTACACGAGCTCCTCGAGGAAGGAGTAGCCCGAGGCGCGCACCTCGAACGGCTCGACGGCCTCGAGAACCTCGCGGCTGTAGCAGCGGTAGCCGGACGTGCAGTCGCGCACCGGCAGTCGCAGCAGCGCGCGCGTGTAGAAATTGGCGAAGCCGGACAGGGCGCGGCGGTGGAACGACCAGTTCGAGATCCCGCCGCCCGGGACGTAGCGCGATCCGATCACGAGGTCGTAGTCGTCCATGGCCCGCAGGATCGACGGCAGATAGCGCGGGTTGTGCGACAGGTCGCAATCCATGGTGAGGATCCGGTCGTAGCCGTGCTCGAGCCCGTGGCAGAAGCCCGCCAGGTAGGCCGAGCCGAGCCCGAGCTTCCCCGCGCGCCTCAGCAGTGCGAGCCGCGGCTCGCGCTCCATCTGCTGCTCCACGAGATCGCCGGTGCCGTCCGGGCTGTTGTCGTCGACGACGAGCACGGAGAGCGTCGGGTCCTGCTTGAGGATCTCCTTCGTGAGCGGCAGCACGTTCTCCGCCTCGTTGTAGGCGGGCAGGACGACGAGGGATCGCATGTTCACGTCCTGGCGGACCCGCCGCGCATCGCGCGGCGCGCTCCGCAGGCTCCCAATCGGATCGGCAGCCCCGGCTGCTGACCGCAGGAAATGTGAAAGGGTATCAGTTCCAGGTCCGCAGGTGTACGCCCATTCGGGACGCAGACCGCAGGCTGCAACTGCGCGCGCATTCAATCGTCCGGATTGGCGTTCCGAGACGCCGGAGCGGCGCTCGGGGCCGCCCGCACGACGACGTCGCGCTCGGCGCCGCGCACGGGCAGCGCGCGCAGCTCGCCGCCCACGCGCTGCACGAGGTCCACGCGCAGCCGATACGTCCCCGCGTCCCGGGGGCTGGCGATGTAGGCCGTCGCAGCCGTGGTCGCGTTTGCGGGAAGGTCCGTGTCGAGCGGCGTGGTGGCCTCGAGCGCGAGCGTCCCATCGCCGGCCCGGAACGCGTAGCGCAGCTCGACCAGTCCCTCGCTCTGGCTGTCGAAGCCCGGCCAGTCGCGCGCGGATCGGTTCGCGATCGTCAGTTGGATCGGATGCTGCTCCCGCGGCCAGAGCATGCGTTCGAGGGACGCGGGCAGCTCCGCCGCGAGCTGCCCGGCGTTCTGCGACGGATCGAGCGGATCGCGCGCCAGGCCCGCGAACGTCTTCGCACGCGGCTGCTTCGAGAGCAGCGCGGCGGTCCAGTCGCCGCCGCTCCCCGGGCGCGTCACTTCGTAGATGCGCGCCGCGCCGACCGAGCGGCGCAGCGCGAGATCCCCGGACGCCGCGGCCGCGGCCCACGCCGAACGGCGCTCGGCCGACAGCAGGTCGGTGTGGACCACGGCGTAGCGAAGGTCGGCGAGCGCGCGCAGGCGGTCGAGGGCGCCGCGTTCGGGGAGGCGCTGCGCGACGCGTCGCAGCAGGAAGTACGTGGCCGGCGGATAGCCGGTGTAGCCGTTCAGGATCGGGTTCCAGTGCAGGCTGCTGGCCAGGAGCGTGCGGCTCTCGCGGTTCTGCGCTGCCAGCGTCGCCGTGGGCCAGGGGACCTCGACGACGGGTCCGGGTGAAAGCGCGCGCAGCGCCGCGTGCGCCGCGCGGATCGGGTCGTCGGGCTCCCACGCGGCGCGCACCGGAAGCGGCCGCGTGCCCGCGTTCGCGACCAGCAGCGCGGCCAGCGCCGCGCGCAGGGCGCTGCGCCGCGCCGCTCGCGTCCGGGGCGCGAAGCGGCGCTCCAGATGGAAGATCGCCAGCCCGCAGAGCACGGGTGCGGCGAGACCGATCAGCAGACCCCAGCGGAAGGGCGCCCGCAGCATCGAGAAGCCCGGCACGATCCATGCGGCGATCCGACTCGGCAGCGGAATCGCGACGCCGGCCACGACCCATTCGCGTCCGATCATCATCACGAAGGCGCCGAGCGCCACCGCCCACATCGCGAGGCCGAAGTCTCGCGCCCGCCGTTCGCGCGCGTCCGACGCGCGGCGCATGGCGAACGGAAGCGTCGCAGCGGCGAGCAGCCACACGACGAGCGGCACGGCGTAGGCCCCGGCCGGAGCGCTCCCGAAGCCCAGCCCGAGCGGAGGCGCGATGGTCTGCCAGGCGGTCGCGGGGCCGATCGAGTGGATCGGCGTCGCCTCGGGCGTCAGGCCCGCAGCCGACTCCCGCGCCAGGTAGGGAAGCGAGCTCAGCGCGAGTAGCAGCAGCGCGGGTGCCACGGCGGCGGCCAGGCGCAGCAGCGCCGTGCGTCGCGGACGCTCCAGGTACACGAGCACCGCGAGCAGCACGGCCACGCTGAACAGCAGGAAGTAGGCGAGGTAGAAGGAGGACAGGAGCTGCAGCGCGAGCACCGCAGCGAGCAGCGGGGCGTCGAGGCGACTGCGCCCGCCCATGAGGATCCGCGCCGCGAGCAGCCACACGAGCGGGAACCACTGGGCGTGAAGGAGCTGGATGTGGGACAGCTCGCCGATGCGCCACGGCATGAGCATCGCGAGTGCCGCCGAGACGAAGGCGGGCCAGTCCTCTCCGGTGAGCCAGCGCACCAGCGCGAACGCGGTGGCGCCGAGCAGCAGGAAGGAGAGCACCAGCGCCAGCTGATGGATCGCGACCGCGTCCGCCGTCAGAAGCCGGAAGGGCAGCATCGGAAGCGCGATTCCGAGCGTGTGCTCGGAGCCGGTCAGTGTGTTTACGGCAGGGTAGAACGCATTGGTGTCGTACAGCGAAGCGGGTTCCGACAGGACGCTGTGTTGGACCCACGCGAGGATCCAGGCGTGCAGGCGCGTGTCGGCGATCTCGAAGGCGCCGGTCTTCTCGCCGTGCAGCGCGCCCAGGTCGACGAAGCACGCCTCGAGACAGCCGAGCACCGGAGCCGTGAGGTAGAGCCCGAGCGCGAGAACGCCCGCCGGGGCGAGCGCTCGGGTCACTCGGCCTCGCTCGCCGTGGACGCCTGCGGCCGACGGCCGATCATCCGCGCGGGAACCCCCGCCACGATGCTGTAGGGCTCGGTGTCCTGCGTGACGACCGCGCCGGCGCTGACGATCGTACCGCTGGCGGTCCGGGTTCCGGGAAGGATCACCGCATTGGCGCCGACCCAGACGTCGTCGCCGATCGTCGTCGGGAGCAGGCGGTGGCCCTGCTCGCAGATCGGACGGTCGACCAGCTCGTAGCGGTGTTGCGTGCTCACGATGACGGCGTTGGGTCCGATCAGGACGCCGTTGCCGACCGTCAGACCGCCGCGCCCGCTCACGAACGCGCCACTGTGGACCGCGAACGAACGTCCGGCGCGGATGCCGCGGCAGTGGTCCAGGCGCGCGCCGGGATAGATGAAGGGAAAGCCCTCGAGGCGCGCGAACAAGAGCCGGTAGAAGCCGGCGCGCAGCGCCAGTCCTTCGAAGCCCGGCAGCGGGCGCAGCAGGGCGCCCAGGTATTGCTCGGCCAGCAGGCTGGCGATCCCGCCGGGGGAGTGCTCCGCGAGGAAGTTGCGGATGATGGTGAGCGCGCTGGCGTTCGGGGCGTGCTCGGTGCGCGTCGCGAGCGCACTCTCGCGCGCGGAGGGTTCTCGCGGCATCACGGCACCGGGCGCCGCGCCAGCGCGATGAGCGAGGCGCCGCGCCAGGGGAGCCAGCGGTCGATGCGGCGGAACAGCCAGATCAGCCAGTCGAGGCTCTTGAGCTGGATGCGGCTGAAGTGCTGGCGCCGCAGGAGCTTGCCGTTCAGCCACCAGCCGGGGACGGAGGCGCGGTTGAAGTCGAACATCCGCTCCAGCTCGAAGCCCTCCTTCTCGAGCGCCTCGCGCAGCGTGTCGCGCGTGTAGCGCCGCTGGTGCCCGAGCGCCGCGTCGAGCGTGCCGTAGAGTCGCGGGCCCTGCGGGACCAGGATGATCGCGCGCCCGCCGGGCTCGAGCGCCGCGCGCAGGTTCTGCACGGCCTGGCCCTCGTCGGGGACGTGCTCGAGCACGTTCAGGCACACGACGGTGTCGTAGCGCCCTTCGATCTCGGCGAGGGCGTCGGGATCGCCGAGATCGAGGTGCCGCACCTCCATGTAGGGCTTCGACTCGGAGAGGTTCCGCAGGTGGTCGAGGTAGTGCGGATTCACGTCCGACGCCGTGTAGCGGTCGCGGGGGGTGAGCCGGCGCGTGAGGTTTCCGATCCCCGCTCCGATCTCGAGCACGCGGTCGCCCACGTGGGGGCGCAGCACCTCGCTCATCCAGCGGTTGAAGTGCGGTACCTCCGACATCGCCACGAGGATGTTGGATCCGTACTCGTCGGGATCGTAGAGGTCGTCCACCAGCTTCCAGTGGAACATGGCGCCGAGCGCGCGCAGGCCGTCCCGGAAGCCGATCTTCTTGCCCTCCTCGTAGCTGCGTCCGGCGTAGGAGATCGGGACCTCGAAGATGCGGGCGCCGCGCTTGGCCAGCTTGAACGTGATCTCCACCTCGAAGCGGAAGTCGTTGCTGCGGATCGGAATGGACTGGAGCAGCGACGTGCGCACCGCCTTGTAACACGTCTCGACGTCGGAGAGATTCAGGTCCGTGAGCAGATTGCACAGCAGCGTGATCAGGCGGTTGCCGAGCGTGTGCCGGTAGTAGAGCACGCGCCGGTAGCCGCCCGTCGCAAAGCGCGAGCCGTAGACCGCGTCGGCCCCCTCGGATACGAACGGAACCATCAGCCGGTCGAAGTCCTGCGGGTTGTACTCGAGATCCGCGTCGTGAACCACGGTCACCGCGCCGCGCGCCCGCTGGATCCCGGTGCGGAGGGCGGCGCCCTTGCCGCGGTTCGTATCGCATTCCACGTAGGTGATCCGGTCCGGGTGCCGCGCCGCGAGCTCGCGAACGATCTCGCCCGAGCCGTCGGTCGACCCGTCGTTCACGACGATCAGGTCGAGCGCGTCGATCTGCGGGCTCTCTACCGCCAGCACGCGCCGAATCGACTCCGCCACGAGGTGGCGCTCGTTGTACACCGGCATCACGACCGACAGACTCAGGCCCATGCGACTCCTCGAACCCACCGCGTGCGCGTCGGACCCGGGAGGGTGCCACGGCCGAGCGCCTGCGCTCAAGCTCGATTCGCGGGACGCTGCCGCGGTCGCGTGTAGCGGGTGTTCCGGGGGGAGGCTAGCCTGCCCGCCTGCGCAGGTCCCGGCAGCGATCCGCGCGCCCGCCGCAGCGGGCGGCTTCTCCGCGAGGGCACATGCTGAGCCTGGTCACCGGCAGCTCCGGGCTCCTCGGACACTGTCTCGTCTCCCGACTCCACGAGCGCGGTGCGGACGTTCGCGGGCTGGATCTGGTGCCGCCCGACGCGCCGGAAATCGAGCGCCCGGGCGAGTTCGTGTCGGGAGATTGCGCCGATGCCTCGTGCGTCGACGCGGCCGCGCGGGACGTCGACGTGATCTTCCACCTGGCGGCCGCGCAGCGCATGAAGCCCCAGTTCGCGCACCTCGACGAGGATCGGATCTTCCAGGGGAATCTGGCCGGGGTGCGGAACGTGTTGCGCGTCGCGGAGCGCCGCGGCGTGCGGAAGGTGGTGGTGCTCTCCAGCTCCGGGATCTACGGCATCCCCCGCACCGTGCCCTGCCGCGAGGATCATCCGACCGTGCCGCTCGGCGCGTACGGTCGCTCGAAGCTCGCGGCGGAGGCCCTGTGTCGCGAGGCGATCGAGCGGGGTCTCGACGTGACCGTGCTGCGGCCGATGAGTCTGTTCGGGCCGAGGATGACCGGCGTCTTCGTCATGCTGTTCGAGTGGGTGCGAACCGGCCGGCCGGTCTTCGTGCTCGGCCGCGGTCGCAACCGCGTGCAGATGGTGAGCGCCTGGGACGTGGCCGACGCCTGCCGGCTCGCGCTCGAGCGCCCCGAAGCGTCCGGGGCCTTCCTGAACCTGGGCTCCGAACCGGACTCGGTTCCGACGGTGTACGACGAGGTGCGGGCGCTCGTGGAGCACGCGGGCACGGGCTCGACGATCGTGCGCATTCCCGCGTTTGCGCTGCGTTCCGCGGCCCGCCTGCTCCAGCCCTTCGGGCTCTCCCCGATCGTTCCCGAGCACTACATCCTGGCCGATCGGGATTTCATCCTCGACATCGGCGCGGCCCGGCGCGTCCTGGGGTGGCAGCCGCGCCACGACAACGTTCGCATGCTGGTCGACGCGTACGACTGGTACGCGGGCGCGGACGAGCGCTACCGCTTCCGGCCGCCGGTGATGTTGCGCATCCTGAACGCGCTCACCCCCCGCCGCGCCTCCGCGGGCTGAGGCGGACGCGGTGGCCGGGACGCCTGGCGTGACTCCGGTGCGGCGCGTCGCCCACCTCGCCCTGTGCGCCCTCTACGTCCCGCTGGCCGTCTGGGTCAGCTGGCCGCTGGCGGCCCAGCTCGGGTCCCACGTCCTCGACGTGGAGCTGCTCCACGGCCGCTTCTATCTGCTCTCGCTCGCGGACCAGTATCTCGTCACGTGGATCCACACCTGGGACGCGCACGCCCTCGCGACGCAGCCCGCAGAGCTCTTCCACGCGGGCATCTTCCATCCCGCGCCCTGGTCGCTCGCACGTCTCGACCACCATCTCGGAAACGCGCTGCTCTTCGCGCCCGTCTACCTCGCGTCGGGCAACCCGGTCCTCGCGCACAACGTCTCGGTGCTGGCGTGCTACGTGCTCTCGGCGGCTGCGATGTACTTCGTCGTCTGGTCGTGGCTGCGGCGAACGGACGTCGCATTCGCGAGCGGTGCGCTGTTTGCGTTTGCGCCCTGGCGCCTCATGGAAGGCAACGTCCAGGTCCAGCTCACCGCCTACCTGCCGCTCATCCTCTGGCTGGGCCTGCGCGTGCTGCGCGGCTCCGGGCGCGGCTCGCGCGTCGCGCTCTTCGCGTGTCTCGTGCTGCAATCGCTCTGCTCCGTCTACCTGGCCGCGCAGGCGTTCTTGACCTTCGGCGTCGCGCTCGTCGCGGGCTGGATCGCGCGGCCGCGGCGTCCGCTCGGCGCGGCGGTCCGCGCGCTCGTGCCCGCGCTCGGCGCGATCGCGGTGCTGGCGATCGTTCACGTCCCCTACCTGCTGCTCAAGGACGTCGGCGAGATCCCCGCCTCGTCGCTGCACATGCAGGAGCTGGTCTCGGCGTCGCCGCTGTCGAGCTACGTGCGCGTCATCGACTTCGCCGGGGGCCGCTACTTCTTGAGCCTCGCCGCATTCGCGCTGGCGTCGATCGGCGCGGGATCCGGCGGCTGGCTGCGCCGCAACGCGGCGCTGCCGCCCGGTTGCTACCCGGCACTGCTGCTGCTCGTGGCGATCGGCTTTGCGCTCTCGCTGGGTCCGACGCTGCGGATCGCCGGACTCGCGATTCCGCTTCCCTATCGCATCGTGACCGAGATTCCCGGCATGGGGTCGATGCGCGGAGCGTTCCGCTTCGGGATCCTCGTGACGCTCGCGGCCAGCGGGCTCGCGGCGATCGGACTGCTCCGGCTCGGCTCCGCGCTGCGTCCCGCTGCGCGCTGGGCGGTGGCCGGCGCGGCGCTGCTCGCGCTCTTGGCGGAGCTCTCCGCGCACGCGGTCCCGCTGCGCCCGATGCCGGCCGAGCCGGAGCGCGCCGATCCGTACCGCTGGCTCGCCTCCGCCGAGCCCGGTCCGGTGCTCGAGCTGCCGGTGGGCGACGTCGAGAAGGACTTTCGCGCCAACCTGTGGGAGGCGCAGTACACGTACTTCAGCAGCTACCACTGGCTGCCGCTCGTGAACGGGTACAGCAGCTATCCGCCGCAGAGCTACCGACTGCTCGCCGCGATCGCGCGGCGCCTTCCCGATCCCGTCGCGCTCCGGGACCTCGTCGACCTGGCCGGGATCCGCTGGATCGTGGTGCACGGCGATCGCCTCGAGCCGTGGGACCGCCCGGCCTGGCAGTCGGACCGGCCGGCGGCCGGTCTGCGGCGTGTGGCGCGCTTCGGGGAGGACGCGATCTTCGAGGTCACGTCGAGACCGCAGCGCGCGTTCGACGTCCCGTTTTCCGGCGTAGCCGACCCGTCGCGAACGATCACCGGGATCGCCCGCGCGCCGCTCGGGCCGGAGGCGCTGCGCGCTTCGCTGACCGATCTGGAGCTCGGCTCGCCGCTCGTGGCGGGACTCTCGACCGCGGCGCGGGTGCGCGTCGAGAACCTGGGATCCGCAACCTGGCCGGGCGTCGACGCGCTGCCCTCCGGCCTCGTGGCGCTGCGGGACGAGTGGATCCCGGAGCGGGGATCGGAGGTCGTCCAGCGCGGTACGAGTCGCATCGCGCGCGACATCGCGCCCGGTGAGGCGGTCGCCGTTCCGTTCACGCTGGTGCTGCCGCGACGACCGGGCCGCTACCGCCTTCGCCTGAGCCTGGTCCAGGAAGGGGTTTCCGATCCGTCGCAGAGCGGGGACGCCCGACTCGAGGTCGACGTGACGCTCGTCGAGTGGCCGGACGCCGGCTCGACGCGCTGAACCTCGGGGTTCGGCCGCGATCGGTGCGCCGCGTATACTGGCGGCGCGCGCGTCGTGCGCAGGGGTAGGTGTCGGTGCGAAGGGGCACAGCGGTCGCGGCTTCGGGTTTCGTCGTGTCGCTCGTGGTCTCGCTCCTGGCGGCCGAGCTCGCCGTGCGCGGGCTCGGGCTGCTCGATCGCGTCGCGCCGTTTCCGCGCCAGCTGTTTCGCGCGGGCGATGCGCCCGACCTTCCCTATCGGTTGACGCCGGGCGCCGACGTGCAGCTGGGCGACGTGCGCGTGCGCGTGAACCGCTTCGGGCTGCGCGGCGAGGAGATCGAGCCGCGGCCGAGCCCCGGAACGCGGCGCTGGCTCGTGCTCGGCGACTCGGTCGCCTACGGTCATCTGCTGCCCGAGTCGGACAGCCTGCCCGTGCGGCTGGAGCGCGAGCTTCGCCGGAGAGGCCGTGTGGTCGAGGTGCTGAACGGGGCGGCTCCCGGCTACAACACGTCTGCGGAGTTCGCCTTCCTGCGCGACGTGGGCCTCGGCCTGGCGCCCGATGGCGTGATCCTGGCGGTCAGTCTCAACGACTTCGGACCGGCGCCGGAGCTCGGCTCACTGGGATTCCTGGTCGATCCGCCCGCCGGCTTCGATTGGGGGCCTGCCTGGCTCGAGGAGCGTTCAGAGCTCTACGCACTTCTGCGTTGGGCGGTGAGCTACCTGCGGATGGGCGGCCTGCCCGGCCGGGGAGGCGAGAACGCGCGCGGTGAGGCCGCGTGGGCGGCGCTCGACCGCGCGGTGGCGGCCCAGCACAAGCGCTTCTACGCGAAGCCCGCCGGGCCCGGCTGGCAGTCCGTGCGCCGTTCACTCCGCGCGATCCGCGATCTGACCGCCGAGCACGCGATCGCACTCGTGGTCGCGGTGTTCCCCGAGCAGGATCAGGTGGGCGCGGAGCCGCTCAACCTGGACCCGCAGGCGCGCTGGCGCGGACTCTGCGAAGAGCTCGGCCTGCGCTGCGTCGATCTGTGGCCCGCGTTCGCCGACGCCGCGCTCGCGCCGGGCGAGCCGCTCTTCTCGGATGCGCAGCATCCGAGCCCGCGCGGTCTCGAGATCTCGGCGCGCGCCCTGGCCGAAGCCGTGGACCTCTGAGCGGCGCGCCTCAGGCGGGTCGCTGCCACACGAGGTTGACGAAGCCGGCCCGCACGGCGAGCTCCCAGGCCGCGTCCGCCTCGAGGATCTGGAGCGCGCTGCGGGTCGCGATCCGGTGCGGCGCCAGGCCCGCGTCCGCCAGCGGCGCGAAGAACTCGTCGCGCGTGGCGCCCGCTCTGCGCAGCAGCGCGGGACACAGCTCACACAGGACCCGCAGCCCGGGGTTGCGCTCGAGGGTCGCGCGCAGCCCGCGCAGCACGGCCGGCTCGGTTCCCTGGACGTCGATCTTGATGAAGTCGATGCGCGATTCCCGCCGCAGGAGCTCGTCGAGCACGAGAACGGGAACCTCGAGCACCGCGCGATCGGACCCGGAGGCGAACAGCCGGTGATCGCCGCGATTCGCCGGCGATACGCTCAGGGCCGCGGTGCCGGGCGCGTCGCCCGCCGCGGCCTGACGCAGCTCCACCTGCGTGAGTCCGGCGGCCTCGACCGCGCGCGAAAGGGCCCGGAAGTTGCGGGGCTCGGGCTCGAGGGCGTAGACGCGGCCGGTCGCTCCGACGCAGCGCGCGAGCGCAAGCGTGTAGACGCCGATGTTCGCTCCCACGTCGACCGCCACCATCCCCGAGTGGAGGGTCGCCTCGATCCAGCGCCGCTCGCGCCCCTCGAGCCAGCCCAGGCGCCACGCCAGGGACGCGAGATAGCGGTCGAGACTGTCGGGAAACAGGCGATCGCTGCCGAGCCGCACGGACCGGCGCCCGATCGGGATTCGGTTCAGCTGCGCGAGCAAACGAACGAGCGTGTTCATGGAGAGCGGCGGTCGGGTCGCACCGCCGGGCTATGATAGGCCGGCTCCGCGTTGCGGACCAACTCGAAGCGCGCAGCCAGCGCACCGCAGCCGTCCGGGAATTCGACGTGCCGATGCTCGGGGCCCGATCCAACGCACGCAGCTTCGAGCTCTTCGGGCTCGGGGCGATCCTCCTGTGCGCGTTCGCGCTGCGCGTCGTCTACGTCACGTGGGGGCTGCCCGGCTACGTGTTCCCCGACTCGCTCCTGCACCTGATCCGGCCCGCGGCCCGGATCGTGGCGGACGGCGATTTCACGCTCTCGCAGTCGCAGTTCTTCCATCCCCCGGTGCTCGTCTACGCGACCAGCGGCGTGTACTGGTTCTGGTCGCTGCTCGGCGGACAGCCGGTGGCCTCGAGCGGCGCCGCCTTCCAGGCGCAGCTGCCCACCCTGGTGCTGCTCGGCCGCGGGCTCCAGCTGTTCGTGGCGTTGCTCTCCATCGTCGTGCTGTTCCGCCTGGCCCGGCGCCTGATCGGCTCGCGGGGCGCGCTGTTCGCGTCGGCCGCGTTCGCCCTCGCCCCCATCCACGTGCTCGAGTCGCACCGGCTGCACCCGGACGGGCTCATGACGCTCTGGATCCTGCTCGCCAGCGACTGGGCGGTCGCAGCGCGGGATCGGCGCAGCCTGCGAAGCCTGTGGCCGGCCTTCGCCGTAGCGGGCCTGGCGGGCGCCACCAAGTACGTGGGCCTGTTCGCGGGTGCCGTGCCCGCCTGGATCGCGCTCACCTGGCACGGCACCGATGCACGGCGCCGCACGCGACTCGTGTTCGCCGGAGGCGTCGTGGCGCTGGCGGGCTTCGCGGTCGGGATGGCGCCCGCCTTGTTCCACATGGACCGCTTCCTGTTCGCGCTCCGGCTGTTCGCACACGTCGGCTTCGTGAGCGGAGCACCGGGATACGACCTGGCGGGCGAGAGCTGGGCCAGCATGCGCTTCGTCTACGCGCTCCTGGTGGCGCTGCCATTCGCGCTGGGCTGGCCCGTCTACCTCGCCGGTCTCGCCGGCCTGCCGGTCCTGCAGCGGCGCGCGCGCTTCGCCTTCGGAGTCGTGCTGGCATTCGTCGTTCCCTACTTCCTGAT
>CP070734.1:88964-105009 GCA_020347605.1 Deltaproteobacteria bacterium | reverse complement strand
ACAGCCGGCGAATCCGACGACCGCCGCGACGAAGATCGATAGGGTGCCGCGAAGCGTCATGCCGTGCCCCCCAGCGACACGCCGTGGAAGAAGATGTCGAGCAATGCGTCCAGCTCCTGGTTCGCATCGGGAGGCTGCGGATCGCGGATCTGCTGGAATGCCAGCCCGCGCATGAGGCTCAGGAACAGGCGAGCGGCGCGCATCCCGTCGATGGCGCGGAACTCGCCGGCGCGGACGCCCGCCTGGAAGATCTCCGCGACGAACTCGACGAACGGCATGATCTGCTCGCGGAGCCGCTCCGAGAAGGCGGAAACGCCCTCGGGGCCCAGCTCGGGCCGCTCCTGCAACGCCTGGCCGAATGCGCGCTGCTCGGCGTTGGAGGCGACGATGCTCGAGGCGATGGCGCGGATCTTCGCGGCGCAGCCGGTCGCGGCGTCCGCGGCGCTGCGGCAGCGCTCCATGAACTCCTGATAGGTGTACTCGAGCGCCGATTCGAGCAGCGCGTCCTTGTTCTCGAAGTAGAGGTAGAGCGTTCCCTTCGCGACACCCGCCTGCTGCGCGATGCGCTCCATCGAGATCTCGGTCACGCCCTGATGGCCGATCACGTCCCGCGCCGCGTCGAGGATCTCGTTGCGGCGGAACTGCTTGAGGAGCTCTTCCTTGCTCTTGGCGGCCGGCGAGAAGGCCATGGGGACCTCGATGACTCAGAGTTCAGTCAGATGACCCTTCGGTCAGCAGGCTAGCCGGCTTGAGCGTTTTTACAAATGGAAACGCCCCGCGGACGCCGGATCGATCGAAAGAAAGACAGCTGGATCAGATGCTTATGAGGCCTTCTGCAACCCGGAGATTCACACGGGAAGCAGCGCCCCGCGCACGCAGGCGGCCTCGTCGCCGGCCAGCCAGCGGATCGCCGCCGCGATCTGTGCCGGCGGGGTCCAGGCCGAGGGGTCGGCATCGGGCATGGCCGCCCGGTTGGCCGGGGTGTCGATCGTGGTCGGCACCACGGCGCCGACCCGGATGCCGTACGCCTCGACCTCCCGCTGGAGCGTCTCGGTGAGCGCCACGACGGCGGACTTCGCTGCGGAGTAGGCGGCGAGACTCGCGGGACGGTCGAAGGCGGCGCGGGACGCGACGTTCACGATCACGCCGCGCCGGCGCGCGATCATCCCGGGCAGGGCCGCGCGGCTCATCGCCACCGCACTGCGCACGTTCATGCGGTACATCCGGTCCCAGACCTCGAGCGGGGTGTCGTGGACCGGGCTGCCGCCCGCGAACCCGCCGACCCCGTTGATCAGGACATCGGTCGCGCCGGCCGCCGTGGCGACGCGGTCCGCGCCGTCCTCCTCCGCGACGTCGGCCTCGACCCACACCAGCTGACCCGAGCCCGCCGCCGCCGGCTCGGCGGCCATGAGCGCCGCGCGCTCGGCCTCGACGATCCACGGCACCACCACGCGATCGCCCGCCTCGAGGAACGCCCGCACCACGGCGCGTCCCAACGCACCGGTCCCGCCGGTCGCGATCACGCTGCGGCCGCTCGTCGTCACGCGCCCGCTCCGGCCGAGGGATCGCGCGCGGCCTCGGGGCCAAGGCGCGCGAGCGCGCGCAGCGCGATCCGCTCGAGATCCGGATCGCGCGCGCGGCGCGCCTCGCGCAGCGCCGGAACGACCGCGTCGGGCGTCTCGTCGCGGTGGTTCACCGCGAGCTCTCCCAGCGTCGCCGCCGCGATCCGCCGGCTCACGGCGTCGGGGTCGGTCCGCAGCACCGCGAGCAAACGCGACCACAGCTCGGTCGGCGGAGCGAGAAGAGCGGCCATCGCGGTCAGCGCCGCCCGCCGCACGTGTCGATCGTCGTCGCGCGAAGCCGCCAGCAGGGCGCGTGCCGACTCGGGCCGCTCGGGGGCGAGCTTGCGCACGCAGAAGGCGGCCATGCGGCGCAGGCCGGGCGCCTCGCCGCTGCGCGCGAGTCCGAGCAGCAGCGGCAGCACCTCGCGGTGGAGGCGTCCGGCCTCGACCAGTCGCCGCGCGGCGGCCCAGCGCACGTCGCCGTCGGGACTCGAGAGGGCTTCCACGAGCGGCGGGATCAGCTTGGCGCCCGGCGGCGCGATCCGCGCCAGCGTGAGGGCCGCGCCGAGGCGGCGTCGGGGCTCGTCGCTGCGCAGGGCCGCGTTGAGCACGGGGCCGACGCCGGCGCATCGCCCCGACAAGCGGGCGAGTGCGTCCGAGGCGGCGCGCGACACGTCCTTCTCCGGGTCGCCCAGCGCGCGGCCGAGCGCGGGCACGAGCGCCTCGGCCGCCGGATCGTCGACGCTGGCCGCGCACGCCGCGCGCCGCTCGCGCGGGTCCCGGTGCTCGAGTCGCTCGGCGAGGGGCTGCATCAGCGGCGCGTCCAGTGCGCGCGGAGCGGCTCTCCGGCGGTGGTGCGACGCGCGCGCCCTTCGTGTTCGAGCTTGAGCAGATGCGAGGTCACCGAGTGGCCCGCCGCCGCGTGCAGCACTTCGGGCACGTCGGTGTACACCGTCCGCACGATGTCGGGGACGCGCTCCGAGCCCGCCGCGAGCGCCGCCAGGATCTGCGTTTCGCGCGCGTTGCGGTGATCCACGTACTCGCGCAGCTTGGCGACGCCGTCGTCGATGCGCGGGCCGTGCGCCGGGTAGATCCTGCGCGGCGCCTCTTCGAGGAGCCGATCCAGCGACGCCATGTAGTCGACGAGGGAGCCGTCGGCGGGCGGGATGACCGTGGTGCCGACGCCCAGCACGTTGTCGCCCGAGAACAGGCTCGCCTCCTCTTCGAGCACGAAGCAGAGATGGTCCCGCGCGTGTCCCGGCGTGTGGACGCCGCGCAGGGTGGCGCCTTCGGTGCGAATCACGCAGCCATCCTCGAGCGGTGTCAGCTCGATCGGATAGCGCTCGTCGTTGCCGGGCCAGGGCAGCTTCGAGACGCGCAGCGGGCCGAAGCGCTCGACGACCGCCGCGGCGCCGCCGATGTGATCGGGGTGGCCGTGCGTGAGCACGATCTCCTGCAGACCCTCGCAGCCCGCGCGTTCGAGGGTGCGCTCCAGGACCGGCAGATACTCGGAGCGACCGTCTCCCGCATCGATCAGGATCCGGCGCCGGCCGGTCCCCACCAGGAAGGTGTTGGTGCCCGGCCCGGTGAACAGACCCGGATTCATGCCGAGCGCGACCGCGACGCGCTCGGACCACACCGAGACGTCGGGCTGGGTGAGTCCGATCATGGTGTTGGGTCGGGGCGGGGTCGACATCGCGAAATTCCCACGGGCGGGCGCCTGGGCCACCGCCGCGTTCTTCGGGAGCGACCGCAGGCTACCACACGCGCCCGGCGGGCTCGGGGCGTCAGGCGCGGGCCGCCAGCGCGTCGACGCGTGCCGGCAGCTCGGCCAGCGAGTCGAGCGAGCCGACGTCGATGGCCCACAGGCCGGCGGCGCGTGCGGCGCGTACGTCCTGCTCGGCGTCGTCCCCGACGTAGACCGCCCGCTCCGCGGATACGCCGAGCTGACGCAGCGCGAACGCGAAGATGCGCGGGTCGGGCTTGGCCGCGCCCGCGACGGCCGGGATCACGACCGCCTCGAATTCGGCGGCCAGCCCGAGGCCCGCGAGCAGACCCGGCAGCCGCTGGTCGAAGTTCGACAGCACCGCCAGGCGCAGGCCGCGCGCGCGCAGCGCCGCGAGGGCCGGCCGCCCGCCCGGTCGGACCCGCCAGGCGTCCGGCGCGGCGAATCGCTCGAACAGCGCGTCGAAGTACGCGTCGAAGTCGCGGAACCGCGCGCGGCCGTCCGCGGCGCGGAACGTCGCGCGCACGATCCCGCGCCACCACTCGCGTTCGCGCGCCGGGTCGGCTTCCACGCTCGGCGCGGTGCTGCGGAGCACGCGCGCAAAGGCGTCCTGCAGGCGCTCGGGCGGGAGCGCGACGCCGTGGCTCCGCGCCAGGCGCGCGTAGATCTCGCCGACGGGCTCGCGCGGCTCGATCAGGGTTCCCGCGGCGTCGAACAGGACGGCCTCGAGCGCGCCGCGGGCGCCCACCTCAGGCGGGCTTGCGCGCGCTCGCGATGAACGCGGCGGGCAGGTCGCGTCCGCGCGGACGGGTGGCCACGGCGTCCACGCGCACGTCGCGGAGCCCGGCGCCCGACAGCCACTGGCGCACGTCCTCGAGCTCGAAGCCGAGCCACAGGACGCCGAGCTCCTGCCGCATCCACTCGAGCTCGTGCGAGACGAAGTCGACGATCACGACGCGGCCGTCGGGCCGCACCACCCGCGCCATCTCGCGAATCCCGTCGGCGGGGGAGGGCAGGTAGTGCAGCACCATGTGCGCGAATGCCGCGTCGACCTCTGCGTCCCGCAGCGGAAGCGCGGCGATCTCGCCGCGGCGCAGCTCGACGTCGGTCACCCCCTCCGTCTCGAGCTTCCGGCGCGCGGCCTCGAGCATCGCCTCCGAATGGTCGATCGCGATCACGCGCAGTCCCAGCCGCGCCAGCTCGATGGCGAGGATGCCGGTGCCGGTGCCCACGTCGGCGACGCGGAGACCCGGCGGCACCAGCCGGGTGAGCGCGTGGGCTCGCAGCAGGTCGTCGTTGAAGGCCTTGCGGAGCGCATCCCACTCGGGACCCACGGAGTCGAACCAGGCCCGCGTGCGCGAGGCGCGCGCCTCGATCACGCGGGCGAGCGCAAGCTGGTCGCGCCCGCGGGTCGGGTCGTCGCGCCGCGCGCGACACACGAGGTCCCAGGCGTCGCGCCAGGCGCCTGCGTCCGGCGGCAGGAAGCGGTAGTAGACGAACGTCCCGTCGCGCCGGTCGCGCAGCAGGCCGGCCTCGCGCAGGATTCCCAGATGTCGCGAGACGCGCGACTGCGGCATGCCGAGCACGTCCATCAGGTCCTGGACGGCCAGCTCCTCCTTCTCGAGCAGCGCCAGGATTCGGATCCGCGTCGGGTCCGCGAGCGTCTTGAAGATCTTCTGGAGCGCCTCGCTGCCCACCCGATCGCTCGCTAGCGCACGACCGGAGCGGCCGTGGTTCCGGCGATGCGGAGGTTCGCGGTGCCGTCGGCCGCGGTGTTGACCCGGAACTGGCCGAGCGTGGGGCGCATCGTGGCGGTGACGCCGGACAGGGCCACGGTCAGATCGAGTGCCCGCGCGCCGCCTGCGTCCGCGTTCGCGACCGTACCCTGGATCCGCGCGGAGAGCGCCGGGCCTTCGAGCTCGACGTCGTGCAGGTCTGCGGCGCCCTGGCTCATGCCGACGTGGCCCCGAAGCTCGCCGAAGGGAATCGTGATCGGGACCGCCGGGTGGAACACCGAGCCGTCGTGCAGCTCCCATTCGAGGTCGCCGTCGGCGCCCTCGGGCTCGAGCGCGACGTCGATCTCGACGTCCCCGGTGCCCGAGATGCGCAGGGGCAGGAGGTCGTCGAAGAAGCCGTCGCCCAGATCCAGGTCCTCGATCGAGCCGTCGAAGCCCGGTGCCGACCCGAGGTACACGGTGCCGACCGCGCGGCCGAATTCGGCGCGCGCATCGACGTACAGGGCCAGCTCGCCGCGAAACACGCGCAGCGACAGGGCGGGGCGCAGACGCAGGGGCTGGAGCCGGATCTCGCGCGGGATCGCTCCGGAGATCACGACCGAACGGGCCTCGAGCACGGGCCCCGACAGCCCGAAGGCGGGTCCGATCTCCCGGATCGAGACGCTCGCGCCGTCCAGCGCGCCTGCGATCAGCCGCTCCAGGCGGGGTGCGAACCGCTCGTACGGAAAGCGGATCACCGCGAACATCGCGACCAGCAGCAGGCCGGCCAGGGCGATCCCGAACGGGCGCAGGATGCGAAGCGTCGATCCCGGCATGCTAGAGGCCCTCGCTTCGCACTAGACGGGCTCGAAGGTCGAGACCACGAAGCGCACGTCCAGAAGCTCCGGGTCGTCCGCGCGGCGCGTGATGCGGAGACTCTTCACCGAGAGCACCTGGGGCGTCGTCTCGATCTCGTGCAGGTACTTGACGATCTGCGCGAGCGTGACGCTCTTCAGCACGACCTCCATCTGCGTCTCGCGGTAGCGGTCGCTCGGCTTGGTCGTCTTCTCGTCGATCGAATCGAACTTCGAGATGCCGGACTGGGTGCGCAGTCGATCGAGCGTCGTGCGCAGATTCTCGCGCGGCCCCGAGGCGATGCGCTGCTCGACCGCCGCGAGACGCCCGTTCACCTCGTCGAGCTGTCGGCGCCACTGCCGCATCAGCGCCACGTTGCGCTCGCCGGCTTCGACGCGTTCGCGACTGTGCGCGACGCTGTCGACCAGCGGTGCGGCGATTCCGAGGTAGACCAGGGTCGCGGCGGTGAGGCCGAGGGCGACGCCCAGGATCCAACGCTCGCGGGGTGAAAGGCCGTCCCAGAAGGCGCGCAGCCGCGCCACCAGCTCGTTCATGCCGTATCGCCTCCCCCCGCGAGGCTGATCGCGAGCTGGAAGGTATAGCCACCGCGGCGCGGCTCATCCTGGATGTCGCTGACCTTGATCTCGGAGAAGGGCCCGAAGTCCCCCAGCTCCGTCTCGAGGCTGTCCAGCGCCTGCACGTTGCGCGCGAAGCCGCGAATCCGGACGGCGCCGCCGTCGATGCGCATGTCCTCGACGACCACGTCGATGTCCTTGGGTACGCGCCGGGCGATCTCGGTCAGGATGTCGAGCGCCGAGAGCTGGCCGCCGTACACGCCGAGGAAGTCGGCGCGGATCTCGGCCTCGCGCACCGCATCGCGCATGGCGGTCGCCACGTCGGCCGGCGGGGGCTTGCCCGGCTGTGCTTCGGTGTAGGCCTGTGCAACGAGGCGCTCGAGCGCATCGGCACGGCGCGAGTCCAGCACGATCTGGATGCCCGCGCCCAGCAGCGCCAGGATCAGCGCCGCCGCCGCCAGCCCGGCGGTCACGGAGAATCGCTCGCGAATCCGCTGGAAGTCGACGCGCTGCGAGAATTCCTGCTGGCGGAAGTTCATGCGCGTGCGCGTGGCGCCGGTGCCGCGCAGCGCCAGCGCGAGGCCCGCGGCGAAGATCGGGGGGTCGCCGCCGGCGACCAGCGAGGTATCGGCGGGCAGCGCCAGTCGCGCCGCGGGAATGCCGACCCGCTCGCCCAGGTACTGGTCGATGCGGTGCAGGTGGGCCGTGCCGCCGACGAGCGTCAGCGCGTCCACGCGCTCGACGGCGCCGCCGCGCAGCGCCGGCTCGAACGCGCCCAGCGAGCGGGCCACCTCGCGGGCGAGCCGATCGACGACCGTGACGGCTCCGGGCACGCCGGACTCGAGGGCGCTGGGGAAGATGCCGCGCTCGCACTTCAGGATCTCGGCTTCGGAAAGGTCGAGGTTCCGCTCGGCCGCGATGGCCTCGGTGATCGCCCGACCGCCGAGCGATACGGTGCGCGCGGCTACGGGGCGCCCCTCGATCACGAGGCAGAAGGTCGTCTTGCGGTGACCGAGGTCGATGAGCAGACGCGTTCCGGGCAGGTCGAAGTGCGCGGCCAGGTTGCCGAGCACGAGCCCCTCGGCCTCGACGGTGCGCGGCTCGATGTCGGCCTGTCGCAGGTTCTCGAGCAGATAGGCGATGTCGGTGCGCGACGCGATGGTGACGGCGACCTCGGCGTGGGTCCGGTCGCCGCCCACCTCGATCCAGTCGAGGATCACGTCCTCCAGCTCGAAGGGCGATTGGCCCTCGACCTCGAAGGGCAGCGCCTGGGCGATGCGGCGGCGGTCGCGGAACGGGAGCCGCAGCCGGCGGATCGAGACGCGATCGCCCGGCAGGGCGCACACCACGTTCTCCTTCGCGAGCCCGTGCGTCTGCAGGAAGTCGCGCAGCAGCTCCGGCAGGGGCGGGCCGTCCTCCGGGATCCGCTCGGTGCGCAGCTGTACGACCTCGAAGCCGCGCAGCTGCGGGCGCAGCTCCACGGCCTTGATCGCATGCGTTCCGATGTCGAGTCCCAGGATGCGCGCCAATGTTCTCCCCTCGCGGACGAGCGAATAGATACCTCAGTGCAGTTGCCAGGCCAGCAGGGTCGACTGGCTGGGATCGGTCCGGTCCACGACGGCCTCCAGGGTGCGCGCGATGCCGGCCGCGGTCGCGCGCGCCCGCACCGTGAAGACATCGGATTCGTAGGCGGGCGCCGGCAGGATCTCGAGCGGGATCACCTCGCTGATCGCGGTGCACGCCTCGCCCTCGCCCGTGGCGCACAGGAGCGTCTCGTCCTGTCGCGCGCGGAGCACGTCGCGGACGTCGGACTCGGTGGCCAGCCGGCAGCTTCCGGTCGCCTCGCACAGGTAGAGCAGCGAGAGCACGTGGGGGTCGGCGGTGTTCGGATTGATGCCCCCGCCACCCACGTAGGGGTAGACGGTCACGTAGGGGCGCAGGGCCTCCACCAGCGCGGCGTCGAAGCCCTCCACCTGGCGCAGCTCGTCGAGCGAGAGCAGCGGCCGGTTGGCGGTCCGGTAGGGGGGCTGGATCCGGACGGCTTCCTCCCGCTCGCCGGTCGGGCTCGCCTCGTCGGCGTCGATGTAGTCGATCAGATTGCGGACCAGCGCCGGACGGTCGTAGAACTTCTCCTCGGGTCGGCCCGGCATCGCGTCGATCACCCGCTCGAGGATCGCGTCGAGCATCGCGTCGATTCCTTCATCGATCGGCTCGCCGTTCTCGAACAGCGCGTTCAGGTTGAGGCGGGCGCCCGCGTCGTAGATCTCGAGCCGTAGGGTGTCGCCCGCGTCGGTCTCGATCGGCAGCGCGCGCGCCGTCGCCCAGACGTCGGCCCCGCTCTCGCTGCGAAACTCGCCGTCGGCGCCGATCTGTTCCTGCAGCCGATCCTCGATGAGCAGCGCGGTGGCGAGCCGCAGGCCGCCGCGCGCCAGCGCCTCGGCGCGCGCGGCGGCGTCGCGGTTTCGCACGATCATCGCGTCGACGACCGCCCGCCGCGCGAAGGTCGCAACGCTCGCGGCCAGCAGGAGTGCGAAGACCAGCACGACCACCAGCACGAATCCATCCCGCTGCGGATGACCGCTCATTCCAGGCACGCCTCCTCGAGATCCGGCATGCCGAGATCGGTGACGCAGGTTCCGGCGAGCTGCGCGAGCTGCTCCTCGTCGAGGTTCAGTGCCTCCCGGACGTCGGGCCGATCGGCCAGGCACTGTCCGATCGTCACGCAGTCCTCCTCTTCTCCCTCCGGTTCGCCGCTGTCGCTGGCCTCGAGCAGTGCTGCGAGATCGAAGGGGCGCAGCGGCAGCATCACCCGCCGCGTGAGCGCCGCTTCCGCGTCGGGCGAGGTCGGCTCGCCGGCGCCCGCTCCGTTCGACATCGCGATGCCGATCTCGGCCATGCGCGGCAGGCGGTCCGAGTCGACCAGGTTCGACGAGTCCCAGCTGGCCTTCCACTCGCCCTCTTCGCCGAGGAACCGGATGCCGAACAGCGCCAAGCCATCGGCCAGCAGCATGGCGCCCTCGTCCTCGTCCAGCGCGAACGAGCGATCGAGCTGATCGGGAAGACCGGGTGCGAGCTGGCGCCACAGCTCGAGATCGCCGGCTGCGCCCTCGCGCACGCCGTACGTGACGACGGCGAGGTCGGAGGCGCTGGACTCGGAGCCGCGCGCATGTCCCCCGCGCCGGATGAACTTGACCCGCTCGGCCCCCAGCTCTCCGAGACCCTCTTCCGCGACGAAGATCCAGGGGTGTTCGAGTGGATCCTCCATCTCGGCCGGCTTCACCACGAGCGTGGCGTGCTGGAGATCCTGCGCAACGCGGTCGAGGATGGCGGCCGCGCGGCGGTGCTGGCGCACGCGCTCGGTTGCGCGTTGGCCTTGGTCCGAAATGTCGAAGTAGAAGCGCACCGACTGGCCGAGGATCAGCGAGATCAGGAACAGCACGGCCAGCATCTCGATCAGCGTGAAGGCGCCGCGAAGCGCGCTGCCGGGCCGCCCGCTCACGGCGCTTCTTCCACGTCTTCGACCGGCTCTTGAGCGAGCTCTTCGGCGGGCTGCAGGTCCTCCAACAGCGGCGCCGCGGCCTCCCAGTTGACGCCGTAGGTGGTGCGGCGCAGCGACCGGTCGAACAGGCCGTCCGTCCAGCTCACCTCCACGTCGAGCGTCAGCAGCAGGGGTGCGCCGCTGGAGCTGGCCGCGGCGAGCAGCGACGGCGCCGGTGCGGCGGGCGCTCCCGCGGCGACGGTCTCGCGCGGAGCGACCTGGAAGACGGAGCCGTCGAAGGGCGTCACCGAGGTGCGGATCCGATAGATGCCCTCCTCGATCTCGGTCTCGCCGAGCTCCGGCGCGATGCCCTCGTCGAGCTGCGTCTCCTGCTCGAGGAGCGCCCGATCGGCGATCAGCGACGCGGTCAGCCGGCGGTCGGTGTCACCCTCGGCGTACACGCTCTTGATCGCCACCTCGGCGAGGACGGTGTAGACGAGGCCGAAGATCAAGACTGCGGCGAGCACCTCGAAGAGCGTGAACCCGCGTCGATCCCGCCGCGACCGGGGCCGGCGGACTTCGCTCGCCTGCGGCTCGCCGCGCGCGCTCCGCGCGCTCCGCGCTTGCGCGACGACTTCGCTCGCCTGCGGCTCGCTGCGCGCGCTCCGCGCTTGCGCGACGACTTCGCTCGCCTGCGGCTCGCTGCGCGCGCTCCGCGCTTGCTTACGCCGGCGCATCGTGGATCCGCACGGTGTCGGCGAGGGGCAGCACCTCCAGGATCAGAACGTCTCCCCCGTCGTTCGCCAGGACGATCTCGGTGGGGTCGGCGGTGCCGTCGCGGTTGAACTGGATCGTGAGCACCCCGGAGTCGATCGTGTCCTCCGGCGTACGCGCGCTGTCGAAGAAGGTGTCGTCGTCGAGCGACTGGCCCTTGCCGAGCTGGTTGGGCAGCGGCTGGAAGTCGAGCGACGCGTCGATCGGGGGCGACAGGTCGATCGGCGTATCGGGCCCGATCGGCGCGGCCTCCGCCGGGAGCGCCGCGGACGCATCGGGGGCGCCCTCCGCCTCGGCGGGCGCGCTCGATTCGACCCAGTAGACGGACTCGTCCAGGTCGATCTGCACGCGGTGCGCGACGCCCGTCACGACGCTGCGCTCGCGCGCGAGCTCGAGATCCGCGGCGATCCTGCGCGCCTGGGCGCGGAGCGTGCGCGACGACTGTCGTCCGATGTAGGGCAGGGCGAGCGACGAGATCAGGCCGAGGATCATCACGACGGCCAGCAGCTCGAGCAGCGTGAAGCCGCCTCGACCCGGACGCGAGCGCCGCGCAGGGCTCATTCGGATGCGCCGTCCCCCTCCGACCAGTTTCCGATGTCGCGGTCGGGCCCTTCACCGCCGGCCTGGCCGTCGGCGCCGTAGGACCACAGGTCGAAGGAGAACGTGTTGTTGCTGCCCGGATACTCGTAGCCGAAGGGCTCGCCCCACGGATCGATCAGGTCCCGTTCGCGCAGGTACCCCTCGGGCCGATAGTTCCGCGGCAGCGGATCCATCGTCGGCTCGTTCACGAGCGCCTCGAGGCCCTGCTCGCTGGTCGGGTAGCGCGCGTTGTCGAGCCGATAGAACTCGAGCGCCTGCTCGATCTTCGTCATCGCCGCCGACGCGGTCGTGACGCGGGCCCCTTCGATGCGGCCGATGACGACCGTCCCGAACAGCACGCTCAACATGCCGATGATCAAGACGACGGCCATCATCTCGATCAGCGTGAACCCGTGCCGCGGGCCAGGTGTCGGCCGGAGGCCGTCCCAGGGAATTCGCATGGCGGAATCTCCTCTCACTCGATCGCTCCCATCACCTGGAGCAGGGGCATGAGCGTGCCCATGATGATCACCAGCACGACCCCGACCATCACCAGGATCAGTAGCGGCTCGAGCAGGGCGGTCAGGCGCGTGACCACGGTTTCGACCTGCTCGTCGTAGGTATCGGCGATCTTCGAGAGCATGGATTCGAGCTCGCCGCTGCGCTCGCCCACGTCCACCATGACCGTCACCAGCGGCGGGAACTCCCCGCTCGCCTGGAGTGGCTTGGCGAGTGGGGCGCCCTCCATGATGTTCTTGCGCGCCGCGTCGATGGCGCGTCCGATCACTGCGTTGTTGGCCGTCGCCTCGGCGATGTCGAGCGCGCGCACGATGGGGACGCCGCCGGTGAGCAGCGTGGACAGCGTTCGCGAGAAGCGCGAGATGGAGATCACGCGGTTGACCCCGCCGAGCACGGGCAGGGACAGCTTCAGCTGATCGAGACTCACGCGGCCCCGCTGCGTGCGGGCGAAGGCGCGCACGGCGATCAGCGCCGCTACGAGCAGCAGCAGTACGAGCCACCAGTAGCCGCGCGCGAACTCCGAGACCGAGATGATGACGCGCGTGTAGATCGGCAGCTCGCGGTTCATGCTGACCAGCAGGTCCGTGATCCGCGGCAGCACCACCGTGACCAGCGCCGCGACGACCACCATGGCGAACACGAACATCACCGCGGGATAGATCAGGACCGATCCCACCTTGCTGCGCAGCCGCGCCTGGTTCTCGAGGTAGTCGGCCAGCCGCACCAGCACCTGATCGAGCGTGCCGCCGACTTCGCCGGCGCGGACCATGCTGACGTAGAGCGTCGAGAACGTGCTCATGTCCTCCATCGCGTCCGCCAGGTTGGCCCCCTCGTTGACCCGATCCCGCACCTGACCGATGACCGATTTGAGCTTGGGCGAGTCCACCTGCTGCGAGAGCGCGGACAGCGCGGCGACCAGCGGGATCCCGGCGCCCACGAGGGTGGCGAGCTGACGCGTGGCCAGCGCGAGGTCCGTGACCGAGACCCGCCGGAAGAGATCGAGGGAGATCTCGCGCGAGCCGCTCCGCTCGCTTCGCTCGGCCGCGCCGCTCTCCTCGAGCTCGGTCGGGAAGACCGCGTCGCGCCGCAGCTTTGCGCGCGCGGCGCGGGGCGTCTCCGCGTCGACGAAGCCGCGCGTCCGCCGCCCGGAGGCGGTGACTCCCTTGTACGCGTATACCGGCACGTCTGTTGATTCCCCCGAGCGCGTCGGGCTCGCCGCGCAGGCCCCGGCTCCGGGCGTCTGTGCGCCTAGGTCGAGACGCTGTCCTCTTCCGTGGCGCGCAGCACCTCCGCCACGGACGTGATTCCCCGCAGCACCTTGCGCGCTCCGTCCATGCGCAGCGTCCGCATGCCGGCGGCCACCGCTCGCTCGCGGATCGTCTTGGCGTCCACGTTGGAGATGATGAGCCGCCGGATCGCGTCGTCCACCACCATCATCTCGAAGATGCCGACCCGGCCGTGGTAGCCCTGGTGGTGGCAGCGCGGGCAGCCCTTGGCGCGGTAGATCCGCACCGGGCGATCCACGTTCTGGAGTCCGAGCTCCGCGAGCTCTTCGGGGGCCGGGTCGTAGGCCTCCTTGCACTCGGGGCACAGGATTCGCACGAGCCTCTGCGCGAGCACGGCGACGAGCGAGGACGCGATCAGATACGGCTCCACGCCCTGATCGACGAGCCGCGTGATGGCGCTCGGCGCATCGTTGGTGTGGAGCGTCGAGAACACGAGGTGGCCGGTGAGCGAGGCCTGGATCGCAGTCTCCGCGGTCTCGAGGTCGCGGATCTCGCCCACCAGGATCACGTTGGGGTTCTGGCGCAGGATCTCGCGAAGCCCGGCCGCGAAGGTGAGCCCGATCTTCTCCTTGACCTCGATCTGACCCACGCCCGGGAGCTGGATCTCGACGGGATCGTCCAGCGTGATGATGCTCTTGTCCGTGGTGTTGATGCGCGCCAGGGTCGCGTACAGCGTGGTGGTCTTGCCGCTGCCGGTCGGTCCGGTGACGAGCACGATTCCGGTGGTGCGGTGCGTCATCCGTTCCATCAGCACCAGCTCGTCGTCGCTGAATCCGAGCCGCTCCAGGCTCAGCATCTCCTGATCGCGCGGCAGGAGCCGCAGGACGACGCGTTCGCCCTGCACGACGGGCACGGTCGAGAGCCGCACGTCGTAGTCGCGCCCCGCGATCTTGAGGCGGATGCGCCCGCCCTGCGGCAGGCGCTTCTCCGCGATGTTGAGCCCGCCCATGATCTTGATGCGGGAGACGATGCTCGAGTGGAGCGCGCGGGGCAGCGGCGGGATCGGCTCCCGCAGGATGTCGTCGATGCGGAAGCGGACGCGCACCTCGTCGTCGAAGGGCTCGAGGTGGATGTCGCTGGCGCGCTCCTTCACCGCCTCCTGCAGCAGCGAGTTCACGAGCCGGATGATGGGCGCCTCGTCGCCGGCCTCGAGCAGATCCTGCGGCTCGTGGCTGATCTCGGTCGCCAGCGCGTCGAGGTCCTCGGCGGCCTCCGCGGCGCGCACGGCGGCCGACCCGGCGCTGCGGTCGTACGCCTGGTTGATCGCCCCCAGGATCGTGCGCCGGCTCGCCAGCTCCGGCGCGATCTCCGCGCCGTCGAACAACAGGCGCAGGTCGTCGAGCGGTGCGGTGTCGAAGGGGTCCGCGACGGCGACGCGCACGGCGTCTCGGTCGTCGCGGTGCAGCGGGAGGATCACGTGCTCCTTCGCGAACGTGATCGGCACGCGCTCGATCAGCGTGGCGTCGATCTCGTCGGTTCGGAGGTCCGTGCGCACGGGTAGGGCGAGTTGGAGCCCCAGCGCGTGGACCACCTCGTCCTCGTTGAGGTGCCCCGACACGACCAGGATCCGACCCAGGGAATCCCCGCTCTCGGCCTGCTGCTTGCGCGCCTCGTCGAGCTGCTCGGCCGTGAGCCGGGTGGTTCGAAGCAGGATCTCGCCCAGCTCCAGCGATTCGCTCGTCGACGCGGTGGCGCTCACAGATCCTCCGGGCGCTCGACCAGGATCGAGGGATCGAAGCCGTAGGCGGAGCGCATCACCTCGGCGGTGCGCTCGGCGTCGCTCAGGTCCTCGAAGGGTCCGAGCCGCACCTCGAAGGTCACGAAGCCGTCGACGTTGCCGGAGACCAGACTGCCGTCGAAGCCCGCGTCCAACAGCTCGGTGAGCGTGTCCGACGCGTAGAGCTCGTCTTCGAAGGCGCTGACCAACACGACGTAGCGCGGCGCCCGCGCCGCGGCCTCGGCCTCGGCCGCGCGCTGCTGCTCCTCATCCTCCTTGGCGGCGTCCAGCTCCTCCAGGCGCTCCGGCGGGTACTGCCTGCGGATCTCGTTCAGCCGGAGGCGCACCGGATTGGCGGACTCGCCGTCTTCCTCGAGGTCGGCGACCTGGCGCGACTTCTCCCGGAACTCCTCCCGCTTGCGGATGCTGATGCGCTCGAGGTCGTCCGGGCCGCGCACGATGTGGGGCGTCAGGAACACCAGCAGGTTGATCTTGCGGAGCGACAGGCTGGTGGACTTGAACAGCCAGCCCAGGAACGGGATGTCTCCCACGAAGGGCACCTTGCTGATGCCGTCCTGGTAGACGTCGCTGATGAGTCCGCCGATCACGACGGTGTCGTTGTCGTTCACCACCACCGTGTTCTCGATCTTGCGGCTCAGGAGGATCGGGCCGACATCCTCGATGTTCGTGGGCTGCGTCTCGGAGAGGTCGGTGATCTCCTGGAAGATCTGCAGGCGCAGGGTGTCGCCCTCGCTGATCTGGGGCGTCACGCGCAGCGTCACGCCGATGTCCTGGCGCTCCACGTTCACCGAGGTCGCGAGGCTGTCCGACGACGTGACGCCCGCGGCCGACTGCACGCGGCTCGTGATGATCGGGATGTTCTGCCCGATCTTGATCTCGGCCTCTTCGTTGTCGGACGTGAGCACGTGCGGCGCCGACAGGATGTTGGTGCCGCTGTCCGAGGCGGCCGCGCTGATCAGCGCCTGGAACGTGGTCTCGGGCAACAGGATCGGCGTCGTGATGCCTTCGATCGGATCGACCGGGAAGAAGTTGTCCGTAGCGTTGGAGGTCTGCTGTGCGGAGCCCGTGAAGGTCGCGTCCGGGTTCGCCGTGCTCGTCTGGAAGGTGACCCGGGTGTTGCCCTTGACCAGATCGAGCATCCAGCTGATCCCGAGGTCCTCCATCTCGGTGACGTCCACCTCCATGATCAACGCCTCGACGAGCACCTGGGGACGCGGGATGTCGAGCTGCTCGATCAC
>CP070734.1:72205-88864 GCA_020347605.1 Deltaproteobacteria bacterium | reverse complement strand
CGAGACGCTCGCGAAGGTCAAGCCCGTGGTCGTGGCGATGGGATCGATCGCGGGCTCGGGAGGCTACTACGTCGCGGCGCCCGCGCACTGGATCGTGGCGCAGCCGGGTACGCTCACCGGATCGATCGGCGTGATCTTCGGCAAGATCGTGATGGGAGACCTGCTCGACCGGCTGTTCGTGCATCGCGAGTCGCTCGCGCGCGGGCGTCACATCGGCATGGAGGATCTCGACCGGCGGTTCGACCCCGACGAGCGCCGCGTCCTGCGGGCGCGCATCGAGCGCGTCTACGACCGCTTCCTGGAGCGCGTCGCGCGGGGACGTTCCCTGTCGCGCGCGTCGCTGGATGCGGCGGCCGGCGGGCGGGTCTTCACGGGCCGTCAGGCGCTGGAGCGCGGACTGGTGGACGCGCTCGGGGACGTGGAGCGCGCCCTGGCCAAGGCCCGCGAGCTCGGCGGCCTCGTGCCGGGCGCACCCGCCGTCGAGTACGCGCCGCCGCGGCAGCCGATCGCGCCACCCGCCTCGAGCGCGGCTGCGCTGGCCCGCTACGCGCGGGACGGCCTCGAGGCGTGGAATGCGGCCGGGGTGCTGCTGGTGAGCCCCCTCGCCGGGCCCGACCTCTTCTGAGCCGCGGGGTGCAGCGATTCGACTGCAGCTGAAGTGTGCGGACTGCGCCGGGACACCGGGCCTGGAATCTCAACTATCTGAATTGACTATGCTTTTGAATTGGGCACGCGGCTTGCTCTCGCTCCGGGCATGCGGCGGCTTCAACTCGACACCTGCTGGGCGCATACTCGCCCGGTCGCGGAGACGGGGGATGCCGGATCCATGAGCCGACACTGGGACGACGACCCGGAGGCGCGTCGCGGCCACGCCGGCGCGGACCGCCACCACGTCCACCACCACGCGCGCCGCCGGCGCCGCGCGACGCGGCGACCGCTGACGCGGGAGGAGCGCGCCTATCTGGAGGCGCGCCGCCGCGCCAACGCCCGCATGGGATTCCTGTTCCACGCCATTCCGTACGCCTGCACCGTCCTGTTCCTGCTCTTTCTCAGCCGAACCGCTGCGCTCGCCGTCGCGCTCTTCTGGGGAATGGGCGTGGCGTGCCACTACCTGGCTGCGATCGGCGGCGGGGACCTGCGCCGTCGCTGGATCGAGAAGGAGGTCGACCGCCAGCTCCGGAGCTCCGTGTCGCAGGAGCGGCAGGCGATCGGCGGCGCGCACGCGCGCTCCCTCGAGGCGCTCTCGGCGTCGATCGCGCACGAGATCCGCAATCCGATCACCGCCGCGAAGAGTCTCGTGCAGCAGATGGGCGAGGACACCGCCTCCGCCGAGAACGTGGAGTACGCGAAGGTGGCGCTGGAGGAGCTCGACCGCGTCGAGCGCTCGATCTCGCATCTGTTGCGCTTCGCGCGGGACGAGGAGGTTCAGTTCAGCGAGACGCGGCTCTCCGACGTCGTGGAGGCCGCGCTCGAGACCTTCCGCGACCGGATCGAGCAGCGCGGCGTGGCGGTGCACCGCGAGCTGGACGATGCCGCGCGGATCCAGGGCGATCCCGAGAAGCTCCGGCGCGTCGCGATCAATCTGTTCGGCAACGCGCTCGATTCGCTCGAGTCGGCCCGGATCGACGCCCCGCGGATCGAGGTGCAGATGGGCGAGAACCTGGCGGGTGACGAGGTGTGGCTCCGGATCCGCGACAACGGTCCCGGAATCGATCCCGACGCGCTGCACAAGATCTTCAGCCCCTTCTACACCTCCAAGGAGACGGGTACCGGTCTCGGCCTCGCGCTCTCCAAGAAGGTCGTCGACGCCCACGGCGGTACGATCGAGGTCGACTCGACGCCGGGCGGTGGCGCGGCGTTCGTGCTCACGTTTCCCAAGCGGCGGGCGTCGAGCGGGGGCGCGGCGTCGTGACGGGAACGGAACTCGAGGCGGCCCTCATGTCGGACAGCTGGGACGAAACCGATCGGAGCGAGGCCCGGGCGGGTCGCGCGCGCCGGCGACGCCGACGCTCGCGGGAACCGGACGCGTCGGAAGAGACGCGCGCCTATCGCGAGGCGCGGATCCACGCCGAGCGGAAGGTACGCGCCGCGCGCGACGTTCTCGGCTGGGCGCTCGGATCGCTGCTCTTGGTCTGGATCTTCCGGTGGCTCGGCTTCCTGATCGCGGTGGTCTGGGGTGTGCGCGTGTGCCGGCGGGCGTTCGGCACGCTGATCGCGCCCGACCTCCGCGAGCGCTGGACGCGCGAGGAGGTCGTCCGCCAGCTCAGCGAGACGATGCCGCGCGAGCGGGTCGAGCTCGAAGAGAAGCACGCGCGCTCGGTCGAGCAGCTCTCCGCCTCGATCGCGCACGAGATCCGCAACCCGATCACCGCGGCCAAGAGCCTGGTTCAGCAGATGGACGAGGACCCCACGGCGAAGGACAACGTGGAGTACGCGCGCGTCGCACTCGAGGAGCTCGACCGGGTCGAGCGCTCGATCTCGCACCTGCTGCGCTTCGCGCGCGAGGAGGACATCCAGGTTCGCGACCTGCGCCTGGCCGACGTGCTCGACTCCGCGCTCGAGACCTTTCGCGATCGGCTGACGAGTCTGGGTGTCGCCGTCGAGCGCGACGTGGACGTCGCGGGCGAGATGCGCGGGGACCCGGAGCAGCTCCGCCGCGTGATCATCAACCTGGTGGGCAACGCGCTCGACGCGCTCGAGGAGGCGGCGCCGGCCGAGGCCCGCATGCGCGTCGAGCTGGGCGAGAACCTCGCCGGCACCGAGGTGTGGCTGCGGATTCGCGACAACGGTCCCGGCATGGACGCCCGCAGCCTCGAGAAGATCTTCACGCCGCTCTACACCTCGAAGCGCCAGGGAACCGGTCTCGGGCTGGCGATCTCCAAGAAGGTGGTCGACCGGCACGGCGGGAGCATCGAGGCGCACTCCCAGCCGCAGGTCGGCACCGAGTTCCTGTTGACCCTGCCCAAGCGCGGTCCGGGCGCGGGTGGACACGCATGAGCGTCCGCATCCTGATCGTCGAGGACGAGCGCGCGATCCAGCTCGCGCTGTCGGGGCTGCTGCGCCGCGAGGGCTACGAGATCGACGTGGCCAGCGACGGGGCCGAGGCGATCGCAAAGCTCCGGGAGAGCCCCTTCGATCTGGTCCTGACCGACCTGGCGCTGGGCCGCGGCGCTTCGGGCATGGACGTCCTGCGCGCATCCAAGGAGCACCGGCCGGAGACCGCCGTGGTCATGATCACGGCCCACGGCTCGGAGAAGATCGCCGTCGAGGCGATGAAGGCGGGCGCCGAGGACTACGTTCCCAAGCCGTTCAACAACGACGAGATCCGCGTCGTCGTGCGGCGCGCGCTGGAGCGCACGCGCCTCGAGCGGGAGCACCGGCTCCTGCTCGATCGGATCCGGCGCGACACCGGGTTCGAGAACCTGATCGGCTCCGGACCCGCCATGCGACAGGTGTTCGAGACGGTCCAGAAGGTCGCGGAGACCGACCTCACGGTGCTGGTGCGGGGCGAGAGCGGGACCGGCAAGGAGCTGGTGGCCCAGGCGCTCCACGACCGGAGTCCGCGCAAGGATCGGCCCTTCGTCGCCGTCAATTGCGCGGCCATCAGCCGGGAGCTGGTGGAGAGCGAGCTGTTCGGCCACGAGAAGGGCGCCTTCACGGGCGCCGACGCGCGGCGGGCCGGCAAGTTCGAGGCGGCGCACGGCGGCACGATCTTCCTCGACGAGATCGGGGACATGGCGCCGGCGACCCAGGCGAAGGTGCTGCGCGTGCTCGAGGAGCACGCCTTCGAGCGGGTCGGGGGCACGAAGCCGATCGAGACCGACGCGCGGGTGGTGGCTGCGACGCACCGCGACCTGGAGTCCGAGGTGAAGGCCGGACGCTTTCGCGAGGACCTCTACTACCGCCTGAACGTGGTGGAGATCCGCTTGCCGCCGCTCCGCGAGCGTCTCGAGGACGTACCGGCGCTCGTCGAGCGCTTTCTCGAGCGAGTCGCCGAGCGCCTCGGTCGCGACAAGCGGCGGATCTCCGGCGAAGCGCTGGCCCGCTTGGCGGCCCACGCCTGGGCGGGCAACGTGCGCGAGCTGCGCAACGTGGTCGAGCAGGCCGCGGTGCTGGCGCCCGGGGACCGGATCGAGTCCGACGACCTGCGCCTGGGCGGTGAGGCGCTCCCCCTCGACGCGGATTCCGCGGCGTCCGCTCTCCCGTTCGGCGAGGCCAAGCGGCGCGCGGTGTCGGGCTTCGAGCGTTCCTACCTGCTGGCGGCGCTGCGCCGCCACGGCGGAAACATCTCCCGGACGGCCGAGGGGATCGGAATGGTTCGACAGAGCCTTCAGCAGAAGATCCGGGAGCTCGACCTCCGCTCCGAGGACTGGGGCGGGGGTGGATCACAGGAAGGAGACGGAACATGACGACGAGACAGCGCGGCCTTTTGGGCCGAGTGCGCGGACTGATCCAGGGACTGCTGCGCGGCTGGGTTCGCGACCGCGAGAACGAGAGTCCGCGCGCCGTCTACGAGGAGGCGATCGCGGAGCGCGGCCGGCAGTACCGCGAGCTCAAGCAGGCCGTCGCCGGAATCCTCTACATGCGCAACAAGCTCGAGGCAGAGATTCGCGAGCGGCGCGTGGAGATCGCGGCTCTGTACGACGACATCCGGCGCGCGGTGACGGGGAACGACGACGATGCGGCCGTGGTGCTGATCCAGCGCAAGGAGGACCGGCAGAACGAGCTGGCGCACGCCGAGCAGGAGCTCGCCAAGGTGCGCAGCGGGGCCGCGGAGGCGAAGGTGAATCTGGCGCGATTCCGCGAGGAGATCCGCAACCTCGAGCGGGAGAAGGTGCGCATGCTCGCGACCATCGCGAACGCACGCGCGCGGCGCCGCATCCAGGTGGCGCTCGAAGGACTCTCCGTCGAGAGCGACCTGCAGGCCCTCGAGAACGTTCGCCAGCACGTGGCCGAGCTGGTCGCCGAAACGCGCCTCGATACCGAGCTGGGCGACGACGGTCTGGAGCGGCGCATCCGCGAGATTCGCGAGGAGAGTCGCGCCGAGGCGGCTCGCCGCGAGCTGGCGGAGATCAAGCGCCGGCTTCGACCCGCGGAGATCCGGATCGGGGCGCCGACGCCGGGTGCGGCTACGGCCCGGGGTTGAGCGGCGATCCGGCGGAGGTGCGCCGGCGTCCGAACCAGGCCAGCCCGCCGACGCCCAGCGCGAGCAGGACGAGCGTCGACGGCTCCGGGACGATGGCGGCGTCGAGCTGTCGACCCTCCTTCCGATCGACTTCGAAGATGATGACGTCGCCCACGTCGAGGTCTGCGTAGGCCACGGAGAAGAGATCCGAGACGTCCGGCGCCTTGAGCGCCTGGAACTTGAACTCGACCTCTCCGTTGGGATTGATGATCGACTGGACCGCCGCGTCGCCCGAGCCGACGACCGTGCCTGCGTCGACCGGCTCCCGGACCGATCCGTCCACGCCGACCACCATCACGCTGAGCCGCTTCAACGTGCTGCTGTCCATCTGGATCTGGAAGGTGATCGTCGACCCGTCGACGCTGGAAAGGATCGATCCGGCGTCGTCCGGATCGAACATGAACGAGACGGGATCCGGATCGATTCGCAGCGCCGAGGCGTCCGTGGCGACGCCCAGGCACGCGAGGCCGGCCACGAGGATCGAAGCCATCATTCGGGGCATGCTTCCCTCCGTCCGCGCTGCTGCAGCTACGACCCGAGCCGAGCCACACCGTGCAGAACGCAGCAACAAGCATGCCAGGGCGGTACCCGCGGGATTCCAGGCCATCGCGCACTCTCGAACGGCGAGGTCCGGTTCGATTGCCTTCAGATGGGTCCGCCGGCCATCGCGGCGCGGGAGCCGAGGCAAAACATTTCGCAAATGAGAGAAAACTTTTCAGCGCGGAAAGGGCGTTCCCATCGCGGGAAGCCACGCCGGACACGCTCCCGCCCAGCCGGGCGCGGCCGTCGACGGATCAGCGGGCGCGCAGCCCGAGCCGGGACGTGTCCAGGGCGATTCGCTGGCCGACGACGAGCCCGATGTCGCGCAGACGCCCCCCCGCCGTCTCCACGGCGAACTGCGCGGGGAACACGCTGCGGTAGACGCGGAGTCGCGCCTCATAGGCGGCGTCGCTCTCGCCCGGCCGCTGGGGCGGTTCGGTCTGCATCTCGTGTATGGCCACGACGCGCCCGCCGGCATCGAGAAATGCGATGTCGATCGCGACGAGACAGTCGCGCATCACGAACCGCTGCGGGACGGGTCCAGGAAACACGAACAGCATGCCGCCGTTCGGCTCGATCGAGGCGCGCCCCCCGAGGCCGCGATAGCGGGTCTCGGGGTCGAGCGCGAGCTCGAGCTCGAAGGGCTCACCCGCGATCTGCACTCGGAGGGTCTCGGCTCCCGAGCGGTCGTCGCGATCCGATCCGGCCCCGAGGCCGCAGGCGAGAAGCGCCGCGAGGCCGGCGACGGCGAGCGCGCCTCGCGCCGCTCGGAGAGCCCAGCGCCGCGCCGGCACGGTCAGCGCGGGGGTCTGGGCTCGGGCGCCGCGGCGCCCAGCCGGGGCTTCGACGGCTCGTCCTCGCCGGGCCGGTCTCCCGGGCTCACCAGGCCCGCCGACATCACGAGCTTGAATGCGTCCTCGACCGTGAGTGCGACCTCGATCACGTCCTGCTCGGGAACGAGCAGATAGAACCCGGAGGTGGGGTTCGGCGTCGTCGGCAGGAAGCAGTTGATCATCCGGTCCTCGGTCACGTCCTGCAGCAGTCCGCGCGCCGGACCGGTGGTGAAGGCGAGGGCGTAGATTCCCTTGCGCGGGTACTCGATCATGACCACGCGTCGGAAGTGCTCGCGCGCGCGCGCCGAAAACATCGCTTCGAGGAGCTGCTTCACGGCTCCGTAGATGCTGCGGGCGACCGGCACGCGTCGGAGGAGACGCTCCCATACCCGGACCAGCTCGGCGCCGAACAGGTGCCGCGCCGCGACCCCGATCAGGATGATCACGACCAGCGTGAACAGGGCCCCCACCACCGGGAGGCGGGGCGCCTGTTCGAGGTCCGGAAAGGCGAGCCGCAGGATGTGGGGGAGGAACAGGTTGTCGAGGCGCTGGATGATCCAGGCGATCGCCCAGACCGTCACGCCGATCGGCGCGAACACGAGGAGTCCGGCGACGAAGTAGCGCCGCAGCGTTTCCCACGCGAGGTGCCAGACGCGTCGCATCATGACGGGGTCTTCTCCTGCACTCCGCACGACCGGTCCGGGGCCGCCGACGGAGAGCGTAGCGGAAGGAGCGCGTCTCTCGGGTGGGGGAGGTGCTCCGGGATGCGCGCTGCCCGCCCCGGCAGCGGCCCTGCCGGTCGCTCCGTGCCGCGCTCGTCCCGGTGCCTAGAAGAGAGGCAGGTCGTCGTCGACTTCGTAGGACGTCACCTCGCAAGCGAGGGACACGACCTCGAAGCGCGGTCGCTCGTACTCGCGATCGCCATCCGCGCGATCGTTCGGTGCATCGTCCCGCATGCCTGGCCTATAGCACACGCACGCCGGGCGCAGCCACGGCGCGCTACGGCAGCGCCGCCTCGACGGCTCGGCTGAGACTCTCGCGCGTCACCGCGCCCAGGATGCGGTCCTCGTGGACGATCGGGATCTGGCTCACCTCGCGCGCGCTCATCTTTTGCAGGAGCTCCTGAACCGAGACGTCGGGCGGCGCGGTGACCACCTCGGCGATCGGGGTCGCGAGGCTCCCGACCGACACGGCGTCCCAGTCGTCGAGCGGGGCTCGCTGCAGGTCGCTCAGCGAGAACAGGCCGACGACCCGCCCGCCGTCCTCGACGAGCGCCCAGCGGTGTCCGCGCATGAGGAGCTCGCTGGCGAACACGGCGACCGGCGTGCGCGGATCGATGCGCGGGACCTGCAGCGACATCACGTCGCGCGCGACGAGCCCGTCGAGCGCAGCCGCGAGCCCGGCCTGCCGCAGCGTCATGCCGGCCACCGACAGCAGGAACCAGCCGATCAGGGCCAGCCACAGGCCGCCGATCACCTGACCGAACAGGAGCGCCTCGAGGGCGCCGAGGCCGATCAGCGCGAGCGCGATGGTGCGGCCGCTGCCGGCCGCCGCGCGCGTCGCCTGGGCCGGGTCTCCGCTGCGCGCCCACAGGAAGGCGCGCAGCGCTCGGCCCCCGTCGAGCGGATAGCCCGGAAGCAGGTTGAAGACGGCCACCGCGAAGTTGATCGTGGCCAGCCAGCCGGCCAGCTGGGCGACGCCCCCGCCCTCGGGCAGCCCCCGCTCGGCCAGGGTGAAGACCAGCGCGAGGACGGCGCTCACGATCGGGCCTGCAATCGCGATCTCGAACTCGGCGCGCGGAGACTGCGGCTCGCGCTCCATCATCGCCACGCCGCCGAGGATGAACAGGGTGATGGATCGGACGCGGACGCCGTGGCGCAGGGCCACGACGCTGTGGCCGAGCTCGTGCAGGAGAATCGAGGCGAAGAAGAGCAGCGAGGTCGCCGCCGCGAGCAGGCCCCGGGTGCCGGTCCCCCATTCCGGGTGATCCGGCATGGGCTGGCGCATCAGGAGCGCCGTCACGAGCAGGAAGATCACGAGCCAGGTCGGGTGGAGGTAGATCGGGATCCCGAACACCCGAGCGATGCGCAGACCGCCAGTCATGGGCGAAGTCTAGCGCGGCCGCGGATCCCGGTTAGTTGAGCAGAACGTCGCAGACGTAGCGCACGCGCCGGACCAGCCGTCCGAACGCATTGCGGTGGATGTTGCGCCGCAGCCGCACCAGGAGCCTGCGCTGCAGCGCATACCGGTTCCAGGGGCGGCGCCGACGCGTGCCCGACGGCCGCGCGTCCGCGAGCTGGCGCTCGATCTCGGCGCGCGCGTACCCCCAGGTCTCGAGGTCCTCGTCGAGCAGGGACTCCAGGATGCGGCGCGCCCGGGCGAGCTTGGCCGGGCTTTCGGCCATGGCACCCGCCCACTTGGCCACGCTCTTCGTCGTGGGCCGCGTCTCCTTCGCAACCGTGACAGGGTCGCCGAGCCCACGGTTCGAGTGGGCATGGTCTCCGTAGTTCACCATGCCCGGCTCGAAGGGAAGGTCGAGGAACCCGCAGATCTGCTCCATGTGCTCCGCCGGCCGTGCCACCAGCGACTCGTAGCGGACCTCCAGGATCGGCACCGGACGCTCGCGAAGAAAACGCGCGATGGCGGGAACGTACCGCTCGAGGATCGGATTGTGGGCGTGTGCCACCTCGGGGTCGCCGTCGAAGAAGGAGTCCACGTACGACGACCAGATCGCCATCGGATGGCGCGTGAGCACCAGGTAGTGCGCGCGCGGATACAGCTTCGCCAGGAAGTCGAGCACCAGCGCATAGGCGGGGGTCTTGTCGAGGAAGCGCTCGCAGCCCGAGCGTTCGAGCGCGCGCCGGTAGAGCGTGTCGGTGTAGGCCCGCAGCGCGTCGAGGTAGTCCGATTCCCCTTTGGGAAGCTCGGCGACGAAGTCGCGGATCGCGTCGCGGACGTTGATCGTGTCGTAGGGAGCCCGGTCGACCGACGCGTAGTACCCGAGGTGCGCGAGGGGTGTGAGCAGGTGCGGCTCGGCCGGCGCGTAGATCGCGCTGTGCGAACCCAGCATGCGCGTCAGCAGTGTCGAGCCCGAGCGGGGCGATCCGATCACGAAGAGCAGCCGATCTTCCAACCGTTCGATTCCTCCTGTGGTCGCATCGGCCGAACGCGCGTCGCCGCTGAGTCCCGGGGTTCGGTCCCGAGAATTTTCAGGTCTCGAATCCGTTCTTGGCGGCGACCTCGGCGAACCAGTGTGCCGAGGCCTTGGGCGTGCGCTTCTGCGTCTCGAAGTCGACATGGACCAGTCCGAAGCGCTGCGCGAATCCCTCGGCCCACTCGAAGTTGTCGATCAGCGTCCAGGCGTGGTAGCCGCGGACGTCGGCGCCCTCGGCGATGGCCCGCGACAGCGCCTGCAGATAGTCGCGGTAGAAGGCGATGCGGCGCGCGTCGTCGATCGCTCCCGTCTCGTCCGGACCGTCCGCGTAGGAGCAGCCGTTCTCGGTGATCTCGATGACGGGCCGGTCGTAGTCTTCGGTGACGCGCTTGACCATCGCATACAGCGCGTCGGGCCAGATCTCCCAGCCGAAGTCGGTGCGGGGGCCGTCGCCCCAGCCCGTCAGGCCCGCCGGCCGCGCACCCAGGCCCCAGTCGTCGTCGGCGGCTTCGATGCGCGTGCGCGTGTAGAGGTTGATGCCGATGAAGTCGAGCGGCGCGCGCACCGCCTCCAGCTCGCCCTCGCGCACGTCCATCTCGGCGAGACGCGGACCATCGCGGAACGCGTCCGGATAGCGGCCGCGCAGCGCGGGCATCAGGAACCACTCGTTGACGAAGCCGTGCCAGCGCTCCGCGGCGGCCCGGTCGGCCTCCGTGTCGCTGGCCGGCTCGCACGCGGACATGCTGAAGGCGGTCCCGATCGCGGTGCTCGCGTCGTGCGCCTTCATGGCGCGGAACGCCTGTCCGTGCGCCAGATTCACGGTGTGCGTCGCACGGAGGAACGCGTCGAGCTCGCGCCGGCCGGGTGCGTGGATCCCGACCAGGTAGCCCATCGTCGTGAAGATCGCGGGCTCGTTGAAGATCATCCAGTGCTTGACGCGGTCCCCGAGCGCCCGCATCACGATCTCGGCGTAGTCGGCGAACCGGCCGGCCGTGTCCCGATTCGGCCAGCCACCGGCGTCCTCGAGCGCCTGGGGCAGGTCCCAGTGATACAGGGTCGCGGCGGGTCGGATGCCCGCGGCGAGCAGCTCGTCCACGAGCCGGCGGTAGAAATCGAGCCCCTTCGTGTTCGCGGGCCCGCGGCCGGTCGGCTGGATGCGCGGCCAGGCGATCGAGAAGCGGTAGCTCGTGAGGCCGAGCTCGCGCATCAGGGCCACGTCCTCGGCGTAGCGGTGGTAGTGGTCGCACGCGACGTCGCCGGTGTCGCCGTTCTTGATCGTGCCGGGCGTGTGGGCGAAGCGGTCCCAGATCGACTCGCCCTTGCCGTCCTGGCTCCAGGCACCCTCGATCTGATACGAGGCGGTGGCGGTACCCCAATGGAAACCCTCGGGGAAGCGTACGTGTGCCATCGGAACCTCCTGCCTCTGAGGGCCGTCAAGCATACCAGCCGGCGGGGCCGCCGCGCCGCCGCAGACCCGTTGCCGGTGGGTCCGGGCGCTTGACCCCCGGGAGCGGCGATCGGTAGCGTGCGGGCCGGATGCCCGTACCCGCCGGGGCGCGCCCCGTGACCGAACCCCTGCCATGTCGGACGCCCGGAGGCTGGAAACCGGTCCCGGCCGCGACGAGGTCAAGGCACTCGCGGGCGCCGTCGGCTTCGATCTGGCGGGCGTGGCGCGCGCGCAGCCGACCCCCGAGACCGAGTTCCTGCGCGAGTGGGTGGCGCGGGGCTATGCGGGCGAGATGCACTACATCGGGCGGCGGCTCGAGGAGCGCGTGGATCCCCGGCGCGTCTTCGAGGGGCTGCGCAGCATCGTTGCCGTCGGGCTCGTGTACGATCCGGGGCCGCGTCCCGCGCCGGCGCCGGGGACGGCGGACGTCGCGCGCTATGCCGGCGGTGAGGACTATCACGAGGTCCTGCGCGACCGGCTCGAGGCACTCGCGAGCGCACTCGCCGCGCGCGCCGAGCGCCCGATTCGCACGCGCGCCTACGTGGATACCGGACCCGTGCAGGAGCGCGTCTTCGCGGCACGCGCGGGCCTGGGCTGGATCGGCAAGAACACCTGCCTGATCCATCCGCGGCTCGGCTCCTACCTCTTCCTCGGCGTCCTGCTGACCGATCTCGCGCTCGAGCCCGACGCGCCCGAGCCGGACCATTGCGGCACCTGCCGTCTGTGCCTGGACGCCTGTCCGACCGACGCGTTCGTGGCGCCGTACGTGCTCGACGCTCGGCGCTGTCTCTCCTACACGACGATCGAGCAGCGCGGCGCGATCGATGCGGCTCTGCGCGAGGCGCACGGGGACCGGCTGTTCGGCTGTGACGTGTGTCAGGAGGTGTGCCCCTGGAATGCGCGCCCGCGCCGCGAGGTCCCGGCCGATCCCGCGGGTCTGCGCGCCCGACTGGCGCCTCGCCCGGAGTGGGTGCGCCCCGCGCTCGTCTGGCTGCTCGGCCTCCGCGAGGAAGCCTGGCGGCGCGCGACGCGACGCACCGCGCTGCGTCGCGCGAAGTTCCGGGGGCTCCTGCGCAACGCGCTCGTGGTCGCCGGCAATTCGGGCGATTCGAGCCTCGCGCCGCTGGTGCGCCGCTACGCCGCCGGCGACGACGCCCTGCTCGCCGAGCACGCCCGCTGGGCGCTGGCGCGTATCGAGGCGCGGGCTTCCGGCTGAAGGCTCGTCGCCGGGGGGCTACGGCTCAGGCCCCGCTCGTGTGCGCGACGGGTCGCCGCGCCGCGAGCCGGGCCACGTGCTGCGGGAATGCGCCCTCGACGCGGCACTCTTCGTAGTCGAGCACGTCGAGCCCCGCGAACAGCCGGCGGAGCTCGCCCTCACGCAGCAGGAAGTCCGGGTTGCTGGGGCCCCGGTGAACCTCCCGCTGCCGCTCCGTGAAGGTCTCGTAGAGCAGCAGACCGCCGGGTCGGAGCGCCGCTGCGAGCGGTCCGGCGAGCGGGCGATGCAGGAAGCGGAACACCAGAACGGCGCCGAAGCAGCTCGGCCGGACCGGCAGCGCGGCGGGCGCCTCGAGGTCGCCCCGCACCGGGTCGATGCGCAGTGCGCGCTCGCGCGCCCGGAGCTGCAGCTCCGACAGGAACGCGGGGCTCCGGTCGATCGCGACCACGTGCGCGCCCAGCTCGGCGGCGGCCAGCGCGTGGCGGCCGCGACCGCAGGCGACGTCGAGCACCGGGCCCAGCCGCGCGGCGGCGCGCAGGCGTTCGCGCTGCGCTTCGAAGAAGGGCGACGGGGGTTGGAGCTCAGGCGCGCGCACGCCGCTCCGCGATCAGCGCGGCGACCCGCCCGGGAAAATCCGAGATGATGCCGTCGACGCCGAGGTCCAGTAGGCGCGCCATCTCGTCCCGGTCGTTGATCGTCCAGACGTGGACCTGGACGCCGTGTCGATGCGCGTACGCCACGAGCTCGCGGGTCACGAGCGGGTCTCCGCCGAAGCTCGGCGGGATCTGGAGCGCCATCGAGTCGCTCGGCGGCTCGCCGCCCTCGACCGCTCCGCGCACGAACCCGAGGACGTCCCCGGTCGAAGCGCCCAGGGCTGCGGCGACACCGGTCGCGCGAAGCTCCGCGCGCAGCGCCGCCATGGTCGGGTCCGAGGCCGCGGTCAGCAGCGTGGTCGGTGCGCGCCCCGCCTCGGCGACGATGCCGACGACCCGCTCGATGGCTCCGGCGTCGGTCTCCTTGATCTCGAGGTTGAAGCGAGCCTCCGGCAGCGCCGCGAAGGCCTCGTCGAGCGTCGGAATCCGGACGCCCCCGCCCCGGAAGGGGTGGCTGCGGCCCCCATCCGCAGAGAAGCGATAGCCCGCGTCGAGGCGCTTCACCTCGGCGAGCGTCAGCCCCAGGAGGCGCCCGTGCCCGTCCGTGGTGCGATCGACGGTGTCGTCGTGGAGCAGCACGATCTCCCCGTCGCGCGTGACGTGCACATCGCTCTCGAGGATCGCCGCACCTTCCGCAACCGCGCGCTCGAACGAGACGAGGGTATTCTCCGGCGCCTCGCCGGCGGCTCCCCGGTGGCCGATCGGGATGGGAAGCGACACGTCGAAGTACGGATGGCGCATCCGCATACGGTACCATGCGCGCGCCGATGGCCGTCCTCACCCGCGACGCAATCCTCGAGGAGATTCGCCGCGCTCGGCTGGTGATCGATCCCTTCTCCGAGGATCAGGTCGGCCCGGCCTCGATCGACCTGACACTGGGCGACGAGATCCGCGTCATCGAGCCCGGCGCAACGCCGATCGTTCTCGACGAAAACGCGGATTACCGCGATCACACCCGGCTCGTGCGCATCGACGGACGCTACGTCCTCCAGCCCGGTGTCACGATCCACGGCATCACGCGCGAGCGCGTCACGCTGCCGGAAGATCTCTGCGGGTTCCTGGAGGGCCGTAGCCGGTTCGCGCGTCTGGGGCTCCTGATCCACGTCACCTCGGCCTTCGTCCATCCGGGCGTGTCGAACCGCCAGGTCCTCGAGATCGGCAACCTTTCGGGCCATCCCCTCGAGCTGCACTCCGGCGTTCGGATCTGCCAGATCGTGCTCATGCGCACCGAGGGCGCGGCCGTCTACGCGGGTCGTTTCGCCACTCAGGAGGAGCTGTAGACCGGTGCGCGCCGTGGTCCAGCGCGTTCGATCCGCGCGGGTCACGGTCGGGGGCGAGTGCGTCGCCGAGATGGATGCGGGACTCCTGGCCTTGATCGGGGTGGGCCGCGCCGACGACGAGTCGAGCGCGCGCGAGCTCGCGCGACGCTTGGTGCACCTGCGCGTGCTCGCCGACGCCCGCGGACGGATGAACGAATCGCTGCAGAGCGCGGGGGGCACGCTCGGGATCGTCTCGCAGTTCACGCTGTTCGGCGACGCCCGCCAGGGGCGGCGACCCTCCTACGCGGAGGCGGCGCCCGCCGAGCGCGCGGAGCCGCTGATCGAGGTCGTGGCGGACACGGCCCGCGAACACGGCGTCGAAGTCGTGACCGGCCGCTTCGGCGCGATGATGGAGGTGGCGCTCCTGAACGACGGGCCGGTGACGATCCTGCTGGATACCGAACGGCGCTTCTGAGCGTGGAGCCGGGAGGGCCCGCAGCCTCGCGGGGGTTCTTGACCCGGGGCGGCTGGTATCGGCAAAATGCCGAGCGGGGCGCTGCTGCTGGGACGCAGTGCGGCGCGCAACAGGGGGGTAACGTGCAGAATCGAAGTCGCTCGAAGCTCGCAGGCGCAGCGCTCGCAGTGCTGATCGCCTCCAGCGCGGGGCCGGCGCACGCGGCGGGGGACGGCACCGCCAGCCAGGCGCTGCTCGGCACCGGATCCGCGCTCTGCTCGCTGGTCTACGGGCCGCTGAAGATCGGGTATGCGCTCGTCGGGACGACGATTTCCGGGCTCGCGTGGGTCTTTACGGGCGGTTCCACGGACGTCGCGGCCCCGATCCTGTACGCCTCGGTCCGCGGCGACTACGTGGTGACGCCGGAGCACCTGACGCTCGAGCGACCGTTGGAATTCGTGGGTCGCGACCCGGATCGCTTCTGACGCAGGGGGCGCCCCGGGGGTAGCGGCCGGGGTGCGGTGGCACGGTCGCGGCGGCCGGGCGATCCTACGACCTGGGACCGCATGAGTGAACTCACCTCCATCGCCTCGATCGGCGCTGCATTTGCCGCGGGCGTCCTCTCGTTCCTGTCGCCCTGCGTGATGCCGCTGATGCCGGCCTATCTCTCCCTCATCTCCGGAATCTCGGTCGAGCAGATGCGCGAGGGCTGCGGCGACAAGTCGCTGCGGCGACGGATCCTGCTCGCGTGCCTGGGGTTCTGCACGGGATTCACGACCGTCTTCGTGCTGCTCGGCGCTTCGGCGTTCGCCGTGGGAACCATGGTGCGCACCTGGCGCACCGAGATCTTCGGGGTCGAGTTCGGCATGGCGCAGGTGGCCGGCTTGATCGTGGTGATACTCGGCGTTCACATGGCCGGTCTGCTGCCGATCAAGGCGCTGTACCGGGATCGCCGCATCGACGTGCCGGTCCGACGCGTCCGCTGGGTGCGCACCTTCGTGGTCGGCGCGGCGTTCGCGTTCGCCTGGTCTCCCTGCGTTGGACCGATCCTCGGCGGCATCTACACGATCGCCGCGAGCCGCGACACGGTGTTTCAGGGCATGGGACTGCTCGCGGTGTACTCGGCCGGGCTGGCGCTGCCGTTCATGCTGACCGGATTCAGCATCGAGTGGTTCTTCCAGTGGTTCCAGCGCGTGCGCCGACACTTCCGAAAGCTCGAGGTGGCATCGGGCTCGCTGCTCGTCGTGATCGGCTTGATGCTGATCTTCAACCAGTTCACGGCCCTGAACGGCTATTTCGTGTTCCTGGAGCGTTTCATCGCCGCGGCCGAGGAAGCGTTGCTCTGAGCGCCATCGCCGCACAGCTCGGGTGTCGCGGCGCCCGTGGGCTCCTCGCCGCTGCGCTCCTCATGGCACTCGCGCCGCCCGCCTGCTCGGGAGATTCCGATCCGTCGGATTCCGAGGCTCCGAAGCTCGCGCCCGACTTCGAGCTTCTGGACCTCCAGGGCGATCGCGTCTCGCTGGCGAGCTTTCGGGGTCGGACGCTCCTGATCGACTTCTGGGCGACCTGGTGCGCCCCCTGTGTGTTCCAGATTCCCGTGCTCAACGAGTTCTACGCGAAGCACAAGGACGACGGCGTCGCGGTCCTCGGCATCTCGATCGACGCCGATCCCGAGGAGGTGATTCCGCCCTTCCTGGCGGAGAACCCGATCCGCTACCCCGTCCTTCTCGGGGACGAGGGGCTGGCCCGCCGCTACGGCCAGCTGAACGGCGAAGACGTGTTTCAGATGTTTATCAACGCATACACGACATCGATCGATCCGCATACGGCCTATTTTTCCCCGCGCACGTCAGAAAATTTCAAGATCCGCATGAGCCTTTCGCTTGAAGGCATCGGCGCAGTTCTACAGAGTGAAAAC
>CP070734.1:54935-72105 GCA_020347605.1 Deltaproteobacteria bacterium | reverse complement strand
CCAGGGCCTGGCTCGGGAGATCCTCGAGAAGGAGGTCACGCCCGAGCGGCGCAACGAGATCGCACGCGACCCCGACGGCTTCGATCGCGCGGTCTGGGGGGAGCTGGCGAAGGCAAACCTGCTGGGCGCGGCGCTGCCGGAGTCGGTCGGCGGCAGCGATTGCGGATTCCTGGGTCTGTGTCTGCTGCTCCAGGAGGTGGGCCGCGCGCTGGCGCCCATCCCCGCGCTGCCCACGCTGGCGGTCGGCGCGAGCGCGATCGCCGAGTTCGGAAGCGACGCGCAGAAGCGCCGCCTGCTGCCGGGCGTCGCGTCGGGCGACACGATCCTCTCGGCCGCGCTTCTCGAGCCCGGCGCCGACGGGAGCGCGGAGCTGCAGACCCGCGTGCGGCCGGACGGCGGAGGCTTCCGCCTCGACGGCCTCAAGACCTGCGTGCCGGCGGCCCACCTGGCCGAATGCATCCTGGTGCCGGCGCGTGCGGACGACGGGGCGACCTCGGTGTTCCTGCTCGATCCGCGCACCGACGGCGTGACGCTCGAGCGGCAGGAGACGACCAACGGGGAGCCGCAGTTCCGCCTGCGCCTCGACGGCGCGTCCGCGTCCGAGGCGCTCGGCGACGCGCGCCCGGGCGCCGCGCTGCGCGACTGGATGACGGAGCGGGCCACGACGGCCGTCTGCGCGATCCAGCTCGGGGTGTCCGAGCGCGCGCTCGAGATCACCGCGGACTACACGCGCGAGCGCCGACAGTTCGATCGGCCGATCGGAAGCTTCCAGGCGGTGCACCAACGCGCCGCCGATGCCTTCATCCAGCTCGAGGCGATGCGTCTCACCACCTGGCAGGCGGCCTGGCAGCTCGAGCAGCACGCCAGCGCGCGCGACGCGGTGGCCGTGGCGAAGTTCTGGGCTGCGGAGGGGGGCCAGTTCGTCGGCTATGCGGCGCAGCACCTCCACGGCGGCATCGGCGTCGACATCGAGTATCCCATCGCCCGCTACTACCTGTGGGCGAAGCAGCTCGAGCTGTCGCTCGGCTCGGCTTCCCGCCAGCTCGCCCGCCTCGGCGAGCGGATCGCGGACGGCTCGGCGAGCGTCGGCTGAGCCGCAGCCCGAGGGTCTCCATGCAGTTCAACATCGCCGACCTGGTCGAGCACGCGGCCGATACGTTCCCCGAACGCGAGGCACTCGTCGCGGGCGACGCCCGCCTCACGTATCGGCAGCTCGACCTGCGCGCCACCCGGCTCGCGCACCACCTCGCGAACGCCGGCCTCGGCCGTGGCGCACACGTCGGGATCCACGCCTACAACTGCGCCGAGTTCGTCGAATCGATGTACGCGGCCTACAAGCTCGGCGCGGTGCCGATCAACGTGAACTACCGCTACGTGGAAGACGAGCTGCGCTACCTGTACGGGAACGCGGACCTGGTCACCGTGATCCACCAGCGCCGCTTCGCGCCGCGCATCGCGGCCATCCGCGGCGAGCTCCCGAACCTGCATCATTTCGTGGTGATCGAAGACGCCAGCGAGGAGGACGTCGCGGCGCTCGGCTCGATCGACTACGAGGCGGCGCTCGCGTCCGGCTCGGCCGAGCGCGACTTCGAGACGCGCTCCGGCGACGATCTCTACATCCTCTACACCGGTGGCACGACGGGCATGCCGAAGGGCGTCATCTGGCGGCAGGAGGACGTGATCATGGCGCTCGGCGGCGGGATCGATCACGCCACGGGCATTCGCCACCCGAAGCCGGAGGAGCTCGCGGCGAAGGGTGCGGCCGGAGCTCCACTCACTACGCTCGTGATTCCCCCGCTCATGCACGGGGCCGCGCAGTGGGGCACGATGCAGAGCCACTTCACGGGCGGAAAGGTCGTCCTCTACTCGGAGACCCGCTTCGAGGCTGCGGCGGTCTGGACGCTCATCGAGCGGGAGAAGGTCAACACGATCACGATCACGGGCGACGCGATGGCCCGACCCCTGGTCGAAGAGCTCGCACGGGGCGAGTGGGACGCAGCGTCGCTGTTCGTGGTGGCCAGCAGCGCCGCCGTGTTCTCGCCGTCGGTGAAGCAACAGTTCAAGCAGCACCTGCCCAACCTCATCATCGTGGACTCGATCGGCTCGTCCGAGTCCGGCTTCAACGGGACCGGGATGTACCAGGGCGAGGGCACCGCGGAGGGCGTGGTGCGGGTCGCGCCGGGGACCGACTCGACGGTTCTCGACGAGAACGGCGATCCCGTGGAGCCCGGCTCGAACGTCGTGGGCAAGCTCGCCCGCAAGGGGAACATCCCGCTCGGCTACTACAAGGACCCCGTGAAGACGGCCGAGACCTTCGTCGAGAAGCGCGGGGTGCGCTGGGCGGTTCCTGGCGACTTTGCCCGGCTCGAGGCGGACGGCACCATCGTGCTGCTGGGTCGCGGCTCCGTGTGCGTCAACTCCGGCGGCGAGAAGATCTTCCCCGAGGAGGTCGAGGCGGCGCTCAAATCGCATCCCGACGTATTCGACGCGGTCGTGGTCGGCCTCCCGGACGAGCGCTGGGGCGAACACGTCACCGCCGTGGTTCAGCCGCGTCCCGGCGCCGCTCCGAAGCTCGACGCGCTGGCGGCGCACTGCCGGAAGCACATCGCCGGTTACAAGGTGCCGCGCGAGCTGCTGCTGATCGACGAGATCCAGCGCCAGCCCAGCGGCAAACCCAACTATCCGTGGGCCCGGGCCTGGGCCCTCGAAGCCTCGAGGAAGACCTGAACCATGCGTACGCGAATCTGTGACGAGCTCGGCATCGACGTTCCCATCTTCGCATTCAGTCACTGCCGTGACGTGGTGGCCGCCGTTTCGCGGGCCGGCGGGATGGGCGTGCTCGGAGCGCTCGCCTTCTCGAGCGAGCAGCTCGAGATCGAGCTCGACTGGATCGACGAGCACGTGGACGGCAAGCCGTACGGCGTGGACGTCGTGATGCCCGCTTCGTACGCGGGCCGCGATCAGGGCGACTTCACGAAGGATGACCTCGAGAGGATGATCCCCGACGAGCACAAGAAGTACATCGAGTCGGTGCTCGAGAAGTACGAGGTTCCGCCGCTGCCGGAGGGCGTCGCCCCGCAGGTCGACTCGCTGCTCGGCTGGTCGCTCGGCGGCGGCCGCTCGCAGGTCGAGATCGGACTCGGCCACCCGATCCGCTTGATCGTGAACGCGCTCGGCCCGCCGCCGAAGGACGTGGTGGACAAGGCGCACGCGCAGGGCGTCAAGGTGGCGGCGCTGGTCGGGACCGCGGCGCAGGCGCGCAAGCAGGTGGAGCAGGGCGTGGACATCATCGTCGCGCAGGGCACCGAGGCCGGCGGTCACACGGGCGAGGTGAGCACGATGGTGCTGGTGCCCGAGGTCGTCGATGCGGTCTCCCCCGTGCCGGTGCTCGCGGCGGGCGGGATCGGGGATGGCCGCCAGGTCGCCGCGGCGCTGGCGCTGGGCGCCGACGGCGTGTGGACGGGATCGATCTGGCTGACCGTCGCGGAGAGCGACTCGACCCCGGCGATCACGGAGAAGCTGCTGGCGGCTTCGTCCCGCGACACGGTGCGCTCGCGCTCGATGACGGGCAAGCCCGCCCGCCTCCTGCGCACCGCCTGGACCGACGCCTGGGAGGCGCCCGAGTGTCCGGGCACGCTCCCGATGCCGCTCCAGTTCATGGCGACCGCCGATGCGCAGGCGCGGATCGGGCACTTCGCGCACGTCGAGCGCTCGCGCGCGCGCGAGCTGGTGGGCATGCCCGTGGGTCAGATCGTGGGGCGCATGAACGAGGTGAAGCCCGCGCACGAAGTCGTGTACCAGATGGTCGACCAGTTCATCGACTCGGTCGCCCGGCTCCAGGGCCTCCTCGAAGCCGCCGACAAGGCCAGATAGCCCGGCTCCCCCGCGCCGAGCCCGGCGCGGCGGACCTGCCGCTCGGCGCGCGGGCCCCTGCGGCCGGAACCGCCCGACCGCGCGCGGACGCGCGAGTCGCCCTCAACCCCGACACCTCGACCACCGATACGGCGCATCGCCTGCCGCAATCGGGTCGTCGCTGCGGCGGCCTGGGAGACCCGCGATGGGCGTGCGCGAGAAGATGCCCCTCCTCGGCTGGGGCGCGATCGCACTGGTGGTCGCGCTCGCGGCGCTCGGCAGCAACCGGATCGCGGCGCGCGCGCGGGTCGAGCGGCCCCCGATCCCGGCCGGCGAACCGCGCGCCCCGAGCGTCCTCTTCGGCGTGGATGGCTTCGAGTGGAGCGTGATCCTCCCGCTGCTGCGCGACGGCAAGATGCCCGCCCTCGAGGCCCTGATGGCGCGCGGCGTCTTCGGCGGGCTCGAGACCATGCAGCCGACGCTGTCCCCCATCATCTGGACGTCGATCGCCACGGGCAAGACGATGCACGACCACGGCATCCGCGGCTTCGTGCTCGGCCCGGTCAAGGATCCCGCGCCGAGCCGCCTCTACAACAACCGCGACCGGAAGACCAAGGCGATCTGGAACATCCTGTCCGATTACGGCCGCAGCGCGGCGGTGATCGGCTGGTACATGACGTACCCCGTGGAGCCGATCCGCGGCCTGATGGTGGCGCAGACGAACACGCCCGATCAGGCGGACCGCAGGCAGGGAAGATCGATTCTCAAGGGCCGGCTCGTGGCAGACCTGGCGCATCAGGTGTACCCGCCGGAGCGCGAGGCGGAGATCATGCGCGTGCGCAAGCGCGCGGTCGAGGCCGCGCCCGCCCGGACACGCTCGATCTTCGGCGTCTTCCGCCATCCGATGACGCTGTTGACCGAGACCCACTGGAAGAATTCGGCGTGGTCGCTGGAGTCCGACTTCACCTTCCTGGAGATCGCCAAGCACCTGGTCGACGCGGACGAACGCCACGACGTCTTGATGGTCTACGCGAGCAGCGCGGACGTGCTCGGTCATCGGTTCTGGCGCCACCACCAGCCCGAGCGATTCGACCCGGCGCCGCCGGACCGGGAGCTCGAGGATTTCGGCGGGCTGCTCGAAGCCTACTACCGGTACCTGGATCGGGAGATCGGGGCGTTCGCGCAAGCGATGCCGTCTGCGAACCTCTTCGTCATCTCCGACCACGGCATGCACGCGGTGAACCCGGGCGCGGACTTCGACCCCGAGGTCCTGCCGGACGACATGAACCGCGTCCACTCGGGGAACCACAAGGACTCGCCGCCCGGCGTCTTCATCGCAGCCGGACCCGACATCCGGACGATCGCACCGCCGGTGGGGCTCCGGGACCTGCACAAGAAGGATCTGAACATCGTCGCATCGATCTACGACGTGGCGCCGACGCTCCTCGCGCTCGCGGGCGTGCCCGTGGGCCAGGACATGCGGGGTCGGACGCTGGCGGAGATCTTCCGGAAGACGCCGTCGAACGCGTCCGTGGCGAGCCACGACGACCCGGGCTGGCTGGAGGCGCGCGCGCGATTCTTCGGGGACGCGGTCGAGGATCCCGCGGAGGCGGAGCGCATGGCGCAGCTGCGCGCGCTCGGATACATCGAATAGCTCGGCGGGCTCCGTCCTCAGGCGCCGCTCCAGGTGATGGGAACGTTTCCGGGCTGGCCGCGCACCCGCTCGAGCCACGCGCACAGCGCCGGGAACGGCGACAGGTCGAAGCCGCCCTCGTCGGCGACGTGCGTGTAGGCGTAGAGCGCCACGTCGGCAATCGTGTAGGCGCCGCCCACGAAGAAGGGGTGTTCGGACAGGTGCTGCTCCATCACGCGCAGCGCGGCGGTGCCCCGTTCGCGCTTCTCCGGCACGGCCGCGCGGTTGGCCTCGAGCCGGCCCGCGAAGGTCCAGAAGCGCAACACCGCGATGAACGGCTCGTGGCTGTACTGCTCGAAGAACATCCACTGCAGGACCTGCGCGCGCGCCAGGCGATCATCGGGCAGGTAGGGCGTGCCCTCGGCGAGGTAGGCCAGGATCGCGTTCGATTCCGCGAGACGCGAGCCGTCGGGCAGCTCGAGCAGGGGGATCCGTCCGTTCGGATTCAGGCGCAGGAACTCGGGCGTTCGCGTCTCGCCCGCGAGGATGTCGACCTCGACGCGCTCGAACGCGATGCCGAGCTGGTGCAGCAGCAGCCGCACCTTGTAGCCGTTGCCGGACTCGAGATAGTCGTACAGCCGAAGCACAGGGCCCTCCGTCTGGACCGAAACGCCGCGGCGCGCCGGCGCGAGCCCGGACGCGTCGACGCATCTTCGGCGCCGCAGTCTAGCCCGGGCCCGCCGCAGGCGGCGCGGTGCGGGCCGCCGGGGCCTCGCACTCTTGACACTGACGCGACGGCTACTTAGCCTCCCCGCCATGGTTCTCGCCGCGCATCGCGCCGTGTTCGGTTGGTGGCGCTCGCCCATCGGGTGAGGCGGCGGGAGCAGTTCGCATTCGATAGCACCGCAGGGAGCCGCCTCGAACAGGCGGCTCTTTCGTTTTTCGGGACCGCCGCCTGGATGGGTTCGGCGGTCCTCCTCCGGACCGCCCCCGGTGGTTCCCGCGGCGCAAGGAGCGGGACGTGAGCATCGACACGAATTCCGGGCCGTCCGGTGACGGCTACCGCACGCGCGGTGGCGTCCTCGTCCGGCGCGAGCTCGCCGAGACGGACGGCGAAGCCGCGATCGAGGCGCTCATCGACGCGCTCGACGAACGGCGCGGCGGGCTGTTCGCCTCGAACTACGAGTACCCGGGTCGCTACACGCGCTGGGACATGGGCTTCGTGGACCCGCCGATCGAGCTCGTAGCGCGCGCGGACCGCTTCCGGATCCGCGGCCTCAACGCGCGCGGCTGCGCGCTCCTGCCCGGCATCGCCGCGGCGCTGCAGGGCGTGGCGGCCATCGAGGCGCTCGAGGTCGGCGAGGCGCGGCTCGAGGGGCGCGTGGCAGAGGCCCGCGAGCGCTTTCCCGAGGAGCAGCGCAGCAAGCAGCCGTCGGTCTTCTCCGTGATCCGGGTGCTGCGCGATCTGTTCGCCAGCCCGGACGACCCCCACCTCGGACTCTACGGCGCCTTCGGCTACGACCTCGCCTTCCAGTTCGAGCCGGTCCGCCCGCGGCTCTCGAGGCCCGCCGACCAGCGCGATCTCGTCCTCTACATGCCCGACGAGCTCGTGATCGTCGATCACCGGCGGGAGCTGGCGCTGCGCCGCCGCTACGACTTCGAGTGCGGCGGCCGCTCGACGCACGGGCTTCCGCGGGAGGGCGCCAGCGAGGCGTATCGGGGTGCGAAGCGCGTCGAGCGGTCCTGTGACCACGCGCCGGGCGAATACGCGGATGGCGTACGCCGGGCGCGCGAAGCCTTCAAGCGCGGCGACCTGTTCGAGGTGGTGCCCGGACAGACCTTCTTCGAGCCGTGCCCCGATCCGCCGTCCGAGCTGTTCCGCCGGCTGCGCGAGCGCAATCCGTCCCCCTACGGCTTCCTGTTGAACCTGGGGGACGGCGAGTACCTCGTGGGCGCCTCGCCCGAGATGTACGTGCGCGTGGAGGGCCAGCGCGTCGAGACCTGCCCGATCTCGGGAACCATCGCGCGCGGCGCCGACGCGATCGGGGACGCCGCGCAGATCCGGGAGCTGCTCAACTCGGCCAAGGACGAGGCCGAGCTCACGATGTGCACCGACGTCGACCGCAACGACAAGTCGCGCATCTGCGAGCCCGGCAGCGTGCGCGTCATCGGCCGGCGTCAGATCGAGATCTACTCGCGGCTGATCCACACCGTGGATCACGTCGAGGGCCGGCTGCGCCCGGGCTTCGATGCGCTCGACGCGTTCCTGGTGCACACCTGGGCCGTGACGGTGACGGGCGCGCCGAAGGCGTGGGCCATGCAGTTCATCGAGGACCACGAGAAGTCGCCGCGCGCCTGGTACGGCGGCGCCGTCGGCGTGCTGGGCTTCGACGGCAACCTGAACACGGGGCTCACGCTGCGCACGATCCGGCTGAATCGCGGCGTCGCCGAGATCCGCGTCGGCGCCACCCTGCTCTTCGACTCGGACCCCGACGCCGAGGAGCTCGAGACGCGCGTCAAGGCCGAGGCGTTCCTGGACGCGGTGCGGCGCGGGCACGGCAAGCTGGCGACCGCGCCGCCCGTGACGCGTGGCTCGGGGCGGGGCACGCGCGTGCTGCTGGTCGACCACAGCGACTCGTTCGTCCACACGCTCGCGAACTACCTGCGTCAGACCGGAGCCGACGTCGAGACGCTGCGCGCGGGCTTTCCGGCCGGGGAGTTCGATGCGCGCCGGCCGGACCTGGTGGTGCTGTCGCCGGGCCCGGGCCGTCCCGACGACTTCGACGTCGCGCGCACCGTCGCCGCGTGCGCCGAGCGGGGGCTCCCGGTGTTCGGCGTGTGCCTGGGGCTGCAGGGAATCGTCGAGCATCTCGGCGGCACGCTCGACGTGCTCGAGACGCCGATGCACGGAAAGAGCTCGCCGATCCGGGTGCTGGGCGGGCGCCTGTTCGAAGGGCTGCCCAAGGTGTTTCGCGCGGGCCGCTACCACTCGCTGTACGCCGTTCGGCGTACGCTGCCGGCCGCGTGTCGGGTCACCGCGGAGAGCGAGGACGGCGTGGTGATGGCGATCGAGCACGAGACGCGGCCGCTCGCCGCGGTGCAGTTCCACCCCGAGTCGATCATGACGCTCGAGGACGACGTGGGGCTGCGACTGATGGACAACGCCGTGGCGATGCTCACCGGCGCCGGCGCGCGCGGGTGAGCGCACGGGCGCAGGGCGGCTTCCTTCGGGTGGGCCCGCGCGTGCGGATCCCGCTGGCGGAGCTGCGCTTCTCGTTCTCGCGCAGCTCGGGCGCCGGCGGTCAGAACGTCAACAAGGTGAACACGAAGGCGACGCTCCGCTGGGACGTGCTCGCGAGTCCGAGCCTTCCCGCCGCGATGCGCGAGCGGTTCGCGACGCGCTTCCGGCGGCGCATCACGGCGCGCGGCGAGCTCCAGGTCTCGAGCCAGCGCTACCGCGATCAGGGCCGCAACGTGGCCGACTGTCTCGAGAAGCTCCGGGCGATGCTCCTCGAGGTCGCGGCGCCGAGGGCGCCGCGCCGCCCGACGCGACCCACGCGCAGCGCCGCGGAGCGCCGGCTGCGGGGCAAGCGCCGCCGCAGCGAGGCCAAGGCGCGGCGCCGCAGGCCGGGGCTCGACGAGAGCTGACCGGGCGCCGGCGCCGGATTCAGCGGGCGCGCCGGCGGGACCGGGGCGCGGCGGGCCTTGGGGCGGCCGGCCAGATCTCGGAGACGGTGGGGTCCGGCGGCGCGAGCAGCTCGGCCGGCACGTTGGCGCGCACCATGGCCAGCGCCTCCGGCCGCTTCGAGTCGCCGCGCGCACTCACGAGCAGATTGGCGCGCGCGAACGCGGCGCCCGCGCGCGGGCCCTCGGGCGGGCGGCCCGGAAACACGGGGTCGGCGTCGCCGACGGCCTCCCGGATCCGGTCGACGAACTCGGGCCAGCGCTGCAGTCGGAACTCGGCCCGGCTCGCCTCGCTGGCGCGCCCCGCGCGAAACTCCAGGATCGGCCAGCGGTCGCTGTTGCGCGGCGTCTCCGCGAGCTCGCCCTCCGCGCCGGAGAGTGGACCGACGTAGAGCATCCAGAGTCCGCGCGGATCGGTGACCCAGCGGTCCTCGACGCCGAGCGCGCGCAGACGCCGCGCGGCGCCGTCGATGTCGCGGACGCGGGGCGGCGTGCCGGCGTAGCCGATCAGCGCCGCCGTAGGCACGCTCCCCATGAAGTCCCCACGCCAGAGCGTCGCCCCGGGAAAGACTTCGAGAAAGGTCGCGGCGATCATCTCGAACTCGGCTTCGCTGAGCTGGTAGAGCGGCAGCCACTGGCAGAACACTCCGCCCGGCGTGAGATGCCGCTCGACGGTGCGGAAGTGCTCGAGGCTGTAGAGCGAGCCGACCCCGGGACGCCAGGGCACGAACAGGTCCGCGACCACGACGTCGTACGTCTCCGGCGCCGCGCTCAGGTGATTGCGCCCGTCCTCCACCACGGCGCGCGTGCGCGCGTCCGCATACACACCGCGGTTGGTCTCGTGGAAGAACTCGGCGGCCAGCCGCTGCACCTCGGGGATCAGCTCGACGAGCACGATCTCCTCGACCGGGTGGAGCACCGCCGCGGCGGCGGTGCCGCCGGTCGCCGAGCCCACGAACAGCACCCGTTTCGGATCGCCGTGGAGGACGAGCGGGAGGTGACCCATGCGTTCGAGTCGGGTCTGCGCCAGCGAGCCCGCCAGCAGGTAGTAGTTGTCGACCTTGAGCTTGCGATTGATCGAACGGTCGGGCTGCAGCTGCTCCGTCACGCTGACCACACCGTGCGCGCCCTCTTCGACGGCCAGCAGATGCTCGCGCTCCCGCTCGGGAGCGATCGGGAGCGCGAACGGATTGGCGCCCGTCGCCAGGATCGCGGTGACGCCGGCCGCGAGCGCGACGCCGCGGAGCGCGCGGCTGCGCGGGCTCCCCGACCAGAGCAGCGCGGCGGCCGCATAGGCGGCGGCCAGTGCGGCGAACGAGGACCAGAGCCCGATCCACTCGAGCAGCACGAAGCTCGCGGTGACGGAGCCGAGGATGCCTCCGACCGTGTTCGCGGCCAGCAGCCCCCCGATGCGCGGACCCACCGGACCGGCTTCACCGAGCCAGAAGGTGAGTGGCAGGACCAGCGCGGCCGCCAGCAGCGCGAGGCCGCCGTAGGACCCGGCGAGCCGCAGGCCGTTCGCGAAGCTCGGTGAGACGTAGGTGGTCAGACCGCCGGTCAGCGCGTGGACGACCGCGGGCACGCCGAGCAGCAGGAGCGCTTCGAGTACCAGCGCCGACCCGAGCAGGTGGCTCGCGGAGATGCGCCGCGCCAACAGCGCCACCAGCACTGCGCCCAGGGACAGCGTGGCCAGCACCAGGATCAGCACCGCGGCGAACGAGTAGACCGAGTTCTGCACCGTCTGCGACACGGCCTGGATCAGGAGCACCTCGAAGCCGAGCGTTCCGAAACCCGAGATGAAGGCGACGGCCAGGAGCGCGTACGGCGCCGATCCGGGGTGCGCCCGCGGCGGGGGTGCCGCGGGTGCGGCCCCGCGTGGATCGCGCTGCGCGAAGCCGAGCGCGGCGACGCCCACGCCGATCGAGATGGCGATCGCCACGGCATAGGTGCCGTGCACCCCGATCGCCTCCGGCAGCCAGAGCGCACCGGCAGCGCTCCCGAGCGCCGCGCCCAGGGTGTTGAGCGCGTAGAGGTAGCTCCCCAGGCGGCCGATCTCCCGCGGCTCGCGGATGTAGGCCGCGGCGAGCATCGGCAGGGTGCCCCCCAGAAGCGTCGCGGTGGGAAGCATCGCGGCGAGCGCCAGCGCGAACTTCACCGCGACGAAGAGACCGCGGTCGCCGGCCAGCCGCTCGTAGAGCGCGGCGTAGATCGGCTGATAGATCACGATGACCAGAGGAACCAGCAGCGCGGTGGCGGCCGCGGCCGCCTCGATGGCCGCGTACGCCGCGAGCGGCCGCCGGGTGGTCGCCGCCCGGCGCCCGAACCATGCGGCGCCGAGTGCCAGTCCCGCGAAGAAGGCGCACAGGGTCGCCGATGCCGCGAATGCGGTGTTCCCGAACAGCAGGCGGAACCAGCGCATCCACACCATCTCGTAGATGAGCGCGGCACATCCCGAGAGCAGCGCCAGGGCGGGCAGGGCGAGCCTCACGAGCCCGCGATTCTACGGGATGCGGTGACATGGGGCCAAGCTCAGGCCGCCGGCATCACCGCCCGCCGCGCCCATCCGAGGGTCGCCGCCCGGAACGCGAAGAACAGCGTGAGCGCCAGCCACAGGAGCGGATTCGAGTCGAGCGCGTAGGCGGCGCCCGCGAGCGGAGCGAAGCCGGCGAAGAGCGCCAGCAGCATCGCGTTGCGCAGGATCCGGCCCGTGGCCAGGCCGAGGAAGAACCCGTCGAAGATGTAGGCGGCCGCGCCCAGCGGGAGCGCGACGATCAGCCAGGCGTCGACGGTCCGGATCGCAGCGATCACGTCCGCGTGCGAGGTGAGCAGGGCGTAGATCGGATCGGGAAACAGCTGGAGCGCGAGCAACACGCCGAACGCCAACCCTTCGCCCCAGAGCATCGCGAGGCGGAGCAGGCGCCGCAGCGCGGCGACATCGCCCGCCCCCTTGAAGACGCCGGCCAGGCTCTCGGTGGCGAATGCGACGCCGTCGATCAGATAGGCCGCCGTGTTGACGATCCGGAGCAGGATCAGGTTCGCCGCCAGCGTGCCCGTGCCGATCACGGCGCTCAGGTTCGTGAAGGCGCTGAAGGCGGTGATCAGGCAGAACGTCCGGATCAGGATGTCGCGGTTGAGCCTCAGCAGGTCGAAGAGCGGCGCGCGCTCCAGGATGCGACGCCACGACACGCGGACGTGTGGGCGCCCGCGGGCGAAGAGCACGAGGGCCGTGACGAGCATCAGGTACTGACTGATCATCGTCGCGAGACCGGCTCCGTAGGCCTCGAGTCCGAGCCGCACGATGAACAGGTAATCGAGCGCGACGTTCGAAGCGTTTGCGACGACGGTCATGAGCAGGACGTGGTTCACCTGTTCGCGGCCGAGGTACCAGCCGAGGAAGGCGAAGTTCGCCAGCGCGGGGAGCGCGCCCCAGATGCGCGCGTCGTAGTAGGCGCGGCCCGCGTCCTCCACCGCGACGTCGCCCGAGAGGATCCAGAAGCCCAGATCGCGCAGCGGTGCCTGGAGGGCCAGCAGCGCGCTCGCGATCGCGACGGCCAGCAGCAGCGAGCGCAACAGCAGCAGCATCACCTCCTCGCGATCGCCGCGGCCCACCGCCTGAGCCGTCCGTCCGGTGGTTGCCATCCGGAGGAATCCGAACGTCCAGTACAGGTAGTCGAAGAGGATCGACCCCAGGCCGACGCCGGCCAGGTGGTGGATCTGTCCCAGGTGACCCAGCATGGCGGTGTCCACCAGGCCGGCGAGCGGCACGGTGAGATTCGCGAGTGCGTTGATCAGCGCCAGGCGCAGGAATCGCGCACGGAGCCCGCGGACCGCGACACGGGATCGATCCGCGACCGCCGCGTCTCGCGCGTCCGTACGGCTCAACGCCCCACACCCGGCGGCGGCTGCATCGCGGCGCCACTATAGGGCACGCGCAGAGCGGCGGGATCTACTCGGAGGGCGCCAGCCGCAGCCCCTTCGGAACGATCCAGCGCTCGGCCAGCTCGAAGACGCCCTGGGCGACGAGCGCCAGCACGGCGGCGGGAACCGCGCCCTGGAGGATCAGGCCGTAGTCGTCCAGGCGAATCCCGGTGAGGATCGGCTGGCCGTAGCCGCCCGCGCCGACCAGGGCGCCCAGCGTGGCCGTGCCGATGTTGATGACGGCCGACGTCTTGACGCCCGCCAGGATCGACCGCGCCGCCAGCGGCAGCTCGACGCGCCGCAGACGCGCGGCGGACGGCAACCCCAGCGCTTCGGCCGACTCGCGGAGCTGGATCGGAATGTCGTGCAGTCCCGCATACGTGTTGCGAACGATCGGAAGCAGGCTGTAGAGGAACAGCGCCGCGATCGCCGGCGGGCCGCCGATGCCGAACGGTCCGATCAGCACGACCAGGAGAGCCAGGGCGGGAATCGTCTGGACGATCCCGACGGCGCCGAGAATCGCCTGGCCGAAGCGCGTTCGCTGCGCCGCGAGCACGCCGAGCGGAACGGCCAGCGCAATCGCCGCCGACAGTGAAACGCCGACCAGGGCGAGGTGCTCGCGGGTATTGCGCAGGATCCGGGACGCGGCGCTCTCGACGCGCGCATCCCGACCGATCCCCAGGTGCGCCTCGAGAAAGTCCGCGGCCACGCGGCCCTCCGGCACGCGCTCGAGCTTCGCGCGCGCGTTCATCGCCGACATTGCGGTCGCGTCGATGCGGCCGTCGAGGCGCGCGAGCGCCGCCGCCACCCCCGGTGCGCGCCGTGCGAGATCGCGCCGCCGGAGCAGGACCGCGTGGTAATCGGGGAAGTGGTGGGCGTCGTCCTCGAGGACGCGCAGCCCGTAGTAGCGGATCTCGGCATCGGTCGAGTAGACGTCCATGGCGTCGATCGACCCGCTCTCGAGGCCGCGGTACGCGAGATCGTGGTCGAGGCCGCGCACGTCGCGGTGCGGCAGCCGGTAGGCGTCGCGCAAGCTGGGCCAACCGTCCGCGCGATCCATGAACTCGTTCGTGAATCCGAAGCGCAGGTCGAGGTGCTTCCGCAGGTCGGAGATCCGGCGCACGCCGAGCGCAGCGGCGCGCGCCTCCTGCATTCCGATCGCGTAGGTGTTGTTGAAGCCGAGCGGCCGGCCCATCACGATGCCGCGTTCGAGGAGCGCGGCGCGCAGCGCGGCGTCGTCGGGGAAGCTGCGCCGGACGAGGATCTCCTGGACGATCGTACCGGTGTACTCCGGGTAGACGTCGATGTCGCCGCGCAGCAGCGCACTCCAGAGCACACGCGTCCCGCCGAGATCGCGCCGGTGTTGCGCCTCCGCGCCCGCGCTGCGCGCGAGCTGCGCGGCGAGCTCGCCCAGGATCACCGACTCGGTGAACTTCTTCGAGCCGACCACGACCTCCGCGCTGCCCTGACCGTCCGCGCACGCCGCGGCACCGAGCGCGACGGCCACCGCGCACGACGCGGCCCGCGCCGCTCGGCCGCTCACGCCGGTCGGCCCGCGCCGGACAGGGGGCTGCGCTGGGCGTTGATGAACTGCGTGACGAATGCGTCCGCGGGCCGATCGAACAGCGCGGCGAAGGCGCCCTGCTGCACGACGCTACCCGCGCGCATCAGGACGATCGTGTCGCCGAAGAAGGCCGCCTCGCCGAGGTCGTGCGTGACCAGAACGACGGTCTTGCCCAGCGTCCGGAAGATCTCGCGCAGGTCGGCCTGGAGATCGGAGCGGATCATCGGGTCGAGGGCGGCCAGCGGCTCGTCGAGGAGCAGGACGTCCGGATCGAGCATCAGCGCGCGCATCAGACCGACGCGCTGGCACTGTCCGCCGGATAGCTGGGACGGGAAGCGCGACAGTCCTGCGATCGGAAAGCGCGTCAGCTCGGCCAGCTCGCGGATCCGCGCCTCGACGCGCTCGGACGGCCAGCCCAGATACTCCGCCATGAGCGCCGCGTTGCCGCGCGCCGTCAGGTGCGGAAACAGCCCGCCGTCCTGGATCACGTACCCCAGCCGGCGCCGCATGGCGACGACGTTGTCGCCGGTCAGCCGTTCGCCGCCGAGGCGGATCGTGCCCGTATCCGGCGTGACCAGGCCGATCAGGAGTCGGAGCAGCGTCGACTTGCCGCACCCGCTCGGACCGATCAGGACGGTCGTGCGCGCCGCGGCGATATCGAGATCGACGGCTTCGAGCGCCGGCTCGGCGCCGAAGCGCTTCGAGACCCCGCGCAGCTCCAACATGGCCCGACCTCCGCCTTGCCGGCCTAACGTCGCGGCTCGGCGCGCGCGGCGCAACGCCGGGGCGTCGCCGGCGCCGCGCGGCGGCCGGGCGCGACGCGACTTGACAGGCACGCGGCCCACGTGACAAGCATGCGCGCATGGACGGCGCGCGCTCGAAGCAGATCCAGTTCGTGCCGCGCGGCGGCGGGCCCCCGCTCGCGATCGCGCGCAGCGAGGGCTGCACGCTCGTCACGCCCGACGGCACCCGCATCCTCGACGCCGCGGGCGGCGCGATCGTGATGAACGTCGGTCACGGGCGCCGCGAGGTGGCCGAGGTCGCCGCGCGCGCGCTCGAGCAGACGGCGTACCTGGTGCCGCCCTTCGCCACCGAGGGCCGCGTGGCGCTCGTCGAGCGACTCCGCACGCACTGGCTTCCCCCGGCGATCACGCGCGTCGCGTTCACGAGCGGCGGATCCGAGTCCGTCGACGCGGCGCTGCGCCTGGCCCGACAGCACTTCGTGTCGAAGGGCGAGCCCGGGCGCTGGAAGATCGTCGGGCGGGAGCTCTCGTATCACGGCACGACGCTCGCGACGCTGGGCGTCGGGGGCCATGCGAAGCGCCGCGCCGGCTTCGAGCCCCTGTTCGTCGACGGGCCCAAGGCACCGGCCTGCTACTGCCTGCGCTGCCCGCTGTCGCGCGCCTACCCGGGCTGCGGCGTCGCCTGTGCGGACGAGGTCGCGCGCGTCATCGAGCGCGAGGGGCCCGAATCGGTGGCCGCCTTCATCGCCGAGCCGGTCGTGGGATCGACGGGCGGCGCGCTCGTGCCGCCACCCGAGTACTGGCCGCGCGTGGCGGAGATCTGCCGCCGCTTCGGCGTGCTGTTCATCGCGGACGAGGTCATGTGCGGCTTCGGCCGCACGGGCCGGCGCTTCGCGCTCGACCACTGGGACGTGACGCCCGACATCCTGGTCGGCGGCAAGGGGCTGTCCGGCGGCTACGCGCCGATCGGCGGCGTGTTCGCGACCGAGGCGGTGCTGGCGCCGATCGCGGCTGCGGGCGACGACTTCATGTTCTTCACCTACGGATCGCATCCCGCGGCCTGCGCCGTCGCCGACAAGGTGCTCGAGATCGTCGAGCGCGAGGACCTGGTGGCGCGCGCGGCCGAGATGGGCGAGCGGCTGCACAAGGCGCTCGCGCCGCTCGAGCGGCATCCGCACGTCGCGGAGGTGCGTGGTCTGGGTCTGCTGCGCGCGGTCGAGCTGGTCCGCGACCGCGACACCCGCGAGCCCTTTCCGGCCGAGGCGCGCATCACCCAGCGCGTGGTCGCGACCGGTCTGCGGCACGGGGTCTTCTTCTATCCCGGCGGCTCGGACCCCGCGCGCGACGTGATCGTGCTCGGCCCGCCGTTCACGATCGGCAGCGACGAGATCGAGACGATCGCGCAGGTGCTGGAGCGCTCGATCGACGAGACCGTGGCGCGCCTGCAAGGCTGACGCAGCTCGGACCGCGAGGGCCGCCCCGCGGACGGCGCCGGGAACGCGCGAAAGCGCGCCGATCCCGCCGGCTTGGACGCCGCGGGTGCGCCGCGGCGAGGAGCCGCGCCCTCGGTCCGAGACGCACAGCGGGGGCCTCCGAGCTAGACTGGCCGGTTCTCGCGACGCCGGGCGGCGTCCCGAGCCGCTGTTGGAGACCCCCGTATGCGCTGGCTAGCCCCCCTCGCCGCGGCGCTGCTCATCGCCCCGGCCGCGCGGGCCGAAGTGATCTCGGTCGGCGCCGTGAACCTCGACGTGGTGATCGTGGGCGACCCCGACAATC
>CP070734.1:37506-54835 GCA_020347605.1 Deltaproteobacteria bacterium | reverse complement strand
GAGACCGTGATCCACGAGCTCGTGCACGCCACGGTCTTCGCTCCCGACCAGGCGCAGTTCAACGAGGGCATCGCGACCTTCGTCGGGCAGGAGGCGGCCGTGCGCTTCTTCCGCGCTCTCAGCCGCGATGCGGGCGAGGCCGTGCGGCGCCGGGTCGCCGATTCGCGCGCGATCGCGCGCGCCCTGCTGGAGCTGCGCGAACGCGTCGCGGAGCTGTACGCGGAGACACCCGCCGACGCCGATCCGACCGCTGCGCGCAATGCGCTCGAGGCGGCGGCCCGCGCTTCGTTGGCGCGCCTGCCGCTCGAGACGCTCGATGCGCCGAGCTTTGCGTCGGACGCGCAGCTGGGCGACGCGTGTCTGTCGCTCACCGGCACCTACACCGCAGACCTCCCGGCCTACGGGGCCCGTCTCGACGCGCTGGGCGGCGACCTCGCGGCGCTCGTCGCGGAGGCGGTGGCCGCTTCCGAGGCGGACGATCCGCGCGCGGCGCTGACGGCGCGCTGAGCGGACCTTCGTGGACGCGCTGAACGCACGCATCACGCCGCGCTCGGGGGCCGCGCTCGTGCTGGCGGCGGCCGCGATCCTGCTGCTGGTGCGGCTCGGCGGGACGGATCTGTGGGCGCCCGACGAGCCCCGCTACGGAGAGATCGCGGAGGCGCTGCGGTCGATGGAGCACGGTGCGCGCGGCCTCGTGGTCCTCCACCTGAACGGGGAGGAGTACACGCAGAAGCCGCCCCTGTACTTCTGGCTCGCCGCCGCGGTCGGCAGCGCCTTCGGCCGCGTCACCGAGCTCGCGGGCCGGCTGCCATCCGCGCTGGCGGGCATCGGGGTCGTCGCGCTGACGCTCGGGTTCGGCCGCCGCCTGCTGGGCGCTGCGACCGGCGTCTGCGGCGCGGCGCTGCTGCTCACGCTGCCGCTCTTCGCGCACCTCGCGCGACGCGTACAGCTCGACGTGCTCCTGACCCTGTTCGAGACCCTTGCGCTGGTCTCGTTCTGGCGACTGGACCGGGGGCTCGGCCGCCCGCGCCGGAACGCGGCCGCGCTGCACGCGGCGATGGGTCTGGCCGTGCTCACGAAGGGCCCCGTGGGCTTCCTGGTCCCGGTCCTCGTGATGGCGATGTTCCTGGCGTGGGAGCGGCGGCTGCGCGACCTGCGCCGTGCCTTTCCGCCCTGGGCCTTCGCGCTCTCGCTGGGTCCGGGGCTCGTCTGGCTCGGTGCGGCCGGCGCGCTCGCCGCGGGCGGCTTCCTCGCGGACGCGGTCGGTGTGAACCTCTTCGGCCGTTTCTTCGCGGGCACCTCGCACGCGCGTCCGTTCTACTACTACCTCTACCAGTTTCCGGCGGACTTCCTGCCCTGGGCGCTGCTCTGGCCTCTGGTGGCGTGGGTCGCGCACCGACGGGTCTTCGTGCCCGGCGCCGATCCCGATCGCGCCCGCAGCTGGCGATTCCTGCTCGCCTGGGTCCTCGCGAGCCTCGCCTTCTTCACGCTCTCGAGCGGCAAGCGCGGCCTCTATCTGCTGCCCGCGTTTCCGGCCGCGGCGCTGATCTGTGCCGATGCCGTGGTGCGTACGTTCGGCGGACGCCCAGCACTGCCGCGCACGATCGGCGGCGTAGCCGCCGCGCTGGGCGCCCTGTCGGCGGGCGCCGGCGCCTTCTGCCTCGCGACCGGCGAGATCCGCGGCGTGGTCCTGCCCGCCGCGCTCGGCATCGCCCTGATCGCCATCCCCGGTATCGGTGGGCTCGCCTACCGCGCTTCGACCCGCAGCGGCCGCGGCGCCGCTCCCAGCCAGCTCGCGATCGTGATCGCGTGCGTCTTCGCCGTCGAGCTCGCCAGCTTCGTGTGGCTGTTTCCCGCCCTGGATCCCGGCAAGTCGCCCCGCCCCGTCGCGCGGGCGGCCGCGGCGCTCACACCGCCCGGCGAGCCCATCGGACTCTGGGGCAGTCGCGCGCTGGCCGGGGGCATCGTCTACTACGGGCGGCGGCGCGTCGCGGAGCTCCGCAACGAGGACGACCTTCGCGCCTTCCTGGCGGCCCGCGGCCGGGCGATCGTCGTCAAGCAGCGCTCGCTCGAACACGTCGAGGCCGTGACGCCCGTCGAGGTCCGAGCGAGCTTCCGCGCGGGACGCCGCGCCCTGCTCGTCGTGACGCCCCGCGCGGCGGGGCCGGCCCCGTGATCGCGGAGGAGACCCGCGGGCGCGCGTGCGACGCCCGCGCTGCCGGTGCGCGTCCGCGGCCGCCCCTCAGCGCGAGCGGTCCGCGCCGTCGAAGAACGGGCGGGGCCACGTCCGGTTCACGCCGATCGGACCGTCGTCGCCCCCCGGTTCGGCGCGGTCGTCATCGGCACGGCTCCCGCTGCGCTTCGAGCCCTCAGTAGAACTGGCGTCCCCAGCGGCGCAGCACGCCGATGGGCCCGTCCCCGTCGCACAGGACGGGGCGCTCCCAGTAGACCTTGTTCTCCCAGATCGGGATGTCCTCGCTGAACTGCCGGGAGATCTCGCTCACGAATGCATTCCCGAGACCCGCGGTCGCTTCCTCGCTGTCGAGCTTCTTGACCATGAACGAGAGCCGCTGGTGGACGCGTTCCTCGTCGATCGGCGTTCCGGAGATGACCACGACGGTGTGGACGATCCCCTTGAAGTAGGTCACGCCGAATCCGAAGCCGTAGGCGTAGATCTCGATCTCGCCGTGCAGCGTGCCGGTTCCGGTCGCGATGGGGTACGCGAGATTGGCCCGGAACACGGGACCTTCCGCCCAGGCCTTCGCGGTGGGGACCTCGGCCGTGCGGTGCACGTACTTGAAGTGCGCGGGGTCGACCGAGTTCTCCGCCAGCTCCTGATTGCAGGTGCGGATCACCCAGTCGCGGCGGTAGTAGTCGGTCCACTCCTCCGAGGCGTATTCGGGAACCTCGGGAATGGCGAACGCGGGCGGCTTTCCCGCCTTGTGGAAGTGAACGAAGACCAGGCCGTTCTTCTCGTCCACCGTCCAGGCGCGGATCGCCGCCTTCGGTGGAACCTTCTTCGCGTACGGCACGCGCACGCAGCGCCCGTCGCCGTCGAACTCCCAGGCGTGGAAGGGACAGCGGATGGCGTTGCCGACCACCCGACCGCCGTGGCCCAGGTGCGCCCCCAGGTGCGGGCAGTGCGCGTCGAGCACGCGCGCTCGGCCGTCCTCGCCCCGGAAGAGCACGAGCTCGCCCCCGAAGTAGTGCGCGCGCTGGACCTCGCCCGGTCGAAGCTCGTCCGAGTACGCGACCTGGAACCAGCCGTTGGGGAGGGGAAAGGGAAACCGCCGCTGCACCATGCTAGTCCTCGCGCGCGCGAGGCCGCGCGCCGCGCTCGATCGAGATCGCCCGCTCCGGGCAGTTGTCGGCGCCGATCTGCGCCGCCTCCTCGAGCTCGGGCGGTACCTCCTCGCGCTCGATCCGACAGTGCCCGCGCTCGTCCTCGCCATACACCTCGGGCGCCATCTCGTAACAGCGTCCGTGTCCGACGCAGGCGTCCTCGTCGAGCCGCACCCTCACCTCGCCCATCCCTCCTTCACGCGCCGACCGCCTCGAACACCAGCGGCAGGTACAGAACCTCGCGGATGGCGGGACTGTACCGTGGCGCCGCGCCGGGCTTGATCGCGTAGACGGGAATCCGCCGGTGGAGCTCCTCGATCGCGACGCGCAGCTCGAGGCGTGCCAGATGCGACCCGAGGCATCGGTGCGGACCGCTGCCGAACGCCAGGTGGAGGTTCCGACCGCGCTCGAAATCGACCCGCTCGGCGTGGGGGAACTGGGTTTCATCGGTGTCCGCCGAGCCGAGCACGAGCGTCACGTTCTCACCCTGCTGGAGTCGGACGCCGCCGACCTCGAAATCGCGGGCCAGGACGCGCACGACCTGAACGACCGGCGTCTCCCAACGCAGCAGCTCCTCGAGCGCGGACGGCACGAGCTCGGGGCGCTCGACGAGGCGGCGCCGGCGTTCGGGGTGCTGGGCGAGATGCGCGACGCTGCAGCCGAGCGAGGCCGTCACCGTGTCGAGGCCGCCGAGCAGCAGCAGGAAGCTGATGTCCAGGATCTCATCGCGGCAGAGTCGCTGCCCGTCGACCTCGGCGGAGAGCAGGTGGCTGAACAGGTCGTCGCGCGGCGCGCGCGACCGCTCGTCGAGAAAGCCCTCGAAGTAGGCGTAGATCCGGTCACCGGCCTCTGCGCGGATCTTCTGCGCCTTCTGCGGGTCCGCCGCCTGCGGCCGGATGATCGCATCCTTGAGCTCGCGAAACAGACCCAGGTCCTCGATCGGCAACCCCATCAAGCGGAGGAACACCGTGCACGGGTATGGAATCGCGAACGCCTCGTTGAACTCGCACTCGCCGGCCTCGACGAATCCGTCGATCAGGCGGTTGACCAGAGCGCGGATGTCCGTTTCGAGGCGAAGCATGCGCCGGCGCGAGAACAGCGGGTCGAGCAGTCGCCGATACTTGGTCTGCTCCGGTGGATCGAGCTGCAGCGGAATCAGCGGGCGCTTGTTCCCGATCTGCGCCGCGTCCATCTTCGACGAGAAGATCTCGGGGTGCTTGAGCGCGAAATGGACGTCCGCATAGCGCGACAGGACCAGGGGCCCGCCCGGAAACAGACGGCCCACGGGACATCGCGCGCGCAGCGCGCGAAACACGGGCTGCGGATGCGCGGCGTGCGCGGGGTCGAAGAAGTTCAGCTCCCCGAGATCCCGCGCGCCGGCGGGCTCCGACCCGGCGGCCGGACGCGTCACGTCCTCGCTCACGGCACCGCCCGACACGTCGCGACCTGGAGGATCCGATAGATCGTCGCGATGCCGCCGGCGGTCTCGTCCGGCTCCGGATCCTCGAAGAGCAGCGTGGAGATCAGGATCCGCGTGATCCAATCCACGAGCCCGTCGACGCCCAGCGCGCCGCTGCGCACCGCTTCCGTCTCGCGCAGGAGCGGTGCGAAGAGCTCGTGGAGCTCGCGGCGGATGATCGGGAGCTGCGCGCGGAGCGACTCGAGCAGGAAGGCGGGATCGCTGCGAAGCATGCCCTGCAGCGCCGCGTGCTCGCGCACGTACCGCGTGGTCTGCTTCAGCATCACGTGGATCCGCTCCGCGTCGCCGTCCGCGCGGCGCGTGGCGGCCAGCATGCTCGCGCGGAAGCGGCGCATCTCGTGTTGCACGAGCCCGGCGAGCAGCCGGGCGCGCGTCGGGAAATAGCGGTACAGCGTTCCGCGCGAGACGCCCGCGCTCGCGCTCACGTCGGTCATGCCGAGCTTCGCGACGCCGTGGCGCGCGAGCGCGGCGAGCGCGCCCTCGAGGATCCGCTCGCGCGTGTCGAGGCTCCCGGGCGCCGTCACAGCCCGCGTTCCGTCATGGAACAGATCATACAGTGGTTGTATGAACTGTCATTCCCGCCGGGTGGCAGGTCGGCCTCACCTCGCATCCGCCCGGGCGCAGCCTGCGCGAGAGCTGGCGCACCCGCCGGCGGCCCGCGAGCACTCTTGACGAAACCGGGACGCTGTGCGAACTAGCGTTCGTTAGTTTTTCGGCGAGGCATCATGTCGATCGCGCCCACGGCGTCCAGCGCCCCCACGCACGCGCGCAGCAAAGGCCAGCACACGGCCGAGCGCATCCTCGACGTCGCGGAGTCGCTGTTCGCCGAGCGGGGCTACGCCGGCACGACCCTGCGGGACGTCGCCGCCGGTGTCGGGCTTCGCATCCCGAGTCTCTACAACCACTTCCCGAACAAGGAAGCGCTGTACGCCGCAGTGCTCGAGCGCGGCCTGAGCCCGGTGCTCGAGGCGCTCGCCGCGCTCGTGGAGGCGGGCGATCGCCGCCGCTGGGATCCGCATCGATCCGTCGCGACGATGATGGAGCTCTTGGCGCGGCGTCCCGACTTCCCGCGCCTCATCCAGCACGAGACCCTCTCCGGCGGAGCGCGACTGACGGACGAGATCCGCGCCTGGATCCAGCCCATCTTCGCGCGCGCCCGGCAGGTGGTTCAGGCGACCCCGGGTGCGCAACGCTGGAAGCCGGACCAGATCCCGCTGCTGGTGCTCGCGCTGTACCAGATCGTCGCCGGCTACTTCGCGATGGCGCCCTTCCATCGGGAGCTCGCGGGAGAGGATCTGCTGACCGAGCCCGCGCTGGCGCGGCAGACCGAGTTCTTTGCCGACCTCGTGTCCCGCCTGTTCGCGGACACGCCTGCGCGGGTGGCCGCGGAGGCGGACGCCGAGCGGCCGGAAACCGCTGCGACCGGTTCCCGCACGCGTTTTGGCCTCGACTGAGGAGCTCTTGCATGGACGTGAACGTCGACTTCCTGTCCGCCGATTCCTGGGATGAGAAGATGCACGACCGGATGCGCTGGTTGCGCGAGAACGATCCGGTGCATTGGTCGGACGCGACCGGCCTGTGGATCGTCTCGAAGTACGAAGACGTGAGCTACGTCTCCAAGAACGCGCACATCTTCTGCTCGGGGCACGGCGTCCGCCCCGGCAACCCCGCGAAGCTGGGCCTGATCGACGAGGACGAGCCGCGCCACACCCAGCTGCGCAAGCTGATCAACCGCGGCTTTACGCCGCGCATGGTCAAGAAGCTCGAGACGCCCTTTCGGGAGATCGTCCGCGACGCCATCGACGCCGTCGCACCGCTGGGCGAGTGCGACTTCGTGGACGCCATCGCGGTGCCGCTGCCGCTGCTGCTGATCGCCGAGATGATCGGCATCCGCAAGGAAGACCGGCTGCGCTTTCACCACTGGTCGGACGCGATGATCGCGGGCGACGGAAACCTCCACGTTCCCGAGATCATGCGCGCGGCGGCCACCGCCTTCAAGGAATACGGGGACTACGTGACCGGGATCATCGAGGATCGGCGCGCCCAGCCGCGCGACGATCTCGTGTCGATCCTGGTCGGCGCGAAGGACGAGGGCGTGCTCGGCGAGTCCGACATCAAGGAGATGCCCGGAGCGGATTCCGAGGAGGATCTGGCGCTGGCGAACAACGAGCTGATCATGCTGCTCGTGATCCTGCTCGTGGCGGGAAACGAGACGACGCGCAACGCGATCTCGGGCGGCATGCAGCTCCTGATCGAGCATCCCGACCAGCGGCAGAAGCTCGTCGACAACCCGGCCCTGATTCCGGCCGCAGTGGACGAGATGGTGCGGCTGGTCTCACCGGTGCACTCGTTCGCGCGCACCGCAACCCGCGACACCGAGCTGCGCGGACGCACGATCGCCAAGGACCAGAAGGTCCTGATGCTCTACCCGTCCGCCAATCGCGACGCCGACCAGTTCGAGGATCCCGAGGTGTTCGACGTGGAGCGCCAGCCCCACCACCTGGGCTTCGGGATCGGCAATCACTTCTGCCTGGGCGCAAACCTGGCGCGCATGGAGATGCGCATCGCCTTCGGCGAGATCCTGCGGCGCCTGCCGGACATGGAGTACGCGGACGGCGGTCCCGTGATCAAGCCGTCGGCGCTGGTCCGCTCCTGCGTGCAGATGAAGGTGCGATTCACGCCGGACTCCTGAGCCGAACCGCGCGCGGTCCGGCCCCGAGCTAGAGCGTGAAGATCCCGGCGTGGGCTTCGACGTAGCTCTGGAGCCGCATCTCCTTCTCGAGATCGAGCGGCGCGAACGCCACGCCCATTCCGCTGGTGCGGCCTTCGGTCTGGTATCGGACGGTCGCCTTGGTCACGAGGGGACCGTCCGGCAGGGGGATCTCGACCGTGAGCTCGATCCCCTCCCAGAAGGGATTGGGCGTCTCGAGATACGCGCCACGGATGGACAGACTCGAGACCACGACGTCCTTGCGGTGCGTGCGGTACCAGGTCTTTCCGAGGAAGGTGGTCGGAACGCGCGGCTCCTGGCGGGTGCTGCCGGCATCGCTCGGCGCCATCGCCTCGTTCACGACCCAGCGCAGCGAGCTCTCGTCATAGGGCTCCCACAGCGCCCACAGGACCCCGCCCTTTCGAAGCCCGTCGATCTGCGGTTCCGCGGGGCGCTGGCCGATCACGATCGGGTTGGGGGGCTCGGCCTGGGAACGCGCGGAGATCTGCGTGGCCAACGTCATGACCTCGCCGACGTCCACGCTCGGTGGGAAGAGGATGGCGCGGATCCGCTCCGCCTCCTGCTGCGCCCACAGGAACGCCTCGTCCCGGTCCTTGGCGTACGACGTGTCGATTCCCAGGCGCAGCAGGCGCAGCGCGACCGCCCCGAGCGAGTTGTGCTCGTCGTCGAGAATCAGGGCGTATCGCTCGCTGCCCATGCGCGGATCCCCCCGGCGGCACCCCACCTCGCTATCGGGCCGCTCCCCGAAGCCCTTTACCCGCCTCGTCCCGGCGCACCGCGGGCGATTCAGCCGAGGATCTGATCGAGGAGGCGCTCCACGAAGGCGCCGCCGAGCCAGGAGCCGACGGGTATGCCCAGGTAGAGCAGCATGCGTAGCCGCGTCGGCGCGTCGAAGGGCCACTCGCGCACCGATTGCACGAAGCTCCGATAGGCCAGCAGGTCGGCGATCGAGACGGCCCCCGAACGACGCGCGATGGCCGATTCGGCCAGGCCGGACGCGTCCCCGCGGATTGCGGCGTCGACGCGCGCCAGCTCGTCCTGCTTCACCGCGCGGATGCGCCGGCGCACGCCCCCCATGGGCAGCAGCAGGGCCGCCGTGACGGCCGCCAGGGACAGCGTTCCCATCAGCCCGACCGCCCAGAAGAATCCGCGATCGAGGCTGTTGAGCGCAAAGAAGGAGAGCAGGATCAAGCCGGGCAACGCCGAGCGCAGGCCCTGCCTCGCAAACGGAGCGAGCGGGGTGAGGTCGAACAGGTCGATGGCGGGAATCCGCCCGGCCAGGCTCGAGAAGCGGCGCCCGTACGTCACGACGGCATAGAACAGGCAGCCGCCGTTCCAGGCCGCCACCGCGCCCACGAGCCAGACCCAGCTGTTCGCACCTCCCCAGTGGCCGGGCTGGAAATAGACGAGCGGGTCCCGATCCACGAGCAGCCCCAGCACGGGCACCATCAGCGCCCCGGCGAGCCCGGCCCAGCGCACGCGTCCCGGCTCGAGGTGCTCGAGGTCCCGCGCGGCGGCCTCGAAGTCGCGGCGCGGCCAGTCGAGCCCCGCACGGAGCTCCGCCAGGTAGCTACGGACGCCGAGACGCGCGTAGCGACGCGCCGCCACGACGTACCCGGCCAACAACGCCAGCAGGACGCCCAGCCGTCCGTCGCGCGCCTCCCACCAGGCCTCCTGGCCTTCGAGGAAGCGCGCGAGGTCGCCCGTGGCGGTGACCAGCGCCAGGAACAGGCCGATCAGCGCGAGCGAGAGTCCGGCGCCCACCCACACCGGCGCCACGGGGATCCGGTCGAAGAACCGGTCGAGCCAGGAGTCCCGGCTCGGACGCGTCGCGGCGGCGCGATTCATGCGCCGACCGTACCAGATCCCCGGTGCCCATCGGGCCTCGGGGCGGGCCGCGGCGGGGGGCCGCGCCCGCCCGGCGGGAGCTGCCGGGCGGCGGATCTCAGGCGATCGCGTTTTGGAGCCGAAGAGCCTCGAATGGCGCTCACCATCGATGCCGTCGGGACCCCGCAGGCCGCTGTCGAACCCATGAGCCCCCGCGACGCCCAGCGACGCGCGGACCGCCTGCGCGCCAACGTGGAGCGCACCCTGAAGGGCAAGTCGGAGGTGGTCCGGCGAACCGTCGAGGCGATCGTGGCCGGAGGACACCTCCTGCTGGAGGACGTGCCGGGGGTCGGCAAGACGACGCTGGCGCACGCACTGGCCCGCTCGATCGACGCGCGCTTCCGGCGCGCGCAGTTCACGAGTGATCTGTTGCCGAGCGACATCCTCGGCGTCTCGCTTCCAGAGGTGCGCGACGGCCGACCCACCGGCACGTTTGCGTTCCAGCCCGGTCCGGTCTTCGCGAACGTGGTGCTGGCCGACGAGATCAACCGCGCGAGTCCCAAGACGCAGTCCGCGCTCCTCGAGTGCATGAGCGAGGGATCCGTGACGGTGGACGGCACGACGCACCCGCTGCCCCAGCCGTTCTTCGTGATCGCCACACAGAACCCACTCGAGCACCACGGAACCCACCCGCTTCCCGAGTCGCAGCTCGACCGCTTCCTGATGCGACTCGCGATCGGCTATCCCGACATCGAGGACGAAGTGGCCGTGTTGCGCGACGATCCCGCCGCGACGGAGCTCCCGCAGCTCGAGCCGGTGCTGTCCGCGGCGGACGTGCTCGCGATGCGCGCGGCGGCGGAGCGCGTCAAGTTCGACGGCGCCCTCGCGGAATATCTGCTCGCGCTCGTGCGCGAGACCCGTGTCAACGCCGCGCTCGAGCTGGGCGTATCACCGCGCGGCGCGGTCGCGCTGCGGCGAGCCGCGCAGGCCCGGGCCCTCGTGGAGGGCCGCGACTACTGCATCCCCGACGACATCCGGGACCTGGCCGTCGCCGTCTGCGCCCATCGCGTGGTCATCGATCCGCGCGCGGGCGCGAGCGACCGCCCCGGGGAGGCCGAATGGATCATCGGCGAGATCCTCGAGCAGGTTCCGGTTCCGCTCTGACGCGCTTCGCAGCGGCCCTCCGCCGCTGGCTGCGACCGCCGCGCACCCTGCGGCCGACGCGCGCGGGCTGGCTGTTCTTCGGACTGACGTTCGGCGTCGGCTTCGCGGCCCTCAATACCGGAAACAACCTGCTGTATCTGGTCCTCTCGTTCATGCTCGCGTTCCTCATCCTGTCCGGCCTCCTGTCCGAGTCGGCGCTGCGGGGCGTGCGCGTGAAGCGGCTCTTGCCGCGCGAAGCGCAGGCGGGCGTCACCGCCCGCGTCGTGCTCGAGATCGAAAACCACGCGCGCCGCGCCCCGGCCTTCGCCATCGCGGTGGAGGATCTGACCCGCGGGCGCGGGGTTCGCGGCGTGCGCGCGACCGGGCGCGTCTTCGCGTTGCGGGTCGCGGCCGGCGACCGCGAGCGACGCAGCTATGCCTTCGCCGCCGATCGGCGCGGCTGGTTCGCATTCCAGGGCTTCCGGGTCTCGACGCGCTTCCCGTTCGGACTGTTCTCGAAATCGCTCTACCTCGATGCGCCCGACCGGCTGCTCGTGTATCCGCGGATGGAGCGGCTGCGCGCACCCGAGCTCGACGGCACCGCAGACCCGCACGACGCGGACACGCGCACCCGTCCCACACGCGGCGCCCAGGTGTCGGGCCTGCGGGAGTTCGCGGCCGGGGACTCGCTGCGGCGAATCCACTGGCGCGCGACCGCGCGACGCGGCGCGCTGGTCGTGCGCGAGCCGGAGGGAGATGCGGGCGCGGAGATCGAGGTGCGCTTGCGGACTGCGGGGGAGCCCGAGGCCGCGATCTTCGAACGCGACGTGGCCTGGGCCGCCTCCGAGATCGCCACCCTGATCGATGCGGAGCTCCGGGTCGGGCTGGTCACGGACGCGGATCGCATCGCGCCCCGCGGCGGACCGCGCCAGCGCGCGCGTCTGCTCGCCTTCCTCGCGCTGGTGCAGCCGGATCGCGCCGGCCGTCCCGAGCCGGCTGCCCGCGCCCGCCGCCGCTCCGCCGGACGCGACCGATGAGCCGCCGCGAGTTCCGGGTCCGGGTCGACGTGCCGCGGCCGCTGGGCGCGATTGTGATGGTGGGATCCGCCAGCGGCACCCTTGCGGTGAGCGGACAGATCGCGGTCTGGGCGCTCGCGCTGCAGGGCTGTGCGATCGCGCTGGCGCTCGCGGTGCGGAATCGACCGCAGGCCTGGCAACGCAATCCCGCCGTTCTGAACCTCGGCCTGCTGGCGGCGTGCGGCGCCGGGGTCCTGCACTACGGGGACGGCGAGCCCGCGACCATCGCGCTCGCGCACTTCGCGATGCTGGCGCAGGGCCTGCAGCTGCTCGACGCGCGCCCACGGCGCTCCGAGTACCTGCTGGTGGCGCTCGCACTCTTCCAGGTGGTGCTCGCCTCCAACCTGACGGACAGCATCGCGTTCCCACTCCTGCTCGTCGTGTTCCTGCTCGCGACGGTCTGGACGTTGATCGTCCACACGCTGGCGCTGGAGGCGCTGGAAGCCGGCGAGCCGCTCGGCGCGGAGCGCGTCGCGACGCCCGCGTTGCTGCGGACCACGCTCTTCGCCTCGGCGGGCTCGATCGCGATCGCCTTGATCGTCTTCCTCACCCTGCCCCGCATGCGCTCGAGCCTGGTGCACGCGGCCGCGTCGGCCTCGAGCGTCGCGCTGTCCGGCTTCTCGGATCGGGTCGAGCTGGGCGACATCGGTCGCATTCGCTCGGACGCCACGCGCGCGCTTCGCGTCGAAACGCTGCGCGGCGAGCCGCCGCCGCACGACGCGGCCTACTGGCGCGGGCTCGCCTTCGACCACTTCGACGGGCGCACCTGGTCGGTCACACAGGCCTCGCGCGAGCCGATCCCCGCGATCGCGCAGCGGACCATCGACCTGGCGCCGGGCCGTCCAGCGTCGAACCTCGTCCAGCGCATCGTGCGGGAGCCCATGGAAATGGGCGTCCTGTTCGGCCTGGGTGAGCCGCGCGGTCTGCGCGGCGTGCGGAGTCGCATCGAACGCGATGCGAACGGGAACCTGTACGCGCTCGGCAGCGCCGCCGTTCGCGTCGATTACACCCTTCGGAGTCGGCTCGTCGACGGCGTCCGAGAGGCGTTGGCCGGGGCGGCCGCGGTCGCGCCCGAACCGGACGACGCCGACCGGTTCGTGGCGCTGCCACCGCTGTCGCCGGAGGTGCGCGCGCTCGCGCTCCGGATCACGGAGCGCGCGAGCTCCGACGCAGAGCGCGCCGCCGCGCTCGAGGGCCACCTGCGGCGCACGGGGCGATACTCCGACGAGCCGCCGCGTCTCGAACCGGGCGACCGCCGCTCGCCCGTCGAGGTCTTCCTGTTCGGCGGCCTGGCGGGCCACTGCGAGTACTTCGCCACCGCCATGGCCGTGCTGGCGCGCTCCATCGGCCTGCCGGCCCGCCTGGTCACCGGCTTCGCGGGCGGACGTGCGAATCCGCTGGGCGGCTTCGTCGAGCTGGCGCACGCCGACGCGCACGCCTGGGTGGAGATCCACTTCGACGGCGCGGGCTGGGTGCGCTTCGATCCGACGCCGCTCAATCTGCGCCTGCGGCCCGAGCTGGCGCACTCCGTGGGCGAGCGACTGCTCGAGATCGCGAGCGCGATCGAGTACTGGTACTACGACCGCATCGTCGACTTCGACCGCAACGACCAGATTCGCGGGCTCACGGCCGGCTGGCGCGCCTGGCGGCGCTTGCGCGCCGGAGCCACGCGTGCCCCGCGCGCGACGGGTCTGCAATCCTGGCGCGACGCCCTGGGGACGCTCTGGCGCCTCGACGCCGCAACGCTGCTGGCAGGCATCGGGGGCGCGATCCTGGTCGCACAGCTGTGGCGGCGGCGGCGTCCGGCGCGCGCGCGCGCGGCGGGCCCCTACTTCGAAGCCCTCCGGCTCCTCGCGCGGCGTCGCAAGCGGGTGCGTCCCCGCGCGCAGACACCGCGCGCGTTCGCGCGGGCCGTGCGCAGCGAGCTCTCCCCGGAAGCCGCCGACGCCCTCGCACAGCTCACCGAGGCCTACCTCGCGGAGCGCTACGGCGGCCGCGCGCAGACCGACGCGTCGGCACTGGTGCGTCGTCTGCGCGAGGGCCTGCGCGCGCGCTGACGCCGCCCTCAGCGCCGGCGAGCCGGGCGCCCCGTGCAGATGCCGAGGGCGCCGAGCTCGCGGCGCACCGCGCCCGCCCAGTCGCGGTTCGCGCGCGGGTTGGCGGGACTCGGATGCAGGACGCGGCCGACCCGCACGTCGACGTCCGCCAGTACCGCGCGCGCGCGTGTCTCCGCGAATCCGCCGATGCCGATCACCCACTCGGGCTCGAGAATCCGCACGACGCGCAGCAGGTGGCGGTCACACGCCTCGAAGAGCGGCTGGCGTTCTCGCGTGCGCAGCTTGTCCGGGGTGCGGTTGCGACCGCTTTCCTCGAGGAACAGGAGCGGGCAGTAGTTCGCCACGAAGTGGTGCGCGAAGAAGCGCGCGGGCGATCCGAAGTGGGCGGCGATCGCACCCCAAAGGCGCGTCCCGCTCACCTCGCTGCGCGCGCAGCCAAACCCCTCGACCGGCCGGCGCGGATGTTCGGAGGGCGGCCGATCGACCGGCACCTCGATGCCGAGCCAGTCGCGGACGCGCTCCACGTCGCCGAACGCCACCCCCGTCTGGGCCATGCCGAACGGCCCCGGATTCATGCCCAGGAACACGACCCGCTTGGGCGTCGCCGCGTAGGCGCGCAGGTAGGCCCGCTGCGCCCGCCACGCGTAGACCAGCGGGTTGTAGACGTGGCTGACCGGCGGACCGAAGCGGAGCGGCGCCACGTCGCGCGCGAGCGTCCGCGCCGCCCGCAGCATTCGGGTGGAGGTCGTCATGTCGCCGCCGGATGGTACGGCGTTCCGCGCCGCGCGCCTCCGGTATGCTGCCGGCATGACCGCGCACGCGGACGCAGAGGAACGGATCATCGCGCTGGACGGGATGGGGGGCGACCGCGCTCCCGACGCGGTGGTCGAAGCCGCAGCGACCATCACGCGCTCGACGCGGATCCGCCTGCTCCTCTGCGGCGACGGGCCGCGACTGGACGGTCTCCTCCAGCGGGCGGGTGCGGATCGCAGCCGCATCGACCTGCTGCACGCACCGGACGCGGTTCCCATGGGCGAGGATCCGCAGCAGGCGGTGCAGCGGGTGAGGAGCTCGCTGGCGGTCGCCGCCGCTGCGGTCGCCGCCGGACGCGCGGACGCCCTGGTCACGGCCGGCAACACCGGCGCCACGCTCCTCCACGCGGCCCGCGCGATTCCGCGGATCGCCGGAATCCGTCGCACGGCGCTCGCCGCCGTCTACCCCACGCTGCCGCGGCCGCACAATGCGGACCCCTTTGCACTGCTGCTCGACGTGGGCGCGAACGTGCGAAGCCGCGCCGAGGATCTGGTTCACTTCGCGCACATGGGGGTCGCCTACTCGGCGGCGATCTCGAAGGTGGCGCGCCCCACGGTGGGCCTGCTCAACATCGGCACGGAGGCGAGCAAGGGCGACGAGACACTCCGCGCGGCGCACGCGCTGCTGGCCGATTCGCCGCGCATCGACTTCCGCGGAAACGTCGAGGGAAAGGACATCTCGCTCGGCGCCGTCGACGTGATCGTGTGTCCCGGGGTGCTGGGCAACGTCGCGCTGAAGCTGCTCGAGAGCATGGGGGACGTGGTTCTCACGCTCGGCGAGGACGTGTTTCGACGGCGTCTGTCGTGGCGCGCGGGACGCTGGCTCCTGCGCGGCGGCATCGCGCGGCTCATGAACCTGGTGGACTACACCAGCTACGGCGGTGCGCCCATCCTCGGCTTCGAGCGAATCGTGATCAAGGCGCACGGCCGCTCGGACGCGCGGGCCCTCGAGAACGCCATCAAGGTGGCGGCAAAGGCAGTGCGCGCCGATGTCTGCGGTCGGATCGCCGCGGGCGTCGCGGCGTTCGCGCGCTCGCGGGAGGCCGCCGCACCGTGAGCCGCTTCGTGTTCCTCGACCGCGACGGCACCCTGGTGCGCGACGCCGGGTACACGCACCGGGTGGAGGACTGCGAGCTTCTGCCGGGCGTGGTGGACGGACTGCGCAGACTCGCACAGGCCGGCTACCGACTGGCGATCGTGACCAATCAGAGCGGCATCGGGCGCGGTTACTTCCGCAGCGCCGACTTCGAGGCCTTTCAACGGCGCCTGCTCCAGGATCTCGCGCGCGCCGGCATCTCGATCGAGGCCACCTATCACTGTCCGCACCGTCCGGACGCGGGCTGCGACTGTCGCACGCCCGAGCCGGGACTGCTGTTCCGCGCGCGCGACGAGCTCGGCGCCGACCTGGCGCGAAGCTGGGTGATCGGGGACAGCGAGCGCGACATCGAGCTCGCCCGGCGCGCGGGCTGCGCGGGCGCGGTGCGGGTGCCGAAGAACGGCGCCGCGGAAGGCGCCGAGACCCCCGGCACGGGGGCGCACAGCGCGCCGGACCTGGCGGCGGCGGCCGCGAAGATCCTCGAGCGCGAGCGGTGAGCCGGCGCTAGGCCTCGAGGACCGATCGACCCATCGCGATCTCGGCCACCACGGCGTCGATGCGATCGGGATCCTCGCCGAGATCCCGAACCTGCACGCGCGCCACGTGGTCGTCGTCCGGAAGCGGATCGATCCACGCGTGCTTGTTCGCGAGGTGGTCCGCCATCGCGCCGAGATCGAGCGCGCGCCGACCCGTTACCTCGTCGCCCGCCAGCACCACGCAGCGCTGCCCCTCGGTCCAGGTCAGCGAGAGGCGCGCCCCGTAGCGGTCGCGCAGGATCCGGGACGTCAGGTGCAGGTCCAGCTCGGGCGGCACGGGCGCCACCACCATCGTGTAGCCGCCGAAGTGGACCAGCCGGAAGTCGCGCCCGGACACGTACTCGAACTCCCGCGGCACAGGCGGCGTCGGCGCCTTGGCCGCCCCGCGCGCGAGATCGCTCGGACGCCCCGCCAGCAGCGCCTCGAGGTCGGCGCGCCGCTCCCCGCCCTGGCCCGCGATCTCACCGAGCCGCCACCACCACAGGCGGCCCCAGCGCGTGAAGTCGTGCTCGGTGAAGCGACCCGTGACCACGTCGACGAGCTTGTCCGAGAAGCGGCTGCGCCGGGTCGAGAGCCGCAGCACGCCGGGCAGCGCGCTCCCGGTACCCGCGTTCACGTGGACCGCATCGGCGCCGATCGCGCTGCGCATCGCCTCGAGATCCTCGGGCGGCCAGTCGTGGTGATCGATCCAGACGAGCCGGTCGCGGTAGAGCGACGCGGCCTGGATCGTCTCGCGGGCCGGTGACGCCGCGAATCCGACCACGTAGATCGGCGTCTCATCGCGGAGATCCGTGGCGACGCTGCGGAAGAACGTCATCAACTCGGCTTGGGGATAGACCCAGACGCCCTCGAGCAGCCGCACGTCCCGCGCCAGGAGCACCGCGGCCGCGACCGAGTCCCGATCGGCGTGCGCCACGATTGCGGCGCGGCGCCGCGTCGGACGCGTGGCCGGCTTGGGCTCGGGCTCGGGCTCGGGCTCTGCCTTCGCGAGCCGCGCGCGACGCCGCTGCTCGCGCTCGCGGTGCATCCGAACCTCTTCGGTGTCGGCGTCCTCTTCGACCTCCTCGTCGTCGTCGTAGACGGGCTCCGACTCCGTCACGAAGTCGGGGACGTCTCCGGGCAGCGGCGCCAGCGCGTCGGAGACGTCCTCGATGTCCTCGAGGCTCGGCTCGGCCTCCGCCTCTTCGGGCTCCGGGCGCTCGGACGCACGCCCGCGGCCGGCCCCGCGC
>CP070734.1:19129-37406 GCA_020347605.1 Deltaproteobacteria bacterium | reverse complement strand
CCGCCTCGGCCTCGAGCGGCGGCGCACTGGCCGCCTCGGCCTCGGGCCGCGGAGGCTCGAGGCTCACCTCGGCGGCGGCGGGCGGCGCCGCGCCGCGTAGATCGGTCGCGGACTGCCGTGCGGGGCGCGGCGCGGGGGACGCCCGAAGCTCGATCATCTCGGTGACGATGAGCGCGTAGAGCAGGCGGCGGATCTTCTCGTCCGACTCGAGGAATTCCGACAGGGCGTGCGAACCGTCGAGCTTGCGGAGGAACTTCTCCTCCCGCTCCTCGAGATGCACCTCCTGAAAGCGGTAGAAGGGGCTCGCGCCCTGCGCGATGTACGACGCGTCGTTCGTAGACAGATGGGCATCGATCGGCTCGAGCGGAAAGCGGCTGCGCACGCCGTCGAGAATCACATCCGCCGGGCTGCCCCGCAGCGCCAGCGTGTTGGCGCGCTCCAGCCTCGCGCCGATCCGGAAGTGGAACTTGCCCTCCGTCCACTCGAAGATCTCGAAGAGCTTCTGGTGCGCCTGCCCGTCGAGCGCGCGGGCCAGCTCCTCTTCCGAGAGGATCTTCATCGCGACCAGGATCTCGCCCTGCAGGCCCTCTCCCCGCTTCATCCGCTTCAGCGATTCGCGCACGATCGGCTTCGAGACGTGGCCCGTCTGCATCAGATAGTTTCCGAGGCATTCGCTCACCACGTTCGACTTCACCGCCACCGCATAGCCGTCGCGGAACTGGAGCGCCTTCTTGCGTTCGCCGGTCGAGAGGTAGAGGACGCCGGTCGCGCGCAGCCCGTGCAGCTGGTGCAGGAGAGCCGGAAAGGGGAGCTCCGCGAGCGTGCCGGAGAGCGATTCCGCATCCGTCGCGCCCTTCGCGGCCGGAGCGGGCCGCGCGCGCCCGTCGCCGCCCAGGTGCTTCGCGACGGTGTCGAGCAGCGTGGCCAGTGCGACCGGTTTGGTGAGCAGGGCGTCGGCACCCAGATCCTCCGCGCGCTGCCGATACCGGGGGGTCGGCAGGCCGTCCGACAGCAGCACCACCGGCAGCTCGCTCCCGGGCTCGCCGCCGCGGCGGAGCGACTCCAGCACCTCGAAGCCGTCGCGCTTGGGGAGGGTCACGTCGAGCAGCAGCAGGGCCGGCAGGCCGCTCTCGAGCTCCGCGAGCGCGGACTCCCCGTCGTGCGCCACGCGGACCTCGTAGCCCGCTCCGGACAGGGCCTTCGCCAGGATGCCACACAGGTGGCGATCGTCGTCGACGCACAGAATCGTGGGATTCACGGTCCCCCCGGCTCGATGGCCCCGCGCTACCCGTATCGGCCGGCCGGTGGCCCCCGCTTGACGGGCGGCCGGGGGCCGGGGGGCCGGACGGCCAGACCGCCAGCTCGACGCCGCTCGTGCGCTGCTCCAAGATCCCCGCGACCCGGCCCGAACGGACCGGGCCCACGAGACGAGCCGGCGGCGAGGCGAACGGCCATGAAGCAGATCGAGGAACCGGCGCGGCGGACGCCCGTCATGGCGGAGACGGACGTCCTGGTCATCGGCAGTGGCCCCGGCGGTCTCGCGGCCGCGCTCGGGGCAGCGCGACAGGGCGCGAAGACGCTGCTGGCCGAGCGCTTCGGCTGCTTCGGCGGCGTCATCACCCAGGTGATGGTCGGCACGATCGCCTGGTACCGGACCAGCGAGAAGACGGTCGACGCGGGCGGCATCGGGGTCGAGTTCGAGGAGCGCGCGAAGCGGATGGGGGCGAGCCAGACCATCAACCGGTACGAGGTTCTGGACACGGAGAAGTTCAAGTACGTCGCCGACGAGATGGTCCGCGAGGCCGGCATCGTTCCCCTGCTGCACACCTCGACCGTGGACGTCGTGATGGACGGCCGCACCCTCCGGGGCGTCGTCACCGAGAGCAAGTCGGGACGGCAGGCGATCCTCGCGAAACGGGTCATCGACGCGACCGGAGATGCGGACGTCGCCTTCCGCGCCGGTGCGCCGTGCCGGAAGGACCCGAAGCACGAGCTCGAGGCGGTCTCGGTCAACTTCGGCTGCAGCGGAATCGATCTGCGGGCGTTCTTCGAATACATCCTGAAGAACCCCAGCTCCATCGCGGACTGGGGGGACCGATCCGGCGCGAAGGAAGCGCACGAGTTCAGCACCTACATGGTGGAGCCCTTCGACAAGGCCAAGCGGGCCGGTGAGATTCCCCCGGACGTGCGCCTGGAGAGCTACTGGGGAAGCTTCACGGATGCGGGCGAGATTCCGAACCTGAACGCCATCCACATGTCCGACATCGACGCCACCGACGTCTGGGACCTCACACGGGCGGAGATGGAGGGCCGGCAGCGGGTCATGTGGGCGGTGGACGCCTTGAAGAAGTACGCACCGGGCTTCCAGAGGGCGCGGCTGCGAACCATCGGCGCCTCGCTCGGCGCGCGGGAGTCCCGCAAGATCCTCGGCGAGTACGAACTCACCGAGCACGACGTCTTGAACCAGGCGCGCTTCGCCGACTCGATCGGCATCTTTCCGGAGTTCCTGGACGGGAATCGCATCGCCATCATGCCCTCGACGGGACGCTACTTCCAGGTTCCCTATCGCATCACCGTCCCGCAGCAGGTCGAGAACCTGCTCGTCGCCGGCCGCTGCGTGGCCGGGGACAAGGTGTCCCACGCCGCCACCCGCCAGATGATGTGCTGCACCGTCACCGGCCAGGGGGCGGGCGTCGCGGCGGCCGTCTCGCTCGAGGACGGGGTTTCGTGCCGGGCGGTCGACGTCGCCCGGGTCCAGCACGCGCTGCGCGATCAGGGCGTGCGGATCGATTGATGCTCCGCGCGCTAGCATCCACCCGATGTGGGCTCCCGACCGACCGCCCGTGGGAGTGCTCCCGGCTGCGCTGCTGACCCTCGCGCTGGTCCTGCCCGGCGCAGCCGGCGCGCAGCCGGTCGTCGTCGCCCGCGCCACGCGCGTGCCGTTTCCCGTGACGGTCGAAGGCCTGGGGACGGCGCGCGCCAACGAGGCGGTCGAGATTCGCGCCCAGATCTCCGAGCGGGTGACCGCGATCCACTTCGACGAGGGCCAACACGTCGAGGCGGGCGCCGTGCTGGTGGAGATCGACTCCACCCGGGCCCGCGCGGACGTCGCCGCCGCGCGCGCCGCGCTCGTCGAGAGCGAGGCCCAGCTGAGGCGCGCGGCGCAGCTTCGCGAGGCCCGCTCGCTCGCCCAGGCCGAGTACGACACGCGCCTCGCCCATCGCGACGCCGACCGCGCGGCCCTGGCCGTGGCCGAGTCGACCCTGGCCGATACGCAGGTGCGCGCCCCCTTCGAGGGCCGCGTCGGCCTGCGCCGCGTGAGCGTGGGCAGCCTCGTCACGCCCGACGCCACGATCACGACGCTCGACCAGACCGATCCCATCAAGGTCGACTTCGACGTGCCCGAGACGGCGCTCGCGCACCTCGCCACCGGCCACCCGATCTCCGCGCGCAGCGCCGCCTGGCCGGACGAGGTCTTCACCGGCGAGGTGGCCTCGGTCGACACGCGCGTCGATCCGGTGAGCCGCACCATCACCGTCCGCGGCCGGCTTCCCAACCCCGAAGGGCGCTTGCGCCCCGGCATGTTCCTCACGGTGACGCTGCGGCGCGAACAGACGCTGGCGCTCGTGGTGCCCGAGCAGGCCATCGTCCCCGAGCAGAGCCGCCAGTTCGTGTTCGTGGTGGGCGCGGGCGGCGGCGTCGAGAAGCGCGAGGTGCGCACGGGGCGGCGGCGCCCGTCGCTGGTCGAGGTGCTCTCGGGCCTCGAGCCCGGCGAGCGGGTCGTCGCCGAGGGCACGCAGCATGCGCGCCCGGGAGGCACCGTCGAGATCGTCGACGAGCTCACCATCGCCGGCGACGGGGGCGCGCCGTGATCCTGTCGGACGTCTCGGTTCGCCGCCCGGTCTTCGCGACCGTGCTCTCCCTGCTGCTCGTGATCCTCGGTCTCGCGGCGCTGGTGAACCTTCCCGTTCGCCAGTACCCCGACATCGACCCCCCGGTGGTCTCGATCGACACCACCTACCGCGGCGCCTCGGCGGAGGTGATCGAGACCAAGGTGACGCAGGTGATCGAGGACCGGATCGCCGGTCTCGAGGGCATCGAGAAGCTCACCTCGACGAGCCGCGACGAGCTGTCCTCGATCGTCGTCGAGTTCGGCCTGGAACGCGACGTGGACGAGGCCGCCAACGACATCCGCGACCGCGTGGCGCGCGTGGCGGCCGAGCTGCCCGAGGAGGCGGACCCGCCGGAGATCGCCAAGGTCGACGACGACACGCGGGCCGTCATGTATCTCAACCTGACCTCCGATCGGATGTCGGGCCTCGAGATCACCGACTACGCCGACCGCTACCTCACCGACCGCTTCGCCAGCGTGCCCGGCGTGGCGCGCGTGCGGATCTCCGGCGAGCGGCGCTACGCGATGCGCATCTGGCTCGACCGCGAGGCGCTGGCCGCGCACGCGCTCACCGTGGCGGACATCGAGGCGGCGCTGCGCGCCGAGAACGTCGAGCTCCCCGCCGGGCGCCTCGAGTCCGACGCGCGCGAGTTCACGCTGCGCACCGACACCGGCTACGCGACGCCCGACGACTTCCGGCGCCTGGTCGTGGGGCGCGGCTCGGAAGGCCAGCTGGTGCGCCTCGGCGAGATGGCGCAGGTGCGGCTCGGCGCCGAGAACGAGCGCAACCTGGCGCGCGCCAACGGCATCCCGGCCGTCTCGCTGGCCATCGAGCAGCTCTCCAAGGCCAACACGCTGGAGGTCTCGCGGGGCGTCCGCGCCGAGCTCGAGCGCGTGTCCCGGGACCTGCCCGAGGACATGCGCATCGAGCTCAACTACGACCGCGCCGAGTTCATCGGCGCGTCCATGCGCGAGGTCTACAAGGCGCTCGCCTTCGCGATCAGCCTGGTGCTGGTCGTGATCTACCTCTTCCTCGGCAACGTGCGCGCGACGCTGGTTCCCGGGGTCGTGGTGCCGGTCTCCGTGATCGCCACGTTCATGGTGATGGCGGGGCTCGGCTACACGATCAATACGCTGACGCTGCTCGGCCTGGTGCTCGCAATCGGACTCGTCGTGGACGACGCCATCGTCGTGTTGGAGAACATCTACCGCCGCATCGAGCGGGGCATGCCGCCGCTGCTCGCTGCGCTCGAGGGTTCGAAGGAGATCGGCTTCGCGGTCGTGGCGACCACGCTCGTGCTGGTGGCCGTGTTCGTGCCGCTCTCCTTCATCCAGGGCGACATCGGGCGGCTCTTCAACGAATTCGGCATCACGCTGGCGGCCGCGGTGGTCTTCTCGAGCTTCGTGGCGCTGACGCTCTCACCGATGATGAGCTCGAAGCTGTTCCGGGAGGACGAGCGGCGCGCCGGTCTCGCCCACCGCGTGAACGAATTCTTCGAGCGGCTGGCCCGGCGCTATCGGCGCCTGCTCGTGCGGGTGGTCGCGCACCCCTGGCGCACGATCGCGGTGGCGGGCGGCGTCTCGGTGCTGGCGGTGCTGCTGCTCCGGATCCTTCCGTCGGAATATGCGCCGACGGAGGATCGCGGCGTCTTCATGATCGTCATGCGCGCGCCCGAAGGCGCGAGCCTCGCCTACACCGATCGCTACGCGCGCGAGATGGAGCGCATCCTGATGTCCGAGATCGAGGACGGCCCGGTGATGCGCATCCTGATCCGGCTGCCGGCCCGCTTCGGCACCACCGGCGACGTCAACTCGGCGCGCGCCATCGTTCTGCTCGATCCGTGGGACGAACGCGACGAGAGCGACCAGGACATCGCCGCGCGCATGCGCCGCGAGCTGGCGAAGCTGCCCGGCGTGCGGACCTCGATCTTCACCTCGCAGAGTCTCGGCGTGCGCAGCGAGGGGCGGCCCGTGCGGCTGGTGCTCGGCGGACCCGACTACGCGCAGCTCGAGGCCTGGCGCGACCGCATGCTGACCGAGATGGAGGCCCTGCCCGAGCTGGTGCGCCCCGACAGCAACTACCAGGAGCGGAAGCCGCAGCTCACGGTGCGGGTCGACCGCGACCGCGCCGCGGCGCTGGGCGTGTCGCTGGCCAGCGTCGGACGCACGCTCGAGACCATGCTGGGATCGCGCACCGTCACGACCTACGTCGACCGCGGCCGCGAGTACAACGTGATCCTCCAGGGCCAGGATGCAGACCGCGCCAGCCCCGACGACCTGCGCAACCTCTACGTGCGCTCGCAGCGCGGCGGCGCGCTGATCCCGCTCGCCAACCTGGTGGTGCTGGAGGAGGAGGCCGGCCCCGAAGAGCTGTCGCGGTACGACCGCATGCGCGCCATCACGCTCGACGCCGCCCTGGCAGAAGGCGTGCGCCTGGGCGCAGCGCTGGAGACGCTCGAGGCGCGCGCGCGGGAGGTGCTGCCGGCCGGCGCGCGGGTGAGCTGGGACGGCGAGTCGCGCGAGTTCCGCGAGACCGGCGGTACGCTCTACTGGACGTTCGGACTGGCCCTGGTGATCGTGTTCCTGGTGCTGGCCGGCCAGTTCGAGAGCTTCATCCATCCGCTCGTGATCCTGGCCACGGTGCCGCTGGCGGTCTTCGGGGGGCTCCTGGGGCTGCTCGTGTGCGGGGGGACGGTGAACGTCTTCTCCCAGATCGGCGCCATCCTGCTGATCGGGCTGGCGGCAAAGAACGGCGTACTGATCGTCGAGTTTGCGAACCAGCTGCGCGATCGGCCGGGAGCGGACGGCGCTCCGGCGCGCTTCGAAGATGCGCTGGTCGACGCCGCGGCGATCCGGCTGCGCCCGATCCTCATGACCAGCGCGTGCACGACGTTCGGTGCGCTGCCCCTGCTGCTGGCCAGCGGCGCCGGCAGCGAGAGCCGACAGCCGATCGGCATCGCGGTCGTGTTCGGAGTGACCTGCTCCGCGCTGCTGACGCTGTTCGTGGTGCCCGCCGTCTATGCGGTGCTGGCGCGCAACACCCGCTCCCCGCAGTACGTCTCGCGCGCCATCGCCCGGCTGCGCAGCGCTCGCCCCGCCGCGCCGCCGCCCGGCTCCGAGCCCGCCGCGGGCCCCTGACCGCCGCCCGTACCTCCGCTGGCGGCCCGCGCGCCGCCGCGATCCCGCCGTCGCGACTCCGGTTGAATTCGCGGCTGCGCGCATGCGACACTGAGACGACGTCGACACATCCGCGCGACGCGCGTTGATCCACACGCAGACGATGAAGGGAGAGGTCATGCGTTCGAACCGATTGCTGGCTCTCGCGCTGCTGCCGATGGCGCTGTTGCTCCTCGGCGCCGGACGCGAACGGGGTCTCGACCCGCAGGCGCTCGACGAGCTCGCCGCCGCCGGGGTGAACAAGTACGCGGGCGCCTTCGAGCCCGTCGCGTCCGAAGCGCTCGCCGACGGCTGGGTCCGGCACAGCTTCGACACCGACGGAGGCGACGGCCCCGTCTGCATCGCGGAAACGCCGTTCGCGGTCTTCACCCGCGCGCGGAACCCCAATCGGCTGCTGTTCTTCATGCAGGGCGGCGGGGCCTGTTGGCAGGACTTCTACTTCTGCAACCTCCTGGCCGACGCGCTTCCACCCCCGCTGGCCGGCCCCGCCTCGGGCATCTGGGCGGACTCCTTCGACGCGGGCAGCGAGACGATCCGCAACCCGCTCCACGACTGGTCGGTCGTGTACGTCCCGTACTGCGACGGCTCCGTCTTCGCCGGAGACAACGACGTCGACGACCCGAACTTTCCGTTCGCGCCGGTTCGCCGTCACCGCGGACTGCGCAACGCGACCGCCGCGATGGACCTGGCGAAGGACATCTTTCCCCGGGCCAAGCGGATCCTGATCGCGGGCTCGAGCGCAGGGGGTGTCGGCGCCGCCGCCCTGGCGCCGTTCCTGGCCCGCTTCGTCTACGGAAACTCCGTCCGGCTCATGGTCTTGAACGACGCGGGCCCCGTCGCGATCAACCTGGACGAGACGGCCGCGATCGAGGCGCGCGCCGCAGACTGGCAGTTCGGGCAGTTCTTGCCGGCGAGCTGCAGCGGGTGCGACGAAGCGGGCCAGATCACCGCGATCATCGAGTGGAGGCTGGAGCGGGACCGGTCGGTCCGCGAAGCGTTCTACAGCACGGACGGTGACGCGGTGGATCGCTTCTTCGTCAACATTCCGACGCAGGAGGAGTACCGCGAGTTGATCGTGACCGAGCACGGCGCGCTCCACGCTGCGTACCCGGACCGCTACAAGCGCTTCATCCGGAGTGGGGACGACGAGCACACGGCGCTCCAACTGCCGACCTTCTATCTCGGCGAGGCCAACGGCGTGCCGCTCTACCAGTGGACGAGCGACTTCGTCAAGCGGCGGCGCTTCTGGATCGACATCGTGGAGGACTTCGTTCCGGCGCCGTAGCGGCCGGGCGACGCGGGAGCCCGGCGCACGAGCGCGTGGGCGTCGCCGAACGGAGCGGGCGTTCGGGCGCGAGCGGGGTCGGTCCGCTCAGGTTCCCGAAGGGGCAGCCGGCGCCCCGCGCTTGTACGGCGGGCGGTAGCGACGGCCCAGGTTGAGGACGCGCTGGATCAGCGCGGGATACGCGATGCCGGTGGCGGCGGCCGACGACGCGAAGTCCTCGTCGTTGGCGATGTCCGGCGTGGCGTTGGCCTCGATCACGAACACGCGCCCGTCGTCCGCCAGGCGCAGATCCACCCGCGCGTATCCCGAAAGCCCCAGGGCCCGGTACACCCGCCGCGCCAGCGCCGCAATCCGGCTGCGCCTCTCCGCAGACAGGCCGCGGGCGGCCCGCGTGTCGATGCCCACGCGCTTCTGGTAGGCGAGGTCCCACTTCGCGCGCTCGGTCGCGATCGGAACGCTTCCGTCGGGCAGGTTCTCGAAGACCATCTCCCAGACGGGAAACGTCTGGAGCCGCGCGTTGCCGAGCACGCTCACCGTCAGCTCCCGGCCGTGGATGTATTCCTCGACCAGCGCGTCGCTGCCCACGTGGTCGTGGATGAACGCGACGCGCGCGCGCAGCTGGTCCGCGTCGCGGACGACCGAGGCCTGCGCGATCCCGAGCGACGCCTCCTCGTCGACCGACTTGACGATCTGCGGAAACGCGAGCCAGCGCCGCGGGCGTACCTCGCGCCCGGGCCGATAGACGGCGAAGGCCGGCGTCGGAATGCGGTGGAAGCGCAGGATCTTCTTGGACAGCACCTTGTCGCGCGACAACATGATGCCGCGCGGATTGCAGCCCGAGTAATGTGCGCCGAGCAACTCCAGGTAGCCCGCCACGTGCGCCTGGAAGACACCGACGTCGCGGAATTCCATGAGGAGGTTGAAGACCACGTGCGGCTTCCACTCCTCGACGACGCGCCGGATCGGCAGCAGGTCCCACGAAACACCCACCACGCGCCGCTCGTGCCCGAGCGCATCCACGGCGTGCACGACGTCGTACTCGGTCTTGGTGCGCTGCAGCTCCTTCGCGTCGAGCCCCTCGCGGGACTCGGGCGGTACGAGGTCCTCGTGCGTCAGGACCGCGACGCGAAGCCGACTCATCGGAAGTACTCGCGGTGCCGCATCCGCGCGATCCGAGTGGCGTGCAGCGTGACGAGGGCGGCGGCGCCCTCGCCGGCCTCGCGCTCCGACCCCGACACGCGCAGGCCGAGCTCGCGGCTCCGCTGGATCATGCCCTTCAGCACCTCGTCGACGACGTAGCGATGCTGTCCCGTCCACTGCGCGACCCCGCGCCGCAGGTGGCTGCGGCGCTCGCGCAGGAACGCCGCGGCGGACTTGCGGCGCCAGCGGGACGGATCGTCCGAGAAGAGCCGGCGGAGATCGCGGTCATAGCCCGAGAAGTCCTCGCGCCCGTAGTGCGCCTGCTTGCGCCGATAGTACTCGCGAAGGGTCATGCGAACCGTCGGCAGGGAGTCCGTGCGCTCCCGCGAGCGCACGGCCGGTCGGTGGTCCGCCAGCTCCGCCATCAACGCGTCGACGTACACGAGCTTGCGCAGGGCGGGCCAGTCGACGTAGCGCGTCCGCCAGCGCGCACCCGGTCGCAGCCAGACGGCGAACGTCTCGGCGAAATCCTCGAGCGGATGACTCTGGGCGTAGAAGTCCGGGAGGTTGTGGACGAAGCGCCGACTGTCGGGATCCGGAACATAGGTGGCGCGATAGGGCGCACTCGCGCGTCCGAAGTGCTCGCGCCAGGCGCGCCGGTAGTGCAGTCGATGGGCGCAGTCGATCGCGTGCCCGGTCTCGTGTCGCAGGAGCTGCATGCACCAGCGCCGGTCGCCCCCTTCCACCTGGAACATCTGCTGACGTTCCAGGCGCGCGAGCCGCGGGTGCGCCAGGTAGAACGGGATCGCGAAGCCGGGGACTCCCTCCGGCGCGAACCAGTCGGTCGAGAGCCAGACGTTCGGGCGGAAGCCGAGACCCGCCGCGCGCAGCTCGCCGTAGAGCTCCTCGAGCCGTGGTTCGAGCGGGCTTCCGGCGATCCCGAGATCGAGGTCGCACAGGCGCACCTCGAGGAGCTCCTCGGTCGGCAGCTCCACCCAACCGGTCCGGCGCATCCGTCCATGTCTCACGCCCCGCTTGGCCACGGCGCACCCAGGGTAGCCGCTCACGGCGGCGGCGTGGCGGCTCGCGGTCCCCGATCGGCGGGCCCGTCACTGGAAGTGCATGAGGTCGGGCCACGCCTCGCGGAAGCTCGACGTCGGCCCGCGCGCGATCCAGATCGGCATTCCGTCGCGCCAGCGCATGCACCACTCGCAGTCGTGCACGCGGGCGAGCTCGATCTCCGCGAAGAGCGAGGCCAGTGGCTCTTCCGGGATCACGCCCGTCGCGCCCGGCTCTCCAAAGCCGATCACGACGGCCACGTCGACGGGATCCGGCGGCGGACCCCACAGGAAGTAGCTGTTGTGGGGGGAGTAGACCGGAGGCAGGTTGCGGCCCCGGCCCAGCAGCTCGATCGGCCCCGCATGGCCGTAGCTGGCCGCCAGGATGATCGCGTGGCTGCGCTCGGCCGGCTCGAGCATTCGGACCACCCGCTCCACGTCGTCCACGAGCGCCGGCCACCCGTAGCGGTCGGCGAGCCATTGCGGCAGCAGCGAGCGCTTGTCCTCGCCGCGCTCGATCTGCGGCACCACGCCGAGGGCGGCTGCGTAGCGGGCGGTGAGCCGCGGCGGCAAGAGCGGCATCGAGAGCGGCGCGAGCGCCGCGCCGCACAGCAGCAGCACCGCCACCTGTGCGGGACGCAGCCAGCGCATCCCCGGACGTCGGAGCCAATCGCAGATCCCGGCGCCGCCGCCCGCGAACAGGACCGTATACGCCGCGGCGATGCGATCCGGTCGGCTCTTCTGTCCGACGAGCAGCAGCACGAGCAGCGCGACGTAGATCCAGCCGAGATGCCGGTAGGGCCGGCCGCGCTCGGTGGCGAGGAAGAACCCCAGGCCGGCGAGCCATACGGGCAGGGCGGCGGGATTGGCGGCGAGCAGCTGCTGCGCGAGCACCTCGAGCGGCGCTGTGGGGACGTTCTTGTACGCGTCCGCATTCCGGTAGAACGCGAGAGACGGCCAGCCGTGCGCGAGCTGCCAGAGCAGGTTGGGCAGCGCGACGAGTGCGGCGATGCCGAGGCCGAGCCACAGCCAGCGGCTCGCGAGGTGCCGGCGCGCGGGCGTGAGTAGCAGTCCGACGGCGAGCCCCAACGCCAGGAGGACGATGGTGTGCTTGTTCTCGAGGCCGAGACCCGCGACGGCCCCGATGCCGAGCCACAGGCGCGGCTCGTCGCGTCGCTCGATCTCGACGAGGAGCCAGAAGCACACCGCCCACAGCAGGACGGACAGGGCGTTCATCGAGTAGTAGCCGAACAGGACGTGGTAGACGGGCGCGAGCATCGCGGTCCCCGCGGCCAGCGCCTGACCGAAGGTGTCGGCGCCGAGGCGCCGGGCGATGAACCCCGTCAGGAAGACCACCGCGGCCCCCGCCACGGACGGAACGAGTCTCAGCGCCGGCAGCGAGTCGCCGATCGACGCCCGCACCAGACGGAGCAGGAGGATCGAGAGCGGCGGCTGGTCCACGTAGCCGAACGCGAGGCGTTCGGAGCAGGCGATGAAGTACGTCTCGTCGATGAAGTAGCCGGCGGTGCCGGCGAAGCTCGGGATCCACGCGAGCAGGAAGTAGGCGAGGGCGAGGCCCAGCAGGACGCGGTTCGCCCGGTGGTTCTCGTGGTCGCTCGTCACGGCTCCGGTCACGCGTCCGGCTCTTCGACCCCGGTCCGGGGAACGGGCCGCGCCCTGCGCCCGCACCGCTCGCGGCACCCCGACACCCCGGTATCGTATTCCATTCACCCGTTCCGAGGGGCTTCGGGCACGGCGCTGCGCGGTTCGCGGCCCGGCGCTCCCTCGCCGGGGATCGCATCACGGAGGCGGACTGGCGGCTCTTCACCACGCGGGTCCGCTTCGACGCCGTCTACGTGGGAGTCGCGCGGATCTCCGCGGGCGATGCAGCGCACTCAGTCCCGCTGCCAGATGAGCGCGCCGCCTCGAACCGTGGCGGCGACGCAGGCGCTCGAGAGCTCCGCGCGCGCCTTCGACCAGGGGCGGTCGAGCACGCACAGGTCTGCCGCGGCACCCACTGCGATGGCGCGCGGCGGTCCGCCCGGAGCCTCGGGCGGCGATGTGAAGAGCGCCAGCGCGCGCTCGGGCGTGAGCGTCTCGTCGGCTCCGAGCGCGGCGCCGTTCTCCGTGCGGCGATCCACCGCCGCTCGGATCGCGCGCCACGGATCGGCGTCGCCGAAGGGGGCGTCGGTGCTGCCGCCGAGCGGCACCGAAGCGCGCAGCCATCCGCGGCAGCGGTAGAGCCAGGGCCGGTCGCGGGGCTCGACGTCGGTGAGGTAGGCGTCGCCCCGCTCACGGACGAAACCGGGCTGTGTCACCACCGTCAGGGGAAGTCCCGCCACGATCTCGACCGCGTCGGGTGGCGCGACTGCGGCGTGCTCGATGCGGTCCCCGCGGAGCGCGCCCGCCTCCGCAAACGCAGCGGTCGCCAACACCAGCTCGGCGCGCGTGACGCAGTGGACGGCCACCGCACGGCCCTCCCGGTGCGCGTCCTCGATCCGCTGCCGCAGCGCGTCGAACCGCGGGAGGTCGCGCTCGTCGAGCCGCACCTTGACGGGTCCCCGCCGGATCCAGCGGTGCGGCGGCGCTGCCAGACCGGGCGCTCCCATCACGACGAGGCGCTGCAGCAGCTCGCCCCGGTCGCTGGCGCGCAGGAACGCGCGCAGCTCGGTGTCCGAGTTCTCGGGCGTCGCGTCCGTCAGGCCCGTGACACCGCAGGCGGCCAGGCGCCGACTCGCGCGGGCCAGGCTCGGCGGTTGGATCTCGCCGACGCGTTCGCGCAGCCACGCGTCGAGCCGGTAGAGCCGACCGGTCGCCCGTCCGTCGGCGTCGCGCTCGATCCCTCGTTCGTCGGCCCCGCGGTCGAGCCCCAAGCGCTCCGCCGCGATCGAGTTCACCACCCACAGGGCGCCGCTGCGGTGCTGGATGCGCAGCGGACGGTCGGGCACCAGCCGGTCGAGGCGCGCGCGATCGAGGTCGCCGGCCACGGACTCGTGATAGCCGACGCCCCGGATCCAACCGCCGTGCTCGGGAGCGCCCGCGAGCGCCTGCGCGAGTGCGTCGGCGTCGCGCACCTGCGGGGGGCCGCAGCGCACGGATGCTCCGGTCGCGGCCAATGCGAAGAGGTGGATGTGGTGGTCGTGCAGGCCGGGGATCAGTGCGCCGCCCGCGGCGTCGAGTACGGGCTCGCCGGGCGGCGACGCGAGGCCGCTGCCGATCTCCGCGATCGCGCGATCGCGAACCCGGACGTCGAGCGGCGCCGCCCCGTCGATCTCCGCGCGTCGAATCAACAACAGCCGGTGCGTTCCCCGAGCACGCGATCGGTGTCGGCGCCGAGCGGACGCGCGGCCGCGGTGACGGCGCGCGCGCGCGGCGGGTCGACGGGCGCGCGTTCGCCCCCGGCCACGACCTCCCAGCCGTCACGGGTTTCGCGCACGGCCGCGGCCGGCTGCGGCCCGCCGAAGGCGAGGACGTGCGCGACCACGTCGCGGAGCGATAGATCGAGGAGCTTCGCGCCGCCGTCCTGGAACGCCGCCCGCGCCGCGACGGCCGCGTGCAGCCCTGTCAGAGGGTCGGCGATCGCGTCGCCGCAGAAGAGCGGCGCGTCGTCCGCGGGGGCGGCGACGGCGGCGAGCCCGGCCGCGATGGCCGCGTCGTCGCCGAAGGCGACCCAGTTCGCACCCGGCTCCTCGCGGCCGTAGCCCGTGATGCTCACCCAGGTCAGGCCGGGCACGCGCCCGACGAGCGACGCCGCATCGATGCCGAGCTGGGCCAGGGCGCGGGGCCGCGCGCTCTCGACGACGATGTCGGCGCGCTCCACGAGCCGCCGAAGCTGCGCGCGTCCGTCGGGCCGGCTTACGTCGAGCGCCACGCTCTCCTTCCCGGCATTCAGCAGGTCGAAGAACGCGGGCGGACCGGAGCGCGCGCCGTCGGGCCGACGCGTGCTCTCGACCTTGATCACGCGCGCCCCCGCCAACCCGAGCAGGTGCGTGCACAGCGGACCGGCCCACAGCGACGCGAGGTCCACGACGAGCGGCGTCGCGTCCGCGCGGCGCGCGCGGGTGGGGCCGCACGCGGCGATCCGAAACCACGGGGGCGCAGCGGGCGCCGGCTCCATCGCGACCGCGGCCGGCAGGCCGAGCAGCCGCGCGCGCTCGACGACGTCGTGCGCGGTCCACTCGGCCACGCGCTCGACGACGAAGCGCCACGGCTCGCGAACGTCGCCCTCGCCGAGCCACGCCGGCAGCGCGCGGACGTCCTCCGGCCGGGCGAGGTTCACCGCGATCCAGCCGTCGGCTGCGCGGATCAGCCGGCAGCTTCCGCCGGGAGACACCGAACCGCGTCGGGTCGAGCCGGAGATCGCCGCGCGTTCGCCGAGCAGCGCGGGCGCGTCGAGGTGCAGCCGCGCGTCTTCGCCCGCCAGCCCGCGCAGCGCGAGCAGCGCACCGCGAGCGCAGGCGGCGAGCGGACCGGGTGCCAGGCGCGGCGCGCCTTCGGCGGGTCCGGTGAGCGCCATCGCGCCCGAGCGCGCCCACTCGATGGCGGGATGTCGCGGGCGCGCGGCGGGCCACGTCGCTTCCGGCCGACCCAGCGATGCGAGGACGGCCGCCGCGTAGTCCGCAGCGACGTCGGTGCGCGCGTCCCGCCGGGGTTTCTCCGTGGCGCCGGTCCTTCGCGGGTCCATCGTCCCTATGATATCGTGCCGACCGGAGGTCTCATCGGCGATGGGCGAACTGAAGACCGGAACGAGGCTGCGCAGCGCGGTCTGCGCCACCGAGGTGATGGTGATCGCCGCACCCAAGGGCGACGTGGCGCTCACGTGTGGCGGTGCGCCGATGATCGGTGTCAACGAGGAGCCGCCGGCCGGGCTCTCGGTCGCTCCGGAAGCCGCCAAGGGAACTGCGCTCGGCAAGCGCTACGTCAACGAAGCGGGCGACCTCGAGCTCCTGTGCACCAAGCCGGGCGAGGGCTCGCTCGCCGTCGGCGGGGCGCTCCTCAGCCTGAAGGAAGCGAAGCCGCTCCCCTCCTCGGACTGATCCATGAACCTGATGATGCTGCTCGAGATGGCCGCCTCGGGCTTCGGCGAGCGTGCGGCCGTCACGAACGGCGCGCAGACCCTCACCTACTCGGAGCTCTTCCGGGCGGCCGGCGCGGCGATCTCGCGGGCCGCGATGCTCGACGTGAGCAGCCTGGCGCTTCCGATCGGTCTGTTCGGCAGCGCCTGGGCGGGCGTGCCGTTCGCTCCGCTCAACTACCGGCTGACGCGTTCCGAGCTCGAAGCGCTCGTGGCCCGGATCACGCCCTGCTATCTCATCGCGGCGTCCGACCGCGTCGAGGAGCTGACCGGGCTGCCCGAAACGACGGTCGTTCCGCGCGAGCGCTTCCTCGAGCGGACCCGCAATCCCGCGGACGCCGACTCCGGCTGGCCGATGGACCCCGACGAGATCGCCGTGCTGCTGTTCACGAGCGGCACCACGGGGGCTCCGAAGGCGGCGGTGCTCCGGCACAAGCACCTGGTGTCGTACATCCTCGGCTCCGTCGAGTTCGGATCGGCACCCGAGGCGGCGGCGGGTCTGGTGAGCGTGCCCCCCTACCACATCGCCGGCATTGCCGCGATCGCGAGCTCCGTGTACGCCGGGCGTCGGATCGTCCAGCTTCCCAACTTCAGTGCCGAGGCGTGGCTGGAGCTGGCGCGCGCCGAGCGCGTCACCCACGCCTTCGTGGTGCCGACCATGCTCGCCCGCATCGTCGAGGCCATCGGCGACGCGCGCAGCGCGGACCTGCCGCAGCTGCAGGCGCTCTCGTACGGTGGCGGCAAGATGCCGCAGCCGGTGATCGAACGCGCGATGCAGCTGTTTCCCGGGGTCGCGTTCAGCAACGCCTACGGGCTCACCGAGACGAGCTCCACGCTCGCCATCCTCGGTCCGGACGACCACCGCACGGCGGCCGCCAGCGACGACCCGAAGATCCGGCGCCGGCTCACCTCCGTCGGCCGCGCCCTGCCGAGCGTCGAGGTCCAGATCCGCGACGAGAGCGGGAACCGGCTCGGTCCCGACGAGCGCGGCGAGATCTACGTGCGCGGCGAGCAGGTCTCGGGCGAATACCTCGGCCGCGGCGCCAGTCTCGACGCCGACGGCTGGTTCCCGACGCGCGATGCCGGCTCGATGGACGCCGAGGGGTATCTCTTCATCGAGGGCCGCGCCGACGACGTCATCGTGCGCGGCGGCGAGAACATGTCGCCGGGCGAGATCGAGGACGTGCTGCTCGAGCACGAAGCCGTCGCCGACTCCGCCGTGGTCGGAATCCCCGACGAGCAGTGGGGTGAGGCCGTCGCCGCCGTGGTCGTGACGCGGCCCGGGTGCTCGGTGACCGAGCCGGAGCTCCAGGCGTGGGTCCAGGCTCGGCTGCGCTCCTCCCGCACGCCCCAGCGGATCGAGTTTCGCGACGCGCTTCCGTACAACGAGACCGGGAAGCTTCTGCGCCGACTGGTGCGGGCCGAGCTGCTGGGAGAGACACCGTAGGACAGCGCCGGGAAAGCGGGGTTCTCACGCTCGGCGAGGCGCTCGAGCAGCTTCGCTCGCCGTGGGCGCTCGAGGCGTACTCGGCGCTGACGGGCGCTCCGGTCCTCGTCGTGGATCTCGACGCCGGCGACGTCGCGCCGAGCGCCGATGCGCTGGACGCCGCGCGGGCGACGCTCGCGGTGCTCCCGTGCCCGTCGGTCGCCCTGCACGGCGGATCACCAACCCCGGCGGGTGCGGCGCTCCTGGATCGCTTCGACGTGTCGGTCGAGCGCGAGGCGGAGCTCGCCCCGGTTCTCGACGCCGTCGCGCGCGCGCCGCTCGCGGCGATGGCGCTGGTCCAGCTGCTCCGGCAGAGCGCCCACCTCGACCTCCACCAAGGGCTCATCGCGGAGTCGCTGGTTTATTCCACACTTCAGAGTGGACCGGAGTTTGCCGCGTGGCGAGCAGGACGACCCCCGCCGCCGCGCGCCGAGGCGAACCCCGAGCCCGCCGTGCTCGTGCGGCGCTGCGGCGACCGGCTCCACCTGACGCTCAACCGACCCGACCGGCACAACGCCTTCTCCGCCGAGATGCGGGACGCCGTGGTGGAGGGTCTACAGCTCGCCGTCAGCGATGCGTCGATCCGCGAGGTGCGGATCGACGGCGCGGGGTCCTCGTTCTGCAGCGGCGGCGATCTCGGCGAGTTCGGCTCCTTGCCGGACCCCGCGACCGCGCACGGCATCCGCTCGACCCGCAACGCGGCGCGGCTGCTCGCCGCCTGCGCCGACCGCGCGCGCGTCTTCGTGCACGGCGCCTGCGTGGGGGCCGGCGTGGAGCTGCCCGCGTTCGCCGGCCGGGTGGTTGCGGCCGAGGACGCGTTCTTCGAGCTCCCCGAGCTGTCGATGGGGCTCGTGCCGGGAGCCGGCGGGACCGTCAGCATTCCGCGCCGCGTCGGACGCCAGCGCACGGCGCTCCTGGCGCTCACGGGGATGCGGCTCGATGCGGGCCGGGCCCTGCGCTGGGGGCTCGTCGACGCGGTCGGGCGCGAGTAGGCGCAGCGCCGCGCGGCACGCATTCCCGCGGTCGCTCGAGTAAGCTACGTGGATCCGATCGGATGGAGTAGCCATGAGCGACGCGAACGCACGAGACTGGGACCACACCTTCGATCTCCTGGTCGTCGGCTCCGGAGCCGGCGCCATGACCGCGGCGCTCGTCGCGCACGACC
>CP070734.1:0-19029 GCA_020347605.1 Deltaproteobacteria bacterium | reverse complement strand
CCGCCCCCAGCCGCTGATCGACCGGCGGGTGAACGACGGGATGACCACCGTCGTGGGTCGGATCCGTCCCGACCCGGTGCTCGAGCACGGCGTCCAGTTCGTCCTGCTGTCCCACAACACCAAGATGGGGGCCGCAAAGGGGGCGGTGCTCACCGCGGAATACCTGATCCACCGGGGACTCGCGTGAGAACCGGGCCCGGCCACCGGGCCCGGCGTCCGGCTTCCGTGCGCAATCTCCTTGCCAAGCCGGTCTGAATCCTCAAAATTACCCGCCGGACCCCGGTTCGCGCGCGGGCCCTCGGCGGGCTGCGTGCGCCGGGTGAACGATCGCATCGATTTTCCCGACCACCGTCGGGGGGTGAGAGGACAGAACATTGAAAATGGGCCATCGATCCATCTTCCGAGTCGGGTTGGCTGGGGTCGCCGCGCTGGCGCTCGCGGCCGGATGCGCGACGAAGCAAGGCGTGGACACCGAGGACGTCCAGGGCGAGTCGATCGGTGAGAAGGACCCCGGCATGAGCGGCCGGAAGATTCCGGGTACCGACATTCCGGAGCCGAGCGCAGAGCTCGGCGTCGTCTACTTCGACTTCGACAAGTCCGAGATTCGAGGCGACCAGCGCAGCACGCTCAAGAAGAACGCCAAGACGATCACGGGGTCGGAATGGGTGTCGGTGACGGTCCAGGGCTATTGCGACGAGCGCGGCAGCGAGGAGTACAACCTCGCACTCGGCGAGCGGCGCGCCAACGCGGTGAAGCGCTACCTGGTGGACCTCGGGGTTCCGCGCGCCAAGCTCAAGACCGTGAGCTTCGGCGAGGAGCACCCGGCGGTGCGTGGGCACGACGAGTCGGCCTGGCGCTACAACCGTCGCGCCGAGTTCGCCGTCAACCAGTAGAACGGCGCTCGCCCGCAACGCGTGCCCGCCCGTGCCGCGCGCTCCGCGCGGGCGGGCGGGCTGCGCGCCCACCACCGCGGCAGCGCTCGTCGTCGCCGGCATGCGTCCGCGCGCGCCCGGGTGGATCCGCGGCCGGCACGTGCCGGACCTTCGCCCCACGATCGCCGGTCATTGACCCCCTCTCGGGCCGGGTGATACCGTCGCCAGATCCCCGCAAGACGGAAGGAATCGAGATGCCCCTGCACGGCGGAAAGCTCGCGGCCAAGGCCCTCAAGGAAGCCGGCGTGGAGGTGGTGTTCACGCTGTCCGGTGGGCACATCATGCCGCTGTACGACGGCTGCATCGACGAGGGCATCCGCATCGTGGACGTGCGTCATGAGCAGGCGGCGGTGCACGCCGCAGACGCGTGGGCCCGCTGCCGACCCGGAAGCATCGGCGTCGCGGCCATCACCGCCGGACCCGGCGTCACCGACGGCGTGACCGGCATCGCGAACGCGTGGCGCGCCAACTCGCCGATCCTCGTGATCGGCGGCCAGGGCCCCTTCGAGAACCTGCGCCGCGGCTCGCTCCAGGAGATGGATCACATCGGCGTGGTCCGGCCGATCACGAAGTACGCGGACGCGGTCTACCAGACCCACCGGATACCCGAGTACATCGAGCTGGCGATCCGCCACGCCGTTTCGGGCATCCCCGGGCCGGCCTACCTCGAGATCCCGATGGACATCTTCATGAGCCAGGTCGGGGAGGAAACGCTGCGGATTCCGAGGATTCGCACCGCGCCGCCGCGCCTGTCGCCCGACCGCGCGGAGATCCGCGCGGCGCTCGAGGTGTTGAAGACGGCGGAGCGACCCATGCTGATGGCGGGGACCAGCGTGAAGTGGTCGCATGCCAGCGCGGAGCTGAACCGCTTCGTGCAGGAGACGCACATCCCGGCCTACACGAACGGCATGGGCCGCGGCACGATCCCGCCGACGTCGCCCGAGTTCCTGAACCGCTCGCGGCGCCACGCGCTCAAGTCGATCGACGCGATCATCCTGGCCGGGACGCTGCTCGACTTCCGCATGCGCTTCGGGCAGACGATTCCCGCCGACGCGAAGATCGTCCAGCTCGACATGGACGCCACGCTGATCGGGCAGAATCGATCGTCCGACGTCGCGCTGGTCGGGAACCTCGCGAACAGCTTCGAGCTCTTGCTCGAGGAGATGAAGAACCAGGGGCTGCGGCTCAACTTCTCGAGCTGGCGCGACGAGCTGCGCCGCGTGGAGATCGAGGCCGAGAAGAAGGTCGAGGCGTCGCTCAACAGCGACGAGGTCCCGGTCGACCCGCAGCGGATGTGCCGCGAGGTGCGCGACTGGCTCGAGACGCTCGACGATCCGATCGTGATCGGCGACGGCGGCGACATCGTCGCGACGGCCGCGAAGATCATTCCGGTCAAGCGGGAAGGGGCGTGGATGGATCCGGGCCCGCTCGGCACGCTGGGCGTGGGGATGCCCTTCGCGCTGGCGGCGCAGCTCGCGAATCCGGACAAGCGCGTCGTGATCGTCTACGGCGACGGCTCGTTCGGCCTGAACGGATTCGAGTACGACACCGCCGTGCGCTTCGGCCTGCCCATCATCGGCGTCGTCGGTAACGACGGGGCGTGGGGTCAGATGATGCGACCGCAGGGAACGGTCTACGGCTGGGATCGGCTGCAGGCGACCCTGCTCAACTACACGCGCTACGACAAGGTCGTGGAGGCGCTCGGCGGCCATGGCGAACACGTCGAACGCCCCGAGGAGCTGCGCCCGGCGCTGGAGCGGGCCGCGGCGTCCGGGAAGCCGGCGCTGGTGAACGTCGTGATCCGACAGGATCGCGAGTACAAGGGCGGAATCTACGTCTAGACCCGGCGCAGCGCTTCGGGTCGAGGAGCGTGACCCGCTCGAGCTCGGGATCGACCTCGGGGCTCTCGAGCCGTTCCTGTCCGCCACGGGCCCGGTCGCGGTCGTCGACCTCGAGACGACCGGGCTGTCCAGCGATCCCGACTCCGAGATCCTCGAGTTCGGCCTGGTGCTGCTCGAGCCGGGTGCCGCGCGCGTCGTGACGCAGGACGGCCTGGTGCGGCCGTCGCGGCCGCTGCCCCGCCCGGTCCAGCGCCTGACGGGTCTTCGCGACGCAGACCTGTGCGAGGCGCCGCGCGCCGCGGACGTCGCGGCCGGCGTCGCGCGGGCGCTGGCGGGTCGGGTGCTGATCGCCCACAACGCCGACTTCGAGCGCCACTTCCTGGCGCGCTTCGTGGACGCCTCGCTCGGACACGCGACGTACCTCGACACGCAGGATGTGCTGGCGATCACGCACCCCGACGCGCCGGACCTGCGCCTCGAGTCCTTCACCCGCGCGCTGCTCGGCTCCGAGGAGCGCCACCGCGCGCTCGACGACGCGCTCGACACGGCGCGCGTGCTCGCGCGCGTGGCGTCGGGCGCCGCTTCCGCCGATCCCCGCTTCGCGACCGCGCGCAACGCGCTCGAGACCTACGCGCCGGACGCCCCCTGGCGGGCACTGCTCGGGAAGGGTCTCGCGCCGCTGCGCCGGGAGGAGCCGGCGCAGTTCGTCGCGATCGACGCGAGCGACGAGCCGCGCGTACCGTTCGACGCGGATGCGATCGCGGCGGCGCTCGGAGACGCCGAGCGCGGCGCGCGGTACTTCCCCGGCTACCGCGCCCGAGGCGAGCAGATCGAGCTGGCGCGCGCGTTCGCGCGAAATCTGGCGGACGGCGGAGCGCTGTTGCTGGAGGGCGGGACCGGCGTCGGCAAATCCCTCGCGTACCTCGCAGCCGCCATACCGTTCGCGGTGGAGCGGGCGGAGGCGGGGATCCGCGCGCCCGTCGTGATCTCTACGCGCACCAAGCTGCTCCAGGACCAGCTGCTCTCGAAGGACATCGCGGCGGCGGCGCGCTTCCTGGGCTATCCGGACCTGCTGGCGCTCTCCATCAAGGGGCGCGCCAACTACATCTGCGCGCGGCGCCTCGAGGACGTCCTCGGCGAGGGGCGCGAGCCCAGCATCTTTCCACAGGACCGCCTCGCGTATGCGGCGCTCCTGGCCTGCGCCCGCATCCGTCCGCACGGCGAGGTGGGCGCGCTGCCCGCTGCGTTCGTACGGCGCGTGCCGGCGCTGCGGGACCTGATCCGGCGCTCGGTCGCGGCGCGCGCCGAGCAGTGCAGCCGCGAGCAGTGCGCGGCGGAACGCGACTGTCCGTTCGGCCGCCGCCGCGCGGCGCTGGCCGGTGCCCACCTGATCGTGGCGAATCACGACCTGCTGCTGCGCTGGCCGCCCGACTATCCCGATTTCACGCACGTGGTCGTGGACGAAGCCCACGAGCTCGCCGGCGTGGCAGACGAGGTCTACGCCCTGGAAGTGCGCCCCGATCAGCTGGTCGACCGCATCGACGAGATCTTCGGGCGTCCCACCGAGCGGGGGCGCGCCGAGGGGCTGCTGCCGCGCCCGACGCGGCGGTCGACCGAGCGCGACGTGCTGGCCTGGCGCCGGTCCATCCACCGCGATCTCGTGTCGCTCGGCCGCTCGCTCTCGGATCGCGCCAGCGAGTTCGGCGAGGTGCAGCTGCCCGCGCATGCGGATCGCGCCTTCTCCGCGGAGCGGGAGCTGGCCGGCCGCGCCGCGGAGCGGCTCGACCAGGTGGCGGAGGCCGCAGACGCGCGGGCCGGCCGCTCCGGTCGCGACGACGGAACCAGCGCCGTGTCGCGGGCGGTCGCCGACCTGCGGGATGCCGCGCGTGGGTTGCGCAGCGCGTTCGAGGCCGACACGGACGCGGTCGCCGCCTTCGAGGGCGTGGCGCCGCCGTACGATCGCTGGCGGCTCGCGATCCGGTCGGTCTCACCCGCCGAGGCGTTCCGCGAGGGCTTCCTCGCGCGTCTCGATTCCTTCGCGGCCGTCTCCGCGAGCCTGTTCGTCGGGGGGGATCCCTTCGCGGCGCTGGGAGAGCTGGAGCTCGACGCGCGCTCGGGTCTGCGCGTCGAGCGGGTCTCGGTCGAGAGTCCGTTCCCGTACGATCGACACATGCGCGTGTTGGCGCTCGAAGAAGCGCCGACCGATCCGGTCGAGTTGACCGCCGCGGTGCTCGCCGATCTGGCCCGCCAGCTCGGCGGGCGGACCCTCGGACTCTTCACCAGCCTGCGCCGCATGAACCAGGTCGCCGAGCGGCTCTCGGAGCAACTGCGCGGCGACGGGTTCGACGTCCTCGCGCCGCGCAGCGCCGGCGACGACCCGGCCGCGCTGGTCGAGCGCTTCCGGCGCGCGGGCGGCGCGGGCGTCCTGCTCGGGGCGCGGAGCTTCTGGCAGGGCCTCGACATCCCGGGACCAAAGCTGCAGGCCGTCGTGATCGAAAAGCTGCCGTTCGAGGTGCCGACCGAGCTGCGCAAGCGCCGCGAAGCGAGGCTGCGGGCGTCCGGCGACGACGCCTTCGGTCGCTACGTGCTGGGCAAGATGCTGCTCTACCTGAAGCAGATGGTGGGTCGCCTGATTCGCAGTGAGGAGGACCGCGGCGTCGTGGTCATCGTGGACGGTCGCACGCAGCAGCGCTACTTCCGGCGGCTCTCCGAGGCGTTGCCGAGCGGCGCGAAGGTGGTGGTCGGGCGCCGCGCCGACATCCCGGAGTGTCTCGCCGAGCTTCGAATCGGCGCGCGCGCGGAGCGCGCGGACACGTGAGCGAGCGGGCGGGACGCGTCGCCGTGGTGACCGGCGCGGGGACCGGGATCGGCCGCGCGGTCGCGCTGCGCCTCGCGGCCGATGGTGCGCGCCTGGGTCTCGTGGGGCGGGACCGGGAGCGGCTGGAAGAGGTCGCGGCCGAGCTGGGCGGCGACGCCGTCGTCGCCGCCGCGGACGTGCGCGACGCCGCGGCCGTGGACGCCGCCTTCGCCGCGATCGCGGAGCGCTTGGGGCCGCTGCACGCGCTGGTCGCCAACGCCGGCGTGGGCGGGCCCAATCGCCCGGGTCCCGGCGGCGAGGGCGATCGCTGGGACGAGATCGTGCGCACCAACCTCGACGGCAGCTACGCCAGCGCGCGCGCCTTCGAGCGGCGGCTGGCGCCGGGTCCCGGGGCGCGACACATGGTCGTGATCGCTTCGTGTCTCGCGCGCTTCGGCGTGCCCGGCTACACCGCGTACTGCGCGAGCAAGGCGGGTCTTTTGGGCATGGTGCGCGCGTTCGCGCTGGAGTGGGCCGAGCACGACGTGCTCGTGAACGCGATCTGCCCCGGCTGGGTCGACACCGAGATGGCGCAGCGCGGCATGCAGGACATCGCGGAACGCGAGCAGGAGGCCTACGAAGCCGTGCGCGCCCGGGTGCTGGCCGAGACACCGCTCGACCGCATCAGTCCGCCCGAGGAGATCGCGGGCGTCGTGGCGTTCCTCCTCTCGCCCGATGCCCGCGCCTTCACCGGTCAGGCGATCGACCCCAACAACGGCTCCTGGATGGGATGAACGCGCGCGGGGACACATGCGAGCTGCACGGTCCAGACGTCCCCGCGAGCCCCGCTGGCCGATCCGCGCGCTCGACCGCGCGTCGCTGGCCCGGTCGCCGCGCTGGGTGTTCGGTGTCGCCGCGGTCACCTGGCTGTCGATCCTGCTCGTCTACCACGCCCTCGCGCTGGGTGTCGAAGCGATCCGCTCGGTCGGCCTCGAGGTGGCCTGGTTCGAGGGCGTACACGTCCTGATGATCGCCTACACGCCCGCCGCCCTCGTCTACGGCCTGCGCGGCGCGCGCCTCGATCTGCACGCGCTGCGGCCGGCGCTGCGCCTCTCGGAGGCCCAGTTCCGGGATCGCCTGCGCGCACTCGTCACCTTCAACGGCGCGCATCTCGTGTCGCTCACGGCGCTGCTGGTCGCGGTGTCCCAGCTACCGCTGTTCGTGGGCCCGAGCCCGAGCCCCAGCTGGCCGGAGGGGCGTCCGCCGCTCGGCGATCCGCGCATGACCTGGATCATGCTCCGGAGCGCCGTCGTGGTGCTGCTGCTCGCGCCGCTCGTGTACACGGAGCTGACGGTCGCGCGGCGCTTCTCGAACCTCGGGGAGACGTGTGCGGCGGTCGACCTGCTCGACCCGACGCGCCTGGCGCCCTTCGCGCGGCACGGCCTGCGCAGCGTCCTGATCTGGACCGGGCTCACCGTCCTCACGTCGCTCCTGTTCCTCGTGTCGTGGGCGCAGTCCACCGCGCGCGTCGCGCTGGTCCTGATCCTGGTGGCCGCCACCGCAGTGATGCTCCTGCCGGTGCGCGGCGTGCACCGGCGGCTTCGCGAGGAGAAGCAGTCGGAGCTCGAGCGCGTGCGAGCGGCGCTGCGCGCCGAGCGCGACGCGCAGCTCTCCGCGCGCGCCGGCGCTGGCGGAACCAGCGCGCGGCTCGCGAACCTGATCGCCTACGAGCAACGCATCGAGTCGGCGCGCACCTGGCCCTTCGATCCCGGCACGCTCCTTCGCTTCGCTCTGTACGTGACGCTGGGCGTCGGCTCCTGGCTGGGCGGCGCCGTGGTGGAGCGGCTGCTCGGCCTGCTGCTCGACTAGCCCTGCCGGCCTCGTCCTCGCGACCGGCTCGGACCTCCGGCCTTCGCTCGCCCCCCGTCCGGGCGGGCGCCCGCTTCGTTCGCCGTCGGCTCGCTGCGCGCCGTCCTGCGAACGGCCTGCGCTGCGTGTCGGCCGATGCGCGCCGCACGAGGGCCTGACTCCGAGTCCGGAATGTTGACAAGCGCCCTGCGTGCGCGATGATGCGCGAGCCCACCGCTTGCGGGCGCCCGTCGCAGTCCTCCAGAATCCGAATGTCCCGGACGTGAGAGGAGCCGTCCTTGGAAGCCAAGTTTCCCGCGGACTGGTGGGGCTTGATCCTCGGGGGCTCCAGCGGCTTCGGGCTCGCGACCGCACACAAGCTCGCCCAGCACGGCATGAACCTGTGCATCGTGCACCGGGATCGGCGCTCGGTCGCGCGCCAGGTCGAGCCCGAGTTCGAGAAGCTGCGCGGAACCGGCGTGCGCGTGCTCACCCTCAACAAGAGCGCGCTCGACGCGAAGCTGCGCGAAGAGATCCTCGACGCGTTGGAGGGCGCGATGGGGGAGCGCGGCCGTGTCCGCACGCTGCTGCACTCGGTGGCGTTCGGCAGTCTGAAGTTGATCGCGCCGGAGAAGCCGCGCCGCGGGAGCGCCGGCGCCGCGCTGGCGACCGAGCTCGGTGTCGACGAAGCTCGCGTCACGGAGACGTCCGACGCGCTGTTCCGGGAGGGCGCCGACGCACTCGCGCCGCTCGCGAACCCGCCGCGCTACCCGGAGCGTTGCCTGGACGAGGACGACCTGCAGCACACGATCCACGCGATGGGGACCAGTCTGCTCGGTTGGACGCAGGCGCTGCTCCAGCGAGGGCGCTTCGCGTCCGACGCGCGCATCATCGGCCTGACCAGCGAGGGCAACGAGGTGGCGTGGAAGGGCTATGCCGCCGTCGCGGCCGCCAAGGTGGCGCTCGAGTCGATCTCGCGCTCGATGGCGGTCGAGCTCGCGCCGTACGGGATCCGCGCCAACGTGATCCAGGCCGGTATCACCGAGACCCCTGCGCTTCAGGCGATCCCCGGGAACGAGCACCTCAAGGCGCAGGCGCGCATGCGCAATCCCTTCGGCCGGCTCACGACGCCGAAGGATGTCGCCGACGCCGTGTATCTCCTGTCGACCGACGAGGCGGCCTGGATCAACGGGGTCGTGTTGCGGGTCGACGGCGGCGAGCACATCTCCGGGGCGACCACGTGACGCGGCTTCGCCGCGGCGTCGGGCCGGTCGATCCCGAGGCGGCTTCGTGAGCGGCGCGATGCCCGGTTCGCCGTCGAGCCCGTGGATCTCGCGCGCGGCTCCGACCGGCCCCTAGAATCTCGCGCGACGGAGGACGAGCCGATGACCAATCCGGGCGATAGGCCGGTCGCGCTGGTCACGGGCGGCGGCACCGGGATCGGAGCGGCCTGCTGCCGCGCGCTCTCCGCCGAGGGCTTCCGCGTCGCGCTCCACTACCGATCCAGCCACGAGTCGGCGCTGAAGCTGGCGGGGGAGCTTCCCGAGGCGCAGACGTATCGCGCCGACCTCGCAGATCCCGCAGAGATCGACGCGCTGATCGCGTCGCTGCGGGACGATTTCGGCCGGATCGACGTGCTCGTGAACAACGCCGGCTACAACGAGAACGGCGACATCTTCCGCATGAAGCTCGAAACCTACGACGCGGTGGCGGCCGTCCAGCGGGGCACCTGGTACCTCACCAAGCTCGTGCTTCGCCGCTTCATGCTGCGCGCGAAGCGCGGCCGCATCATCAACATCACGAGCGTGGTCGGGCACACGGGAAACGCCGGTCAGATCCCGTACACGATGGCGAAGGCGGGGCTCGACGCCTTCACCAAGTCCCTCGCGCAGGAGGTGCGGGGGAGGCCGATCCTGGTGAACTCGGTAGCGCCCGGCTTCGTGGCGACCGAGATGACCGCGGATCTTCCGCCCGCCGTTCGCGAGCAGATCCTGGCGCGCATTCCGCTCGGCCGCATGGGGACACCGGAAGAGGTCGCCGACGTCGTCGCCTTCCTGGCCACGCGCGCCCACTACGTGACGGGCAGCGTGATCCACGTGAACGGCGGGATGTATGGCGGATAGCGCGGTGGGCCGCCCCGTGGCGGGGGCGCCGGTCGGGTCGAGCGACCCGCCGTCGCGCGCGTTCGGATCCTCCCCGCGGAGCCGCGTCCGGTGAACGACCGGCTCAGCAAGTTCCGCGCCCTGCGCCGCCTCGGCATCGCGAATCGCGGCGAGGCGGCGCTGCGTTGCATCCGGGCGGTCAAGGCCCTGCGCGCCGAGGAGGGCTCCGACCTCGTGGCGGTCGCCCTCTACACCGGGGTCGACCGGAACGCCCCGTTCGTGCGTCATGCCGATGTCGCGGTGCGTCTCGAGGGGGCGGACAGCGCCCTGGCGGCCCATCTCGATCACGCTGTGCTCCTGGCCGGCTTGCGCGCAGGCGGCTGTGACGCCGTCTGGCCCGGCTGGGGCTTCGTGGCGGAGGATCCCGCGTTCGCGGACCTCGTGGTCGCCGAGGGCCTTCGCTTCCTGGGTCCCTCCGGCGACGTCATGCGTCTTCTGGGCGACAAGATCGCGGCCAAGGAGCTCGCGGAGCGCGCCGGGGTTCCCGTGATTCCGTGGAGTGGTGGGCGCGTCGACGACGCGGAGCATGCCGCGCGCTGCGCGCGCGAGATCGGCTTCCCGCTGGCGATCAAGGCCGCAGCGTCGGGCGGAGGCCGCGGCATCCGGATGGTCCCGTCTGCCGGTGAGCTCGCAGCCGCGTTCCGCTCGGCCCGCTCCGAGGCCGAGGCGAGCTTCGGCGACGGTCGGCTGTTCCTGGAGCGCCGCCTGACCGGCGGCCGACACATCGAGGTGCAGGTCGCGGCCGACGGCCAGGGTCGCGTGGTCTCGCTGGGGTGCCGCGATTGCTCCGTACAGCGTCGCCATCAGAAGCTGATCGAAGAGGCGCCGCCGGCCGGCATCCCGCCCGAGCGGCTCGCCGACATCGAGACGGCGGCGGTCGAGCTCGCGCGCCGCGTGGGCTACTGCGGCGTGGGCACCGTCGAGTTCCTCGTCACCGGTCGCGACTTCTTCTTTCTCGAGGTGAATCCCCGGCTCCAGGTCGAACACGCCATCAGCGAGGCGGTCCGTGACGTCGATCTGGTGCAGCTGCAGATCCGGATCGCGCGCGGCGAGTCGATCCCCCCGACGCGGACGGCCGCGCACGGTGTCGCCATCGAGGCGCGCGTCTGCGCCGAGGATCCGGACCGGGAGTTTCTTCCGTCGCCGGGCCGGATCGCGTGCTTCGATCCCGCGCTGGGGCCTCGGATCCGGATCGACGCGGGCGTCGTGGTGGGATGCGAGGTTCCGCCCGACTTCGACTCGCTGCTCGCGAAGGTGATCGCCAGCGGCGCCACGCGCGAGGAAGCGCGCGCGCGTCTCGTGTCCGCGCTGCGCGATTTCGATCTCGCCATCGAGGGCGGGGCCTCCAACAAGGGCTTCTTGATCGAGGTGCTCTCGTCGGAGGAGTTCCGCGCCGGCAAGGTCGACACCGACTGGCTCGAGCGCTTCTCGCGCGGCCGCGCGGCCCGCCGCCTCTACGCGGTCGAGTCGCTGGTCGCGGCCGCGATCCTGGCCTATCAGCGGCGACGCTACGAGGCGCGGTCGGCCTTCTTCGCGGACACCACGAACGTGTCGTTCGCGCGCGTGCCGGCGGCGACGGGGCAGGAGATCGAGCTTCTGCACGGCGCCGACGCCTATCGCCTTCGCGTCTTCGCCGTCGGCAACTGGCGGTATCGCGTTCACCTCGACGGCCGCGTGGTCGAGGCGCGTCTCCGCGAAGACCGCACGCACGCGGCCACGCTCGAGCTCGGCGGCCGCTCCCTGCGCGTGTTGCACGACGCCACCGAGAGTCACCTGCGCGTCGAGATCGAGGGACACCCGCAGCGTTTCGGTTGGGAGACGACCGGCCACGTACGCGCCGGCACGCCGGCGCTCGTGATCGGCATCCACGTCGAGCCCGGAGACGCCGTCGCGCTCGGACAACCGCTCGGACTCCTCGAGGCGATGAAGATGGAGATCGCCTTCCGGGCACCCGTGAGCGGCACCGTCACCGAGGTCTGCGTGCGACGGGGGCAGCAGGTTGCGGCGGACGAGATCCTGCTCAAGATCGATCCCGCGCACCGCGCCGACGCGGAGGCGAGCGCGGGTGAGCGCCTGCGCCTTCCCGCGGAGACCGATCCGCTCGACCACTTCTTCGCGCGCGGCCGCGAGGGCCCGTCGGGACAGCCCGACCTCGCCGCCGCCGCAGCGCTCGACGCGGCGGACCGCCGGCTGGCCGTGGAGGCTGCGCGCGACGAGATCTACCGGCTGCTGCTGGGGTACGACGCCAATCCGGAGCGCGTCGAGAAGCTCGTCGCGGTGCTCGAGACGCCGCTGCCCGACGGCCTGCCCGAGGCGTTTCGCCGCGAAGTCTTCGAGATCTGCCACGAGCTGGCGCTGTTCGCGGACGTCGAGCAGCTGTTCTCGCCCGCGCCGTCGACCGTCGCGGGCATCGAGGAGGCCCGGGAGATCCGCCCGTCCAACCTCGCGCGCCTGCGCATGTACGTGCGCCGGATGCGCGCGGGCGGAGCCGGCATCGCGGCCGACTTCCTCGACCTGCTGCGCACGGCGCTCGCACACTACGGAGTGTCGGGCCTCGCCTACGGCGACGCGCTGGAGCGAGCCGTCCTGCGGCTGCTCGCGACGCGCGGTGCGCTGGAACTCCGCGAGCGGCTGGCGATGGCGATCGTCCGCCGGCTGCTCGACCTCGCACGCACGGGCCTCGCGGTGCACGCCGATCCGGCGCTGGCGGACGTGCTCGCCCGCATCGAGGCGATGCGCGGCCAGGTGCCGAACGCGCTCGCCGACGCCGCGACGGAGGCCCGCTACACGCTGTTCGAGGCACCCGAGCTCGAGCGCCAGACGCAGCGCAGCGCAGCGGCCGTCGATGCGGCGCTCGCCGCGATCGAGATCTCGCCGGGATCGCCGCTGGATCCGGTGCTGCTCCAGCTCGCCGATGCGCCGCGGGGCGTGTTCGATCGCGTCGGAAGCTGGGTGTCGTCGCCGGATGCCCACCGGCGGTCCCTGGCGCTGGGCGCACACGTCGTGCGCCGGTACTGCCCGAGCGTTCCGGAGCCGGACGCGCCCCGCATCTACCCGGGCGACGGCGTGACCCGCTTCGAGCTGGCCGACGGACGCGTCGTGCTCGGCGGCGTGCCCGCGCCGGGCCGGTTGCTCGAGACGCTGCGCCGTCTGTGCGACGCCGCCGCCGAAGCGCGGCGCACGCCGGAGGCTCGGCCCGTGGATGCGATCGAGCTGTTGGTGCCCTGCCGCAACGACGAGGATGCGTCGACGGCCGCGGCGGCGGTCCGGTCCGCGCTCGCGGGAGGCTTCGCGGCGCGCCGGCTCACGCTCGGGATCCTGCCCCCGGACGGCCGCGACGACTACGTGAGCTTCGTTCCGACCGACGCCGGTGGAACCGAGGCGCTCGAGCTGCACGGACTGCACCCGGAGACCGCCGCCCGGGTGGGTCTCGACCGCTACGCCGCGTTCGAGCTCGATCGCCTGCCCGCGCCGGACGGGACGTTTGCGTTCGCCGGCCGCGCGCGGGAGGTGCCGAACGACGAGCGGATCTTCGTGCTCACCGTCGTGCGCGGCCGCGCCCCGGGAAACGGATCCGACGCGGGCTTCCACCTGACGGCCTTCGAGCACGCCTTCTACGAGGCGAGTCGAACGCTGCGCAACATCCTCTCGGAGCGCGATCCCGAGCGCCGCCTGCAGTGGAACCGGGTCGCCCTGTTCGTCGCCCCGACGGTGGTCGTGGATCGCCGCACCACCGAGAGCATCACGCGCCGGCTCTACCCGGCGACCCGTCACCTGGGCCTCGAGAAGGTCCTCGTCCAGGTGCGCCTCGCGCCGAAGCGCCCCGGTCTGCCCGCGCGTCGCCTCGAGGCGGTGATCGCGGACCCGGGCGGGAGCGGCATGGAGCTCTTGTGGCGGCGACCGCACGCGCAACCGCTCCACCCGGCCGGGGCCTACGAACGCAAGGTCGTCAAGGCGCGCCGACGCAATCTCGTGTATCCGTACGAGATCATCCGCATGCTGTGCGGCAGTCAGCCCGGCGGAGCCGCGAGCCTCGATCCGAAGCTCCCGCGCGGCCGCTTCGAGGAGTACGACCTCGACCCGGACACGCTGCAGGCCGTGCCGGTGGAGCGGGCCCACGGCCTGAATACGTGCGGCATCGTGCTGGGCGTGATCTCGACGCCGACCGAGAAGGTTCCAGAGGGGATGCGCCGGGTGCTGCTGCTCTCGGATCCGACGCTGGGGATGGGCTCCCTGGGCCCGCCCGAGTGCGATCGCGTGATCGCGGCGATCGACCTGGCCGTGCGCCTGCGGGTTCCGGTCGAGTGGGTGCCGGTGTCGAGCGGCGCGCGCATCGCAATGGACAGCGGCACGGAGAACCTCGACGCGACCGCTCGCGTGGTGCGCCGCATCGTCACCTTCACGCAGGCGGGCGGCGTCATCCACGTGATCGTGAACGGTGTGAACGTGGGCGCGCAGAGCTACTGGGATGCGCTGGCCACGATGCTCATGCACACGCGCGGCGCGCTCATCATGACGCCGAAGGCCTCGATGGTGCTCACGGGCAGCGCCGCACTCGACGCGTCGGGCGGCGTCTCGGCGGATGACGAGATCGGGATCGGCGGCTTCGAGCCCGTGATGGGCCCGAGCGGTCAGGCGCAGTACTTCGCGCGTGACCTCGAAGAAGCCTACGCGATCCTCTACGACCACTACCGCTACACGTACGTCGTGCCCGGTGAGCCCGGCCCGCGGCGCCACGCGACGATCGATCGCCCCGAGCGCAGCATCACGGACACGCCCTATCCCGAGGGTCTCGGCGAGACGTTTCGGCGGGTGGGAGAGATCTTCGACGACGCCACGAACCCGGAGCGCAAGCGCCCCTTCGCGATGCGCGCGGTGATGCGGGCGCTGGTGGACGCGGATGGCGGTTCGCTCGAGCGGTGGCCGTCGGTGGTGGGGGGCGAGACGGCGATCGTCTGGGACGCGCACCTGGGAGGCCATCCCGTCTGCCTGATCGGCATCGAGAGTCGAAACGTGCCGCGCCAGGGCTATCGACCCATCGACGGACCCGAGTCCTGGACCGGTGGCACGCTCTTCCCGACGGCTTCCAAGAAGGTCGCGCGCGCACTCAACGCCGCGAGCGGCAACCGGCCGGTCGCAATCCTGGCCAATCTATCCGGCTTCGACGGATCCCCCGAGTCGATGCGGCGCCTGCAGCTCGAGTACGGCGCCGAGATCGCCCGGGCGGTCGTGAACTTCCAGGGTCCGATCTTCTTCGTCGTGGTCTCGCGCTACCACGGCGGTGCCTACGTCGTCTTCTCGCGGGCGCTCAACGAGAACCTGCGCGCGTCGGCGTTGCTGGGCTCCTACGCCTCGGTGATCGGCGGGGCTCCGGCCGCCAAGGTCGTGTTCACCCGCGAAGTGCGCGCGCGCGCCGTGCGCGATCCGCGCGTGAAGAAGCTCCAGCGGGCGCTCCGCAACGATCCGACGCCCGAGGCGCGCGGCGCCTACGAGCGGGTCGTCGCCGAGGCCGTCCTGGAGAAACAGGCGGAGGTGGCGGCCGAGTTCGACGCGATTCACACGGTCGAGCGCGCGCGCGAGGTCGGCTCCCTCGAGCACCTGCTGGAGGCCCAGGAGATGCGCGCCGATCTGATTCGAGAGCTCGACCGCCGGGCGCCGGCCCCCCCGACACCCGATCCGGCCCGCTGATCGCCGCTGCCGGCGAGGCGCGGGGCGCTCAGGCCCGGACCGCCTCGAGCACGGTGTGCAGGGCGGGCCACAGGTCCTCCTCGGGAATGTTGAGCGCGGGGAAGAAGCGGATCACCGTGTCGGCCGTGACGTTCACGAGCACGCCCTGCTCGATGGCGCGGCGCTGGACGGCGGCGGCGCGCTCGGCATCGCGCAGCTCGAGGCCCGCGAAGAGACCGCGCCCGCGCGCGTCGGCGACCCGGTCGGGATGGTGGCCGGCGAAGCGGCGCAGCTCCTCGAGGAGGCGCGCCCCCAGCTCGGCGGCGCGCTCCGGCAGCTTCTCCTCCGTCACGACCGCGAGGACCGCGTTGGCCGCCGCCGCAGCGAGCGGGTTGCCCGCGTACGTGCCGCCGTGGTCGCCGAGCTTCACCGTCTTCGCCACCGCCTCGGTGGTCATGAAGGCACTCACCGGAAACCCACCCCCGAGCCCCTTGGCGAGCGTCACGACGTCGGGCACCACGCCCTCGTGCTCGAGCGCGAACATCCTTCCGGTGCGTCCGATGCCGGTCTGGATCTCGTCGAGGATCAGCAGTGCGCCGGCACGATCGCAGATCTCGCGCAGACCGACGAGATACCCGTCGCGCGGCACGTTCACACCGCCCTCGCCCTGAACCGGCTCGACCACGAAGGCCGCTGTGGCGTCGTCGACGGCGTCGCGCGCCGCAGCCAGGTCGTCGAACGGGACGACGCAGGGCTCGGGCAGGAGCGCCTTCCACGCGTCCCGGTACTTGGGCTGGCCGATCAGGCTCAGCGCGGAGAGCGTGCGACCGTGGAAGGACTTCCGCGTCGATACGAACTTCGTCCGGCCGGTCGCCCGATGCGCCAGCTTGATGGCGCCCTCGACGGCCTCGGTTCCCGAGTTCAGCAGGAAGGTGCGCGTGAGCGGCGCCGGAGCCAGCTCCGCGAGGCGCTCCACCAGGTCGAGCTGCGGCAGCGTGTAGAAGAGGTTGGTGGTCTGCATGAGACGCGCCGCCTGCTCCGACAGGGCGCGCACGAGCGCCGGGTGGCAGTGGCCGATGGACGCCACGCCCCAGCCGCTGGTCAGATCGACGTACTCGCGTCCATCGGTGTCCCACACGCGCGAGCCGCGGCCCTCGAACAGGGCCACGGGCAGCCGGTTCACGACCGGCAGGAAGTGGGTGGCTTCTCTGGCGCGGATCTCGTCGAGCTTCACGGCGTGCGGCCTCCGGTTGCGCCGGCGATTCTAGCCCGGCGGGCGGTGCCGCGAGCGCTCGAGCCCGGATCGCGGCGCGGAGGGGAGCGCGCGCGGCTTCTGGGATAGGCTAGGGATTCCGGAGCCGCGCTCGACGGAGGACCGGAGCATGGCCGACGCGATCCTGCTCCACGGCATCCAGGTGCCCGCCGCCCTGGGCGTGACCGCCGCCGAGCGCCGCATGCGAAGGCCGGTGCGCCTCGACCTGGAGATCGAGAGCGGACTCTCCCGGCCGGGACGCACCGACCGGATTCGCGACACGATCCACTACAAGCGGGTCTTCGAGGTGGTCGAGGACGTCGCAGCCAACCAGGAGCACAAGCTCGTGGAGGCTCTCGCGGAGCGGATCTGCCACGCGGTCCTGGCCAAGTTCGACGCGGCGGCGGTCACGGTCACCGTGCGCAAGCCGTCGCCGATCGCCGGGGTCCTGGCATACGCCGGCGTTCGCATTCGCCGCACCCGGGACGATTTGTAGGCGCCGAGCCCGATTTCCCCCGGGGGCACAGCGCCCCGCCTCGGCCGCCTCAAGGCATTGCCGCTGCCGTCGATACGTGTCTGCGGTGTTCCCGGAAGCCGCGGAGGGCTCGCTCTCGATGCGCGACACCGCCCGCTCGCAGCGGCGATTCTCGGGCCGCGACCGGCACCGCCGCGTGGCGCCGGAGCGGTTCGCGGTCGCCGCGCTCGTCGTCGGCTCGCTGTTCGCCGGCTGTTCGCAGGTACCCGTCGGCAACCCGTTCGGGCAGGCTCGTCTCGAGGCGCAGGCCAAACGCGCGGAGCTCCTGGCACTCGAGGTGACGCGGCTGCGCGCCGACCTGGAGCAGGCCGAGAAGGTGCTCTCCGGTAGCTCCGCGGGCGACAGCAGTCCGCACAGCCGGGCCGACGCCATCGCGACGATCGCCGAGGCGCGCATCACCCTCGAGCGCGCCGCCGATCGCGCGCGGTGGGGCGCCGACGAGGTCGCCGAAGCCCGGGCGAAGCTCGCCGAGGCCGACCGCCAGGTCGAGCTCGGTCACTTCGGCGCCGCGATCTTCTTTGCCGCCCGGGCCCATCACATCGCGAACGACCTCAACGCCGAGGTCGAGCTCGTGCAGCAGGAGACCGCGACGGCCGTCGTGGTGGGGGAGCGCGTGAATCTGCGCGCGGGAACCTCGACCGACGACCGCGTGGTCCGCGTTCTGGCGCGCGACACGCCCGTCTTCGCCGAGGCGGAGGACGCCGACTGGGTGCTGGTTCGCACGGCCGGCGGCGACGTGGGTTGGGTCCACGGCTCCCTGATCCAGAAGCTGCGCTGACAGCGGGGCCGGAGTGCGCGGCGCCCCCGTCAGGCGTCCTCCTTCGGCGCCACCATCACGCAGTCCTTGCCCGCGCTCTTCGCCTCGTAGAGCGCCTGATCCGCCTCGTTGAAGAAGCGCGTGCGGTCGCCGCGGTACGTGGAGATGCCGATCGAGACGGTCACCCGCATCTTGGGGCGACCCTCCGACACCGCGAAGCGGTTCTCCGACACGCCGATGCGGATCTTCTCTGCCAGCGCCGTGGCGCCTTCGAGATCGGTCTGCGACGCCAGCAGTGCGAACTCCTCACCGCCGTAGCGCGCGAGCAGGTCCGTCTCGCGGGTCAGCCCGCTCATCACCTCCGCGATCCTACGCAATACGGCGTCGCCGGCTGCGTGGCCGTGCTTGTCGTTCAAGAGCTTGAAATCGTCGATGTCGATCAGGATGAGCGACAGCGGATCCTTGGCGCGCCGGGCGCGCTTGATCTCGCGCGACAGATGGTCCTGGAAGAAGCGGTGATTGTGGAGCTTCGTCAAGCCGTCGGTGATCGAGAGCTGCGAGAGCGCCTCGTTGGCGCGCTGCAGCTCCTGGTTCTGGAAGCGCAATCGCTGGTTCGCGGCCTCGATCTCGACTCGGCTCAGCTGCAGCTCGATCCGGTTCGCGTTGAGCTTTGCGACCATGTCGTTGAAGGTTCGCGTCAGCAGCGCGATCTCGTCCTTGCGCCAGGGCGTCGGAATCACGACGTCGTGCTCGCCCTTGAGGATGCGCCGCGCGCCCTCGGAGAGCGCCTCGATCGGCGCGACGATCGAACGCGTGATGCGGTAGGCGACGAGTGTGACCAGCAACACGACTGCCAGATCGATGCCCAACACCCGTCGGATCACGCCGAAGATGGCTTCGAACGCCTGGTCGTATTCTTCCTCCACTGCGATGGTCCAGCCGAAGCGCGAGAAGTGCACCGCGCTGCCGACCACCGTCGTACCCGCGTCGTTGGTGTACTGCTCGACCACGGGCAGCTTGTCCGGCCCCGGCAGCGCCCGCGAGAAGGTCTCGGGCTCCGGTCCCGGCGCCGGGGGGCTCAGCACCGATCGATCCCGAGCGACCACGAGAATCTGGCCGGAACCGCCGAGCTCCTCGCTCTGCAGCAGGCTCGCCAGGGTTTCGAGCGGCAGGACCGCGTGCAGAGAGCCGAGCGTGCGGCCGCTCGTGCTCTCGATCGGTGCCGATGCGATCTGGAG